>CAVRZG010000034.1:0-61040 GCA_963725545.1 uncultured Nitrospiraceae bacterium | reverse complement strand
CGAGGAACAGGTATGCTGCAAGAAAATGAGATTGCCCGACGGCTCCATGAGTATATGTCGGAGCGGATAACGGGAATAAAGGTCAGGGAGGTTCGCATAGGCGTCGGTTATGCTGCTGTTGCGCTGAATAAGAGAGGCACAGGACTGGCGGCTGTTATTCGTGAGAACCTGGAACCTCACTGTGGTGTTGTCGCAAAGGCCGGAAAACTTTCCGGTATGCCGGCTTCTGAACTTTTAATGTATCTGGTCAACGGGCGCAATGCCGTGGAAAGAGCGCTGGGTCTTGCTACGGCCAATGCCGTCCTTAGCGCGGAAGCTCCACAGGAGGAAAGTGATACTCTTGCTTTGATGAACCTTTCTTCAAGGGATCATGTGGCTATGGTCGGTCTTTTCAGACCCCTCGTGCCGCGCATAGAACAAACCGGAGCAAAATTGACTATCCTGGAAAAAAATAAGGCTCTTCCGAATGTGTTGAGCTTTAAAAGCCGGGGAGACATACTAAAGACATGCACCGTCGCTATCATTACAGCTACATCTATCTTGAATAATACTTTAGAAACAATATTAAACGATTTGGGAAATCCCAGATGGGTGAGTATTCTTGGACCTTCCACACCTGTCTGCCGGGACATATTTGCAGGGACGCCTGTTACCCATTTGGGCGGCTCTGTTGTACTGGATCGGCCAAAAGTCCTGCAAATTGTTTCCGAGGGCGGAGGAACACCTTTACTGCGTCCCTACCTGAGATTTGTCAATGTGGTGTTATAGAGGAATGAGAAGAGCAAAATGATACCGATTATATCCATCGTTGGCCGGTCAAACACCGGCAAGACAACTCTCATTGAGAAACTTATTCCCGAATTAAGCCGCAGAGGATACCGCGTCGCCACTATAAAACACGCTCCCAGCGGATTTGATATTGATCGTGAAGGGAAAGACAGTTGGCGTCACAGAAAAGCAGGGTGCGTATCAAGACCATTCTCGTTTCATCAACCGAACTGGCCGTGATGGAGGCCTTTGAACGGGAATACAGCGTTGACGAATTGCTCGATCTCTATATAAAGGATGCGGATATCGTCTTGATGGAAGGTCACAAAAAAAATCCCTATCCCAAGATAGAAGTTGCTCACGAAGGATATTGAGCCATTGACCTCAGATGTCAAAGATCCTCTCTTGATTGCTTTTGTGGGCGATAAGCAAATGGATACAGACATCCCCTATTTTCGGGCGGATGAGGTACAGAGGCTCGCAGACCTGTATCGAGAAAAGGTATTTGAGAAAATGACGCAGGTATTTTTTTGACGTGCGTTATGCATATTTACATAACGGTGGAATAATGAGTGTAAAGATCAAATCAAAGTTCTGGATTGAAGTTGACGGGCAAGCCTGTATTCGGCAGGGGAAAGAGATGCCTGCTCGAAGCCATAGACAAATATGGTTCGATAAACCAGGCTGCAAAAGAGATCAAAATATCCTACAGAAAAGCCTGGAGTTACCTGAATGCTATGGAGGAAAGACTCGGCATGAGACTTATCGACCGGCAGACAGGCGGAAAAGATGGAGGCGGTGCAGACTTACAGAAAATGCAAGAACAATCCTGAAGAAATACAGGGATCTGGAGAACGGACTTGCAGAAAATTGTGGAAGACAGATTCCGAGAAAATATTTCAGAAAAACTGACTCTAGAGGAGGTTTTATGTGTGATCCCCTTATAAGACTATCAATCCCGGAGCAACAAAAATACCTGTTCAGGAGAGCATAGGCACCGTACTCGCCCATGATGTCACAGAGATACGCCCCGGGGAATTCAAGGGACGGGCATTTAAGAAAGGCCACATTATCAGAGAAGAAGATGTCTGCCATCTTCGAAGACTCGGCAAGGAAAACCTTTTTGTTCTGAATATTGCGGAAGACGAAATGCATGAGGACGATGCAGCATATGCCCTTGCAAACGCGCTTTTAGGTGAGGGAGTAAAGATAGAGGGTGAACCGAAAGAAGGAAAGATAAACATCATTGCCGGCAGAGACGGCCTTTTAAAGATAAATAAGGATGCGCTGTTTGAATTCAACATGTTAGGAGATGTTATGTGCGCAACGCTCCATAACAATACCCTCGTGCAGAAAGGACAGTCGGTTGGAGCTACAAGGGCCATACCGTTGATCGTCAAGAAGAATATTGTTCAGGCCGCAGTCAGCATTGGTGAAAAAGCCGGAAAGATAATTCACGTCAGAGAAATCAGAAAGCCAAAGGCAGGTATTGTTATCACAGGGAACGAAGTGTATTACGGAAGGATAAAGGATGCCTTTGCTCCGGTCATAACAAACAAGATAGATGCGGTCGGCGGTGAAATTGTCGGCGTCTATTATGCGCCTGACGATGAATCATTCATTGAGGCAAGACTGAAGGAGTTGATAAGCGCCGGCGCCGACCTGCTTATTACCACGGGAGGCATGTCCGTTGACCCCGATGATGTGACAAGGTTCGCCGTAAGGAATCTCGGGGCAACAGATATAGCCTATGGCTCTGCCGTTCTTCCGGGGGCAATGTTTCTTGTCGGCTTATCTGGATATTGATGGTCGGCCTTCAATCCCTATCCTTGGAATCCCTGCATGCGGTATGTACGCAAAGATAACGATCTTCGACCTGATCCTTCCCAGGGTCCTTGCAGGCGAGAGGATCGGGAGAAGAGAACTTGGCTGAACTCGGACACGGAGGTTTATGCATGAATTGCGAAGTCTGTAAGTATCCGGCCTGCCCTTTTGGGAAAGGGTGAGTGAGCAATTTTGCTTATGAAAATATATTCTTATCGGCTGCTGATTGCCATTGGCGTGCTCTTTTCCACGACAGAGTTTGCGTTGCTGCAGATCGGCAGGAAATAATCGTCTCGGCAGCGATAAGCCTGAAAAATGCCTTTGAGGAAATAGGAAAGGTTTTTGAGGAAAAATATAAAGGGATAAAAGTGAACTTCAATTTCGGCGCATCCGGCGATCTGGTTCGACAAATCAGAGGTGGAGCTCCTGTTGATGTCTTTGCGTCTGCTGCGCTGAAAGATATGGATGAAGCTGAATCAGAAGGGCCTTATCACTGCCCGGATTCCAGAATCAAGTTTGCGGGAAACAGCGTAGTGCTTGTAATGCCGGCAGATTCGCAAAATCTTCAATACAAACCTTTCAGAGACCTCGGGCAGAATCAGGTAGGAAAGATCGCTGTAGGGCAACCCGAAAACCGTTCCGGCCGGGACGTATGCTGAAGAAGTCCTTCAATATTATCAAGATTGCTTCACTGCATAAAAGACAAACTTATTCTATGCCGAAAATGTGAGACAGGTGCTTGACTATGTGGCGCCGCGGAGAAGTCGACGCCGGTGTTGTATATTGACAGATGCAATAGTCAGGGCCAAAGAAATAAAAATTGTAGCAACCGCCCCTGAAGCAGAGTCACAATCCGGTCATTTATCCAGCGGCAGTAGTCAAGAGCAACCGACAAAGCAGGCAGCTGCAAGATCATTCATTGCAGTGGTCACCTCAATTGAAGGGAAGAGGATTCTCGAAAAGCATGGATTCAAGATTGCCAGAGAAAGACAGCAGGCAACGGTTTTTAGAAAGTACATGCTCGATAGTTCTATTCTGTTTTCACTGAGACTTTCTTTGCAGGTGGCATCGGTTGCAACATGTTTTCATAATCGTCGTCGGCGTCACTATTGCCTACTTCCTTGCGCGAAGAGACTTCAGAGGCAAAGAACTGCTGGATATGCTTTTCACCCTCCCTCTCGTACTGCCCCCGACAGTAACGGGATATTATCTGATCATCCTTTTTGGCAGGAACGGACTTATCGGAAAACAGATATATGCATGTACCGGATGGAGCATCATGTTCACCTGGTATGCTGCGGTATTGGCCTCATTTGTCGTATCTCTTCCGTTGATGATAAAGACAACTCGTGCAGCGATCGAAACCGTTGATAAAAACCTCATAAATGCTTCTTATACGTTGGGTCATTCAGAATTCGAAACGAGCTGTAAGGGTGATATTGCCTCTCGCGAAAAAGGGCATAATGGCAGGTACTGTGCTCTCTTTTGCAAGGGCACTTGGTGAATTCGGAGCAACATTGATGCTGGCAGGCAATATCTCCGGGAAAGACCGATACCATGCCTCTTGCCATCTACTCACTCGCCGGCAGCGGCGAATGGTCGCAAGCAAATGGAATGGTCATCCTATTGACCCTCATGTCGGGATTCTTTCTCTATTTTGCCAACAGATACAGCAGGAGGATCATCTGATGGGGTTATCAGTTAATCTCAGGAAAAAGGTCAACGGGTTCAGTCTCGATGTTGCATGGGAAATCAACAACGAACTCACCGTGCTCTTCGGATACTCCGGAGCGGGAAAGTCCATGACCCTCCAGATGATAGCGGGCTTAATGATACCCGATGATGGATTTATTCGTATAAAAGCCAATACACTGTTTGACGGGTCTGAAGGAATAAATGTGCCTCCTCAGCAACGGCATCTGGGATATGTATTTCAGGATCTCGCTCTGTTCCCGCACATGACCGCTCTTGATAACATCCTGTACGGTTCCAAAACGAGCAAATCAGAGAGAAGGGAGAGAGCCGCAGAAATGATCGGGGCATTTCATCTCGAAGGACTTGAGGAGAAGTACCCCTCTGAACTGTCAGGTGGCCAAAAACAGAGAGTCGCCTTTGCAAGGGCGCTCATGCGCAAACCGTATGCTCTCCTGCTGGATGAACCCTTTTCAGCCCTGGATAATCCGCTCCGCATAGAGATGAGACAGTTTTTGATAGACATAAAGAAGAAGTTCGATGTGCCGATAGTCTTTGTAACCCATGATTCCTCCGAAGCTTTTGCAGTTGCCGACACAATGATTGTTTATTCAGACGGGAAGGTTCTGCAGACAGGGTCACCGAAAGACATATTTGATAATCCGGCAAGTTCCGAAGTTGAGATGCTCGTCAATGCAAAGAATCCTCTACCAATACATTAATGTCCTTTGCATCAAAGTAATCCATTTTAGAGGTTGCAAAAAGATGAATCGGCAAGGCTGCTGTCGTACTACTCCAGATATCCGTCCCGCATTCTCAAGACCCTGCCGCATCGGCTTGAGAGTGACTCATTATGCGTTACAATAATGAAAGTAATGCCTTTTTGTTTGTTCAGTTCAAGGAATATCCTGAAGAGATCTTCGCCTGTTTCAGTGTCCAGATTACCTGTCGGCTCATCTGCCAGCACTACCCTGGGATCAAGCAGCAGCGCCCTTGCAACAGCAACTCTCTGCTGCTCGCCGCCTGATAGTTCCCCTGGTCTATGTCTTATTCTCTCTTTCAGTCCCAGTTGAGCAAGGATATTTTCAGCCTTACTGCGAATGTCTTCATAGCTGGTGCCTTTAGCTTGATGGCTCAGTTTGATAAGGCCCGGCATCATCACATTTTCCAAAGCGGTGAATTCAGGCATGAGATGATGAAACTGGAAGACAAAGCCGACTGTTTTGTTCCTGAAAGATGCCAGCATGTTTCCGTCAAGGGAAAAAACATCGGTAGTATTGTAAAAGACCTTGCCCGATGTAGGGCTGTCCAGTATACCGAGGATGTGCAGCAGAGTGCTCTTGCCCACCCCTGACGCCCCAACAATCCCCACCACCTCGCCCTCTGTTATGGAAATATTGATGCCTTTCAGCACCTGTATTTCCCCGCATCAGTCCTGAATGTTTTCTTAAGCTCTTTTGTTTCAATTAACATGTTCACTCTGCCTATACTCGTAACCTAGATTCATGTCTGCCGATCAGGTGTCCATTGATAGAAAAAATTATTTCTCATCCTTTAACCCCGCCACATCCCGCACCTTGTCTCCAGCTTTTCTTATTCCTTCAGCAACTTTTCTTGTCGTACCCTGGACATTGTTCGTCTTCTTCTTAATCTCGTCAGCCTTTTCACCCACTTCTTCACTCTTCTTCTTGATTACCACCCCTGCTTTCTCAGACTCCAGTCCCAACCATCGGAAAGGCTTCCCGCCTTTCCATAGTGAAAGGGCAAGGAAAATGAGCCCTGCGATTATAGCGAGACCGATAAGTTGTCTAAGGAGTTTAAACATGGTCAACTACCTCCTCAAGATGATATAGAGGGCATACATATCAACGGCTTAATCCCCTGCTATTCATACCTCAGAGGTTCCACCGGATCCAGCTTTGCCGCCTGCCATGCAGGATAGACCGTCGCAAAAAAACTGATAACAACGCAGAAAGAGACACCGCCACGAAATCCGCTGAATTTGGTCTTCACCGGCAAGATGACTCAGGTAATAGACGTCTGCAGGGAGCTTTATAATCTCGTAGGTATTGAGAACATAACAGAGAAGATATCCGCCGGTCACCCCGATAATCGTCCCAACAGTCCGATCAGCAGCCCCTGCAGCATGAAAATGGCTCATGATGCTCCTGTCCGTCGCGCCCATTGTTTTGAGAATCGCTATCTCCCGTCTTCTTCTCGATCACATTCATGATAAGGTGCTCACAATATTGAATGAAGCAACGAGGATGATCAGGATCAGAATGATGAACATGGCAAACTTTTCGAATTTAAGTGCCGAAAAGAGATTTCTGTTCATCTGCATCCAGTCCTTTGCATAGAGGGGGAACCTGTAATTGCTTTCTCCAACCTTCTCCCTGACGACGGGAGCCTTGTAGATATCGGCAAGCCTGAGCTGAATGCCTGTTACGCCATCTTTCATATCGAAGAAATTCCTGTGCAGCCCGTAGTCTGTCAGGACAAGGTTGGAATCATATTCAAACATGCCGACCTCAAAAATCCCCACGACCCTGAACTGCCTCACCTTCGGGAGCATTCCAAGGGGACCTATCTTGCCGACCGGCGACAAAAGCGGTGATCACATCCCCCTTAAAAGCACCGATACTGCTGCGAGCTCTTTACCGATAACAATGCCGGGGGTTTCGTCTTTGGTGGATCAGGCTTTCAAGACTGCCTTCCTTCATGAATCTTCCTATATCCGTTGTTTTCCTCTCAGTTCAGGGGATATTCCTCGCAAAAAAACTCCATGGGCCCTGTTGCCGTATGAGACCATCACCTGTCCCATGACAAAGGGAGGATGAAGCGATATCCTCGATCACCTTTTATCTTTTCGATAACGTCCTCATACTCCGGCATGTCCCCCCTGTAATTGAGAACAACCACGTGGGCGTTCACTCCCAGGATCTTTTTCTGGAGGTCTTCATGGAATCCGCTCATCACCGACAGGACGACGAGAAGGGCCATGACGCCGACGGCAACACCTCCGATCGATATCAGGGTATTCACCGAGATGCCCTTTTGTTTCTTTTTCGACTTAAGGTACCTGAGCGCGATGAATATCTGATAGGGAAGGTTCATAGTTAGCCTGATTATTCAAGCATTATAATCATGAAGTGCTAAAAGTATTCTCGCTTATTTTCATCCATTCATCGCTTATTTATTATTGTTCCGGCTTCAGCTGAGGGAATAGATCACTCCCGTATGATTGGGAATTGGTAGGAGCATACAAGCCTGTCATGCCGATGCCTTCCCCTGCTGCCGGAGGCATGCCGATACTCCAGGGCCCTCACAAAATCCTCATCCATACTGTGGGCCTCCTCATCTCCCTGTGCCTTTGCCTCGACCTGTGCAAGAAACCGCTGCCGCTGGTCCATGGGGTCATTGAGCTCCGAAAAGGCGTTCGCGATCTCCCGCGAAGTCATAAACAGTTCAAAGCGCTCGACAAGGCGGGATTGCCGGTTTTCCCTTGGCGAGCGGCGACAGTTCCACAGGATGATCAGTGATAAATGTCGGCTGCACTAATTCCGGTTCGACTTTCTCCTTGAATATCTCGTCAAGGATTTTCCCGAGACCTGCCCCTCTTCTATCTCGATCCGGTTCGCCTTTGCCCATGCCTTCGCCTTTTCGCCGTCGGTAAATATCTCCTGCGGCACGCCTTTCTGCTGCAATGCATCGAGCATCGGTATCCTCGGCCATGGAGGCGTCAAATCGATGATTTCGTCTCCGTAGGGAATTTTGAGAGTGCCGAGCGTCTTTTCTGCAACATGGGGAATTAACTCCTCCGTAAAAGACATGAGGAAATGGTAGTCCCTATAGGCGATGTAAAATTCGAGCATCGTAAACTCAGGGTTATGTTTTGTTGAAATTCCCTCGTTCCTGAAATTCCGGTTGAGTTCATATACCCTTTCGTAGCCGCCGACAAGGAGCCTTTTTAGATAAAGCTCCGGAGCGATCCTGAGATACAGATCGACCTCGAGTGCGTTATGGTGGGTCTTGAACGGTCTCGCCGTTGCGCCGCCCGGGATCGGCTGCATCATGGGGGTCTCGACCTCAATGAAACTCTTGGATTCGAGAAAGTCCCTGATCGCTTTGATGATCATGCTCTTCTTGATAAATGTCTCGCGCACTTCGGGATTGACGATCAGGTCCACATATCGCTGCCTGTACCGTATTTCGATATCCTTCAGTCCGTGCCATTTCTCAGGCAGCGGTCTCAGGGATTTTGTGAGAAGAACGAAATCATCAACCTCAACAGTGAGTTCATCCGTCTTTGTCCTGAACAATTTTCCCTTGAGTCCGACGATATCCCCGATATCGAGTTTCTTGATAAGCGCATATTTTTCGCCGAGGACATCTTTTCTCAAATAGATCTGGATTTTCCCTGTGGTGTCCTGAACATGCGCAAAAGCGGCCTTCCCGAAATCCCTCATCGCAACAACCCTGCCCGCAAGGGAACAGGAAACCGGATCAGATGCCAGGGTTCTTTTGATGAAGAGCCGAATTTATCGTGGAGATCGGAAGCATGGTCTTCGGCATAAAAGGCACCGCCGAAGGGCTCAAAACCCGCCTGCCGCAATTCCTCAAGTTTCTTGATCCGCTGCTCTATGAGTTCGTTGATTTCTTCCATAGATTTTCCATATGAACTCCAATATCGCCAAAAGCGTTCTGCCGTTAAGAAGATTATAATGACTACTTCCTTTTAAGTCAAATAAACAAGGGGATTTTTCCAGCGTTTATCCGACTTCGCCGGTGAATAGGGTATATGACTCGATTTCTGAAACGGATAGCGAGTGCGTTCCCCATCGGCTTGCCGTGGGGTTAACGAGCGAATATAAAGACATGATTCCATACGTTAAGATACCCTGCGGTTTTTGCCGCAGGGTTCTTCATTCAAAATCACTGGCAACCTTGACGAGACCGAAGACGAAGCGGAGGTCCCAGCTTTGAATCTTTGCATCGACATTAAAGTCATACAGAGGTTTGAACAAAAACACAGGTAGTTTTTTGATTCAGAAATTGAGTCATATGCCTTTCCAATAATATTTCGGACAGCTATCGCAATTCTTATCGTGTATAAAAGCTTTTTATCGTATCAACCCTTCAACCCTTTTCAGAAGCCATCTTCTCAAGTATAGCCAGTTTCGACGTCTCGCCGACAGCTATCAGGGTATCTCCCGCTTCTATTGTCGTGCGGAAGGTCGGGTTGAATTTCATTTCGCCGCTCTGCGTCTTTATTGCTACTATAATAATTCCAAGATCCCTTCCTATACCGCACTGATCCAATGTATTGTTCACAAGTCTCGAATCTTGCTTTATGGAAACCTCCTGAATCTGCAGATCTATGTTGCCGCTTTTTGTCGCAAATTCTATGAAGTCGACGACAGCCGGCTTCAATACAGTATGCGCCATCCTGAGGCCGCCGATGTGATACGGTGAGACAACCCTGTCTGCCCCTGCCCTGAGTAGTTTCTGCTCCGAACCTTCCTCACCCGCTCGTGCGACAATGAGCAGATCCGGATTCAATCCTCTGGCGCTTAAGACAACATAGAGATTTTCAGCATCAGTCGGCAGGACTGAAATGAGACACTTTGCCCGCTCAATTCCAACCTGCTTAAGAAGCTCATCTCTCGTTGCGTCACCCTGAATAACAAGTACCTCCTCTTTTTCGTCCGGGTCCACTGCAAAATCGCTCTTTTCAATAACAGCAAATTTCAGCTTCTCTTGCTTCAGTTCCCTGGCGATGATCTTTCCCATCCTTCCATATCCGCAGACAATATAGTGGTTTTTCAGATCCTTCAATTTCTTTTCCAATCTCTGCCTCCCGAATATTTCTTGCAGCTCACCTTCAACAATAAGCTTTGCGCCTATACCCAATGTATAGAAAACAGTGCCGACACCGCTTATGACAAGGACAATCGTAAAGATCCTCCCGCTGAATGTCAGGTCGTGTACCTCTTTAAACCCTACGGTTGTCAGGGTTATTACAGTCATATAGAGTGAATCAATAAAGTCCCATCTCTCAACAGCCATATAACCGGCAGTTCCAAAAGAGACAATGAGTACGATCAGTGCTACTGAAAGTAAAAGCCGCTTTCTCAGGTTTGCCATGCAACTCCTTATATAAAAACCGTCATACTAATATACCATCAAGAATATACCATATTCACTATGAATGATTTGGCGGGGGCTACAACAACTTTATGGTTAATCTTATCATCGAGAACTATAGCGCCCAAAAGCTTCCCCCTTAGGTTAAGGGGGATTGAGGGGGTTACTTTGAATATCTTAGCCGACGTCAAAGTAACTCCCCCTTTCCCCCTCTTAGCCCAAGAGGGGGTTTATTAAAGTACCTCTTGGTTAGAGGAAGAGAGATGGTCTATAAATTTGTCGCACACCAGATTAGGTCTGGCCGGAAACACAAAACAGTCCGGCAGAAAATATATATCGAAACTTTACTCTCTTTTATATTAAAATTTCAGAATATAATAAATACTTAATATTACCGTACTCAATAAGGACATAATAAGGAGAACTCATGACAACACTTGAGCAGAGGATCGACATCCTTAAGATTATTTCTCACCCGACACGCATAAAGATTCTTGAAGAGCTCTTAAACGGAGTAAAGTGCGTGAGTGATTTCGGAGATTTTCTTGGTATCAGCCAGCCGAACGTCTCCCAGCACCTCTCTCTGCTTAGAGCTTTCAGGATTATTGACTATTATCAGCACGGAAGACTCAAATGCTACTTCCTCGTTGATCCGATGATTCCTGATCTTCTTGAAGTCTTGAGGAAGAAGTACAAAGGCAGTCTTCCAAAACCGGAATGCTGCCCTCTGACAAAAAAAGGGAAATACCCGGGCACGAGAAAAAAATAGTCGATCGGCCTGCTTGATCTGTTATGAAGTCTCGCCTGCAAGCCCCTTTATCAGGTCTTT
Source organism: uncultured Nitrospiraceae bacterium (assembly GCA_963725545.1). Taxonomy (GTDB): domain Bacteria; phylum Nitrospirota; class Thermodesulfovibrionia; order Thermodesulfovibrionales; family SM23-35; genus DYFC01. The sequence continues at coordinate 49,780 of CAVRZG010000034.1, read as the reverse complement.
CTTCCCGATGACCCCGACCAGTTTGCCCTCTCTCAAGACAGGGAGCAGATGTATCCTCTTTTCAGTCATGATAGTTGCGATATACTCGACAGATGCCTCTTCGTCAACAGTTGTGACCTCTTTTGTGCATATTTCCCCAACGGTTGCCGCGGCCATCTTCTTGATGTCCGATTCCATTTTGCTTGTGCCGAGTGGTATGTAAGCATCAAATAGCCTGAGTATCGTCGGTATGTGAAGCCTGCTGTTCTTGCTGATAAGGTCATTTTCAGTGACAACCCCGAGAAGTTTTCCGTTATCGTCAATAACCGGCATCCCGCTTATCTGTTGTTTCATCAGCAATCGGGCGAGTTCTTCTATTGTTGTATCCAACTTCACCGTAACAACTTCTTTTGTCATAATGTCTTTTGCCTTTAGCATTTAGCCTCCTCCTGTTATCTTCCAAATTCAGATAATAAATAAGCTCCATAATACTCCCCATGCCCCGGAAAAACAATTGCTTTTCTGCCAGATCGTCTCAAAGCATTATCAAGGCCCGTAATTAGTTGCCTCAACGCCTCTGATTCTCTTTTGTACAACTCGCTATCACTGTTCGGGCTGGTCAGGAGATAGCGGTAAACGCCCAGGACTTCCCTGTCTTCTGAAGAGAGGCTCTGAACATTGATCAGGAAGTCAGACGTGAATACGAGACCATGGTCTTTATTCAGGAAGAACACATGCCCCGGGATGTGGCCGCCAAGGCTTTCGAGGACGAGAAATTCAACGTCTCCGATCATAAAGGAATCGATAACTCCGAAGGCGCCTTCATGTCCCAGATCATCCAGGCGGAAATGTTTGATCTCGTCCGGGAATCTGTTCTCCGTGAATCGGTTGATCAGCCTTGTGTAATACCTGTTGAGATTCGCAAGTCTGCCTGTCAGACCGTGAGCTCTGTTCTGATTCTCGATGACTCCCTTTGCTCCGGGATGCAGATACACTTCAGTCCCGAATTCCCCGGCGAAATACCCTGACGTGCCCGCATGATCGGCATCGGGATGAGTCAGAAATATTCTCCTGACTTTTGACGGCTCCAGGGATCTCTCCCTGAGCAACCTTTTGATATCCTCATAATATACTCCGTATCCGGCATCGATCATTGTTATCTCACCGTTGTGACGGAACAAGTATATATTTTCCGATGTCGGGAGGCGGAAACTATACAGGGTCACCTTCTCATTGATCCGCACCGGCGGCATCTCTTCGGCAGAAAAATGCATTCCTGTCCGGCCCCTTGATTTTGAGGCCAGTGTCATTATCTTTTCAAACACATCCCCGGCCTCGAGGGAATTTCCTGCTTCCTCGTAAAATTTCACGAGGTCGGCAGACATCCCCTGTGAAGAATCGACTATGGCCTTCAGCTCCCCGAATTCCTGTTCAGGCAGTAGTCTCCTCAGCTTGAGAAAAAACTTTTCTACCAATTTCAGCCCTATGACATGTTCTACTTCCTTCTCATCAGAACCCTTATAAAGAACCCGATAGTAATAGCCTGCCCTGTTGACACCATCCAGCACCTGATTGATCTCTTCCACGCTCTTTGTGGCCATCGCGATATCCGCAGACGCTGTGTCGATGTCTTCGTCATACAGCATGTAAATCACGTTTGCATCATAGCCTTTCAAGAGGTTAGCGAACGCGGCCAGCGTCCCAGACACGTTTTCCAATCGCACCTTTATCTGCAGAATATTACCGGCGCTTGTTATCTGGACGTCTTCCGTTCCGCCACCTGTTTTTTCAAAGGAATAATGCCTTGCCTGCAGTTCATTAAAGAGTCCCGCGACATTCCTCTTCCCTCTCATCTGCACTTCAACCACCACGCGGTTGGAATCAAGAGAGCGGTCATAATGAAAAAAACTGATATTGCCTTCGCACGCTGCTATCAGCGAGGCGAGATCCGACAACGAGCCCGGCCTGTCTTCAAGGAAGACCCGGAACTTTGTTATGAAATCGGTATAGCTTTTTGATCCGGAAGTCTTGAGCCTGCGGTAAATCTTCACCTGCGGCGGTATAGCGGAATTCAGAATTTCACTGTCTTTCATATGGTATAAGTGTATCAGATTTTCAGCGAGGAAAGAGATATCATCAATTATAATGTGTTTTAGTTTATTATTAATAATGGAACCAGAACTGATACAAATATTGCCATTAGCACTCCTTATTGGATTAATCCCTGCTTTTGTAGCCCGAAACAAAGGGAAAAACTTTCTATTGTGGTGGTTTTATGGTGCTATGTTATTTATTGTGGCGCTGCCTCATGCAATATGGCTTAAACCTCACAATCAAAAGGTCAGACAAGAGAAGATGTCAAAGGGAATGAAAAAATGTTTCTATTGTGCTGAAGTTATAAAGCGAGAAGCTAGAGTTTGTCTGTATTGTGGGAAGTTGCTTCATGATTATTAAAAAGGTACCGTTGATATTGTAAAGGGGTCTGAAGGTTACCACTCTTTAGGTTGGTGGGGAGAGATGGAGTTAAAGAGCATGGAAATCAAAATCGAAAAACCCACCCGGCAATTCCTTGAGGACCGTCAGGTCAATTTGGAAAGATGTAATTCAAGGGGACATTGCCAAGTTGGAATGTAATTGCTACATTAAATGTAAGGATTAGTGAGTTCGGAGCTTTAAAGGATATTTTGCATTTGCGCTGAAGCTTTATCCTTATTCAAATATCTTGTACTATCGTTGAAATGCAATCAACAAGTAACGCAAAAAAAATATCTTTTCAAAGAACAAAATTCTTCAGACAAAAATGGTTGACATTTTCCATGCAATTTAGTATTTTTTATGTGTTAATTGTTAACTGCCACGATGAAGGTTTGGTTGGGAGACATTCCTGCCTATCATAAATAGGTTTCGTAAGGAGGTATTTTGGGTTGACCAAATTATTTGTCGGCATCGATATATCAAAAGAGTACTCTACGGCACAAGGACTTGATAGAATGATCAATACCTTTTAAAACATGCATTCGGCAGTTCTGCGAACATACAATAAGTCAACTGATTCAACACCGTCCGCATCTTGCCTGCACAATATAGTATTTCTGCTTCTCGTGCTAGATATATAATTCTGAATATTTCGTACTCGGAGACGACCACGGATACTTGCCCTTGCGGTTCAAATGTTGCCTACAATGAATGCTGTCTGCCTTTGATTGGAGAAAAATTAGACGCTGGCGCTTACAGCAGAAGAACTGATGCGTTCCCGTACAGCGCCTATGCGATGAAGGAAATCGGATATCTACTTTCGTCTCTTCATCCTAACAGGACAGACTTTGATGAAAAGACTACCAGAGCGTGGGCTGAAAGCTCTGAATGGCATAGCTTGAGATAGTTAAAACGGATGGAGCACCTGAAACAGATGAAGGCAAAGTAGAGTTTGTTGCAACATACACTGACAAGGGGATCAATAGAGAACACCACGAAATATCAACGTTTAAAAAAGAAGCCGGGACATGGTATCTGGTGAACGGTGAAGTAGAGCCACCCAAACCAGTCATCAGTCCATCCCCCAAAACAGGACGTAATAACCCCTGCCCTTGCGGAAGCGGAATGAAGTTGAAGAGGTGCTGCGGCTCATTGAGCCGTTAATATAATATGTTTCTGCTGAAATAGGAGAGTTTTTCGCAGGAATAACTTGTAGATAGACTTGATACTCTATTCTATTTTGCCAACGTCAAATACTGTAAAATACACCTGAAAACACGCGGTGCAGACTTCTCGCCTGAGATAATGAATTACAAAAATAACTGGCATTTTTTAGAGTTCAGCCTGTTTTCTCGATGTCTTCCTGAAGTCAACGGGGCATGGGGTCTCTGCAAAGAACAACACTTTACGTAGAAATTGATACTCTTGATATACTCACAAAATAATTATTTCGACGTGCAACATAGTATTTATCACGAATATGTCATTTAAAGATATTTTTCTAGAAAATCACTGCTGTCCCGATAACCGCGGGCTTGACAAATGTTTCATTTTATAAAACACTATAACCGGGTTCAGAAATAGTTTCTGTTTCTGAGGGGGGTTGCAAAAAGAGTCGGGCCGCTATCAGGTGGATATCCACCTGTAGCGGCCTTTTTTATTTGCTGACAATTTATCTGATGGAGGTATTATGAAGGCAAAGGATTTGATGATACCGTTACAGGAGTATCTGAGCCTGACAACACCCTTAAAGAGGCTGCAAACCTTCTCAGGATAGCACAGAGAGGGGAGGAAAAAATAGGTGTGAAGGCGCTACCGGTGCTTGATGCATCAGGAAACCTCATTGGAATACTTTCCATCGGAGATATTCTCAAGGCGGTCCACCCTGCCTATATGGATTTAATGAACCTTGGCAGCTTTGCATGGGATGGCATGGTCGAGATCATTCGCGCAAAAGGCCGGAGGGAAAAAGGTCATGGGATCTCATGACCCCGAAGGTAATTACCGTAAAAGAAGATGCAACACTGATGGAATGTGTTGACCATATGCTGAAAAACAATGTAAAGAGAGTCCCTGTCCTGAATAAAGAGAACAAGGTGGCGGGGATGCTCTATGAAAGGGATGTGTTCTACGAGATAACAAAATCGATGCTAAATGAAAATACAGGAGGTGGAAAATGACACATGAGGCTGCAGCCGCTTCAACCCAGGTTGTTATGGGTTATTCGTTCTGGATAGCGACAGGGATATTCCTGATCGCTTATGCTGTCATCGTATCGGAAAAGATACACAAGACAATTGTTGCAATCTTCGGCGCCGGCGTAATGCTTATTCTCAAGATCCTTGAACAGCATGAGGCATTTCATGTAGAGGAATTCGGAATTGACTGGAACGTCATCTTTCTTCTCATCTCGATGATGGTGATTATCAATCTGATGAGACCAACAGGCGTTTTTGAGTATATAGCCATAAAGAGCGCAAAGTGGGGCAAAGGTGAGCCGTTCAGGATTATGGCAATATTTGCTATCGTTACAGCGGTACTGAGTGCTTTTCTCGACAATGTCACAACAGTACTTTTAATTGTACCCGTGACTATTCTTATTGCAGATGCACTTCAGGTGGATGCCATGCCATACCTCATCTCATGTGCCCTTGCATCGAATATCGGCGGAACCGCAACGCTTATCGGTGACCCGCCGAACATCATGATAGCATCAAAAGCGCAACTGAATTTCATGGACTTCATATACCACCTGTCACCGGTAATTATCATAACCATGGTTTTCTATGTCTTTGCGATAAAACTGATCTGGGGCAAGAAGCTGAAGACAAAGGAAGAATTGAAACAACGGATCATGGCAATGGATGAAAATGAGGCCATCAAAGACCCGGTTATGCTGAAGAAATCCCTTTTTGTTCTTGCGATGGTGTTGACCGGGTTTGTGTTCCACGGTGTGCTCCATTTTCAGCCGGCAACCATTGCTTTATTCGGAGCCGGTCTCCTGCTCCTTCTTTCAGAGACCCATGAACCTCATCATATTCTTGCAGAAGTAGAATGGCCGACTATCTTCTTCTTCATGGGACTCTTTATTATAATTGGCGGTGTTGTAAAAGTCGGTCTTATAAAATGGATGTCGGTACAGGTCCTTGCAATAACACAGGGCAATATGTTTGCCACATCAATGGTGGTCATGTGGTTTTCTGCCTTTGCATCTGCCTTTATCGATAACATCCCATATGTTGCAACCATGAACCCTTTGATTGTAGATATGGCAAAGCAGCTCTGGCCTAATCTTTCAGGAGCACAACTCCTTCATCATGCCGATCTGATGCCGGTCTGGTGGTCACTGGCCCTTGGCGCATGTCTCGGCGGTAACGGTACAGCGATTGGCGCTTCTGCAAACGTTATTGTTGTCGGCATGTCGGAGAAACTCGGCAAGAGGATTTCCTTCGGAGTTCATGCTCTACGGAATGCCGATGATGGTAATGACGGTCATTATCTCAACCGTTTATGTCTGGCTAAGATATTATGTCCTGAAGATATAACTGCAAATCTAACACTTAGTTGAATAATGAGGGCTTTGGGGATAGAGAAAGCGAAAAGCCTTTTTTCCTCATTCTTCAGCGTTGTTTATTAGCGGTTGAAGACCGCACATAGAATAATTTCCAGCGTGCGTGTTTGATGAAGGATTAAACAAAATTTCAGATCACTTGAAATTCTCTGTTGTAGGTGGAGGCATCATCCCAGTCAAATCGCAGAGTATGCTGATTTTCTGAAGAAACAAAGGCAGTATCCGATTTATGCTAAAGTGTTTCTTCCTGTGAGAAACTGATTCTCTCGTTGTCCACTCCCGGCATTCACTCAGAGCTTCAGTTTCGTCACCGAAACCGGGTTCACATTGATGCCCATAACCTTCGCGCCGAAATGGAGATGCGGTCCGGTTGCTCTGCCGGTTGAGCCGACAAATCCGATGGTGTCGGCTTTTTCAACATAATCCCCCAACTTCACGTTAAATCTGGAAAGATGCATATAAATGGTATAGATCCCCTGACCGTGATCAAGAATAATTGTATTGCCGCCGAAGAAAAGCTCTTCCGCCAAAACAACCCTGCCGCCGTTTGACGCTTCAACATTGTCACCTTCCCTGCCTCTGATATCCACCCCTTTGTGAACGCTGGTCCATTTTTCATTCATGATCCGCTTGGTCCCAAAGACAGTCGAGATTTCATTTTCCAGCGGCGACAATAAATTTCCCATCCCATAATTCTTCCGAGACGTTCTGAAAGATCTCCGCAAGTTTCTTGTTCTCGTCCTCCACCCTTTTGAGATTTTCGGGGCTCGGAGTGACTTTTTCATCAGGGAGAGTCAGGCACAATTCAGGGAATTTCTTCCGCTTTACCAGCAATTTCAGACTCCTTTTTCTATTTCCTGCCTTGACCGTCACAGCATAAGACTTCGGCTTGGTCTCGATATCAACAGCCCCTATAGCAAGATAACAACCCTTGCCGCAATTGCTCAAAGGCATCTCTTTCTTCATAAAGAGAACGGATGGAGACAGGGATGTCCTCACTCCGGTCACTTTAATGACAAAGGCATCTCCAGGGCTGATTTTTTTAGGGTAGATTGTGACACGCAGAGGTTTGGCAAAGGACGAGACGGGAAACACAAAGATAATAATCAGAAAAAACAAAATTAGCGCGGAATATTTTTTCATAGGATATTTATTCTGCCGGGTCTATGTCAGCAGAAATTCGAGGAGCGCCTTCTGAGTATGCAGTCTGTTTTCAGCCTGATCAAAGACCGCACTCTGCGGGCTGTCCATAATTTCATCGGTTATCTCTTCTCCCCTGTGAGCAGGCATACAGTGCAGCACGATCGCATCTTTTTTAGCGTATGAGAGCAGTTCCCGATTAATCTGATAGCTCCTGAATATTCTCTTCTTCCGGACCGCCTCTTTTTCCTGGCCCATGCTGACCCAGACGTCGGTATACAATACATCAGCGTCTTTCGCGGCCTTTTCAGGTTCCCGAACAACGGTGATCGACCCCATTTCCGGAGGATGCCCTTGCCTTTTTCAATACTCCGGGATCAGGTTCGTATCCCTTTGGACAGGCTATTATGAGGTCCATTCCTGTCAGCGCCGCGGCTTCGATGAGCGAATGCAGGACATTGTTGCCATCGCCGACAAAGGCCGTGCGTATGCCTTTCAGGCGTCTTTTCTTTTCATGAATGGTCATCAAGTCCGCCAATGCCTGACAGGGATGATGCATATCACTCAGTCCGTTGATAACCGGGATTGAGGCATGAGAGGCGAATTCTGCAATGGTATCGTGACTATATGTCCTTATGATGATGCCGGCAAGATATCTGGACAGGACTTTTGCGCTGTCATGGATAGTCTCTCCACGCCCTATCTGGATCTCTTTCGGGTTCATATAGATAGACTGTGCCCCGAGCTGATAAATGCCGACTTCCAGAGACACCCTTGTTCTTGTAGATGCTTTTTCAAAAAGAAGCCCTATGCTCTTTCCGATGAGAGGACATTTGTTCGAATCGACGCCGGACTTCAGTTCCACAGATCTCTTAATGAGTCTCAGAATCTCTTTTGAAGAAATATCCAAAACAGTCAGAAAGTCTCTTTTCATTTCATTTTCCCATGTGAAACGGCAAAAGTTAAAGCTTCAAAAAAATACCCTGCAGCACGTCTATCAGCTGATTGATATCCTTTTTCTGAACGATCAGAGGCGGGATAAAGCGTAATACATTCCCTGATGTACAGTTGATAAGCAGCCCTTTTTCAAGGCACATGCTTCACTATCGGCGCCGGATCTGTCGTCAGTTCCATCCCGAGCAGAAGCCCTTTGCCCCTGACTTCTTTGACAATATTCGGAAACTGTTCTTTCAAACCCTCGAGTTTTTCAATAAAGATATTTACTCATCCTGTTGCACTGATCAAGAATAAACCCGTCCTCAAGCAATGTCTCAAACGTTGCCACTGCAGCAGCGCACACCAGTGGATTACCGCCAAAAGTTGACGCATGATTGCCCGGCTGAAATCCCGAGGCAACCGTGTCCGTTGCAAGCATGGCGCCGATGGGGACGCCGCCTCCAAGTCCTTTTGCGATAGTCATTATATCAGGCGTAATACCGAAATGCTCGTACGCAAAGAGCTTCCCGGTCCTTCCCATGCCTGTTTGCACTTCATCAAGAATGAGCAGGATTTTATGCTCATTGCAGAGTTCCCTGACCTGACGCAGATAGTTCTGGTCCGGGACTCTGACGCCGCCCTCTCCCTGGATCGGCTCCAGAAGGATCGCGCAGGTATTTCTTGTGACAGCCTGTCTCAAGGCCGTTATATTGTCAAACGGGACATATACAAACCCTGGCACCAGCGGCTCAAAACCCTTTTGAAACTTCGCCTGCCCCGTGGCGGTAATTGCCGCCATAAGTCCTGCCGTGAAATGAATGCTCTGCGGTGATTATCTCAAAACGCTCCGGACTCTGCTGTTCCATGGAATATTTGCGGGCGAGTTTAATTGCGGCCTCGATCGCCTCAGCGCCGGAATTACAGAAAAAGACCTTATCCGCGAATGAATTTTCAACTAGCAGCTTTGCAAGCTTGATCTGCGGCTCTATATAGTAGTAGTTGGAGACGTGTATCAGCCGCTGGGCCTGCTTTTGTATTGCAACAACCACACGCGGATGGCAGTGCGCCAAGGATGTCCACTGCGACGCCGGCCACAAAATCCAGGTATTCCTTGCCGTCTGAACTCCACACCTTCATCCCCCGCCCTTTTCTGAGGACAACCGGGTATCTGGTGTAGGTATTCATGATGTAACGGCTCGCATTCATCAAAGAATTTCTTCATTTCCATGCTGTGATAATAACGGAAAATGGCCTTAAAAATCAAACGATGGACCGCCCTGCCCGTTCTGTGGAATCACCGCAGACCGTCGGCATTGTTTTGTATAATCAGGAGAAAAATCAACGAATCCGGGGTATTTTCAGCTCTTCTCCGTCCCCTTTTTGCTGTGTAAGTTTTTTGTGCTAAACTTTACTTTACATGCCGGAATATATTAAAATGATAGACTTTTCAAGGAGGTGATGGTTTGGTCAAAATAAGACTAACGAGATTAGGTGCACACAAGAGACCTTTCTACAGGTTAGTTGTAGCTGATTCCAGGGCAAGAAGGAACGGGCCCTTTATAGAAATATTCGGGAACATATAATCCCTTAAAAGAACCTTCCGAAATAAAGTTCGATATGGAAAAGGCAAAACTTTGGTTGCAGAAAGGAGCACAACCTACTGATATTGTTAAAAAGCTAATGCAAAGGACTGGCTTATAGTCAGTCCAATACTCGCATGGAGGTAGAATGATGAAAGACTTAGTAGAAAAGATGGCGAAGGCTCTGGTAGACAGACCTGAAGAAGTTAACGTTACCGAGGTTGAAGGCGAAAAAACCACTGTTTTTGAACTCAGGGTTGCACAAACCGATCTGGGAAAGGTTATCGGCAAACAAGGTAAAACTGCACGCGCAATGAGAACAATCCTCAGCGCATCAGGGACAAAAATAGGCAAACGCTGCGTGCTCAAAATACTCGAATAATTATATCTGTGCTCTCAAGCGGGATGAATAATATTTCATAGTCTGCAATACATCCCTTATTAACTTAATTTAAAAACAGAGGGGTAGAAGGAAAAAATCCTCTTACCCCTTAATAGTTACTTGGTCTTTCAGCATTCAAGAGCAAAGTCCTGAAATGAAATGCGATATAATTACAATTTTCCCTAATATTTTTCATTCATATCTCAGTGAGGGCATCATGAAAAAAGCACTCCAGAAGGGTACTGCTGAAAAACCCGGTGCATAATCTAAGGGATTATACAACAGACAAACACAGGACCGTCGATGATTATCCTTACGGAGGCGGCGCGGGCATGGTCATGAAACCAGAACCATTTTTCATGGGGGTAGAAACGGTTATCCTGATGCCGGCAGCAAGAAGGGTCATCATGTTAAGTCCCGCAGGGAAACAATTCGACCAGAACATGGCCATCGAATTCTCCGAAGACGACCGGAGACCTTGTATTACTATGCGGCAAGGTACGAGGCAATTGATGAAAGGGTCACGACCGCCCTGACCCATCACGAGTTCTCCGTCGGTGATTACATCCTGACTCGCGGAGAACTGCCTGCATTAGTTATAATAGACGCTGTCTCAGATTACTTCCTGGCGTCCTTGGAGACGAACATTCTGCTGAAGTGGAATCTTTTTCATGGGGGATACTCGATTATCCCCACTATACTACAAGGCCTCCATTGTTCAGGGGCCTCCCGGTGCCGGAGACTCTGCTCTAGGGGACCAGTCAGGAATGAGGCGCTGGAGAAGGAAACAGGCACTCAGGCGAACGCTGCAGAACGAGCCGCAGACTCCGATAATGCCAGGCTTGAGGCGACGATGACCATAAATTGATACCCACAGTATAATTTCAAAAAACACAAGGGCTATTCCACAAAAGAGCACATGGAACTCATTCAACTCCACGGCCCCTGCCCTATTCACAGAAAAAGTTTCTGCCCGGTCATGTCTTTGGAATTGCCGTTTTAAACAATAGCTAAATTTCGTTTAATTCGTAAGAAAGTTGAAATTCTCATCAGACTAATGGATTCCCGCTTTCAGACTCGTCTGATTCGCCGAGGCGAAAAGACCTGCGGGAATGACAAATAGAAACAAACATTAAAGATTGTCATCCTCGGGCTTGACCCGGGGATCTACGTTGTTTCAACTTGGATACGAAAGACCCTGAATTTCTCATAACCAAAAAATGCACTTGATAAAAAACAGGCAGGGATATGGGCAGAAAAAGCTTTCCAGCAGCTCCTTTGTGGGCGCTTTGATATCCGATATGCCTTCACGGTTTTATGTGAAACGATTTGACAGTTGCAGATACTCAAATCCTGCATTGGAAAGGTTTTTATGACCATATGCCTGCCTGTAAATTCTGCGAATTGCATTTTTTTAGTCAAAGTGATAGATATCCGTCCGGACTCAGGCTGGTTGCCAGCATTACCATATTGATATCCCGGTGTTCTGTCCAGCTGTCGGCTTCTCTATTTGCGGTATCAAGCCAGAAAGTCTCAATTTCTTCACTTAGCGGTAAAAATTGTGTCAGGGTCTCTAACCGGGTATTCAACAGATGGTCCTTGTCAAGATGTCCCGGATTCTTCCGAATCAGTCCCTTCAGTCTTTCAGCAGCATGCAGTCCGATGGACAATCCCAGCTCACGAAAAGCAAGCCGGTAATCAGCAGGAAGCTTCATAGGATTCTTCTTCGAAAAGGACTTCAGCCCCGGCTGAGAAGAGCTCAACAGGACCTCAGTCAGATCGGGTTGAATGACAAATCTGCCGGCGTTCAGCTGCGCCGCTTTGTAGGCGCTGCATCAGAAGCTCACCGATACCGAGGGGGTCATCCGTGGTCCAGCTCTTTCCCTTCGGCAGATCCCGGCCATGTCCGCAATCTCCGCAGTAAGGTCCGGAGAAATCGATTTCCTGAAATAGTCGTGAAAAGTCGCCTGAAGCTGATTGTAGGTTATGAGTCCGTCCAGAGGATCGTGATGTCCCATGGATGTCACAAGCGGATACGAGAGGTCTATACTCATTTTCCAGAACATTCGTTTCTGACCGCCGTAGAGCGGCAGATAAGTAAATTTGGCGTGGGTCGTTTTCGCAAGTTCCATCGCCCATGTGTTATAGATTGGATCTCCGGTGACCCGGCTTACGCGATTGAGGGCGTGCATCCATTTGGTCAGGTAATGGTAGTACTGGCCGTCCCTGTCCCATTCAAGACGTTCGTCGAACCGGTCGGAAGGTGTCCGTTCGTTCATTATCTTGCCGATACGAAGGCCGCCTATCGTCGGATGTGCCTTCCCTTCCCGCTCGCTGAGACCGCTGATCCAGCCGGTCCGCCGGTCATCTTCGCGGTGCCTGCCAAGTACATAGTGGACCTGCTCCACAAGGCGTACAGCAAGTTCCTTGTATTTCACATCACCTGTCTGTTGATAAAGTCCAAGAAAGTTGCAGACTGCAAAAGAGTCAGTCCATAAGTAGCGCCGGGGGAGGCTCGTCGACGAAAGCCCTGTCATTTCGGCAAATTCAGCCATAACTCCCTGTACTATGGCCATCGATTCACTCTGCTTCATGTCTTCTCCGTTTCACCCTGAAAAGACAGTCCGGGGTTAGCAAAACAGCATTCCTGATAAGTGCCCATAAAACCGATCCCTCCTGAAGCTAATTCTAAACTGAATTATTTTGATTTGCAAAGAATTTGACAAAAAAGTCATATTCATATCTAATAGAATAAGGAAGGTGTGAAGAGTCCTTATGATTTACGAGATTTCTGAACCTACCAGGAAACGCACTGTCAAATGTCCTTACAGTTTCGAATGCCTCATCAATGAAAAATGGACGACCTGCTATATTGAGGATGAGCTTTCCGGGGGGCTTTCCGTAAAAAAGATATGCTCACAAAAATTCTGCAATTACTTTCTTTACTTTGGTTCACGTCACATCTGTATCTGCCCCGTGAGAGTTGAAATCTACAGACGATACAAAATCTGAAAAGCAGCGCGAGCGTTTATAGAATGGCGCCGCATAGAGCCTGTGCGGCGCCATTCGGGATGCAATTGTTGAAAGATTGAGTCTCTGCTACCAGCCTTTTGTCTCCAGGATTTCCTTAACATGCGCTTCTTTTTTCTTCTCAATCAGAAGTACTCTCTTGTTTTTGGCCTCGGCTATTTTTTCCATGATCTTGTTCATATCAGCAGGTTTTTCGAGGAAATCCACAGCGCCGGCCTTTATCGCCTCAACGCCTTTTTCAAGGTTGCCGTGGCCTGTCAGCATGATAATCTGCACGTCGGGATTTTCGCTTCTGATGCGCTTCAGGGTCTCTATGCCGTTCATCCCGGGCATGGCAAGATCAAGGACAATCGCGTCAAAATCTTTCCCCTTTACGCGATTAATTGCGTCCTCGCCGCTCGTAGAGGTGTCAACCTTAAGACCCCGTCCCTCCATTCTCTGTGAAAGGACTTTCAGAAACTGCTCTTCGTCATCCACTAAAAGAACGTCTGCTTTGATCTCGTCTGGCATTTTAATCCTCCTCCGTCTATGAATTTTGTTAGTTTATCCTCTCCTCATCCTTTATCGAGGTATCAATAACTCCCTCTTCATTGAAAACCTCTGCCTTTCCCGCTTCCTCTGAAAGGCCTTCCTGATTCTCTGCTCCAGATAGTTGATGTCCGCAGGCTTATTGATAAAGTCGCAACACCCTATCTTCCTGGCCTCTTCTTCTTCTCTATCAGTACCGTGTCCGGTCAGTATTATGACCTGAACCTGCGGACACGACTCCTTGGTTTTTGCAAGGACCTCCATGCCATGCATGCCGGGCATATTCAGATCGAGGACCACAACATCAGGCTCTTCTTCTTTCAGTTTTGCCAGCGCCTCATCCCCATCATAAGCAATACCGACATTGAGGTCTCTCATCTTCAGGCGCAGTGCCAGCGTGTTGGCAAAGTCCATTTCATCATCGACTAAAAGCACTTTTATATCTTGTCCCATAATATAATTCTCACCGAATTGATTCAACATTGACAACAACTGGTCGTTGTCAAGTTTCTTTTAAATATCAGGCACTTTCATCGGAAAGGTGAATGTCACTTTGCCTTCTCCAAGAGTAATCGTGCCACTCAGATGCTTAAGAACCGTATTGCATGTCTCAAAGGGAAATTCTCCCTTTTCTCTTTCGGCATCGAGCAGACGTCCTTCCGTTATAATACTGATCATTACTGAACCGCCTGCTGATTCAGTCCTGATGATAATCCTGCTGTTCTTTTCAAGCCCATGATGTTATCCTCGAGGAAGCTGAAAACGAGCAGACTGAACTATCGAAGGATTGCTGATAGATCTGCGGGAGATCCTGTTGAAAATCCTTTACCAGTTCAATCCTTTTCTGATTGGCAAACCTAAGCACAAGGGCCGTCAGTTCTTCCAGCAGCTCGTTACAGTCAAACGCGGAATACTGGGCATCCATTCTGTGTGAAAATCTGTTGAGATACTTAAAGAGAGCGGTCGCTTTTTCGATCTGTTCTTCTATGGAGTGGATGATTTCAAGATACTGACCTGAGGCTTCTTCTCCGGATTTGCCGAATGTTATCATGTCCCCCATCAGTCCGGCAGACTCTTTGATAATGGCCAGATAGTTCTTTGACTCGTGAGTAAACCCTGCCAGGATCTTCCCTATGAATCGAAGCTGCAGAACCCTCAGTTCCTGTTCAAAATTGTCTGTCATTTCTTGCCGCCCTTCATTTCTGGATGTTAAGACGTTTGAACTTGGCCGCATCGATCTTGGCTGTCAGTTCCTCTATATCGATGGGCTTCATAATATACTCGAAAGCACCACTCTTCATGCCTTCAGCTACGCTTTCGACGTCGCCATGCCCCGTCAATATGAGCACTTCAATCGTCGGGTCAAATATCTTTATATTCTTCAGGATCTCCAGACCGTCCATGCCGGGGATACGCAGATCGAGTATAACGACATCAGGCGGGCTGTTATGAAAAAGGGCCATCGCCTCAAGACCGTTGGAGGCGGTCTTTACGTCATAATCTCTCATCTGTAATCTTTCTGCCAATGCTGACGCGAACTCCACTTCGTCATCAACCAGAAGAACCTTGGTCTGTGACATTACATCCTCCTTAAATTAACCCAGCTTTACAGGTATCTCAAGGGTAAAGATAGTTCCCTTGCCTGTTTCGCTCTCGACATGGATTGATCCGCCTAATTTCTGCATTATACCATAAGAAATTGAAAGTCCGAGACCCGTGCCCTTCCCTTTTTCCTTTGTCGTATAGAAAGGTTCAAAAATATGTTTAAGTTTGTCCTTTGATATCCCTGCTCCCGTTATCTTTAATTGAGACGAGCACCGTATCCGCACTTTTAACTGTAGAAGAGACTTCTATAAGGCCGCCTTCGTCGACAGCGTCGATGGCATTATTTACGATATTAAGGATCACCTGCTGGAGCTGTCCTTTATCACTCGTTATTTTCGGGAGACTGTCCGCCAAATTCTGACTCAGTGTAATATTCCTGTAAAGGACCTCTTTTTCAATGAACCCTATTACCTCCCTTATTGCGTCATTAATGTCGAAGGCTTCATGTGAAATCTCCATGCGCCGGGAAAAACCCAGCAACCGGTGGGTAATAGTGCGGCAGCGGTTTACGCTGTCAAAGATACTGCTGATCAAACTCAGGAATTTGTCCTTGTTCTTCTGGAGGTCACCCGACATTTCGAGGATGTCTTTCATAAGACCGGCCTTTTCATTGATGATGGCCAACGGGTTGTTTATTTCATGGGCCACACCTGCAGCAAGCCGTCCGACTGTCGACATCTTGCTCGCGTGTTCACAGCTTGCTATGGCTTCTTCCCTTTCCAGATCTGCCTTCTTGATACGGCTGACAACGGTCTGGGCAAGGACAAATGTAACAGCAATCCCGAACATTATGCTGAGGACAGTAATAATAAACAATTCGTTCTTAAAGATATTCGGTATTCTTAAGAACGGGTTCGATTTTATTTTAGCAACCAGAATCCATGGAGAATCATCGATAAAGGCATAGCCGAACATGGCAGGACTTCCGTCAGGCAGTTTGATGTCCTGTATGACAGTGCCCTCATTGTGCAGGTCAAAAGGAACCTTGAAATGTTCAAGGACTCTCGCCATGGGAGCGGGAAGGAGTTTGCAGAGTCCCGTCATACGTTATAATAAATGCGTCATCGTTCTTGCGTAGATTCATCGAATAGGGGTATTTTTGGAGTGTCTCCATATCGATCGTGGCCCTCAATATCCAGAAAGTGCCGTTTTCCGGGTTTTCTCTCTTAACTGCTATTGCAAAATGTGGGAGTTTTCTGTATCCCATAAAGACATTGCTCACATAAGATGAACGGACAATCACCTCATGGAACCAGTCCTGGTTTGTATAGTCCTTGTTCTTGAGATTATACGGGCCGATATAGGACCTCTGGATGCCGTCCTGTGTAATTATCCCCAGGTCGACCAGCCCTCCGCATTCCTGCTTGAATTTGGAGAATATCCTTGCAAGCGTCTCCTGATCGGACAACTGTTCGTAGGTATAGGCAGATGTAAGGAACCTCAATCCTGAAAGCTTCTGGTCGACAAAAAATTCTATGGACTGTTTGGAGTTCTCTATCTCCCATTTCATCTGGTTACGGAAATCGTCCTTCAGGATCTGCAGAAACCAGAAATAACTAATGGTCACCACAATCAACAAAGGGATTATGGACACAACGGCATCAAGCAGAACTATCCTGAGTTTGAGGCTTTTATAGCGGTCTTCGCTGAGGATTCCGAGAAAATCCTTTGGATGAAATAACAGCTTGATGAATTTAGATAAAGTCTTCATGTTTTATACACTTATTATATAATAGCATCGTTCCGCTTTTGAAACAGACCCTGTCCAGCCCCTCCCCGCCTTGAAAGGAGGGGCCAGACCATAAAGGAGAAGAGGGATGAGTCCTCTGATATATATCTAAGGCATAGTATCTCAGCCAAGATTCGTCAATGCTCTGATACTAAGGTCTCTTCCTCAGGAGACCCTTGACTTTCTCTTCAATATTCTTCATGACCAGAAGTATTCTTTGTTCCTTAGCTTCTTCTATTTTGTTCAGCAATGTCTCGATGTCAGCCGGTTTTTCGAGGAAATCTACTGCACCTTCCTTCATCGCCTCCACAGCTTTCTCAATAGTTCCCCGTCCTGTGAGCATAATAATCTGCACTTCAGGGTTCTGCTCCCTGATCTTCCTGAGGGTTTCGAGTCCTCCCATACCCGGCATCATCATGTCGAGTATAACCGCATCGAAACTCGTATTTTTGACTTTTGAGACGGCATCCTCACCGCTGGTCGCCGTCTCAGCATGTACTCCCCGTGTTCCCAGCCTTTGCGAGAGCAAATCGAGAAACTGTTCCTCGTCGTCAACCAAAAGGACATTAGGTTTTATTGCATCTGACATTCTTTTATCCTCCTTTTTGTGACTCTTATCTTTTGCCAAAGTCCCTATATCTTCAGCACATAGTATCTGAGCCATATATACACGTGGCAGATAATGACCGACTCGATCATCAACGGCATTCCATAGAGCATAAACTTCTTGAAGGAAATCGGTTTGCCCATCTTCTCAGCCATACCGACAACAATAACATTCGCAGATGCGCCGATCGCTGTGCCGTTTCCGCCGAGACATGCGCCCAAGGCCAGTGACCACCAGATCGGCATGAGGTCAGGATGATGCAAAAGATTAAGACCTGTGACATTCGGCCATAATTGTCTTGCCATGTCAATAACCAGCGGGTTCATGGTGGCAACATAAGGGATATTGTCGATAAAGGCCGATGCAAAGGCCGAGAACCACAGAATAATCATCGACGTTCCGAAAAGATTGCCCTGGGTAATCTCAAGGACCTTGATTGACATCCACTTTATAAGTCCGACCTTCACAACACCTCCGATGATCATGAACAGGCCCATGAAGAAAAAGAGGGTTGCCCATTCGCACTCGGCAAGGATATGATGGGGCTCTTTTGTGCCGGAAACCAGAAGAAGCAGTCCTGCGCCAAAAAGCGCTATTGTTGCAGGCTCATAATGGAGCATGCCGTGCATTATAAAGCCCGCTATGTATAATAGCAAGGACAACAAGTGATTTCTTCAGCAGCACGGGGTCTTTAATGGCTTCGTTTTCATTCATTGCCATGACCCTTTGCCTCAGTTCCTCTTTCACTTTTAGCCGCTTGCCGAAGATGAACTTGATGGTTATTACATATACTATCAGTACGACTATGATTACCGGTGTGAGGTTATATACAAAGGCCATAAAGTCAAGCTGTGCCTTTGATGCGATCATGATATTCGGCGGATCTCCGATAAGTGTTGCAGTTCCGCCGATATTTGATGCCATTGCCTCTGTAATGAGAAAAGGCACAACATCCAGTTCCAGCGCCTGACAGATGAGCAACGTGACCGGAGCGATCAGAAGCACTGTCGTTACATTGTCGAGAAATGCTGAAACAACAGCTGTCACAATAGAAAATATCGCCATAATAGCGAATGGTTTTCCTTTTGCCACCTTTGCGCTTTTTATGGCGATGTACTCAAAAACACCGGTGGGCTTCATAATATTGATGATTATCATCATGCTTACGAGCAGGAATATGACATTCCAGTCTATCCCCAATTCCATTGAGTTGAATGCGTCTTCCTGTGTAACTATCCTAAGCACAATCATTGTCGATGCGCCGACGATTGCAAGTATTGTCTTGTGAATCTTCTCGGTCACAATCAGCCCGTAAACGAAAATAAAGATCGCCGTCGCCACCCAGAATTGCGTGCCCATGACAACTTCAGTAGCAGCTTTTACTTCTTCGGTCATTTTCCACCTCCTGCATTTTCATTAGCATTGCCTTTACAATTGCAAAAAAGACGTCTCTCTCGTACAGCATGCCGACGACCTTGCCTGTTTTATCAAGAACAGGCAGTCTCTTTACATTCTTTTTGATCATATGGTCAACTGCATCCATGAGGGGAGAGTCTTCTTTTGTCGTTGTCACATCCTTTGTCATAAGTGTATACACTCTCTTGTCTGCAATCTTCTTTGCCGCTTCTTCGAGCATCCCGTCCCAGGTAAAGTCCCCGAGGTCCATCAGGTCCATGTAGGTTGGATGCACAGCTTTCAGAATGTCCCTCATGGAGAGCATGCCGACAAGTTTTCCTGCCTCGTCAAGCACCGGCAGTCCATTGACGCCGACTTTTTCCTCACCACGTTTTGCGACTTTCAGCAGATTGACTGCGTCCCTGAGGGTATCATCCGGCTTCAGAAAATCCTGCACTGGTATCATCAAATCCTTTGCCTTCATAACACCTCCAAATATAGAAATTGCACACTTGCCATGTTGAATGTCTTCGGGTAAAGCTGCGCTAACCCCACCCATCCTCCCCTTAATCTAAGGGGAGGAGTGAGGAGGGGTTATTATTTACTTAGGCATTAATGTCGGCATTCCGAGCATCGGCCAGAAGGTCAGTATTGCAAAACCGATAATTGCAACCAGGACAACGCTCAAAAGAAGACCGTGTCTGAAAAACTCACCCGGTGTAAACTGTTTTGATTCGTATGCAATCGCATTCGGCGCCGCGCCGATCAGAAGCACAAAAGGCATACCTGCTGTAATCAATGAAGAATAGAAGATTACATCAGGGGCAACACCAAGATACGGCGCTATAACCAGCGACACCGGCAAAGAGATCGCTATTGCGGCAACGTTCATGATGAAGTTCGTCATTATCAGAACGAATGTCGCTATGCTGAGAACAAATACGAGCCAGTGCGCATTCTGGAACATGACGA
Organism: uncultured Nitrospiraceae bacterium; assembly: GCA_963725545.1. GTDB lineage: Bacteria > Nitrospirota > Thermodesulfovibrionia > Thermodesulfovibrionales > SM23-35 > DYFC01. Next base: position 29,851 of record CAVRZG010000034.1, on the reverse strand, counting down.
GCCACTGGACCGCCATCCACTGAGCAGCTCCTGTCTGCCACAGGCAGAAACCGATACTCATGGCGCCGCTGAAAAGCAGGATGATATTCCAGGGGATATCTTCAAGCTCCTTTACAGTCAGGACCTTGAATATAAAGAAAAGAAGTGTTGATACGAGCATAATCGCTGCCCTGTCCAATGACTTCAATGCCGGGACAAAGGACTGCATGGACATTACCACTATAGCGCCCAGAACGGTAATAATGACGAATTTTTCATCCCTTGTCATCGGACCGAGTTCTTTCGAGAGTTTTGCTACCCTTTCCTTTAGCCCATGGATGACCTTCTTTTCCGGTTTCATGAATATTGAAAGATAAATCCAGATCAGGAAGACCATAGACCAGCCGATCAAGAAATGTAAATTTTGTAAGCTCAAAAAATCCGATGGTCTTTCCGGTAAACTCCGCAAACATTCCCGCGCCGGCAGCAGCTCTTGCAGAACCAAGGAAGGTAATAACACTTCCTGCGCCTGCGGCATAGGCCATACCGATAAAGAGAGACTTGCCGAATTTTGTAGGTTTGTCTCCTTCACCATAGAGAGAATTGACTGCAAGAAGTATCGGGAATACAGTGGCTGCGGCAGCGGTATGCGCCATGACGTGTGCAAGTCCTGCCGTTACCACCAATGCTCCCAATACGATCATGTTTGTTTTTTCGCCGACTACCTGAAGCATTTTATAGGCAAGGCGTTTTGTAAGCCCTGATTTTGTAAATGCAAGGCCGACAACAACTGAAGCAAAAATAAACATAACGGACGGGTCCATAAAATCCTTAAAGGCGTCCTTTGCAGAGCGTATAGCAAAGATTGCCTGAAAGACGCCGATTGCTATAGCTGTAACACCTATCGGCACAACCTCAAATATCCACCATGTGCCTGCCAGAAGAAAGAGTGCTATAGCGCCTTTCCCTTTTTGAGAAATTGCAAAATGCTTTCCCGCCCGGGTCTATAGCATCCGGCCATGACGGCATATAATAAATCCACAAGAAAAGACCCAGGCCGATAAGAATAAACATCACCCTTTTCCAGTCGAATGGGGTCTTTGTTTCAGCTATAACTATCTCCGGAGGCGGTTCCGGCAAGCCTTCTGTTTTCTTATGCTCTTTATCAGCCATTTTCCCTCCTCCCTATTCCTTCACGATTGCATCCGATATTGCATCGAATATCTCGATCATCCGGACAAGACCGACAAACTTTTTCTTGTCTTCCAGCACCGGAAGAAGCACGAGATCATTATGCAGCATCAGGTACGCGGCCTTGGTGACCGGATCGCCGGGTTCAACAAAGTGCTTTGCAGGCGTCATGATCTCACTGACAGGCTTCTCAGCCAGTTCCTTTGTGCCCTTTGTAAACAGTGTGTCCCAGATCAATGCCAGCCCTGATTCATTTTCTTCAGGGACCTGTGCCTTTGTTGTGGGTTTCAGGAAATCTCGGTTCAAGTCCCCTCAGTATGTCCTTGAGAGTCAGGGTCCCCATAAGATTGTACTTCTCGTCGAATACCAGAATTGCCATCGGGTCAGGGTACTTCTTGGCGCTGATGAATGATACCTTGACGATCCTTATGGCCTGATTGATCGAAAACCAGTAGGGCACATGCGGATACTCAAAGATACCGATCATCACATCCTTTGCTGTCTTTGCCGTTTGACATATTGATTCCCTCCTTTTTTAGATAATTTTCTTTCAAGCTCTATCGAAATCTGAAACCTGTCCGGTCTCTTGATCGAGCGTGTATACATAAAAATGGTATCGCCTGAATAGAAATACTGCGTCAGGAGATAGGCTGCCGAATTTTCAGACAGTCCCAGCATCCTGCTCTCGTCAATATTCAGATAAGCTATATCTATATCGTTCATTATCTTTGTAATCCTTATCCCGTATTTCTTTTCGAAGAGATCCAAGAGAGAAGTCGTGTTCTATATCATCTTCAAGCAGAAGAGGACAGATGTGGTAAGGGACAAAGCTCTCCTGCAGCAGAATAGGCTCGTTGTCTATCAGACGGACCCTTTTTATGTAGATGATGTGTTTGTCCGGAGCTATATCGAGTATACTGTCCAGATCGTCTACAGGCATCATAACGGTACGGGCCAGCATACTGGTAGAGAAGTGAAGGCTCTCTTCGAACAGGAATTCCCTGAAGCTTGTCAGCATGTTCAATCCCTCTGATATGACATTTCTGAAGATAAATGTCCCTTTGCCCTGCTGACGCTTCAGATAACCCTGCCTTACAAGTTCGAGAATTGCTGTCCTCACGGTCGCCCTGCTCACATTGAACATCTTGCAGAGTTCTTCTTCCGTCGGGATCTGGGAGCCGACAGTCCATTCGCCGGTCTCAATCTTCTTTTTTACGATCTCGAAAAGCTGCATATAAAGTTTCTGGTGATCTTCTCTGTTGATATGTTCCATTGTTATAATGTTGTTATGATAGTATAAGAGTATATTAAGATGAAATTAGTATATTAATATCTTTCCAACTTGTCAAGTATTTTTTTTGAGGGCTTATATTTTTTTTGAGGTAGTCAAAATCCTACCCTTTGCAAAGGGAGATTGGAGGGGTTTTGATTAGATTTAAAATAGACCTTTCTTTCCACTTATTGGGCGGTATATGAGTAAATTATTACCTTTATTAGAATTAAAAATAATATTGTAATTATTTTAACGATATAGTAATAATATTATTACTATTAAATAAATTCCTATAGGACTACATACTTATGATACTGATAGACAGAGGAAGTCACCAAAAACTGTACCGCCAACTGCTTGTGATTATCAGGAACAAAATCGAGAGCGGGGAATGGCCGTTAGGAACGCAGATACCTACAGAAGAGGAGCTGTGCAAAACTTATGACGTAAGCAAAGCAACTGTTAGAAGCGCAGTCCTTGATCTGGTACGGCAGGGCTATCTTATGAGGCAGCAAGGAAAAGGCACCTTTATATGTAAAAGCTCGGTAGCAGAAGGCATCTCGATGCATACCAGCCTTAAAGAATTGATGTTTGAAGATGAATACTCCTTTGATACAAAAGTCCTTGCCCATACGGTTATGATGCCCATCGATGATCTTGATGTTAAACTGGACATCTCTCCCGACAAACACGTAATCTTTATCAAGAGGCTTCGTCTCATAGAAGACGAGCCAATATTGGTGCAGGAGACATATCTCCCTTATCATGTGTGCCCGCTCCTCCTCGAAGAAAACCTCGAAAAAGACTCTCTCTTTGATATCATTGAGAGTAAATACGGCATAAAGATTACGAAGGCAAAAAACTTTATCGACATAGCATTCCTTAACCTCAACGAGAGCATGCTTCTCGGCTTAAATGAAGGAGCCACGGCCCTTCTTCTTCAGCAGTATTTTCACTCCGGTGATACATTGATTATGTATACCCGCTCGGTCAAGAAGATTGACAGGATCAATTTTCATATGGAATTCGAGCGGTAATCCGGAGCCCCTTACCGTACGTACAGTCACAGATGTAATGGAGAGCATATTTGACTATTAGCATGCCCTGCCCCTCAGGCTGAAGAAGAAATGCAGGGCTTTTCTGACCTTTTCAGAAAATAGCTTTCCGGAAATAAAATTACCTGCCACCTTCTTGTTGATTTCACCTATGGTCGGGTATGGATGAACAGCAGACGCCAGGGTTGCAAGCCCGACCTTTCCGTTTATGACCGCTACCCATTCATTGAGAAGTTCCCCTGCGTGAGGCCCCAGGATCTGGATCCCGAGCGGTTTTTCATTTTCATCGAGCAGGAGTTTAATCTTGCCTGTTTCTTCTCCCTCTGCAAGACTCCTGTCATTGGCCCTGAACTCCTCTGTCCAGACTGTATAATGGATACCTGCTGCAGAGGCCCGTTTCTCGTTCATCCCGATGCTCGCCATTTCGGGGTCGGTATACGTGCACCACGGCATGTTCGTGTAGTCCGCCTTCCTCGGCAGGTGAAGGATCGAGTTGCTCAATACAATGCCGCCCTCGTATCCTGCAGCGTGCGTAAACTGGTATGACCCGGTAGTATCTCCTGCTGCATAGATGTGCTTATGGCTTGTCCTGAGTCTGTTATCTATCTTTAGACCTTTCTTATCATACTCCACTGAGATATTCTCAAGCCTGAGGTCCTGCAGGTTTGCCTGTCTGCCGGCTGCCACCAGAATTGTACCGGCCTTCAGGCTGACGGTCTTGCCTTCGCTGTTCTTAATGACAACTTCCCTTTCATTGCCAAGATCCCTTACCCCGAGTATTGCAGCACTCAAATAAAAATTCACGCCTTCTGAAGACAGGACGCTCATTATCTGATCAGCCATGTCTCTGTCCTCAACACCGAGAATCTGATCGGCCATTTCGATCACCGTCACCTTGGTGCCCAAACGGCTGAAGGCCTGGGCCATCTCAATTGATATCGGACCTCCGCCGATAGCTATCATAGATTGAGGAAGGCTGTCGAGTGAAAAAATCTCCTTATTCGTGATGAAAGGAGTCGTATCAATTCCTTCTATGGGCGGGATCGCCGGGGAAGAGCCTGTGGCTATAACCCAGTTTTTTGCGGTATAGAGTTTTTTGTCTATCCGGACAGTATGCTCGTCGATAAAATGCGCGTGTCCGAATTCGATCTGGGCCCCGAGCCGGCAAAACCTCTCCTTTGAATCATATTCTTGAATGGTCTGAATAACAGACTGGATTCTTCCTGCCACCTGTTTAAAATCGACCGGTTTCATGTCTGCCTGAGGAAGACCGTACTTGACCGCATTTTTCATAAGATGGCAGACACGCGCGGTCCTTATAAGGGTCTTACTCGGCACGCAGCCAAAATGCAGGCAGTCTCCACCCAATGCATTTTCCCTTTCGATGAGAAGGGTCTTTGCCCCGAACCTGGCAGCTCCCGATGCAATCGTAAGTCCTGCCGAACCCCCGCCAAGAACCCCTATGTCAAAATCATAGCTTGTCATACACGCTCCTGTTCACTTGAAATTATATCTTCGATTTCTTCGCCCGGTAAAGAGCCAGTAATTTCTTTACCGCGATCGGAATAGAAGTCTTGCGTGCTCACTAAACTATAGGTCCTCGAAAGAAATATCTGTATCAGAGAGCGTCTGATATTTTTGTAGGAAAAAGATGCATTAACGTGTAGGGTTTTTTCCTACACAGTTGCAAATACCCTTTGGACCCGGGCGATAGGACTGTAATCCCTGAAGTAAGAGTGGAATTATCCGGCCTGAAGATGGGAAAATAGAATGAATATAAATGAGAGACAATATCTGCAGAAAATTCTGTCACTATTACAAACCCTCAAAAGATGAGGAACTCGCCTGTCTGGGGTTTACCGTGGCTGAACGATTGATGAAAAAGGGCATTAAATGTCTTTTCGAGATGCCTGTCAGGAGACCTTACCCTGATACGGAAGATATTCTCGTTCGAAGCATGTGCGGAAGGTGTCCCTTTTATGAAGAAGATTGTGACTATGCGATGGAATACAGAGGACAAAAATACAATGAGGATGCCCGCTCCGAGTCTCACACATATGAAGAAGGAATTCGTAACTGTAAGGGAACCCCGCCGCCGTGCGGAGGTTTCATCTTTCTGGGACTTCTCCTTGAATTGAAAATCATTAGTATTGACGACATAACAAATATGGTCTAAACTTGTATAAAAATGGATGAAAGATACTGTTATTAATACGGTCATAAGTATGAAGACATTGATTATAAAATCCCTCCTTACCTCCCTTTGCCAAAGGGAGGAAATTTGCCCCTCTTTTGAAAAGAGGGAAAGGGGAGATTTTTCAATGATGATGCCTTTCTTATGCACTTCTTAGTAAATCGTTATTAAATTATTTTTCCGGGAGGGATTATGACAGCTTTTTCAATACGGGAAGTTGTTGAGCAGGCCGTACAGACAGAAAAGATAGGTAATGAGTTCTACACATCTATGGCCAAAAAGTTTCATGAGGAGAATGAACTGAAGAAATTGTTTGAGACCCTGGCTGCGCAGGAAATAAGGCACGAACATGTTTTCCTTTCACTCAAAGACAAAATAAAGGATGCGGTGCCTGAGGGTTGGGATGAGGTCTCGCTCTATCTGAAGGCTATTGTTGACTCCGAGTTTTTCCTCGGAAAAGACAAATCCCTGTCTGCGATCCAGAGAGTAAATACTTCTGCAGAGGCCATCAAGTTTGCACTCGGGTTTGAGAGAGAAACGCTCCTTTATTACTACGGCCTCAGAGATATGATGCCTGAGAAAAAGATCGTCGATCAGATTATTCAGGAAGAAAAGAGCCACATTGTCTGGCTCAGTGATCTGCGGAAGAGTTTTGTGTAAGAGGCAAATGTACTACCACTTGAATAATCGGCAGGGAGGATAGGATAAAAAGGATTTTAGGCGACACCTTAATGCACCTTCAACACATGTTGTAATACTCTAATCAAGAAGCCATCTGAGGTTGAAAGTGCCGTCAGGTGAATATGGTTTATTGTATGTCGCGTTTAATCCCGAAAGCTTTCGGGATTTTATCCTATCTTCCCTGCTGATCGAAAAAATGTTCTTCATCGTTTCGGAATAATTTTTCTTTATGGACTACACCATCAAAATAGGCGGAGAGGCCGGGCAGGGTATCCAGACCATAGGGGACACCCTTGCAAGGGTTTTCTCGCGCTCGGGATATCATGTCTTCACACACCAGGATTATGAATCCCGCGTAAGGGGCGGGCATAACTTCTTCCAGATCAGGTTCTCTGAAACTCCGGTCCTGGCCTCAAGAGAAAAGGTGGACATTCTTGTTGCATTCGACAAAGCGAGTCTGGTCCTGCACAGCGGAGAACTGAGCGATAACGGACAGACTGTGTATGATTCCACAGCCATCTCCGGCCTGGATGAACAGATTAAAGGGAGCATACTGGATGTCCCCTTCACAACTTTGGCGGTCAGCCACGGCGGCAACAAGATTATGGCAAATACCGTGGCCGTCGGCGCTATCCTCGGTATGCTCAGGATGGATCTTGGAATCCTTGAAGGAATACTCGGTGACACCTTCAGAAAAAAGGGTGAAGAAGTAGTAACAGCCAATATCAATGCCGCTCGCGCAGGACATGAATTTGCAGTAAAGAATTGCCTGACCTGCAAATTTGTGCCTGCTGATGTGACAAAAGCCAGGATGCTTCTGACCTCGATTGAGGCCATCGGACTCGGCGCTATTTCTTCAGGATGCAAGTTTTACGCTGCCTATCCCATGACACCTTCGACAGGCATAATGAATTATCTCGCGGACAAAGCGAAGGAATACGGGATCGTTGTCGAACAGGCCGAAGATGAAATTGCAGCTATCAACATGGCCCTGGGCGCTTCATTCGCAGGCGTGAGGGCCATGACCGGGACTGCAGGCGGAGGCTTCGCCTTAATGGTTGAAGGCCTTTCCTTGGCAGCGATGACAGAGACGCCCGTCGTAATTGCCCTTGGACAGCGACCTGCGCCTGCCACAGGATTGCCGACGAGGACAGAGCAAGGTGACCTGATGTTTGCCATCCATGCCGCACATGGCGAGTTCCCCAGGGTGGTATTTGCGCCAGGCACACCTGAACAGGCATTCTATCTGACGAACAAGGCCTTTGACCTTTCAGAGAAGTATCAAATACCCGTATTTATCCTCTTTGATCAGTACCTTGCTGATGCCGAATTCACTTATGAGGGACTCGATTTGAATTGTTTCAAACACTCCGACTATAGGCTCGGGGCGAGGCTCTGCGGTCTCTTAAAGAATACAAGAGGCATGCCTTCACCGAATCCGGCGTGTCACCTCTGGCTGTTCCGGGAGAATCAAGACATCTCGTTGTAACCGACAGCGACGAACATGATGAGGAAGGCCACATAATCGAAGACGCGGATACCAGGATAAAGATGGTCCAAAAAAGACTCCTCAGAAAATTGCCGGACATCAAGGCTGAAATGGGACTGCCGTTGTTTATCGGCCATCCCGAGCCCGATGTGATCGTTGCCGGATGGGGTTCTTCCTATGGCGTGATAAAAGAGGCAGTTGACTCTGCTCTCAAAGGAGAGAAAGATAGCCATGCTCCACTTCAGTGAGATTTATCCCTTCCCTGACAGGAGCAAAGCGGATTACTTGAATATACTCACAGGAGTAAAGAAGGCCATATGCGTCGAGCAGAACGCGACCGGCCAGTTTGCCCGACTGATGAGGGCCGAGACAGGATATGAATTCCCGGCTGTAATTCACAAATATGACGGAAGACCTTTTACCGTAGAAGGTCTCTCAGGAGAAATAGATGCCTGCATTAGAAGACTATAAGGGACAGAACTCCGGCATGGTGTCCGGGATGCGGTAATTTCGCAATCCTGAAAACCTTCAGTGAGGCCATGGTCGAACTCGGCATCGAGCCGCATCAGTTCACCATGGTATCCGGAATAGGTCAGTCCGGGAAGTTTCCACATTATCTGAGATGCAATACCTTCAACGGGCTGCACGGCAGGACACTGCCCGTTGCAACAGGGATAAGACTTGCAAACCATGAGATGCCCGTCATAGCCGTTGCAGGAGACGGCGACTGCTACGGCGAAGGCGGCAACCACCTGGTGCATGCGATAAGAAGAAACATAAACATCAAACTCTTTGTCCATGACAACCAGATATACGGACTTACAAAAGGACAGCCCTCTCCAACAAGCATGGAAGGCATGGTCACTAAGAACCAGCCCTTCGGCGTCTTCTCAGAACAGCTCAATCCCATGGCTCTGGCCGTGGCCCTCGACTGCAGTTTTGTGGCAAGGGGGTTTGCAGGCGACGGAGAACACTTGAAATCCCTCATGATGGCAGCGTTCCGGCATAAGGGTTTTTCCCTGCTCGATATACTCCAGCCGTGCGTGACATTCAATAAGATAAACACCTATGAATGGTACAAACAGAGGGTCTACCACATTGAACCTGAATATAATCCGGAAGACAGGGTTGAAGCTTTCAGAAAGTCCCTCGAATGGGGAGAGAGAATCCCGCTTGGCATTATCTATAAAAACAACCGTCCAATCCTGGAAGAAAGAAACCCGGTTATCAAAGACACCCCTCTCGTGAAAGCAGAAGATACAACCGTCCGGCATAGAGAAAGCTCTTCAAGAGTTATACTGACCCCACTCGGACCCGCGAAAGCTGCAATTCTCCCTTAACGTTCGTATGCTACAATTAAGGTATGTCGCCGAAAGGTAAGCGGGCGTTAAAGATCATATCTGCATCAGTTCTTGCACTCTTTGTTGTCGTCCTTTCTCTTGTATATCTCTATCATCGCGACCTTCAAAAGAAACTTGCCGGATTGATCGCTGAAAAGTCCACGGCTTTTATAGGACAGAGAGTGGACATCAAGGACCTGTCGGTGTCTAAAGGCCGGGTTGACCTTTATAATATTGTAGTCGGAAACCCTGAAGGTTTTGCGCCGGGCACTCTCCTCAGTATACGCCGCCTTTCAATGAAGATCGAGATGGCCGACCTTATGAGCGGAAGGTTCAATTTCAGGGATATCGGGGTCATTTCTCCTGAATTGACGATCGTCAGAGACACTAAAGGCAGGTTCAATATCTCAGACAAACTCTTGAGCTTTTTAGAGAAAAAACCTTCGATAAAATACAGGATCGACGAGTTCACAATTGATTCAGGGAAAATTATTTACAGCGGGGATCTTTCACCGTTGCTTACCAAGCATGCGGCAGAGAGTCATATCCAGAATCGATCCGGTCAACTTCCACATTCAGTCTCTGTCCTCTGATCCCGGAGTTAAGACTATAGTCACAGGGTCTGCATCATATCTTGGGGGCAGAATATCTCTTGACGGGTGGATCTATCTTAAGGACGATCCCAGGCGGTTTGCGATTGCCGTGTCTTCTGAAGATATAGGGCTCGTTTCTTTTCAGGAAATACTGAGCCGATACAAGATAGATGCAAGCAAGTCGAAACTTGGGATGAGTCTGTCTGCCGGCAGTGACACAAAAAATTCAGTGAACTTTGCGGTATCTCTTGTAGTCAGAGATGCTGGGTTTCCATTTCTGAAAAAGGGACTTGAGTCCGTTTCGGTAAAAGCCGGGGCGTCCTTCCATCCTAAGGACGACATCAGTGCTTCTTCAAAGACATTTCCGTTGACGCTGAAAATATACTGACAGCCCATGCGAAGGCTGTTATAAAGGATTTGCGCAGATCACCTGCGTATGAGGCTGAGATAAAGCTCAGCAGGCTGGACCTTTCTGCTCTTCAGCTGCCTCAGGACCTGGGAATCAGCGGGATTGCCGCGTCTGACAGATTGACAATCACAGGCAAGTCCATCAGGTCCCTGCCCGCTGTGCATGGAGCGTTTTCGCTGAGGGATGTCTCGGTATCAAAGTCCAAAAAGAAGCTTATGCAAAAAGTATCGGTCGATTCGAGGGTAGGTTTTGACGGAAATGCACTTGATGTAAATATGCGCGCAAAGGCCGGGAAATTGTCCTTCACAATGAACGCAAAAGCCTCGGACGTCCTCCTGAAGACAAGGGCGGTTCATATGAGGATGGAACTGCCGGAGGTAAAACTCTCCGACGTACGTGATGCCTTCTGGGACTCCTTCCCTGACAGGCTCCTTTACGCAGGTCTGGACGGTTCTCTGGCGTCAAATGCAGTTGCCGATTACAAGGAAGGGGATATAAAGGTCAATGGCTCATTGACCATAAAGGGAGTAAATCTCACAGGGGAAAACAATGAGTTTTCAGTCGGACCGGTGAATGGAACATTGCCTCTTTTTTTTCACAAGACTGCAAAAGAAGACCTCTCTGCCCCTGCGATACAGTTCCCTGTTTTTGACAAATCTCACTTCAGCAGTATAAAAGAATCGTATGCCGGCATGAAAGAGTGCGAAGGCTGTACCGGAATTACCATAGGCTCCGTGGGTTACGGCTTCAAACTCCTTGAGAACGTAGACATCGGACTGAGGCAGGAAGGCTCCGTTTTGAACATAAAACGCTTTAGTGGTAACATATCAGGAGGCAAAATTAACGGCGCTGCTTTTCTCGATATCTCAAAAGGAATAAACTACAGGGCAGGCTTTATATTGGAGGGACTCAGTCTCAGGAAATTCTGTGACGAGGTAGAGCCGATCAAGGGATATATTTCAGGAAAGGTTGATGGTGTAGCGGCATTTAAAGGCTCCGGGAGCGGCCTTACCACCCTCATCGGAAAAGCTGACTTCTGGACATACGGCACAGCCGACGAACGGACAAAGATAAGTAAGGAATTTTTGCAGAAAGTGGGAGGTCCTTCTCTGAAGACATATCTTGGAGACAGGAAGTTCGATAAAGGCATAGTCAGCCTTTACCTTCAGGACGGTTTCATAATATTCGATCAGCTTGAGATATCAAATAAAAATTTTCTGGGCATGACCGATCTCTCTGTTAAAGTAGCGCCGTACAACAACAGGATCGCCATCGACCACCTGATGTGGACTATTACAGAAGCTGCACAAAGGGCGCAAAAGAGTAAGGAATAAATTCGTCATCAGCATAAAAGAAAGAGCAGAGGTTCTTCCGACAGTGTACCGATAGATAGAACCCTCTCCCTTGAGGGGAGAGGGGAGGGAGAGGGTGTTTGATGAATGATGTCCATAGACATTTTCTGGCTAAAGCACTTCGGAAGAACTTTACGGATACGGAAAGGTTATTGTGGAGACATCTGAGAGCAAAACAGATGGAAGGATACAAGTTCAGAAGGCAAGAACCTATAGGCAGTTACATTGTCGATTTTGTATGTCAAGAAAAGATGATAGTCATAGAGGTAGACGGAGGTCAGCATTCCTTGGAACGAGAAAGAGATTTCGAAAGAGATAAATGGGTTGAGGGGCAGGGATACAGAGTTTTGCGTTTCTGGAATAATGAGGTACTGACGAATATCGATGGGGTATTGGAAGTGATACAGAATACTTTGAACCACCCTCCCCTTACCCCTCCCCTCAAGGGAGGGGAAACTGTAATTGATTCCCGTGCAAAAGTCTGAAGGATCCAAATAACAAATGTTATTCAACTTTGAGAGACAAACTAAAGGAGGAATATTATGAAGAAAAGCAGGATGAAGGTTCTTTTGGCGTGTGTTGTTTTCTTATTGGTTTCATGTGCTGTCATTACTGTAAACATTTACTTCCCTGAGAAAGATGTCAAAGAGGCTTATAAGAGCCTTGAAAAGGACCTGATGAGTCCAGGGACAACGCCTGATACGAAGTCGGACGACAAGAAACCTGTAGGGAAGCCCCAAAGTCTCCTGCGCTTTGAGTTTGTTCCTTCAGCTTATGCGCAGGAATCCGGGCTGGCGGAAAAACTTTCGGATATGATGAAGAAGATGCCCGATGTTGTGAACGCCTACAAAGAAATGGGAGCCCGCATAGCGGATATCGACAGGCTGAGGGACAGCGGCGCAGTTGGAGAAGGCAAAGACGGTCAGCTGACTGTGAGAGAAGGTACCCTAAGTAATGCCGACAAGAAACTTGTGGAACAGGAAAATGCAAACAGGAAGACAGTTATGAACGGCATGGCGAAGGCCATGGTGAGAATAAACAGGGAGAAGGAGAACGACGCAAGCATAAAGAAGGTAATGCCCCAGGCTGTTGAATATTTTGCCTCTCTGAGGCGTGACTCAGCTAAAAAAGGATGGTGGATCCAGGACCCAAGCGGCAACTGGAACAGGAAATAATCGGGGACCGTAAATCTGTAATTCGGCGAATCTCATTGTCAATTGCTGATCGGGTATGACACATTGAAATATCCATATCTGATGAGGTTGGTCAGGGCCTGCGTATTTATCATTTCTGCGGTTGCCTTCTGTCTTCCGACTGATTTGTCATACGCATCGTTGCCGAAGGCCGACAAAGTAGTGGTTCTTAAAGGCAAGAGGGTCATGAACCTCCTGAGAAAAGGTAAGGTCTTTAAATCCTATAGAATCGCTCTTGGACAGAAGCCTGTAGGTAAAAAAATCTGCACGGGGGACAAGAGGACCCCTGAAGGCAAGTATGTTGTGGATTGCAGAAAGACCGGCAGCAAATACTATCTGGCCTTGCATATTTCTTATCCCAATGAAGGCGACGTGAAGAAAGCGGAACAACTCGGCATGCTGCCAGGTGGAGATATCATGATACACGGTCTGCCGGATGGATATGACGACGTGGATAAGTTTCACAGAATTACCGACTGGACTGACGGTTGCATAGCCGTCACCAATAAGGAAATGGAAGAGATCTGGATGCTGGTGCCTGATGGCACGCCGATTGAGATCAAGCCATGAAAATGCCTTGACTTGCAAAATCAGCATGACTTAGAATGTAAGTAAGCGCTAACATTCATATGACAGCGCGTCCCGACAACAGAAATCTGACATACCTATTAGTTGGTGCGATTTCACAAGGAGAAGAAAACAGATGGCGGATGAGGACATTTCAAAGCTCAAGATAGACAAGTCAGCCGAAGTATACCGGCCGGGGAAACGGCGCAAGATAATGTATATTATTGTCTTGCTGGTGCTTGCCGTATCGCTCGTATTCCTTTATGCAAAAGGCGTTTTCAGTCCCGCTGTTGAGGTTGAGACAGCGAACGTAACAAAGATCTATCCTTCGCAGGCATTTACCCTGCTGAACGCAAGCGGGTATGTTGTGGCTGAAAGAAGAGCCGCTGTCGCTTCTAAGGTGACAGGCCGTCTTGTATCTTTGATGGTTGAAGAGGGAAGCAGAGTCAAGAAAGGCGAGATTATCGCGCGCCTTGAAAATGAAGACGTTTCTGCGTTCAGGGATCAGGCAGCGGCGAACCTCAATGCAGCCCGTTACAACCTCGAACAGGCACAGGCCGATTTGCAAGATGCGATGCTTACCTTTAACAGGTATAAGACACTGATCGGACAGGGTTATGTATCCCAGGCAGATTATGACACCGCGGAAGCGCGCTATAAGAGGGCGTCTGCCGGGGTGAACGCCTCTGGAGCTGCGATAAAAGCGAGCGCCGCAGCATTAAAGGGAGCGGAAGTCTCTTTGGAATATACTCTGATCAGGGCCCCTTTCGACGCCGTAGTGCTGACAAAGAATGCCGACATCGGAGATATCATAACCCCTCTCGGGGCAGCGGCAAATGCAAAGGCTGCTGTGGTCACAATTGCAGATATGGACTCTCTGCAGGTGGAAGTCGATGTGTCTGAATCCAGCATTCACCAGGTTAAGATAGGCCAACCCTGTGAGATATTGCTCGACGCCCTTTCCGACTTGCGTTTCCGGGGCGTTGTTCACATGATTGTTCCTACCGCTGACCGCACCAAGGCGACGATTCTCGTTAAGATCCGTTTTATTGACAAAGACAAAAGAATACTGCCTGAAATGAGCGCAAAGGCAGCCTTTCTTTCGAGGGAGCCGACTAAGGAAGAAGAGAATCCGCTTACTGCCCTCAATGCCGCCGCACTCGTCGACCGTAACGGCAAAAAAGAGGTCTTCCTCATAGGTGGGAACAGGATAATTGAGACCCCCGTAACAACCGGGAGACAGCTTGGCAACTTGACGGAGGTGCTGTCAGGAGTTAAGCCTGGCGACCAGGTGGTGCTCAAGCCTCTTGACAGGATGAGAAACGGCATGCGGATAAAGGTTGCGGAAAAGTAATGAGTGCTGAGCCGCCTATTGTCGAGATCAGAAACCTCTCAAAGTCATATCGCCGGGGCAGTCAGATACTCCCTGTCCTGACCGGTGTATTTCTTGATATCGCTAAAGGTGAATTTCTCGCTCTGATGGGCCCGTCCGGTTCAGGCAAGACAACACTTCTGAATTTGATAGCAGGCATCGATAAAGCAGACAGCGGCAGCATTAAGGTCAGCGGCATTGAGATAACTACCCTTTCAGAAAATCAGCTGGCCATGTGGCGTGCTTCTAACGTCGGATTCATCTTCCAGTTTTACAATCTCATCCCTGTCCTGACGGCGTTTGAAAACGTCGAACTCCCTCTGCTCCTTTCAGGCCTCTCCAAGAAAGAGCGGAGGTCCCATGTCGAACTGGCTTTGAGTGTAGTCAGCCTCTCCGACCGCATGGACCACCGGCCCGGACAGCTTTCAGGCGGGCAGCAGCAGCGGGTCGCGATTGCACGGGCCGTTGTTACGGACCCAACCATACTGGTGGCCGATGAGCCCACAGGCGACCTTGACAGGAAATCCGCGGAGGAGATACTGGAGCTGATGGACCGCCTTGTGCATGAACTCGGAAAGACAATCATAATGGTAACCCACGACCCACGGGCCGCGAAAAAGGCCCATCTGATCCAGTATCTCGATAAAGGCATCCTCAATGCAAGTCCTCAAACTGATTATTAGGAACTCCTTCCGCCACAAACTGAGGACTTTTCTGACAATTCTCGGCGTAACAATCGCCATACTTGCCTTCGGTCTTCTGCGGACTGTCATCAGCGCATGGTATGCAGGGGTCGAAGCATCTTCAGCAAGCAGGCTTGTAACAAGGAATGCCGTATCTCTTGTCTTTCCTCTTCCCATGTCTTACAAGGAAAAAATAAGACAGATCGAAGGCGTGAAAGACATTTCTTACGGCACGTGGTTCGGAGGCACTTATATCGACGAGAAGAATTTCTTTCCTAACTATGCCATGGAACCAAAAACATATCTTGCAATGTATCCGGAGTTTATCATCCCTCAGGACCAGATGGCAGCTCTTCTTCGAGACCGAAAGGCAGCGGTCGCAGGACGCAAACTGGCCGAAAGGTTCGGATGGAAGATCGGCGACACCATCACATTGAAAGGGACGATCTTCCCCGGGAACTGGGACTTTGTTCTGCGTGCAATTTATAAAGGCAGAGATAATACCGTGGATGAGACCGCATTTTTTTTCCAGTGGGACTATCTTAACGAAGCCCTGAAAAAAGCCGGACGTTCCTGGGCCGACCAGGTCGGCTGGTACCTGATCGAGATAAAAGACCCCCGCACTGCGGCAGATGTCTCTCTCAGGATAGATAATACCTTTAAGAACTCCCTGGCTGAAACCCTGACAGAAACGGAAAAGGCCTTCCAGCTGAGTTTTATCTCCATGACGGAAGCAATTGTGATCGCGATAAAGCTCGTTTCTTTCGTTATAATTTTCATAATCATGGTTGTCGTGGCGAACACAATGGCCATGACTGCGAGAGAACGCATAGGTGAGTTTGCCATCTTCAAAACTCTCGGGTTCGGCGGATTGCATGTGGGAGGGCTGATATTCGGCGAGTCAGTATGCATAACGATGATAGGAGCTGCATGCGGGATTCTGCTCACATTCCCCGTGGCAAAGGTTTTCGCAAGGGAACTCAGCACGTATTTCCCTATATTCAATGTTGAAACAAAGACCGTGTACATGGACATTGCGGTAGCATTAGTTGTGGCGTTTGTTGCAGGGATCTTCCCCGCGTGGCGCGCCATAAATATTCGCATTGCCGATGGACTCAGGAGAATCGGCTAATAAAAAGGATGAGGGAACAAGGATAAGGATGAAGGTTGAATTATGAAGGATGAAAAATGAAGATTCCTTTTTCATACAGCTTCCGTAATCTCTGGACCCGGAGACTGACAACAGCTTTGACCATCGCAGGCATGGCCCTTGTAGTATTCGTCTTTGCAGCAGTACTGATGCTTGCCGAGGGTCTGCAAAAGACCCTGGTTGAGACCGGGTCGTATGATAATGTCGTTGTCATAAGGAAGGGGGCCGGGGCTGAAGTCCAGAGCGGCGTTGACCGGCTTCAGGCGTCTACTGTCGAAACCGAGCCGGAGATAGCTGTTGGTGCGAATGGAAGACCCTTTGTAGCAAAAGAGCTGGTAGTCCTGATTTCACTTCCCAAAAGGAGCACGGACAAACCGTCCAATGTAGTAATCCGGGGGATCTCGGAAAACTCTGCAGCCCTCCGTCCACAGGTGAGACTGGTCCAGGGCCGCATGCCGAAACCCGGTTCCACGGAGATTATGGCGGGACAGAGCATATCAAAGAGATTCACGGGAGGAGGTGTCGGGGAAAATCTGCATTTCGCATTGAGGGACTGGACAGTGGTAGGAACATTCGATGCAGGGAATACGGGTTTCAACTCTGAGATCTGGGGAGACGTAGACCAGCTCATGCAGTCTTTCCGCAGACCTGCTTATTCTTCGGTTATCTTCAGACTGCGCAATTCATCGGATTTCGAAGAGATCAAGAGGCGCATCGAGACTGATCCCCGCCTTACTCTCGAAGCAAAAAGGGAGACAAAATATTATAAAGACCAGTCGGAGATGATGGCCAAATTTCTCAGGATCCTCGGTCTCTCTCTCACTATAATCTTTTCTCTCGGAGCGATAATCGGCGCAATGATAACGATGTATGCTGCGGTGGCCAACAGGACCAATGAAATCGGGACCCTCAGGTCGATCGGCTTTCAGAGCATGAGCATCCTCGCGGCCTTTGTAATGGAATCTCTCCTGCTCGGTTTTATCGGCGGGATTGCCGGGTTGATCTTCGCATCTTTTCTGCAGCTCTTTACAATATCCACAATGAACTGGGCGACTTTTTCCGAACTCGCCTTCAGCTTTTCCCTTACCTTCGGCATCATTTATAAGTCTCTCATTTTCGGTCTTGCAATGGGTCTCGTCGGAGGGCTGCTGCCGGCAGTCAGGGCATCAAGAATGAATATTGTAGATGCATTACGAGTAAACTGACCTTCCCCCGACAGCAAAGGATGCTTTTGTCCTGCCAGTCCGGTAAGAGACAGGGAGGCATGCACTTCAAACATGTCTCCCCATCCGCAAAAAGAGTCCTGATGCTCACCTTCTGTAATAAGCTCTATGGCCTCCATAGCTTGCAAACATCATAAACATGAGGAAGAGCACGAGAATCAACAGAACTGCGATCGCAAGCCCGGCGCCTCCATCTCCTCCGACTCTGAGGTCATCAATCTGAAGCGCAAGCTCATGAAGCTGCCGGTCACTGACACTGTTCAGCCTCGTTTGTACTTCAGCCTGCGTAAGACCCAGCTGCCTGAGCCTTTCACCGACCATCTTCATTTCGAGAACCTGCCCGATCTTTTCCAGGTCGGCTTTCCTGTCCGTCTGGGACATCGCAATCAATTCCGACGGCGCAAATCCTGCGTCAGCCTTCGGTGCGATCCCGATTAAAAACATCGCAAATACCAAGTACCATGATATGTATTTCATCAAGGGGACCCTCATACCATTCACCTCCTTCCCGCCATTTTCTCAATCGTACTAATTTTCATGAAACAAGTCAATGAAACGGTGGAACCCAAATCCGGGACAGAAAAATAGGAAGGGATAGCAATCGAAGAAATGCTTCGATAAATACCTTACCCTCTTAAAAAATAACCTCCTACGCAGGTAGGATTGACTTCTCAATGTAATAGGATAATACTTGAATTAACAACAGAATAATAAAACCGGGATGGATTAGGGTTTAATATCTTATGGATAATAAAAGACGTTATCAAAGATTTTCTGTGGATTTTCTGGATATCTATGGGAAGATACTTTTTTCAACCAATATTAAAGTGCTTAATATTAGTGTCGGCGGCGTTTCTTTCAGCACTGATAAACGTCTCGCTACCGGAGGTGTTTATGTGCTGAGATTGGAAAGAAATAATAGCATATTATATTTGGAAGGAACTATTTTATGGTCCAAACTCAACAAAAACATGCCGGCAGGTAATAATTTAGTTCACCCCTATATTTTAGGAATGCAATTTTCTCATTCTTCAGATAATCAGAGAAGAGCGATTGAGATATTCATCAAAGACAATTTTATTGATTATCAGAGAGTAGAGAATTTTGACCCTGTTATAAGCGGCATAAGGATATATGTTAGATTTCATATCAATAACCCGGACAAGGCTACTATTGATTGCGCCGAGCGCTACAAAGTGAAGAGAATCAGTGAGAGTGGTATGCTTGTAGAAAGCGTCAATGCATTTCATATTGAAGAACGAGTGCCCATGCAAATTACACTTTCAGAGAACAAAGCGATAGCATTTTGGGGAAGAATTGTGACATATCAGGCGATTCAGGATACAGATCCGCCGCGATATGAAATGGGGGTAGAATTCATCGATATGGCAGAAACAGACCGAACCCTACTCAAGACATTTATTGCTTCGCTTGAGAGAAATAATTACAGTCTTGATTTATAAAAGTCTGTGCCCGTCAACATATAACCTCTTGATAGCGGCGGTCACCCTGACTTAAACTCTGCAAACAGTTTGGATCTCAATATAAATATTGAGATTCCTCCGCTCACCCGGCCTCGTATAAAGATACTCCGATCGGCATATCTTTTACCGGAGTATTCGTCCGATTGACAAAAAACTTTTTTACCGGATAGCGTCTTTCGCAGGCTTTGCGACTCAACCCTTCTAAAAGACTGGCTATTGCCGGGATAAGCCCGTTTTTTTGTACCCTTTTGATTGCTTTCAATGTCTATTATAATAGAAAGAAAGGGATAAGAAGTTTCTTAATTGTGGAGGAAGGAACAAAAAAGCCTCCACACGAAAGGAGATGAAAATGAAAAAAGCAGTGGTTCTTGTCCTTATCGTCTCGGTACTGCTCTTTGCAGTCACCATCCCCGGCTATGCACGTGATGGCGGTCACTCTCGCGATGGCGGTCACTTTCGCGATGGCGGTCACTTTCATGGAGGCGGTCACTTTTAGGCGGGGATATCTGGATTGGGCCAGGATGGGGTGGATGGGGCGGATGGGGTCCGTGGTGGTGGGGACCTCCGTATTATCCGTACTATTCCGAACCACCGGTAGTCATCCAGCAGCAGCCTCCGACATATGTCGAGCCGTCCCCGCAGCCGGAGGAACAGTACTACTGGTATTTCTGCCGAAAACCTGAGGGCTATTATCCTTACGTGAAGAAGTGTCCTGGTGGATGGCTGAAGGTAATTCCGCCGGCTCCACCGGACGAGGAGGAATGAAGACATGGTGAAGCGCAACATAATCATCACAAGCATCTTTTTATCTCTGGCCCTGCTTTCGGTGGCCGGATGTGCGACCGTTCCCAGGGGTCCCAGTGTTATGGTCATGCCGGGCTCTGGCAAGACCTTTGAGCGAATTTCAGTCCGATGACGCCATTTGCAGGCAGTGGGCAGCACAGCAGATTGGGCTGTCCCCCCAGGAGACCATCAATCAGAATACTGTCGCAGGGGCTGTTGCCGGCACGGTCATAGGAGCGGGTCTCGGCGCAGTCATCGGCTCTGCCTCGGGTCACGCGGGTACCGGCGCAGCTATCGGGGCCGGCAGCGGACTCCTTCTTGGAGCTGCCTCAGGCGCCAGCACCGGTCAATATTACGGATGGGAGGCACAGCGACGGTACGATATTGCGTATACGCAGTGCATGTATGCCAAAGGGAACCAGATTCCAGGGGTGGTGACGCGGTCTCGCTCTTCACATAGATGTGCCCCCCCGCCGCCGCCACCGGGCTCCGGCTATTCTCCGCCATACAGCGTATACGTCACCTCCGGCCAACCCGTGTAGCGGACAGTCCGTAAAGACTTCTCATATGATGTATTAGAGCCAAGGCTCGAAAAATTTTGTTATCTGGAGAGAAGAAAGCGACGCGTCTCGCTATTATCCGCCTCAGATGCGCACGAGAAAGCCTCTAACTATTGCATTAGTTAGAGGCTTTAAAATTGACGACACAATTTGTAATTTACAAGGACTCATCATTCTTTATAACCGCGCCATCCATCATCAACTCTTCTTTTATTTCCTGCCAGAACCGGACATTGTTTTCATCATAAATACCAGCCCGGTGAAAAATCCTGGCCTGTCTGTTTTTACCCAGTTTTTTAACAATCCAGTTATACTCCGGCTGAGCTAAATATTTGTCCCCTTCGGCAACGGTAAACCAATATGTTCTCATGATGCTGCTTTTCCTAAAGACATTTTCATATAAATATCCCGGCTATCAGTTGCGCAATCAACACATCGGGATGCACACCCGGATCAGCGTGCCTGGCAGTTAGTTCCGGGTCGACTGCACATCGTGTTACAATAATTGATATAGGTTTTCAGATATCCGGCAAGGAAGAACGATGAAAATAATATCAGCCAAATGCACTATCAGCGCGGTCGGACCAAATCAGTACCCTGACACCGGGTATCCGGAGATTGCGATGGTCGGACGCTCCAATGTAGGCAAATCATCCCTGATCAATTCATTATGCGCACGGCGCGCGCTGGCGCGGACCAGCGGCACGCCCGGGAAAACACAGACTATTAATTTTTTTGCCATCAATGAGCAGATGTATCTGGTCGATCTGCCCGGATATGGTTATGCGGAGACATCAAAGGGAAAGCGCAGGGAGTGGGGAGAGTTCATCACCGACTATCTTCGGGACCGGGACAAGCTTGCTCTGATTGTGCATCTGATCGACCTGCGGCATGAGCCCATGAAAAATGACAAGAATGCTTCAGAATGGCTGATGGGGCTCGAATATCCCGTATGTCATTGTCGGAACGAAGGCGGATAAAATCAGCCGCTGCAGGCGTCCGGCCCATATTGCGGCAATTCGCAAAGGATTAATGCTTCCCTCTCATGTTCCGTCTCTCATCTATTCCAGCGAGACCGGGGAAGGCAGGGAAGAATTGTGGCAGTATGTCAGAAGCATTTTATCCGGACTTGAATGGAGCGCAAAAGGATAGGTCCGTCGGAGTATTCTTAATGCCTAAAAGATCAAGCCCGGGCAATAAGCACTTGCCGAAAGATATCAGCATACTTTACGAAGACAGTGACATCCTGGTTGTAGTCAAGCCGTTTGGCCTTCTGACAATGGGCACGGACAGGGACAAATCGCGAACACTCTACGCTATACTGACCGATTATGTCCGGAAGGGTTACTCCAAGTCCGCAAAGCGCATCTTCATAGTTCATCGGCTGGACCGTGATACATCCGGGATACTTATTTTCGCAAAGAGCATGGAGGCCAAACTGCGGCTGCAGGGCCGATGGGAAGAAACAGAGAAGAAATATATTGCCGTTGTTCACGGCAGGTGTGAAGAAAGGGAGAGGACGATCACGACATACCTGGCTGAGAATAAGGCCCACCTCGTATATTCCACCACCGATGCCGCAAAAGGAAAACTGTCTCATACCGCTTACAGGGTGCTGAAGGATACGAAAGAGTTTTCCTTGCTGGAGGTTAATCTTTTAACAGGCAGAAAGCATCAGATACGCGTGCATCTCGCTGAAATCGGACACCCGGTTGTGGGAGACGAGAAGTACGGAAAGGGAAAAGAGACATACAAACGTTTAGCTCTTCACGCCAAATCGATTTCCTTCATACATCCTTTCAGCGGCAAGCGGCTTACGTTCGAAACCGGATTTCCGGAATATTTCAATAAACTGGTCGGAAGCAAGGACCGAGAGAATGCCCGAGAGGGAATGAACCCGAGCGTGATATAGGCTCATACATCGACGACCTGTGGGACAGAACCGGCAAGAAACTAAAATCAAAGGGCATAACACCGGCAGCGATAGAAAAGGCTATAAGAGCGTCACGCAATAAACAGTTATGAAAGTCGTTATTGATACAAATATCTTCGTCTCATCCTTTTTCGGCGGGAATCCACGAAAAATTATAGACCTGTGGAAGAATGAAAAAATAAAGCTCTGTCTGTCCAATGCTATTCTTGATGAATATGTTGATGTCCTTCGCAGGATCGGTCTGAAAGAAGAAGATGAACTCGAAGAACTGTTATCCCTTTTCTCTATGGGCTTCAACATCATGTTCACGACAAAAACGCCGAAGATAAAAATTATAAAAAATGATCCTGATGATGACAAGTTTATTGAATGTGCCGCGGCATTAAAGGCGCAAACCATTATAACAGGCGATAAGGAAGTTCTCGCCATTAAGGAATACATGGGTATCAGGATATTAACACCGCAGAAGTTTTTGGAAAAATACAAGGGGTAGAGGAAGTGCTTACGGATAAAAGACAGGATACGGTATCTCGATACTTTTTCTTTCGCATGAGTCACCTGAAAGTCCGCAGTGCGGACTTCTCGCCGATTGTGTTGAATACGGTTACAAACCTTGATTCGCCGCCGCTTCGACGGTTCCCTTCTTCCTTCATCAGTGTGCATTCAGTTAATTTTCGTTTTAGTGGCGATGTACACACAGGCCGCATATTCGGCGCACTATGAAAAATGATGATTTCCATTTGCATTGTTGTTTCTATGGAAACTCGTCAAGTAGTGCGCTTATTGCTTTTTTATATTTCACGACTATTTAATTTGATATCGCGACGGACGTTAAAGACTGCCTGGGATGTGCACAGAATAAAATATTATGTTATGAATTCAATGATAACTTCCTTGATATCCCAAAGAGGTTCGATCTTTTCTCTTATTTCCTCTTTTATTGAATTGGAAAACTGATGGTCGGAAGGCAGGTCTATCACAACACGCACAATACCATCCTTTAATTGCAAATCTTTTACTAAGTTGGTCCGCTCTATATCCAGTCCTGATAATGGATTCATGACTTTCCTGAGTCGTCTATGTATCTCCTCTTCAGTCGTCGGGTTTTTCTCTCTGACCAGACCGTGCCGCTCTTCGTAGTTCTGTATAGCCGAACGTAAACCCTCTACCGCCAGCACAGAACAGTGGGCTTTAATTTTAGGCAGCCCTCCAAGAGCTTCCGAAGCTGTTTTCCAATTAATTTTCTTGGCTTCATCAAGCGTCCTGCCCTTTGCAAGTTCAGTGATGATAGAACCTGTTGCAATGTTTGAAGCACAGCCATAAGATTCAAATTTGATATCACTAATCGTCTTTTTCTCAGGATCAACTTTTATATATACGGAAACCATATCTCCGCAAGCAGGACTACCTTCAGTGGCTTTCCCATCGGCATCCTCAATTTGTCCTACATTTCGCGGGTGCCGAAAGTGCTCCAAGACTATTTCACTATAAGGGAATTTCATTTTGTGTCCTCCGTTTTTCCTTTCCCAAGCGGGCTGATTATTCTGAGTTCCTTAACTATCCCAGCCAGTGTTCCAACTATATCGTCAACCTCACTCATGGTATTATAGCGTCCAAAGGTAAAGCGTATCGAGCCATGTGCCCTTTCATGGTCGCCGCCGATACCCATAATGACATGACTACTTTCAAGAGAACGGCTGAAGCAGGCAGAACCGGTGCTTACGGCAAAACCATGCATGTCGAGATGCAGGGTAATGGATTCTCCCTCTACGAAATGAAAGGTAATATTGGCATTTTGCGGAAGCCGCTTCCATCGGTGGCCATTGAGGGTTGTATTCGGTATTTCGGCAAGCATGCGATCAATAATATGATCTCTCATTGCCTGCAGCATCCGGGTTTCTTCCGGGGTTACCAATTCTACTGCTTTGGCAAAACCTACCGCACCCGGTATATTTTCCAAGCCTGCCCTAAGGTCGAATTCCTGGAATCCACCATCCATCCACTTGACTATGGGTGTACCTTTTCTGATGTACAAGCCGCCAATACCTTTCGGGCCGTGGATTGTATGGGCAGACACAGTAATCAGATCCACCGGTATTTCTTTTACGTCAAGTGGCACCCTGGCAAAGGTATGCGTCGCATCGGTATGAAAGAGAACTCCTTTTTCTCGACAGATACGGCCTATACTTTCAATATCTTGTATGGTACCTATTTCCTGATTGGCGTGCTGAATGGAAACCAGGATAGTATGATCTGTTATAGAATCGTTAAGCTGATCAAGATCCACGAAACCATCACTGTCCACATTAAGATAAGTTATTTGGAAGCCTTGTTTTTCCAGCGCTCTTGCACAATGAAGTACAGAGAAATCTTCAATTTTTGAAACCATTATATGCGTGCCTTTTTTCTTCCCAAGTGCTAAAGCTATGCCTTTAAGAGCAAAATTTGAAGATTCAGTGCTTCCCGAAGTAAAAATGAATTCTTCTTGATTTGCATTTAAAGAAGTACTTAGGTCATTACGAACTTTATCCAGGGTCTCCCTGGCGTCAATCCCCTCGGAATAGGCAAATTCCGAGGTGGCAACTGCATAATTCTCGAAGAAGTAAGGTTTCATCGCCTCTAACACTCGTTCATCGACACGAGTAGCAGCAGCATTATCTAAATATACACGTCTGTTTTGCATATTTTTTCTCACCTTAGATGAATAGTGTTATCGTCGAATGTCTTGCCTCGCTCACATAGGTGCCGACTGCACAGTAATCGGATATAAGATCATCACGCAGATCTTCTTTCTTTATTCCCATAATTTCCATAGTCATGTCACAAGCGAGTATTTTGCCGCCGAGTTCCTTAAAGTCCTGCAGAAGCCGTTCCAGAGAGGCTACACCGACCTTTTTCATCTTTAACTTTACCATCAGCTTGCCTAACCCGAACATGTTCATCTTGGACAGTGGTCCTTTTTCAAGTGCACCTTTTTTCAGACGTTGAAGGCCCCAAAATGTAAAAAAGATTGATGCCTCCATCCCCATAGCTAATGACCCATTTGCAATAATTAAGGCACTGTATACTTTGTCCATATCGCCGCTATGTACTATTATAGTTGTTTTATCCGCCATGTCTTGTCCTCCTATCGGCGTATTCTTATTCTCCATACTCCATCCTTCTCCTGAATATCAAGCACCTCCAGTCCCAGAGCCTTAACTGCCATTGGTATCTCTTTCTTGGACGATGGATGAGTACCAATGACCTCCACGATATCACCTGATTTTGCTTTCCTTAGGGCTTTGCGAGTTTCAACTAAGGGAATCGGGCAGGTTTCCCCGGTGCAGTCAACTTTTATCTCGGCCATCTCTGTCACCTCTATATGTAAAATATTTGATCTGTCTAAACGGTGCACTTGCTTCTATTTTTGAATGGTGTTTTATGAATTTTGCTAATAATTAAATTCATTATATCTCTGCACGTAAGGTTTGTCCATTCATTGATTACGCATTGAAAGATGCTATTTGTATAAATAATGGCTGACTATCTATGTCCGGACGAATTGTTAACGGATTGATATTTCTTAAAGCACCTACTTCTATGTGAACAGCGTGAGCAAACATTTTCCCATACTAATTTACTACGGGAAGAAATAAACAGAATAATCTGACAAGGCAAAAACGTGGACTCCTGTGAGAAGGTGCGACCGGGGCTGACACTTGGAATCACCGTTCCGTTGTCATCATTAATAATCGCTTCGTTATGCCTCCTATTCTGCTCTTGTCATAAAAGTAAGTTTATACGGCCCGGCAGGAGTTCCGCTTTGGTCCTTGAAATTCTTTAATCTCGCTGTATTTATCCATATGACGTATCGCTTGTTTGGCTGCAATTTCACCGGCAATACACAGGTTGTGCCGTTATCAGTATAATGGGGCTCTCCGGTAACCTCAGGGAATGTATTTTTGTCCTCATAACTCCATGACCAACTCTTCTCCAGCATCGGCTTGCTGAACGACACTCTGATCTCTCCCAGCGAAGGATCGACATCAGTCCCGCCGTTCTTCGGAATTGTTTTAATGACCTTTGCGGAGGCTTTACCATCCTCTGCCCCTTCACTCATGGGAATCCAGAACAAGAGCCCCAAGCCAATGCAGATGATAACCAGACATCTTCTTGCCATTTTTATTTCTCCAATGAAGAACCCTGCGGCAGAGACCGCAGGGTATCTTAACGTAAGGAATTGTTTTCTTATATTCGCTCGCTAACCCCGCGGCAAGCCGACGGGGAATGCACTCGCTATCCGTTTCATGAAATCACTCTTTTTTGCACTCATTCCTTCTCAAAACTCTTAACATCGATAAAGGGCACTGCTCCGGAAGTGACCTTAGGCATATGACCGTCCCATTTCTCGATTGCCTTCAGAGACGCCTCTATCTGCCTCAATTTGATAAGCTGAGGCGTCACGTTTTCCTTCTGTAGTCTTAACGCCTCGGCCTCGGCCTTTGCCGACGCGACTTTCTGTTCAGCCTCTATCTTTATCCTTTCGAGGTCCCGCTGGGCCTTTAAGGCGAGCTGTTCCGCAGTCTGTTTCGACTCAATGGCCTGCGTAAACTGCTGAGAAAATGCGAAATTGACAATCGAGAAATCGTCCACGACAATGTTGTATGTCACAAGCCTCTCCTTCAGCAGCTCTTTTATCTCAGACCTCACCCTCTCCCTCTGCGTGATCAGTTCGACAGCCGTAAATCTTGCTGTTACCGCCTTGACCACTTCTTGTACAGCCGGATCGATAATACGTTCCTTATATTCTGTGCCTATGTTCTGGTATATCCAATTGGCTTTTTCAGGGAGGATGTGATAATTAACAGCAATCGTTGAACGTGTATCCTGCAGGTCTTTTGAGACGGACTCTGCGTCTGTTTGAGATTTGTGGACCTTCACATCTATCTTGACGACCTTTTGCATTATGGGCACCCGCATGTGCAGCCCTTCGTCGTAGACGCTGGGCTGGACCGCGCCAAAGTTCAGGATTTACTCCTCTTTCCCCTGCTCCTATCACGACAAAGGGGTTCATCGTCATAACTATGATCAGGACCACAAATATCAGGCCCACTATCTTCACTCCCTTAAAACCCCTGGCAAATTTTTCCTTGATGTTCTTCACTGTCTCCTGATTTAAAGCAACTGGTTTATCGCCTATGTCCATAAGATCCCCCTGTATTATTTTATTTGAACTTTGAATACATTTACCTGAGGGCAAACATGCATCATTATAGCAAGTTTCTCAAAAGTGGACTACATAAAGGACGGAAGGTATAGATGCACAAAAAATTCAGGAAACAATCCGATTAATGTGTGAAGAGGGAGCGCCCGCTACCCTGCGGTCTCTACCGCAGGGTTCTTTATTATGTTTTCCGCTGACCGATATTCGTTATAATCTCAATTGCAGCTTCTCTTGCCTTCCAGTCGAATAAGATCTCCGCGTGGTTTCGATGAAAATTTTTGTGCTCAGTCGCCCATGGCAGTCTGGAGCTTTCGGCGGAGACGAGACCGTCGCCCTTGCCCTTCTTCATCTCCTCTGGATAAAACTGTTTCGGGATTATCTTTTCAAGAATGTCGGGAAAAGAGAGATTATAGATGCTGAAGAGTGTCGGGCTGGTACCGCCGAAGGACGCATAGGTGAGTTCGCCGAGCGGGCCGTCATTTAATGTCCTGAAGAAATCCGACTCAGGAAGAAGTTCGAGGAAGGCGCCGCTTCTCAGGAAATCAGCGATCCGCTTTATCGCGCCTGCAAATAATCCCTTTTTCCCTTTAGGGATGAACGGCGCAACCAGGGAGCCAAGCGGCGAAAGATATTCGCCTATTTTTGCCACAGAACTTCCCTTATGCGGAGTGGATATGGTAATCAATCCTCTCACATCCCGCGTATTAGCCATGAGATATTTTCTGGCAATCAACCCTCCCCTGCTGTGGCCTATAAGAATGACGCCTGTTTCCGTTAAGCCACGGGCAATTCCGACTATCTCATCGAGTTCGGAAACAGCGGGATCCATGGGGCCGGCAGGCCTTTTCTGGCTCCACGTGACAACCGGATGTCCCCTTGACCTCAGATCATGAAAAAGGGTCTCACGAGAAGGCGCGGTTTTGTTCTTCGGAGCCGGAAAAGTATTATTGTTCAGCAGAATGCTCATCGGGAACATCCCGCCTAATATCCTTGAATTCGCCGGGTCCGCCCAGATATTTTTATCCATGCCGAGGCCGTGGACAAAGATAACTGCAGGCTTCTTTCGGTCGCCTGTGTGGGATATAACTTCCGCTATCATATATCAAGGCTGACCGGCAGCCTGCCTTGAAATTTCAGGTTGCCGCTAAGACATCTTATGACTGCTTTCTGAGCCTGCGCTGTCGGTTCATAGGCAGCGATAAGCAGATCCGCATCCCTGAAATGTCTCAGTATATAGGGACTTCCAAAGGAAATTACTATGGAATGTCCCGCACCTCTTATGGACCTGTTTATCCGCTCCTTTTCAGATCCATCAATGCCCGAACTCCCTTTCCAGGCAGATACACTGGTAAACACAGCGAAGACACGGATTTCGTCAGACGATTCCCCGGGAGACAACACCCTTTCATTGGGAGATGTTATCGACTCGCAAAATGTTTTCAGAAGGGACGATCCAAAGTACTTGTCATCTCCTGCAAGGACGACTGAAACCTTGTCACTGCCTGATAAAGGCAATATGCCGGGTGTATATTTCACCAGGGTTATCGATTTGTCGGTAATCTCCGACGAAAGCTCACGGTGTTTTCTCCAGTCGATGGCGTCAGTCTCCATCTTCTGAATCTTCTTCTTTGCGCCCACTATCCTGGCTGATGCCGCCTCAATATGTTCTCCTGAGATCTCCCCTGATTTGAGTGAGGACGCCAGTTCCCGAACAGTCACATCAGGATCATCGGGATGCAGCAGGATGTCAACTCCTGCCTTCAGACTCCGGGCAGGGACATTCTTTATCCCTTTCAGGGCATGCATGTTAAGGGCATCCGTCATCACAAGTCCCTCAAATCCGAGTTCTTTCCTCAGCAGTCCGGTAATAAGTTTTTCCGACAGGCTTGCGGGTCTGTTGTCAATTGCCGAAACAACCAGGTGTCCGACCATGACACTGCTGACACCTGCCTCTATTGCCTTTTTAAAAGGCACAAGGTCCGTCCTTTGCCAGGTCCTCATATGACTTCCTTATAACCGGAAGCTGAATATGCGAGTCTTGTGATGTGTCCCCATGTCCCGGAAAGTGTTTGCGCAGCTGAAAAGCCGGGCTTCTTCAAGGAGACTAACGTATAACTCCCCAAGCCAGGCGGTTGTTTCAG
>CAVRZG010000033.1:0-72257 GCA_963725545.1 uncultured Nitrospiraceae bacterium | reverse complement strand
ATGTCTTCATCATGGGAAGGGTTGATGATGTTATTAATGTTGCTGGGCACAGGCTTTCAACAGGCGCAATGGAAGAGGTTGTGTCGCAGCACCAGGATATTGCCGAGTGCGCTGTCATCGGGGCGCATGATACCCTTAAAGGCCAGCTTCCGTTAGGGCTTGTGGTCCTGAAATCAGGGGTCGCAAGAGATGAAGCGGATGTCAAGAAAGAGCTTGTCCAGATGATGCGGAATGAGATCGGTCCGATCGCCTGCTTCAGGGAAGCGGTTGTTGTGACAAGACTGCCAAAGACAAGGTCCGGCAAGATACTCAGGAGCACCATGAGGAAGATAGCCAATGCTGAGCCATACGTCATTCCGTCGACGATCGACGATCCCGCGATCCTTGGAGAGGTTGAGGAAGCTTTCAAGAAGATAGGATACGCGCAGAAAAAGGATTAGTGCAGATTTCATTTCTTCCAAAATAGCATAGGAAAGGTATAGGGCTCAATTTCTGAATCAAAAAACTACCTATTCTTTTGCTCAAATCTTTATATGACTTCAGTGTTAATGCAGAGTTCGAAGCTGAGACCTCCGCTTCGTCTTCGGTCTCCTCAATGTTGCCCGTGATTTTGCTTCAGAAATCGAGCCCTATACCTTGCTATCCGGTGCTTTGAGATATCTGTTTTGGACAGGCATGTCTACATTTATAATTGCAGCTATATCAATGAAAAGACTTTGCTTATTGCGTCTTCTGCATTTTCAGCAGGCATGATCCCCTTGATATCCCATGTCCCGATCCCGGCCACAGGTTTGCCCATCTGCAGGGCAAAGGCAATCTCAGACAGTGTACCGTATGCACCGCCTACCGCGATCAGGGCATCTGCTGTCCTGGCTATGATTACATTCCTCCCGATCCCGAATCCTGTAACAATCGGTATGTCGATAAACTGATTCGCCTTTTTCGCATCGTTTTGTGGAAGTATCCCTACGGTTATCCCTCCGCCGGCTTTCGCTCCCCGTGAAGCAGCCTCCATAATTCCGCCAAGCCCTCCGCAAACGAGAGTTGCCCCTTTTTGAGCGATCAGCCTCCCGACTTCCTCCGCCTCTTTAAGCAACGCCTTATCAGTCTTTCTTCCGCCGATGACGCCGATGACTGTGTTCATTCTCAGATACCTGCGTGCACTTTCATCTTTTTCCCCTGCCATGTGTCGCTGATTTCGAGCTTCTTTTCTATGTCCCGAAGGATCTCCTGCCTGCTCTTCCCCCATTGGGGAGCTATGAGGATGTTGTCCGGCGCTGTTGCAAACAGGCGCTGCAGAACAATCTTCGGAGATAGCATCCCGATGAAATCAGTTACGAAATCAAGGTACTCGTCATATTCAAATACATGAAAGGGATCTTCCTCATACATAACAGCCAAAGGGGTGTCTTTTACAACCTGCAGCTGATGGATTTTGAGGAACTCTACAGGCAGATGAGACAGTTCATCAGCCATTGCAAGCATCTCTTCTCTTGTTTCCGTAGGAAATCCGGCGATGATATGGGTGCCTATAAAGATGCCCCTGTCTTTTGTAAGGTCCAGCGCCTTAAGAAAGGTCTTATAGTCATGCCCCCGGTTTATGAATTCAAGACTCTTGTCATGCATCGACTGCATCCCGTACTCGATAAGAATGAAGTATTTCTCAGCCAAAGATTCAATGAAAGCAAGCTTCTCTTCATCGACGGTATCAGGTCTTGTGCCTATAGCGAGACCGACAACGGACGGGGTCGGATAAGGCCTCCCTGTAAAGATGCTCCAATTCTTCAACAGGCGCGTAAGTATTTGTATAAGGCTGAAAGTAGACAAGGAACTTCTCTGTCTTGTATCTCTTTCTGACATATGCAATACCGTTCTTTATCTGCTCGGTCACAGAGAGGGTCGGCCTGCAGGAATTAGGCCTGAAACTGTCGTTGTTGCAGTAAATGCATCCTTATGTCCCGACTGTCCCATCCCTGTTCGGACACGTGAACCCGGCATCCACATTGACTTTGTACACAGTGGAACCAAAACGGTTTTTCATGTATGGACCAAATGAGTTATAGCGTCTTTCCATGTCTTAATTATTTAACCTTGTGACGGAAAAAAGCAAACTCCTAAAAAGTCATCCATGGTGTCGGTCTGATATCCCTTCATCCGATCTGCATATTCCTTGAGTTTCTTGTCGACCAGATAGTTGACCGTGTCTTCAGGATATGTTCCGTCCGCCTGCCGTTCTCCTGCGGCCACACCTGTCAGAATCCCGATTCCCTCATCAATAGTCTTCACCGAATAAATATGAAACTGTCCGTCCTGAACAGCTTTCACCACATCCTCCCGCAGCATCAGATGTCTGATATTCTGCTGGGGGATCATGACACCCTGATCGCCCGTCAGCCCCTTTGCCTTGCAGACATCGAAAAACCCTTCGATCTTCTGATTGGCCCCGCCTATCGGCTGCACCTCACCCTTCTGGTTTACCGATCCGGTCACTGCGATATTCTGTCGAACGGGCAGGTCTGAAAGGCTGGAAAGGATCGCATAGAGTTCTGTTGATGAAGCGCTGTCCCCTTCCACTCCTGAATACGACTGCTCAAAACAGATGCTCGCGGAAAGGGACAAAGGTTTGTCCTGGGCATATTCTGAGCCCAGATATCCCGATAGGATAAGCACCCCTTTATCATGGATACTGCCGCTGAGCTGGGACTCTCTTTCAATGTTGATAACACCCCGCCTTCCAAGGAAGGTCTTGGCAGTGATACGGTTCGGTCTTCCAAAGCTGAAGATGCCGAGGTCGAAGACTGCCAGGCCGTTCACCTGTCCTTCCACTGCCCCGGTAACATCAACCATGAGTGTCCCTTCCTTTATCATCCGCAGGATGTGCTCGGCAACAAGGTCAAGGCGGTGTATTTTTTCTCTGACGGCCTTCTCAACATGCTCGCCGGTTATCATCTGGCTCTCTGCACGTCCTTGCCCAGTAGTCCGCTTCAACGAGCAGGTCTTTCATCGGTCCGAACCTGGCAGAAAGTCTTTCCTGATCGCTTGTCGCCCTGACAGCATATTCAATGACTTTGGCAACTCCGGAGCGGTCAAACGGCAGGAGCTTTTCATCATCACAGCAATTGCGGATAAAACAGGTATATGATTTTATATTTTCAGTCAGTGCGCTCCATCTGGGAATCGAAATCAGCCTTCACCTTGAACATCTCCCAGAAATCCTCGTCATACTGCATCAGAAGCTGATAGATAGTAATCGTCACCCATGACTATTATCTTCAAGTCCACCGGCATGGGCTGGGGCTTCATTCCCTGCGGCGCAATGAACCCCATCTGTTCCCACGGGTCTTCAACCCTGACCTCTTTTGTCCTGATGACCCTTTTCAGTCCTTCCCACACCCCCGGATTCAGCAGGACGTCGCGCATATTGAGAATGAGATAGCCGCAGTTGGCCAGTTGGACAGCGCCTGCCTTTATCATGGTATGGTCGCTGGCATATGTCCCCATAAATG
This sequence comes from uncultured Nitrospiraceae bacterium, assembly GCA_963725545.1. Taxonomy (GTDB): domain Bacteria; phylum Nitrospirota; class Thermodesulfovibrionia; order Thermodesulfovibrionales; family SM23-35; genus DYFC01. The sequence continues at coordinate 68,751 of CAVRZG010000033.1, read as the reverse complement.
CCCTTCCTTTCGATCCTTCCGAAGACATTAAACCAGTTGGGATTCGGCTCGATAATGATAGGAGGCCCGCTGACTGCACCGTTATCGACAAAGACATTGATCTTATAAGCGATAAACAGGTCGCCCTGCGAAGGATATACGCCCGGAGCCTGAGGCATTGCAGCCTGCATGAACAGATCAAGTTTTGAGAGTGTATATTGCCGGGCCTCTTTCATGAAATTGGTTATTTCAGGGTACTGTTCGTATTTTTTCTGCGATCTCCTCAAAAGGCCTGGCAAGCGCTAATTCTCCGGCCTTGAGGTCGATCTCCTTCATCTTTTCGCCTGTTTCCCTTTCGAGTTCGCGGAGACGATGAATAAGTGTCTTCGACCTTCCTCATCATCTCGATCCGTCTTTGACTTCTATCTTTTGTCTTTCCTCCTCAGGGAGTGTCAGGAAGTCCTCCCTCGACAGCGGTTTGCCGTCTTGCATCGGAACGACAGCCGCGCCCATTGACGATACCTGTACCATCAGCCCTTTTTCAGAGGCTTCCTTGTCGAGGGCGTCAAGGGCCGCCTGATACTTTGTCTGATGTTCCGACATGACGTCCTGCTTTCTTTTATTGTATTCTTCACTGCCGAAGGTCTTCGGTATTTCTTCCCTGATTTTTTTCAGCAGTTCTTCCATATCATCGGCAAAGGACTTGCCCAAACCCCTGGGGCAGTTTCATGATGCGGGGCTGATCGGGATACAGAAAGTTATAAACATAACACCAGTCATAGGCCTGATATTGAACACCCTTTGCCTTTTTTTCTTCGATAAACCTTTCGAGACGCGCCTTGATGGTCGACGCCCTGCCGGTCCCTGTAAGCCCTGTAAGAAAAAGATTATAGCCGGCCCTTTCCACTTCAAGCCCGAAATTTATCGACCCAAGAGCCCTTTCCTGTCCGATGAATTCCTTCAGCGGCTCTATGTCTGCTTGTGCACTCAAACGGGAAACTATCCTCTGAACAGACCCATCGAAGCCTCTCCACCGGCACTATGAACTGAGTCAGATTGACCGTATTTTCCATATAACCTCCCGATCTTTTTAATGCTAATTATATCACGGTTTGTTTCAGGCGGCGATATTGTATAAGATGTTCTGTTCTGATAGAATATTTTTTGTAACAGATGTTATATTTATTGACACTAATACCCGTCTGCAAGGGAAAAGTGAATATAACTAAGAAGAACAGTCCGCAGAACAGGAAGCCTGCCGTAGATCCCTCACGGGAAGCTGAAGTAAATTCGGCAATAGTCGAGCTGTCATGCAGAATCATTACAGCACAGGGGATTGAAGATATTTCCTGCGATATCCTGGAGCATGCAAAAAGTCTTACCGACAGCGAGTTCGGGTTTGTCGGGTATATCGATCCTGAGACAGGCTACATGATCGCTCCTACCTTTACCAAGGATGTCTGGGACATCTGTCAGGTCGCGAACAAAAATTATACATTCAAAGAGTTCAAAGGGCTCTGGGGATGGGTCTTGAATAACCGGGCGTCCCTGCTTACGAATGATCCTGATTCGAATCCTCATTCCAACGGCACTCCCGAAGGCCATATCCGGATCAGACGTTTTCTTTCAGCACCTGCAATGATCGGGGCTGAACTGGTGGGACAGATCGCCCTTGCCAATTCTTCCCGGGAGTATATTTATGATGACCTTCTTTTGACCGAGAAGCTCGCGTCTCTGTTTGCAACGGTTGTGCACAGAAAACGGTCGGAAGACAAACTGGTCCATAGTCTTGAGGCATTGCAGGCTGTTTACAATATTGCTACAACGTTGCGCGGCTCATACCAGTCCCTGTGCGATGAGGTTGTATTGAACCTTGCAAAATTCCTTAAGGTATCCACTGTTTCCATACAGCATATTGAAGATGATAAGGTCAGGATTATTTCGCGGGTTGCCGACGGAGTCCTCTACCACGATGAGACTTCTTCCTTGAAGGACTCTCCCGGTTCAATAGCTCTTGACGCAAAAAAGCCCTATCAGACCAGGACCCACGGCAGCCTGAAGAGTCATGTCGCGGCTCCTGTTCTTAGTTCAGATGGTCAACTCGAGGCATTTATATGCGTAACGGATTACGAAGACCGTACATTCAGTGAAGACGAACTTCGGCTTCTTGAAATATTTGCCAAGCAGGTCTCTTATGAGGTGGATCGGGTCGCCTTGGAGAAGAAGCTCAGGCATCTCGACAAAATGACCCTCCTTGGGCAGCTGGCTGCCGGCGTTGCCCATGAAGTCAGAAATCCTTTGAACGCAATTCTTGCAGTAGCTGAAGCCCTTTTCCAGGATATCAAGGATATCGGTGAGAATCCCGATTACTACAAACCTTTTCTCGGCCATATCCGTACTCAGGTTGACAGGCTGTCGAACCTTATGGGAGATCTGCTTGATCTGGGCAAGCCGATTCAGACATCCAGTTTCCAGACTGAGTCCGTACCGGAAATATGCCGGGCAACTATCGACCTCTGGAAGCAGACTCCGCTTTCCCACAGCTATAAAGTGCTATTTGTGACTCCCTTTGAAGAAAAGGGCCTCTATGTAAAAGCCGACAGCTCAAGACTTCAGCAGGTCTTTTTTAACGTGCTTGAGAACGCCTGTCATCACAGCCCCGAGGGAAGTGAAATCCAGTTTGTTATTTGCGGCCCTAAAGGGTCTTCAATACACGTGCAGATCATTGATCCCGGCGCCGGGGTGGCGCCGGAAAATCTGTCAAGGGTCTTTGAACCATTCTTCACTTCCAGGAAAAAAGGTACAGGATTGGGTCTGAGCATTGTGAAGCATATTGTACAGGCCCATGGTGGTGATGTGTCCATCTGGAACAATAATCCGCCGCCAGGCTGTACCGTGCAGATAACCTTGCCCTTGTTTCAGGAGAAGACCGAATGAACTCGAATATCCTTCTGATTGATGACGAAGAAGCAACGAGGTTTGGCTTTTCTAAATATCTTTCAAAAGTCGGGTACACCGTTCACGAAGCTTCCTGTCTTTCCGAAGCAAAAGAAGTGCTGCAATCTCAGAGATTCGACGCGGTCCTTCTGGACCTTAACCTTCCGGACGGAAACGGTCTGGACTGGATCATAGAGGTCAGAGAGAGTTATCCCGACATCCCGATAATAATCATAACAGGGTTCGGAGACGTTCCGATCGCTGTCGAGGCGATGCGCAGGGGAGCAGACAATTTCCTGACAAAGCCTGTGAACATGGCCGACCTTGAGGTCTTTCTCAGGAAAAGCCTTGAAATCGGCACTCTGCGCAGAAAGCATCTGATTGACAAGAGGCTGGCCAAGAAGGACTATATATATTTTGGTGAAAGTCCGGCCATGGGAAAAATACTCAACCTTGCAACTATTGCGTCAGGGAATGACTCTCCTATCGTGATTGCCGGCGAGACAGGATCGGGCAAGGGGGTCCTGGCTAAATGGCTTCACGAGAACAGCCCGCGCGGGTCGATGGCTTTTGTCGAGGTGAATTGTTCAAACCTCAGGGGAGATCTGCTTGCGAGCGAACTCTTCGGTCATTCGAGAGGGGCTTTTACCTCGGCGGTTCAGGAAAAGCAGGGCCTCATTGAAGCAGCGGACGGCGGGACCCTGTTCCTCGATGAAATTGGGGACATGGATATCGGGGTGCAGGCGCAATTCCTTAAGGTCATCGAGGAAAAGCAGTTCCGCAGGCTTGGTGAAGTCAAGACGCGGAAAAGTGACTTTCGTCTGATATGTGCTACGAACAGGGACCTGCTCGCCGAGGCCCGAAAGGGGACATTCAGAAAGGACCTGTACTTCCGAATAAATGTGCTTCCCATAATAATTCCCCCCCTGCGTGAGAGGGCCGAAGATATTCCCGGGCTTGTGTACCATCTACTGAGGAATCTGGGCCATCAGTCTCTGGAGATAGCGCCGGATGTAATGGACCTGCTCCGGGAATATTCCTGGCCCGGCAATATCCGGGAGCTCAGAAATGTGCTGGAACGAGCCATTCTCCTTTCACGCGGTCAACCTTTGACAGTCGACTATTTTTACGGTCTGGACGCCACGACTAATCTGGATGTGCCTGAAGCGATGCCGACCGGCAAGTATTCCGATGTCGAAGAGTCCCACATCCGGGTTATTCTGAAACGTTTTCAGGGCGATACTGTCAAGGCTTCCAAGGCCCTCGGTATTTCAAGGGCCACCTTGTACAGGAAACTGAAGAAGTTCAGGATTATACCGGAAGACCATTCCTGATATCCCGACGATTCTCATCATTCTCAACTTTGAGAATGGATTTGCAAAAGTGAGAATCCAGCCGCTGCATTTAAATTATCCAACCTGCTGATTTAATTGATATTTTATTTCTATTCCGTCTGGCATTTCTTTTGCTTTATAGCATGAAGAACAACAGTCTCAGTTTCTACAACACAAAATAGTTGCAGAACTTGCCAGCTGAAAAGGAGCAGACGGAATATGCAAAAAAATGTATTGGTGGTGGATGATGAAACTACGATTCTGCTCGCCTTTAAGAAACTTCTTAAGACGCCGGGTGTAGATGTCGACACGGCTGAGAGCATGGAAGACGTAAAGGTTCTTCTGATAGACAAATACTATGACGCTGTGATTGCGGACCTTCGCCTCTCCGGAATTTCAGGGGAGGAAGGACTTGAAGTCATTCGTTATGTAAAGGAGCGCAACCCGGAGACAAAGGTTATTCTGATAACCGCTTTCGGAAATCAGGATGTTATGAGCAGGGCTTATAACTTGGGCGCGGCTTTCTATTTTGAGAAGCCGGTTTCGACAAACGTTATTAAAGATGCGTTAAGAAATATGGGGATTGCATGAACGAGAGCGATTATGTCAACAACAACATCAAGAAGATCCTTGTTATCGACGATTCAGAGCTCCTTCACAGAATGTACGACCTTATATTTATGAGATCCGGAAACAAAGGGGTGGAGATTCTCCATGCATATCACGGACAGGAGGGTTTGAACAAACTGGAGCATCATCCGGACACGGACCTCATAATCCTTGATATCCACATGCCGGGCATGAACGGTCTTGATTTCCTGGACCATTGCAGAAACGGGAAGGTTTTTCAGGATATTCCGGTCCTGGTGACAGGGACCCAGGGCAGAGAAGAAGACACAATAAAAGGGATGAAAGCCGGCGCCAGCGCTTGTCTTACCAAGCCGTTTCAGAGCGAGAATCTCTACAGGGTCATCGGCAAAATGTTCAACGGAACAACACAGACGCAACAGAATGTTATGGAGTACTCCTCGTAAGTATATGGGCAAAAAAGAGCCGGGGATAGAGATTATAAAATGATAGCTCAAACCTTGATAGAACGAAAAGCATTTGATATTCATATCTGCAGCAGTCTTACCTTTTCAAGAAAACTCTCGGAGGTCTTGAGCCTGCTGAATCACGAGGACCCCATGGCGGTGCTTGCAGCAGTCCGGACACTTTATAAACTCAACGATATCAGGACGCTCGACGCCTTGAGGACCCTTCTTCATCATCCCGATGCCGAGGTTGTCCATGCAGCCATTTTGGCGGTTGGTCATCTGGGGGATGTCAGAGTTTCTGACGACCTCGGCAGCTTCTTAAAGGCATCGCCCCTGTTGCAGATGGCTGCAGTGCATGCGCTCAGAGAACTCCGTTCCCCATCTGCCGTTTCGCTGCTCTCGGAGGTCTTGCAGGACAACATGATCGGCCCGATGGCAGCCGAGGCAATTGCCTGTATCGGCGGTCTGTCCGCTTTTAAAGTATTGGTGAAACACTGGTTGAAGTTCAGGAGAGAGATTGACACCGAGAATTATCTTGGGCTGCTCAGATACGTCATGGAAGGCATCCCGGAGAAACCCCTGAATGCGCCGGGTTTTCGCGAGTCTGTTTTGCCTTACCTGGACGATCCCAACAGCGCCATAAGGACTTCCGCAGCATGTTGTCTGCTCGCTGCAGGTCCCTGCGCCGACGACGAAAAGGCGCTCTCAATTGTCTCAGAGGCGTTCTCCGGGTCCTGTACCCTGCCTGCCTGCCTGAGATACCGTGCGGACCTTGTCCCAGGTCTGCTCAAAGCCCGGGGCTTCATGCAGTCCTGGGGTTTTCAGCTGGCGGCCCGTTTTCCCAAATCCTTAAACGCACAACTTCTATCAGACGCCATCAAACTCCTGCGGCAGAGACTGTGAATACATCAGCCGCATTGCAGAAGCCCTTCTGAAGATCAAAAACCCCGCCCTTGCGCCTGCAGTTCTGGATTTATATCTTAGGATTTCATGGAATATGAGGCCCTTGCTCCATTCCGTACTGCGCGCATATAAAAAGCAGATACGCTCATTGCTGATTGATTGCGATACGGATGATGAAACGCGGCTTGTTATCTCCTCAATCACGGGGACTTCACCGGTCTGTATAGCTCTTGAGATACTCGATCTGCCACTCGACAGCCGGATCCTGGTTATTTCACAGCTAAGCGGGCAAAAATCCATTATGAAATGCCTTCCGTGGACCCAATGGCTCGATAATAATCCGGGTTTCTATATTACCGTTGCGGCGGAAGTTGCTGTCAGGGCGCATTTCCCGGGGCTGCTGCCGGTACTTAGAAAGGCCCTTGCAAAATACCCCATTGCCAGTATCATAAATGCGGTTGGAAGATTAGCTGATCGCGAAAGCGCGCCTGTTCTCATCTCCCATCTGTCGTCCGTATCTTTGCGGACAAAAGCACTCATCATCGAATGTCTCGGCCGCATCGGCGGAACCGAGTCAAAGAAAGCCTTGAAGAGGCTTGCCCTGTCTAACGTCGCGGAAGAAAACATGCCTGCATTTCGGGCATTGGCTGCGTGCTCTTCGGATGAAGACTGTGAGTTGTTCAGGGATGCGGCGACGAATCCGGACTGGCATATCCGTTTAATGTGCGTAGACGTCCTCAGCCGCTTCCCCAGTGAGAAAAATTTTTCGGTCCTTACAAAACTCTCTGTAGATCCTGTTCCTGTTGTTGCTCAGCGTGCCTTCTATTTTCTCAAATACCTTCCCATGAGTAATTTTCTTCCTTTGGAGAGCGGCGAAATGACAGGAGGGGCAGAGGACCGGAGAGAGATGAGGATTGCCGGACAATATTGCCATAAAAAGTAAACAGTTCGAATGCCTGTAACAGCAGGCAAGGGAAATCAGGAGAAAATCATGCTACAGACTGTAAAGAAACAGAATGAAGAAATGGATTTTGAAGTCTACAAGTTTGTCTTCGAGACATCGATAGAAATATTCGAAGAAATATTTGAGACCTCAAAGAGGTTCCCGAAGGAAAAGCTCTTTCTCACCGACCAGGTCCGCAGGCATTCCAAATTGGTCTGTATCAACCTGGCAGAGGCCTGGAGGATGAAACAACAGAAGAATGTTTTTCTGGACAAACTCTCCGACGCTGCACAGGCGGCATCCAAGACACAGACCTGTCTGAAATTTGCGATGAAGAACAAATTCATCGGCAATCAGACTTACAGAAAACTGGATTCAAAATACGAAGACATCTTTGAGATGCTGTGCGACGGGATAAGGATCTAGAAGCGATGCATCTACGAACCCGGCAGGGGTCTGCTCATTTTACGCTCATACATAGATCTGTCGGCCATAGACAATAGATCATCGATAGTACAAGGCGCATTAGGGTCATAGAACGATATGCCTGAACTTATGGACAAGGAGTACCCCCTGGTATTTTCTGCATTGAAAGCCTCAAGAGCCTTTTGAAGACGACCAAGGGTATTCTCAACAGCGTCTGTCGACGTGCCTATAGGAAAGACTACGAATTCATCCCCGCCGATGCGAGCAATGATGTCCGACCCGCGAAAATTTTTCACGAGGATCCCGGCTATCTCAACCAGTGCCCTGTCCCCTTCCTGATGCCCCAGTGAATCATTGATCTTCTTCAGGTTGTCCATGTCCGCATAAAGCATGAATATGCCTGTATTGTCTCTCTTTGCGATCTTGAACTGATGTTCCACGAGCGCAAAAAATCCCCGTCTGTTATAGACGCCGGTGAGTTCATCCCTCAGCGTAAGGTTCCGTATCTCCTCCTGCATCTTGACGTGTTTTATTCTGGCTAGCAGTTCTTTTTCGGTGAAAGGCTTCTTCAGGAAGTCGGCTGCTCCTGCTTCCAGGGCTTTATCATAGGAAAAATTGTCGACAAAACCGGTCGTAACGATGACAGGCATGCCGGGCCTGAGACCCTTGGCCTTCTCAGTGAGTTCCAGCCCGTTCATTTTCGGCATGACAATGTCGGTTATCATCATGTCAAAAGCGGTACTGCCGACAAGTTCAAGGGCGGACTGGGAATTTGTAGCTGTTTCGCATTTATATCCGGCAATTTCGAGCACTGTCTTCATGAACTGCAGGATGACCGTATCATCGTCGACAACAAGTATAAGATCGTTCATATTTACAACACGCTCCGCACAACGACGCTATTTTTCCAGGACTTCCCTTACCTTTGTCAACAGCTTGGCAGATGAAACAGGTTTTGAGATTACATCATAACCGTCTTCCACTATTTTCTTCTGGTGAAGGATATCAGCGCTGTAGCCGCTTATGAAAAGGGCTTTCACCTGCGGGTTCAATTCCCGTATGGCCCTGAAGACCTCTTTACCGTTCATTTTCGGCATGATCAAATCAAGGATAAGCATCTTGATAGTGTCTTTATATTTACTGAATACCTCCAGCACTTCTTTCCCGTCTCCCGCTTCAATAACCGTATAGCCGACTCCTTCGAGCAATTCCCTGATATACTTCTTAACGGGGAAGTCATCTTCCGCAAGGAGTATAGTCTCTGTTCCGCCTTTTAAGTCCGTGGCATCCGGTTCCTTTTCCTCATGTGATTCCTCCCTCATCGATGGAAGATATATCCTGAAAGTAGTTCCCCTGCCTGCTTCGCTGTAAACATTGATATATCCGTTATGCTGCTTGACTATTCCGTAGACCATAGAAAGGCCCAGGCCGGTTCCTTTACCTACTTCCTTGGTAGAAAAAAACGGCTCAAAGATCTTTTCCTTTATCTTCTGGTCCATACCGGAACCCGTGTCGGAAACGGTAATCAGGGCATATTCTCCTGCCCTTCCATATCCATAGGTTTTGATGAATCTCTCATCTATGTTCGTCAGTTCAGTAGAGATAAACAGACTGCCGCCTTCAGCCATTGCATCACGCGCATTAGTAGCGAGATTCAAAAGCACCTGCTCTATCTGTGTGCTGTCCGCAATAACAGGCAATATGCCTTCGTACAGTTGAACTGAAAGTTCGATATCTTCACCGATGAGCCGTGAGAGGATGTTCTTAACGCCCTCTATGACTGTGTTCAGGTCAACCAGTCTCGGGCTGATCATCTGTCTCCTGCTGAAGGCCAGGAGGTCCTGGATGAGTTTCGCAGCCCTGTCGGCAGATTCCAGTATATAGTTCAGGTATTTTGCGGGCAGTCCATCTTCCAGATGTGCTTTCAGGAGGTTCCCATATCCTATTATGGCAGTGAGGATATTATTAAAATCATGTGCAATGCCTCCGGCAAGCTGTCCCACGGCCTCCATCTTTTGTGCCTGAAAAAGCTGTTGTTCGAGTCGCTTCCATTCTGTAATGTCCTTGATTATCCCCCTGTATGCCACGATCTTTCCCGACTCATCACGATCACTTACAGCAGTTATGAGCACAATAACATGAGTGCCGTCTTTTCTCTTCATAACTGCTTCGTAGTCCTTCACGAACCCGTTACCCCGGATTATCTGTACGCAGGCATTCCTCTCCTGAAAATTCACGAAGAGGTCCTGAGCGATATTGATGTTAATCATCTCCTCTTTTGAATCGTAGCCGAACAACTCAACTCCCGCAGCGTTTATATCGAGAAAATTACCGTCAGGTGTGCAGACATAAAGAACATCTTTTGATTCCTCAAACAAGGTCCGGTATTTCCGCTCGGAATCTCTCAAATTGCTGACATGCCCGCGCAATTCAACGACCTCTTCTGCAAGTTGTTCGATTGTCTTATGTTTGTCTTTCATCTATGTTTTTTATCCCGCAAGAAGGGTTACTATCACAAGATCTCAGAACAGGGTTATCGGTCTCTCCGAGGAGTTCGGCTTCTCTCAGGCCTGCGGCCGGACTTTTCAGAAGTGTGCGAAGGTTTGCCGGTGCGCGGACGCCTGTCCTTACTCCCGGCGGACCCTGAGCCTCTCCCTTGGGAATGAGTCCTCTTATCCGCTGAAACCCCCGAGTCCTGCGATAGCCGGTGACGATCATATCCTCAGTGATCGGCATGACCGGCAACTTTTGTCTGATGTACTCCTCGATGTCCGGGAGGGTATGCACGTATTTCTCGCAAGCAAGGCTGATGGCCCTGCCGCCTGCTCCTGCGCGGGCGGTCCTCCCGATCCGGTGCACATAGTCCTCCGGGTCCTGGGGAAGATCGATAATTGATCACGTGTGTTACGCCTTCGATATGGAGACCCCTGCTTGCCACATCAGTAGCCACGAGGATGGACAATGTTCCGTCCTTGAAGCGGGACAGGACCTTCATCCTCTTCTCCTGGGGAATGTCACCTGTTATAGAGGCCGCCTTATAGTCGTTAGCTTTCAGCTGGGCCTCGACCTTTTCGGCAGCGGCCCTGGTGTTGCAGAAGACGAGATAGCGGCCGTCAGGCTCGCGACTGAGCATGCCCAGCAGAAGTGCCGAACTTTTCGGACGAACCGACGTGATAGATTTCCTGCTCTACCTGTTCCACCGTAATATTCTCAGGCGTCACCGAGAAACGTTCAGGCATGTTCATATGTTCATAGCATAGTTCAAGCACCCGGTTGGACAAGGTGGCGGAGAAGAGCATGGACTGGCGCTTGTCGTAGGGAGACATCCTTCTAAGCAGAAAGCGAAGGTCGCTTATGAAACCCATGTCGAACATTCGGTCTGCCTCATCGATGATAAGGAACTGACTCTTTCTGAGGCTGTAAACCTTCTGCTTGAGATAATCGATCAGCCGGCCCGGAGTTCCTATGAGTACGTCAACTCCCTTTGAGATATCTTCACGCTGCTTGAGATAATCGATACCGCCGAACACAGGCAATATCCTGAAACCGGCGGGGCCTCCCAACAGCCTGGCCTCCGCGTCTATCTGGATAACAAGCTCCCGCGTCGGCGCGATAATGAGCGCTCTGGGCGACAGGCCGCGTCCCGGGGAAGGCAGTTCAAGCATGCGTGAGAACATGGCTATAAGGAAGGCAGCGGTCTTGCCTGTGCCTGTCTGTGCCTGGGCTGCGATGTCCCTGCCCTCCAGTGCTACCGGCAGTGTCAGGGCCTGGACCGGCGTGCAATCGGTAAATCCTGCGGCTTTGATTCCTTCCAGTACCTTTGGATTGATATTCAGTTCTTCAAATTTCACTCTATTAATATACCTTATTTGATACTAACTACACTAACCCCGAATTTCTTCAGGCTCTCGGAGAGGGAGTATAAAGGAAGACCTACTACATTAAAGAAATCACCTTCTATCCTCTTTACCAGCACAGCGCCCAGTCCCTGAATGCCGTATGCTCCGGCCTTGTCCATGGGTTCGCCGGAACCGATGTATGCCTCTATATCCTCATCACTGAGCCTTTTAAAAAAGACCTTTGTCTCTGCCGATCCGGTCAGCTCTTTCCCGCAGGCCGCATCTATTATGGTGAATCCCGTTATAACGGAATGGACATTGCCGCTAAGCGCCTTCAGCATTTCCTTTGCATGGTCCCTGTTGAGTGGTTTGCCGAAAATCCTGCCTCTGAATACAATGATCGTGTCGGCGGCAATCACAATGGCATTACTGTGTCTCCCGGCAACATCCCCGGCCTTTTCTCTTGAGAGAAACCTGACGAGTTCGCGGGGCTTCATTCCAGGCATCATTTTCTCTTCGTACAGGCTTTCATCGACCCTGAATTTCAGGCCCGTCTTTTCGAGAATTTCCTTCCTCCTCGGAGAAGCCGATGCAAGAATTATGGTCCTGGAGTTATGCATACTGGCCTGCAACAAACCCTGAGGACCACGCCCACTGGAGGTTATATCCGCCCAGCTGCCCTGCAACATCAACGACCTCTCCGGCAAAGAAAAGACCCTGCACTTTCTTTGACTCCATTGTTTTGGATGACAATTCATCAGTATCGATTCCGCCGGCGGTGATCTCCGCCCTTTTATACCCCTCGGTGCCTGCCGGCCTTATAGTCCAGTGATGGATATGATATGAGATATCCCGGAGCTGTTTTTCATTATACCGGCACAACGGCTGTGACGGCGCCTGCAGCTCACACCACCTGTGACTGAATTTTCTTGGAAGATATTGTGAGAGGAGGTTGGCCAACTCGATCCGGCTCTGCCGGTTGGATTGCAAAAGCCCGTAGGAATCTACTCCGGGCATAAGATCAATTGCAGACTCATTTCCGGCATCCCAGTATGAAGAGGCCTGGAGGATTGCAGGTCCGCTCAGACCCCTGTGGGTAAACAGGATTTTACCCGTGAATTGTCTTCTCCCGCATGTGACCCGGGCATCAAATGAAAGTCCGCTTAGGTCAGCGAACTTTTTCAGGTCACCCGGTCCGAACACGAGAGGCACAAGCGCCGGTTTCATTTTTGTGATTTTCAACCCGAACTGCTTAGCGATGCGGAATCCTGTGTCTGTCGCCCCAAGGTCGGGATATGACAGACCGCCTGTTGCTATGACCAGAGAGCTTGCTTCAATCCTGCAGGAATTTGTTGAAATGTGAAAGAGATCTGACTTTGTTATTCCTACGACGCTGCAATTTAGAAGAGTTTGGACCCCTGAACTGAGGCATTCCTGGCTGAGCATCCTTATGATATCTCCGGATGTGCCCCGACAGAAGAGCCGGCCCTCTTCCTTTTCATGATAAGCAATCCCGTGCTTCTCTATCATGCCGATAAAATCACCGGGAGTGAAACGCGCAAGGGCGGACTTGCAGAAATGGGGATTTGCGGACAGGTAATGGTCCGGACGCAGGTTTATATTGGTGAAATTGCAGCGGCCGCCGCCTGAAACCCTGATCTTGTTCCCTATCTTATTCATATGCTCAAGCACGAGCACAGACCTGCCCCTTTTACCGGCCTCTATTGCGCACATCAGGCCTGCAGGTCCCGCCCCTATGATGACGACATCTTTTTTAATCAGCGGCTTGTCCTGCAACATCTACCGTATAGCCATCTCTTTCGGGCAACATATCCATATTATATACCGTCTCCAGGAAGCATAAAATATGCGAATCCAATTTACATGCTACGCATAGAACGAGAGATTTATTAAATCGATGTTCGCTCGTTGTTAATTCCATCTACCGGACTTCGGAGGAAACTCCGTAAAGACGCCTTGATGGAGATAGACTATGATGATAAACTGGTAGCAGAAGCAGGCAGGCATTTTGATGAGGTTGCTCATTGCATAATCAATAAAGATTTTGCTATAAAAGAAATGTCTGATAAAACAAAGATTTGCAAGGAATGTGACATCAGGTTTTACTGTTATAAAGGAGGATAAAGGATGGGAGCAAAACAGATGACCATAGACAGAGATGAGCTTTACAGTCTCATCAAAGATGCTGTAAGAGAAGTTATTCACGAAGAGTCCTTTGCTTTATTTATTAAAAATATTCCGCCGGTCTCTGAAGAAGAAATGAGAGACATCCAAAAGCATCACGGCAGGCCGTCTTTGAAAAGAGAAATTGGCTACAGTGAGACTGTCGAGATATGACCTGGAGAATTGATTATTGTACCCGTTGAAAAGCCCGGGACTTATCCTTTTCTTATGAGCCGAATCAGCCGTTGTGAAGAATGATATCGAATTTATTCTGATATAGCGAAAACCGGGCGGATACCGCAGGTCTACGAAGAAACAGCATCGGCATTGAAATTGATGAAGAATATCTCCGCATGACTCTCGACCGGTTGAAAGAGGAGGAGCGGGATTTATCTGCTGAGGTCAAGATTGAGTTTTCAAGAGTGAATGGCGATGGAGGAAATCTGACTGTAAATGAAGAGCCTGCCATATACAAGGCGGGAAAGAGTAGAAAGGCAGCAAAACACAAAACCTGAACATTACATATACACAAGCAACATTTGTAGAAAATATGGGCCTAACCCTATCGCCTTTCCTGTAGTTAATCAAAATGCAATAAACAAGTCTGACCCCACTTACGGTTTCATTGATCCAGAAGCGTGCTCAGTCCGTGAAGAAATACTCGTTTTGCAGCGGGAGTTGGAATAATTGTCACAAAGCTCCATGCTGAGACCCAGAAGAAAGTAAACCACAATTTCGCAAAGCAACATATTTTAAATTTTATCGGGATTGACTTTCTTGTCAACACTCAGTTGCACTTTCTTAAAATTAATGTAATATTTTCTTTGGAGGCCTTCATGCACGAGAACTACGTGACACCGATAAAGATTCGTTGAAAGAAATCGTAAAATGCATGGAGACTCTTATCAAGCGGTATCCGGTGCACATTGAAAAGGAGGACAAGCACTTCTTCATCCCATCAATGGAATATCTGAGCATGCAAGAACAGACGTGCGATGTTAGAAGAGTTCCGAGAATTCGACATGAATTTCCGAAACAGCACGGAAAGCCTTGAAATATGCTGATGACTGATAGGGTTCTGATATGAAAGAACAGCCAGTCGACCAGAAGACCCTAGTATATACGATTGGCCATTCGACACGACCTATCTCGGAGTTCATAGAAATTATTAATGGCTATGCAATAAAGAACGTAGCAGACGTACGTACTATCCCGAAGTCGCGGCATAACCCCCAGTTCAACGAGGACATGTTGAGGGAAAGCTTGAAGTCCGTTAATGTCCTCTATCTCCATATAAAGGGACTCGGCGGACTGCGCCCAACACGAAAAGACTCGCCAAATACGGCATGGAGAAATGCATCGTTCCGGGGCTTTGCCGACTATATGCAAACAGTGGAATTCGAAGAGAACCTCGAAAAACTTATGGAGACGGCAAAAAAACGGGTAACGGCCATCATGTGTGCCGAAGCGGTTCCCTGGCGGTGCCACAGATCGTTGATAGGAGACGCTTTGCTAATTCGCGGAGTCCTGGTGATTCATATCATGGGCATAGCCTCCAGCAGGAATCATACCCTCACGCCGTGGGCAGAAGTCAAAGGTAAAAAAATAACCTATCCTCCCAACTCACCTCACCAGGAAACGGCAAAATCAATGTGACACATGCAATTGTCAGGAGGCGATTGATGTCTGTCCTGTCCAGGCGATAAGCTGGAGCGAGTAACAGATATAGAAAAAATACATCAATAGGGAGAATTGACATGAAAATGATAATTCCAAAGCCGTTGAAGTTAGAGCACAAGGAGCTTCACGAGGAGCTTGTTAAGGCTGTCAAGACATCCGGTCCGATAGGCAAAGCTGCCGAGGCCGTTGCAAAAGTCCTGCATCCGCATTTTGTGAGGGAAGAGGAGTACGCATTGCCGCCGATTGGTCTTTTGCAGGTTTTGACGAAAGGTAAAGTATCTAAAGATATGAAAGCTGTCCTTGTCATGACTGACAAACTGAAAAAAGACCTTCCAAATATGCTTAAAGAACACAAGGCAATTGTTGCGGCCCTCAAGAAGTTGGTAGCCGTAGCAAAGAAGGAAAAGAGACCTGATATCGTCCATTTTGCCGAAAAGCTCATGCTTCATGCAAAGACGGAAGAGGAGGTTCTTTATCCTGCCGCGATACTAATAGGAGAATATCTGAAAGAGAAACTTGCGCTTCGCAAGCTACAATAAAGATGGAGAGATTTTCAACGCACTCTTAATGCTGTCAGGCAATAAATTAATTGATGGGTCTAAACAAATGCGAGTCGTGAACTTCTGATTTGGGACATCCTAAAGGAGACCCTCAATGTAGTCTGCGATAATGCCCCGTTCAGGCGCAGCGGCTGGTTCGGCTTTCAGTGGCTCACCTTTCTCAGCGCCGATCCCTTGTGCATCGCGATGTGGTCGGTCTTATCGCTCTTGATCTCATATTGAGGATCATCCGCGCTGGCATGGTGCGTGTATCCCTTGTAATCGATATCTTTTGTATGCACCCTGATGATCTTTCCGCTGACGCGCCCGGCCTCCGAGTTCCATGTCACGTGATCGCCGACTCTGAACTTTCTTGGCATTGCATCACTCTCTCCATCTTTTCTCGCTGTAAAACCTCTGCCTTGGTCCCTTCTCGCGAGGTATTTGGCTTTGTCAAAACATATCAAACATTTGGCCGTCAGTCAAATCTCTGCATCGCCTCATAAAGAATCTATATAAAATCGATTTGTTGTTTCATTTAAGAATCTATGCGAGAGAAGCAATTACTGTCTCTGCAAGAACTGCAAGATGCAGTAGTGAGGTTAAAGAGTGAAATAGAAGCAGAAAGCTACTAGGGTGACAACCCTCTCTTGGGAAATCACGAAGGTGTTTAGGAGGAAGGAGGTTTGCCTCTTACGACTTTCTGTACCCACGTGCGTGTGAATTTTAAGCTCAGGGCAATATGCCCGTCATTAGACAATTCGTCCACAGAATCGTCTATTTGATTCCTCTGGATATGCATAAAATCAATGGGTTATGCTTGGCACCTGTCTTGCTAAGTATTATCTCGTTCCATACAAAATTGTAGGAGGTGATGAAAACTGCCGATGCGCGAAGGCACTGTTAATGTGAAAGGCAATCTTCGTAAAGGGAAAGATGAAATCGGAAGCGGTACGTTCATGAAGCTAAGGACCAAGAATCGTCTTTAGTCCAAAAGCAAAGTATTAAAAGGGGGTTAGAAAAATGAAGAGAAACGCTTTCAAAGTAATGATTTTGGTATTAGCGGCATCGATGCTACTTGCTCCTTCGTATTCGTTCGCAAAGGGCAAAAAGGCCGGTGAGAAATTTTCGCCAAAGACGTGTGAGTTGAAACTTGCCTTGCGTGATTTATGGACTGGTCATATATTCTGGGTGAGGAATGTTGTTCTGACTACAAAACAAGGAGAAAAAGAGGCTGCGAAGGTCGCCGAAGAACATGTCGTACAAAATGCAAAGGACCTTGCCAATTCAATAACCCCGTATTATGGAAAAGAAGCCTCGGCCAAACTCTTTAATCTTCTTGCGGGTCATTATGGAGCCATCAAGGACTATATGAGTGCGGCTTATGACGGTGACAAGAAAGCAGAAGATGTCGCGACGGACAAGCTGAAAAAGAACGCTGAAGAGATAGCGACCTTTCTGAGTTCAGCCAACCCGAATTGGCCGAAGGAAACAGTATTGTCTTTGCTGGTTGAACATGGAGGGCACCACATGGCGCAAATAAACGCGATAAACGCGAAGAATTATTCTTCTGAGGCCCAGACGTGGGATGCCATGAAGAAGAACGTCTATGTTATTGCCGACGCCTTGGCGGGCGGTATCGTCAAGCAATTTCCGAAGAAGTTCTAGGCTATTGAAGAGTAAAGGCTGAAGAGCGGTCAGAAAACGATACAAATTCTTAATAGTGTCTGTCCAGAAAGTCTTTATTTCTCAGTCTCCTGTTTAACCAGGGGATCCCGAGTGTTAAAAACGCGGGATCCCCGCCTTCGCGGGAATGAAGACTTTTCCGACAACGGGCAATTTATGGACAGACTCTAATTAACTTTCAAAACAGAGAGGAGAAAGAAAGATGAAGAAAGTGCTCATGGTTCTGTTTTTGGCAGGGTCCGTGTTCTTATACGGAACAGCGGGGTTCTCAAAGGAACCCGCAGAAAGGCAAAGTCCGGTGAAGAGCTGTTCCAACAGCATTGTTCTGTATGCCATCCTGACGGTGGAAACAACGTCAATCCTCAAAAAACGTTGCATAAGAAAGACCTTGACGCCAACAAAGTAAAAAAGCAGGGGGACATCGTAAACAAGATGAGACATCCCGGTCCTGGAATGACACAATTCGATAAAAGAACGGTCTCAGATAAAGACGCAAAGAAGATAGCGGAATATATCCTGAAGACATTCAAATAAGCCACGGCAATGAAAATATCGGGCGCGAAGACCATATTTCTGTTGGGCACAATACTTTCATCCGTTCTCTTTCTGTTGCTGACGTATGACTCAATCAGAAAAATGCCACAAAGGACGCATGAAGATAAGCTCACTGCAAAGGTGGTTGCCGGTAAATGGGTGTGGCAGAAATACAATTGCAATGACTGCCACACCATCCTCGGAATAGGTGGCTATTATGCTCCCGACGTCACAAAGGTTGCGAGCTACCGAGACGCGGAATGGACGAAGAACTTTCTCAAATACCCTGAAAAGGTCTGGCCGCCGCCCGGAAGATGCCGAACTTGCACCTGAAGGACGAGGAAATAGATAGCCTCATCGAATTCCTCTCCTGGGTAAACGGAATAGACACCAATAACTGGCCTCCGAAACCGTTGGTTGTTTCCGCGGCAAATCTTCCAAAAGAAGCCGGTGCCCGGGGAACATTTATTCAAGGCGCGGGCTGTTGCGCATGCCATGCACTAGGAGGAACAGGTGGTAAAATCGGTCCGGACCTGACTCATGTGGGAAGCCAAGCGAAAAAGAGTGGATTGAAGACCAGATCAAAACCCCTAAATCACATAACCCAAATTCCATTATGCCGAATTTCGCAACACTTCCACGGGAGAATATCGAAGATCTTGCCGACTATCTTTCCGGTCTGAAGTAAGGTTGAGAAAGAAATACGAAACACAGAAAATTGCATACAACTATTTTGTAGTTGCAACCTTGCTCTTCGGGCTGCAAGTGATCTTCGGTTTAATTACGGGTGCAAAATATGTATGGGACTATGACCCTTTGATAAATGTCTTGCCTTTTAATACCGCAAGAGCGATCCATCTGAACCTTCTCCTCTTCTGGCTCCTCACCGCATTTATGGGAGGAACCTATTACGTTGTGCCAGAGGAGGCACAGACTGAAATTTACAGCCGGAAACTCGCAAATTTCCAATTGATTCTTTTCACCGTCATCGGCATCACGTCGGTTATAGGATTTATCTCAGGATGGTCGTGGGGAATGCCTTTTCTTGAACAACCGACAGTTCTCAAAGTAGGTATTGTCATTGTTGCCCTCATTTTTCTCTTCAATATTTTTATGACTATGATGAACGCAAAGAAGTGGACGGTAATCCAGGGCATGCTCCTCGGCGGGCTTGTGACGCTGGGAGGGCTGTTCCTCGCAGGGGTTTTCTTCATTAAAAACATCTCGACTCAATATTATTTGTGGGCCTGGGTAGTGCACCTCTGGGCCGAAGCCTCATGGGCATTGATCTCTGCTGCGATCATGGCGTTCATATTGATAAAGATTACCGGGGTTGAACGCACGAATGTGGAGAAATGGCTTTATATCGAGATCGGCCTTGTTCTCTTTACGGGAATAATTGCAACAGGGCATCACTATTACTGGATAGGCGTGCCGGCATACTGGCTCTGGTTCGGACCGATATTTAGCTCATTGTCACCTGTGCCGATACTTCTAATGGTCATGGACACACTCCGTGTTGTGAAGGAAAGAAAGATGGAGATAGAAAATAAACCGGCGCTCTACTGGATCATAGGTAGTGCCGTTATGCACTTTTTCGGGGCAGGGCTCTGGGGCTTTGCTGCATTCGTGGCCCCAGATAAACAAGTGGACTCACGGGACTCAATTCACAGCCTCTCACGCGCATTTCGCATTTTTCGGAGCATATGTCATGCTCAATCTTGCCATAATTTATTTTGCACTCCCGCAGATTAAGGGTCTCAAAATTATCAGTCGCAGACTCAGTTTCAATGCGTTCTGGATGATGAACTTCTTTTTTATCCTGATGGTACTCAGTTTTACTATTGCGGGTGTCGTGCAGGCGTATTTTCAGAGGATCATGGGCATGGATTATCTGACAACTCAGGGGTTTATGAGGCTATGGTTTACTGTCTTGTGGATATCGGCCTGGGGCTTTATGGTTGGGGTCTTGCTCTATATCATTGATTTCTTTTCCCTTCGCGAGAGCAAAAATGCTTAGTAAATGAGGTCCGCAGACGAAGTGTGGACACAACTCGATCCTATGCTTTGGGATCTAGCTCAAAACGCTTGGAACGGGTTGCCGAAGATCGATTCTTGATTTGAGGCGAAAAAATAAACAAATAATAGCGATGACGCCTTGGCCTGAACGGCATATCATTAACCAGGCGAGTGCTATAAGGAAATCACGGAGGGAACCCTATGGTTAACGAAGAAGTGACGGAAAAGTTGAAAGAATTGGCGACACTTGATTCGTTACTACATCCTGATCATGACAACAGAGGCTGGTTCCGGTCATCCGACCTCTTCACTCTCGGCCACAGAGTTGATGGCCTGCCTCCTTTTTGGCGGAATTTTCAGATTCGATGTGGATCATCCCAAATCTCCCAATAATGATCGTTTAATCTTTTCGAAGGGACATGCCTCCCCACTCTTTTATGCGCTATGGGCTGCTGCCGGAGAATTGAGCGAAAAGGACCTCATGACCTACAGAAAATTTGGAAGTCCCCTGGAAGGTCATCCCACCGTTGCCTTTCCCTTATGTTGAAGCTGCTACAGGGTCTCTTGGCCAGGGCCTTTCCATCGGTGTGGGAATGGCCCTGAATGCCAAGTACCTTGATAAGCTTCCCTACCGGACCTATGTCCTTCTCGGAGACAGCGAAATGGCCGAAGGCTCCCAGTGGGAATCGATGCAGATCGCAGCCCATTATAAATTAAATAATCTTATCGGCATTCTCGATGTGAATCGGCTGGGTCAGCGCGGAGAGACCATGTACGGATGGGATCTCGAGGCCTATGAAAAAAGGATTTCATCTTTTGGATGGAAAACGATCGTACTGGACGGCCATTCCATTTCCGAAATTCTTGCCGCCTACGAAGAAGCCCTCCACGTGACCGATCAACCGGTCATGTTGATCGGGAAAACGATTAAAGGGAAAGGAGTCTCTTTCATTGAGAATAAGAATGGCTGGCATGGAAAGGTCCTGAGTAAAGAGGAATGTGATCGGGCGCTCAAGGAATTAGGAGAAATTGATAAATCCGTTCGAGGTGAGATATCCCTTCCGGAAGATCTGAAGCCCAAAGAACAGCTCCTCAAAAACCGTTAAAAAAGATCGATTATCCGGCAGATAAACCCGTTGCCACGAGGAAAGCCTATGGGAACGCACTGGTAAGAATTTTTCCGCAATTCCCCAATATGGTGAGTCTGGATGGCGAGGTGAGCAATTCAACCTATGCAGAAATATTCAAAGAGGCTTACCCCGAGCGGTTTTTTGAGATGTACATTGCCGAGCAGAATATGGTGGGAGCAGCATTAGGTCTGTCCTGCAGGGGCAAAATTCCTTTCGTCTCTACCTTTGCTGCATTTTTTACCCGGGCTTTCGATCAAATCAGGATGAGCCAGTATTCCGATCCGAACATCAAGTTTGTCGGATCTCATGCCGGAGTATCCATTGGGGAAGATGGGCCCTCTCAGATGGGTCTTGAAGACATTGCCATGTTTCAGACGATTTTAAATAGCGTTGTCCTCTATCCATCCGATGCGATATCCACCGAAAAATTGGTTGAAGAAGCCGCAAAGCATTATGGCCTTGTTTACATTCGTACCACGAGAAAAGAGACTCCTATCCTCTATAATCCGGAGGAAAAGTTTCCCATCGGCGGAAGTAAAGTTCTAAGAAAAAGTAAGGAGATATTGCCACAGTCATTGCTGCAGGAATTACGCTTCATGAGGCTCTGGAAGGCTTATGAAGTTCTGAAAGAAGAAGGATTTTCATCCGGGTCATCGATCTCTACAGCATAAAGCCACTTGATGAAGACAACCCTTCGCGAGGCTGCAAGCGCTACC
Organism: uncultured Nitrospiraceae bacterium; assembly: GCA_963725545.1. GTDB lineage: Bacteria > Nitrospirota > Thermodesulfovibrionia > Thermodesulfovibrionales > SM23-35 > DYFC01. Next base: position 46,865 of record CAVRZG010000033.1, on the reverse strand, counting down.
AAGTCAATCATCACCGTAGAAGATCACTATGCGGAAGGAGGGATTGGAGAAGCCGTGAAGAGTGCCCTGGCCACTTACCCGGTTCCTGTCTATTCTTTAGCCGTCAGAAAGAAACCGAAAAGTGGCAAACCACAGGAACTCCTCGATTATGAGGAAATCTCTCCGAGAGCCATTATTAAAAAGGTCAAAGGAGTTCATCTAAGGCCAAAGATTTCATTAAAGAGACAGCCATGAAATATGGAGGTTGAAAATGGCAGACCTCACATTCGGACGCATTTGTTTTCTTCGGCGCAACCGGAGATCTTGCGTATAAGCAGATATTCCCTGCGCTTCAGGCGATGATCCGGCACGGCCATCTCGACGTTCCTATTATCGGTGTTGCGAAGTCGGGATGGGACATCGAAAAATTCAAAGAGCGAGCCAGGGATAGTCTCGAGAAGCACGGCGGTGTGAATGCAGAGTCCTTTGGGAAGCTTTGCTCGCGGTTGCAGTATATTGACAGTGATTACCATGACGACGCGACATATGAGATGTTGCGCAAGGCGCTCAGAGAGGCCAAGCGGCCCCTGCACTACCTAGCGATCCCGCCGAGCGAGTTTGCGACCGTGGCACAGGGACTGGCTAAGTCTGGTTGCGCTGTGGACGCCCGCGTGATTGTCGAGAAACCCTTTGGCCGCGACCTGGCCTCGGCGCAAGCGCTCAACCAAACGCTCGAACAGTTCTTTCCCGAGTCGGCTATCTTCCGGATCGACCACTTCCTCGGCAAGGAGCCGATTCAGAATCTGCTCTATTTCCGCTTCGCTAACTCTTTTCTGGAGCCGATCTGGAATCGTAACTACGTTGAGAGTGTGCAGATCACCCTCTGCGAAAGTTTCGGAGTGGAAGGGCGCGGGCTTTTTTATGAAGATGTCGGCGCCATCCGCGACGTCGTGCAGAACCATTTGCTGCAAGTCATGGTCCTGCTCGCCATTGATGCCCCAACCAGCAGCGATCCGGAAGCGACACGCGACGAAAAAATGCAGGTCTTCAGAGCAATACGTCCGCTCGTACCTGAGGACGTTGTACGGGGACAATACAGCGGCTACCGAGACGAGAACGACGTGTCCGCCAATTCGCAGGTTGAGACGTTCGTTGCAGTGCGGCTTCATATCGATACCTGGCGCTGGGCAGGCGTGCCTTTCTACATACGGGTCGGCAAGAAGCTGCCATTCACAGCCAACGAAGTTTTGCTTACGCTTAAGAGTCCGCCGCAAGCGGTCTTTGATGAAATCAGGCCGGGCCCCTCGAACTATTTCCACTTCCGCCTCAGTCCCGATGTTTTTATCACACTTGGGGCGAGGACCAAAGTGCCGGGGGAATCCATGGTTGGCGAAGAGGTAGAGCTGTTAGCGTGCCAACACTTCCTGGATGAGATGTCACCATATGAGCGTCTGCTTAGCGATGCCATGCGGGGTGACGCGTCGCTTTTCGCCCGCAAAGACGCCGTCGAAGCCGCTTGGCGCGTCGTGGACCCCATCCTGGGAAACGTGACGCCGATCCATGAGTACGAACCGAACACCTGGGGGCCGCTTGAAGCTGAGCGGATCATTGCAGGCAATGGCGGCTGGCACAATCCAAAGCCAGGGGAAGCGGTCGAATGAGTTTATACAACGCTGGCAAAGCCTCCGTCACAATGCGTGAAATGGACCGGTCAATGGGCAGTATCACGAGAGGAGAAACTGAGAATACAACCCGGACGTCCTTCCGGGACAAATTCGAGGAGAGAGATCATGAGCAAACAAAAAAGAGTTAGTAGTCCGATCTACGCCTTATTCCCCACAGAGATCGAGGGATTCGATTCCCTGGCTGAACTGGCACTGGATATGCATTGGTATTGGAATCATTCTGCCGATGAGATATGGAAGCAGCTTGATCCAACGCTATGGGAACTTACTTATAGCCCCTGGGTCGTCCTGCAAACGGTTTCGCGCGATCAGCTCCGCCGCGTGTTGGCTGCTCCCGCCTTCCGCAAAAAAGTGGCCGACCTCTTACGAACCAGCCATCAAGCTGCAGAGGCGCCTGCATGGTTTCAGCAAAATCATTCGCAGAAGCCGCTGACAACCGTCGCGTATTTCAGCATGGAATTCATGTTGAGCGAAGCACTGCCCATCTATTCAGGAGGGCTTGGCAATGTGGCAGGTGATCAACTCAAGACCGCAAGCGATCTGGGTGTGCCGGTGGTCGGCGTGGGGCTGCTCTACCAGCAGGGGTATTTTCGGCAGGTGATAGACAAGGACGGAGCGCAATTGGCCCTCTTTCCGTACAACGATCCCGGTCAATTGCCGATCACGCCTGTACGCGAACCAAACGGGGAGTGGTTGCGGCTGGAGCTCAAGTTGCCGGGTTACTCGGTCTGGCTTCGCGCCTGGCAGGTTCAGGTCGGACGGGTGAAACTTTACCTGCTCGACAGCAATGACCCGGCGAACTTTCCGGTCCGTCGCGGGATCACCAGTGAGTTGTACGGAGGCAGTCTGGAGTTACGCCTCAATCAAGAACTGGCGCTCGGGATCGGGGGATGGCGCCTGCTCAACGCCCTTGGCATTAAGCCCGAAGTGTGTCATCTTAACGAAGGGCATGCCGCTTTCGCCGTGCTGGAACGCGCTCGGACCTTCATGGAGGAGACCGGACAGCCTTTTGAAGTTGCGCTGACTGCTACGCGAGCAGGCAATCTCTTTACCACACATACGGCCGTGCCCGCAGGTTTTGACCGCTTTGCCCCTCCGCTCATCGAACAATACCTCGGTTCGTATGCCCAGAATAAGCTCGGTATCTCACTCAACGATTTGCTGGCCCTTGGCCGTCAGAACCCGGGAGACAGCCTTGAACCCTTCAATATGGCGTACCTGGCAGTACGAGGAAGCGGGGCAGTCAATGGTGTCAGCCGTTTGCATGGAGAGGTGAGCCGGCATCTCTTTGAGCCTCTTTATCCACACTGGCCGCAGATCGAAGTGCCGGTCGGACACGTTACAAACGGGGTGCACATGTCGAGCTGGGATTCAGAAGAAACCGACGCCCTGTGGACTGGCACATGCGGAAAGGACCGCTGGCTTGGAACTTTAGAAACCCTAGAAGAGGACATGCGCGAACTTCCCGACTCCAGGCTCTGGGAATGCCGGGCTTCTGCACGCGAGTCACTAGTTGAATATGTGCGAGGACGACTTTCCCGACAACTGGAAGCCGCAGGAGCATCACCCGATGAGGTTGAGGGTGCGAACCACATTTTTGACGCCAATGCATTGACGCTGGGCTTTGCGCGCCGATTCGCCTCCTACAAGAGGCCAAACCTGCTGCTTCACGATCCTGAGCGGCTACTCCGTGCCCTCTCCAATCCTCAGCGCCCTGTGCAGCTTCTCATTGCTGGTAAGGCGCATCCGGCAGACCAAGCAGGACAGGCCTTGATTCAGGAGTGGACCCATTTTATCCAGCGGAACGAGGTGCGCAACCATGTAATCTTCCTGAGCGACTACGACATGCTTCTGACAGGACAACTGGTGCAGGGGGTAGACGTCTGGATCAATACACCACGGCGGCCATGGGAAGCCTGCGGAACGAGCGGCATGAAAGTGCTTGTCAATGGTGGCATCAATCTTTCGGAGTTGGACGGCTGGTGGACTGAAGCCTACACGCCTGAAGTCGGATGGGCGTTGGGGGACGGCAAAGAACATGGAGATGATGCGGCCTGGGACGCTGTTGAAGCCGAGGCGCTCTATGCGCTGCTTGAAAGGGAAGTTATACCTGAGTTTTATAACCGTGATCCGAATGGCATCCCCGTGGCCTGGGTCGCGCGCATCCGCGAGAGTATGGCGCGGCTGACACCGCAATTTTCCGCGAACCGCGCCGTGCGGGAATACACTGAGCAGTACTACATTCCTGCTGCGATTGCATATATCGAGCGCACGGCGGATAAGGGGGCAATGAGCGCGAGGGTCGTGAATTGGCGGCGTGCCTTGGAGAAGAACTGGTCAGATCTGCGCTTCGGGGAAGTGAGGGTTGCAAGTGACGGTGAAAACCACGTCTTCGAGCTTCAGGTTTATCTCAACGGTCTCGACCCGAAGGCTATACGGGTCGAACTTTATGCCGACGGCGTTAACGGTGGCGCTCCTGTGCGCCAGGAGATGAAGCTCTCCCGACAACCGGCTGCCGCAGGCGGCAGTCACGTCTATCTTGCGCAGGTGTCTGCGAGTCGCCCGGCGACGGATTATACAGCGCGGGCAATACCGTACCATAAGGGCATTGCTGTTCCCCTGGAAGCCGCACAGATCCGGTGGCAGAGATGAGCGGAGGATCGACGGGAGCAAAACGATTGAACGGCGAATCACAAAGGAAACAAGAGAACATCTGGACTGAAAGGGAAGGATCTCCATCTCCTCTCGGGGTGACCTGGATCGAGCACGAAGAGGCTTACAATTTCACTCTCTATTCCGAAAACGCAACGGGTGTGAAATTACTCCTGTATTCTGAGCGGGATGTTGTAACGCCCGCCTACGTCTATCAAATGGATTACCTGAAGAACAAGACGGGACATGTCTGCATGGGGCCTCGCAAAATGATGACGATATCTATGTGATGATAAATGCCCACGTGCAGGACCTTCTATTCACGATCCAGCAGGGACAGGCTGGTGAATGGCAGCGCATTACGGACACAAGCCTGCCACCAGCTCATGACTTTTCCGAGGCAGGCGCAGAGCCGGTTTTGCAGTCGCTTACCTACGCAGTAAAAGCTCGGTCTCTTGTTGTCTTGCTAAGAAGAAGATAACGCGCATCTCCAATGAGTTTATGAGAAAGGTTCTGGCAACGGTAATTGGATTGAGGATCGCAGATTGTGGGTATCAGCCGCCGTCTCATTTTGTGTGAGCAGTCAACCTTGGACCTTTCACTGCTATTTATCGGATCTCTCTCAGTTTGTTACGTATAGATGGAACAAACAAATACTGGTCTCCAAATGACCGGTATTCATTTCGCTTTGAAAGACTCCCTGTGCCTCGGTGCGAAGGTCGCGCCGCCGCACGAGCGTAGAATATGCGGACTTGACGAAGTAGCCAGCAACTTGTCCGAGTTCGGTCTGGATGAAGGAATCGATTGAATTACAGTTCTCTCGAAACTGCGAATAAACAGAAATGCGTCAGGTCTGATAAAAAACCCGCAGTCTGAACCTTCTGTTTCTATTATCCCCGAAAAGGCCGTTCATAATCAAAAAGCAGGTTCATTTTGCAAACTTGAAGCTGCAAATTAGAGGGCCGATCACAGGCCCGGTCCCGCAATGGTAAATTTTATATTAATGGAATAATATAAAGGAGGCACAAGGTTATAAGGTAACTATGCACTTAAGGGCACGGTATGGATGACGACATAGTCTTGCAGAAAAAGCTGATCGAAAAGATATCCCGCAATATTGCCGAACATGAGGCAGCTTCTGTTGTCAAGGGAAACAGGACGTATCCTGAAATATACGAGGATGTCAACAAGACTGTTGAATATGCGTCATCGGCCCATAAAGACCAGTGGCGCAAAAGCGGAGAACCGTATATATTCCACCCTCTGAACGTGGCCCTCATTGCTGCGGAAACCGGCATGGTTGATAAGGTCTCAATCGACAGCTGTCTGCTCCATGACGTCATTGAAGACGCCAGAGTCGGCCGGGATGAGATCGCCGGAATGTTCGGCGAAGAGGTGGCCGAGACCGTAGAGGGACTGACGAAGATAAAAGAGCACAAGGATGAGTCATACGATAAGTTCTTCTCACATACGATTAACAATCCGAGGGTCGCCTACATAAAAATATTTGACAGGCTGCATAATCTGAGAACATTGGCGCATCTCGCCGCCGATAAAAGGGTAGTTATCGCCGGTGAGTCCATGGATATCTACCATAAACTCTGTGTAAGGCTCTGTCTCCTGGACATTGCAAATGAAATAGAACATCTTTGTGCTTCATATCTGCATCCGGACAAATTCAATGCATTTTCAAAAAGACTTGAGGAAATACAGACCGAGGCAGCCCAGGTCATAGATATCTTCAAGATGTATATCCTTGAAAGGTGTTATGAAAACGACCTGAGAATAAAGAAGATCAGGGTCCAGTGGAAACCGTTTCTCGACATTCCCGACTACAGGTTTATGCAGATACCTAATGTACTGCTCTTCAAGCTTGTGGTTGATTCCGTAGAGAATGCATACAAATTGATGTGGCTCATCAACAGCAGTTACAAAGTAGCCGGCACGATCGAGGACAACATATCCGTCCCCAGGTTCAACAACTTCAGGGGGATTACATACACGGTCGTAGTGGATGGTGTTAAGGTCCCCCTGCTCGTCACAACAGACAGGTTCAACGAATTTAACAGAAAAGGCATCCTTGTATACGGCGGGTTCAGCAAAGATACGACCATCAACAGAAAGCTGATGGAGCACCTTCAGGAATATCTGGTCAATGAAACCAATTTCATGGATGTGAAGACATTAATTCCCTTCATAGAAAAAGATGATATGCAGGTATATGCGAAAGATGGAAAGACCATCATCGATCTCAAGAAAGGCTCCACTGTCCTTGACTTTGCGTTTCAAGATACATTCGGATTTGGGGTTGAGGGCGGATTATGGGGTAGTCGACGGCGTGCGTGTAGGGCTGGGGCATGAGTTAAATGACGGGAATGTTGTGGAGGTGTATACAAAAAATACGATTACGGCCTCCGAGGAGTTTCTTAAGAAGTGCATCTCACCCAAGGCACAAAGGGTATTGAAAAAGCATTTTGAAAATGCTCATATCAAGGCCCTCTTTAATACTGCAAAAGCCTACACGGAGAAGATTCTCTTCAGCTTCCACATAAACCCCCAGGAGTTCTGGCAGAAACTGGAGGAGGTATACCGTTCGGAAAAAGAGCGCATGGAAAAGATCATAGGGATACTTCAGGCTGTGCCTGAAGCTGAAAGGCTTATTGTTGAGCTTCAGTTGATCGACAGAGAACGCCTTTCCATATTGAGGAAAAAAGAAGAGTCTTTTTTTAAGGTCTGGAATTTTTTCTCTTCAAGTCAAAAGGGACTTCCCGTGGAACTCGATTTTGTCGATGACAACTATGTTGCATGTCCTTTTTGTGTGCCCACTCTGAACAATGGTCCTCACAGGGGCATCCTTGTAAAGACGAGATTCATAGTGCATGCGGGCAGCTGCAAAAAAGCAGAGGGATTTGAAGAAAACAGATTTTTCTCCGTCAAGTTCAGGAAGAACAAACCCATTGACAGCATGATTTATATGAGGATTGAGACAGACGATATTTCGGGCATTACCCACGCCATATCTTCAGTATTTAAGAACGTAAATCTTGAGATAATCAACGTAGACAACGATCATGTAAAAGCGCTGTACAGATTGGCCTATTACCAGAAATCTCCTCAGGTGATCTCGTCCTATCTTGAACAGCTCCGCAAGATTCAGGAAATCAGGAGCATTGTAATAAGCACAAAGAATATCTTTGTTATGCCGCCCCTCTAATTATTAGACCAACTTCTTGACGGCTTTTGCCTTTTTTGCAACCGCTTTCTTGACGACCTTTGCCTTTTTTGCAACTGTCTTCTTTACACATTACTTTTTTTGCAACTGTCTTTTTGACGCTCTTTACCTGCTTGGCAACCTCTTTCTTCACACTCTTCACCTTTTTTGCACACTTGCTTCTCCGTCTTCTTCACTTTCTTAGTGATCGTCTTGGCTTTCATTTTCACCTCATTCTAAAAAGTATTAGCATCTTAAAGATGCCATATTCTGCAAGGCTGAATCATGGTAACAAACCTCGTAGTTAATGTCAATCTGAAGGCATGCATTTTCCGGGATTACTTTTCTTTGCCGTCTTGTGCTTCACCAATTTTCTCAAGCACCTGTTTCAGTACGGCAAACATTTCATCGGATAACGCCTGCATTCTGTCCATCCGCTCGACAGCCTTGAGAATAAGGTTGCGCAAATCGTCCTCTGAAACAGAGGCATCCAGAAGCTCCAGCGTCCCTTTCACGGCTGTTATGTGGGCGCTGATTTTGTCTGAAATCTCCTTCAGTCTTTCATCTGTCTCCGGCATATTCTCCACTCCTCAAGCAAACTTATTACGAAACTTTAATAAAAGCCTTAAAAATAATTATATACGATTTCCGTTCAAGTTCACAGATATTACATCACGGAAAATTTGCTATGCCCCGTCATACCTGTCCCAAACAGATATTTCAAATCGCCGGGGAATAAGGTATATGGCTCGATTTCTGAAGCAAAATCACGGGCAACCTTGAGGAGACCGAAGACGAAGCGGAGGTCTCAGCTTTGAATATTGCATTAACATTGAAGTCAGATAAAGGTTTGAACAAAAACACAGGTAGTTTTTTGATTCAGAAATTGAGCCATATACCTTTCCAATCATATATAGGACAGCAATGATGCACGACAACTGAAGGACCGCCCCGTCTATTTTTTCTTCAGGGCTTCAAAAAAAGGGTTATTTGCAAAGCGCGCCGGTTTTTTCTCCCTGTTATCAAGTGAATCTCTCTCCTTCACTTTTTTTCTTTCCGCTTCCTTCGGCAGTTCTTTGGGTTTCCCCTGGGGGTTCTTCATTGAGAGTGCGATCCTTTTCCTCCGCAGGTCCACATCGAGGACTGTCACGGTCACCTTTTGGTGGACTTTGACTACTTCGCCGGCGTCTTTGACATACCTGTCGGAAAGCTCGCTTATATGAACAAGCCCGTCCTGATGCACACCTATGTCCACAAAGACACCGAAGGCAGTGATATTGGTTACAATGCCGGGAAGTCTCATGCCTGTCCTGACGTCTTCGATCTTCTCAACTCCGTCTGCAAACCTGAAATGATTCATATTGTTCACGGGGGTCACGGCCCGGACGAGCAAGTTCGGCCATTATATCGGTCAGGGTTGGGATGCCGACGCTATCGGTCACATACCTGCTGAGATCAATGGTTTTTCTGAGTTCGTCCTCGCGCATCAGATCCGAGACGGAACACCCGAGGTCCTTAGCCATCGCGTCAACGATGTGATAACTCTCCGGGTGCACGGCGCTTCCGTCGAGCGGGTTCTCACCATCTCTGATGCGCAGGAACCCGGCTGCCTGCTCAAAGGCCTTCGGCCCGAGGCGCGGCACCTTTCTGAGCTCTTTCCTCGATCTTAGAGGTCCGTTGCTGTTTCTGAATTCAATGATATTTCGTGCAAGCTGAGGACCCAGCCCGGATACATAGGTAAGGAGTTCCCTGCTGGCAGTATTGACTTCCACTCCCACCGCGTTCACGCAGCTGACCACGACATCATCGAGGCTCTTCCTCAACGCAGGCTGGTCGACGTCGTGCTGGTACTGTCCGACGCCTATGGACTTCGGGTCGATCTTCACCAACTCTGCCAGTGGGTCCATCAGCCTCCTCCCGATCGAGACAGAACCCCGCACAGTCACGTCCTGATCAGGGAACTCTTCCCGCGCTACGTCGGACGCTGAATAGATAGACGCGCCGCTCTCGTTTACCATTACAACGACTATGTTTCCGGGCAGATCAAGGGACCTGACAAAGGTTTCGGTCTCCCTCCCCGCGGTGCCGTTTCCTATTGCGATCACTTCTATCCCGAACCTGTCGCAGAGCTCCCTGATCTTTGCGCCTGCCTCTGACGCATCCTTCTCCGAGAAATGCGGATAGATAGTATCACTGACAAGAAGTTTCCCCTGTCTGTCAAGACACACCACCTTGCAGCCCGTCCTGAAACCGGGATCAATCGCAAGGATGTTCTTCCTGCCGAGCGGAGGGGAAAGCAGAAGCTGCCTCAAATTTTCCACGAAGACCTTTATTGCCTGTTCATCTGCGCGTTTCTTGGAAGCGAGGCGCATTTCAGCCTCTATCGAGAGCGAGAGAAGCCTTTTATAGCTGTCATGCACAGCTGTCCTTACCTGCTGAGATGCAGGCAAGGCGTCCTTGATGAAGATGCCCTCAAGGAGAGCAATACGCCTCATCTTCAGGCGGAACGTATCCGGAGGCTCAGAAACCCCTCTTTCTCTCCGCGGCGTATTGCGAGGACCCTGTGCGAAGGAGCGCCTGAAAACGGTTCTTCCCATTCAAAATAGTCGCGGTACTTTATCCCGTCTTCCTCTTTGCCGGAAACAACCTTTGATTTCAGTATGCCTTTTTGTATGTACAGTTCGCGCATCCTCTGCCGGGCATGCTGGTCTTCACTGACCCACTCTGCGATAATGTCACGCGCGCCTGCAAGGGCATCTCCAATGGATTCGACCCCTTTCTCCGGATCGACAAAGGCCGATGCCTCATGCTCCGGGTCCATTTCACCCTGTCTGAAAATCATTTCCGCGAGCGGTTCAAGTCCCTTCTCTTTTGCGGCCATCGCGCGTGTGCGTCTCTTCGGCCTGAAAGGCAGATAGATATCTTCGAGTTCCGTCATGGAAGACGCCCCTTCAACCTTTTCTTTTAACTCGTCATTCAGGAGTCCCCGCTCATCGAGAGATTTGAGGACTGCCTCACGCCGCTTGTCCAGTTCCGACAGCTGTTCTATCCTGTCCCTGATTGAGGTGACCGCAACTTCGTCAAGACTGTCAGTTGCTTCTTTCCGGTACCTTGCAATAAATGGGACTGTCGCCCCATCCTGAAGCAATACGGAAGTCGCCTTGACCTGGGCATCCTTGATTCCAAGCTCTTTCGCTATAATCGAAAAATATTTCTCCGTCATCTTTCCTTGCATCTCCTTAGATTCTGTCCATAAAGTTAATATTTTAACACCCTCCCCAACCCCTCCCCTCAAGGGAGGGGCGTGTTTACTCCCCTCTCCCTTGAGGGGAGAGGGTAAGGGTGAGGGTGGACAAGACACTCCTTAGTCTTCTTGTAAAGTTATATCAAGAAATGGTAATTGTATCGTAATTTATGAATAGGTTGCAGCGGAAAGAGTGAACCCCGCCTGCTGTCATCCGGCTATCTCGTAAAGACCGATTAAGACAAGAAGCAAACCTGATGTTATGCCTGAAATTCCTTTTATCATTCCGGCGCCGGAAAAACGTCCTATCCACTGTCCCGTTGAGATCGCCAGGACATTGAACATAAAAGCCGCTGCTGTCGTGAGAGCCAGGCTATACCCCAGCATACCGGCTGCTATTCCTGTAGACACATTACTCAGTGTAAGTGCTGACGCAAGAATGGCAGCCTCCCTCATCGTCACCTTGCCTGAACAGAGGAACCCCGCGGCAAAAGGGTCATCGATAAACGAATAAACCCTTGTCAACATACCTCCCTCCCGGATGGGCGCTCTCCCGGAAGGTGCCGGAGGAGAAGACTTTTGAGTTTCCTTTTTCCTGAGTTCCATCAGAAAAATCCATGACCCCGCGCCGATCAGGAGAAAGGCGCCGGCATAGCCCGCAACTGAAGGCCGCATAAAGCCTGAAATCCCCGCACCGAAGAGCATTGCCAGCAAAGTGCCGGAGCTGTTGACGCAGGCTATGAACACGTTTAGATACATAGGAATACAGACATTCCTTAGCCCATAGGATATACCGACTCCGAAATTGTCGAGGCTCGATGAAACCGAGAGAAGAATAATAGATAAAAAGTGCAACTCCATATAAGGCATCTCCGGGATCCTTTATACTAAATTATAACCTCTCATGCAAACGATATCCATTTGTTCGTCTGACGGGCGCCATTTGTAAATCAGAAAATCTCCCCTTACCCATCATTGCAAAAGAGTCCCGAAAGCTTTCAGGATTTAGCAAAGGTAAGTTAAGAGGGATTTTTTAAAATAGTCTCTTTACTATTATGAGACTGTTAATCTGTTTACCCGTCTGCTTTTTTTGTGTTATTCTTCACTATACCTGACTGACTCTATATTAGTCATATACCTGAAATGGCTTTTACCGGAGATTTAGAACACCTAAATATAGTTGACATTATTCAACTGCTTCATACCACGAGAAAGTCCGGCACTTTTTCTGTGAGGGGAAGCAGGGGTGAAAGCCGCATTATTTTCAGTGACGGCTATATTGTGGGCGCAAGTCATCTCAATAACAAGGTCCGCATCGGCACGGTTCTGGTCAGAATGAATGCCGTAACCCAGGAAGATCTCGAAAAAACACTCGAAGTACAGAAAAAATCCGGCAATAACCGCAAACCTTTGCTTGCCACTCTCATAGAACTTGGTAAAATTACGCATGAAGAAGCATCAAAGGCGCTGAGGAAGCTGATAGAGATAACTATCGTTGAACTGATAAGCTGGACCGAGGGGACCTTCACCCTTGATACGGAAGATATAGCTGTAACCCCCGAATGCAGCTATCCGATCGGCAAAATGGAGCAGGCAACAAGCCTTGACGCTCAAATGGTATTAATGGAAGCTCTCCGTATCTTCGACGAGAGGGAACGTGACCGGCAGTCAGGACGGGCTATCCCGTCATATGAAGATTTGTATGCAGATGTGATTTCGCCGGACGATGCCGCCTCAAAAGAAGGAAAGGAATCAGTCCTTTCTGCTGATGATCTGGGGCTTGCGGATCTCGACCACCTTGAGAGAAAAATCCCGCAGTTTTCCCTTGAGAATGAGGTCTTTGATCCTATTGAAATGCACCGCCAGAAAATAAAAGAGACATTGTCGGATTTTTCTGAGGAAGAACAGGAAGCCTTTGTCTCCTTCCTGGAGAGTTCCCGCGCAGGCATTAGTCTCTATGATGGTTCTTCGAGACAGGAGGGCCAGGCTCAGGCCCTTATCCTTTTCAGTGAAGATGAGTTCATAAAGCATTCTATCCTGACGATATGCAAGAATGAAGGCGGGCTGGTATTTGTAACTGACGGTGAAGAGGAACTCGACCGTATTGTATCCCAGTGCCTCCTGATTAAGGCTTCACCGCTTCTTATTTTTGACGACCCGGACAAACCCGAGGGCATGCTTTCCAAGGAGAAAGTAGTCAGCATGCGCAGACAATTGGAGACAAAGTATCCACAGGTCTCGACCATACAGTTGGTTTCGCCCGGGGACGATGGTTTTACGTTTCAGTCATACAATGAAGGTGTTATAGCTGTTTTCCCGAAGCCGTCAAAAAAAGTCCGGAAAGCGGTGTTCATCGAAGATGCAATAAGATTTCTTGAAGCCCTCAAATCCTATGTCAAAGGGTTTTTCAGTCGGCAGAAGGACCCGGGGACAGCGGGCGGGCACTTCGGGAAAATAAGAGACCGGATACTGACCCTCCGGCACATTTACGAACCCAGAGAAGTGTCACTGGCGCTTCTGCAGTCTGTTGCCGAAGTATTTGAACGGTCTATTACCTTTATTGTACGGCCGACCGAGATTGTCGGCGAAAGGGCACTGGGCGTGTACGCTGGAAAAGGCAAGGGACCTGAGTCGGCTTCGTCTATAAGAATTCCTCTTAAAGTGCCTTCGGTATTTCGGGACGTGATTACAAAGGGACAGTTTTTCTTCGGAGAAAGCGATGATAATGTCCTGAAGGAATATCTCTTTGAAGGGATCGGCGCCCCCCTGAGCCCGACCATAATCCTGCTTCCCATGAAGAGCAACGGAAAAATCATGACTCTGACATACGGCGATTTCGGCAGGAAGAAGGCATTACCCGTGCAGAGCGACGTATTGGTGATGCTGGCTAACCAGGCAGGACTTGTTATAGAAAACCTCCTTTACCGTAAACTGCTGAAAAAGGCGTCTCAGCAATGAGGAGGCCTTGACACCGATATGCCTCTGAGTATAATTCAAGAAAGGGAGTTTTCATGGACATTGCAACCCTTACGCAAATCTTAGATATCGCTTTTAAAAAGAAGGTCTCCGACATCCATTTTGAAGTGGACACTCCGCCGATGTTCAGGGCCCGTGGACATTTGATCCGCTCAAAACTCAATATCCTGACAAAAAAGATACCGAGTTCATAGCCTCCACTGTTATGGAGCAGAACAACCGGAGACTGCCTGAAAACCTGAAGGAGCTTGATACCTCCTATGCGCTGGCAAACGTAGGTCGTTTCAGGGTCAGCATCTTCCGTCAGCGGGGTAATATCGGTATTGTAATGCGTGTCATCCCCCACCATGTAGGGACTCTTTCGAGGAGCTGAATCTCCCCGCCGTTCTGGGGAACATAGTTAAGGCCCCGAACGGACTGGTACTTGTCTGCGGTCCGACCGGCAACGGCAAGTCCACGACCGTGGCCTCGATGGTACGTTTTATAAACGACAGTTTTAACTACAACATTATTACAATCGAGGACCCCATCGAGTTTATCTTTCATTCAAACCAGAGCTGCATTGTTCAGAGGGAACTCGGCATCGACACTGACAGTTTCGGAGGGGCCCTGAAAGCTGCAATGCGCATGGACCCTGACGTCATCATGGTAGGAGAACTGCGTGACCTGGAAACGATCGACGCCTGCATCAAGGCTGCAGAGACAGGGCATCTCGTCCTGTCAACCCTGCACACTCACAATGCCGCTTCGACCATAAACCGTATTATGGGGTTCTATCCCCCGCAGACACAGGAAAATGTCCGCCACAGACTTGCAGAGACCCTTGTGGCTACGGTTTCATTGCGGCTCGTCAGGGGCAAGAGTGGCGAACAGGTCTTTCCTGCCCTCGAGGTGATGTATACGACCTCCACGATTAAGGCCTGCATTCGGGAAGGCCACCTTGATGAGATCGAGAATTATATTGAAAAAGGACGCGATGAATACCAGATGCAGACACTCGATCAGAATCTGATCCAGCTCTGCAGGCAGGATCTCATAACGCTCGATGAAGCAAAGAGAATTTCCCGTTCAACCGACCTTGAACGCAAGCTGATGTACAACTAGTGTAGTGTTGTAGAAATAGCTTTACATTGGAAGCCGTTGAAGAGATTTCTTGTTGTCATTCCCGAGGTAGTAATCGGGAATCCAGTGTCTTTAAGAAACAAAGAAACCTGGATTCCCGCTTGAAGACTGCGGGAATGACAACGAGGAACACTCGAAACATCTGTAAAGAAGCGTTGGAAACACTACACTAGTGTCTGAGTATAAAGGCGGAGGTGAGATGGGTATCCTCGATTATTTCAAATCCGTTTCGACATTAACCGCTGAAGAGGTCCGGAAGTTCCTCAAAGACAAGAATCCCGGGGATTATAACCTTGTGGATGTCCGACAGCCAAAGGAATACGAAGGGGGACACATCCCCGGCGCCCGCCTTATACCTGTGGCAGAGCTTCATGACCGGCTCAGTGAGCTCGATCCGGAGAAGCCGACTATAGCCTATTGAGCCTCGGGAGTCCGCAGTCGTGCTGCTGCGTCACTTTTGTCCTCAGCCGGATTCCATGAGGTTTCAAGCATGAATGGCGGTATAAAAGCATGGGAGGGTCTCACAGCGGAAGGGGCGCCGGAGGCAGGAATGGCGTATTTCACTGTTGCTGACGGGCCTGAGGAGCTTATCGGCCTCGCATGGGCGCTGGAGGAAGGGTCCAGGAGATTCTATGCCGAACTCTCTCTGATGAATGAAGATGCCGATGCTGTCAGAGTATTTCAGGACCTTTCTGCGGCAGAAGAAGGGCATAAGTTGTCGCTGGTTGAACTATATAAAGACCTCTCAGGCGCGGAGTCTGATTCAGGATTCCCAGGCCCATCTGTCTCTTCCGAGGCATCAGGAGAGATCATGGAAGGCGGCATGCGCGTAAGCGAGGCGCTCTCCTGGGCAAGAGGGAAAGGACTTCAGGAGACACTGGAACTGGTTATATCACTGGAGACTAATTCCTACGACCTCTACCTGAAGATGGAGAACCGGATGGAAGACAAAGATGCGAGGCGAGTCTTTGCCCGGATTGCGCAAGAAGAAAAGGACCATCTCTCCAGGCTCGCCGACCTTCTCGATATGAAGCTGTAACCCTCGATTTGGCCGCAAGGTTTCCTCCCAGCCCATAATCTTTGAATAAGCAGTTGACCACGAGACATAGAGGCACAGAGCTGTAAATAAGAAAATACCGGATAAGTGTTTCACTTTTGTGGCGGAACAAGGAATTCATCCAACCAGTGTAATACGGCTTAAGTCCCTTTACACAGAAGCTATTGAAACGATCCCTTTGTCGTCATTCCCGAGGTAGTAATCGGGAATCCATTGTCTTTTAAAGCAAATAGTCCTGGATTCCCGCCTTCGCGGGAATGACGGCTAACCCATATTATTCATAAATTTTTTAACCAATCAGACCAGATGCTGTATCAGAGCGGTTTTATCCCGAAAGCTTTCGGGATACCTCGGAGGTCCGCAAAAGCGGACCGAGAATGAGCGATGATACAGCATCTGCTCTGCTATCTCATACATTATGAATAATATGGGCTAAAAACTCTGAACACATGCAAAGAAGCCCTTGGCCGCATTAGCCAATATCATGACATTGTCGCTCATTCCCTTATCTGCTAAAATGCTATTTAAGGAGAGAAGAGTGGATATATATTTGCCCATTGCCGGAATGAGCGTCAATATTTTCCTTATACTCGGGTTGGGCGGGCTTGTGGGATTCCTTTCAGGTCTGTTCGGTGTAGGCGGGGGATTCCTTCTGACGCCTCTGCTCATGATGATAGGCATCCCGCCTGCTGTTGCCGCTGCAAGCGGGTCAAACCAGTTTGTTGCATCGTCCGCATCCGGGGCTTATGCGCATAAAAGGGCAGGGAATGTGGATACCAAACTTGGTGTTGTACTCTTCACCGGAGGCATATTCGGGAGTACTGTCGGCGTCCAGGCAGTCAAATTTCTGAGGCTCGTGGGAGACCTGAATTTTGCTATCAGGGTGGCTTACGTCATTGTTCTGGGCGGCGTCGGCATATTCATGTTTATTGAGAGTTTAACTGTCCTGACAGGAAGAACTGTAAAGGAAGAAAAGAAGGAATCCAGGATCAGGAGACTTGCCATGATGCTTCCTCTGCAGATGGATTTCAAAACCTCCGGAGTGAAGATCTCTGTTATTCTCCCGTTTCTCCTCGGGTTCGGGGTGGGGTTTCTCGGAGCGCTTATGGGTGTTGGAGGCGGGTTTATAATGCTCCCGGCCATGATCTATATCCTTGGCATGCCGACATTGCTTGCAATAGGCACAGACCTATTTCAGATAATCATCACCAGTATTTCCACTACCATTCAGCAGGCTTTTTTTAATCACACGGTAGATGTCGGTCTTGCCCTGCTACTGCTTTTCGGCTCTACAATAGGCGCGCAATTCGGAGTCAGGGCGAGCAGGAAACTCCGGGCGGAACAACTGAGAATCCTGCTTGCGGGTATTGTCCTTGCGGTTATGTTTATGATTCTCTATGAATTAATGGCAACTCCTTCCGAACTCATCTCGCTTGCAACCGAAGGCGGAGGCCACTGATGAAAGAACTTCTGTTGTCGACGACAATTCGCAGTATGCTGGCGGGCTTCGTTTTTCTTTACTGTTCTTTGTGCAGTGTTTCGCATGCAGGTGAACTTGCGGTTTCGAGCGTCCCCGAAAGGATAAACATAACTCTCAAGTATGCGGGCGAGAAGGTGACGCTTTTCGGAGAAGCCGAGGAAGGCGCCCTGATAATCGCAAGGCTTGTATCCGTTGGAGAAGAAACGACAAAGTTGAACAAGAAAGGCAAGAAAGGAATCCTCTGGATGAATGTCAAGACACTTGAGCTTACCCATGTGCCTGCCCTGTATATTGTTCAGACATCAGGCCCATTGGCCGGCCTTCCCGGGGACCTGCTGCTTAAGACAGGATCAGACAGCAAATATACTGCAATTCGCGCCGGAGCGCAGTTTTCACCTGAGGACCCTGAAAAAGACCAGCTTGTGAACGGCTATATCAGACTAAAGGAAAAGCAGGGACTTTACTCTATACGTGAAGATCTCGTGCAGACCATAAAAGGAAGACTCTTCAAAAGCGTCTTCTTCATGCCTTCAAATGCCCCTGTCGGCACTTACCAGTTTGATGTCTTTGCGATCAAAGGAAATGCTATTGTCGCATCAGGGTCGACAGAGGTATGGCTGGGCAAGATCGGCATGGAAAACTGGATTACGTCTTTCGCACAGAACCATGGTCTGCTTTATGGGATATTTGCAGTTGCGGTCGCTCTTGTTGCCGGAATCGGGGTCGGGCTCGTCTTCAGGGGAGGACCGACACATTAGTGTCTTAGATAGAATGAAGAACACATATGCAGATTCGGACTGAGGGGGTGCGGCAAATATGAAAATTCTTGTTGCCATAGATGGTTCGGAATTCTCAAAAAACGCGGTGCGGTTCGCATCTTGCCTGGCAATGAAGATCAAGGCCGGGGTCATTGCTTTAAGGATCAATGACGTTCCCAGATACAGCCACTGGATGGGGATCAGTAATAAGGTGAAGGAAGAGATGTTTGAGTCATCGGAGAAGATGATTCAGGAGGCCGTGGAGATTGGACGAACTGAATTCGATATGGCAGTAACAGGCATGATCAGGGAAGGTACTCCTGTCGAGGAGATAGTAAAAGTGGTAAATGAGGACCAGGAAATTTCCATGGTGGTGCTCGGCGCCAGCGGGAAAGGGAATGCCGCGCGAAGGCTTATAGGCTCTACTACCGAAGGCCTGATACATGAGGTAAGCAGGTCCCTCCATTGCGCGGTGATCGTGGTGCCGGGAAGCGATGAAATCTACAGTAAAAGATGCGCAATGGTCCATTCGCGGGATTTGTAATGCGGCGGATTCGGGAAAAGGGTGAGAAATCCTAAACACAAGATCATATACGTCAACTATGCTTCGATCTATTATCCCGATATTGCAGGGATTGCTGAGCCCGGGCAGTATAAGGGCAAGTTTGTCCAGATCAGAAAGAGCGGTACGGAATATCTTGTCTTTTCCCCGAAGGAATTTACTCGCTTCCATGCCGATATCGTTGAATCCTTCTGCGGGGAACATGACATACCCGGAATCTACAAAAGCGAGAACAAGATTTTCAAGATCCTGGACCCACTCTGGAGTGTCATCGGTGGTGGCAAGTTCGAGATAGACAGAGAGAAGAAACACCTCCGGATTTATGATAACTCGATGGCATACGGCAAATTCGAGGGCAAGGGATTAAGAGAGAAAATCCTCTCTGTTTCTCAGTTCTCAGACTACAAGGTGCAGATCGAATAGTTCGGCAATCAGTATGCAAACGGGCGATAGGTTTAGCCTATGTAATAAAAAGGACTGTCTGGAATTTTTCCAATACACTTTTAAATGAGGTGAATGAGATGGAAAGAAAGGGAATTGTCAGTTTTAAGGGTGCACCGCTTACTCTCGTCGGTGAAGAGCCGAAGATCGGAGAAAAAGCCAGAGATTTCACAGTGCTTGACGGCGAGTTAAAAGAGGCCGGATTAAAAGATTTCGCAGGCAAGGTCAAGGTGATAAGCGTAACGCCTTCACTGGATACTCCTGTCTGCGATATGCAGGCCCGCAGGTTCAACGAGGAAGCAGCCAAACTGCCTGCCGATGTGGTCATTCTCAACGTCAGCATGGACCTCCCGTTCGCAATCACAAGGTTCTGCACAGCGGCAGGCATCGACAGAGTGAAGGCATATTCAGACCACAGGGAAGCGTCCTTCGGCATTGCCTATGGAGTCTTAATCAGGGAGATAAGGCTGCTCGCGAGGTCTATCTTCATCATAGACAAAAACGACGTAATAAGATACATCCAGATAGTACCGGAACTGACAGAGCATCCTGACTATGACAGAGCTCTTGAGGAATTAAAGAAACTTGCCCTGAAGAACAGAAGAGAATGAAAGATCGCTTTTTCTTTTCAATAGACGCAGAGATCTTGAGAGGAGCGTGATAGCCGTGTCCAGGTGCCTCTCAGGGTCGAACCTGGGTCCAAGCAGGCGGGATTGCGCCGCCTTGTTCAGAAGGCGGTCGTCATAGACCGCGCCTGCGCATCGCCGCTTCAGTTCAGCAACCAGAAACGCGAAATTTGCAGCGCGTGAGGGCTGCAGCGACGGGCCGAGAGAATCGTACTGCAATGCAGATTCGAGAAACACAAGAGGGCGTTGTTTGTCCGAATACAGGTGAACGAACCCTTCCCGGACCTCGCTCACACTCTGCTGCTTTACACTTGTCGACTTTGTTAATACGAGCCCCCCGGAGAGTATTGCCCTGCCTGCGTCGAATTTCCGGTCCTTTACCGTTTCTGTCTCAGTTGTCCGTGCAATCCGAATCCCTCGGATGATTACGCTTATAAGATCATAAGCCATGCTCATCGGACTGCCCGTCCTCTCTTCGAACCCGATCCCGCTATCCCTGAAGAGGAACTTGCGAACTATTATCCTGGTGTTGTCGGTTTCCACCTCATCCTGTCCAAGGACAAGTGCCCGGAAGCCTGCCGCGCGAAGCTTCTCTGCCTTCTCCAAGGCAAGGTTCTCTTCCGCAAACACGGCAACTATCAGGGGTCCTTTATCGGGCACGCGCACACGCGCGAACGCATCATAAAAAACCATTCCCAACGCATCTGAAAGTGCGCGTGCGATGGCCTCCCGGTCCTCTCCGAGATTATCGACCGCAACAATATGCATTTCTTATTATATCCTGTTTGAAGAAGTCCGGCTTGACCATTGTCCTGATTTGTATGTATTCTTTCAATAAAAAGGGGTGACCGGTGGAGGTAGAATTTCTTTTCTTTGTCCTCATTGCTCTGGCAGTCGTGGCAATCATATTCAGTGTTGTATACTGGGTAAAGGACAAGAAAGACGGAGACTGAGAATGAAGAACCCTGCGACAAAGACCGCAGGGTATCTTAACGTAAGGAAGTCTTTCTTTATATCCGCTCGCTAACCCCGCAGTCCCGAAAGCATTCGGGAACGGGGAATGCACTCGCTATCCGTTTCACGTCCCGTCACTCTGAGGGCATGCATATTTTCTGCAACGTGAGGGACGTTTATCATGTATGCTGCATCTGAAAGTCGCGCGGTCTAAGTGGGAGCAGTATCCATCCGGATCCTTCGACATATAATAGGGTCGTTCCGGGTTGTATTTGTAGATGCCCTTTTTCACTTCCTCCTGAGTAAGTGCGAATACATAGGTGCAGCAGTTCGCCCGGCATAATACGGTTTTTGCTGCGCAATCCACAATCGACTCCTGCTCAGCATCATCCTCCAGCCCGTACACCTTGCCGTCGATCATCACCATTCTTTTCAGTGCGACAGCCAGTATTTCTTCTCTCTCTTCCTGAGAGAGAGGAACCGCGTCGGGTTTATTGCGCATCTTTTTAGTTAAAACACTCCACGCGAGAGGCCGCGGATTATACGAATGGCATCTTCAACAGTGTTTGCCCCGTGGATCAAATCCATGTCTTGATCGCTGATGGTGCCTTCTGCGAGCAATGTGTCCTGCATGAACCGGCGAAGGTGGTCCCAGAACTCCCTGACCATGCCCACGACAGGGAAGCGCTCAAGCTTTCCGGTTTGTGCGAGCGTGATTACCTCAAAGGCCTCATCGAGAGTGCCGAACCCTCCGGGCATCACAACAAAGGCAGTCGAGTACTTTACCAGCATCACCTTGCGCACAAAGAAGTGCTCAAACTCAATGAACTTGTCCAGGTATGGATTCGGCTTCTGTTCCCAGGGCAGTTTGATATTGCATCCGAGGCTGAGGCCGCCGCCTTCTTTTGCCCCCCTGTTTGCGGCTTCCATTATGCCGGGTCCGCCCCCTGTCATTACAGCATAGCCTGCAGTGGCGAGCGCCCGTCCCAGCTCGCGGGCAAGCTCATAGTAACGGTGTCTTTCCTGAAAACGTGCCGAACCGAAGACTGTGACACACGGCCCATCAAAATCGAAGCTCTCGAAACCGTGCAGGAACTCGAGAAAGAATCTCACCGCGCTCTCAAGATCTTCACCTCTCTTGCGGCGGCCCGAGAGAAATAATTTCTCTGCGCCTACAACCTGTCCGAGCAGCGAAGAGGACTGAATCATCTCCGACAACCCTTTATTATTCATAACCGACTCCTTCCTAAAAGTGATGCATTATCAGTACTTATGCCTCTATTATAATGCAGTGCCCGAAAACAGAACAGCTCCTGAAAATTCCATCCTATTCAGGTTGATCTCCGCATACGCAGATTACATCACTTCTTCCCGGCCGTATTAAGAAACGCTTTCACCTCTGAGAGGGAAGGAATTCCAGCTCTGCCGCCTGCCTTCGTACACTTCATCGCGGCAACGGCTGAGGCAAATACTATTATGTCTTTAAGTTCCCATTTTTGCAGGAGGCCGTATATGAACCCTCCGTGAAATACGTCGCCTGCACCGGTGGTATCCACACTTTCAACTGCGAATGCCGGGACCCGCAGGAACCCTTTATCTGAAACCGTGACGCTTCCCTGCTCCCCGAGCGTTACCGTCAGAACTTTGCATCCCAGTTCTTGCCTCCTTTTCGCCAGTCCCGAGGCAGTGAGCCTCCACTTGAGATCACGCGCAAATTCTTCTGAAGCCACGAGATAGTCAGAGAGTGCAGCTATCTCCAGCATCCCATGTCGGAGGCGCCCGGCATCCAGCATAACCGGTATGCCGCGCTCTCTTGCCCGGGCCGCGGCATAAATAGAGACCTCGGCCATGAGTCCGTCAAGGAGCAGGAAATGAGCTCCCCTCAGGAAATCGGCATCCAGTTCAGTCTTTTTCAACTCTTTGCCGGAGGGTCTTCTCCAGAATATAGTTCTCCTTCCGGTGCCTTTTTCAATGGCGACAAACGCGATTTGAGAACTCTTTCCCTTTCTCTTTGCTAACCTCGTGTCTATCCCTTCGCCGACAAGGGACTGGCGTATTTTTTCCCCGGCATCGTCATCTCCTATGACACCGTAGAACCTCGCGGGAATGCCCAGCCTTGCGAGGGTTGCTAATGCCGTAGCGACCGGGCCGCCTCCCTGCTCGCGCCATTCGAGAACTTCTTTCTTGGTGTCTGCGCGGGGATATGCGTCAACAACCGCAAGGTAATCCAGGGAGCACTGTCCGATGCCTGTAACGATCATGAATAATTATACTCATTTCAGAAGAAGATGAACCAATGGTATACTCTGTAAAATGAAAACCTGATAAGAGAGGAGGTTAATTATGCCAAAGGTGGTTATTCTGCTCGCAGAAGGGTTTGAGGAAGTAGAGGCCGTTGCGATTGTGGACGTTCTACGCAGGGCTGAAATAGACGTGACAATTGCGGGCCTGCGTGAAGGTCCTGTTACGAGTGCCCGGAAAGTCAGGGTTCTCCCGGATACGGGCATAGATACAATAAGGGCTGAGGACTTTGATATGATTGTGCTGCCGGGTGGCCAGCCCGGGTCTGATAATCTCAATAACGATGCACGGGTCCGGGTGTTGATAACAGAGTTCCATGCAAAGGGAAAGCTCACAGGGGCCATCTGCGCTGCGCCCTATGTCCTTGCCAATGCGGGCATCCTTGAGGGCAGGCATGTCACCTCCTATCCAACTTACAGAGACAGACTCGGCAAAGTTGTCTATGAGGAACAGACTGTTGTAGAAGATGGGAACGTGATGACCAGCAGAGGGCCTGGGACAGCGCTATGCTTCGGCCTGTCTATCGTTGCGAAACTTGTCGGAAAAGAAAAGGCCCAGCAGATAAGGCAGGCTATGCTTCTCGAAAAAGTCTGCGACTGAAGGGAGGAGAATCTTTCTCACAGATGCAATTTCATTCATTTTTAAAATAGTCGGGATAAAACTCTTTTGCACATTCCATGCAGAGCCCGTGACTGAAATCAGCATCTGAATGTTCGCTGATATAGGTTTCAAGTTCATTCCAATAACCCTTATCGTCACGTATCTTTTTGCAATGCATACAGATTGGCAATAAGCCGCTCAAGGTTTTGACCTTGGCAAGAGCATCTTTGAGTTCAACTATGAGTCTCTCTCTTTCCTGCTCTGTCCGCCTTCGTTTCACTATCCCCCACATGCTATTCATGAACAGTGCAATCTGGCGGGCGTCGGATTCATCATACGGTTCTTCTTTATTGCCTACCCCAGTAACTCCCACAATACGATCTCCATCAAAAATAGGAATGCCCAGGTGCCTGATTAAATGAAAGTGTCCTTCCGGGTAGCCTTTTTTATCAGCCAAAGATTGATAATTATTGTGTATCACATCTCTTCTGAGGCGAACACTGTCCGCCCATGCGCCGGCAGCATCAAGAGGATAATGATGCTCCTGTTCCGCTCTGCATGTCTTCAGTACCTCTTTCGACCATGAATATAGTTGTATGGTCTGATCGTCTTCATTAAAGAAATGCAGATATCCGCCTTTACTTTTGGTGAGTCTCACTGCTTCTTCAAGCGCCGAATCAGTAATCTCTTTTTCCGACTTAAACTCCAGATGGGTAAGTTTCAGTAATGCCTCAAGGCGTTCTTCATTCAGCTTGTACTCCTCCTCGACAAGCCTGCGATACTTTATTTGTGCTTCAAGCAATTGAGATTTTTTCCCATATGTATACAGCACAAAATATGCCGCAATTCCTGTGACGATTGTGCTGAAAAAAACCGTGATAATGTTCGATTCCCATTTGGTCATTTCCGGAGCAATGAGATACTTTGCGTATTGAAATAAGGTCATGCTGACAAGTGCTATCAGCACAATCATTAAAAGTTGTCCAATTGGGATTCTTCTTCTATTATTTTGATTCATCTGATTTGGAATTACATCAATTAAATATGCACTCTTTGTTAATTATCGGTTGAAATGTCCTCATCGATCTTCAGGGGTTTGGCATGCCATATTTTTTCGTTGTATTCACGTATGGATCTGTCCGATGAGAACTTTCCCATGCGAGCAACAGTAAGGATCGACATCTTCGTCCATTTTTTCTGATCTTTGAACGCCATGCCTACGCGGTCCTGGCAGTCAACATAGGAGTGATAATCAGCAAGGTCATGTGCTCATCACGGCGGAGAAGTGAATCAATCAACGGCTTGAAAAGAGTTGAATCTTTTGGAAAAGAAGCCCGGAACTGATAAGATCAATCGCTTCTTTCAGTTCCGGATCCGAGGAGTAGCACGCCATCGGATTATAACCCTGGGATTTGATGGAAGAGATCTCTTCAGCGGTCAAACCGAAAAGGAAAAAATTCGCATCCCCTGCTTCCGCACGGATTTCGATGTTCGCGCCGTCTAATGTACCTATCGTCAATGCGCCGTTCATGGCAAATTTCATAATGCCTGTGCCGGAGACTTCTTTTCCGGCTGTAGAGATCTGTTCGGAAAGATCAGCAGCGGGATAAACCTTTTGACCGTTCTTTACATTAAAGTCAGGGAAGAAAACAACCTTCAGGCGTCCTGCCACATCCGGATCATTGTTCACTATCCCGGCAACGGAATTGATCAGTTTTATGATGAGGTTCGCTGTGAAATAGCCGGGAGAGGCTTTGCCTCCGAAGATGAATGTGCGCGGCGTGATGTCTATCTGCGGATTTTTCTTGATCCTGTTATAGAGAGTGATTATGTGAAGAACGATTAAGGTGCTGGCGCTTGTATTCATGGATGCGCTTCATCTGAATGTCGAAGAGCGTATCAGGATCAATGGAAATTCCGGTCCGGTCGTGAATGATCCCGGCGAGATCATGTTTGTTTTCATGCTTTACCAGCTGCCACTTTTTTATAAGGTCCGGATCATTGGCATAGGATTCAAGCTGTTTTATTTCCTCCAGCCGACTGATCCATGTGTCCCCTATTGTATTCGTGATGAGTTCAGTGAGCCTCGGATTGCTGAGCACAATCCAGCGCCTCGGTGTTACTCCGTTGGTCACATTGAAAAACCTCTCCGGATAGAGTTCGCAAAGGTCGGGGAGCAATGTCTTCTTAAGCAGCTCTGAATGGATTTCTGAAACCCCGTTTATGATATGGCTTCCAAGGCCTGCAAGATGTGACATCCGGACATATTTCTGATCACTCTCATCGATGAGAGAGAGACGGCTGAGCTTATCATTGTTATCCGGATACTTTAACCATATCTCGTCAAGAAAGCGCCGGTTTATCTCATAGATGATTTCAAGGTGCCTCGGGAGGATATCTGCGAACAGGGGCAACGGCCACTTCTCGAGGGCTTCAGGCAAAATCGTCATGGTTCGTATATGAAAAGGTGTTCTGCGTGATATACCATGCTTTGTCCCAGTTCACCAGATGTTCATCCACCAGGAGTCTCATCAGTTCAGCCACTGCGATTGCGGGATGGGTATCATTCAGCTGCACCGCAAAGGAGTTGGAGAAGGTATGGATGTTTTTCCAGCGCAGAAGGTGCAGGCGGATCATGTCCTGAAGAGCGCAGGAGACAAAGAAATACTGCTGCGCGAGACGCAACTGTTTGCCGGCGTATGGCTCGTCATCCGGATAGAGAATCTTGCCGATCGATTCCGAGGCAATCTTTTCGTTGACTGCGCTGAAGTAGTCACCTGTGTTAAAAGCCTCGAAATCAAAGGATTCGACGGCCTCGGACTTCCAGAGCCGCAAAAGGTTTGTTGTGCCGACTGCCATATCCGGTTACGGGGGTATCGATAAGCAGTCCCTTTGATAGAAAATTTGGGAATCCAGCGCACCCGGAAACAGTCCTGCTCGTCATAATACGACTCGGTGTGGCCGCCGAGATTTACATTATAGGTGATCTCAGGGTGCGGGATCTCCCAGGGATTGCCGGGCTGAAGCCATTTGTCAGTCATTTCAACCTGCCATGCCGTCCCGGATCTCCTGATCAAAGTCGCCGAATTCATAGCGGACCCCATACCCGATTGCAGGGATCCTCAGCGTTGCAAGTGAATCCATATAGCAGGCTGCGAGCCTCCCAAGGCCGCCGTTTCCAAGCCCGGGCTCTTCCTCCTGTTCGGCAAGATCCTGCAAATTAAGACCTAACCCTTTCACGGCCTGATAGACCTCATCATAGATGCCGAGGTTGATGAGGTTGTTCCCGAGTTGCGGTCCCGTGAGAAACTCGGCAGACAAATATGCAACGACCGTAAGATCTTCTGTAAAGTTCTGGAGTGTTTTGATCCATCGTCTGCATCATCCTGTCCCGGACAGTATACGCAAGTGCCAGATACCAGTCGTTCCGCGTTGCGGAATGCGGGACTTTGCGAGGTGGAAGTAAAGATTGTCAAGCACGGATTGCCTGATCGCTTCCACGCTCAGCCCGGTGCGGATATCTTCTTTCCGACCCGCAGATTGCATAGGGTTGCTGTCTTCATTTCTTTGCATTAGCAGATCTCCAAGGAATTAATGATCAATTCCGACTTTCTTCCCCTGACTTCCTGTCAGTATTATACAATAACTTTTTCGTTTCTATTTTTCGTATATCCCCGATATTCGTAGGCTCTTAGGAGCGCCTTTCACCTCCATTCCAGGGCCCGGCTGACGGGCCCCTTTTTTTGAGTTGTCCCGCCCATGACTTTTCTGACCTTCTTTGATATACTTTTTTGATACGAATGAAAGAAGCTTTCTCATAAAGAACTCCTGGCGATTGCCAGGGACATCAAACTCCTGGTACTCGATGTTGACGGCGTTCTCACGGACGGTGGAATAATTCTCGACGATAGGGGTAATGAAATGAAATCCTTTTATGTAAGGGATGGACACGGTATCAGGATGCTTATTATGAACGGTATCAAGGTTGCGCTGATCACCGGCAGATCTTCGGGAGTTGTGGAGAGAAGGGCTGAGGAACTCGGAATAGTAGATGTTTTCCAGAAGTGTCTCGACAAGAAAAAGGCATACAGGCAGCTCGCGAAGAAATATTCTCTTGCGGACAGCGAGATCGCTTGCGTAGGCGACGACATAGTGGATCTTTCATTGCTGAGACTGTGCGGCCTTCCGGTTACCGTAGCAGACGGCCATGAGGTTATTCAACAACAGGTAAAGTTGATCACGAAAAAAGCGGGAGGCAGGGGAGCAGTCAGGGAAATCTGCGATCTTATTCTTGAGGCCAAAGGACTTCTGAATAAACTAATTGATGAGTACTCTTAGGCTGAATCTGCCGACTTTGCTTACCTTAAGCAGGATTGTCCTCATTCCTGTCTTCGTGTTTTCCGTGCACCTCCACCCGATTTTCGGCGCCCTTGTCTTTGGTATCGCCTCACTTACGGACTTTCTCGACGGCTATCTGGCAAGGCGTTCAGGCGAGATCACTAAATTCGGGATCATCCTTGACCCTATCGCGGACAAGTTTCTTGTCATATCCGCCCTGATCGTGCTTGTGGACATGGAGAGGTTGTCTGCATGGATAGCCATAGTCATTATCGTCAGGGAATTCCTTGTGACTGGCCTCAGGGTAGTCGCCCTTTCAAGAGATATCGTCATCCCTGCGGAACTCGGCGGAAAGATAAAGACAGGTGTACAGATAGCAGCGGTCCTGTGTCTCGTCCTGAACAGGAGCCTCTTTGATATCAATCTTTATGACATTGGCATCGTTCTTATCTGGCTGGCCCTGGTTTTGTCCATTATCTCAGGAGTGCAATATACCGTGTCTTTCGGTAAAAGGATATGATTCTCATAAGTGCGCTTATTATCGTATCTTTTCTTACAGGATCGATTCCCTTTGGTATAATAGTAGCAAGAATTAAAGGGGTAGATCTCAAGAAGGTAGGAAGCGGCAACATAGGGGCGACTAACGTCTTGAGGTCGATGGGCAAAAGTCCTGCTGCTTTAACTTTGCTGGGGGATATCTTGAAAGGCACACTGGCTGTGGCTTTGGGCAGACACTTTGGCGTGGGCGCATGGTATGAAGGGCTTATGGGGATATCCGCCATTCTGGGGCATAATTTTTCCGTCTTCCTGAACTTCAGAGGCGGGAAGGGCGTTGCCACGAGCCTCGGCGTGCTTCTTATCTATTCCCCTTTGGCGGCCCTTTGTACTATTGTTATATGGCTTGTTGTCGCCTTGTATACGCGATATTCATCTCTCGGCGCCATTGTATCATTCGGACTCCTGCCTTTCAGCGAGTATCTCCTCGAGTACCGGTAATAAAGAAAAACTGATTATCACGGTCTTTATCGCTGTGTTTATTCTCCTTCGCCACAGTGACAACATAGTCAGGCTTCTGAAGGGAACGGAGAGAAAAATAGGACAGCGGGTATGAGAAAACTCCGTGTCTTTTTCATCGCATGTCTCCTGTTATTGCCGGTTCTTTCACACGGCGCAGACCTGTATGAAGAACAGCTGAACAAGGGGATAAGAGAGACAGAACCTTATTCGTACCTGCTTATGCAGCAGTCCAGGACAGATCCTGCCGACGCAGAAACTCTTCTGAAAGAGGCCCAGCGGTATTCGCCAAACCTGCCGGCAGTATATTTTGAACTCTCAAAAGAGAACTTCAGTTTGAATGCACAGGGAATGTTCGAGACCTTCGACTACATGAGGCAGGGGCTGGATGCCTATAAGAGAAATTTCTGGTGGTCGTTTATGCTTGCGTCTTCTCTCTTTACGAGCTTAGTCCTTTCCTTTCTCGTCTCAATCTTTATAATCGTAATTATCAGGCTCCCAAAAGATGTGCCGCTCTTCCTGCATGATATCAAAGAGACCAAGAACCGGTTATTGCTCCTTCTGATGTTTGTCTTTGCCCTTCTGGGTCCTCTTTATTTGTTGGGTTGCCTGCTTATGCTTATCAGTTTCTACAGGGTCAAATGGGACAGGGTCGTCTTCTATCTCTATATCATGTTTCTTGTTCTTTCGCCTCTGCTCCTGTATGTCTTCTCACTGGTCTTCAATTCATCAACATCGGGAGAATTCAAGGCGGTTGTCCAGGTCAATGAATCAAAAGGCAATGCCTATGCGCTTTCTCTGCTGGGTAACAGGAAAGGACCTGATGACCTTTTCTCATATGCTCTGGCCCTGAAGCGCACAGGCAAATACGATCAGGCGATAGAAATCTACGACAAGCTGATCCGGATGGACCCTGACCCCCTCGCGTACAACAACCTTGCCAATTGCTATTTCGCGCTGAATAATTTTGACAAGGCAAAGGAACTCTATCTCAAAGCGAAAGATTTAAGGCCTCTTCCCTCTGCGCTGTACAATCTGAGTCAGACATATAGAGAAACACTGGATTTTGACAAAGGTGATGAGAACTTCCTGTGCTGCACAGGCGCTCAACCGGGAAGCGGTTTCACAATACAGAGCAATTGCCGGACGAAATCCGAACAGGATTGTAATTGATGAGACCCTCCCTTTTTCAGATCTTCTGAAATACGTTCGGGGGAAAACCGGCCGTTCCTCCACTTTCGGGCTATCGGTTTTACCTCCCATTGTTCATACCGGTTGTTGCATTTATTATGGCCCTTTTCTTTTTTGTCTCCGACAGGAGTTTTAAAGACTGGGCATACCGCTGCACACGCTGCGGAAAAATCCTGTGCAGCAAGTGCGAAAAGCACATACTGTGGGGCCATATGTGTTTGCAATGCTACAGGTCCATGGTAAGAATTGAAGAACTGGATGCAAAGGAAAGGATCGCCCGGCTTCTCGCCGTATATGAACACCGGCAAAAGAGACGGTCTGTCATAAAGTTTATCTCTTTCCTGTTGCCGGGCGTTGGCCCAGATTTATGCAGGGAATGTACTGCAGGGCTTCCTATTCCTGTGGCCCTTTCTCTTGTTCCTTTTCATCCCGGTTATGAATTCCTTCTTTACCATAGAGATGTCGGGTTTCTCTCATGTCTGGCTTAACATTCTGTCTCTGGTCTTTCTGTTCATAACGTATGTGCTGTCCAATATTATTACAAGAAGGAGGATTGCCAAAGGGTGGCTTTAGAGGGATCTCTCAAGGATTTCGGGTTTGCCGATATTCTTCAGCTGATCTTTTTCCAGCGAAAGACCGGTGTCCTCACTATTGAGGGGCGGCTGGACAAGGTCAAGCTGAATTTCATCGACGGGAACATCGTCGGGAGCTGAATCCAAGAGAAGGATGGAAGCGAACAGGCTCGGCAAGGTACTCGTCAAAAAAGGCCTTCTTGGTGAAGAGACTCTCCAGGGGCTCCTGCGTGAACAGAAAAGCACGAATGCAAAGCTCGGCAATCTCCTCATCAGAAAGGGACCTTGTCGACAAGGAACAGGTTGAAGAGATACTTATAGGGCAGATAAGGGAGACTGTTGTTCAGATATTCAACTGGAAGGAGGGGGCCTACGAGTTTACTCCCCAGGCTGTGCCGGCTGATAAGGACGTCCCTGTCTCAATCGATACACAGCATCTCCTTATGGAAGGACTTCGCATTGTCGATGAGTGGACATCAATTGAAGGAAAGATCACGCTGGATGTTGTTTTTGTTAAAAAAGGAGCAGCCCGATGCTATATTGACTGAAGAAGAGGAGGAGATACTCCTGCTTGTCGATGGAGAAAATGATGTAAGCACTATTATTGATATATCGGGCAAGGACGATTTTTCGGTCTCGAGGACTTCTGGTCTCGCTTCTCGAAAAGGGAGTTATTGAGACGAAGGAGGTCATGCCGGTCATCACTGAGGCGCCTGTAGTCGAGGTAGAAAAGCGCGGAATTTCCCTGACATTTCTGCCTTTACTCGTTGTCGCAATCGCCTTCATCTTCTCAAGCCTCTCCTTTTTTATGGATTCGGGACAGGTCTTCAGCAAATTCCGGGCGTCGCGGGATATCGACAATCTCCGGTTCAAAGCAGAGGTCTACCGGTATCAATACGGCTCCTATCCGGAGACACTTGACAAGGTCGGCGTGAAAAATGATCCCTGGGGAAATCCCTACATCTACAGACAGGAAGGAAATTCCTTCACAGTTCTGAGTGCCGGAGAAGACGGCAGAGAAGGGACCGGAGATGATATTTATTAAATGAAAGCTGTTGTTTTGCTGAGCGGGGGGGTTGACTCCTCGACAACTCTTGCCATGGCGCAATCCGAAGGCTTCGAGATATATGCCCTGAGTTTTGATTACAACCAGAGGCACAAGAGAGAGCTTGAATCTGCAAAGGCGGTTGCGTCCTCCCTCGGAGTAAAAAAACATCTTGTTCTCGGTTTTGATCTGAGAGAGATCGGCGGTTCAGCCCTTACATCTGAGATTGAGGTGCCGAAAGACCGGGGACATTCATCCTTTATCCCTCATCCTTCATCCCTCATCCCTGTCACTTACGTTCCTGCACGCAACACGATTTTCCTGTCCTTTGGACTTTCATGGGCCGAGGTCCTTGAAGCCGGACACATATATATCGGGGCCAATGCAGTTGACTACAGCGGATATCCGGACTGCCGTCCGGAGTATCTTAAGGCCTTTGAAGAAATGGCCAATCTTGCCACAAAAATATCGGTTGAAGGGACGATTGAGGTTTAGTATCAAGGCCCCGCTGATTTCGATGAAGAAGTCGGACATTATCAAAGGAAGGGGCCAGGCTCGGTCTTGATTATGCATTGACCTGGAGCTGCTATGACCCGCAGCTATTCGGAAGAAAAGAGCGGGGCAGGCCCCTTGGGCGAGTATATGCCCTGCGGCAGGTGCGACAGCTGTATTATCAGGGCAAAGGGATTTAAGGAGGCGGGCATAGAGGACCCCCTTTTAGGTCATTGATCCGGCTCAGAGGTCATCATCTTGTCTGCCTTCACTTTTATAAGGGAGAAGGATACCGTCCTGAATTTGTTGCCTACCTCGGAAGCATTCTGAAGAGAGCAGTCGAAGGCGAGCAGATAGAAGTGGTCTGTGGTCCTGACGACGTATGTGCGAAATGTCCGTTTCTAAGCGCTGACAAGTGTCTATACAACGACAATGCGGATGAAGAAATCAGGGAGATGGACGAGACAGCAGTTCAGCTGCAGAAGACAAGGAAGGGTGAGAGAATACACTGGCAGGATCTGAGAGAAAATCTGCCCCGGATATTCGGAATCTGGTCGAAAAAATACTGCAAAGATTGTGACTGGCGGAAGGCCTGCGAGAAGGATGAGCAGTTTCGCGATATGCCGGAGACGGACCTCCCATGAAACAGCTTAAGGTCAATTTCGACGAGATTCAAAAGGCAATGGAGGACATCTCAAGGGACTCCTTCGACTATTTTTTTGACACTGAAACCGGCGAGGTAATCACCTTTTCAGAGGAAATTCTGAATGAGGTAAAATCCAGGCTCTACGACAGCGAGTCTGAAGAGATAGGTGAAGACATCGAGTATATAGAATTCGATGAGGAGCCGGAGATCCCTTACTGGATGGAAGATGAGGTCGAGCTTGCCATGGAGATATTGTTTGATACAAACGAGAGGTATGCCAGGATACCGGAAAGGACGTCTTCAGCTGCCTTTCAGGCGATGACTGAATTCATAGACACGGTTGAGGACCCCGACCTCAAGAAGCTTCTTGCCTCTTCCGTTGAGGGGAAAGGAGCGTTCAGGAGATTCAAGGATGCTCTCATTGACTATGCCAAAGAAAGAAAGAGATGGCACGGCTATAATGCAAAGGCTGCCAAAAAAGAAATTGTTCAGTGGCTGCTTTCTATTGGTATAGAGCCGGCATAGTAATTGTTTTCATTGCTGTCCAAAATATTATTGGAAAAGTATATGACTCAATTTCTGAATCAAAAAACTACCTGTTTTTTGCTCAAGCCTTTGTCCGACTTCAATGTTAGTGCGGAGTTCGAAGCTGAGACCTCCGCTTCGTCTTCGGTCTCTTCAAAGTTGCCCGTGATTTTGCTTCAGAAATCGAGCCATATACTTTGCTCTCCGGTGCTTTGAAATATTTGTTTTCTACAGGTATGAAACGGTTAGCGAGCGAATATAAAGAAACAATTCCATACGTTAAGATACCCTGCGGTCTTTGTCGCAGGGTTCTTCATTGTTTTTGAAAGACTGTTTTTGATAAACTTAAATTAATTAATAATCTCTTATCTTTTTTTATCATTTTTTTCACTGTCATGAATTACGGGAAATTACTGAAAGAATTCAGAAAGAAGAAGGTCCTTGTTGTCGGTGACCTGGTTCTCGACCGCTACATATGGGGCAAGGTGAGCAGGATATCTCCTGAGGCGCCTGTGCCTATCGTTGAGGTCACAGACGAGGTCTTCAACCTTGGCGGAGCTTCGAATGTCGCCAACAACATTGTTGCTCTCGGAGGGCAAGCGACTATAGTCGGAGTGGCAGGGGGAAATGACAGGGGCGGGGAAATCCTCCGGAAGATGTTTGAAGGAAGGGGCATCCGTTTTGACGGAGTACACTGGAGTTCAAGGCCTACAACAGTGAAGACGCGCGTCATAGCCCATAGTCAGCAGGTAGTGAGGTTCGACAGAGAAGACAGAAACAGGGTTGCGGGCAATGCGTTGAAGAGCCTTCTGAATTATCTGCGGTTTGAGGTGCAGGGACATGACGCGGTGATTATCTCAGACTACAAAAAAGGGGTCATATCATCAGGACTCGTACGTGAGATACTGAAGATCGCGAGACCGGAAAATATCTTCGTATCCGTTGATCCGAAGGTCGGGCATTTCCATTGCTACAAGAATGTTTCATTGATAACCCCGAATGTTCACGAGGCTTCCCAGGCGTCAGGCATTGAGATCAGAGACGAGAGGTCTCTCATAAATGCAGGCCGCGCCCTTTTGAGAAAGATATCTTGTGATGCTGTGCTTATTACGCGCGGGGAGCACGGCATGAGCCTCTTCAGGAAGAACAAGGTCGTGCACATTCCCACCGTTGCAAAGAATGTATTTGATGTGACCGGCGCCGGAGATACCGTGATTGCAACCTTTACCCTTGCCCACGCTGCAGGTGTGAGTATGGAGGAGGCGGCGGTAATAGCAAATCACGCGGGCGGGATTGTTGTGGGCGAGGTAGGGACTGCAGTTGTAACACCTGAGCAGCTGGAGAAATCACTGAGTTCAAACAGCACTCTGAAGATACGGGAATTCTCCTATAACTAAGGCGCTCCTCTTTAATTCAACTGATCTGATATGACAAAAAAAGCCGTAGCTCTCCTCTCAGGCGGACTTGACAGCACCCTTGCAATCCTTGCGGTTCTGAGGCAGGATATTGAGGTCAAGGCGATGAAATTTATTACGCCTTTTGACCCTGAGATTTCAGACCCTTCATCCCATTTGAGGGACCCTTACCCTCTTGCGGAGAGATTCGGCTTTGATGTCGAAGTCCGCCGGTTGGGGACTGAATTCCTCGATATGGTAAGAAACCCGAAGCACGGCTATGGCAAAAACATGAACCCGTGTATCGACTGCAGAATCCTGATGCTGAAACAGGCAAAAAAGGTTATGCGGGATACAGGCGCTGACTTTATCGTGACCGGTGAAGTGCTCGGCCAGAGGCCCATGAGCCAGAAGAGAGATATGCTCTATCATATCGACAAGGAGGCCGGGGTTGTGGGTTCAGTCCTGAGGCCGCTGTCTGCCAGGTTGCTGAGGGCCACAATACCTGAAGAAGAAATGATTGTGAACAGGGAATTGCTCTATGCTTTCAACGGACGGTCAAGAAAACCGCAAATGGCCCTTGCAAAAGAATTCGGGCTTGAAGATTATCCAAAACCCGCGGGCGGCTGTCTCTTGACGGAGCCGATATTCGCAAACCGGTTAAGAGACTTGCTGAAATACAGTCATGTGCCGGAATTGAGGGAGATCGAGCTGTTAAAGACAGGCAGGCATTTTCGTCTGTCTCCGCTCTGCAAGATTATTGTCGGCAGAGATGAAGGCGAGAACGAACTTATTCAGTCATTGGCCGCGAAGGGCGACTGCCTTCTGCATGCTGACGACTGCGGAAGTCCAATAGCGCTGATAACCGGAGCAATTTCTGACGAGCGTATTAGAATCGCAGCATCGATATGCGCGCGCTACTCGGATGCGAAGCACCTCTCTTCAATAGCTGTATGCATTGTCCGGGATGGTCAATCCGAATGTATCAGCGTTCAGCCTGCGAGCGAAGAGAATATCCTGGCTTGCAGGATATAGGTGCTATTTGGGATATTGCACCGCTGCGAATGAGGTTTTACTTATAAGATCATTCATCGCGGTCCAAAATATTATTGGAAAGGTATATGGCTCGATTTCTGAATCAAAAAACTACCTGTGTTTTTGTTCAAGCCTCTATTTGACTTCAATGTTAATACAGAATTCAGAGCTGAGACCTCCGCTTCGTCTTCGGTCTCATCAAGGTTGCCCGTGATTTTGATTCAGAAATCGAGCCATATACCTTGTTCTCCGGCGATTTAAAATATCTGTTTGGGACAGATATGAAGCTCTTAGTATATGTAGTGCTTATTTGCAAAATATTTAAAGAAATGTGAGGGCGGTCGAACGGTGCGGCCTATGCTTAAAGAAATGCTTTCCATTTTGCAAAAGCACAATGAGATCAAAGTCACACGGGAAATCAAAAAGAAGCTATTACGGATAAGTGCTTCAACTATTGACCGGATATTGAAGCCGGAACGCAAGAAATACGAATTAAAGGGAAGGTCACTTACAAAGCCGGGGACATTACTGAAGCACCAGATCCCGATACGGACGTTTTCTAGAGTGGGATGAACAGAGCCCTGGTTTTGTTGAAATTGATCTTGTCGGCCATGAAGGCGGCAATCCGCGAGGAGACTTTATACAGACGCTGAATGTGACGGATGTATGCACCGGGTGGACGGAAATGCAAGCGGTAAAGAACAAAGCGCAGATTTGGGTCTTTGAGGCGTTGAAGGACATACGGGGAAAATTACCATTTGATCTGCTCGGCATCGATTCAGATAACGGCGGTGAATTCATCAATGACCATCTGGTGCGATTCTGTCATGAACAACGGATAAACTTTACCAGGTCCAGAAGTTATCGGAAAAACGACAACTGTTTTATTGAGCAGAAGAATTACACCATTGTGCGGAGATATGTGGGATATGCCCGCTATGACACTGAGATAGCTCAGAAGCTTCTGAACGAGCTGTATGGTCATCTCCGGCTATACGTCAATTTCTTCCAGCCTGTCATGAAGCTGATACAAAAGACACGGATCGGCAGTAAAGTGAGAAAGAAATACGATGAGCCGCAGACGCCTTATCAAAGAGTTTTAGCGTCAACATTCGTACCGGAAATCAAAAAAGAGACACTCAGGCAACAGTATGCTCAACTAAATCCGGCAGCCTGAGACGGCAGATAGCAAAACTGCAAAATAAGACTTTTTCAGCTCTCAGAATCCAATAAAAATCATCCAAAAATCTGAAACAGTTTCATATAGATTTTCGGTGAGGCAACGAATACCCCTTTCGTATAGATTCTTAACGTGAGGCAACAGGGTATAATGCCTATTTATTCACTGCATGATCTTCGGCGACATTCAGCTACATATGCAAGCCGCAATGGCGTGCCTATATTCGGGGCTTTACGAGGTGTTTGTAGGAGGAAGAAACGATGTTTCTTTATGCTCTTTCATCAAGAATCTCTATCTCGGTCTTAAAAAGCGGGAAGAGAGAAGCGATATCTTTCTCGGTTAGATCAATACCGTCTTCCTCAGTGTCTTCCATGAGAGCTTCAAGGACATATTTCATTACATATGGCTGCTTAGAAGCTTGGACACCCGCAATTATATCGATGAATTTTTCATGTGCTGCTTCCAGACTTTCTACGAAACGTATGTTTTCGTTGTACCTTGCCATAATCTCCTTAGAAGTAATTCTCGGAATCTTACCACTTGAGTCGAAAAACATCTTATAAACGACAAAGGCAATATAGATAGCAAGCTCTTTCACTTCCTGATGAAGATCATCTGTGTGTGCCATCAGAAAAGCCAAAAGATCTGGTTGGTTTTTGCCCATGGCAATCATTTCCTTATTTGTCCTGTCTGCTTCGAGTGCGGCAACTTGCTGCCAAGTCTTCTCAACAAAACCTTCAGATAAGGTATGCATTTAAACAATTACCTCCCTTCCATGGTTTGTTAGAATAATCAATATTATACCTGAATATGCAGGCGCGACTTTCAAAAGGAATTGTTCCCGGTCAACTTCGAATAAGCGTCATTCCGCAACTTCGCAGCGGAATGACGCTTATTCGGAATCTCTACTTAATAAAGTTCTGATTCCTGCTTTTTTCTGCTTCAAATACTCAATCCCAGTCGATATCATTTTTATGCAAGTCCCTTCACATGTGTGATTCGCAACTTTTTTTAACTATCGAATATTACCAAAATCTCAAAGATATTTATATTAGTTGCACTATTTTATTGGTTAATATTCTTAAATTGACAAGCAAATCTTTCTTATGATATATATATTTCAATCAATCTCCCCGATAAAACCAAACCCATCGCGAGAAGGGTACGGAAAGCGGCGGATCTTTTGTGATGCGAAGATGGCCGAGCTGCCGAAGGGATCAAACCCTGTGGAGCTTGGCTATTTTAATTTTTGTGATTGCTGAAAGCAATGTGCGGGGGAATATTACAAGATGTTACCTTCATTAGAAAAAAGAAAATGTATCCGTCATGATTTTGCAGTAAAGGTTGCAATAAAGTATATCGCAGGACCCTCTGAAGATGTAATCAATGAAGGTTTTCTTGCCAACAAGAGCTCTTCTGGTCTGTGCCTGTTCACATTCAAACCCCATGATATAGGTCAAGAAATAATATTTAAGAATAATATTTATATTCCTTTTCAAAGAGCAAAAGTGAGATGGGTTGAAGAAGTGAATAAAAAATGGTATGCAGTTGGACTAATCTGCAAAAGCTGAGACTTCACAAATTAGGCATTGGAATAATAAAAGGCGCAGAGGCATTCTTGTATGGTTGAGATGTGCAGGACTAAATGTTTTCAGATAGCTGTGTTTTTCTCTTATAAACTGTTGTCAAAAAAAAGGAGGGGTGGTATGTGTAAAAAGAATGAAGGTATTATAAGTTGTTTAAATTGGCCCCTTATCCTTATCTTAAGGAAAAGGGGTAAGGATGGGCGGTCTGATTAAAGTAGGAGTTGCAAAATAAAAAAGGAAAAGAGTGTGCTGGATGAAGTCCAACAAACTGCAACAGAAAAAACCTTCTGAGCTTCGCAAACGTGCAGAAGAGAACTTAAGGACTCAACTAACCCCGCCTGGGGCAATTTCTGATGAGGAAGCGCGCCGGTTAATCCACGAGCTGCAGGTGCATCAGAGCCAGCTGGAGATGCAGAATGAGGAACTCCGGAAGGCTCAATCAGAAATTGAAGACTCCCGTACCAGGTATTCTGACCTCTATGACTTTGCTCCTGTCGGCTATTTTACTTTTGACAAACATGGACTAATACTGGAAGCTAACCTTGCCGCTGCAACTGAGTTAGGTGTGGAAAGGAGCCAGTTCATTAACAAACCATTTTGGGTTTATATTGTTACAGAAGATAAGACTATATTTGATCAACATTTTCACAATATTTTTAAAAGCGACGACAGACAAACCTGTGAGATAAGGCTAAAAAGAAAAGACGGGAGTGCATTTTATGCGCAACTGGAAAGCGTAGCAGCGGAGGACTTGAAGGGTGATTCTCTCTGCAGGACTTCAGTCAGTAATATCACTTTGCGTAAACATGCGGAGGAGGCGCTCAGGAAGACATATGATGAGTTGGAACTGCGCGTCAAGGAACGGACCAAAGATTTAGCCGACGCAAACGAGCAGCTCTTGCGGGAAATAGAGGAACGCAGGAAGGCACAGGAGTCACTGCGGGAAAGCGAAGAAAGATACAGGACCATAACCGATTCATTGCCAAATGTGGTGTTTGTTTACAAGGGAAGCACAATTCATTATATCAACGAATCAGGCGTAAAGATTTTAGGATATCCTATAGATGAGGTTATTGGAAAGAATGTGGTTGATTTTCTTGCTGATGATTCAAAAGAGTTAGTTGCGAAAAATATGCAGCGAAGGATTTCCGGGGAACACGTTGAGAATTATGAGGTAAAAGTTATTACGAAATCAAAAGATATAAAATACTTCCTTTTGAACGCTGCTATCATCTCCTATGAAAAAGAAAAGGCTTTCTTGGTTGTTTTGTTTGACATCACAGAGCGCAAGCAGGCGGAGGAGAAAATGGGACAGAAAATTAGTGAGATGAAAAGCCTCAATAAACGTTTTTATATATAGAGAACAGCGTATGATTAAACTCAAAAAGGCAAGTAAATACGCTCCTTGAGAAAATGGGACAACCAAAGAAGTATGATTGGTGATCATCA
Organism: uncultured Nitrospiraceae bacterium; assembly: GCA_963725545.1. GTDB lineage: Bacteria > Nitrospirota > Thermodesulfovibrionia > Thermodesulfovibrionales > SM23-35 > DYFC01. The sequence goes on along the minus strand of CAVRZG010000033.1, from coordinate 6,750 downwards.
ATTCTAAGCCCATCAAAATTCTGAGTAGTTTTTAGGTGGACCCGACACCTTAAAGGTATCAGACTCTCAAAAGCTAATTCTCCTTAAAAAAAGTATCTATGGTGGTGGAGTCTGATGAAAGTAATGAACAAAATTCCAAGTCTCCCGCGTTTGCGCATAAGTAGGTGCATGCCGCGTCCCGATCAGATTATAAGGCATATTCATTTTCTGAGGAAACAACCGGAATGTCTGCATTATCAATAAGAATTTCTTCCTGTGAGGAGTTCTCGTCAGTTGCGCAATGTCCTTTGCAACTCAAGAAGTGGACATATTATTCGGGTGGCCTTAAAATAAATTATCTTTAAAATACTGGACCGGAGATACAAATGATTAAGGCTGATTTGGAATTCTTCAAACAATGGTTTGCTGATTTCTGCAGATCGTTTTACAGCGACAATGCCGATGACCAGAAGAACATCGTCCTAAAAGAGCAACATACCTTCAGGGTGTGCGAAGTCATGCTGCAGATTGCAGAGGGGCTGTCTCTGACTGATAATGAGACGATGCTGGCAGAGAGCGTTGCCCTCTTTCACGACGTCGGAAGGTTTCCCCAATATGCGAGATATAAGACATTCGTTGACAGCATCTCTGTGAACCACGGTCTGCTTGGCGCAGAAACTCTCGTAGAGAACAGGGTCCTCCAAAACCTTTCAGAAGATGAACAGGAATTGATCATTGAGTCTGTCAAGTTCCACAATGCCTTCTCTGTACCGAAGAAGGAAAGGGCTGATATCAACATGTTTATAAAGTTGATCCGGGATGCGGACAAGCTCGACATCTGGCGGGTTTTTCTGGATTACTTTAAAAGCCCTGCAGAAGACAGGGCGTCCGCCATTACTCTCGGACTAAAGGACACCCCGGAATATTCGCAGGAGGTCCTGGGTCATATCTTCCGTAAAGAGATAGCTCCGCATTTACAGGTAAAGACCGTGAATGATTTCAAGCTCCTCCAGTTGTCATGGGCCTTTGACCTGAATTTCAGGCCATCATTCAGATTATTGTCGGAACGTGATTACATAAGCGAACTTGCTTCGCACCTTCCACAAACAGACGATATCCGGCGAGCTGTAGTTCTCATAAAAGAATTTGTGCGGCAGAAGTCGAACTATCACGGAGTTCATAAGAAAAACCACACACCCTCACCCTTGCCCTCTCCCCTCAAGGGAGAGGGGACCTAAGAATGGCCACTCCCTTGAGGGGAGGGGATAAAGGGGAGGGTGTTTAAATACGGTTCTACTTATCAGTAAGTCTCATATATCGCGATCATTCATATATTCAGGTCTTCTTCGAGGCGTTTTCTCCCAAGCTTCATTGGTATATAGAACGTCGCTATATTGATGACGAGGATCAGCAACCCTCCCAACAGGAACTGCCCTTTCTGCGCGAGACCAATTTCAGTCTCCATAAGAGTTGCCCGCCTGTAAACAAAAATACAGTACGCTTCAATTGAAACCGTCAGCAGCACGACCAGAAAGGCAATGAGCATAAAGAACATGCCGCCCGGGCTCATTGAGATGGCAGCTACATTTTCGTGCTTGAATTTGGGATACATCGCTCCCATGCCTATGCCGAGTCCGCTTATGGAAATACAAAGGAGAAGTGTCGTAGCCGTAGATAGAATAGTCAGGGAGGTATCTATCTGCATGGCCGTATTTGCGATGAAGACAACAGTGAAGAGTGCCAGAGTCACCGGGACAAACCCATAGAAGAATTTGGAAAATATCAGGTTCTTTATTGTTACCGGCGAGGTCCTGATTATCCAGAAAGCCATGCCTTCGAGACTGACCGAAGAATAGAGAAACCGTGCCGCAACAGCGGAAAGAACAAGACCTGCCATCAGCATGTTGATGAGAACAAGGAACTCCTTCACAAAAGGAAACGCATCCGAAAGGGTCCTGACAGGCAGGGTGCTGAAATTATAGGTGTAAATGAGAATAAGTGCGCCGATGATGAAAAGCTGTGACCACTGGCCTGGGTCCCTGAAAAAAATCCTGATATCCTTCCACAAGAAAGCAAGGCTTCTGCGCGGATAGGAGCCTGCTTTTATCGACATGCCGGTTAGCGAAGACGGCTGAATCCTTTCGAGATTCTTTGTGTAAAGCACCCTTCCTGCAATTCCGGACAACACAAGCAATATCATCCCGGACCCGATGGACACCAGAGGGGAAAAGACCTTTGGAGATTGACCGCGAATCATGGGCCATAGAGATTCGGTCATCCAGAAGCCCGGCAGAAAAGGCGAGTCGGTCTTGATCTTCAGAAAGGAAAGGAAGAATTGTTCAGTATCCTCAGTGCCGGCAGACCACTGACTTCTTAATAGCAGATATAGTGCAGTGAAGAACAATATCCCAGCAGAAAATAGTGCCAGGCGCAGCTTTTTTGCTGAGAAGATCCTCGTAAGCAGATGGGCCGCTATAATTCCAAGACCTCCCGAGATAAAGACAAAGGGGATGAATGTGAAAGTCAGCACAAGATAGAAAACCAACGGGGCATGATAATTCAATCCATACGCGATGAAAAAGGGGGGCATAAATGAAAATACCATCCATGAGGAGCTTGTTATTGTCTCTATCGTTTTCAGTCTGATGATGTATTTTGTCTCAACGGGTTTGGACATGAGGAGCGGTATGTCTTTTGAGATATAGAAAGCAGACAGTGCGGTTATGACGTTGCTCATTATCAGAAAGACCGTGAGGCTGAAGAAGGTTATCGAAAGCAATTTTCTCGACAGGATTTCCCCGAAAAAAGGCATGCCCCTGATGAACTCCAACACCCTATACGTACCTTCATAAAACCCTATCCACAGCAGGAACCCGATGAGAAGAAAAGGCAGCCTTTTCAACAAAGCCTTCAGAGTCAAAGAATTCCTGATGGACTTTATCTTCGGCTCAAGCAGCAACAGGGTAGTATTCAAGAGTTTATCCTGATAAAAAAAGCCTCGAGTCCGCCTTCCTGAATGAACTCCTCTTTCGTCTTGAGACTGACAAGCAAACCTCTGCTGATGAGTCCCACCCTGTCGCAGAGTTCCTCAGCGATGTGCAGGCTGTGAGTTGCAAGAAATATGGTTGCGCCTTCCGCCCTGAGATTAAGGATCACATCTTTCAGCATCCGCACCCCGAATGGATCGAGCCCCACAAAAGGCTCGTCTATAATCAGCACGGACGGCTCGTGCAGAAGCGCTGACAGGAAGAGAAGGCGCTGTCTCATGCCCTGAGAATAGCTTTCGATCAATTCGTCTTCAATCTCCTTTATGCCGAAAAAGCCTGAAAGCCTCTCAATTTTCTTCATGGCAGCATCTTTTGAGATCCCGTGAATGGAGGCGATGAATTTAAGAAATTCACGGCCCCTTAGTTTTTCATAAAGGAAGGCCTTGTCAGGCACATAACCAAACGCTGATTTTGCCTTTATCGGCTCTTTTACTATATCGAACCCGTTGATCAGAATTCTCCCCTCTGTTGGTTCGAGCAGACCCGTCATCATCTTGATGGTGGTTGTCTTTCCTGCAGCATTCGGTCCCAGAAGACCGAAGATTTCCCGCTTTTGAACCCGGATATCGAGCCCCCTGACAGCCCATTTGTCGTTGAAGGCTTTGCCGGCATTTTCGAGGACTATCATAATGATTTTATTGTACCTTAATTTTGTTGAAGAATCAGGCCGCCGGGAAGTAATATTAGACATGAGCAATCACTCGAGGATCTCGGATATCTTGAAAAAGGGTGCAATGATTTCCGGTGCAGTTGCAAGGGGGGTCATCGGGATAGGCGCGGCAGCACTGGCCTTCCTCGCATTCAAAAAGAAAAAACCGAAGAAGTAATAGATTATTTGCCTCACCTGTCTCTAATAGGATATTTCAAAGCAGAGAAGAACAGGTATATGGCTCGATTTCTGAATCAAAATCACGGGCAACCTTGAGGAGACCGAAGACGAAGCGGAGGTCTCAGTTCTGAATTTTGCATTAACATTGACGTCGGATAAAGTTTTGAACAAAAGGATAGGTAGTTTTTTGATTCAAAAATTGAGTCATATGCCCTGTCCAATAATATTTTGGACAGCAATGAGATAATATACACGGATATGAAACTTGTCTGGGCCGGGCACACCTTTGACTTTTCTCGAAAAACCTACATTATGGGAATCCTTAATGTGACGCCGGATTCGTTTTCAGACGGAGGTCGCTATTTTGACCATTCATTCGCAATAAAAAAGGCCATACAGATGGTTGATGACGGGGCTGATATCATCGACATCGGAGGAGAGTCCACCCGGCCGGGATCTGACCCGGTGTCGGCAGAAGAAGAGCTGAGGCGCACGATTCCCGTAATAGAGATGCTCTCGAAGGAAATCAGCATCCCTATTTCCATTGATACCTATAAGTCGGACATAGCCAGAAAAGCGCTTGAGGCAGGAGCATCCATGGTTAATGATATCAGCGGGTTACGCTTTGATCCTGAAATGGCCGGGACGGTTGCGGAATACGAAGTTCCGGTGGTCCTGATGCACATAAAAGGCACTCCAAAGAATATGCAGCGGAACCCAACCTACAGCGCATTGATACCCGAGGTGCTGAAGTACCTGGGGGAGAGTATAAAAATAGCCGTGGATGCGGGAATTCCGGAGGATGTTATAATAATAGATCCGGGTATTGGTTTTGCAAAGACATTCGAGCATAATCTGGAAATAATCAATAATCTCAGCAAATTCATATCATTAGGGAAACCTGTCCTTATCGGACCTTCAAGGAAGGCTTTCATAGGGAAGATCCTTGGGAATGTAGCCACTGAGGAAAGACTCGAAGGGACTGCTGCGGCAGTGGCAATATCGATAATGAACGGCGCAAATATGGTCCGTGTCCATGACGTAAAGGAAATGGCGAGGGTAGCAAAGGTTGCTGACGCGATTACGCGGATGAAGATAAGCAACGTATAATAACTCACGGGCTGTTGAACAACTGTGTTTGCTTTTGACAAGGTTGAGACATAATAAGGAAACAATATCACTTAGAAAGACTTCCCGACAACAGTAGCGTGCCCTGCCGGGGCACGGAAATTCGGGATGGGTGGAGGAGAAAGAAATGGCATCAGTTAACAAGCAGGCAGCCTCGTCCTGGAGGGCCGTTATCGGCAGCGCATTCTACGCAAATTCCGTCCGGCGGACGACAATGGCGGATCTCTATAATCTCTCATTACAGCAACCTGAGGTTATGAGCACAACGGAACCGATGTATAAGCCGGAGTTGTTTGGGCTTCCGAAAGACGCCAAGGTACTCGTCTCGAACGACGGCGGCGTGGTAGGCAGGACCGCCCGCGCAAGGAAGCTTGTCCGTCAATTGGGCAAGGCGGACCGTGACAAGCTGAGGACTGTGCTCCTGGAGGCTGTCTTTCAATTCAATCGCAGGCCGGGGCTCTGGCTTGAGGGAATCGTGGGTCTGCACAAACATTTCATGGTAAAGGCCCATCTTCTAAGCCCGGTAACCGACGCCAAGAACATGCTCGACTGGGGGCTCAACTTCACCCCATTCATGAAGCCGTGGGACCGGATTTACAATGAATCTGCAGACCTGAATGAATCGGATATCCTCGTCCTGGCAGACCCTGAATGGTCAAACCCGGAATATCCCTCCGGGCTTGTGATAATCGATGAGACCGAAAACTGCATTGCCATATTGGGGATGCGCTACTTCGGCGAAAGGAAGAAAGGGACACTCACGCTTGGATGGACGATCGGCGTGCGCCACAACATGGTGGCGTGCCATGGCGGCATCAAGACGATAGGTGACAATCCCCCGGTGGCCGTATTCGGACTTTCAGGGAGCGGCAAATCCTCTATCACCAACAGCCACGACCATGCGGGTACGCTGAAGCCCAATGAAAAAGTCACTGTCATACACGACGATGCATTCCTTATAGATTTTAAAAATAATATATCAGTTGCACTGGAGCCGGCCCTCTTCGACAAGACCGACGCAATGAAGTTCGACGACCCGGACATAAAATTCTATCTCTCGGCCCAGAACGTTGCTGTAGTAGGCACATCCGACGGAGAGAGGAAGCTCCTGGGCGAAGACATTCGCAACGCCAATGGCCGGTGCATAAAGAGCCGCGACATGTTCAAAAACTATGCCGATTACTGCGAGGCCCCCAAAAAAGTGATATGGCTGCAGAAAGACCCTTCGCTTCCGCCAATATGCAGAGTGAACTCTGCGGTGTTGTCAGTCACGATGGGAGCGTCTTTATCCACTATGCGGGCCAAGGGAGTGGAGAACGTCGATCCCAAGGAGCTTGAAAAGCGGTGATCGAACCTTTTGCAAATCCGTTCCGCGTGCATCCGCTTACAGTGGATTGTCAGCAGTTCGTAAAGCTATTCAAGGCCGGGTGCGAATGTTATGTCATGAATACTCACGCCTTTGGAACGCCGGGCGACCTTACGGACATCCCGAAAGAACTTTCCCTGAAGATCGTCACCGAACTCGTGCGCGGCAATATCGAATGGCGCGACTGGAAGCGTTTTTACGGGCTTTCGGTCCCGAAAAATGGAAATGAACTCTTCTGTTCCGACTACGACCGCAAATATAAGCCCTCGCACGACACCAAATACCTTGAGTATCTGAGGGCCAGGATGCAGGACAGGATCACTTATCTTTCCAACAAGCGCGATCTGGAGCAGGACATGGAATCGATCTTCATCGACCCGCTTGTTGTCGCAAGGACGGTC
>CAVRZG010000032.1:0-86944 GCA_963725545.1 uncultured Nitrospiraceae bacterium | reverse complement strand
GTCCCGGAGCTGAGAAATCTCCTTTCACATCAGGTCGCTGGTACCTGGCAGATGGAGCCGTCTGCGGAATACATGACGGCAGCTACAATGTTTGGAGAGGACTGCAGGGCCGAGAGGATTTCTTCGGCGGTCTTCCTGTCTTTGAAGGTTATGGCGGCTGTACTGTTACTCCCTACGATTTCTGCCTGGACTTGAAGGTTATTTATTAAGGAACTTTGGAACGTATTCATTTCATAGGGAATAAGCAACGCACTCGAAAAAAACAAGGCAATCCCTGCTATCAGCATGATGACGAGTGTCAGTTTCCGCTTTAGAGAAATATGCTGAAATAAGTTCATAAAACCTCTATTATTTATCCCTGAATTATTCTTGCAAGATGCATTACTTTGGAGCTGACGTTCAACCCCGAACTTCTCAATGAGTGAAGATTGATCTCAAATCGCACCTTGTTTTGTTCAATATAGAAATTTATCATCACGCCCTTTTGAGCAAAGCCTTCGGTATCACCGACAGTCAATATATTCGAACCTTTCACGGTTCTAAGTAAATGTTTAATGTCTTCTTTCTCCGAGCTGCTGATAAAAAGCACCTGACAATCATCTATGTGCCGGTATGTCCCGACATGTTTTACTGCGAGTTTTCTGTTACCGATTGTCTCATTCTGAATAAAGTCAAAAGCGTTGCCAAAGGGATCATCACCAAAAATACATATATTGATAACGCGTACGGTGCGGGCGTCGTTGTCGTCAGGCCATTCGACAAATTTCAGAAAGTTATACAGGAAGGCTGCCTTGACCTCGTATTCCCGGCTTTGACTCCTGGGCATAAGCGCATGAAGGCATTATAGCCATAGCCATCATTATCATCACTCCCGTGAAAATGATGGCGATCCAGAAGAGAGATGACGACCGCCTTTGCATCCGTACGATTTGTTATGTCGCTGTTTGTTCCCATAAGCGCTCTGATCGTTAGAATTTATATGTAAGCTTGATCCGAAAACTCCGGCCATCCTGTTCAATGACATCCTGTCTGAACTCAGCACCTACAGGGTCTCCATAGGATGCGCCAAAGAGGTTATAAACACTCCCTGAAATGTCCCATCCCCTTCATCAGCTTCTGACTGTAGATGGTCATATTGGTGACAAAGAAAGCGTCCGCTTCCCTGACTGCATTTGTCTTTCTTTTGCTCATGTACTGCTCCTCTGCGCCGAGAAAGAGCTTTTCCTTGATGAAAGGGACTGTTATATTCAATTTGGCCAGGATCTTCGGAGAGTTGGTCAGCCTTTCACCTGTTTGTTCATTTTGCGTATCCTGAAAGCTGTAGCTGACGCGGCCCTCAAGTCCATTCTCCCATTTCTTGTTTATTTCAAGTTCGATGCCTTTGGCGTGGATGTTTTCAATGTTCTCAAAGATCAGGAGACCGTCGGCAGGGTCGGCATGCTGGCTGATAAGGTCTTTTATTTTATAATAAAAACCGGAAACCGATATAAACAAGCCCTTTCCTATAGACTGCTCAAGAATTATCTCCGATGTCTTTATCTTCTCGGGGTTCAGGTCCGGGTTTGATTTGAAAACGCTTCCATCCTGATAATACAGTTCATATACGTTTGGTGTACGGAATGCCTCGCCGTAAACAAGTTTGATTGTTGTTTCGGACCATGGGTTGTAAATCAGAGCAAGACGCGGATTTATCGTGGAACCAAACGTCTCATAGTGGTCGTAACGCACCCCTGCATGAAGGATCAGATTTCTCAGGATTTTGAACTCGTCCTGGACATACAGCGCCCATATGGTTGAATCTCTTTTGTCATTCAGATACAAAGAAAATGGATTTTCATCGTAGTTTTTCTGGTCCTGCCGTAAGTTGTACTGGTATTCCGTTCCAAAGATGAGTTTATGACCCTCAAACAGAGTGCTGAAAAGTTTCAGCTCTCCTCCGAACCAGTCGCCATCCCCGATATCTCTACTAACGGTCTTCGGATCCTCTTCGTATGTGTAATTGCCCCTGTAATAATAGTTGTCATAATATATCCTTGCCTGAATCGCTGACTAGCCGGCCAAGAGTGTGGTCATAACTCAGGTCTATGTATCCACTCTGATCAGTGGTTCGATTCCGTGGGTCGTTAAACCTTGTCTCAAAACGCCCGTGGGAATGCCCTTAGTTCTCGATACATAAGCGCCTTCAAGGACAAATCCCTGATAGGACAACTTTGAAAATAGACTGTAATTTCTCTCATAATCACAATTTCGGGCGGAACCGTTATGGGTGTCCGGAGAGTCATATTCCTTAAAAAAAAGATTCTGCCCCTTGCTGTCCAGAATTGAGCCGGAAAGGAGTAAGTCTGCATTACTGCCGACTTCATTGCCATAGCTGATACGGCCCTTATATGTATTGAAGCTGCCTGCCTCACCGGAGACTTCAGGACCGCCTAACTCAGAACCTTGTTTCGTAAGAATGTTAATGACTGCAAAGAAAGCGTTGGTCCCATAGAGGGAAGACCCGGGACCACGCACGATCTCCACCTTTTCAATAAGATCCACATCAAGGACAAAATCCTGACCTATCGACGCACTGTAATAGATATTATCATTTACGCGATGGCCATCTATGAGAACCAGGACTCTGGAGTTGTAATCACCGGGACGGCCAAAACCCCGGACTCCGACATATGAATAATTTCTGTCATTTGTAACATAAAATCCCCTGACGCTTCTCAGAATGTCTGCAAGGGTGCGATAACCGTATTTCCTTATTTCGTCGGATGTGATGATAGTTACAGATGACGGGGCTTCGGTTATCTTCTGCTCATACTTTGAGGCGGCATAGACCTTTGAGACCTCTATTTCCATTAATTGCTCCAGGGTCATTTGCCTGAGGTCTCTTGAAAGGTCACCGGCTGATTCACCTGCTTCGGATAAAGATATGCTAAAGAAGACAGACCAGCAGTGAAATACAGACTGCTTCTAATATGTATAATAAAAATCGTTTAAGAAACCTGCGATCTCTTTTGGCTTCTCCATTGTTCCGCAATGGAAATATTCTGATCACTCATACCGATTTATCGTCCTTTTTGCAGTTGCACCTTAGTCAGGTACATATTTCTATAATACATGTTTTCTTCGGAGATTTTGAGGGGCATCAGATATCGTGGCCGTAGCTTATATATGCCTCACCGGATTCCTGTTTCCTGATCTCGATATTCACATCGAATGCCTCTTTCAACAGACCTGCCGTCAAAACCTCTTCAGGTCTGCCGAACCCGAGGATCGTTCCGTCTTTCATCAGCATCACTTTTTCGAATTGCAGGGCGATGTTGATATCATGGAGTGCCATAATGATGGAGATGTTCTTTTCTTTTTTCAGGTCTCTGAGCAGACGGAATATCTCAAGTTGATATTTTATATCGAGGTTGGCGAGAGGTTCGTCAAGAAGAAGGAGTCCTGCCCCCTGGAGGAGTGTCATGGCTATGAAGGCCCTCCGTCTTTCCCCGCCGCTCAGATATGTGACATAGGATTCTGCTTTTTCCCTGAGGCCGACCATCTCCAGGGCTTCGTCCACTGACATCTCCGGCAATATGTCATAAGGATAGAGTCCCATTGAAACAAGTTCCTTCACTCTGAAAGGGACTCCGATGTCGAGAAGCTGCGGAAGATAGCACAGCAACTTCGCACGATCCTTGTTTGCGACGCCTTGCAGATCTTTGCCCCACAAACGGATATGTCCTTCAGAGGGTCTTAGTATTCCTCCCGCAAGCTTGAGTATCGGTTGATTTACCGGACCCGTTAGGACCCAGGAGTCCTATAAACTCTCCTTCACTGACGGAAAAGGACAGCTCCCGGATAAGGGTCTTGTGACTGGTCGTAATTGAAACCGATATTGCCGAGTTCGAGAATTGTGTGCTTACTGGCCAAGGACATCTTTCTTCCTCAAGAGGTACAAAAAATATGGCGAGCCGATAAGGGCTGTTACGATCCCTGAGGGGATTTCAACGGGGGACATGACGGATTTCCCTATCATGTCTGCAAGACAGAGAAAGGCGCCGCCGCACACGGCGGAGACCGGGATCAGTATTCTGTTGTCCGAACCGAGCATGAACCTCACAATATGAGGCATAAGCAGTCCGATGAAGCCGATCGTGCCTCCGAGGGAGACCGACGCCGAGGTCATAAGCGCGATAGAAGTAAAGAGGAGAAGTCGTTCACTGTGCACTGAGAACCCCAGGCTGTGCGCGAGTTCATCTCCGAGCATCAGCGCATTCAACGCCTTTGCCCTTGAAAGGGAAATCCCCAGCCCGGCAACAATAAATAAGACCCCACAGGGAATCAGCGACCAGTCTGCCATCGAGAGGTCCCCGAATATCCAGAGGACCGCTCTTCTCATGCCTTCGTGCGTCGATACGCTGATAAGGAGCATCAGGACCGCATAAAAGAGAAAACTCATCCCCACCCCTGCAAGCAGAAGCCTTTCAGGAAGCAGCCGGCCGCTCTTCCATCCGAAGGCCCCGACCATCAGGCTTGCCGCAGCAGCCCCGGCAAAGGCCGTGAAAGGGATGCTGAACTGCCCGAAAAGGTATATGCCGGAGACGAGGCCCAGGGCAGCGGTAAGGGAAGCGCCGCTTGATATGCCGAGGATATATGGATCAGCGAGTGGATTTTTAAGAACACCCTGCAGAACCGCGCCTGAGGCTCCGAGAGCGATTCCCATAAGCGCCGCAACGAGCACACGCGGGAGCCTGATAGAAATGAGAATCTCTTTGTCAAGACTGCTCAGAGTGAATGGATTCATGCACATCGGGGGACAAAAAGAGAGAGGCAAAAAAAATGCCGAGACATGACAGCACGAGGATGAGGATTCTTACTTTAGACATTCAGCCATCTCCTGAATCCCCAGTGTGATTCTCGGACTGAGTCTGTAAAGACTGTCGCTGAGAAAGAATACCCTGTGGTTCCTTACAGCGGGCACTGTCCCTATTTTTTTCAGCAGACCCTGCGAAATCTCTTTTACCTCCGCATGCCCCATACCGATAAGAATAACATCAGGGGACTGCCGGATTATCTCTTCAAGGGAATATTTCGGATAAGATATCCCGGTCTTAGCCGCAATATTAATATGACCGAGGAGTTTGATCGAATCATCAATAGCAGTGCCCGGTCCCGCAACGATCAGCGGTTCAGGCCATATGATAAAAAGGACTTTTTGGGGCCGCGCATTTTTTTTGTCCTGCAGTTTTCTTAGAGTGTTCTCAATCCTGTCCGCCAGAATATCGGCATTTTTCTTTGCTCCCAGTGCTGTGCCCAGATTCCTGATTTCACGCGGGAGTTCCTGGAGTCTCTGCGCCTTGAACAAATACGTCTTTATATTCAGAGAGTGCAGTCTTTCCTCGAATTCCCTGGGGTTGCCGTCAGTCGTCATGACGACAAGATCAGGTTTCAGTGAGACAACTGCCTCAGGGGATGGGTTTGACATGCCTCCGACCTTTGGCTTTTTCCCGGCTTCAGGCGGATAATCGCAGAATTGAGTCACGCCGACAATCCTGTCGCCAAGCCCCATCTCAAACAGGATTTCCGTCAGATTCGGGGCAAGGGAGATGATCCTTTTTGGGGGTTCGGCGAGAGAAGATGAAACAATAGAGAACAGGAAAATGACTGCAGAGAAAAAAATGACCCATGCTTTTTTCATTCTCAAATTTTACCTCTTTAACCTGAAAAAAAGCACAAAAATAATCGGTTACCTCAGCATGCGAAGTGTTATATAATTGTTGTTATGCAAAACCAAGTGACTAATCGATGAACTCTCCGGCCTCTGCGGGATAGTCCCTGAATACTGGGACATCTTCGGCAATAAACATATTGCGTCTATCGAAACCAAAAAGGCCGTGCTCAGGGCGATGAGAATCGATGTCGATTCCGAAGAGGAGGTCCTGAGAGAAATTCACGAACGGCAGTCAAGGCCGTGGAAGAGTCTGATCGAGCCTGTGCATGTTGTGTCTGTTAATGAACAGCCGTTGAGAATACCTCTCTATATCCGGATACAGGAAGGCAGGGAGGCTGACCTCATTATTTCATGGGCCATCAGAGGCGAAGACAGCAGCGCCAAATCAATCCGACGGTCCCGTTTGCCGGAAAAAGGTGGAGAATATAGTCATTTCAGAGGTCAGGTGGATCGATGGCGAGAGATATATCAAGGTATTCTTGATTGATAAGGAGATACAGACGCATCGGTTACTATTCGCTTACGGTTGAATGCAAACATCCGGACATGATATCCCCTGAACACAGCAGGTGACTGAGAAAGAAGTCCAGGATTATCGTCACTCCCGATGAATGCTATATGCCCGAACACCTGCAAAACGGCAGGGCCTGGGGGCTGGCTGTTAACCTGTACTCGATCCGGTCAAAAAGAAACTGGGGTATCGGAGACTTTACCGACCTTCAGGATATCGTCCGCTGGGGCGCCGGGCTGAAATGCGACTGTATCGGTATAAACCCGCTTCATGCCATACCGAATGCGAGACCCTACGGCATCAGTCCTTACTCGCCTTTGAGCAGACTGTATAGGAATTTTGTTTACCTGGACCTTGAGAAAGTCCCTGAAATAGCAAAATCGGAAGAAATAAAAAAGTATGCGGAGTCTCGGAAGTTCCGGAAAGAACTGAGTAACGCGAAGCATTCTGAATTCATAGATTATGACAAGGTTGCGTCGCTGAAACTGGATCTGCTCAGGCAGGCTTTTGATATATTCCATAAGAGACATTATGTGCGAAATACGGGCAGGGGTAAAGACTTCAGAAAATACATTGCTGAAGAGGGCGCCGCGTCTAGATTCTTTTGCGCTGTTCATGTCCTTGTGGGAACATATGAAGAAGACGGAAAGGGTATACACCTGGCAGGAATGGCCTGAAGAATATCGCAGCAAGACGGGCAGGGCAGTGCGGGCTTTCAAGAAAGCGCATGCAAAGGAGATACTTTTTCATCAATATCTGCAATGGCTTACAGACTGTCAACTTCGGGAAATAGCCGCAGAAGCAGAGGGTTCGGGGATGAGGACCGGTCTGTATCACGACCTTGCTATCGGCTCTGTCGGCGGCGGCAGCGATGCATGGAATTATCAGGAGATTGTAGCCGCTGATGCATGTCTCGGCGCTCCTCCGGACGATTTCAATATCAACGGTCAGAAGTGGGGATTCCCGCCTTTTATGCCGGAGAAACTGAAAGAGACAGGGTATGATCTTTTTATCCGAGACGATGAGAAAGAATATGAAGTATGGCGGGGCCTTGAGGATAGACCATGCCCTTGGTCTTTTCAGGCTTTTCTGGATACCCGGGGAAATGCACGCGAAGGACGGAGCTTACGTATCCTGCTTCGCAGAGGACCTTATCAGAATAATTGCGCTCGAAAGCGTCCTGCACAAGACAGTCATTATCGCGGAAGATCTCGGGACCATACCTGAAAATGCAAGGGAGACCTTACAGAAATTCCGGATGCTGTCATACAGGCTCTTTTATTTCGAGCGAAACTATCCAGACCCTTCTTTTCTGGCGCCTGAAAAGTATCCTGAACTTGCACTTTGTGCCGTAACCACTCATGACCTCCCGACACTTTATGGGTACTGGGCGGGCAGAGACATAGAAGTGAAGAAACAACTGAATATATTCTCCGGTGAAAATCAATGGCAGCAGCAGGTCTGCGACAGGGAGCGGGACAAAAGGCTCATTATCTCTGCCTTGCACGGCAGAGGAATACTTCCGGCTGCCTGTCCGTTTGACCCGAAACTGCTCCCGGGGATGACCCCTGAATTGTGTCTTGCCGTATACCGTTATCTCGTGCTCACTCCGTGCAAGATGCTGCTTGTAAGCCTTGATGACATCATCGGCACAGATAATCAGCAGAACCTGCCGGGCACCGTAGACGAGCATCCCAACTGGAAGCAGAAGACACCGCTGTTTCTTGAGGAGATCATAAAAGATAAGAGATTTAAAGACCTTGCGGAGATGACGAAAAGATCATTTTTGAGATAGTATAATGCGGCCAACGTTTTTTCACAGATGTTTCGTGTTTAGCCGTCATTCCCGCGAATGCGGGAATCCAGTTCTCTTTATTTTTAGAGACAATGGATTCCCGATTACTACCTCGGGCCAACAGTAGGCGCCTTAGGCGAATGACGACGAATGGATTTCTTCGAGAGCGTCTATATAAATGGATTTGTAAGAGCAGAACCGATTAATATATTCTTGGGAGGAAGCATGGCACATCCAAAGGTCCTTGCGTTTGTCCTTGCAGGAGGCAAGGGAGAAAGACTGTTTCCGTTGACAGCGTTCCGTTCAAAACCGTCGGTGCCTTTTGGCGGGCGGTACAGGATTGTTGATTTCGTCCTCAGCAATCTTGTGAATTCCCATATCTATTCAATCTATCTCCTCGTGCAGTACAGGTCGCAATCACTGATTGAACATGTGAGAATGCACTGGGGACTGACCTCCGTAGTCAAAGACCATTTTGTTACTGTTGTTCCGCCCCAGATGCGCATGGGGCCTGAATGGTTTCAGGGTACCGCGGATGCGGTTTTCCAGAATGCAGGCCTGATACAGCAGCATGACCCGAGACTTGTAATCATATTCGGCGCCGACCATATATACAGAATGGACATAAGACAGATGATGGATTTTCATATTAAGAATGACGCGGCTGTTACTGTTGCCGCGCGTCCCGTGCCTCTCGAACAGGCGTCGTCCTTTGGAGTGATTGTGACCGACAGTGAGAAGCGCATCGTGGGGTTTCAGGAGAAGCCGAAGAAGCCGATGCCCATGCCCGATGACCCAAAGCGTGTATATGTCTCGATGGGCAACTACATTTTTAATAAGGACATACTGCTTGAGGCGCTTGCAAAGGCACAGAGGAAGAAACAGCATGATTTCGGCGCCCACGTGATACCGGACCTCGTGGAGACAGGGAAGGTTTTTGCCTATGACTTTGCAACGAATCTCATCCCCGGTACCATGCCATATGAAGAAAATGGGTACTGGCGAGATGTGGGGACCATATCAGCTTTTTTTAACGCCCATTCCGACATGCTCGGCGAAAGACCTCTCTTTGAACTGGACAACAGCCACTGGCCGATCCATCCATCGGGATATGAGGGGCCTGCCACAAAGATCCTGCGCGGCGATATCCGGAACAGCATGATCGCTGAAGGATGCTGTATTCGCAAGGCAAAGATAAAGAATTCGGTCATTCAGAAGTGATGTTACGATCGAAGACGATGTCAGTGTCGAAGATTGTCTGATTATGGACCATGCTGTGCTCAAAAAAGGCTGCAAACTGAAAAGGGTCATCGTCGATAAGCTGAATGTTATTGACGAAGGAGCTGAGATCGGGTTTGACCCTGATAAGGACCGTTTCCGCTGTCATATAGATTCCTCGGGCATTGCCATCATTCCGAGGGGCGGCAAGCTGATAAAAGCGGCCAAGTAATGCAATCAGCCGAGACAAAACCTGCAATGGGGAAGAGCTCGTCTCCAAGGGCACTGAGTATGCAAGAAATTAATTGAATATGATAGACTTTGTAAATATATCTCAAGGAGGGAATGCAATGGCGTTAAAGGTAAAGGTCGAAGATATTCAGAAAGTCATAAAGAACGGGATAGACATAGTTCAAAAAGGCATAACTATGGCGAAGGACCTGAAGGGTGAGATTGAACCGGTAATAAAAGGCTTTAAGGCCGCGCAGAAGAAGGCGGCAGAACTAACGGCAGAGGGCAAGAAGGGACTCAGGATTTTTCAAATCAAGACAAAAATCCAGAGGGAATTCAGTGAGCTTGGCGCAAGAGTTTATGACCTTGGGGCAAAAGTGAAAAACCCGCTTCTCGATAAAAAGGTCAAGGCGATCACATCGAGAATCAAGAAATTTGAGGCAGCAGATAACGGCCCTGGACGGCAAGAAGAAAGGCGCTTCAAAGAAGAAGGTCGTAAAAAGAAAAAGCAGAAAACAGGAATCTTCTAAACAAGGCTCCTGATAGTCTCCTGTAATGATGGTCTTTCCTGCAAGAGATGTGGAAGTTCGACTGTTGACACGGTCTTCTCCATCATCAAGTTTCGAAGATATGAACTGCTCATAGTGAGGGGGAAATGAAGGTCGCTTTTTACGGCACCCGAGGTTCCATCTCGGTTTCCGACAAGGAATTCTCTGAATTCGGCGGCAACACCGCCTGCGTTTTGATCACGTTTTCCACGGGAAAAATTGCCATACTCGACGCCGGAACCGGCATAAGGAAACTCGGGAACGATTTCGAGGAGAGAGGTATTGAACAGTACGATAATATCATGATCGCACTGTCACATACTCATTGGGACCACATCCAGGGGTTCCCGTTTTTTCGGCCGGCATATGATCCGAGACGGCGCTTTACCATCGCCATCGGCGGAAAAGGAAGCAGGGCGATCAATCTTGAGAGTGTTTTCAAGACCCAGATGCAGCGTGATTTTTTCCCGGTGCCACTTGACAAGATGGGTGCCACTCTTTCGTT
Source organism: uncultured Nitrospiraceae bacterium (assembly GCA_963725545.1). Taxonomy (GTDB): domain Bacteria; phylum Nitrospirota; class Thermodesulfovibrionia; order Thermodesulfovibrionales; family SM23-35; genus DYFC01. The sequence goes on along the minus strand of CAVRZG010000032.1, from coordinate 76,423 downwards.
CTGGCAGCCTGATCTGACCTGTCATACGATGCAGGACGGGGTCCGGATTGTCTCCGCGAGGCATAACCATCCGGGAGTTGCATATGGCTACCGCATAACCGAGGCGGGAAAAGTTCTTGTCTATTGCACTGACATTGAGTATGAAAGTAATGAGATCGACCCCAAGGTTGTTGCATTGGCCAGGAAGGCCGACCTGCTCATACACGATGCACAATACAGTCCGGAGGAGTGGAAGCACAAGAAAGGGTGGGGCCACAGTACCTGGGAGCACGCGGTTCAGGTGGCTGAAATAGCCGGCGTCAAGAGGCTTTGCCTTTTCCACCACGACCCGGAGCATAACGATGCATTTCTACTTGGCATGGAAAAAGAATGCCGGCTGCGTTTTCCGAATTCTTTCTTTGCAAGGGAAGGGATGGAAGTCGATATATAGCGGCATGCATAGAGAACCGTTCAATTCCTCCGGTGAGTGAACAACATATCCAACGTACTGCAATTACTGAGATGATCAACGAGACAAAGACAAGCGATATAGAAATATTTAACCTGTATAAATATTTCATGTGGGCCAACAGCATGAAGCATTCCTATGAAAACCTTCTGAGTCAGAATGTCGAGGACGTAATCCCCAAGTCCAGGTTTGAGGCGGAATACAACTTGTACATCTCTTATTGGTTCGGCGGTCTTTACGTTGTTATGGAAGGGTGGACGGAGTTAAAACTGAAGGACAGAAGAATAGATGCGTTGCTCAAGTCACCGAATGTGAACCTCCTTAGGCGTTACAGAAACGGAGTTTTTCACTTCCAGAGGGATTATTTTGACGAGAGGTTTATGGGCTTCCTGCGTGACGGATTGAACCGGATTGAATGGGTGGGTCTGTTGCACGACGAGTTTGAGAGATTCTTCCTTGAGTGGGCACAGGGAGGCAGTGTCTTCATATGATGCGTCAGTGCCTGTGCAAACTCAGGTTTTGTTATCCTCCTCTCTAAGTGTTCGGCATAGAGATAGACATCTGTATCAGCGGCTTGTATGTTTGTGCCATTGCCCACAACATGACAGTGGATATCGATTTTCATTATACCCTCCTTCTTATAACTTACAAGACCACCGAATTCCCGTCAATCTTTTCGACCATGCTGTTCTCCCAGCGGTTCAATCTTATATGATGGACTCTTTCTTCATTATCTTTCTGTGTCTCGACAAAAGTGCACGCTTCCCTGGCGTCGCACCATGAGCCGCAATTAGCATAGACCCTGTCCTCTACAAACCACGTGTCCTTGTCAAGGTCGCTCTGATGTGAATGCCCGAAGATGACGATATTCGTGTCTCCTTTTTTACAGAGCATGTCGGCGAAATCATCGAGGTAACCTATCTCAGCCATAACAGCCTTAAAGGCAAAGCCCTTGCCATAATATGTTTTCCACTGTTCATAGAGGTCCGCGTATTTGGCCTTGACTTCGCCGACCTTGATGCTGCCGGACCCGCTCATCTTTATGTCATCGTCTGCGCTGATGTGCGCTTCCTCAATGATCGCTTCAAAGACAGCCGAAGGCAGTTTCTGCGGGCCCAGGAGATCGAGAAGATCGTCGGCATAAGTCCAGTAGTGACGTTCTGCGCTACCTGTCTGCGCATGTTTTGTCGCGGCAACACGGGATATAAAATAACCGAGGGGAAGCCTGTTCCCCGGACTGTTTATGGCGTCCGGGGCATTGAACAGCGCATAGGAGCTGCCGTGCTCCGCCCGGAGACGACTCGTCCTGTAGACGCTTTTGTATGCTGCGCTGCCCCCGAAAATTATTCCTGGGAAATATTTCTCCAGTATCTCTTTTGTGATAAGCATGTCGTGATTGCCCGGCATATAGATGAGTTTCTTCTCGTCACTGCGCAGCGAGAGATTTAAGATTCTTTACGATTTCCGCGTTGACGGGCGCATTGATGATTTCATCGAATGTGGGTGGCTCCTCGTAAATTGGGCAGACCCAATTGTCCATCGTATCACCCAGCAGTATGATTTCCCCGACTTCCGCATCGTCAATTAAAAACTTCAGAAAATCGGCAAAGACCCTGGCTTCGTCAGCGCCGAGCCAATCGTAATAGAAATGTTTCTTAACAGGTTTCCGCCCGGCGCCCATATGAACGTCGCTGATATAAATGCGCTTCTTTTCCAGCATATCATGCCTCCTTTTCTTATTATGTGTTAAACCGTAAACGGTGACTGTGATTCAAACTGCGGGTTTGTCTTTCCCGCCCGGAAGTATTTGGGTGTTTGATCAGGCGGCATGCGCTGAACGATTGCCTTGTGAAATTTCTTATAGTTGCCTTTAAAGGCCCCGTTCTTCCAGACTTTCAACAACTGCCCGGTAAACAATCCGTTGAAGTCTCCGTCGGCAGAGAACTGATTATCCTGACATCCCGATATGAGCAGTACGGATGCCTTTACCTTGTCCTGCGCCCCTGCTATTGCTTTGTCCGACAGTATTGTGTCGTAGAATTTCCTGTTATTGCGATAAGTCCTTAATGCTACGTCAGGAGGCATGAAACGGTACTTTGCATTCGAAGACCCGATGGCGGAAGTCTTCACGTTTCCGGTTGCCTGATAGTAGGCCATTTTAACAACCGTGCCGCTGTGGCAACTGTCGGAAAAAACCAGAATGCGGACATCGGGTTTAAATTTGCCGAGCTCCGCGTATATTTCATCATCCACCAATTCGCCGTCATACAGACACCAGGTTTCGTCCTGCGAATCAGGTTCATCATTATTCATGTCAGGCAGCTGTCCGCCATGGCCTGAATAGCTGAGCATAAAGATGTCTCCGGCCTTTAACGTTTTTGCCGCTTTGTTCATTTCCGCGATAATGTTTTTACGCACGGCAGCCTTTGTCAGCAGCATTCTTACCTTAAAAAGTTTTGATTTGGCGATGTCCGCCATATCTTGCGCATCCGCTTCGCAGGCGTTAAGATCACCCGACCAGCCACCATAATGCTTCGGGTCTACAGAGTTGAGCCCGATTGTTAAAGCTAATCCCTTTGGCATAAAACCTCCTTTGTTGTTTACAAGCGTTGTGTAGAGAATCTGCAAATCCCTTATCGGCTTTGCAATAGCGGCTCCGAAGAGAATGAGACTTTCAGTATGGCAAGAGCAAAAGAGAGTAAGCCACAAGCTGCTATTCTGAGGGGGGCTGCTTGCCTGAAGTCTCAGAGCAGGTGTTTATCGATAGTGTGTATGAATTCCCTCAGTTTTATCGGTTTTGGGATGTAATCATCAAAGCCGTGCTTCATGAAGCTGTCTCCAGCATCCCGGAGTGACTCAGCTGTCAGCGCAATAGAGGGAATGTCTTTGGTAGATGCCTCGGATTTTAGAATCTTTATGGCATCATAACCATTCATCACGGGCATCTGAATGTCCATGAGTATAAGGTGTGGTTGCGCCTCCATTGCGACCTTCACCCCTTCCATGCCATTTCTTGCCTGCAGTGTTTCGTAACCGCCGCACTTCAGTACTGTACAGAAAAGCTCCAGATTCTCCGCATTGTCTTCGACGATTAGTATTCTCTTCCGCATGCATCCTCCCCCCAAAACATTCATTTTAATAAAGAATACTTTTCTATACCCTATAACAAGATAATTTATCAGATGCTTTAAGAAATGTCACGCAAAAAATAAAGCAGATGATACACAATTGCACTATAACTCTTTAACATCCTGATATTACATGTATTTCCAGTGGCCAGGAATAACGTAAGAAGACAGTTGTCAGCTGATAAAGAAAGCCATATGCTTAATTATGGGTCTTTCGTATTTAAGTTGGAAACACACTGGATCCCCGGCTCAAGCCCGAGGATGACAATCTTGAATGGTTGTTTTTGTTTGTCATTCGCTTAAGGCGCCTACTGTTGGCCCGCAGGTCTTTTCGCCTCGGCGAATCAGACGAGTCTGAAAGCGGGTCGCCTCAGTGACTCGCCGAGGCGGGAATCCATTAGTCTGATGAGCATTTCAACTTTTTTACGAATGGACCTTAATTATTAGGCAGGGTGGAATAGATTCGTATATTTCTCCACGGGAGAGATCAACAACGACGAAGAAATGTCTGCCTGACTGGAAAATCTTTTCACTTCTGTCTCTGGAGCAAGTATCAATCCTCCCATCCTGTTATAATATTTGCCGACGAGAAAAACTGAAATGAAATCGAATCTTGCGTCCTACCTTCAAGTCTTTAAGAGCAGACGTATAGGGGTTATCACTCTGCTGGGCTTTTCTTCCGGACTTCCTTTGGCCCTTACCGGTGGAACATTGCAGGCGTGGATGACCACTGCAGGTGTGGACCTGCGTACCATAGGGATATTTGCCCTTGTAGGACTGCCTTACACGCTCAAATTCCTGTGGTCTCCGGTGATGGACAGATTTGTGCCCCCATGGCTTGGAAGGCGCAGGGGCTGGATAGTCCTCACTCAACTCTGCCTTGTTGCAGGTATTTCTTTTATGGCATTCAGTTCGCCGCAGCAAGCCCCTTTTCTGTTAGCCGCACTTGCCCTGATGGTGGCTTTTTCTTCCGCATCGCAGGATGTTGTAATTGATGCGTACCGCACCGATCTGCTCCGCCAGGATGAAAGAGGTGTCGGCGCAGCAGTCTTTGTCATGGGTTACAGGATCGCCACACTGGTCTCAGGAGCGATGGCACTTATCTTGTCCGATCATATAGGCTGGCAGAATACATATCTCCTCATGGCCATAGTCATGGGTACGGGAATAATATCAGCCCTTTTTGGACCTGAGCCGGATGAGAAAGTAGTCCCGCCCCGAAATATTACAGAAGCTGTCTGGGGGCCTATGAAGGAGTATTTCTCAAGAAACGGCTCCGTCTTACTGCTTCTGCTGATCATCCTCTATAAATTGGGTGATGCCTATGCAGGCACCCTGACTACGCCCTTTCTTATCAGGGGGATGGGTTTTACCCCGAGTGAAGTCGGGACAATCAACAAGGGGTTTGGGTTCGTTTCAGTAATCGTCGGCGCAATGGTGGGGGGGACCTTAATGGTGAAGCTCAAGCTTTTCCGTTCATTGCTTATCTTCGGGATATTGCAGGCAGTCTCTAATCTCTCATTTATGGTCCTCGCCTGGCTCGGTAAAAGTTACGCTCTGCTGATGTTTGCCGTGGGATTTGAAAACCTGAGCGGAGGTATGGGCACTGCGGCATTTGTCTCACTCCTGATGGGCATGTGCAACCATCGGTTCACTGCCACACAGTATGCATTACTCTCTTCCCTCGCAGCTCTCGGAAGAATCTTCATCTCACCCACGTCAGGTTATCTCGTGGAATCTGTCGGCTGGACCAGCTTCTTTTTTGTGACATTCCTTGTTGCCTTGCCGGGACTGGGTCTTTTGTGGCGTCTCAGAAACGTAATCTCAGGGCTGACGCACGAGGGCTGAGTTGTGCGAATAGATCTCGGCCTTGCGGGGCAAGCTCAAATATGCGCGAATTTCTTACCTGGGCACCAACGGAGCCGTACGCCTCTGCGGAATATTTCTGGGTCTGATGGGTACAGGAGACCGAGCAACTGGAGGCTGAGCAGCTGGAGGCTGAGTGGTCTGCGGGGTAGATTGAACGCTCCGTTCTTTTTTCAGCTCATTCCCGATCACTTTCACAATGATAGAATCTTCCCCTCTTGCCATGACGATCTGATCAGGATCGATCTCTTTCAGCGTGTATCCGCTCATCGCATCGCCTTTTTTTAAGGCGGTCTGCCTTTTACCCCGACCCGGACTTGTTCTTGGAGCTTTAAGGTCTTCGACGTAGGCAAGTTTAAGGTTGTCTGTTATGAGTGTGCCGTAGAGCACAAATTCAGGTTTTTGCAGCGGCTGCTGCTGCTGATCGGCCTTCTTTTCAACAGGGATCTTCCTTTCCGGGTGAAAGAGATTTTCATCAGATATTTTTGAATATTCCGCTGTCGATGGCATCCTGCTCTCTCCACTTGTTTTTTCTTTTTCAACAAGAGTCTTCTTTACTGAGGGAAGAACATATTTTGCTGTGATATCAAGCGTCGGCAGAAAGACATAAAAGGCAAAGAAGAGCGCGCCGATCAAAAGAATGACATTGAGCATGGTTGCGTTTCGCGCGAGTGATTTTATCCGCACAGTGGTCACTCCTGAATTTTACCACAAATGCGCATGTGACGTATGCAATCTGTCATATGGACATGCAGGAGTTTCAGATTGAAGAGAGAAAGAGGAGCGATCCGATCAAGCCGAAATTTCGATGGAGGGCAAGGTAACAATTACCTTTGTGCCTTTACCGGGCAATGACTGCAATTCCAGTTTGCCATAATTTTTTTTCACCGCGAGTTCTGCAATGGGAAGACCGAATCCTGTCCCGTAGAATTTTGTCGAGAAGAACGGTGAAAACAGGGTCTCCAGTTCATCTTTCTTTATGGGGATGCCTGTATTGAATATCTCTATCTGAACACGGTTGGGCAAGATGGGATATGTCTTTGACGTAATTCTCAGATAAGGATTCTTTGGGTCGGTTGCTTCAAAACTATTCAGGAGCAGTTGATGAAGCATGGATTCCATCTCCCGTTTGTCTCCCAGGATGACGGGCGCTGCTCTATCAAGGTCGATCTCCGCAGAAATACTCTTGAACCTTTCCAATGTCTGCAAGCTGCCAAGGACCTTTGTGATAAGTTCTTCCAACTGTACCTGAACGATCTCGGGTTCTCTCACCGACATCTCGATAAATGTTCTCGTATCGGTTACCATGCGTTCGCAAATGGCGCTTTCTGATATCAGTGTTTCATAAATGCCATATGCAGGATCGTTCCGGTCTATATTTCGCTTAAGGCGTTTTATCGTGCCTCCAATAGTTGTTATCTTATTCCTTACCCGATCAGCGACACCCCTGATTATTTCCATATTGCATCTCGCGTGGGCCTCGACATATGCATGAGTCTCAACAAGAATACAAAAGTCCAGCAGTCTGTTTATGACCCGGGTGACTGACGGAGCTTCATGTGCCGGGATATCTGAGCTGATTATCTGTTCACAGAACTGCCTTGCGATGGAAAAGCCGAGATTCGAGTGTCTCTGGTCAAGGTTGACCTCTACATGTCTTATGCCGATCTTCCATAAATAACCAAGAAATGCGTCATCCGGAGGTCCCTGGAAAAGGCTTTGAAACCAGTGCGCCCATGCCTTTCTGAGAAAGCCCGGGATTTCATAGTGCTTGAGGAACATTCGGGTCTCCGGAATTTTGTCAAAGAATTTGTAAAGATAATCGGCGAAGTCGTCCTTTGCACGTATGAATACGTCCCGGAAGGGCTGGATCGTCAAATATGAGTTTGGGTCGAGGCCCAATTTTTCTCTGAAAAAATGAAGTTTGAGATATGGCGGTTCCAGCATTTTTCTACTCAGCAATACCTTTGATAAATATATTCAAGTATAGCAGACGATAAAGCTGCGGTCGAGTGCGGGTAATCTCTATCCCAGGGACAGGTATGAGCCTAGTGTCGTGTTACAGAAGTAGCTTTACATAGAAGCCCTTGAAAAAATATATTTGTCGTCATTCCCGAGGTGGTAGTCGGGAATCCATTGTTTTTAAGAAACGAAGAAACTCTGGATTCCCGCTTGAGTACTGCGGGAATGACGACATAAAACACCCGAAACATATATAAAGAAGCGTTGGAAACACTACACTATATAATTCATAAATTCTGCTGATCGAACTGAGGACAGAGTATTGGAGCGGTTTTTTTGCCGATAGTCAAAGACAGAATATAATGATAAAGAGGCAAAAGCCTCGGAGGGAGGAACGACCGAGAATGAGCTCGAATACTCTGTCCTCAGTTGTTGTCAATGTCATGAATAATATGGTCTACAAAGAGAGAGCTACACTCTTTAAGGCTGCCATGGGACCGTAACTCTTCAGAAGGTCGAGCTGTTGACTGTCCCGGACAAGGAGCGCCCCTGCAAAACCAAGGGAGTTGATTGATATGGAGTCGAAGAACTCCTTTGACCTTGGAACAAGAAGCATCCATTTGCGGGTAACGAGAAGACAGTAAGGTTTTGACGGCAGTTCTGCGCCTTCAGTGTCAGGGATCTGCAGCCCCACCTGCTTAAGCATTGAACCGTAGAGTCTGAAGCTTTCTTCGGCAATCTGCAACGGTGAGGCTTTGGCATCATCTTCGAGTCTTGCGAAACTGTGCAGAAAAGGCAAACCGGGCACAGTTCCTAAGCGGTCTCGAAAATATGCCGTGTCGAGTAAAGGGTCAATTGGCGTCTCAGGTCCTTCCGGCGCAAGGGGGAGCGGCACCATCTGAAGGTGTTTGTGGGCCTGGCTGGCCCCGGCTTCTTCCCCACCATTGTAAAACCCGAGCGAGTTATACTCTGCCATACAAGTCCAAAGCGCCTCAAAATCCCTGAGAGTAAGAAGGGAATCCTGGCTCTCAAAATGTCGGGTAATGATGAGGAGATGGTTTTCAACCACATTGAATTTATTGAGGAGAGCAACATGGGTGTCCGAAATATCGTCTACATACAATGCCTTGTCATAAGGAAGAAAGGGATTTGTTGTCCTTCCGGATGCTGATAACTCCCGCTGTTTCTGCAGGTCGTCGTCCTTATGACGAAGACTCGTAAGGACTCTTACGAAGAAGCGTATGCCCGCGTCCTCGATGAATTCATAATCGGTAGGGACAGGTGATTGAGAACCGGCCCGGAGCGCATCTTCAGTTGTCCGGACAATTTTTCCCCACAGACTGCCTCTCTTCAGAAGTATCCGGGACGTGATCATTTCTGACCACCCCCTATCCCGAGTTCCTCGGCGTCAGCCCAAATGAACTCTTTCAGCAGTTCTGCAGCATCAACGTAGAAGTTCGTCTGGGCAAATTGAGGTATCTCACTGCAGTAATCAGGTACCCATGTCTTGATATGATTTTCGAGGAAACTCTCCTCAAGTTCCGCAGGCCCGTTTTCTATCAGATGTGCCATAAAAAGGAGTTCAGCAGAAAGATGATCAGGTATTATATCTATTTCTTCGTCTATCATCAGACCGTTTGCATGATACAATTTTTGCACCTCTTCAGTGGCTTTACCCCATAATCTTGGAGCATCAGGAAGCTCATAGTTATACAGGGACTCATAAGGCAGAAGGTGTCCTGAGGCATCAGAAAAGAGCTGAAGGAAATCCATCCTTATTTCATCGAGGGTATTGGTTATAGTAAGTCCGAATACATCCCCAAACTGGATTAAAAAGTCTTCGGCCGGCTCGCTAAGGAAAAGCGCGGAGAAAAGCTTATACATGTTGGCCCTTTCCGTATCTTCATCGTCGTGGAATGTCATTATACCTCCGGCATTATGTTTGCTTTACATTTTATGCCAAGTTTAAGAAAACGTACAAGTTATTTGTACATGCTTCAAAGCAGGGCGCTTCGCCGCCGGAATTCCTGAGCACACATCCTGCGGATGAAAGCAGAATAAAGAACATTTAAAAGCTGATGCCCGAAGCAATGCGGTATTACAAAAAATAGAAGGATAAGTATTAATAGCGAGTTTAGAAATTTAGCCGTATACCTTAACTATGGCCTACGAAAAGTTTCCAGTGAATTTATCTGTAAAAGCTTAAATGCATGAAAGCTTCCCCCTTGGGTTACGGGGGATTGAGGGGGTTACTTTAATATTTACCTTTAAGTAACTCCCCCTTGCCCTTATCCCAAGAGGGGGATGTTAAACCTGTCAGGCCTTTAACTGTGTTGAAATAAAATTACCAATAAATTTGTCGCATACCTATCCCTCGCCGTGCGCTTGCTTTTGTCGTATGCAAGGGTGCATAATTTAAGTAAGAAAGCAACGAGACGGCCCTTTCTTATCACAATAAAATTAAGGATAAAAAATATGCTGAGATGTCTTTTGAGAGCAAAGATACACATGGCAACCGTAACCGAGTCGAACCTTTCCTATGAAGGAAGCATAACAATTGATGAGAATATACTGAAAAAAGCCGGCATCCTGCCGTATGAACAGGTTATGATCAGCAACCTGAACAACGGAGAGCGGTTTGAAACTTATGTAATCCCCGGCAAAAAATTCGGCGGAGAAATATGCCTCAACGGACCTACTGCGCGAAAAGGTGTGGTCGGCGATAAGATCATTATCTTCTCTTACTGCTATGTTGAAGACGTCACGCTGAAAGGGTTTAAGCCAAGAATAGTCTTCCTTGACGAACGGAACAAGATAAACAGAGACAAATAATCCGCAATGATGTTTATTAAGAATGACGATATGATGAAGAAGAAATTTTAAACGATTCTCATCATGGCATCTTCGGCCTTGCCGCCGTGGAATATCAGTGCGGAGATGAAGATATTCGTATCAAAGACGCCCCTCATTTCCTGAGATATCTTTCGAGGTCTTTCTCCGTCAGTATCCCGTTATCTCTCGCCTTCTTGCTCCAGTACCCTTGCATCTCCCGGAATTCGTTCTTCATTCTCTCTTGCCGGGCGAGCCTAAGGGCATCTTGTATGACCGCGCTGAGTGTTTTTCCCTCTTCCTTTGCGAGCGTCTCAACCTCGGTGGCAAGATCCGGAGGGAGTGATATGGTTTTTTTGACCGCTGTTGCCATTATTGCACCCCTTTCTATGGTATGAATAAATACTGCCAACTGGCGGGAGTTGATGTCAACGGGGAACAAATACTATGGAGCGAGCATAAGTTCTATGGAACAAGTGTCCGGAACTACTGGTCTGCGAAAAACCGCAAACTTGTACAGTTACAGTTTCAAATTCCGATAAATTATGGGCAAAACCGAGACATACTGAAGGGTTACAAAAAAATATTTCATTGTTGACAATTGAGAAACTATTCTTTTATAGTGTTAGTAAGCACTAACATTCATAATATTTTCCTATAAACATTTTTTCTAAATCCGGAGGTGGTATGGGGCAGAAGGAAATTTCGTTGCCGACAAGGGACAAGATACTCGAAACATCCCTGAAACTTTTCTCAACGAAAGGTTTTCTCGGAGCGACGACAAAGGAAATTGCAAGAGAGGCCGGAGTTGCAGAGATAACCCTCTTCAGGCACTTCCCTTCAAAAGAAAATCTGTTTGAAGAAGTGCTTAATACATATTCTTTTTTGCCGGTGCTTAAAGGTCTTCTCCCGGAAATTGCGTCAATGCACTATGAAAAGGCTTTGACGGTGATTGCAAAAAAGTTTCTCGATACCCTCGATTCACGAAAAGAGATGATACAGATAATGCATTCGGAGGCAAAAAGGTATCCGGAGAAGATACACAAGATTTACCACGGTTTTATTGAGGAGTTGATAAAGACGCTTGCTTCCTATTTCCATGAATTGCAGGAAAAAGGAGTCGTTAGGGACTTTGACGCGGAAATCGCTGCGCGGGCTTTTCTCGGCATGTTCTTTTCGTTTTTTAATGCGAGAGAATTGCATATGTTCAAGAAATCCAGAGGCTCGGTCGCTGACGAGATAATTCCGGAATTTGTAAGTATCTTTGCAAGGGGGACATTAAAATGAAACATCTCAGTCTCGCTGCCGTTTTTTTTGTTGTTATATCGGTTCTATTTCCTTTAAAGGACCTGTTCGCTGCTGAACAATATACTCTTGAAGACCTTTACAGGATCGCTCTTGAACGCGCTGAACAACTCAAGATATCCGGGGAGGATCTCGTCATTTCAGAATGGGGGAAGGATAAGGCTGTATCCGCCTTTCTGCCGAAGATCTCCGCCTTTGGAAATTACACTCGCTATACTGAAAAAAAGGAGGTTGCGACACCTTTGGGCAGTTTCCCTCTGCAGCCTTCCTCATCCTCTTCATGGGGCCTGAGGCTCGATCAGTCTCTGTCTCTTGGAGGACAGGAGATTATTAACTTCTTTATGTCGGAAAAAGACATTGATCTTAAGCGAAGCAATCTTTCCGCGGTTAAAGAGGCATATCTCCTGAGTGTTGCGTCGGCATACTATGACGTTTTAAAGGGGAACAAATCTGTAGAGATAGCAAAGGCCAATGTGGAAAGGCTCACAAAATACAGGGATGCTGCAAATGCAAGGCTGAAAGCGGGCGAGGTCACAAAGACTGTCATACTGAGGGCAGAGGCCGAACTTTCAGGCGCTCAGGCCGATTTGGTCAGGTCGGATAACCTTTTGAAATTCTCTACAGCTGTTCTTGCCAGGGTAGCAGGGATCAGCGGAGAGTTTGAGATAAAAGAGAAAGAAGTGAATCAGGGAAAAGGGGATGGAGAAGGGCATGAAACCCTTGAGTCTCTCAAGCAAAAGACTCTATCAGAAAGAGCGGAACTGAAATCAGGGGACTTGCAGAAGAGGATTGCAGAAGACCAGGTAAAATTCGCAAAGGGTTCATTTTTCCCGAGCCTTTCTGTGTCGGGAGTCTATACAAAGATGGATGAAGACCCTTCATCGTCTTTTGTCAACAAGGAAAGTACATATGGGATGCTAAGCATAAACTTCCCTTTCTTTGAGGGCGGACTCAGGAGGGCTGAAGTCAGGCAAGCAGAGGCGAGGCAAAGACAGGCAGAACTCGGGTATGACGACCTGAAGAAATCGATCTACATCGAGGTTGAAAACGCCTATCTTGATCTTAAAACGCAGGCAGAGACTCTGAAGTCTCTTGAAGACCAGGTGAAATTTGCCGGGGACAATTACAATGCGGTCTCAAAGCAGTTTGAATACGGTCTTGCCAACAGCATCGATGTAATGGATGCGAATACGCTCCTGGTAACATCCGAGAGACAATTGTCCGAGGCGAAATATAATTATCAGCTGGCAATACTGAAGCTGAAGAGGGCGACAGGGACGCTATTAACGACAGTAAGCACTAAGCAGTAATCTGCATTACAGGAGAAACAATAGGATGAAAACTAAGCCGTTATATATTTTGATAATCAGTTTGCTGCTGCCTGTCTGCCTTTTGTTTCTCATGGGTTGCACTAAGTCGGAATCCAAGGCGCCGCCTGAAAAGACCATCAATGTCTTTACACAGCCTGCGGAGAAAAAATCTCTCAGACCCTTTGTAGAGACTATTGGGACGCTGAATCCCAATGAGGAAGTTATTGTCAGCTCCGAGGTTGACGGGATTTTAAGGAATGTTATGGTAGATGAAGGCACAGAGGTTGCAAAAGGCAAAACGCTTGCGGTGATTGATGATATCGATTATTCCCTTGAGGTACAAAGGGCTGAAGCAGCACTGAAACAGACGGAAGCCACCCTGTCTAATACCAAACTGGAATACAGCAGAAAGGAATCCCTCAATAAAGAACAGCTTGTGACTCAACAGCAGTTTGATGACGTGTCCACAAGACTTGCCCTTGCAGAAGCCGAGGTTGAACGGGCAAAGGCCTCTCTATCCCTGGCACGGCAGAAACATAGTAAAACAAAGATTTCTTCTCCGCTCCCCGGCGTTGTCAAGGAAAAGAAAGTGGAAAAAGGCAATTTTGTGAAGACCGGTATGCCATTGTTCACAATCATACAAACGAATCCGCTCAAACTGAATTTTACGATAAACGAAAAAGATCTGGCCGGATTAAAAACAGGACAGGAGGCGCTTTTTAAAGTCGACGCCTTCCCGGATAAAGAGTTCAAAGGCACGCTGAGCATAATCTATCCGAGTCTTGAAGAGAGGACGAGAACGCTTCAGGTTGAGGCAAAGGCGCCAAACCGGGACGGAACATTGAAGCCGGGTTTGTTTGCCCATGTGACCGTTTATACGGGTTCGGCAAGGGATGTTATTATTGTCCCGGCTACGTCGCTGCTCTACGAAGGTGAAAGTATTAAGGTGTTTATCGTTGAAGGGAACACGGCGAAAGAGAGATATGTGAAGGTCGGACGTAAATACAAATTCAGCTCAATTGCAAAGAGTTCGGAGCCGGACGTCAGGGAATATGCGGAAATCATAGAGGGAGTTAAGGAAGGGGAATCGGTTGTGATGGTAGGGCAGCAGGGCTTATTTGACGGTGCGAAGATTACGGTGAGTAAACAATAAACCCAAAACCTGCGAATGTCCAAAAAATTTATTTACTAAGGAGTTCATAAGTAAAGCCACACACCCTCACCCTTGCCCTCTCCCCTCAAGGGAGAGGGGACCTGAAAATTGCCCCTCCCTTGAGGGGAGGGGATAAAGGGGAGGGTGTTTAAAGGTGTCTTTACTTATGAACTCCTTAGTAATTGGATCATTTGGGTAAACAGTGAACGGTAAATAGTTATGTGGCTTGCCGATATATCAATAAAAAGACCTGTATTTGCGACAATGGTCATCCTCGGATTTGTTATCCTCGGGATCGTAAGCTATCCGAGGATAGGGGTTGATCTGTTCCCTAAAGTCGAATTCCCTATCGTAAATATCACGACTACTCTCAAGGGAGCGAACCCCGAGATCATGGATATAGATGTGACCGACCAGATAGAAGGAGCGGTCAATACGATCAACGGGGTAAAGAGCATAATCTCGACAAGCGCCGAGGGAGTTTCCGTTGTTTCGGTTGAATTTGTTCTTGAGAGGAATATAGACCTCGCCGTCCAGGATGTAAGGGAAAAGATATCGGTCGTCAGGGGAAAGCTCCCAAAGGATATCGATGAGCCTGTTATTGAAAAGGTTGATCCGGACGCTACGCCCATCATGTGGTTCGGACTCGCCGGAGATAAATCCGTAAGGGACCTTTCGATATATGCGGATGAAATCCTGAAAGAACAGTTCCATAAAATATCAGGCGTCGGCGCCGTCAATCTCGCCGGTCTCAGGACGAGACAGGTGAGGCTGTGGCTTGAAAGAGATAAGCTGAATGCCTATGAGATAACCGCCCATGACGTTATGAACGCCCTTGCGCGGGAAAATGTCGAACTGCCCGGCGGAAGGATTGAAAGCGCAACAAAGGAATATACCGTTAAGGTAAAGGGCGAATTCCCCGATGTGCAGAAGATAAACGGCCTGATAATCTCATACTACAAGGGGTCGCCGATAAGGCTCAGTGACATCGGACGGGCTGAAGATTCAATGGCGGATAAGCGCTCTATTGCGAGGTTCAACGGGCTGCCGGCTGTCGGTATCGGCATTCAAAAGCAGTCGGGCACAAACACGGTTGAAACCATAGACAGGATTAAAAAAGAGCTTGTCAATATCAGGAATACCCTGCCACCGGGTATGAAACTCGATATATCATTCGACCAGTCCGATTTTATCAAAAGGTCGATTCGTGAAGTACAGCATCATATGATATACGGCGGTATATTGGCTATCTTTATAGTTTTTGTTTTTCTTAAAGATTTGAGAACGACATTAATCAGCGCGCTGGCGATTCCCACATCGGTGATAGCGACCTTTGCCGTTATGAATGCGTTTGATTTTACATTCAATAATATGACCATGCTTGCCCTTTCGCTTTCAATCGGCATCCTTATTGACGATGCAATCATAGTCATAGAAAATATCCACCGGCATATCGACAGGGGATTGTCTCCCAAGGAAGCCGCCTCTTTTGCAACGAAAGAAATAGGGCTTGCGGTCATGGCGACGACCCTTGCGATTGTTGCGATATTCCTGCCCGTCGCCTTTATGAAAGGCCTTGTCGGAAGGTTTTTTATACAGTTTGCGCTTACGGTGGTCTTTTCAGTATTGGTGTCTTTGTTCGTTTCATTTACTCTGACGCCGATGATGGCGTCGAGATACTTAAAGGGGCACGGCGCCAGGGGCAAAGAGCGGGGCGCAGATAGCATGGAGCATGTAGACGCCGAAAGAAAAGCCTCATTTATCGCCGGAGTCTCCGGCAGACTTGAGAATTGGTACAGGAAACTCGAAGATCTTTACAGGAAATTATTGGAGATTGCTCTTAACCACAGAACTCTCGTGATCATGGCGGCGACTGTAGCTTTTGTCTCCAGCATGTTTCTGACGGTATTTATGGGAAAGGAATTTGTTCCTCCTGAAGATCAATCAAGGTTCCTTGTAAGACTCAAGGCGCCGATCGATTATTCAGTCGATGAAGTAGACAGGATGTTTAAAAAGGCCGAGGATATCGTAAGGTCTACGCCCGAAGTCATAACCTGTTTCTATACGCAGGGATTTACCATGGGACAGGTCAACAGGGGACTTATGTTTATATCGCTCAAACCGAAATCTGAAAGAAAGAGGACCCAGCAGGACATAATGGCAGAGGTCCGGAAGAAGATCAGAAACATTGCCGGACTTGACGGAAGCGCCGAAGATGTCTCACTTATCGGTGGCGGTGTAAGAAACGTCCCTATTCAATATTCCGTTAGAGGCGCTGATTTGACGTCGGTTGAATCTTATGCGAAAAAGATCGTATCCGAGTTCTCCAAAGTCCCGGGCATCGTGGATGTTGATACATCACTGGAATCAGGCAAGCCTGAGATAAGAGTGTATATAGACAGGGACAAGGCAGCTGATCTGGGCGTTGATGTTGCCTCTGTCGCTGAGGCTGCAAACTTTCTCATAGGCGGGGAATCGGATATTTCAAAATTCAAGGACGAGGCCAGGGGAAGAAGATATGACATAAGAGCCCGCCTGACTTCAGAGGACAGGTACAAACCCGGAGATATAGGCAGGATATTTGTCAGGTCAAGGGATGGCAGGCTTGTTGAACTATCGAATATAGTCAGAATCCAGGAGGCCGGCGGCCCGAGCGTTATTAACAGAGTAGACAGGCTGAGGGCTGTAACAGTATTTGCCAACATGGAAAATAAACCCCTCGGACAGGCAAAGTCAGATCTCGATTCGATCTCTGCGAAAATACTGCCTTCGGGTTATTCGGGCATGTATAAAGGCATGGCGGATGTTATGGGCGAGTCTTTTTTTTATCTTATGTTTGCCATCATACTTGGAGCTGTTTTGGCATATATGATCCTTGCCGCCCAGTTTGAGAGCTTTATACATCCGATCACAGTGCTGCTTTCTATGCCCCTGTCTTTTATAGGCGCCTTCGGGGCCTTATTCATAACAGGCAATACTATTAATCTGTTTAGCTTGATAGGTCTGATCCTGCTCATGGGCCTTGTGAAAAAAAATGCTATACTTCTCGTAGATTATACGAATACGTTGCGAGCAAGGGGAATGGCGAGGAGAGAGGCGATCCTGAATGCGGGGCCTGTGAGATTGCGTCCGATACTGATGACCACCTTTGCTATTGTCTTCGGAATGCTGCCGATTGCCTTAGGCATAGGAGAAGGAGCGGAGACAAGGGCTCCTATGGCGATAGCTACCATAGGCGGCCTCCTGACATCTCTTCTTTTGACTCTTGTTGTTGTGCCGGTGGTCTATGATTTGTTTGATGAGCTACAATATAAACTGAAAAAGCATTAAGTCATTAGTGTAGTGTTACAGAGATAGCTTTACATCGGAAGCCTTTGAAAAAATTTCTTTGTCGTCATTCCCGAGGTAGTAATCGGGAATCCAGTGTCTTTAAGAAACAAATAAACCTGGATTCCCGCTTGAGGACTGCGGGAATGACAACTCAGAACACTCGAAACATATATAAAGAAGCGTTGGAAACATTACACTAGTTGCATAAAAAGAAGGCGGATATTGTGAAAGTGAGAAATAAGATGAAAAAAGTACTTATCGGCAGCGCAGTTGTTATCATCCTCGCTGTAGCAGCATACTTTTTTTTACGGGGCAACAACAAAGAACCGCAATTCAGGACCGAAAAAGTGGTCAAGGGTGACATTGTCATGGCAGTGACTGCCACGGGAACGGTAAACCCTGTAACAACTGTTCTTGTCGGCACCCAGGTTTCCGGCACAATAAAGGAAATCTACGTCGATTACAATTCACCTGTGAAAAAAGGTCAGCTGATAGCACGTATAGACCCCGCTCCTTTTGAAGCTCAGGTGGACCAGGCAAGGGCGAACCTTCTTTCGGCCCAGGCAAATCTGGTAAAGGCGACTGCAACCAGGGTTGATGCCAACAGGACAATGCTGAGGAACAAGGAACTGTTCTCAAAGGACCTTATTGCCAGGAGCGATCTTGACACCGCTGAAACAAACAACGATACTGCTGCGGCTCTGGAAAGCGCTGCAAAATCCCAGATCGCCCAGACAAAGGCTGCACTTAAGCTTGTCGAGACAAACCTCCAGTATACAAGGATCGTATCCCCGGTGGATGGGGTTGTCATATCGAGGAATGTTGATGTTGGACAGACTGTTGCGGCAAGCTTCCAAACTCCCACGTTGTTTACGATTGCACAGGACCTCACGAAGATGCAGATAGATACGAGTGTGGACGAGTCGGACATCGGCAATATAATAGTCGGTCAGGACGTGGAATTTATCGTTGATGCCTATCCTGACATGACGTTCAAGGGTAAAGTCTGGCAGGTGCAGGAACGCTCCTGTCACGGTCCAGAATGTTGTCACATATGATGTGGTTGTCAAGGTGGACAATCCTGAACTCAAGCTGAAGCCGGGGATGACGGCCAATGTGTCCATTATCATATCGACAAAGAAAGATGTCCTGAAGATACCCAATGCGGCGCTGAGGTTCAGGTTTTCTGAAAAGGGAAACAAGACGCCTGAAAAGAAAGGTCTGGGCGTCTGGGTACTTGAAAAAGGAAAGCCCAGGCGCGTTCCTGTTACTGTGGGCATAAGCGATGGAAGTTTTACGGAACTTCTCTCAGGAGATATCAGGGAAGGGCAGGAATTAATCGTAGAATCCCTTGTCAAAGCGAAAGGCATCAGGCCCTTCGCGGTCCGAGAATGTTCTGATATGGCACTCATTGAAGCTCATGAGATCACAAAGATATACAGGCTTGGAGATATCGAAGTGCATGCCCTCAATCACGTATCGCTCGCTATAGAAAAAGGTGATTTTGTCGCAATAATGGGGCCTTCAGGCTCGGGCAAATCTACCTTTATGAATGTGCTCGGATGCCTTGACAAGCCTTCAGACGGAAGATATCTTCTGGAGGGCATTGATGTAGGCAGCCTGGACAGGGATGATCTCGCAGGTATAAGGAACAAAAAAATAGGGTTTATTTTCCAGGGATTCAACCTTCTGCCGAGGACATCCGCGATCGAGAACGTTGAACTTCCGATGTTGTATGACGGAATACCTGCAAAAGAGAGAAAAGAACATTCCCTGAGAGCCTTAAAAAGTGTCGGCCTGGAAGGAAGAGGGGACCACCATCCCAACCAGCTCTCAGGCGGACAGCAGCAGAGGGTTGCCATTGCCAGGGCCTTGGTGAACAACGCTCCCATAATTCTGGCTGACGAACCGACGGGAAATCTCGACTCGAAGACCAGCGCGGAGATCATGGAACTCCTCATCAAACTGAATAAAGAATCAAACATCACTGTAATACTGGTGACCCATGAGAATGATATAGCCGCATACAGCAGACGGATAATAAGGTTCCTGGACGGCAACCTTGTCAGCGACGAAAAGAGATAAGAGATCTGAACGGCATGCACCCTGGATCAATCATACCCTTCACACCCTCACCCTTGCCCTCTCCCCTCAATCCCGAAAGCTTTCGGGACTCCCTTGAGGGGAGGGGATAGGGGAGGGTGTGGAATTCTTTACTTGTTGCTGAACTCCCCTCACCAAAACGGGCATTAAGGGAACAAGATGCGTTCAGCCCTTACCATGCTCGGCATCATCATAGGCGTCGGCGCTGTTATCGCAATGATTGCAATAGGCACGGGCGCAAGCAGGAGGATCGCTGAACAGATCTCAAGCATGGGAAGCAATCTTCTCATGATACTTCCCGGCGCGACAACATCCGGAGGGGTCAGGATGGGCGCAGGAACGCAGCCTACCCTTACAATGGCTGATGCTGAAGCGATTCTCAAGGAATGCCCTGCGGTATCAGATATTGCGCCTATTCTCAGCGGTGTTGCGCAGATTGTTTACGGGCATCAGAACTGGTCAACCGGTGTGGTCGGTACAACCCCTGGCATGCTCAACGTGAGGGACTGGCCATTGGCCGTCAGGCAGGCCTTTTACGCAGCAGGACGTCAAGAGCGCGACAAAAGTATGTCTATTGGGACAGACAGTTGTCGAAAACCTGTTTGGCGATATGGACCCCGTCGGCCAGATAATCAGAATCAAGAAGATACCTTTCACAGTTGTCGGCGTGCTCTCCTCAAAAGGACAGTCTCCTCAGGGGCAGGACCAGGACGATACCATTTATGTGCCTGTTACAACGGCCCAGAAAAAGCTTTTCGGCACAACTTTCCCGGGAATGGTGAGGATAATCATGGTGAAAGGAAAGAGTGCTGATACCCTGTCTGAAGCGGAAAAACAGATAACCGAGTTGCTCAGACAAAGGCACCGCATAGGTCCGAAACAGGAGAATGATTTTACAGTCAGGAACCTTACACAGTTCATGCAGACTGCAGAACAGTCAACAAAGGTCATGGCCCTGTTGCTTGGGCGCGATAGCGTCTGTATCCCTTCTTGTCGGAGGGATCGGCATTATGAATATCATGCTTGTCTCGGTCACTGAAAGGACCAGGGAGATAGGGATAAGGATGGCCATAGGAGCAAAGACATGGGACATAAGGCTGCAGTTCATTATCGAAGCCCTCATATTGTCGTTGATCGGCGGGGTTGCAGGTATAATTATGGGGATATCAGGGTCCAAGATAATTACTCTCCTGGCAGGCTGGTCCACAGTTGTCTCGCCGTTCTCGGTCGTGATCGCATTCGGGTTTTCAGGGCTGGTGGGGATATTCTTCGGATTCTATCCGGCATATAAGGCGTCACTCCTTGACCCGATAGAGGCGTTGAGGTATGAGAAGTAACTCCCCCCGCCCCCTCTTAACCTAATCCCGAAAGCTTTCGGGACCCTTAGCGGGAGGTTGGGGGTTATTTTCCCCCTTAAATAAGGGGAGGTTAGGTGGGGTTATGATTTGTATTATCATATATAAAGTATAAAACTCAGGAGAACTTTTAATGGAAGAGACGAAGACAGAAGAGACAAAACCGAACAATAATAATAAGAAAAGGCTGGGAGCGGTTGTTCTGATAGTTCTTGTTATCATAGGAGCGGTCGCCATCTTTTTCTATATGAGATATAAAGCCACGCACATAAGCACTGATGATGCGTACATAGATGGCAACATCCATACAATTGCTTCCAGATATCGGGGACAGTCATTAATATTTATATAAAGGACAACCAGGCAGTAAAAAAAGGGGATCTGCTCGCTGAAATAGATCCGATGGATTATAAAGTCAAAGTAAATGAGGCATCATCAAGCGTGGATACTGAAAAGTCGAAGCTTACCGAGGTTGATGCTCGGATTGATGTCTCAAAAGACCAGCTTTCTGAGTTGAAGGCAGGCTTGGAGGCTGCAAGGGCGAATTATGAACTGCAGGAAGCCAATCTCAAACAGGCTGAAAGAGACAGTGTGAGGGCGGAGAACCTGTATAAGGCGGAGACTATATCTAAAGACAGATTTGAAAAGACATTGACCGCCGCTTCTGTTGCACAGGCACAGGCGAAGGCGGCGAGAGAGCAGGTCAAGAAGGCTGAGAAGGCACTGGAAACACAGAAATCTGTTATAAGGCAGGTGGCTGCCCTGAAGAGTTCTCAAGTTTCCGTCGTCAGGGAAAAGGAAGCAAAACTTGATGCCGCAGAACTATATTATGGATATACGAAGATTTATGCTCCGGCAGATGGATATATAAGCAAGAGATCTGTAGAAATCGGCAATCAGATCCAGGCAGGCCAGCCTTTGATGGCAGTGGTGCCTCTCGATAATATTTACGTTGCGGCAAATTATAAGGAGACACAACTTGGGAAGATAAAACCCGGACAGAAAGGTCAAGATCAAAGTCGATACCTATTCCGGAAAAGTCTTCAAGGGGAAAGTCGACAGTATTATGGCAGGGACGGGCTCTGTATTTTCTCTCTTTCCCGCCTGAAAATGCTACAGGAAACTATGTCAAAGTGGTACAGAGGGTACCGGTAAAGATAGTATTTGACAAGGACACGGACCCCGGACATATCTTAAGGATAGGCATGTCTGTTGTGCCGACGGTCGTTATTGAATAATACTTCAGGATAAATGTTATACCCGCTCAGTTATTCGCAGGCTTGCAGTAAATCTCTATCGTTAATGATTCCTATTCATTGGGACAAAAAAGAAGATATGTAATGCCTGAATAAAAACAGTCAAGCTGCGAGCCGGCCCGACAAGTCAGAAAGTAATCAGTCTATGAATAAATGGATAATCGCATTAACTGTAATGCTCCCGACGTTGATCGAGATCATCGATACTTCCGTTGTCAATGTATCTCTCGACCATATCAGGGGCAGTCTTTCTGCGGGCATTGATGAGGCGACATGGTCTATCACGTCTTACCTTGTATCCAACGCAATTATAATACCCCTGACAGGATGGCTCAGCAAGTTTTTCGGAAGGAAGCGTTATCTCATAATATCCATAACGCTCTTTACGATAAGCTCGTTCCTCTGCGGGTCTGCATGGAGCCTGCAGAGCCTTGTCTTTTTCAGGATTCTCCAGGGCATAGGCGGAGGCGCATTGCAGCCCCTTTCCCAGTCAATACTCCTGGAGACTTTTCCCCCGCGCCAGCACGGCATGGCCATGGCAGTGTTCGGGGTCGGGATTATGTTCGGTCCTATCATCGGTCCCCTCCTCGGGGGCTGGATAACCGATAACTGGTCATGGCACTGGATATTTTTTATTAATGTCCCCATAGGCATCATCTCTGTTCTGCTGACTATGCTGTTTATAACGGATCCGCCGTATATGAAAAAGATGAAGATGAAGATTGACTACTGGGGTCTTGCTCTGCTTGCGGTCGGGCTCGGGACCCTCCAGATAGTGCTTGATAAGGGCCAGCAGGATGACTGGTTTTCATCAAGCTTTATTTTCTGGCTCAGCATTGTTTCAGCCCTGTCCCTCATATCATTCCTGATCGTTGAACTGGTTACGGAACATCCGGTGGTCAATCTCCGGGCTTTTAAGGATTATACCTTCAGCATCGGAAACATCGTGATGTTCATGGGGTTCTTTAACCTCTTCGCGACTATTGTCCTTCTTCCGATCTATCTCCAGACGCTCATGGGGTACACATCATTCCTTGCCGGTTTTGTTTTAGGGCCCGGCGGGATAGCAACACTGATTTCGTTGCCGATTGCGGGAAGCCTGATAAACAAGGTGAACGGGAAAATACTCCTTGCTTTTGGAGTTGCCGTCAATGCCTACGCAACATATCTAATGTCGAATTTTACGCTGAATGCTGACTTCTATTCAGTGATCTGGCCAAGGATTGTCCTGGGTATCGGCATGGGTTTTTTCTTCATCCCGCTGACAACACTGACTATGTCAGGCATAAGCAAAGAGAATATGGCCAATGCATCAGGAATATATAACCTGCTCAGAAATCTCGGGGGGAGTTTTGGCGTTGCTTTTGTGACGACCATCCTCTCACGCAGGGCACAGTTCCATCAGTCTCAACTTGTGGAACACCTGACCCCTTTTGACAGGTCTTATCAGTTATTCTCAGAACAGACCTCCAAGGCCCTTCATTACAGCGGAGCAGGAGTCTTATCAGATTACGGAGGACTTGGTATCATGTATAAAGAACTTATCAGGCAGGCATCCATGCTGTCGTTTAATGATGCATTCCATATTGTCAGCATACTGATGATTTGTGTCCTGCCGTTTGTTATGCTGATGAAAAGGGCAAAGGGAACAGTGCCCGGCGGGATGCATTAGAGAGGTCCGATGACACTTTTTCTTCTGACATTTTTTCTTTTGTATGGCGGAATCCATCTGTACGTTTTCCTGAAGGCAAAAGCGGCTTTTGCTTTCAGTGCGCAGACAGGTGTCGCAGTAGCCTTCGTCATGATTGTCATGATCCTTGCGCCGGTTATTGTCCGGCAGTTGGAAAAGTCCGGTCATGAGACCTTTGCCCAGATAATGTCCTACATCGGATATATATGGCTGGGAGTAATCTTCCTGTTCATATCTGTTTCGCTGGTCCTTGATTGCTATCGGCTGGCCGGATACCTTCTCAGCGGCATTTTGGGTAAACCATTGCGAATATTCTGCACGTAACACCTCAATATGCTTTTTTCATCCCCCTGGCAGCTTCACTCGTGATTGCTTTTTACGGTTATTTCGAGGCCGGGGATATCCGTACCGAAAACATAGTGATAAAATCACCGAAGATTCCTGCTGAAATTCAGAGACTGCGGATAGTCCAGATATCTGATGTCCATCTCGGCCTGATTGTGCGGGAAGAGAGGTTAAGGAGTATCCTTGAGAAAGTGAAAGCAGCAGATCCTGATATCCTGGTATCGACGGGTGATCTTGTGGATGGTCAGATAAACGGCATGTCTGACCTCTCAACGCTTCTTTCAAAAGTCAATCCGAGATACGGCAAGTTCGCGATATTCGGCAACCATGAGTACTATGCAGGCATTGACCAGTCAACCAGGTTCACGGAAAATGCTGGGTTCAGGATCCTGAGGGGTCAGGGATATGAGGTGCAAGGGCTTGTCAACATCGTGGGTGTTGATGACCCCCAGGGAAAGGCATTCGGAGCTTTTAAGGGCGGCAATGAGTGTGAATTGCTTTCGGAGTTCCCGGCTGATAAGTTCACAGTCCTTCTAAAACACAGGCCGTTCATCAACAAAGACTCGATAGGGCATTTCGACTTGCAGCTTTCAGGACATGTGCATAAGGGTCAGATTTTTCCGTTCACCATTTTAACGGGATTGTATTATCCTATTCAGGCCGGTTTTGCGAATCTCGGTGATAATTCAAGCCTATATGTAAGCAGGGGTTCAGGCACATGGGGACCGCCCATCAGATTCATGTCTCCTCCTGAAGTGACCGTAATTGACCTTGTCCATAAAAATGAATGACATCGAACACTGCGGAAACACTACACGAATTCGGTGGATATCCCCGGCAACTGCAGGTATGGTCAGGCATATGTGAAGAAAAACCTTTCCTAACTCGCATTTTTGGTAGTATGGGTATCCAAGTCTAATGCATAAGAACGCAATGGTTTTCGAGATACGAGACGTCTTACTAAGGAAGCGATAGTAAAGGTTTTTCTTCACATATGCCTTCCGTTAGCAATTCAGATTGCGGTTCTTGACTGTATTCAATTGACCTTAGATCCATGAACATTTTATTATACTGCTTATGCTGAAAGCCGAAAAGCAACTTGAGATCATAAAGAGGGGCGCTGTCGAGGTCATTGTAGAGTCTGACCTCCTCAAAAAGCTTGAGAAATCCTGTGCTGAAGACAGGCCTCTCAGGATCAAGGCGGGCTTTGATCCTACCGCGCCTGATATTCATATCGGGCACACCGTACTTCTTGAGAAGATGCGGCAATTCCAGGAACTTGGTCATGAGATTATCTTTCTCATCGGCGATTTCACGGGAATGATCGGCGACCCTACCGGCAGATCGGAGACGAGAAAGCCGCTTACCAGTGAAGACGTCCTGAAGAACGCAGAGACTTACAAGCGTCAGGTGTTCAAGATACTGGACCCTGAAAAGACGCAGGTCAGGTTTAACAGTGAATGGCTCTCAAAGATGAGCGTCATGGAACTGGTGAGGCTCGGCGCTATGCAGACTGTTGCAAGGATGCTGGAACGGGAGGATTTCAAGAAGAGGTTTGAGAACCAGCAGGACATAAGCATCCTGGAATTTTACTATCCGTTGTTTCAGGCATACGACTCTGTCTGTCTGAAAGCCGATGTCGAACTCGGGGGGACAGACCAGAAATTCAACATTCTCATGGGCAGGACCGTGCAGAGAAAGATGGGCGTTGAAGAACAGTCTGTTGTTCTGATGCCGCTTCTCGAAGGCCTTGACGGTGTAAACAAGATGTCCAAGAGCCTTGGAAATTACATCGGCATAGATGAATCTCCGAAAGAGATGTACGGCAAGCTCATGTCTATCGACGACGGCCTGATGATCAGGTACTATGAACTCCTTAGTCATATCTCGATCGAAGAACTCAATGCCCTGAAAACCGGAATAAGCCAGGGCACAGTGCATCCGAAACATGCAAAAGAAAACCTGGCTGTAGAGATAGTGGGACATTACTGGGGCGAGAAAGAAGCCCTGAGAGTTAAAGAGGAATTTGAACATATTTTCAGACAAAAAGGCATGCCTGATGAGATCCCTGTCTTTGAGCTTCCCTGGGAGGAAGAGGGGATGTGGGTGCCCAAGATCATGAAAATGTCCGGCTTGACTCAAAGCACGGGCGAGGCAATCCGGCTGATTAAACAGGGCGGGGTATCGATTGATGACGTTAAACATACTGACCCTGATGCGAAACTGGTAAAAGGTGAGTACTTATTCAAGGCAGGAAAAAGGAAGTTTCTGAGAATAATCGCCCGGTAAGAATCCGCAGTTCTCAGGTCCCTGTTCAGGAATCAAGCAGTCTTATTGCCAGGTCAGCGAGTCCGTAGATCTTGAGATCGACCAGATTCCCGTCTGCTCTCAAGTCAGAGAGTCTGGAACCCAACTCTCTCACAGGGACTTTGATCACCTCGATCTCTTCGGTCTCATCCCTTTCTCCGATGCCTTTAAACTCGAGACCCTTTGCAAGGTAACATGTCAGTATTTCCCCTGAAGATCCGGATGACATGGGTCCATCGGTAAGATAAATCATCTCCCGTGCGGCATAGCCGGTTTCTTCCAGAAGTTCTCTCCCGGCAGCTTCCTGGAGGGTATCTCCTTTATCGTTGAGACCGGCCGGGAATTCGATTACATAGCTGTTTACAGGCGGCCGGAACTGTCTAATGAGAAGGAACTCAAGGTCGTCTGTTAAAGGCACTATGACAACTATGCCGTTACAGTTGATTCTTTCAAGAGACTCCCATTCTCTTTCTATGCCAGAGGAATCGGCATAGCGGGTCATGACAAATCTGAGGAACCTCCCTTCAAAGACTGTTTTCCTGGATAACATTCTGGAAATATTTTCTGACATGAAAAATCTACTTGTGCAGCGGTATGGCAATGCGGAAGGTTGTTGAACCGTCATCGGTGAAGACCTCGAGACTGCCCGTGAATGCCCTGTATGAAACGGTATATAATACTCAGTCCGCGGCCTTTCACATCGCCCTTACGGATCTGCTCTATATTTTCTTCCGGGATACTCCCCGTGTTTCTTATCTCAAAACAGGCTGAATCATTGCACTGATAACTCATTATGGAGAGTTCTCCTCCCCCTTCAGGGATGGCTTTAGTAGCATTATCGAAAAGATTGTCCAGTACCCGTTCAAGACCGAATGGAGAACAGTATACAAATAACCCCGGCTGCAAATCTTTTTTCAGGAGCCTAATATTCATCCTCTTCTGTGTCCCGAATCGCCTCTTCATTGATCCTGAACCGGCTCTGCAGGACTTCGGTAAGGTCAATGACCCTTTCCCGGCCTTCAATACTCGGATATATAACGAGTTCCTGGAGTCTCACCGCTTCCTGGCTGACTATGTCGAGGTACTCGATAATCCTGTCCTTGACTTCTTCGACATTTTCACGTTGCAGACATTTTCTGGCCCTTTCTGCAAAGCCGGCGATGGCAATGGCCGGATTCTTGAAATCGTGGAGCACATCATCCAGTTTTTCCATCCTCAGGGCCTTCATGATCTCTTTCCCAAAAAAAGTGAGGAGGTCGATTTCATGTTCGGTGAATTCATGCCTCCTGTCAACTGCGTAAAAGATGAGAAAATAGTTGATTTCATTATTGGCGCTTAACGGGATCAGAAGCACGGAGTGCACATTGTATTTGGAAGAGTAGCGTTTCAGTTCATCGTTTGAAAGCCTGCTTTTCAGCGGGTCCCTGATCAGGATATAGGATGAATCAATCCGCTCATATTCATCGTCGACAAGGCTTTCACTGCCATTTACCAATGCGTCGAAATATGGGTGGGAACTGATGTCGAACATGCAGCTGGAGTCATGGCTTTCCTGCCCTGTCGGGTATTCGAGTTCGATCTTTACGTGTTTTCTGTCAGGCATCACAGAGAACAATGAGCAACTCTGCACAAGGATTATGTCCACCAGTTCAGGGATCATTGTCATGAAGACGTCCCTCATCTTGATCCCTTCCCTGTGGCTGAGTTTCACAAAGATCTTCTCTACTATCTTTTCTTTCTGCTGATTCAGCTTCTGGAGGTCCAGAATACGTTTCTTGGCCAGTACATAGCTGACCCTCCTTGCCAGCAGTTCCGCATTTGAAACCTCAAGCGGATCAAACTGTCTGTCTATCTCCTTATAATAAATCTGGATGGTCCCGGGAGTGTCCTGTTCATCCTTGAGGAAGCGGGGGATGTGCAGGGGCACCGCCATCAGGGAATTGAAGCCCTGCAAAGCCACGATGTCCTTGTTCGCGTAGTTAGGTTCCCGCAGGATGTTCGGCACAAGATAACTTTTGCCGCTCTTGATGACCATCCCGGCAACTGTTTTTTCGACCGGGATGCTTTTTAATCTGGCCTGCTCTTTATACTGGTGAGAACCAAATGCGACAAGCTTGCCGGTCTCAGGATCAAAAATGCGAATGGATGCTGCTTCTGCGTGGAGGAATTCAACGATCTTTTTTGCAGCGGCCGACAGTATCTCTTTCCACTCTAGGTGAGCATCGATGCTGATAACGCCTTCCACCATTTGAACAAGCTCTTTGACCTGTTCTGAAAGGCAATTTTCCCGAAGATAGGCTGCGAGCTCGCTTATTTCTTCTTCAGAGACCTGATACTTTGCTATTATCGGGCTGGATTTGAGAAATTCTTTGATTTTTTCATCCATGGCTTTACATGATATCAGATACGTATGTCTTATTCAACTGAAGGCGGGACAAAAATGAGAAGGCCTGTGCATCGGCACAGGCCTTCTTCGGACTAAGTATGTAAAAAGACTAGTGGACCGGCTCGCTTTTCTTTTCTGCTTTCTTGTGGTGCATTACCTTCTTGGGAAGTTCAAGCATATTGACCTTTCCGCTCGCGAGATCATATTCAGCGGCAATGATCTTTAATTTGCCTTCATGCACAAGCTCCTTGATTACCGGGCTCTTCATAACGTCGCCGTAAAGGTTCATAACGTTTTCCTTGATGGCTGTTTCAAGGACTTCCTCGTTGGAACCGCCCTTCTTCTTAGCTTTCTTTACCGCAGGCTGGATCTTCTTTACTATGGCGCCGATATTTCCTTCGGGGGCGCCTTTTGCTTCCAAGGTAGCTTTTACGGCTCCGCAGTCTGAGTGTCCCATCAGAACCAGGAGAGGAGTATGTACATGCTCCGTTCCGTATTCAATGCTTCCGAGGGCAATGGAATCAACAACATTGCCCGCAACCCTGACTACAAAGATATCTCCGAGACCCTGATCAAAGATGTGTTCGGGCGGGACCCTTGAGTCGGAGCAGGTGATTACTGTTGCAAAGGGGTGCTGACCCTTGAGAATTTCTTTCCTCCTGGTATCGCCGAGGTCCTTGTTGATGGGCGTGCCTTCAACATACCTTTTGTTGCCATCCATCAGCTTCTGCAGGGATTCGTCTCCGGCATTACCTGCAAAGACAGAGCCGGAGAAAAGCACGACAACAACTACAGCTAATAAACCTCTGAAAAACTTCATAAACCTTACCCCTCCTTAAATAAAGTTTACAGGCCCCTCGAAGAGGGCGCCAAAAGAAAATTCGTTAGGCGGCTTTTTCTTTTTTCTTTGCTGCCTGTGACATTACCGATGCGGTATTGAAAGTTCCTTCTATCGCCTGTACAGGACACTTTGCTGTGCATATGCCGCAGCCAATGCATTTCGCGGCGTCAATGTGGTGCAGTTTTTTCAGTTCTCCGGACGGCGCATTGACGGGACATACCTTAGCACATATCTGACATCCGATACAATTGTCTTTTATGAAAGCCTTCGGCCTCGCCGGAATAAAGTCTCTTATGGCCCCTGTGGGACATTTTGAGACGCAGAGACCGCATACCCGGCATCTGTCGAGATCAATTCTTGAGAGGTTATCCTTAACGGACGGCGCATCAAACGGACAGACCTTGACACAGATGCCGCAGGCGATGCAGCCCACCTGACAGTTCTTCTTTGTCTCAGCTCCTTTGTCCTTTGAATGACACGTAACAAGCACCTGTCTCGATGCCGGAAGAACCTCTATTGCCTTTGTCGGACAGGCTGCCTCGCATTTTCTGCAACCCGTGCATTTTTTGATGTCGACATATGGCAGGTGATCCTCTGTCATGCTTATCGCGCCGAAAGGGCAGACCCTCGAACAGGTCCCGTAGCCCAGACATCCATATTTGCAGACCTTGTCTCCGCCTCCAGCCAGCATGACAGCCCTGCAATCCTGGACGCCTTCGTAGGGGAATTTTTTCGCGGACTTGCTCCACCCGCCCTGACACATGACCCTGGCATAGATGGGCTCCTTCAGTTCAGCTTTTTTCCCGGTAATGCGACCGACTGTCTCGCAGGCGCGCGCCCCGCCCGGAGAGCAGAGGTTCGGTGGGACGTCAGGATTGTTGACTACGGCTTCGGCATACTGTTCGCAGCCGGCATAGCCGCATGCCCCGCAATGCGCGTGAGCAAGGACGTCAAGGACTTGCTGGACCCGGGGGTCGATTTTCACTGAAAATTTCTTTGCAGTAAGCGCAAGTCCAAGGCCGAATATAGTGCTGATACCGGCAAGGAAGATCAATGTGTATTTCAGCAACGGCACTAAATCCACATGCTCTTTTGCCTCAACACCGCCTCCGACGCCGACATGCGGGATGAGAAAATGAGACATGTCAATCTGGTGGAACAACCTTAAGAGGTTTGTTATGATTTCCTGTATCTCAAACATATCAGCTATTTCTTTCTTAGTATCCTACAGTTTTATCAGACCTGAAAAGCCGGCAAAAGCAAGTGCGATCAGTCCCGTTACTATGAATGCGATAGGTGTGCCTTTAAACGGTTCAGGCACGTCCGCAAGTTCGAGTTTCTCACGAATGCTCGCCATGATGATGAGGGCCAGTGCAAACCCGAGTCCTGAACCGAAGGCAAAGGCAAGGCTGTCGATAAAGGAGTACTTCTCACCCGCATTAATGAGAGGCACTGCAAGGATGATGCAGTTGGTTGAGATCAGTGCAAGGTATATCCCGAGCTTGTGATAAAGCACCGGGGAGACCTTTCGCATGACTGTGTCGGATGCCTGCACAAAACCTGCAACGATCCCTATGAATATGATGATTTTCAGAAATGTTATTTCAAAAGGCACTAATACAAAGTTAAAGACAAGCCAGCTCAAGGCAGCGCTGATCATCATGACTGACGTAAAGGTGATGCTCATGCCGACAGCGGTTTCCATCTTTCTTGATACGCCGAAAAAGATGCAAAGACCCAGGAACCGTGTGAAGACAAAGTTATTGATCAGCGAAGCCGCGACTATCAGCTCAAATATCTTTGTGAAGTCAGCGCTCATAATTTCTCCATGAAATTATTTTTCATATTTCACACTCAGCCAGTTAAAAAATCCCATTAGTATGCCGACTGCAAAGAACCCGCCTGCCGGCAGAATCAATATAAGGAGCGGTTTTGCGTCGATAATCTGAAGACCCCACAGCGACCCTTTGCCTAAGAGTTCCCTGAAAAAACTGATTATACTGAGGGCAAATAAAAAGCCCAGTCCCATGCCGATTCCGTCAAACAGGGAAGGCATGATCTTGTTTTTGCTGGCGAACATCTCAGCCCTGGCCAGAATGGAAGCAAAGGCGACAATCAGTTGGATGTAAAGTCCCATCTGTTTGTAGGCCTCGGGAGCAAAAGCCGCCATCGACATATCAGTAACCGTTACCCATCCGGAAATGACAAGCATGAAGATCGGAAGCCTTATCCTGGGGTGTATGACGCCTCTCATCAGAGATATGGTTATGTTCACCATGATCTGCACGAAGAGGACGGCACATCCCATGAGTACGCCGTTTCTCAGGTTATTGGTGACAGCAATAGACGGGCAAAGGCTCAGGGCGAGCTTGAAGATAGTATTCTCTTTCAGAATGCCGTTTTTTATCAGGTCGAAATACTTAACTGTGCCGGTCTGTGACACTGCCTGTCTCCTTTTCCCGCCAAAGTCTTTTTTAGAAAATCAACCCCGTTCGTTACTGCGTCTTCGGCAACAGCCCTGCTTGAAATAGTAGCGCCCGATATAGCCTGTATGTTTCCGCCTGCCTCTGTCTTGAGGACCTTCAGATGCTCGGCGTCTTTCCCTGTAAACTGGTTTCTGAAACTTTCGGATTCTATTTCATCGCCTAATCCGGGTGTCTCAGCATGTCCGAGGATGCTTATCCTGAGAACTTTGAAATCCTTATCAACCGCAATGAGCGTATTAATATAACTTGAATACCCTTTCCCGTAGGATTGAATGAGATAGCCGATTACAGCGTCCCCTTTTTTGGCCACATAATACTCCCCGTGCTTCTCATGAATGGTCCAGTCTCCAAGTTTTTCAATCTTGTCGGCTTCGGGCATCAGCTTCTTCAGCGCCCGCTCCTTTTCCACAATTGCATTCCGGTACATGACAGGAGATGTTTTGGCGTAAACGAGAGCAAGGATAAGTCCGCCGATTACGTAGACAATAACAAGATTCAAGGTTATCTTTATGATGTCTTTGACCGACACCCTTATTTTACTCCCTGCGGTTTCTTCTGGGCGCCGAATATCTTTGCTCTGAAACCTCTGTCGATCAACGGGGCAAAACAGTTCATTATGAGGATGGCAAACATGACGCCTTCAGGGTATCCGCCCTTCAGCCTTATGAGCATCGTCAGAAAACCGCAGCCGACGCCGAAGACGATCTGACCGCTTTTCATTGCAGGGCTCGTGACATAATCCGTAGCCATGAAAAAGGCCCCGAGAATCATACCTCCGCCCAGCATATGCAGCAAAGGATCGCCTGTAAAGATGCCCTCATTGCCTCCGAAGACCCAGGCGAGCAAGGCCGCTGTTCCGAGAAAAGAGAAAGGTATATGCCATGTGATATATCCACGGTAGAAAAGAAACGCAGCGCCGATAAGCAGGGCAATTGCCGAGGTCTCGCCTATGCAGCCGCCCCGGTTTCCGGAAAGAAGCTGCCAGTAGAGGTGGATCTTGTCCCCGAAAATTTCTATTAATTTGACCTGTCCCTGTTCTTTGAGTATTCCAAGCGGGGTTGCCGTTGTGAGAGCGTCCATGCCGATAAAAGCCGCGGTAGGGGCGCTCCACACTGTCATCAGTTTGGGAAATGAAACTAACACAAAGGCCCTTCCGATCAATGCGGGGTTGAATATGTTAAAGCCCAGACCGCCGAAGAGCTGTTTCGTAACGATGATCGCGACAAATGAACCTATGACGGGGATATAGAAGGGAACTGAGGGAGGCAGGTTCATGCCGAGCAGGAGGCCGGTGAGAAAGGCGCTTCCGTCATTGATCATGACCTTCTTCTTCAGGCTGTTTTGATAGATATATTCAGACAGGAGGGCGGATATTATGCAAAGAAGCACTGTGAAGACCGCCCTCGGTCCGAAATAATATGCGCCCATAATCATAGCCGGAAAAAGTGAAGCCGATACGGTCCACATGATCCTGGCGGTCGACTCTTCACTCTTGATGTGAGGACTCACAGATATGATCAGAGGTCTATGCTGTTTAATTTCCGCCACTGTAACTCCGGGGTTCCAGGATACGTGCATGCAAGGCATCCTGTAATTTATTAACTTGAACCCTTGCAACCTTGATCCCTTTTATATTTTTCACGGTTTCACCTGTGATTTTGCGAGCCTTACCTGCTGCACAATCGGTCTTTTCGAAGGACAGACATAGGTGCAGCAGCCGCACTCAAAACAGTCAAAAAGACCGTATTCCTTTGCGCCTTCATAAAAACCTTTTTCCGAATATACGCTGAGCATCAGCGGCATAAGTCCCATAGGACAGGCGTCAATGCAGCGTCCGCACCGTATGCACGGGCTGAAGCTTTCTGCGTGAGCGATCTCTTTTTCAGTGAGGGCTACGATTCCGGAAGTCCCCTTTGTTACAGGCAGATGAAGGGAGGACATGGCAAAACCCATCATCGGACCGCCGGAGAGCACCTTGACCCCTTCCTGACTGAGACCGCCGCATTCTTCAATCAGCTGGGATACGAGTGTGCCTATCTTGACCAGCAAGTTCTTCGGTTCTTTAATTCCCTCGCCGGAAACAGTAACTACGCGGTCAATGAGAGGCTTTCCATATCGGACAGCTTCGAAAACTGCGCGGGTGGTCCCTGTATTCTGAACAACGACCTTGACATCCATGGGCAATGCTCTCGGGGGTACTTCTCTGCCGGTGACGGCCTTTATGAGCATCTTTTCAGCGCCCTGCGGATATCTTGTATGA
Source organism: uncultured Nitrospiraceae bacterium (assembly GCA_963725545.1). Classification (GTDB taxonomy): domain Bacteria; phylum Nitrospirota; class Thermodesulfovibrionia; order Thermodesulfovibrionales; family SM23-35; genus DYFC01. Next base: position 42,063 of record CAVRZG010000032.1, on the reverse strand, counting down.
AGACTGCAGATTTCGATGCCTTCCAGACCTCCTGCCGCATCTTTCATCGATTGCAGCGCAGCAGGTTTATTGTCCTCAATGCCTACAAAGCCCTTGTTAACTCCCAAAACCTTCATCAGTATCTTCAGCCCATCCAGTATTTCTTTCGGGTGTTCGATCATCAGCCTGTAGTCGCCGGTAAGATAAGGCTCACACTCTGCGCCGTTGATGATTACCGTATCTATGGGTTTCTCCTTGGGAGGAGAGAGTTTTACGACAGTAGGGAAGGTTGCTCCTCCCATGCCGACAATTCCGGCATCCTTTATTTTCGCTTTCATCTCCTCACCGGAAAGGTTCATGAAGTCCGGATTGTCTTTTAGCAGAGTCCATTCCTCCCTGCCATTGTTTTCTATGACAATGGATCTGACCATCCTTCCCATAGCGTTGGGGAACTCAGCTATTGCAGTTACCTTGCCGGAAACAGAAGAATGCACAGGAGAGGAGACAAAGCCTGCAGCTTCACCTACCATCTCACCCTTTTTGACTTCCTGACCGACAGAAACGACTGGTTTGCATGGCGCACCTATATGCTGGCTCAGGGGAATAACAACAAAATCCGGCTGTTTTGCTTCAGCAACAGGATTGTCTGATGAGAGCGATTTCTTGTCAGGCGGATGAATCCCGCCCTTAAAGACTAAGAATCCCATATATTGTCTCCAAATCCAGTGTCAAATTGCCGGTTTTTTGAGATGCTGAATATGCGAAGCTGCCCTGTCCAGCATCAAAAAATTAGCGGTACAGTAATGATAGTGAAATCAGCTCGGAATTCGTGAAGAATATCTCGATCAACTGAAATCAAAAAAGTCTTTATTTAATACCACAGGGCATACAGTAAAATCAAGTAAATATGAAGCTAAAGCTATCCTTTCGCGGCGAGGCCCCTTAAAACAACATCTTTCAAGGCTTTTATAAACAGAGGGAGGGTATTGAGTGATTCCACGCGTCTCAGTCGAACTCCGAGGGATTCAGCAAGATCCTTATAGAGGATATCTATCTCATAGAGGGTCTCGATGTGGTCTGAGACAAAGCTTATAGGCACCACAAGCAAGTTCCGGACGCCTCCTTTTGCAAGCTCCCGGATCTTCTCTTCGGTAGACGGTTCAAGCCATTTTACAGGTCCGCTTTTGGACTGATAGCTCAGGTGCCATTTCATATCTATTTTCTTCAGGATCTCCAGGATTGTTCCCATGATCTGATCAACATAGGGGTCTCCCTGATCGATGATTTTTTGAGGCAGACTGTGCGCGCTGAATAGGACGTGGACATCATCAAGGGATGAAGGATGAGGGGTGAGGGGTGAGGGCGAAAAAGAATCAAAACCTTTTCTTATCACGTCAACCAATGCATCTATATAATACGGGTTGTTAAACCAGGACTCTATGCGGACAGTATCAATCTGATAGCGTGAGACTACTTCGCCGAACTTTGAAAAAGAAGAGCCTGAGGTTGCAACTGAATAATGAGGGTAAAGTCCCAGGCCGATTATCTTTTTGATACCTTCTCCGTGCATCCTGGGTATGACCTCCTCGATAAGAGGATGCCAGTAGCGCATTCCGGTATACGCCCTGAAAACAGGGGATGAAGGATCAGGGACGCCTGACGAATTCAGTTCACGTTCCAGCGCCTTTGCCTGCGCAGCCGTGATTTCAACTATGGGCGATTTTCCTCCGATGAGACTGTAGTACTTTTCGGTCTTCCTGGAGCGCAGTTCCGATATGAGCCAGGCCAATGGTTTCTGCATAAAAGGAGGGCCCAGCCGGATAATCTGCCTGTCTGAAAAGAGGTTGTAAAGAAACGGTTTTACTGCCTGAATGGAATCAGGCCCCCCGAGGTTCAGAAGGATAACCCCTATTGTTTCGCAAGACCTGTTTTTAGTCAGTGGTATTTCTCCCCTAAGCATGCACAGCTTCGACCAGAGCAATCACATTCTCAACGGGTGTCTGGGGAAGTATCCCGTGCCCAAGGTTGAAGATATGGCCTTTGGCCGCCTCTCCCTTCCACAGGATTTCCCTGGCCCTTTCCTCCAGTTCTTCCCTGGGCAGGAAGAGGGCGCACGGATCAAGATTTCCCTGGACCACTATTTTTTTGCCGATTTTCTTAATCGCATCAGCAATATCAATTCTCCAGTCGATCCCGATGACATCCGCGCCGCATTTCTTGACTTCTTTGAGTATGCCTGCACAATTGTTTGCAAAATAGATCACCGGCACCCCTTCCTTTTTGAGGTCCGAAATGATCTTCCTGACATAAGGAAGAGCAAAAGTCTTATAGTCCGGAGGCGCAAGAATGCCTGCCCACGAATCAAATAGCTGGACCGCCTGTGCCCCGGCTTTTATCTGGGAAGAGAGATACGAAGTCACAATATCCGACAGTTTTTCCATGAGGTAACGAAAAGCGCCGCTGTTCTGGAACATCATTTTTTTCGTGTTGAGAAAATTCTTCGATGTCCCGCCTTCGATCATGTAGGTAGCCAATGTAAACGGAGCGCCTGAAAAACCGATCAGGGGCACTTTGTTCTCAAGTTCTTTCCTCAATATCTTTATCGTTTCGAAAACAAAAGGCAGGTCGTCTTCTACATCCGGAATGATCAGCTTCTCGACTGCGGTTTTGCTTCTAACGGGCTCGCTGAGAACAGGGCCTTCTTTTTCAGAGAATTCAAGATGCATTCCCATTGCTTCAACCGGGATAAGAATATCGGAGAAAAGAATGGCTGCGTCAACCCCGAGGATATCGACAGGCTGAAGCGTTACCTCTGCTGCAAATTTCGGGTTTTTACAGAGGGTCAGAAAATCCATATTAGACCGTACGGCCTGATACTGCGGAAGATACCGGCCGGCCTGGCGCATAAACCACACAGGAGTATAATCGACTTTTTCCCCACGGCATGCTTTCAGAAAAGTATCATTCATGTTCTCCCCCTTTTTCAATCCTTGTCAGTTTGCCCGGTTTGTATCCGCAGAACGGTTCTTCATCAAGGTAGTCTCCGAAGATAGCGTACGCCCTTGCCCTGCAACCTCCGCACACATGTGACATATTCACACGAGCCGCACTTGCCTTTGTATTTCTTGAAATCCCGCAACTCTTTGAAGAACTCCGAATTCTCCCATATGTCCTTAAAAGACTGTGTCCTGATATTTCCCGCGGGTTTCGGGAAATAGCTGCAGGGCAGCACATTCCCATCCACATCGATCAGTGCGATAAGCTGTCCTGCAATGCATCCCTTTGAACCGCCCGTGGAAAATTTCAGGGTCCTCCGTTCAAATTCTTCCTTCTTCTTTTGATTTCTGCAGAACGATCCTGTAGTAATGCGGAGCGCAGGTCGGTCTCACCAGAATGTCTTTTTCGTCTTTTTCCATCTGATAATGCCACTCGAGGATCTTTTCGTAATCCTCTTTTGAAATGAGCTCATTCAGGATATCCTCACCCCTGCCTGTAGGCACGATCATGAAGAGATACCATGCGGTGGCGCCGAGTTCTTTTGCCAGATGATATACCTTTGGAATCTCTTCCTGGTTCCTTTTTGTGAAAGACGAATTTATGAGAAATTCTATTCCGTATTGTTTGAAAAGCCTGGCAGCATTGATGGTACCGGTGAAGGCGCCTTTCTGGCTTCTGAAGTCATCATGGACCGACTTCTTCAGAGCCGTCAAGGCTGAGAGAAACCATCCTGATCCCGGACTCCTTTATCTTTTTGCATGTCTCCTCATCACAAGGGTCCCGTTCGTTGCAAGACACATCCTTAACCCTTTGTCTGTTCCATAGCGGGCGATATCGAATACATCCTTCCGGAGCAGCGGTTCTCCGCCTGAGAGCACTATAACGGGTTTTGCGTAGCTGGCTGATATCGTCGATGACCCTGAAGGCCTCTTCCAGAGGAAGATCGGGATGGGAACCTGGCTTCAAGTTCCGAGGAAGAACTGCAATGGATGCACTTCAGATTGCATCTTCTTGTAATCTCCCACGCTATCCATTTAGGTATAAATTCCATGTATTCTCCTTTTCGTATCTCATCCCGTCCATTTATGTTTCTCCCCCTGTCGTTCTTTTTTCCCAGACATACTCCTCTATCGCTTTCAGGAGAGGTCCGAAGGTAGAGGGATCAAGGCGCGGAAATCCGATCGCATTATAACGTATCGCCAGATTGTCTGCTTCTTCACGACTTATCCTGTCGATTTTATTAAAGACGAGGAGTCTGGGTTTTTCCATAACGTGAGTTGCCGAAGGATGTTCTCTACAGAATCGATATGCCTGTTCAAATCGCGGATTGGATATGTCAACAAGATGCAGCAGTAAGTCGGCGTCCTCAAGCTCCTCGAGGGTCGCCTTGAATGCGGAAAAAAGGTCCTTCGGAAGGTCACGGATGAACCCGACGGTATCGGTGACAATAACGTCCCTTTCGTGCGGAAACCGCAGCCTCCTGCTTGCGGTGTCAAGTGTTGCAAACAGTTTGTCTTCGACAAAGACGATGCTCTTTGTCAGAGAATTCAGGAGAGTGGACTTCCCGGCGTTGGTATATCCGATGATCGAGACAATCGGGATGCCCTGTTTCAACCCTTTTGTGTTTCCTCTGTTTTCTTGCTTCGCCCAGGGATTTAAGTTCTTTCTCAAGGAGCGCTATTCTGTCCCTGCACGCGTCTTCTGTCGATCTCGAGTTTCATTTCACCGGGACCTCTTCCGCCGATGCCTCCCATGAGACGGGACATGGCGGTCCCTTTACCTGTCAATCTCGGGAGTCTGTACTTAACTGGGCCAGTTCAACCTGCACCTTTCCGTCCCTGCTGTGGGCGCGCCTCGCAAAAATATCCAGTATCAACTGGGACCGGTCGATAACCTTCATCTCTGTGAGTTCGCCGATCGCCTTTATCTGGGAAGGGCTCAGTTCCTGGTCGAATACAAGAAGTGTTGCCCCTTTGTTGAGGGCACTAATAATGAGATCTTTCAATTTGCCTTCTCCCATTAAATACCTCGGATTAATTTCTTTCGGCCTCTGTATGACCTGATCCAGCACGAGAATATTGCTTGAACGCGCGAGCTCTTTTAAGTTCCTCAACAGAGTCTTCCTGTTCATATTTCGGTTTTGTCGAGACACTGACCAGTATTGCCCGTTCCCTTTTTTCATCGGGGCTGAAACCCCTGTTTCTCTCCATCTCTTCTTCAAGCGACCCTATAAAGTAGGGAAAATCAAGCTCAACGTCATGGAAGTTGGCATAGGTCAGGATCTCGATCGGTCTTTCGCCTTTCGGCATCAGATGAGCTACATAAGTTTCCCCGGGAGGCCGTCTCTTACCCCTATCGCCGCAATAAGGTCAAGTCTGAGGAGGGCAAGGTCTGTGAGGTCGTCCTGGGTAAGGGGTTCTTCGTTCAGGTGAGTATGTATCAATCTAAGTCCCCTTAACGCCTTTCTGCCCAAAGGATAGTCATCAATGGAAGGAATAAAAATCCCTCTGGCGTCGCCGACGATGACATGAGTAATATTGCCCGACCTGTTGATAAGAAGACCTATCTGGCGGTTTATTTCCTGAGAGATTTCTGTAAGGTATCTTGCGAGCTCGGGGGTTATTATCTCAGCGCTTGCCTTTCTCCTGTATATCCTTTCCAGTGAATTAAGGTAACTGGTTTTAAGCCCTGAGAAATTTCCGTAAAGTGCTGGTATTTATATCCTCCGATTATTTTTTGTGATATATTTTATCATATAATTGAGCAATAATTTGAATTGAGGGTGCAGACCTCAATCTGCATATCCCGAAAATACATAGGAAAGCCTCATTTAAGTCAGGAGGTTTTATATGAAGATCATATCTGAAAAGAATATCAATGGCAAGACCCTCCGTATCGTTCAGGGAGATATTACGGAAAGAGACGTCGACGTCATAGTGAATGCAGCCAATTCTTATCTCCAGCACGGCGGCGGGGTTGCCGGCGCGATCGTGCGTAAAGGCGGGCAGATCATTCAGGACGAGAGCGACAGGATCGGGTTTGTTCCGGTGGGCAACGCTGCTATGACCACTGCCGGCAAACTTCCCTCAAAATATGTTATTCACGCTGTCGGGCCGAGGATGGGAGAAGGAGATGAGGACAGTAAGCTGAAGAACGCTGTCCTGAGCAGTCTGATGCTGGCCTCTGAAAAAGGCCTTGGGAGCATATCGTTGCCTGCCATCAGTTCAGGTATCTTCGGCTTTCCCAAGGACAGGTGTGCGAAGATACTGATAAATGAAGCGTTGCATTTCCTTGAAGAAAATCCGGAGAGCAGCCTAAGCCTGGTTGAGTTCTGTATTTTCGATGATCTCACAGTGAGCTATTTTGAAAAGGAATTCGGGAGACTTTAACCCGATCTATGCAAACCCTCAACTAAAAGTTAAAGTAAACTACTTAATTTAGTTGCAAAAAATGGCTGAGATTTGTGAAAATTAAAATCTGGGTTGATTTATCCTCGAAAGGTAATTATTAATGGTTTTGAAGACAGATCATGACGTTATCATTGTTGGAGCGGGCCCTATCGGCAGTTATACTGCGCGGTTGCTTGCTGAAGAGGGACTGGACGTAGGACTTTTTGAAAAGAACCGTTCAATAGGAAAAGACGTAAACTGCAGCGGGATTGTAAGCATTGAGTGCTTTCGCCGGTTCAGCCTTCCTTCTCAGTCTGTAATACGGGACATAGATTCCATTAAGGCATTTTCTCCCTCGGGCAACTGCATTCAATACCGTTCTGAATCACCTATTGCTCATGTCGTGGATCGCTCCCTGTTTGACTGCGAACTGAATATGCAGGCCGCAGCACAGGGTGTCACCACTTATCTCGACACCAGGGTGAAACGTATTGATAACGCGGGAGGTGTTTTTTCAATCAGCGCAAAAACCGGGGATGAGGACAGAGAGTACAGTTCGAGAATGGGCATAATAGCTGCGGGCTTTGATTTGAATGCCATTCGAGGTATCGACAGGAGACCGAAGGAATTTGTGTACGGCGTTCAGACAGAAGCAATAATAGAGGATGTTGACGATGTCGAAGTCTATTTCGGCGAGAAGGTCGCTCCCGGGTTCTTTTCATGGATCATCCCTGCAGGCGGAAAGACAGCAAGAATAGGTTTAATGGCAAAGAATGATGCGCCGGAGCTTTTGCGCAGATTTCTGAGCAGTCCCGCATGTTTTCCCGCGGGTTAAGGATTTCAGCGAGGATGTGAAATGCAGTCCAATACCCATAAAAAGTGTTCCGAAAAGCTATGCGGAGAGATTTGTCGTTGTCGGAGAGGCGGCAGGTCAGGTCAAGGCCACAACAGGCGGGGGTATTTATTTCGGACTGCTCTGCTCTGAACTTGCGGTTAGAACCGTTGCCAAGGCTTTCAGAAGAGGGGACTTCAGCGAGGGATTTCTCAGGACGTATGAGACCGAATGGAAGACCTTGCTTGCTCCCGAACTGAAGGCAGGACTGCTTCTTCGCAGCATCTTTTCCAGGTTCTCCGACCGTCAGATAGATCTCCTTGTCGACCTCGCAAAAAAAGACGGGTTTCTGCCGGTTATCAGAAGATACGGGTTCGATTGGCACAAAGATATTATCTCCTACCTCATAAGCCACCTTATGCCTGGAAATATTTTCAAAAGATAAATTCTCTGCAGAGTTACTTGCGTGAGGCAGGCGTATGGAGAGAAAAAACTTTCCTAACTCGCATTTTGGTTTATGCTGTAATCTCTTCGTTACTATAAAAACGCAGATGTTTTCAGATAACTGTGGGTACTACAAAGGAAGCGATAGTAAAGTTCTTTCTCTCCATACGCCTGCCGGGTCCAAAAAATGTGACGACATATCGGATGCCCTAGTGTAGTGTTTCCAACGCTTCTTTACATATGTTTCGAGTGTTCTGAGTTGTCATTCCCGCAGTCCTCAAGCGGGAATCCAGGTTTCTTTGTTTCTTAAAGACACTGGATTCTCGCCCCGGCGAGTCGCTGAGGTGACCCGATTACTACCTCGGGAATGACGACAAAGAAATTTCTTCAAAGGCTTCCTATGTAAAGCCATTTCTCGATATATCGGCGATTTGAATATTTACCTTTTTTGGGGACAGTAATGTTGGGAAAAAATAAAAAGGGCAGGATGAAAATCCTGCCCTTTTGTTCTCTTAAGAAAACGAATTACTGAAGGAGTTTTCCGAACGGGTTGACGAAGATGAGGATCAGGACGACGACGAGTGCGTAAATTGCGAGAGACTCGATCATCGCGAGACCGATGATAAGGGTTGTGGTGATCTTGCCGGATGCTCCAGGGTTTCTGGCAACACCTTCGCAAGCTCCTCCTAAACCGATACCCTGACCGATACCGGTTCCGAGTGCTGCGAGACCGATACCAAGACCGGAACCGAGAGCAGCCAATGCGTAATAAAGGATATTGGAGCTGCCTTTCGCGGCTGCCGCTGCTGCAGGGGCTTCCTCAGCAAATGCTATAGGGGCCAGCAAGCAAACGACTGAGAGGACGAGAAGAATAGCTACTAAAGTTTTTTTCATGATTCTGTTTCCTCCTTTCCTGAAATTTGAAAATTAATGTGCGTGTTCAACCGCACCAGCTAAATACAAGGTAGCCAAAAGCGCAAAAACGAAGGCCTGCACGACACTGACCAAAACACCGAGACCTAAAATAGCTGAGGGAATAATCCAGGGCGAAATAATGCCGAGGACGAAAAGGATGATGTGCTTACCGGTCATGTTGCCGAACAAACGAACCGTGAGTGTCAGAGGTCTTGCGATGTGGCCGATAACCTCAACAAAGAACATCAGTATCATCAGAGGCAGGGCCGCTAATGAGCGAATAGGGCCAAGAAAATGCTTGATGTAACCTGCGCCATGAACCCTGATGCCGTAAAAATGGGTAGCCAGAAACACGGGAATGGCCATTGCGGCATTTGTGTTGACGTTCGAAGTCGGAGATGAAAAACCCGGAACAAGCCCCATGAAGTTACAAAGAAGAATGAAAAGGAATATCGTCATGATGAACGGGAAAAGCTGTCTACTCCAATGGTGGTCTATGTTCTCATCTACCAGTTTCCATATTGCATCTACAAGCATCTCCATGAAATTCTGGATGCCTTTTGGAACCAGTTGAATCGACCCTCTGACGGCGAGGGCTGCTGCAATAAGGATAGCTGAGGCAAGTAACGCGTATGTGACATTGTGAGGTATTACCTCGGGGTTAATGATTACATCCATCAATACAACTTCTTCCATAACAACCTCCTCTGAGGATAAAAATCGCAGTTATCTTACCTAAGAAACTTCTGAAAAGTCAACAGAATAAATGAAGAACCCTGCGGCAAAGACCGCAGGGTATCTTAACGTATGGAATTATTTCTTTATATTCGCTCGCTAACCCCGCGGCAAGCCGACGGGGAATGCACTCGCTATCCGTTTCAAGAAGAAAGGAGCGCCTTATAACTTCGGCAGAAAGCTAGTCAAAATTGAGATTTGTGTCTTTTTCCCTCATCTTGCGGGGAGCGGTCATAGGCGAGATCTGTTTGGGTTCTGTTCCGTCCTTAAAGTATTCTTTGATTCCGGACTCGTTATCACGGGCGAGTAGTCCTGTCGCGGGATCTATCATATAACTGGCTATGCCCTCAGGCACGGGGAATTCCTCGGCATCTCCGGTGACGAAATTCTTCATGAAATTCACCCAGATGGGAGACGCAGCTCGCGCCCCTGTTTCCTGTGATCCCAGGGACCTCATATCGTCGAAACCTACCCATACGGCACTGACTAAATGTGGAGTATATCCCACAAACCAAGCGTCCTTATTCTCATTTGTTGTCCCCGTCTTTCCGGCAACAGGCCTGCCGAGTGCCTTTGCCCTCCATCCTGTGCCGTTTTTTACAACATCCTCCATCAGAGAGGTCACGAGAAAAGCCGTTTGAGGATTCATGACTTCTTCAGCCTCGGGTTCATTGCTTTCGAGTATCCTGCCTTTTGCATCAGTGATGTATTTTATCGCTATGGGCTTCATCTTTTCACCGCCGTTCGCAAAAACGCTGTAGCATCGCGCCAGATCAAACGGAGTAATGCTCAAGGAACCGAGTGCGAGCGTAAGATCCCGCGGCATATCGCTGTTTATGCCGATAGCCTGCGCAAAATCAATTGCCTTATCTATTCCGACGAGTATCCAGTAATTTTATAGTGACCACATTCCTTGAGTATGTCAGTCCTTCCCGCAGGGTTGTCGGTCCGTTAAACTTGTGGTCCGCGTTGTCGGGTTTCCATTCGCCCCTCGGCCCGCCGGGATATGTAACGGGTTCATCCATAATAATGCTGGCAGGAGTAAAACCATTGTCCATTGCCGCGGCATAGATGACCGGCTTGAAAGCCGAACCCGGCTGACGTTTTGCATAAAGCGCCCTGTCAAAATCACTTTTTACGAAGTCATATCCGCCTATCAGCGCCCTGATAAAGCCGCTTTCCTGTTCTATGGCGACAAGCGCGCCTTCAACCTGCGGGTCCTGTTCGAGCAGGAGTTGGACAGTGTTCCCCCGTATGTTTTTGACACTGACTTTGACCACGTCACCGGGTTTCAGAATCTCAGTAAGAGCAAAATGTTTTAATAGTTTTGGCGGGCCTTTTGGCGACTCAATGACCCTGGAGGCCCATCTTGCATCTTCGATGGAAAGTTTTCCGATTATGCCGCGTGTTTTTATGACCGCAACCTTATCGCTGACACTGAGAACAAGCCCTGAAGAAATATCACCGAGGTTTGAAACGACGATGGACGAGAGCTCTTTTGTCTTCATCTCTTTTTCAAAGTCGATGTCTGATTTATGCTCAAGCGGACCGCGCCATCCTCTCCGCTTGTCAAGCTCCCTGAGACCTTCCTGGACCGCTCTGGCAGCAAGCATCTGGGCCCTTCTGTCCAGTGTTGTATATACCCTGAGATTCCCTTTATAAACCGTCTCAAGACCATACGTGTCTTCAAGGTATTTTCTTATGTATTCCGTGAAATAATTGTTAGCCTCAAGCCCCTTCTTCATCGAGGAGAGGTAGATGGGCTGACGCCGGGCATTCTCCCTTTCCGAGTGTTTTATGTAACCCTCTTCTTCCATCCTCGCAAGCACTATCTGTTGTCTTTCCTTTGCTTTGGAAAGGTCATTATAAGGGGAATATGAAGAAGGGGCCTTGACAAGTCCTGCGATCAGCGCGGCTTCCGCGAGGGTTATGTCTTTGACGGATTTGCCGAAGTATATCTTTGACGCCATTTCAACGCCATAAGCGCCGTGCCCGAAATAGACTTTGTTCAGGTACAGTTCAAGGATCTCCTTCTTTTCAAGGCTTTTTTCGATCTTTATCGCCAGAAAAGCCTCCTTCAGTTTTCTCGTCAATGTCTTTTCAGGGGAGAGGAACATTACCTTGGTGAGTTGCTGTGTGAGCGTGCTTCCGCCTTCTTTAAAGCCCACATGGATGATATCTTTTACTATCGCCCTCAGAATCGCGATATAATCAATGCCTTTGTGCTTCCAGAATCGCGAGTCCTCAACGGCTACAACTGCATTGATCATGTTATCGGGGATTCTCTCTATAGGGACGAATATGCCTTTTTCAGCTTTCAGCTCTCCTATGAGGGTGTCGTCGTCTGCATATATCTTTGTGCCTGAGTCAGGTTTGTATTGCTTTATCTCTTCGATGGAGGGAACGTCCCGGCTTACGGCAAGATACACTCCGGCAGAAACCCCGACAAAGATCGCAAGCGCGGCAAGAACAATAATGAACTTCAGCTTCATTAATAAATTATAACCCTCTGACAAAAGGCCTGTCAAAAAGCTGAACGGTTAATCTTTTAAGAGAGATGGGCTGAAGTTGCAAAACACTGCTGCCCAAAATATTGTTGGAAAGGTACATGCCTCAATTTCTGAATCAAAAAACTATGCGGGTTCAGGTTTGCAACCTGAACCTTTTATTCATTCATAAAATGTCCCTGTGGATAAAAACGTCGGGAGCCGGTTGCAAACCCGCTCCCGCAGAGTGTTGCCCGTGATTTTGCTTCAGAAATCGAGCCATATACCTTGTGCTTCGGTGCTTTGAAATATCTGTTTTGGACAGGTATTGTTGCAAACTTGAATCTGCCGAGAGACCTTTGTACAAAAGGTCTGTCAGAAAACAGGATTGGGACTTATTTGAAAGAGATTCGAAATGAAACAGGATTTGTCCCGGACTGGGAAAGACATATTATAGTGCGTTGACTTAAAACAGTTTATAAGGGTAATATTTTTATATGCATCGGCATTCGGATTATGTCCCCCTCCATCTTCATACAGAATACAGCCTGCTTGACGGAGCAATACGGATAAAGGAACTCGTCCAGCAGGCCATAGCGTATAAGATGCCTGCTGTTGCCGTTACGGACCACGGCAATCTCTTCGGCGCGGTCGATTTCTACCGTCAGGCCACCAAGGCCGGGCTGAAGCCGATTATCGGCTGCGAAGTTTATGTGGCGCCGGGTAGCCGTTTTGACAGGAAGCAGGACCACGAGACAGAAGAGGTCTCATTCCACCTGATACTCCTGGCAAGAGATAACGACGGATACCGCAACCTCGTGAATCTCGTTACTAAGGCATATACCGAAGGGTTTTATTATAAACCAAGAATTGATATGGACCTTCTTGAACAATACAGCGGAGGACTGATCGGTCTGTCAGCGTGCCTGAAAGGCGAGGTGCCCTATTTGCTCCACAGGGGTATGATCGACAGGGCGCGTGAGAAAGCCCTCAGGTACAAGCACATCCTCGGGCCGGAAAATTTCTATTTCGAGCTGCAGGACAACGGCCTTCCGGAACAGGATGAGGTTAACAAGAAACTGATCGAGCTGTCCCAGGAATTGCACATACCTGTTGTTGCTACGAACGATTGTCATTACATGCGCAAGGAAGATGCACGGGCCCACGATGTTCTGCTCTGCATCCAGACAGGCAAGACCGTCAATGATAAAAACCGTATGCATTTCAGCGCCGACAGTTTCTATTTCAAATCGCCTGATGAGATGAAGCAGGCCTTCAGCCACATCCCTGAAGCCGTGCTCAACACAAGGGCGATTGCAGAGAAGTGCAATGTGGAATTCAAGCTTGGGACCTGTCTGCTGCCTAAGTATGAGCTTGAAGATCATGAATCGCCGGATGCGTTTCTTGAGAAGATGGCTGTCGAAGGTCTCCGCATAAGGCTCGGTCCGTCTCCGGATGCTGTTTATACGGACAGACTGAGAAGAGAACTCGACATGATCCGGAAGATGGGGTATTCCTCATACTTTCTGATCGTGTGGGATTTCATTAGTTATGCCAAGAAACAGGGCATTCCGGTAGGACCGGGAAGAGGCTCGGCTGCGGGCAGTCTGGTATCTTATTGCATCGGTGTAACTGATATTGATCCTGTCAAATACAACCTCCTCTTCGAGCGTTTCCTCAATCCCGAACGTATAAGCATGCCTGATATAGATGTCGACTTCTGCAAGGACAGGAGAGGCGAAGTCATTACGTATGTTGCGGAAAAGTACGGCAAAGACCATGTCGCGCAGATTATTACCTTCGGGACCATGGCAGCGAAGGCAGCCATCAGGGACGTCGGCAGGGCGCTTGATATCCCGTATGGGGAAGTTGACAAGATTGCCAAGCTCGTCCCTAATACATTGAACATCAGCATTGAAGAGGCATTGAAAGCAGAGCCTCAGCTCAAGGCCCTGTATGAGAACACCCCGAAGATAAAGGAGCTCCTGGATATCGCGATTAGACTTGAGGGGCTCAGCAGGCACGCGTCAACCCATGCTGCGGGTGTCGTTATCTCCCCTGTCCCTTTGACAGACTATACTCCGTTGTATAAGAACCCTTCCGACGGCAGCATTATGACCCAGTTTGATATGGGATCTGTTGAAAAGATGGGTCTCCTCAAATTCGACTTCCTCGGTCTGAAGACTCTGACCGTGATCAATAAAACACTCCAGTATATAAAGGAGGGCGGGAAGGAATTCCTGCTGAAAGATATACCGATCGAAGATGTGGCAACATATGATCTTCTGAGTTCGGGGAATACCGTAGGTATTTTCCAGCTTGAAAGCGCGGGCATGAGGGACATCCTTGTAAAGATGACCCCTGACCGTTTTGAAGACCTCATAGCCCTTGTCGCTCTTTACAGGCCGGGCCCGATCGGCAGCGGAATGATAGATGATTACATTAAGAGGAAGAAAGGCCGCACCCCTGTGAAATATGATCTCCCTCAGCTTAAGGAAATCCTGGACGAGACCTATGGGGTCATCCTGTATCAGGAGCAGGTAATGAGAATCGCCAACAAGCTCGCGAATTTCTCTCTGGGGCAGGCCGACATACTCAGGAAGGCCATGGGAAAGAAGAAGCCGGAAGAGATGGAAAAACAGAAAGAGGTCTTTATCCAGGGCGCGATAGCTAACAAGATTCCCGAAAAAAAGGCGATCAGGATCTTTGATCTGATGGCCAATTTTGCTGAATATGGGTTTAATAAATCACATTCAGCGGCTTACGCATATGTTTCATATCAGACCGCGTACCTGAAAACCCACTACCCCGTAGAGTTCATGGCCGCGACCCTGAGCACTGACATGGACAATACGGATAAGATCGTCAAGACAATAGCCGGCTGCCATGAGATGGGGATCGTGATACTCCCTCCTGATATCAATCTGTCGGGAAAAGAATTCAAGGTTACCGGCAACTCCATACTCTTCGGCCTGGAGGCTGTCAAAGGCGTGGGTTCAGCCGCCATAGAGTCGATTATTGACGCCAGGAATGCAGATGGTCCGTTCGAGTCCATAAACAATTTTTTCGAGAGGGTGGACCAGCGCAAGGTCAATAAGAAAGTCGTTGAGAGCCTTATAAAGGCAGGGTCTTTTGATTCCCTCGGCATTACCAGAAGCAAGGCCATGGAATTGTTGAACACGAGTTTAAACGGGAGTCCACGGAACCTCTCGCTTCAGCTCTTCGGCCAGCAGAGCATCTTCGGCGGGTCTCCTTCCGACGAGACTGAACAGTCTCCCGAATGGAGCACCGAAGAGATGCTGAAGCATGAAAAGGAATCTCTCGGCTTTTACATAACAGGGCATCCTTTGACAAAATATGACAAACTGCTTACGCGTATAGGGACAAAAAGACTGTCCGAGCTCGATGAAGTTCCTGATGACTCTGAAGTCAAGATCGGCGGAATAGTGACTGCCGTCAAGAAGATCCAGACCAAGGCCAAGGCTGAAATGATGGCCTACTGTACTATTGAGGACCCCGAAGGCCATGTTGAGGTGATTGTTTTCCCTGAGTTATACAGGAACAGCCTGACTTTGCTGCAGAAAGATACTCCCGTTCTGATTAAAGGGACGGTCGATAAGACGGAGAAGGGCATAAAGATAGTTTCAACCGAGATCTCGGGACTTGATTCTCTTGAGGACCGTATCGGTCACAAGGTGGAAGTAAATCTGACGCTGCCGTTATCGGAGACTTCCAGCCTTCAGGATCTCAGGTCTGTTATTCTTAATGACAGCAAGGGGCAATTTCCTCTCTTTCTGAGAATTACTCACAAGAATGCCGAGACCCTCATCGCAACGGGGATGAAGATATCCTATGAAGATGAAGTGATCAGAAAGATTGAGGAAATAACAGGCAAAGGAGCGGTTGTATTTCAATGATACGTTATTACCTTGAATTTGAGCGGCCCCTTGAGGAGCTTGAAACAAAGATAGATGAACTGAAACGGATATCCGACGGCAAGGATATCGATATTTCGAGTGATATCAAGAAGCTCGAAAAAAAGGTGAGAGACCTCCGTTCCGACATTTTTTCTTCGCTTACGCCGTGGCAGAAAACCCTTACGGCAAGACATCCTGACAGACCCTATACACTGGATTACATAAACATGATTGCAAGTGATTTCATTGAGCTTCACGGCGACAGGAGATATGCCGACGACCCTGCCATTGTTGCCGGCATAGCAAGGATTAATGATTTGCCTGTTGTTGTGATCGGACATCAGAAGGGCCGGGGAACAAAGGAAAGGATATACCGGAATTTTGGCCAGCCCCATCCCGAAGGTTACCGAAAGACACTCAGGATAATGAAGCTTGCAGAGAAGTTTAAAAGGCCTGTTGTAACATTCATTGACACTCCCGGCGCTTACCCTGGGATCGGCGCGGAGGAACGCGGTCAGGCTGAGGCCATAGCTGTAAACCTGATGGAAATGTCGCGCCTGAGGACCCCGATCATCTCAATCGTGATAGGCGAGGGTGGAAGCGGTGGCGCACTTGCTCTCAGTGTTTCCGACAGACTTTACATGCTGGAACATGCCTGCTATTCAGTCATTTCCCCTGAAGGTTGTGCAGCCATACTCTGGAAAAAGGACGGCGATCTCGTGACTGCGGATTTCTCAAAGGCAGCCGATGCGCTCAAACTCACCGCTCAGGACCTTCTGAATTTTAAGATCATAGACGGCATTATCCCAGAGCCTCTCGGTGGAGCGCACAGGGAACCGGAGACTATGGCAAAAACAATAGGAGAGTGTATTCTGTACGGCTTACGAGGAGTTGAAGACCAAGACTCCCGGCAAACTTGTAGAGGAACGGTACAAGAGGTTTAGAAGGATGGGGAGTTTCCTTGAGACACAAGAATAGCGCCGGATCCTTTTCCTGGATTTGGCTGTAGTTCCCTTGTGAAACGGATAGCGAGTGCATTCCCCGTCGGCTTGCCGCAGGGTTAGCGAGCGAACATAAAAAGCAATTCCTTACGTTAAGATACCCTGCGGTCTCTGCTGCAGGGTTCTTCATTTCATGGGGATGAAAATTTCTCGGAATTATTCCCTGGATTAGAATATATTCCCGGTTTTATGGTAAGATGATTCTGTAGATAACAGGGAGTAGTCAGAATTAAACATAAACAGACCGATAAGGAGGTTACCATGGCTGTTGCAATATTAGATACAACAGGTCTTAAATGTCCCCAACCGGTCCTTAAAATAGCGGCAAAATCACCTGATATGCAGCACGGCGACGTCCTTGAAGTTATAGGTGATTGTCCGACTTTTGAGAGAGATATACGAGAGTGGTGCAAAAGACTGAAAAAGGTTCTGCTGTTTATCAAAGATGAAGGCGCCGGCAGAAAGAGGTGCCAGATCCAGTTCTAACTTAGCTGTACTCCGTTCTCATTCTTGCGAAAGTGTGACAATAATGAGAATCTGTTGACACTGTCAAAGGCCCGATGCAGGAGAGTAATAGTTTCCTGCTGTCGGACCTCCTTCCGGCAGCAACCCCTTCTTAGCTGTAAATCAATCAGTTGCAAATATTATGCGCTTTTGACAAAGGTCAGCGATTTGTTCTGTTCCAATCCTTTACCTGGCATTATAATTGCTAACCTATAAGATAGAAACACAGGAGAGTGAGCTTAAAGCAACCGCTTGGCGACCTTGAGCGGACCGATGAATCAAGGCTGAAAGGGAAGGTCTTTCGTAAGAACTATCGCACAGGTAGTGACCCGCAAGGTCTTCAAGCTCACTCTCCGGCTCCCTATATCTGCTACAATAAACCCATGCTGACAGATATCTCAAGCGTCCCTTCAAATCCTGGCATCTATATCTTTAAGAATGCAAAAGATAAAGTTCTTTATGTCGGCAAGGCAAAAAACCTGAAGAACCGGGTCAGGAGTTATTTTCAAAAGTCTTCAGGACTCGATCCGAGGAAGTCGGCAATGGTAAAAGAGATTAAGGATCTTACGTACATTGTTACGGGCAACGAACTTGAGGCCTTTGTTCTTGAAGCGAACCTGATCAAACAGTACAAACCAAGTTTCAATATAGTGCTGAGGGATGATAAAAACTATCCGTACCTGAAACTTACAGTGAACGAAGAATGGCCTCGTATCGAGGTGGTGAGGCGAATAGAGAAAGACGGTGCGCTCTATTTCGGTCCTTATGTGCCGGCGGGGCCGATGTGGGAGACCCTTGCCTTTATCAGGAGGCATTTCCAGATCAGGGACTGCAAATTTTCCCTTGAAAGTCCCATGAGACCGTGCATTCAGTATCAGATGGGAAGATGTCTGGCCCCGTGTGACGGCCATATCATCGAGGGAAGAATATCTCAAACTTATTGATGAGATCAGACTATTTTTGAGCGGTGAAAGAAAAGACCTCATTTCCGGACTTAAAGAGCAGATGGCAAAAGTTTTCCGATGAAATGCGGTATGAAGAGGCCGCGAAGATACGGGACCGGATCCAGAGCAATCGAGAAGGTATGGGAATCCCAGAAGATCGTCTCTCCCGAGATCGGAGATCTGGACGTTGTGGGGTTTTACAGAGGCGACGGCACAGTATTATTCAAGGTCTTTTTCATAAGAAGCGGCATCCTGATAGGCTCAAAGGATTTTTCCCTGAGGGACATCAGCGGTGTGCCTGAGAAAGATCTGGTGAGCGCCTTTCTGTCCCAGTTCTATTCCAGAGACATTATCCCGCCTTCGGGAATAATCACTTCTCATCAGCCGGAGGGTAAAGGGTCTCTTGAGAGATGGCTCAGCAGGCAAAGAGGCAAGAAGACAACTATCACCATTCCACGGTCGGGCAAGAGAAAAGAGCTTGTTGATATGGCATCGGAAAATGCCCGGTACCTTTACAAGTCAAGAAGAGAAACCGGGACAGAAGAAGTCCTCGGAGAACTGAAGGAAAGACTTCGCCTTCTAAAGAGTCCGGAGAGCATAGGGGCCTTTGATATCTCCGCTATTTCAGGCTCCGAAGCCGTGGGTTCATTTGTTTTCTGGTCGGGAGGGGAGTTCAGGAAGGACAACTACCGGAGGATGAGAATTCAGACAATCGAAGGAATTGACGACTATGCTATGATGGCGGAGGCGATCAGTAGGACGATAAATAATCTGAAAGGAGTTCTGCCCGACCTTGTTGTTATTGACGGCGGGAAAGGCCACCTGGAGACAGCGCGAAAAGCGCTTGCAGAGAACCGGGCAAGATTGGAAAACCAGCCTGAACTCATCGGCCTTGCCAAAGATCCTGACAGGGCCTATCTGCCTGAATCAGAAACTCCGGTCGGTCTTGAGGACGGCAGACCTTCGTCTCTTCTTCTGAAAAGCATACGCGACGAAGCACACAGGTTTGCCGTGGGTTACCACAGGAAGCTGAGGGAGAAGAAGATGCTGCAGTCACCGCTTGAGAGTATCCACGGCATAGGAAATAAGAGGAGGCTTGAACTTTTGAGAGTTTTTGGTAGTATAAAGGGTATAAAAAGAGCTGCTGTTGATGATATAGCAAGGCTTAAGGGTTTTAACAGACCTGTTGCTGAGAATCTTTACCGTGAATTGAGGAGGCCGAAATGAAAAGGTTGATTTTATTGTTGTTAATTCTCTTGCTTCCCTCTTATACAGTTGCAGCGTATAAGATATATTTGAAAAACGGAGCTGAAATACCGGATGTCAAGACTTACTCTGAAAGCGGCGGAGATGTCTACCTTTATTTCAGTTCAGGGCAGATGGTAGTGCCTAAAAAGGATATCCTCAGGATAGAGGGATCGGAGACTACTGAGCCGCAGACAGAAACGGGAGAACCGGAGTCATCGCATGATACAAGGACCTCTCCGGAAGTGAGGACGCCGCAAGAACAGCCCGCCGGCACAGAGTCTTCTTCCCCGCCGCAGATACTGATAACAAGGCAGCAAGACTGGCCGAACTAAGAACCGAGCATGACTCTATCATATCTGAGCTGAGGGATGTGCAGGAGCAGGAGAGCAGGCTGGTGAAAGAGATAAATGAAAAGACCGGAAGACGATTCAGCTATAATCTCATTCAGATGAAGCAGCTTGAAAAGGAAGTGGGGCCTCTGAATACGGAATTGGTGAATGTTCAACAGAGAAAGGTCGGAGCTGCTGCAAAGGAAAGAAGCAGTAGAAAAGGAGATAAGTCAACTCCAATGAATATTTATATATCGGGATCAATGGCATATGACCGGATCATGGACTTTCCCGGAAGTTTTTCCGACTACATACTGCCGGACAAGATACATGTCCTGAACGTCTGTTTCAACGTCAACGGACTCGTGGAAAAATACGGTGGGACAGCTGGCAACATAGCGTATTCCCTGAGTATCCTCAACGAGAAGCCTCTTTATCATTGCAACGATCGGCAAGGATTACCAGAATTATTTCGAATGGCTGCGGATGAACAATATCCCTGTGGACGGCATAAAGATAATCCCCGAAGAATTTACTGCAGGGGCGTACATAACCACGGACATGTCTGACAATCAGATAACAGGATTCAACCCCGGAGCAATGAAATATCCGTCCGGACATAATCTTAAAAAGGCGGCCCCCAGGGAGACGATTGTTCTCATTGCGCCGGGAAACATAGAGGACATGACAGGCTACGCAAGCGTTTGCAGAGACAGGAAAATTCCTTATATCTGCGACCCGGGTCAGTCTCTTACGAAGTGGGACAAACAGAGTATGATGGAATGGCTTGACGGCGCATTGCTGCTGATCACGAACGACTATGAACTTGAGATAATCATGAAGATGACCGGTCTGGACGAGAAGGGTCTGCTGGAACTTTCCGGGACCATCATAACTACTCTCGGAGAGAAGGGCTCGGTAATCAAGACAAAGGATTCCGAGGTTGGAATCCCTGCTGCGCTGGCGGTAACAGTTGTGGATCCTACGGGAGCGGGCGATGCTTACAGGGCCGGTTTGCTGAAGGGTCTTGTTACGGGAAAGGACTTACCGACGGCGGCAAGGATGGGGGCTGTCGCTGCCGTCTATGCAATAGAGCATTATGGAACACAGGAACACCGTTTCACATACGATGAGTATGTAGAAAGATATCACAAAAATTTCGGAGAAAGCTTGGAAGAAGGATGAATTATGAGATAGCTCAACCGCTTGACGCATATGTAATTGCGAGCACGACAAAATGCTCAATGAACCCGCAATAAGGGCCTATCTCCAACAACATTTCAGGAATGTTGACCGCATAGATATACGGAAACTCGGTTCAGGTGTACAGGGATCGGGCTTTCTGATAGAAATCCATACCGCAGAAAGCAAGCAGGCTTATGTTATCAAGACTCTCCTTTCGGAGGGTCTTGGTCATGACTACCCCTCAGACAGGGCAGGCGTCTTCCTCCTTGACCTCGATGAATTCAGTAATCTCCCAAGGCACGTGCGGGCTACTGATGTCCTCTCAGAAATGGAGGACGGCTCGATAAAATCTATCGGTGGAGGGAAGGAGTATTACCTGCTGATGGAAAAGACCGAAGGTCGGGACTATTTTAATGACCTGAAAGAATTTTCCGGGAGAAACAGCCTGACGTCAAAAGACAGGGAAAAGATCAGGACGCTGGCTTTATATCTCAGTCAAATCCATGCCCGAAAAAGGGATTCAAAAACGCTCTACTGGAGGAAACTGAGAGATACCGTCGGTCATGGCGAATGCCTGATGGGAGTTTTTGACACATATCCTGACGGCACACGTCGTTACGAAGAGATGGCGGAGATTGTCAAACAATCGGTGGATTGGATAACGCGTCTGAAACCCAGATACAAGAGGCTGTCCCAGATACACGGAGACTTTCATCCGGGTAACATATGGTTCAAAGAAGCCGTGGACACAGCGCAACAAGTAAACGGCAAAGCGCAGGATGCGCAGGGCGGTCAGGAGGCAGGCGATTTTGTGCTTTTGGACAGGAGCCGCGGGCCATGGGGTGAGCCGGCTGATGACGTTACAGCGCTTGCCGTCAATTACGTTTTTTTTTCGATCAGATATCATGGAATAGTCAGGGGCGCATTTCAGGAGGGCTTTGAGATGTTCTTTGATGAATACATCAAGGCATCCGGGGATGAAGAGATAACCGAAGTGGCTGCCCCTTTCTTTGCCTTCCGGGGCGCCGTTGTCGCAAACCCGGTTTTTTATCCGGACGTAACTTCTGATCAAAGGAACCTGATCTTCAGGTTCATACACAACGTATTGGATGATGCCTCCTTCAACCCCTCACGGGTAAATGATTATCTGAAGTGATGTCTGATGAGCCCGCAAATGCATCCCGCGAATTTACAGGAAGGCTTATGGACATGAAAACCTTTGCAACGCAGGACTTTGCTTCATTCTGAAATCAAATCGTATTACATCGAAATATTGTGTGGTAAGCTGATATCAAATGTCTCACTAAGGAGCTGCTGCAAAGCTTTTCCTGCCCACAAGCCTTCCTGTCTTTTCCATTAACTCAAATTATTCACAAAAACTGGTAACGGCAACTGAGGACAGAGTATTTGAGCGGTTTCTTTTGCCGATAGTCAACTGCAGAATGTAATAATAAGAGGCAAAAGCCTCGGAGGGAGGTACGACCGAGAATGAGCTCAAATACTCTGTCCTCAGTTTAATCAAAACCTGTGAACAATCCTGGGTCAGTATGTCTCCCGTGTCAAATAGGCCTGAGGACGACTATCCCCGGCGTCTTTGTCACGTAAGACCGAAAATCTTCATCGATGACCCTTCTGATTTTTGCCTGCGAAGAGGCGTGCCTCATGTAAGTCTCATTTCCGTCTCTGATGAAGATGCCCACATGCGAGACATCGATTCCGGCCATGTGCGAGTAAATGCCGACATAGTCGCCGGTAGTGAGCCTCTTCAAGACAGATCCATCTATGGCAGATGCCGGAATATAAGAAATCTCCCTCTCCGCAGGTTCAATCCCCGGAAGATAATATGTTCCGTCTTCTTTCTGGTTTAAGAACTTCAGTGCTCTTACTGGTCTCCCTGCCGCCGATTTCCCGTGTAATATCGTTGACCGATGCAGGGGCGGGCACTGTCCAGTCGGTAAAAAAGTGTTTTCGTGAAGTAAAAGAGACATCTCCTGATCCGTATCGGACCCTCACGAGGTTCTCCAGAAAATCGGAAAAAGACTTAGACATGCGCATTGCTTCTACATAATCGATAAAGGTAAAGCAGTCTATCCCTTCAAGATTGACAACGAGAATCTCGGGAATATCCCTGCCGCCTGCAAGGGTCGATTCCATGTAAGCGACTCCCAGGAACTGATCGGATAGAAATCTAATGCGATCGGAAATGCTGTTCATGTCAGAGGACTTTTTCAGGATATTATCAAGTCCGGCCTCGGAGAACTTCCCCGGAAGTATCTCTGTCTCGTGCATGTCTACAATTATAAAACAGGTTCGGAATTAATAGCAGGCTGATGAGTAAAAAAAGATTCTGTGGTATCATTACTGGATGAAAATCATAGATGTGCATGCTCACGGCATTGGCGGGTATGATACGCGGTCTTCAGATCTGAATCATATCCTTAAAATTGCGGAAATACAGGGGGCACACGGGGTCTCGGAGATCATTCTCAGTATTTATCCGGCGATCATCAGTGTAATGAGAGAGAACATGAAAGTGATAAAGTCAGCCATGGAGATGCAGAACTAAGTCGATGTCTGCCGGCCAGGCGAAGATCATCGGTGTCCATCTCGAAGGACCTTTTCTGAATCCTGCAAAATGTGGTTCTCTGAATGCAATGACCTTTATTGAGCCCTCCGAGAAACCTTTCAGTGAGCTTGTCGAAGGCTTTGAAGATATCATAAAGATAATCACAATGGCGCCCGAACTGGACGGCGCACCCATGCTTATCAAGAGAATATCGGATGTGGGTATCATTGTGAACATGGGACATTCGGACGCTACATTTGAAGAGGCTGAAAAGGGTTTCCATTCAGGGGCCAGGGGCATCACCCATATATTTAATGCCATGCGCGGTTTTCATCACAGAGAGCCTGGAATCGCGGGCTTCGGACTTTTGAATAATGATATCTTTATCGAAGTCATTGCGGACCCCTTTCATCTGCACAGGGCCACCCTCGAACTGATCCTGAAGGTGAAGAATCCGAAGAGAATTATAATTGTTTCGGATATGGTGAGAGAATCCGGGTACATATAAAGCCGGCGAAGGTGTCACGAATGCTTACGGGGACCTTTTGGGCGGCAGTATGTCGGTTCCCGGGTCTGCGCGGAGGCTCATTGAAATAGGCTATAACGAGGAGATGATTATGAAGTTTGTAACTGAAAATCCCCGGTGTTTTCTTGCCGGGAGGTGTTAACCGAATTATTTCGGAGGTGTTTATGGATGGGAAGACTATCATTTACGGAAAGGCTGGCTGACCGTATACCGATAAGGCCAGGTCGGCCTATGGTGACGCGGCTGAATATGTTGATGTTAAAGCAGACCCTGAAAAACTGGAGGAGATGTTAAAGCTCTCCGGAGGGATAAGAAAGGTCCCGGTCATCGTCGAAGAGGGAAAGGTCAGCATAGGATACGGAGGCGCCTGAGGGGTATGAGCAGCGGCAGGTGGCCGCTTCTTCACTAAAAAGCCTTGTGGTGTTTCACTTCAATTCTCTCGCCATAATTCAATTTTTTCCGAGTGTTATCTATGGTTAAACTGTTAAAATACTCTGAAGGGCCACGGGAGGGTTACAGAGAGATATGTGGTATGCCATATATACAAAGGCAGGTAGGGAAGATTCCGTAACAGCGCTTCTTGAGAACGCCGGAATTGAAGTGCTCAATGCTAAGCTGAGGTCAAGAAAGTTCAGGCATGCGAGACTCGCCGAGGTTACAGAGCCTTTGTTCCCCTGTTACATCTTTGCCGACTTTGAAAGAGAAAAACATGCTCACATGATTACCTATACGAGAGGGGTAAGGTACATCGTAGGTAAGAATGACCCTGTTGTATGTGATGATGTGGTGGGCACGATAAAAGACAACTTGCAGCCCGGCAATATCATCGTCGTCAACCCGCCGAAGTTTTGCGAAGGCAACAAGGTAATAATAAAAGACGGACCCTTCAAGAATCTTGTCGGCCTTTTTCAGAGGGAGATCAGGGGTCCTGAGCGCGTTATGATACTCCTTGAGACAATACAATGCAGACTCGAAATCGACGGTTGTTTATTGGCTGTGGCCTGAGATGCACGATCGATAAAGAGGCATTGGAATGGCACTGGTCAGGTGAGTAGAACCGGCGGTCTCTGTTTCATCCGGTTGGAATTGTCTCTCCCTGTCCGTTTCTATGTTTGTGATTGCTGTTTACAATTGAATCTGCAGGCGGAATCCCGGCATGCCTAAAAGACATGAATGGCGGTAGCTTCTCTTTAACAAGTGAAAGCATATGCTAATACTTGCTCTGCGGCCTTTGAGTACGGGGCTATCAGTAATCCGTGCTTTGTTTTCCGAAAATGAAAACATCAAAGGCAAAACTGGACTATAATAGTACGATAAAAAGAGCATTGTGTCGATATGGGGAACGGTGAGATGAAAGGCATTATTCTGGCAGGGGGAAGCGGTACAAGGCTATATCCGGTGACCCTGGGGGTTTGCAAGCAGTTGTTGCCGATCTATGATAAGCCGATGATCTATTACCCTCTCTCGGTTCTCATGCTTTCAGGGATAAGGGACATCCTTATAGTTTCCACTCCGCAGGACCTTCAGCGTTTTGTGCAGATCTTCGGAGACGGTTCGCGCCTCGGACTGAATTTCACCTATCGTGAACAGCCTCGTCCCGGCGGCATCGCGGAAGCTTTTATCATCGGAGAAAAATTCATCGGGGGTGACCCTGCATGTCTCGTTTTAGGCGATAACATCTTTTACGGCCACGGTCTGACGGGCCTGCTCAGGAAGGCGACAAAAGATACCGTGGAAAAGGGCGGCGCAACCATATTCGGCTATTATGTTAATGACCCTGAGAGATACGGTGTTGTCGAGTTCGATGAAAAAGGCAATGCCCTGTCGGTCGAGGAAAAACCAAAGGCCCCGAAATCCAAATATGCTGTGACAGGTCTGTATTTTTACGATGAGAGCGTTGTCGATGTGGCCAGGAGAATCAAACCTTCTCACCGGGGCGAACTGGAGATAACCGACGTAAACAAGGAATACATGAATGAGGGAAGACTCAGGGTGGAACTGCTCGGCAGGGGCTATGCCTGGCTTGACACCGGCACGCACGAAAGCCTTCTGGATGCGGGTGTCTTCATCTCGACCATAGAAAAGAGGCAGGGCCTGAAAATAGCCTGCGTAGAGGAAATAGCGTACAAACTGGGCTATATCGACAAAGAAGAACTCGCGATCCTTGCCCGGCAGCTCAACCACAATGAATACGGGAAATACCTGATGAGACTTATAAAATGAAACAGGAGCAAAAAGCATGGAGCATGGGGCTCTTTGCACTTTGTTGTTTTTCTGATGCCGTTTACTTTTAAGAAACTTGAAATCCCTGACATTATCCTCATCGGTCCAAGGGCCTTTAGAGACGACAGGGGGTACTTTATGGAGACTTATAAACACTCCGATTTTGTCTCTGCGGGCATCAGAGAGACCTTTGTGCAGGACAACTATTCGAGATCATCACAGGGCGTATTGAGAGGGCTCCATTATCAGAAGGACCCGTCCGGTCAGGGCAAACTGGTCCAGTGCATAACGGGGAAGATTTTTGATGTGGCAGTTGATATCAGGAAAGGTTCCCCTTACTTTGGGAAGTGGGTCGGGATGGAACTGTCGGAAGACAATAATCTGATGCTCTATATCCCTGCCGGATTCGCGCATGGTTTTGTAGTAGTCAGCAAAATGGCGGATGTGATGTATAAATGCACAAGAGAATACGCCCCTGCCGACGACCGGGGCATCATCTGGAATGACCCATTCATCGGTATCAGGTGGCCCGTGAAAGAGCCGGTGCTCTCCGGCAAGGACAGCGAACATCCGCTTGTTAAAGGATGCAGAAAATAATTTTGAGTACACACTTCTGTCGCGGTGAAGATTCCCCCTCTTAAGGTAAGAGGGGGTTAGGGGGAGTTATGAAACCTTTGAGGGTTGATGCGATTGAAGAAGGACAAGGGGCAATGATTTGGAGTAACCCCTCCAACCTCCCCTTGACCCAAGGGGAGGATTAAGGAAGCCGGAATGAAATTTCTTATAACGGGCGCAAAAGGACAGCTTGCACGGGAGTTTCCCGGAGCCTTGAAAGACTTCAACCACGAATTCCTGGCCCTTGACAGGGATGCCCTTGACATCTCGGACTCTGACATTGTCATGAGAACGGTTTCTGCATACAGACCCGATGTTGTATTGAATTGCGCGGCATTCAATTTGGTTGACAAGGCAGAAGAGGAGTCGGTCTCTGCCTTCAGAGTGAATGCAAAAGGGGTGAAGAACCTGGCCATAGCGTGCAAAGAGAATGGTATATTACTTGTGCATTACAGCAGTGATTATGTATTTGACGGCACAAAGGAAGACTTCTACAGAGAAGAGGATGAGACCCATCCTGTTAATATTTATGGTGAAAGCAAATTGCAGGGAGAACAGTACCTGCAGGAGGAGACGGACAAGTTTCTCTTGTTCAGACTGAGTTGGGTGTTCGGCGAGGGCAGGCAGAACTTCCTCTATAAACTCCTGGAGTGGTCGAAGAATAATGCTGCTCTTAAGATAGTTTGCGACCAGGTATCTGTACCTACATATACAAAGGACGTCGTGAGCCTTACCCTGTTTGCAGTGAACAGGGGCCTGAGAGGGACTTACCATCTCACCAACACGGGGTATGCATCCAGATATGAAGTTGCCAGGTATTTTATGGAGAGAATGGGTCTCGATAATCTGGTGCTGCCTGTCTGCACTGACCATTTCCCACTGCCTGCAAGGAGACCGTGTTTCTCAGCTATGTCCAACCGCAAGCTTGCCGGTGAGTTAAACGTCGAAATACCGGACTGGAAGACAGGTGTTGACAGATATGTGGAAACCATAAGAACTGCAAATACAGGGACAGGAATAGATACAGGAATACAGGAACAGATGAATAAGCAGAAAAAACAGATACAGACAGAGGTAAAGGCGAACAGAAAGTTTTTTGTATTTTATCCGTCTGTTTTCTTATCTGTATCTGTACCTGTCTTTTTTATCTATACCTGTACCTGTCTTTGTGTATCTGTACCTTTTTTTGAAGAGGTTTATGTCTAAGAAGATTTTGATTACCGGCGGCGCGGGCTTTATCGGGAGTGAATTTGTCAGGACGGCCGTTTCAGGAGGATATGATGTCACTGTCGTGGACAACCTCTCCTACGCGGGAGACCTGGAGAGACTCGGGGAAGTTTGGGTGCAACAACAGCTGATCACCCGCATACGCGAATCCATCGGCGCGATCACCTGCTACAAGGACACGGTGGTCCTGGCCAGACTGCCCAAGACACGTTCCGGCAAGACGCTGCGCAAGACCCTCGCCCATATCGTCAACGGCAAGGAATACATGGTGCCTTCGACCATCGATGATCCGGGCGTGATTCCGGAGATCATCGAAGTGCTGCGCAGCAAGAAGTTGGTCAAGTAGCCAGGAGGTTCGGCTTCTTTGGAAAATTTTACGAGGCCAAGTTCATTGGAAATTCAAACCCGGCGAGTTTCCAGTGCCTGATCTATGCTGGCTATGAATGTGGCGAGTTCCTTGTCGACCCGTGCAAGCAAGGAATCGACTTCACCGGATTCTCCTTTCTTGATGCTGCTTTCCAATAACGCAGCCAAGTCTTGCAGGGTTTCTGCGCCGAGCGTGCCTGCAATTCCTCTCAGCGTGTGCGCCAGTCTTTCTGCTGTGTTCAGGTCGTCTGCGGCCAACGCTTCCCGGAACACTGGTGACAAAATTCCGTTGTTTAACCCGGAATTTGTCGAGAAGCGAGCAATAAAGGGATACGTTCCCTCCCATGCGGCGAACACTTGCGGCCACGTTGACCCCGGGCAAGTCCGGGAGTGGTTCGGGCGCAGGATTCTGGGACCGTTTGGCCGACTGGCGTGCTCTGCGCAGTTCGAGTCGGGGTGGTCCGTGACGGACGCACCCATTTTGCCAGCGTTGCCACCAATCGGTCCGGATCGATGGGTTTGCCGACGTAGTCGGTAATGCCGGCATCCAGAAATTCTTTTTGTTCGCTGACCATCACATTGGCAGTCAGGGCGATGATAGGCAATTTGGAAAAAAGCGGGTTTTTCCGTATCTCACGGGTGGCCGTGACACCGTCCATCACCGGCATCTGCATATCCATCAGCACGCCGTCGAATTGTGCTTCATTCAGAAGTGAGATGGCTTCTTCGCCATTCTCGGCGGTAGTTACATCGAGTCCGAATCCTTCAAGCAACTCCTGTGCAACCTGCCGGTTTATTTCGTTGTCCTCCACCAGCAGCAGGCGTGCCCCGCGGATCTGGGAAATGAGTTCCGGATTCAACTGTTCACTGATGATTTTGAACTTGCCTGACGACAAGACACTTCGGCCGGAAACCCTGGTGACGGCATCAAGAAATTTGCTTTGCTGGAACGGTTTTGCCAATATGCCATCCACTGCCTGGTTATCCACTTGCAGCAACATCTCATCCTGGCCGCTGGAAGTGATCAGCAATACTTTCGGCCTGAAACTCAAAAAAGTGATTTCCTGCAGTTTCCGGGCCAATTCCATGCCATCCATCTCCGGCATCTTGCAGTCTATGATCACCAGTCCAAAAGGCTTTCTTTCCTTATTCGCCCTGCGTACCAGGTTCAGGGCATCCTGGCTATTGCCGGCAATCGTCACATCGAGAGTGAATGATTCAAGGTAGCCCTTCAGAATTTGCAGGCCGTTCTCGCTGTGATCCACGGCCAGGACACGCAGTCCGCGCAAGTCGTTAAGTGCTGACAGGCTATAGTTCAACCGTTTTTCCGCTTTTTGAAAGCGCGCGATGAAAATGAAATTCGATCCAACCCCAGGCGTGCTTTCCACCCATATCCGACCGCCCATCATTTCGACAAGGCGCTTGCTGATCGTCAGCCCCAGGCCGGTCCCGCCGAATTTGCGGGTGATGCTGGTATCTGCCTGGGTAAACGGACGGAACAGTTTGTCGATTTCCTTCTGCGACATCCCGATCCCTGTATCTTTCACGGTGAAACGCAGAATGACCTGATCACTCGTCTCCCTCGCCAGCTCGACCCGGACCATCACCTCGCCCCGCTGGGTGAATTTGACGGCATTGCCTGCCAGATTGATCAGCACCTGACTGAGCCGCAACGGATCACCAATCAGCAAGGGTGGTACGTCCGGATCGGTTTGCATCAGGAATTCGAGGTTTTTCTCCTGGGCCCTGTTACCCACGATCGTGGCCAGATTGCCCATCACCTCTTCCAGGTCGAAGGTGATGCGTTCGATCTCCATTTTTCCCGCCTCGATTTTTGAAACATCGAGAATGTCATTGAGAATCCCCAGCAGCGATTTCGCCGAACCATTGATTTTCTTCAGATAATCCTGCTGTTTCCCCGACATGGCCGTCTGCAAACACAGATGGCTCAATCCAATGATTGCGTTCATCGGGGTGCGGATTTCATGGCTCATATTTGCGAGGAATTCATCCTTGATCTGGCTGGCTGCTTCTGCCTGGGTCTTGGCTTCCTCGGCTTCCTTCAGTTTCTGAATTTCACGTTCAAGTTCATTATTGACCGCCACCAGCATCCTGTTGCGGTCGGCCACATTTTTTTCCAGCGCCAAAACACCGCGTGTGACCCAGCAACGTAAGCGCTGCAATGACCAGCAGCATGAGTGAGCCGATTCCTACGCCCCAGTTCTGCGCGTGTCCGATCTTTCTATCGCGTCGGCCACATCCCTATGGTAGTCCTGTTCGGTATTGGCCTTGTACGCCCTGTGCATCAGACAAATAGTCATCACGCAAAGTCCTCATCTTCTTTATCTGCTGCGCACTGGGCATATCCTTTTTGGTCGCCATCCGTTGGGCTACATCCAGGGCCAGGGCAAAGTAGGTATTGAACTCGGTTTTCAGTTTTGCAAGCTCGTTCTTGTGCGCGGTATCCAGCTTTTCCAATGTTCCATAACGGCTTTGTATTTCAGATGCCTTGCCTTTGGCGATATCCAGAAAATCCACCTCACCGGTTGCCACCGCCGTTTCAAGCGCATCCACGACTCTCCCGTAAGCGTTGAGATTTTTCTCGGCCTCATCGAGTATCGGATAATCAACATCGCGAAGTTCCTTGAGGACGGATTCCCCATCCGACAACACCTGGGATGAATAAGCCAGGTATGCGGCAAAGCTCAGTGTGGCAACCACGGGCACCAGCAACAATTTCCAGTCAGGGAATAACCGGATAATTTTTTTGTTAGCTCAGTCATTTTGTTTCAAGGTTCCAGAATGACCCTGACACTCCTGTCTACAGCGCTTTTATCGATGTATCCGATAGCATTCGGGTTTTTGGCGACGGCCTTCCTGACGGCCACGTTGCTTTCCAGTGTTTCGCGGCGGCCGGCCATCGCCGGTGAATATGACTTTTGCCCAGTATGCGGAGAGTTGCGAGGAGTTCTTGTGGACTACTTTGGAATAGAACTCGTCCCTGATCGCGCTGCCTTCAGCCTGATCGATAGGTAAGGCATCGCCGTCATCCGGGAAGTTGCTGGTTTTGCCGAGGAAAATTCTTGCGGTCTGTTCAGCCGTCAGGCTGGTGACGTGGCTCTTGGCAGATACGATGACGACCACCTCTGCATGCGCGCTCGCGGCAACCTACATTGCCAGAAGCAGAGGAAGTGTCAGGCAATTGCGGATGATTTCCAGTGGTTTCAAGTTATCCATCGCGCCTAGAATATGAAGTCAACTACCGCAGAAATCACATAAAACTTTGTCCATACAGGGTGACGTTCGTCGGCACATTTGCAAGGAAGCCATTTGAGTTGTCGCTGAGTTTCACCTGATCGTACTGCAATTTGAGATCGGTATCTTTCATGAAGTCCCAGCGTACACCCGCGCTGACCGTGCTCTGCGACCTGTTAGCCAGCCGAATGCTGTCCGCAGATGGCGGGGGAAAACCCGGAAGGAAGGAACCCTGGCTGTTTTGCGCGTAAGTCAGATAGGGGGTGAATTTTTTCACGCGGTAACCGGCGCTGACATACATCGCACTCGCTCTTGTAGGTTGATTTGCGCTGTATCCACTCGGATATCGCGAACCAGTTGCCCGGATCATATTGCACCCCGACCGACAGATCGCTGTTCCTGACCCATGGCCCGGCTATGCCGGTCTGGATTTCGGTGGAAGACAGGCGCTCCTGATAGCCGACATGGAAGGTTGTCGGGCCATATTCAGTCGTATCGAAAATCCCCCACATGTCTTTTGAGATCGATTTACTGGTAGCGCGCTCAAGCAGTGTTCTCGCCGTAAAGGATGGCCTTGATGGTATTCACAGACTCGCCATGTCTGACGCGGTACATGGCATCAACGCCATCGCTGTGCGTGATGGCCAGTTGGCGGTAAAGTTCGAGCGGCGGATGGATCCATACATAGGTATAGCCGACATCCCGATTATCGGAATCCAGAAAAGTCGGCAAGGCTATGCGCCCGACCCGGAGGTAGGCATCGGGAGTGAAAGCATATTTCACATTGGCCCATTCGACCTCCGGCTCGTATGTATTCGGGGCGTGATATTCCGAATCAACCTGGAGCATGGCCGAAACTTTTGGTGTGAATTGGGCCGCCAGATGCGCCGCTATCCGGGTGTCATTTGCTGTCGACCATTCATCGCTCAGGGCCGACCCTTTGGGAATGGAGCTGTCCAGCGTGTAATCCCCCGAACTCATGCTGGAGTGGCTGACGCCCAGTGAACCGAATCCGCCGAAATGTGAACTGGGGCTGATCAGTCCCGGCCGCTTCTGCATTGGCAACGCATGCGAAAATGCCGAGTAGTGCAGATCAAGTAATATTCTCATGGCCATGAAGCACCTCTGCCGATTGATAAATAATCTTGCATTCATTGAACAATTTCGAGAGTTTGTCAGTCCATCCCGGGCATTTTAGTGGATTTGCCATCTGGAAAATTTTTAACATCAGCAACCTTCCCCTAAATAAAGAAATCGGTCCAAAGAATTGATGTTATATCCGGATTGCGTTATCCAAAATGGTGATATATCCTGATTCGCGGGTGATGTGACACGCGACTCGCCAATTAATTCCGCATATGCAGCCAGGTTCGGTGTAACTTGCCGGGCATGTGTGATCATAGTTCAGGAGAACCAAATGGAAGAGACTAAAAAGACTTCCCAGGATACTGGTCGTGGATGATGCCCCTGAAAATCTGATGGTGATGGAAGCGATCTTGGCGAAGGATTATTCATTGAAATTGTTCAATGATTCCGGCAAAGCGCTTGAATATGCATTTGCCAATCCTCCCGACCTGATCCTGCTCGATATCATGATGCCCAAAATCGATGGCTTCGAGATTTGCCGCCGGCTAAAAGCCAACCCCAAGCTTGCCGATGTGCCGGTGATCTTCATCACATCAAAAACCGATATCGAAGACGAGGAACGGGGATTTTCGGTCGGCGCATCGGATTTCATCCACAAGCCCATCAGCGCGCCCATCGTGCAGCCCGGGTCAAGACCCATATCAAGATCAAGTTCATGCTTGACTTCCTGAAGCATGAGAACATTCATTTGCAGAAGCATGCAGAGCATTCCTCTTCCGAGCTGGCAACCCTGAAGGAATTTGTCTGGGGCGGCTCTTACGCAAGACGTTGATCTTTACATTCGATGCCCGGTATCGCCACCCATCCCGCGGTGTCGGTATGCGCGGCGGCGATCCGGATCGTGCAACTGTTAGAATTTAATGAACGGATTGTCCCAAAGTATCTTGATCACCTTTATCAGTTCGGAAGATGACGGCTTTTTGCTGTCCTGCAAACGGGCGTTTTCATTCCTGAGGTAATCCATGACCAGCTTGATCTTGAGATGGGTCTTGACGCGTGCTACCAAGATGGGCGCGTTGATGGGTTTGTGGATGAAGTCAGACGCGCCAACCGAAAATCCGTATTCTTCGTATTCATCTTCATTTTTGGAAGTGATGAAGATAACCGGTATGTCTACAAGCTCCGGATTGGCTTTGATACGGCGGCAAGTCTCGAAACCATCGATGTTCGGCATCAGGATATCGAGCAGGATCAGGTCGGGAGGGTTGGCAAATGCGTAATCCAGGGCTGCCTTGGCATTGTTGAATAATTTCAACGAATAATCCTTCGCCAGGATCGCTTCCATGATCATCAGATTTTCAGGGGCATCATCAACTATCAGTACTGTGGGCTTTACAGCAGATTCTTCCATTTTGTTCTCCTTAATTTTGAGCACCGATCAAATCGCCTGTCACATGACACCGATTGAAATTTACCTGACTTCCCGGAAAACCACCTTAGAAAAGGTGCCAACTGATATTTTGGACTGGCTAAACACATTCCGGTTCAACACCAATATCTGTTTTTGATCATACCCACGAAAGGAGGACACATCAATCGGGCGTTTTATTGATGCTTCGAAATCCGACGGCACTTCATAATGAATCGTTGAGTGGCG
Organism: uncultured Nitrospiraceae bacterium; assembly: GCA_963725545.1. Classification (GTDB taxonomy): domain Bacteria; phylum Nitrospirota; class Thermodesulfovibrionia; order Thermodesulfovibrionales; family SM23-35; genus DYFC01. The sequence continues at coordinate 7,637 of CAVRZG010000032.1, read as the reverse complement.
CCGCTGACGATTGTAAAGCGGTTCCAGGCATTCAAATAAGCTTGTCCTGACCCGATCGCCATGTTGAGTGCATCCATGGCCAACCTGGAATCAAGGCTCCTGCTCATATCCCAACCGGCGATGGCACGAGAATAAAAGGGAATTAAAGGGAGGCAGGCTGGAGATACTTTTCTGCTGCCATTAAGTGTGCGCACCCATCCCGCGGATGGCGGAATGCGCGGTTATCGCGCACGACAACGGTCTCAAGGGCCACTCATAAAGGACAAGTGCCGATGGGACAGGTGGTGCTCAAGACCGGGATGACCCTCACCGAGGCAGAATTGCAACAGCAGTTGCTCACCCGTTTTAGCTCAGGCTGAACCCTTTAGATCTGATGATCCATGTATGAATAGGCGAGGGAATCAGGCAAACGAATGACGCTAAGCTTTGCGCCACTTATCTGGTTTCCCGCCTGTAGTATTGCGAACGCGCTCGACCAGGGGTGAAGCACTTGGACTCAATTCCTTCGCTCGTTTTATTGCTTTGGCCTGCGTGGGCAAAACATCACTCGCTCTTTCTGAATTAGCTTTCCTGACTGCATAGTCACCTTCAGGCCGCTGTTCAACAAATAATTTCTTGCCGGCCTTGTGAGCTTCTACTGGTTTTGTGTGCTTGGTATCTTTGGCTTTTGTCATGATGTATGTTCCTTTCGCAAAAAATGCTGATGAATGAGAACCAACTTGCATGACGCAGAACTGGTTTGAGCGTCATGGCACATCACCATAACCCTTCAAGCGCGATCAAACTGTGCGCCAGCAAACATAGTGCGAAATACCCACCGTCACATCCATTATTGATGATTACGTAATTGAAGACAGCGTCTTGGCATTTCGTAGGTCGGGCTCCGCCCGACGCGGCGGGCAAAGCCCGCCCTACGGTAAATCTCTCAATCGTCATGAATTATGTAAATCTCAATAAGTGATCGTCACACATCCCTCGGCAACCGAATGGGCGGTCATCACGCGCGATGGCTCAGCCTCAACCGAGGCTCGCCTAATAGACCCGCTCACATATAAAGTCCGCCCGTTTGCTCCAGCCAGTCCGCAATCTTTTCGACTGCGCTTGGAACATTGTTGTCGGATATGTCCAGCGTCAAGGTTGGCAGTGTGGATGCGCCGATCAGCTTGCGCATGAGTTCCTGTTCGTCCAGGAACAATTGCAGGTTGTCATATTGCGATGGATTGCCGGAGACCTTGAGCCGTTCGGCTCTGGCCGCTGCAAAAGATTCCGGGGTGCGCGTGCAAAATACCAGGCGAAAACCAATCGGCCGCAACCTGTCTTCCAGCCACTTGAAATCGTAATGTTTGCCGTACTTGCGCAATTGATACATCTGGGTGGATATGTGAAACCGGTCTATGATCCACGAATAATAGCGCTGCAACTCGAACAACCGCACCCAGGTCCGGTAAGTCTCCATGGCCATCTCTTCTTCCTGCGGCTCAAAGTTGATCAGGCCCCGCCCCCACGGAAAGTTCGTAAAAGCGCACCATTCAGCCGAGATGATCGGCGAGTGATAGCGATACTTGCGCGGACCGACGATACGCGGATGTTCATTGAGAGCGAAGGCGATCTCGGTCTTGTAGGTGAGGCGCGTGCCTTCAAGTATGATTTTGGGGCAGAGTTTCGGCATGGTTAAATCCTCTCCTTGCTACTCTGCCGCGAATCAGATTGAATAGCAACCGGTATCCCTGCCTGGCACATAGATGATCGGCGCGGGAATCAGCTTGCGACCAAAGCGGATATTCAGATTGTGCCTCGCAGCGGCAAACCCCACCTTTTAATCCCCTGACTGATAAAACAGCCTAGTAGAATATGTAAATCGTATACGCCTGGAACAGCAACAAATCAAAATGAATATGACCGAGATGCGCATATCTGATCCGAAAGCCAACCTCGTGGCGAACGAGGGGGATATTCTTGATGAACTCCTGCATCTTGAAGGAGCAACGGTACTGGAGCTGGGGTGTGGCAAGGCGGAGAAGACCCGTATCGTCGCCCAACAGGCGGCCGCAGTGCTGGCCCTGGAAGTGGATGAAACACAGCTCGCGAAGAACCTCACCATCACCGACCTGCCCAATGTACGCTTCGCGCATGGAGGAGCAGAGCAGATTCCAGCGGCTGATTCGAATTTCGACATCGTTCTGATGTTCAAATCCCTGCATCACGTGCCGACTGAACTGATGGACAGTGTTTTCTCAGAGATACGGCGGGTACTGAAACCGGGTGGCGTTGCCTATATCTCGGAACCGGTTTATGCGGGAGGTTTCAATGAAATCCTGAAGCTCTTTCACGACGAAAAAGCGGTACGCGAGGCCGCTTTCGCGGCTGAAAAGCGAGCGGTTTCATCGGGCCGATTGGCGCTTGTGACACAGAAATTTTTCCTGCAACCGATGCACTTTGTGAACTTCGGACAGTTCGAAGAACAAGTGCTTAAAGTGACCCACACCGAGCATAAATTATCTTCCGGGACCCTGGAAAAAGTACGCTCAAAATTCAACGGGCATATGACTCAGGAAGGGGCGGACTTTCAAATGCCGATACGCGTCGACATATTAAGAAAGACCGTCCCGTAATTAAATCAAAAATTTATTTGAGAGCTGGTTGGTACGGTCACCGAAAGTATAGCGATGCTGACCCGGTCAGTACCGGGTTGCGGCATGAGTTGATCGGGGTATCATTACCGCTGCATTATTTTTCAAGGAGAAACATGATGAAAAACACTCTGCGAGTTTTTTGTATCGTCATGGCCGCCTCATTGTTCGGGGCTATGGCAAATCCCTCTGCCGCCGAACCGGCGTCGGATTGGCAGAATGACATGGGGCCGGGAATGATGGGCGGATATGGGCCCGGTTATGGCATGGGGCCGGGAATGATGGGCGGATATGGACCCGGATATGGCATGGGGCCGGGAATGCCGGGGGGAATGATGGGTGGCTACGGACCCGGATATGGCATGGGATCCGGAATGATGGGTTGGGGAAATTACCGGGGACTGAATCTTAGCGAGGATCAAAAATCCAAGATTACGCAAATTCAGAAGGAAGTGCGGACAAAGCAATGGGCAGTGATGGGGGAAATGATGGACGCCCAGGACAAACTGCAGGAGTTGTACGACGCGGACAAACAGGATGCAGCTGCGATCAACAAGCAATACAAGGTGATCGAGGATTTGCGTCGCCAGATGGTGGATAACTCGGTTGATGCACACAACCGGATCAACAGCATCCTGACCAAGGAGCAACGGGAAAAAGCACGGGAGCGGGGCGGCCGCGGCTACGGTCCCATGATGCGGGGAAATTAGGTACTTCACTGGCAAGCAGGTACGGGATTTTTTTGCAACGGGTTTGCGGCTGCTCAAAGCGTCGCGCTGCGAATGGCTGAATTTTACAAGGAGACTTACAGATGAAAACCAGAATTATTGCAATAGCTATAGTGAGCACGCTTGCAGTTTCTGCCAGCGATTCGGCCTTCGCTGCAAGCAATACAGGACAGCCTCTGACGGTGAATATCAAGCGCTTGTCACTGGATACCGCGTTGCGTATCGGCAAAGCGGCGATAGAAAAATGCCGCAAGGAAGGCGTGTCGAGCACCGTAACGGTCATCGACCGCGGCGGGGATGTGCAAGTCGTATTGCGCGATACCCTGGCGATGGATGTTTCGATTGCAATCAGCAAGAAAAAGGCATACACCGCGATGGAATTCAATTCTCCAACCTCTGCAATGGAAGATCGATTCAAAGGTGCTTACAACGTGCCAAAGATCGACGAATTATTGATATCGGCAGGCGGTATTCCAATCAACATTGCCGGCAATATCATGGGCGGTATCGGAGTCAGTGGCGCACCTTCCGGGTTGACCGATGAAGCGTGTGCGAAAGCCGGACTTGCAGCGGTCCAGGACGATTTGGAAATGGAATGATTTGGCAAGTGCCAGAGCAGGGTTTGCCCCGGCATTGTTGGGCATTTTTGGTTTGAGCCGGGTGGCGCAGGATTACCGCGAGACTGGATCAGGGCAATGTCAAAAAAGGGAGGGACCTCTTTCCCGGTGGAGAGTGCGAAGTGATCTGCGCCGGTTCGGCGGCAGCACCGAAATGAATGGATTGCAACGGAACCGGGGAAACGCTCAGGGCGCAAAGGGTCACCGATCAACCGGGTCTGACGCCCCTTCAATTACCAGCCGTTCAGTTAAAGTGTTGGGAAATTTGGTACATCAATTCGGGCGTATTGATAGTAAGCGTCTTGTGACTGTGGTGACCGACCGCTTGTAACAATATTCCATGTCACGACCTTCTGCTCGGTGCCATTGGCAGATACTGACGAAATACAGTAATGTGCCGCAAGCCGACATCGTGCCAGTCGTTGCGTTTGTTCCATTTCAATCGAAGAATTTGTGTAGAAAATACCAAAAATGAAGTCTGTGGAGGAGACATCATCATCCATGATTGACGCGCTCCAGTTCCTGCCGGCAAAGCCTGACGAGAGTCTGCTCTACATCGGCTCATATGATCCGGTATGGGTCGTCATCTCTGTACTGCTCGCCATCATCGCATCCTATGCCGCGCTGAAAGCCTCTGCACGAGTCGAGCGCCTGCATGACACCACATCAAAACTGATTTGGACATTGATCGGTGCATTCACACTGGGCATTGGTATCTGGGCGATGCACTTCATCGGCATGATGGCTCTGAGCCTCCCGTGTGGTGTCCGTTACGATCCGCTCATTACCCTGATTTCGATGATCCCGGGCATACTGGCCGGCGGAGTTGCACTGGGTGTCGTTTGGCATCATGGACCAAAACATCTGCCACCTTTGATCGGAAGCGTCCTGCTTGGTGTCGGCATTGGAACTATGCACTATATCGGCATGGCTGCCATGCGACTGGAAGGGGTTGTGCGCTACGACCCGTCCTGGTTCGTACTGTCGATCATAGTAGCTGTCGGCTTGTCCTACCTCGCCTTGCATGTGAAAAATGGCGTGATCGGTTTCAAGAATCATGGTGATGCGCTGGTGGCTGTCATCCTGGGTGGTGCGGTATCCGGGATGCATTACACCGCCATGTCCGCCGCCTACTTCGTACGGGGTGACGTGGGTACTTTGCCCAACTCTCTATTCACCACCACCACCCTCGCCATTCTCATCGCCGTCACCACAGTCTTTCTGGCTCTGGGCGCACTGGCCCTCGCCACCATTTCACGTAACCGCGAGGTGACAGACAAACTTCGCGAGTCTGAAGAAAAACTTCGTGGCATTTTTGAGGGTTCACTCGACGGTATCGTTCTTCTGGAAGAAAAGACCATGCGGGTTAACACCAGCAATCCTGCATTTGCCAGTATGCTTGGATACAGCCTGGACGAGGTCAACCAACTAAGCGTTCCGGATTATCACCCGCAGGAGGACTTACCCTGGATCGTTGAACAGTTTGAAAAACATATGCACGGCGAAACTCAACTCGCTACAGGAATTCCAATCAAGCGCAAGGATGGCTCGGTTTTTTATGCTGATATAAAGTTTGCCCACATGAGCTTTGGTGGAGTGGATTATCTCCTGGGCAATTTTCGTGACATCACCGAACGAAAACGCCACGAAAGTCAGATACTGGAGAACGAGCAGCGCCTGCTCGACATTCTGAACGTTAGCCCCATAGCGGTCCGAATCGCAACCAAGCAGGGACGCGAGGTGGTGTTTTACAACCCGCGCTATGCCGAACTGATCAAGAACATCCACGCAACTGGTGACGATCCCAAAAAGTATTACGTCCGAATTGATGATTATGAAAAGGTGTTGGACGAACTGGCGCAGGGGAAATCCATCATCAATCGCATGATCGAGCTGCAAACCCCTGACGGTACCAAGGTGTGGACACTGGCTTCCTACATGCCGACGAAATATAAGGGCGAGGATGCAGTGCTGGGCTGGTTCTACGACATCACCGAGCGCAAAGCTGCTGAGGAAGAGATCAGGAATCTGGCATTTTATGACCCGCTTACCCAGTTGCCCAACCGGCGGTTTGTGCTGGAACGGCTTCAACATGCATTGGCTTCCTGTGCGCGTAACAACCGGCAAGGTGCGCTGCTGATCATCGATGTGGACCACTTCAAGACCCTCAATGATACCCTCGGTCACGACATCGGCGATTTGCTGCTGCAACAGATTGCCAAAAGGCTGACCGCCTCTGTGCGTGAGGGCGATACGGTAGCGCGCCTCGGCGGTGACGAGTTTGTGGTGATACTGGAAGACTTGAGCGAACTACCTTCTGATGCGGCAGTGCAAACGGAAATTGTCGGCGAGAAAATTCGCGCTACATTCAGCCAGCCTTACCAGCTTGTCGCATACGAACATCGCAGCACCCTTAGCATCGGCGCCACCCTGTTCAACGGACAACGATCGTCGATAGAGGAGTTGATGAAACAAGCCGACATTGCCATGTACCAGGCCAAGAAAGCCGGGCGCAACACCCTGCGCTTCTTCGATCCAAGGATGCAGGAGGCCATCAATGCCCGAGCAGCTCTTGAAAGAGAATTAAACAACGCACTTGAAAGTCGGCAATTCCAGTTGTATTACCAAATCCAGGTGGATAATTCAAAGCGTCCCTTAGGCGCAGAGGCATTGATCCGCTGGATACACCATGTGCGTGGTTTAGTGTCGCCTGATCAATTCATTCCGCTTGCTGAAGAAACCGGATTGATCCTGCCCATAGGTCTTTGGGTGCTGGAAACGGCCTGTGCCCAGCTCAAGACATGGGAACAAGATGCGCTAACCCGTGAACTCGTTCTGGCAATAAACGTGAGTGCCAGACAATTCCGTCAGGCAGATTTCGTGGATCAAGTGCAAGACGCCATCCGACGCCATGCCATCAACCCGCGGCTGCTCAAGCTGGAACTGACCGAAAGCCTGTTGCAGGAAAACATTGAAGACACTATTGCCATCATGAGCGAATTGAATGAGACCGGTGTCCAGTTTTCGTTGGACGACTTCGGCACGGGCTATTCATCCCTGCAATACCTCAAAAGGCTGCCGCTCGATCAGATCAAGATTGATCGGTCGTTCGTACGTGATATAGCCACCGATAGCAGCGATATAGCGGTAGTGCGCGCCATCATTGCCATGGCACGAAGTCTGGAACCAGTTCCCTGATGATTTCCCCGGCGGGGAAGCGCTTGGTCAGGTCTTTGGAAACCAGGGCGATGAGCATGGCCTTTTCCCCCACGACACTGCCCAGGATGACGATGCCGCTTTTTAAGCGGTCCTGGAGCTTCACCGCGAACTCCCGGAGCCCCTTGGGGTCGGCCGCGTCCACCTGCAGGGCCAGGACGGGGACGCCTTGCAGATCCTGGCGCACCTGTTCCAGCAGGTCTCCGGCCTGGGCCGAGGCCAAACGGCCTTTCAAGGCTTCCACCTCTTTTTCCAATTCCTTCTGACGCTTCAGGACCTTCCCCAGGCGGTTCAGCAAGTCGCCCCGACTCCCTTTCAGCAGGCCTGCGGCCTGGTCCAGTTCCCGGGCCATTTCCTGCATCAGGTGGATGGCCGCAGGGCCGCACACCGCCTCCAGACGGCGGATACCCGCGGCCACCGAGGCCTCGGCCGTGATCTTGCACAAT
>CAVRZG010000031.1:0-10683 GCA_963725545.1 uncultured Nitrospiraceae bacterium | reverse complement strand
CTTCAAGGGCTCATCAGTGTTGGGCAAGAGAACATGAATCTCCTGACGGACACTTTTGCGGCGCGCCTTGTATTGAATGTGAAGTTTCTTGCTATCCGATTGCTCGGAATCTCTGTTCGCGTGGTCCCGTTCAGGTCATTATTGCTAAATAGCTCGGGTATTGTTGCAGGTTTATTCCTCATGTTCCTGAGGATTGACCAGTGGAAGGCGATCAAAAGGTTCGGAAGGCATACTGGAAGCCCTCTGCCGGCGCTACCTTATATAGTGAAATACTTCGTCCAGCAGGGCAAGGACGGTGTCTGGGGGTATATCTTTTGCGAGGCGCCTTCCGTCCTTGATCAATACGTTTCCACGCAAAACGCAGATTCAGTTAAATATGCACTTGCGGCAGGAAAAGGAGCTATTATTATCGGAGCCCACTATGGACCTTTACTCCATGCTTTTATTTTGAACAGAATGCATTGCAACGTGAAGGCCCTTCTTGCCGGGGAGTTTGACACACAGTTGCACAATGCCGGCAACTTGGTGCTAAAGCCCCTTCGAAGTGCAACAGTCATGTTTTTGACCGATCCCAGTGTGGTCTTAGTCTCTGGAAAAGATGAAAAACACTTTGTGGAGCACGTCAAGAAAGGAGGTGTGGTTATTACTGATATCGATTATCCGGGTCCGGCAAGAAAAGGTGAAACAGTTACTTTCTTCGGACTTTCAATTTGTCCTCACGTATTCCTTTTCCGGCTTGCCCTGAAATACGACATTCCTGTTTTTTTCTCCCTATTGAATAACATCAGGATGAGCGGATACAGAATGGACTTGATCCCCAGCGGAGAATTCTCCACCCCCGAAGAAGGTTTCCGGAGATACGTCTCTTATCTCCAGGCACAGATTAAGGAGTACCCTTTTATGTGGGGTATGATACCTCATTTCTTTGAGAAGTTTAATGCCGCTAAGAAGTGATAATAAATAAATTTAACCCAAAAAATGCATTTGATAAAAAACAGGCCGGCATATGGGCAGAAAAAGCTTTGCAGCAGTTCCTTAGTGAGAACCTCTGATATCTATTGGCCATGCAAGTCTTTATGTGTTACCCTTTCTTGATATTTATATGAAGCCAAATCCTGCATTGCAAAGGTTTTTATGTTCATGTGCCTGCCTGTAAATTCTCTGATTCGCATTTTTTGGGTTAACCCAGCAGGAAATTGAAATCAGATTTGGTAATTGAGAGTCCTTTTTTGTTGACCGGGGTGTCCTCCATGACAGCTTTATAGAGTTCGAGCTTCTTTTTCTTCAGGACCATCATCTTTTCCTCTATAGTATGCCTCATGAGTATCCTCGTAATTGTCACCTTCTTCTTCTGTCCTATTCTGTGGGCCCTGTCTGATGCCTGGTTTTCCACAGCCGGGTTCCACCATGGGTCGAGATGAAAAACATATGACGCCTTTGTCAGGTTAAGCCCCTGTCCGCCCGCCTTAAGGCTTAACAGGAATATGCATGGTCCTTCCGAGGACTGGAATTCCTCGATGAGTTTCTTCCTTTTTATAACCGGGGTAGAACCGTCAAGTCTTATGAAATCGATCTCGTTCCTGATCAAATCTTTTTCCAGAATATCGAGGAAAGAAGTGAATTGTGAAAAGACCAGAACGCTGTGGTTCTCTTTCAAAAGCTCCTGAAGGTTGCCTATCAAAAAATCTATCTTTGGAGAAGGGTCTTTTAGTTCAGGCGCGATCAGTTGCGGCGAGACGCAGAGCTGTCTGAGTTTCAGTATTGCGGTAAGCGCGATAATCTGCGCCTGGCCCGTTGTTTTTGTACTGTAGGCAGTGTCTATGGCGGCTCTGACCTGCTCTACCGTCTTCTTATAAAGGGCTTTCTGTCTTTCAGTGAGGTCAAGGTAAATGTCCGTCTCGACTTTTGGCGGTAACTCCTTCAATATGGTTTCTTTGGTCCTTCTCAGGACAAACGGCCTGGTTCTTCTGATAATCATATCAAGAGAGGGAGAGACTTCTTGCTTGATCAAAGGCCTGAAATCTTCAAAGTCGCCGAGCAGTCCGGGCATTGCCAGATCGATAATTGAATAGTACTCGCCGATATGGTTTTCAAGTGGTGTGCCGGTCATTGCAAGTTTAAAACGTGCCTTAAGCTGCCTGACAGCGCCGGTCGTATCTGCATAGATATTTTTTATCGCCTGTGCTTCATCGAAAATGATCACATCAAACGTCATATCCTTGAGTTTGTCCAGGTCTCTTCTCACAAGTCCGTAGGTTGTCAGAACAGCATCAAAACCATCGAACTTGCAGGAACGTTCCTTGCCTGTGTAGAAGAGCATCTTGAGGTTTGGACAGAATCTCTTTATCTCGTTTTCCCAGTTGAACAGCAGGCTCGGCGGAAGAACTATCAAATGCGGTCCTGCGATATCTTTTCCGGGATGCCTAACAATGCCTTGCTTGATTCCTGCCAGGAGGCTGATCGCCTGAACTGTTTTGCCGAGACCCATATCGTCCGCAAGGCATGCGCCGAACCTGCTTTCATAAAGAAATGAAAGCCAGGCATAGCCGTCTTTCTGGTATTGACGCAATTTTGCCTTGAGAATAGACGGCAGCGGTTTCGGCTCTATCCTTTCAAATGAGGTCAGGCGCTCTATGATCTGCTCGTCTTCAGGCGGGAGCTTGATCTTAACACCGCTGCTGCGGAGTGTGATCCAGTCGAGTATACGAAGCTTCGGGACCTTTACTATTTCATTCTTGGTTTCTTTCGGGATACCGCCTGTCCTGTAAATTGTTGAAATGACTTCGAGTATCTGCTTCGAGGCCTGATCCATTATCCGGATGCAGCCGTCTTTTACAACCGAACCTTTCCCCTGAAGCATTTCGTAGAATGATCTGTCGCCGATGAGTTCGCCGTTGCAGCGTATTTCCGGCCTGATCTCGAACCAGTCGATTCCTTCCGGCCTGCTCGCATCAAAAGAAAATTCCCAGTGCGATGGTTTGACCGGTAGATTATCCAACAGGAGTTCGATATTTTTTTCCTTTGCCCGTTCATAGAGAAGCGGTAGTTTCTCATAAAGGTCTCCGGATTTGACAATCATCTGATTATAAGCAGGCGTATTTTGAAATATGGTCCAGCCGAACAATTCAAATGGAATTCTGTAGAGCTGCAATTCTCTTTTCTTATCAACTTTTACCGAGACCCATTTGCCATTCCGGAGCAGCAGCTCATTTTCATCAATAAAGAACCTGTAAAGGTGGTCTTTCAGGACACTGCGGGCGTCGTGTTTCAGTTTGTAGGTATGAAAATCACCACTGGAGAGGGTCTGTTTGATAACACCCTCCGCGTTTGCTTTGGAGTCTGCCGTAGCCATGTCAAGAAACGCCCTCAATAATGCGCTTCTCCTTTTTTTTGCCCGAAGAGATGGGTTCAGCCCCTTTTCAGTCAGGGAAAAGAAGTTGAAGAGAGTTGAGGTAGATGAGGTTATATTATCGATACTAAGCACACATTCTGCCTTTATTAAAAAATGTTCATCGCCTGAAGGCGCGGCAGTCAACCGGTAACGGGTGTCAGGCACATACGGTTTTGCTTCTGCTCCATTGATTTTCAGCAGGAGGTGTTCGGGCATGTCTCCCTCCGGGGAGCGGTAGACGATCGAACTCTTTTGAAAGGTCTCAAGCGGGATGATAAAAGATGCGTTATCGGAATCCGGTATTACATCACTGAACGGGTCGTTATAAAATGTCTCAAGAATATCATTCCAGTACATCCAGCCTATCCTGCTCTTGATTATGCTGAACTTTTTTGCATCCCGGTCAAAAATAAAATCCTCCGCAAAAAGAGGGTTCTGAATCACTGAATCATCACAAAAACTGACCTTGCTTATCTTTACGGAGTCGCCTGCAGCATCAATCTCTGTCCCGCAGGAATAGGCGCCCTTTGTATCAAAGGCGTAGGCTGTTTCCTCTTTCCGGGTCTTGAGAATGAAAGGATATTTATTGCCGGCTTTTTGAAGATAACGAGAAAAATCCATCAGCTTCGCATATCCCGTGTAATAAGACCTTCCGGTCAGGCGTCTCAACTCAGGTGGAATACCAGGGGAAAACTCTGATATTATCCCGCCGTCCCTGCGGATGAACACATCCGTGAAACGGTTTTTGTGCTCTATCACAACTGAGTATCCGGACGGTTTTTCTTTGACCGGTAATGCGGCAACCGGTTGATTGTGAAGGCATTGCAGGAGATAATCTCTGTGCTCTTCGTCCTGTCTGAAGCCCCTGCTGAACGTCTCGGGCTGGAGCAGGTTTTTGAGCGTTACAAGGCTGCAGATGACATGCTTGCAGTTTGAATGGGGAGACCATGCCGGACAATTGCAGTGAAAGCTGAGACCTTGCCCGTTCATAGAAAAATCAACCGAATAGATTCTTGTACCCCGGACCTTTGCTGAAAGCACCGAGAAATCTTTGTTCCATTCAAGCTGACGGAGGCTTCCCCTCCGATAATAATCGAATCCTCTAAGAACATACTGTTTGGGGGCGATAGTATAAATCTGCCCCGCTTGATATGCCATCAGGAGATCAAGGATTTCCCGACCATTTGAATCGGACATCCTTATAGTTTAACCCAGGTAGTGCATTTAAGGAAATTCAGAGTTCGGCATCGGAGACTCCTGACCGACCTGGTGTTCCCGCTGCATTCGCAGTAAGAACATGTGAGTCGATGTGAAAAAATCTTTGCCTGGAATCAGGAGATTTCCCGGTACTAAATATAGTGTCAAATTAAAATAAATATAGTATAATATATAAATAAGAAGGGAGAGAAGAATTATGACAAAACCGATAATAACATTTCCATTAGTTGATACACAGACTTGCAGGAATTGCAAGATGGTTCTTCATACCGACCATCTGTGGAGGAACGTCATAGATACTACTGAAGACGCATATGGAATCCCGGCAGTCATGGTCAGGTGTCCGGTTTGCAAGACCGTAATGGAATGGGAAACAAAGTGTAACTAACTGCCTTGCGCAGGGTGACGGGAATAGAAAAATAATGCCCGTCCCCTGGCTTATGATTATTTGCCGCATTAAGAAACCTGCTGCCGATGCCGATTAGTGTAGTGTTTCCAACGCCTCTTTACTTATTGTTGGAGTGTTTTGACCGTCATTCCCGCAGTCCTTAAGCGGGAATCCAGGGCTTTTTTGTCTCTTAAAGATAATGGATTCCCGATTACTACCTCGGGAATGACGACAACTGCACTAGTGTGGCGGTGTTGGACACAGCTAACGTCTTGTACATCCAGCGACCTGAAATTTCTGATTTGCATCAAAACGTGATAGTATTTGATTTAGAGATAGTATCTTCATTTGTGTCGATTAATTAATATGTTAACCGGCATTGTGAAGAGAGGATTTAGCAAACATAGATGCAGAGGGAGGTTATGATGGCTAAATGGGTCATAGATCCGGATCATTCTGTTGCAGCATTTGTTGTGAAACATATGATGATTACAAATGTTCGGGGACAGTTTAATAAACTAAGCGGAAATATTGTGATTGATCCTGATGATATGAGCAGGTCGTCTGTCGAAGTATCAATAGATGTTGCAGGAATCTATACCGGCATAAGTAAAAGAGATGACCACCTGCGCAGTGCGGATTTCTTCGACGTGGCAAAATATCCGCAGATACTTTTTAAGAGCAGCAGGGTTAGATCTCCGGGAGCAAGCCGGTTCGAGGTATCCGGGGAACTGACAATTCATGGAATATCCCGACCAGCGGTTTTCAGTGTGAAGTCTCTTGGTCCTGAAAAGAGCCCTGAAAACGAAACCAGCATGGGGTTTACTGCTTCAACCGCCGTCGACCGTAGAGACTTCGCTTTGACGTGGAATGTGGCCCTTGACAGCGGTGGAATAATGGTAGGGAACGAGGTCACAATATATCTGGATATCGAAGCCGATCTGATGGAGTAGGTTATGCCTGACCCCGGAAAAGAGCTTTAGCTCTAGCAACACCATAAAATACTTATAATTCAATAAGTTATAAGGATAGGATCTGCGATAATAGGTCCGAACCTCCTTGGTTAGCTCGAAGAACAATTGGGTCAGGGTTTATTACCCGAGACAGGGCATTTTATCCCTTCAAAGGCATAGACAATCCTTTTCTCTCTTTCGAGCTTTTCCGGCGGAAACGGAATCTTCTTAAATCCTTTAATCCGTTCCAGGGCTTCCTGTCTGTTGAAGAGCCCCTGGACAGAATTGCTGACAACAGAACCGGAAACTATGTCGAATACCCTCACAGTCTCTCCATCTGTCACCATGGCATAGGGTATCTGATAATCCAACACAACTCTCGCAAGAGCTTTAAGATACCTTTCCCATGACTCCATCGCCGACGAAGAGCACTTAATTGCCATAAAACTTATGGAATTCAGATTAACAACATAGTCTATAGTCGCTACAGCCTTGCAATCGCTCATTTCCAGGTTGAATTGCGGATCGATCTTGATTTCTTCAGGATGAAAGTGTTTCAAATTGAGCAGGATATCCCAGACCCACTCCTTGACCCCTTCCAGTCTTATTTGTTCAAGCTGTTCCTCTTCTTCTATTTTTTCCCTGATTTTCTTGTCCTTTTCTTCCCTGTCCATATTACCCCTTTTAGTAAGATCCTTTTAATATCCAATAGTACGGTTAAGAATGATGAAAACTCAATCTATTTGAGCTTCTTGCAAAAGTCGCACTTTCCGAGATTGCCATCGTCGCTGCACTCCTCGCAATGACAGCAAAGACGCCATTTGTCAATGCGAGCAAAGCGCAGCAATCTCGCTTTTTTAAGACATTTGCAAGAGCCTCTATTGTAAATGAAAACCATACTAACATCAACAATAAGTAATGCTTGTTCCACGTGGAACATACTTTATTTTCAATATGGAGGCATAGAAGAGAGAAAGCAGATATCTCGCATGTTCCACGTGGAACATCTTATACCCGTCCAAGCATATTCTTCAAAGCACTGGGGAACAAGGTATGGTTCGATTTCCGAAGCAAAATCACGGGTAGCTTTGATCGGTGGTACCTCTCCCATCATGTAGCTCCCCTCCTTGATAAGGAGGGGTTAAGGGGTGGTTGTCCAAATAATTTTACTACCTTGGCTTTCAACAAGCCCTGCTTAAAAAAACCACCCCGGCCTATGGCCACCCCTCCTAAGATAGGCGGGGAGCTTGAAAATAAAGCTACAACCACAACTCCATAGCGCGCCCCTCATCGAGCCATATACCTTCCCAATAACATTTTTGGACAGCAATGCTATGATCTGAGTTAAAATAATAGGATGTCCTCGAAGGAACTAGTCATTAAAGGTGCTCGCCAGAACAACCTTAAGAATATTGACCTTTGCCTCCCACATAATACAGTTATTGCAGTAACCGGCGTCTCGGGTTCCGGCAAGTCCTCCCTCGCATTTGACACTATCTTTGCCGAGGGCCAATGGAGGTTCATCGAGTCGCTTTCCACATATGCCAGGCTCTTTCTTGAAAAACTTGACAGGCCCGAGGTAGATGCGATCTACAATATCAGACCGGCCATAGCCCTTGAACAGAAGAATCCTGTTCGAGGTTCCCGCTCTACTGTTGGAACTCTCACTGAGATATACGATCTTTTCAGGCTTTTATATGCCAAGGTGGCAACTCCGTATTGCCCGAAATGCGGCAGGGAAATTCGGATGTGGGATCCATCGCAGGTTGTTGCAGAACTTTTAGAGAAGTATCCCGGAGAGAAAGCTATAGTCATATTTGAGGCAAAAGGCTCGTTAGACGAGTTAAACAAGAGCGGCTTTCACAGAATATGGCTTGGGGAAGAAGTTAGAGATCTCCACGAATTAAGTGCCGGATTTGAAACAGACCGTTCTGCGATGGCCAAAGAATCTCCGGTCCAAACATATGAAGTCGTTCTGGACAGGTTAGTTGTTAGAGACGAACCAAGGCTATCAGATTCAATCGAAATGGCCTGGAAAGAAGGCGATGGCAAGATAAAAATCGTACTTGTAACCGGAGAAGACCGTAAAACGCTTGCCTTTTCCTCGGAGAATGCTTGTGAGGCGTGTAATATTCAGGTGCCCCAACCTTATCCCCTTCTCTTTTCTTTTAACCATCCTGTGGGAGCATGTCCGGAATGCAAGGGTTTCGGAAACATTCTCCGGTATGACGAGGATTTGATCGTGCCGGACAGATCCCTTTCCCTGTCAAAAGGAGCAGTAGATCCCTGGAACAAGCCCGCATACAGGTGGTGGAGGCAGCAGCTTCTGAAGAATGCCGCGAAGGAAAACCTGAATACTAATAAACCTTATTCTCAACTAACCGACCAAGAGAAGAATATCCTGTTTAAAGGCGGACCAAATCTCTATAGTATCGATGCTTTTTTTGCTGAAATGGAAGAAAGAAGGTACAAACTCCATATAAGGGTCTTCCTAAGCAGATACAGGAGACCGGTCACCTGTTCCGCATGCGAGGGTAAGCGTCTGAACGAGAATGCTCTCGCTTACAGAATCGACGGTCTTGATATCGCCAGCCTCTGTGCCTTGCCGATTGCGGATACGACCCGTTTCTTCAGGAACCTTGATATTTCTCCACATCAAAGGGATATGGCTAAGGAAATCCTGAGACAAATAACGGTGAAGCTCGATTTTCTCAAGCGTGTCGGGCTGGATTATTTAGGCCTGAGCAGGGATGGTAGAACCCTTTCCGGAGGCGAATACCAGAGGGTCAACCTTGCCAATCAGATCGCCTCTT
The DNA here is from genome assembly GCA_963725545.1 of uncultured Nitrospiraceae bacterium. Classification (GTDB taxonomy): domain Bacteria; phylum Nitrospirota; class Thermodesulfovibrionia; order Thermodesulfovibrionales; family SM23-35; genus DYFC01. Next base: position 1,920 of record CAVRZG010000031.1, on the reverse strand, counting down.
TGCTGACGGGCACGCTTTACGTACTTGACGAACCAACAGTCGGTCTCCATGCAAGGGACACAGAAATTGTGGCAGGAATTATGACGGATCTGTCTAAACTCGGAAATACAGTCATTGTTGTTGAACATGACAAGAAGATCATCGAGTCTTCTGACTGGATTGTCGAACTGGGACCAGGCGGCGGACACAAAGGGGGCGAAGTCATCTTCTCAGGAAGGATCGATGAGTTTCTGAAGACAGATACCCCGACAGCCCGGTATATCAAAGGCATGGACGTCATAGAACCGCCCATAAAGATCCGCAAGACAAACCCCGCAGACAGTAGCAGCAACAGAATTATCCTCAGTGGCGCTTCAGGCAATAATCTGAAATCCGTTGACCTGGAGATTCCGCTTCACACTCTGACAACGGTCTCGGGCGTGTCAGGCTCGGGAAAAAGCAGTCTCGTTATTGAGACCCTTTATCGAGCGATTGCCAGAGAAATGAAACAGGAATTCGCATTATCTCTGCCCTACAAAAAGATTGAAGGTCTTCAATTCCTGAAAGGTGTCAAGCTTATTTCACAGGCGCCTATCGGCCGCAGTCCAAGATCAAACCCTGTAACATATCTGAAGGTTTTTGATCTGATCAGGAAGCTTTTCTCAGAGCAGCCTGAGGCAAAAGCGTACAGATATGAGCCGGGATTCTTCTCCTTCAATGTCTCGGGAGGCAGATGTGAAACGTGCAAGGGCGCTGGATATCAGAAGATGGAGATGTATTTCTTTGAAGACCTTTATATTAAATGCGAAGACTGCAACGGCAAGAGGTATAAACCTGAGGCATTGCGCGTCTATTATCGGGGCAAGAATATCGACGATGTACTGAATTTGACAGTGGATGAGGCGGTTATTTTTTTTCACGCTGAGCCCAAGATTATCAATAAACTTTCACTCATGCTGGATATCGGCCTTGGCTATCTGAAGCTCGGTCAGCCTGCAACAACACTCTCCGGAGGCGAGGCCCAAAGACTTAAGATATGCGTGGAATTCGCCACGGGGGACAAAGACAAAGAAGATATACTGTATATCCTCGACGAGCCGACAATCGGTCTTCATTTCAGGGATGTGGAATCGCTGCTGGAAGTGCTGCAGAGGCTAGTTGACTCCGGAAATACCGTGCTCATAATAGAACACAACCTCGACGTGATTCAGGCATCGGACTGGATTATTGATCTGGGTCCGGAAGGCGGCGATAAGGGTGGAAATATCATCTTCACAGGCACTCCAGACGAGATTATCAAGGCAGAGGAGTCTTATACAGGCAAGTATCTGCGAGAACATATTCTATCTGCATAAAATGCTACATAAACACAGAAAAAGCGATTAACCACAGAGACAAGAGTGACAAACTCGTAAAAAGTGTCATTGCGAGCGAAGCGTGGCAATCTTGTTGTTGCAACCTACTGAAAACAAAAGATTGCTTCGTCACTCCATTCCTCGCAATGACGGTTTTCCGGACTTTTGCGAAGGTGTCACGAGTTGAATAGTAAGAGAAAAGGCTGGTATGTATCCTTCCAAAGGAGTAACGAAAATTTAATTAGAGTCTGTGTATAAACTCAAAGTTTGTCATCCTCCGGCTTGACCGGGGGATCCAGTCCCGAACGCTTTCGGGATGAAAACACTGGATTCCCGCCTTCGCGAGAATGACGGATATTTTCAGAATTATAATTAGGGTCTTTCGTGTTTAAGTTGAAACACCATCTATCCCCTGTCAAGCCCGAGGATGACAATCTTTAAATTGTTGTTTTTGTTTGTCATTCCCGCAGGTCTTAAGCGGGAATCCATTAAGTCCGATCAGACTCTTCAACTTCTCAACGAATGAACCATAATTAGTGTAATTCACAGAATTTGCAGGCCGGGATATGGGCATAAAAAACTTTCC
>CAVRZG010000030.1:0-138281 GCA_963725545.1 uncultured Nitrospiraceae bacterium | reverse complement strand
AGGCAACCGTCACGCTGACACGAGCTTGCTCGGGCTCGTCGACCGGCGGCACGTCCTCGGGATCGTCGTGGAGCCGTTCGTACAAGCCGATGAGCGCGTCGACGCCTACCGCGGCGAGCAGGCACAGCGCCCCCTCGGCCGAAGCGCGGTAACGAGTCGTGGCGAACGTGATCGTCACCGCGATCCAGACCACGATCGGCGGACCGAGCAGCGGGAAGACCGGGATGCGGCGGCGCCGCAGCACGAGCGCACCGCCGATCGCGAACGGAGCGACGAGGTACCAGCCTGCGTAGCGCGCCTCTGGCGACCCAGATGTTGCGACCCTCCGGGAAGTGGTCGAGCGACGTCTGCTGCAGCGGCTTGTAGAGGCCGGTGATGCGGGCCCCACCGTGCGAGCACCACGTAGGGGAGCCGCTTCTCGTGGTTGCGGATGTAGTCGATCGAGTCGTCACGGAAGAGCTTCGCGGACACCGATTGATCGGTGCCCTGGCTGTCGACCCCGTGTCGTTGGAGCAGCTTCACTTTTGCAAGATATTTTCGCAGGTGAACAGGGTATATGGCTCGATTTCTGAATCAAAATCACGGGCAACATTGAGGAGACCGAAGACGAAGCGTAGGTCTCAGCTTCAAACGCTGCAGTAACATTGAAGTCAGATAAAGGTTTGAACAAAAAACCGGGTAGTTTTTTGATTCAGGAATTGAGTCATATACCTTTCTGATACTATTTTGGACAGCAATGGCAATTCTTGTCGCGAATAAAAGCTTTTTATGATAACCGTCCTTCAACCCTTTTCAGAAGCCATCTTCTCAAGTATCGCCAGCTTCGAAGTCTCGCCGACGGCTATCAGGGTATCTCCTTCTGCTATTGTCGTGCGGAAGGTCGGGTTGAATTTCATTTCGCCGCTCTGCGTCTTTATTGCGACTATGATAATTCCAAGATCCCTTCCGATGCCGCACTGATCCAATGAATTGTTCACAAGTCTCGAACCTTGCTTTATAGAAACCTCCTGAATCTGCAGATCTATATTGCCGCTTTTTGTCGCAAATTCTATGAAGTCGACGACAGCCGGCTTCAGTACGGTATGCGCCATCCTGAGGCCGCCGATGTGATACGGCGAGACAACCCTGTCCGCCCCCGCCCTGAGGAGTTTCTGCTCCGAACCTTCCTCACCCGCTCTTGCGACAATGAGCAGATCCGGTTTCAATCCCCTGGCGCTTAATACAACATAAAGATTTTCAGCATCGGTCGGCAGGACTGAAATGAGGCACTTTGCCCTCTCAATTCCAACCTGCTTCAGAAGCTCATCTCTCGTTGCGTCACCCTTGATAACAAGTATCTCCTCTTTTTCGTCCGGGTCCACCGCAAAATCGTTCTTTTCAATAACAGCAAACTTCAGCTTCTCTTGCTTCAGTTCCCTGGCGATGATTTTCCCCATCCTTCCATATCCGCAGACAATATAGTGGTTTTTCAGATCCTTCAATTTCTTTTCCAATCTCTGCCTCCCGAATATTTCTTGCAGTTCACCTTCAACAATAAACTTTGCGCCTATACCCAATGTATAGAAAACGGTGCCGACACCGCTTATTAGAAGGACAATCGTAAAGATCCTACCGCTGAATGTCAGGTCGTGTATCTCTTTAAACCCAACGGTTGTCAGGGTAATTACAGTCATATAGAGTGAATCAATAAAGTCCCACCCCTCAACAGCCATATAACCGACTGTTCCAAAGGAGACAATAAGTATAATCAATGCTACTGAAAGTAAAAGCCGCTTTCTCAGGTTTACCATGAAACTCCTTATATAAAACCGTAATACTAATATACCATCAAGAATAGACCATATTCACTAAGAATGATCGGGCCCGGCCGCGGGTATATGCAAAATCAGGCAGGCAGGAAATATATATCGAAACTCTCCTCTCTTTTATCATTGCTGTCCAAAATATTGCAGGAAGAGTATATGGCTCAGTGTTGAACAGTTCTGAATATTTATTTTGAACAATTATGCTCTTTTATATTAAAATTTCAGAATATAATGAATACTTAATATGAGAGTGTTCAATAAGCACATGATAAGGAGGACTCATGACATCGCTTGAAGAGAGGATCGACATCCTTAAGATTGTTGCTCACCCTGTGCGCATAAAGATTCTTAGAGAGCTCTTAAACGGGGTAAAGTGCGTGAGTGATTTCGGAGATTTTCTTGGGATCAGCCAGCCGAATGTCTCCCAGCATCTCTCTCTGCTCAGAGCTTTCAGGATCATCGACTTTTATCAGGATGGAAGACTGAAGTGTTACTTCCTGATTGATCCGATGATACCCGATCTCCTTCAGGTCCTGCTGAAGAGATATAAGGATGGTCTTCCTAAACCGGAATGCTGCCCTCTGACAAAAAAAGGGAAATACCCGGGCACAAGAAAAAAATAATCGATCCGGACCGTTTTAAATGCACGACCTGCCACAACCACCGTTATTCGTCCAGCGCATCAGTAACCGGCAGCTATTAGGTGACCCTTCTCAGGACAGAAGACACCCGCTCATCCATGTGCAGAGACCGCCACCAAAATAAATACTGACCCGGTCCAAAAGACACAAAGGAGTTCATTAGAAAAGCCTCACACCCTCACCCTTGCCCTCTCCCCTCAAGGGAGAGGGACCTAAGAATCGCCCCTCCCTTGAGGGGAGGGGATAAAGGGGAGGGTGTTTAAATGTGGCTTTATTTATGAAAGTATTAATAAATAAATGCAGTTATGAAGGCTCGCCTGCAAGCCCCTTTATCAGGTCTTTTTTCCCGATAATCCCAACCAGTTTGCCCTCTCTCAAGACAGGGAGCAGATGTATCCTTTTTTCAGTCATGATAGTTGCGATATACTCGACAGACGCCTCTTCGTCAACAGTAGTGACCTCTTTCGTGCACATTTCCCCCACCGTTGACGCAGCCATCTTCTTGATGTCCGATTCCATTCTGCTTGTGCCAAGCGGTATGTACGCATCGAAGAGCCTGAGTATTGTCGGTATGTGAAGCCTGCTGTTCTTGCTGATAAGATCATTTTCAGTAACTACCCCGAGAAGTTTTCCGTTATCAGCAACAACCGGCACCCCGCTTATCTGTTCTTTCATCAGCAATCGGGCGAGTTCCTCTATTGTTGTATCCGCCTTCACCGTAACGACTTCTTTTGTCATGATGTCTTTTGCCTTTAGCATTTAGCCTCCTCATTTATTATTTTCCAAGTTCAGATAATAGATTAGCTCCATAGTACTCTCCATGCCCCGGAAAAACAATTGCTTTTCTGCCGGATTGTCTCAAAGCATTATCAAGGCCCGTAATTAGTTGCCTCAACGCCTCTGATTCTCTTTTGTACAACTCGCCGTCACTGTTCGGGCTGGTCAGAAGATAGCGGTAAACACCCAGGACCTCTCGGTCTTCTGAAGAGAGGCTCTGTACATTGATCAGAAAGTCAGACGTGAATATGAGACCATGGTCTTTATTCAGGAAGAACACATGCCCCGGGATGTGGCCGCCAAGGCTTTCGAGGACGAGGAATTCGACGTCGCCTACGATAAAAGAGTCTATTGCATGGAAGTCGCCCTCATGTCCCAGATCAGCCAGGCGGAAATTTCTGATCACCTCTGGAAATCTGTTCTCCGTGAATCGATTGATCAGCCTTGTGTAATACCTGTTGAGACTCGCAAGCCGGCCTGTCAGACCGTGAGCCCGGTTTTGATTTTCGATGACTCCCTTTGCTCCCGGATGCAGATACACTTCAGTCCCGAATTCCTCAGCAAAATACCCTGATGTGCCTGCATGGTCGGCATCGGGATGAGTCAGAAATATTCTCCTGACATTTGACGGCTCCAGGGATTTGTCCCTGAGCAACCTTTTGATATCCTCATAATATACTCCGTATCCGGCATCGATCATTGTTATCTCATCGTTGTGACGGAACAAGTATATATTTTCCGATGTTGGGAGGCGGAAACTGCAGAGGGTCACCTTCTCATTGATCCGCACCCGCGGCATTTCTTCGGCAGCAAAATGCATCCCTGTCCTGCCCCTTGATTTTGAGGCCAGTGTCATTATCTTTTCAAAGACGTCCCCGGCCTCGAGCGAATTTCCTGCTTCCTCGTAAAATTTCACAAGGTCGGCAGACATCTCCTGTGAAGAGTCAACTATGGCCCTCAGCTCCCCGAATTCCTGTTCAGGCAGAAGTCTCCTCAGCTTGAGAAAGAACTTCTCGACCAATTTCAGCCCTATTACATGTTCGACTTCCTTCTCATCAGAACCCTTATACAGAACCCGATAGTAATAGCCTGCCCTGTTGACCCCATCCAGCACTTGATTGATCTCTTCCACGCTCTTTGTGGCCATAGCGATATCCGCTGACCCTGTGTCGATGTCTTCGTCATACAGCATATAGATCACGTTTGCATCATGCTCCTTCAAAAGGTTAGCGAACGCGGCCAGGGTCCCCGGCACGTTTTCCAAACGGACCTTTATCTGCAGAATATTATCGGCGCTTGTTATCTGAACATCTTCCTTTACGCCGCCTATTTTTTCAAAGGAATGATGCCTTCCCTGCAGTTCATTAAAGAGTCCTGCGATATCACTCTTCCCTCTCATCTGCACCTCCACCACCACACGGTTGGAATCCAGAGAGCGGTCATAATGAAAAAAACTGATGTTGCCGTTGCCGGATGATATCAGTGTTGCAAGATCGGACAATGAACCGGGTCTGTCTTCAAGAAATACCCTGAACTTTGTTATAAAATCGGCGTAACTTTTTGATCCGGAAGTCTTGAGCCTGCGGTAAATTTTCACCTGCGGCGGTATAGCGGAATTCAGAATTTCACTGTCTTTCATATTTTATAAGTGTATCAGATTTTCAGCTTTGGTAGCACGCCGGTAATAGAACGAGCAATTGCAGGTGTTGTGCGCCATTGTTCCTGGATAGACGCTGTGGCTGCATTTGATAAGAAACGGTGAGAGTTGATACCAAAGAGAGAAACTCCGGAAATACGCAGGCAAAATAGGTGGGGGTTATTGATTAACACGGAGATTAAGGCATGATTACGGCTGCCGAACTATATTGTATAGCGGAAAAAGAAAGCCTTCGCTTCGAATAGGCAATTCGTAACATTGACAAAATAGTAAGATTATTTTACTATTTTACTAAGAAGTAAAATTTTCTAAGGAGATAGCTTTATGAAAACACTGACGGTTTCACCTAAACGACAGATAGCCATACCTAAAGATGTCTGTGAGATACTCCACATAAATGAAGGCGATCAGCTTATTCTGGAGGTGCGGGAGGGGAAACTCGTTCTTGAGCCCTCTATCAACATCCCCCGCTCTCAGGCATGGTTCTGGACTGACAAGGTGCAGGAAAAGATTAAGAAAGCTGAGAAGAACTTTAAGGGTGGTAAATACAGGAAATATAATATAGATGAATTTGCAAAGGAACTGGATGAGAGAGAGTGAGCAAATATCTCATCGCCATAGAACCTGAATTTTTGCCCCAGTACGATGAACTCCCGGAAGAAATAAAGAAAAAATTTAAAAAACAAATATCCCTTCTCAAGGAAAATCCTAAACATCCCTCTTTGAAAATCCATAAGCTCGAAGGTTCTGAATTCCGGGAGTTCTATGTGGATGACTTTTATCGGTGTGTTTTTCAGCAGGAGGGCAACATCTATAAGCTCTATTTTGTTGGCACTCATAAACTTATAGATCGATTCAAGTAACGAGAACAAGTGGAAATTCCTTATGTCATAGACAACCGGAAGCACATACTTTCGGATATCCTCAATGCGATTTCTGAGAATCATCAGGGCCAATCATGGCTGTTGTGACAGCATACTTCAATATCCAGGGGTATAACCTGCTTAAAGAAGTCCTTTCAGGACTTGAGAGTTTCAGGCTTCTATTAGCTGAAGAACCGAGCAGCGGTGAAAGGATTGGACTAAGCCGGACACGTCAAAACTAAATCTATCCATACGAACAGACCTGGAAACCGACCATGTTAATGAAGAGACCCTGAAACTCGTTGAAGATCTAATTCGGTTCCTGAGACGTGCAAATGCGTGTTATATAGAGGCATTGTTGGAATATCAGCGGAATAGGCATATGGAATCAAAGGGAATGCATGTCCGAAAACAATATATATAAATGCCTCATACTTTTATGATATGATTTTTTTATTATGCCGGAATTGAGATTGAATCTTATTACACGGGAATGGGTTATTGTATTGACTGAAAGGTCGAGAAGACCGGACGATTTTAAGCTGAAAAGAGATAAAAGGGCGATGCCTGAATTTCTTGAATCCTGCCCTTTCTGTCCGGGAAATGAGTATAAAACAACAAATGAAATTATGAGGATACCGGATGACGGTAGTTGGCTGGTAAGGGTTATTCCGAATAAATTTCCGGCGCTTGCATCAGAAGGTGAAAGGATAAGGACAAGTCAGGGGTTGAAACAGCTCGTAACCGGCGTCGGCACACACGAGATAATAATCGAATATCCATTACATAATGTGCCGACAGCCCTTCTGTCCAGAGAAGATATCGCAAATGTTTTAAGAACATATAAAAGAAGGTTCCTTGAAGTCTACGGGAACCCTTTGATAAGGCATGTGATGATCTTTAAAAACCAGGGGCAGGCTTCTGGTACATCCATTGTCCATCCGCACTCTCAGTTGATCGGAACTCCCATTACACCGTTTCAGGTAAGGGACAGGATATATGAAGCAAGAAGATTTTTTGACAGCAGCGGAGAATGCTTGATGTGCGCAACCATCAGAGATGAGCTTGCTGATGGAAGAAGAGTCATATTAAATACGGAGCACTTTGTTACCTTTATTCCATTCGCTGCCCTCTCTCCTTTCCATACCTGGATATTTCCAAAGAGGCACAGCGCTACCTTTGGCGACATAAGTGATGAAGAGATCGGTGATCTTTCGATAAATCTGAAAACGATCCTCTCCAAACTATACTACGGGCTTGAAAACCCTGACTTCAATTATGTCTTGCGCTCTGAGAACATCAAAGAAGCCGGCTCGGAATACTCTCACTGGTATCTGAGCATCGTGCCTCGTCTTGCACAGGCATCGGGATTCGAACTTGGATCCGGGATGTATACGAATACTGCCGTTCCTGAAGAGGTTGCAGAATTTTTGAGGAAGGTTAAAACAGATTAAGAAAGAATAACAGCAGGGTGCCAATGAATAAATAAGTAAGCAGCATAATCATTGATTAAACCAAAACTTTCATTCTATATTTCTTTATGACTGATAGCTGGAGATTCATTGACACAGGACCGTGCGGCGCGGCATTCAACATGGCTTTGGACGAGGCTGCGGCTATATCGGTCAGAGAAGACAACTCGCCTCCTACCCTGCGTCTATATGGATGGGAAGTGCCTTCCGTTAGCATCGGATGCTTCCAGAAGATCGGAGAAGTCGATGTGGAACATTGTCTGCGATCTCATATACCTATCGTCAGAAGACCGACCGGAGGCCGCGCGATTCTGCACGGGGACGAAATCACGTATAGTTTTGCTGTAAAGACATCAACCGGTGTGTTTTCAAAAGGTCTCTTTGACAGCTACAAAAAGATCAGTCTGGCACTCGGGGAAGCGCTTATTAAGACAGGGTTTGACCCGGAACTGAAGCTTTTGAAGGAGAGCAGAGGCACTGCGCGTTCTGATATACAAAAGAGCCCCCTTTGTTTTCAGTCTGTATCATACGGGGAGATATCTGTTAACAGCGGCAAAATTATCGGCTCCGCGCAGAAGCGCTGGCAGGACGGACTCCTCCAGCAGGGCTCCATACCTCTGCTCGCCGACAGGGAAAATACTTCCAGGGTATTCAGAAGCAGTTCTCATCGCGGCTCTGACATCCCCTTGTGCGGATTGAAGGATATGGTACCGGATCTTAACCCTTACAAGCTGAAAGAAGCCATAAGGGCTTCTTTTGAAGAGATGTTTGAAGTGAGTTTCATCATGTCAGGCCCCTCAAAAGAAGAAATCTCTCTTGCCCGTGAACTGGAGGCACAAAAGTATTCGTCCCGCCTCTGGACTTTCAACAGATAAATTATGAGCTATAATTAAAGATATCCGGATACGTTCCACATGAACTTCAATAAAGGAGGAGGCACAATGACAAGGAATTTAGTTCCCCTGATATGCGGGATCGTCATGCTTTGGACGGCTGCATCGGTTTTCGCTGACCCGCCGGCGAATGAGTGTAATCCTGAGGAGGTCTTTCAATTCTGCGACACAAATAAGGATGGGATAATAAGCCTGGATGAATGGTCCGCAATTGATACCGACAAAAGCAGCACAATCACCAACGAGGAATGGGACAAATACCGGTATAAGAGCGGGGAGAATAAAACAAAGGCGTTCCAGATTAAGTCCTTTAGTGTTTACGGGAATGGAACGATGAACAAAGAAGAATTCATGCAGAACTTCAAGAGGCTGCAATAGAGCATGCTGCCAGGCCTCAGAGCATGAACATTTACTTAAACGGCAGGATAGTCCCTGCCAAAGATGCGGTCGTGTCTGTCTTTGACCACGGGTTTCTTTACGGCGACGGGATCTATGAGACCCTGAGGGTCTACGATGGTGTCGTCTTCAAGCTCACGGAACACCTTCAGAGATTCTACCGTTCTGCATCTCTGATAGGGCTGACGATTCCTTTTGATTCAGATCACCTGAAAACCGCCATATATGAGACTCTGCTCGCAAATTCTCTTGAAGAGGCTTATATCAGGCTGACCATGTCCAGGGGCCCCGGCGCTATCGGCCTCGATCCGGATTTCTGCCCGGCGACTACTACGGTCATCATTGCACAGGAATTCAAGGAATATCCCGCAGCTTATTACAAGAAGGGAATAAGCCTGATTATTGCCAAAACAAGGAGAAATCTCAAAGATGCGATTGATCCTCAGATAAAATCACTGAACTTTCTGAATAATATCCTGGCCAAGATCGAGGCTAAAAAGAGCAATGCGCACGAAGCGATAATGCTGAATGCTTCGGGTAAATTGGCTGAGGGAACGATCAGTAATATTTTTTTCTGCAAAAACGGCAGTCCTCTGCACCCCTGCCATTTCATGCGGTATTCTGGACGGTGTGACCAGAGGAATGATTATTGAACTTGCAGTCAGGGAAGGTCTGGTACTCAAAGAAGGCAAGTTCGTGAAAAAAGATATATACGAGGCAGAAGAGGTTTTTATCACCAACACTACAATGGAAGTAATGCCTGTCTCTAAAATTGATGATCGGATATATCCCGCAGGCAAGATCTCCAAACTCCTTCGGAAACTGTACAGACAGGAAGTCAGAGCTTATGTTGCAGACACAAAATCCGAAGGCCCGTCTTTGTGGGCAGAGTGAGCAGTCTAGCGGGAGCTTATCGTCACCCGACGCGAGTTCAAACGGCGAAACTGAATTGTCACGATCAGCATTCTAAACGGCACGTGTTCTCTTTCTTTATCTGCTTCGCAGCAACACGTGATCCCGTCAGGGTTTGTCTATCCACTCCACTTCAGAGGCATTTGGATGACAGGACAAAAAAGACTAAATGAAAGAACTTGCGCCCGTCGAAATAATCGAGAAAAAATCTATCTCATTCGAGGCCATAGGAGCATGCTTGATAAAGATTTGCATCTCTTTACGATTAAGCCGCTTTGAAGGGGATGATGTGATTACATTAATAGATATATGAAACGATGGCGCAGCCGGATGGCGGTTAAGCGGCAAGGACTGCGCAGTAGAGATTTTAGGCATCAATCCAAAGACGCTTGAATCGAGGACACAAAGACTCTACATCCAAAAAAGTGAGAATAATGCCTGATATATCAGGAGTCTCCTGATATATCAGAAGACGGCACATTTTCCCATTACCAATATCTTATCGTGGTTTTCGCTAATATTCCAATGAATTAAACGTGTTAAAGAACCCCTTCTTTCAGCACAGGGCCTGGCACAACTTATGCTGTTAATTATGTAATAAACGTTCAAAGAGATCAAAAAGAAAGGAGAAAAGCAATGTCCATCGGAGGCGGCATTAAAATTATCAATATCCGATGTACACAGGTGATGTCATATAACCAAAGGAGGTTAATGTGATTTGGACGATCTTTGTGATACTAGTGATACTTTGGGTGTTGGGTTTGGTAACCAGTTACACGATGGGCGGGTTCATCCATATTTTGCTCGTCGTAGCAGTCATTGTGCTGGTGCTTGGTCTCTTTCAGAGGCGATGACCACGGCAAATGATTTGCTATATAATTGCTTGAGATAGTTGGTGAACGACTGTGGAGTGTAATGTGAGATTCAAAGATAGAGGGAAAACTAAGCATTTCCGCCCTCTTTTTTTCTGATGAGATCTTTTCGACCTCTCAGGCCCTTTGGAACCGCCGGCTGCAACCGTGACGCGGAGGAAGAGAACGTGAAAAGAGAAATCCAACCCAGTGCGGTCAGCGTTCCGCCGCTCCCCGAGCGCCAGCCCTCCGCGGACAAGAAAACGCGTGTGGTGCGCTTCGAGGTATCGCCCGCGACGATGATCCAGCTCATCCTCGTCGTGGCCTGCATGTGGCTGCTGATCCGGCTTTGGCCGGTCTTCCTGGTGCTCGTCGTCGCTCTCCTCATCGTCGGGACGATGAGTCCAGCCGTCAGCTGGATGGAGGCGCGGCGTGTCAAGCGCGGCCTTGCGATCGCCATCGTCTTCACACTCCTCTTCGTCGTCGCGACTCTCGCCGTGACGCTGACGATCCCGTCGTTGGTGGCGCAGGCCTCAGCGCTGGTCGAGCAGGAGCCCGCGTTTCGCGCACGCCTTTCGGATTATCTCGCCCGCTCCAACCTGACAGCGCCGCTCGCGGACTGGCTGCGGAACGTCAAGTACGACGCTCCCTCGAGTGCCATCAGCGCAACGGCCTTCGCCTTCTCGATGCGCATCTTCGAGATCACCGCGTACGGCGCGAGCGCCATCTTTCTCGCGCTCTACATCATGATCGACCGCGACCGGCTTCGTGGCGGGCTTTTCGCGGTCGTCCCTCGCTCGCACCATATCCGCCTCGCCCGCGTCATGATGAATCTGGAGACGATCGTCGGCGCTTACATCCGCGGGCAGCTGATCACGTGCCTGCTCATTGCGGTCTTTTCGTTCGTCCTCCTGGTGGCGTGCGGCGTGCCACACGCGCTGGCGCTTGCTGTGTTTGCGGGCGTCGCGGATGTCCTGCCGTACATCGGCGCTTTCCTCTCGATAGGACCGATGGTCCTTGCGGCGCTGGCGCGTGGCCCGGTCGTCGTGGCCGTCGTCCTGTTGATCATGCTCGCGTACGAGGAGTTCGAGAGCCGCGTGCTCGTTCCCCGCATTTATGGACGGGCGCTGCGCCTTCCGTCGTCCGTCGTGCTCTTCGCGCTCCTTGCGGGCGGGACGCTGATGGGGATCCTCGGCGCGCTCCTCGCGCTCCCTGTCGCAGCGACGGTCATGATGCTCATCGAGGAGCTTCGCGTCGAGCTTCCGGGTCAGCAGGAGCAGGTCGCAGATGTGGAACAGCGCGTCGGGGACGAGCGCGCGGAGGAAGAGTACGAGCGCCGGACAGAGGGCGTGCCTGCGGAGCAGGCCGCCGCGATCGCCGTCGAGATGTCGGACGATCGGCGGAAGGAGGAGAGCTGTCCGCCCGAGGCTGCGGACGAAAAGGACTCTACTCTGTTGCCAGGTCTACGCCGGTATTAATCTGGTTCCCCAACTTTTGTCTGCGGATTTACAGATAAGGATCGCGGTGAGTTTTCTCATCTCGGTTATCGGATGGCGGAGCAGCCTATTCTTACTCGTTTAGCATATCGTTGTCTTGCGTTGATCATCCTGCTGCAAGATTGTCGAAAAAAAAGAAAGGCGGTTGATGGTGCTGAAGCAGGCCAATCATGGACCGGCCAACCGGAGTAAGTTGTCACTGCGAAAGGTCGCGGCGTATGCAGCTTACGCAGGGCTTGCTGTCGGAGCCGTTGTACTCGTTTGTGTTCTCGTATTCCTTTTCTTCCCGGATACATATATCAACGGGCACTTCAAAAACCAAATCATAAATGCATTCACAAGAGCGTATCCGGGATACTCGATACGTATTGCAGGCGTGCATTACAATAGATGGGAAAACCGCATCGAATGCGACGGTATAGCGCTAACAGCGATTGATTCCAACTTCTCGTGCAGTATTGGCAAGTTCTCTGTGAGCGGGATTGCCTGGTTACAGATTCTTCGGCGAGGGGATATTGCTTCTAAAGACCTTAACGGCTCAGTTGCAGATGCACGGGAAATAGTGCTGACCTTTCGGCAGTCACAGTATGAACTTCGTTGTGGAAGGCTGCGCGTATCGGTACCGGATTCAGAGATATTGGCTGAGGCGCTGGAGCTTCATCCCTTGGTTGGAGATGACAAATTCTTTGCAGGCAGCAAGTTCAGAAGAACCCGATTCCGGATAGATCTTCCTCACTGCAGAGTGACGGGTGCAGACTGCCGCGGACTGCTGCAAGGAAAGACATACCATGCTCATTCGGTTAATGTCAATGATGCGTCCTTCGATATTCTGGTCAACAAGGACACGCCCTACAACAAGAACTCTTCAAGACCCCTTATGCCGAACGAAGGTCTTTCATCGATAAGCAAAATTACACAGGTCGATAGCTTGAAGATCATAAATGGGCGGTTGAAATACGCAGAGAGGTATATAATCGGCTCGGCTCCGGCCGAGGTGACGTTTGATTCAATACAGTTGTTGGCAGAGGGAATTACCAATCATGCCGCCCCGGGTGCTAGTGCAGTCATTCACGCGCAGGGGGACTTTATGAAGACCAGTACGATGAAAATCCTCATGGTTATTCCGGTCGCATCACCTGAAATATCGTTCCGATACTCCGGCTCACTGGACCTAATGGACGCGACCAGACTCAATTCCTTTCTTGAAGTTGGCGAAGGCTTGCGGATCAAATCCGGTATCCTTCAAAAAGCAACATTTGACATAAATATGATTGCAGGCCGTGCACGCGGCACTGTGCGGGTGATATACAGGGACCTGAACATCGCAGTTCTCAACAGGCGTACGGGAAGCGAAAGGGGCGCCTTCAACCGGATCGCCTCTTTCATGACCAACGCGATGAAGATCCGCGGGACTAATATGCCGAACAAATCGGGTTCAATGAAAATCGGTGAAGTGAAATACACACGGAAGCGGGACGACACGTTTCTTCAGCTTGTATGGTTTTCACTTCGCAGCGGTGTCGGTGATGTTGTCGGTTTTTGAGAGATTTAGATCGTGGCTTCGAAAGCATGATCTGGTGTATGATGACCTTCACCTTTCGTTCCACAAACTCAACTGTTTGATACATCTACTGATGTGGTGGTAGATAATTCACCAAAGGTTTTAGAGAAAGCAGTAAGCCAGGGAGTAATCGCTACGGGGTTGTTATTCCCTGGAATCGAGATTATGCAAATAATGGATTTATGCTTTT
This sequence comes from uncultured Nitrospiraceae bacterium, assembly GCA_963725545.1. GTDB lineage: Bacteria > Nitrospirota > Thermodesulfovibrionia > Thermodesulfovibrionales > SM23-35 > DYFC01. The sequence continues at coordinate 124,767 of CAVRZG010000030.1, read as the reverse complement.
TGACAATCTGAATGATATTTTAAGCCATATTCTCAACGTAAATGGTTGAAAAATTGTTCCCATCTTTCTTGATATATAATGGACTTATACTGGTGATGAAAAGTACTCGATTGTGGAAGTTAAAGAAGACCTTATCCCCTCAGGACACGCCAGAAAGAAGGGTGTGAGAAAATCGAAGCGTTAGTAGAAAACTCACCTTACATAGCACTTTTCGCCATGCTTATTCTCGGAGGAATTGGGATGCCGTTCCCCGAAGATGCTACATTCATCTTGTGTGGATTCTTATACGACGCATATGTCATAGGTTATTTAGTTATAAAACATATTAGAGGCAAGAGAATAAAGGTGAATAAATAATATCATTTAGGATAATATGGAGGGCTATATGGACACATCCTTAGTGTTGGCAAGATTTTGGGGCATTATTTTGACTGTGCTTTTAAATGTTATTTGAGGGGTTGACCCCGCAAGTCCTACTCCTCAGCTCATTTTTCTAATAGCGGTCCCTCTCGCGTTCAGGCCGAACATCTCTTTCTTCCCTTTCTCTTTCGCGTTCTCTAATCCCTCAGTCCTCTCCTCTCCTGTCCCAATGTCTTTCCCGCTCCCATCTTTCCCAATTATTTCGGAGTTCGCCGTAAGGGATACGGGAATACCTATGCGGAATGGTCCTGTAATCGGGCGGCAGGTCTATCAAAGCAGAGGGAACTTCGCGGACGTGTTCCCATGGCCCGTCATAATATTCGGATCTGAACCAGCCCCCCTTATAAGGCCTATACCACCGGCTATGGTAAAAAAAGAGGTCAGAATCAATACCAGGCACAAAATATACATACCTTCCTGGTATGGGAACGACTTCGGGTGGCTCGGCAAATTCCACGCGAGGCGGTGCCTCTATGCCTGTCCGGATTTCTACACCTCCATCTCCTATATTGATGTCTAAAGCCAACCCCGCTGCGGAAAAAGTCAATAAAAGGCAAAGCACTAACGTTGTTGCTGTTATCATTCTTTTCATCCCGCACCTCCTGTAGTGGGTTTCATAAAATGATATTACCACTTTCCCGTTTCGAGTTCAATCGAATGTACGAGTTGTTCTTAAAAGTAAGAAGATTTCCGGCAGGAATATTGGCTTTCTCTAACGGTGGGCGAGAAAAATGCCTGATATGTCAGGAGTCTCCTGATATATCAGAAGCCGGCACCTTTCAAAATATCATTTTCTCATCGCAGTTTTCGCTATATATTTCAATGATTTAAATGTGTTAGAGAACCCTTTCTTTCAACACAGGACTTGGCACAACTTATGCTTCTAAGCAGTTATGTAGTAAACGTTCAAATAGATCAAAAAGAAAGGAGAAAAGCAATGTCAATTGAAACCATACTTATAATCATTTTTTTGATTTTGATCTTCGGCGGCGGTGGATTCTATTGGAGGCGGCGGGTTCGTTAGCCACCCATAAAGACAGGAGGAGAGAAATGACCAACAGGAGAGGCTTAAGCCAGAATGTTGTTTTGTTGACAGTACTAATTTTTTTGGATTAGCCTTGTTTTCCGGCCGCGCCTCTATTGTAGGCACATCATCCCTCTATCGGCTTCGTTTGCGCTCAGCCGTTTAGTGGAAACTAAATAACAATACACCGTACAACCAATACGACTGAAACGGAGGCATCGATGAACACGATCACGACGAAAGACGACACGCAGATCTATTACAAGGATTGGGGCAGCGGACAGCCCGTAGTCTTCAGCCACGGTTGGCCGCTAAGCGCAGATGCCTGGGAAGACCAGATGGTGTTTCTGGGTGCCCGCGGATACCGCTGCATTGCCCATGACCGACGCGGCCATGGCCGATCGAGCCAGCCTTGGAATGGCAACGAAATGGACACATACGCAGACGACCTTGCGGCGCTTGTGGAAAAACTCGACCTGAAGAACGCGATCCATATCGGCCACTCTACGGGCGGCGGCGAAGTCGCCCGCTATATCGGTCGCCACGGCACCAAACGTGTGGCCAAGGCCGTGCTGATCGGCGCGGTGACGCCGCTGATGCTGAAGACGGCCGCCAATCCAGAGGGCCTGCCGATCGACGCCTTCGACAAGATCCGCGCTGGCGTGTTCGCCGACCGCTCGCAGTTCTTTAAGAATCTCACCGTGCCTTTTTACGGCGTCAACAGGCCGAAGTCCGAGGTCTCGCAAGGTCTTCAGGACTCGTTCTGGCTGCAAGGTATGCAAGCCGGATTTCAAAGCCGTCATCGATTGCATTAAGGCTTTTTCCGAGACGGACTTCACTGAAGATCTCAAAAAGTTCGACGTCCCGACGCTCATCATGCACGGCGATGACGACCAGATCGTGCCGATCGGCGCCTCGGCCATGCTCTCGTCCAAGATTGTCAAAGGCTCCACGCTGAAAGTCTATCCGGGCTTGCCTCACGGCATGTGCTCGACACATAAGGACCAGATCAACGCCGATCTGCTCGCGTTCCTCAAGGCCTGACAACGATTTGGCGCGTTCGATGTTCCGACCAAATCAGTTTTACTATTAAACATATTGATGAATCAATAATAATGAGCAGAACGTATCTTGGGCGACTGCCGGAAAACGATCCGCTTCACGGTTATCTTCAGTATGACATTCAGCCGCAGATCAACGGCGCGTCAGGCCGAGTGCACTACCGTGTTTTCCGGCTCAACGGATCCAACGACGTGTACCTGTACGAAGACCGATACTCCGGCACGAAGGTCGTCGGCAAGTTTTTTCTCTCATCGCGGAAACAGGGACGCGGAGAAGGCGGCCGCGCGCTTGACGGGCGAATTCGACAATCTCTGCATGATGCGCGATTACGGGCTGACGGGCTATCCCCACCACGTCGTCCGGCCGCTGGGTCGCAACTATTCGCTGAACGCGCTTCTGGTCACCGAAAACTGCGAAGGCGAACTGTTCAGCGACGTGATACAGTCCGTGATCCAAAGCGGCGACAACGGCCGTCTCTTTCACAAACTGACGGCGCTCGCGTATTTTCTGTCGACCTTTCACAACCGGACAGCCATCGGCGTGGGAGTCGACTTCCATCAGGACTGCGGTTATATGGATCGCCTGATAAACAGGCTGCGCGAAATCGGCGCGATCGGATGGGACGAAGCGCGCGAGTTGTACTGGCTGCGCGACCAGTGGCGTAATCAGCCGAGGATGTGGGAAGATCAGCAGGTGCTCGTGCATGGAGACGCGACGCCGGAGAATTTTATGTTCGGCGGCGGCCTGAGCGTGGTCGCGTTCGATCTGGAACGGACCAAACGCGCGGACCGCGTTTTCGACACCGGCCGCATCGCCGGCGAACTGAAACATTTCTTCATGCGTGCGACGGGCAACAAATACGCCGCCGATCCTTTCATCGGCCACTTCCTCTGGGAATACGCCTGCCACTTCCCGGACCGCGACAGCGCCTTCCGATCGATCACCGGCAGGACGCCGTTCTACATGGGAATCACGCTGCTGCGCATTGCGCGAAACAGTTGGATCGAACCGGAATACCGCCGTCGCCTGATCAACGAAGCCAAAGAATGCCTGAGGAGGTTTTGATGATCATCAGAGGACTCATTTTTGACATCAACGGAACGCTGACGGATATCCACACGAACGAATGGCACGACGACGTCTATCGCGTTATCAGCAACCTGCTATCCTATCAGGGAATAGCGCTCGGCCCGAACGACTGTTAAGGATTCGTATTTTCAGATCATGGAGGAACAGCGCGCGGCAAGCGGTGAACGTTACCCGGAGTTCGACGCCGTCGGCATCTTTCGCGAGATCATTACGCGGCACTCGACGGACTTCACGCGCCGCCTGCCGCCTGAAAAGCTCGAACAGCTCCCGCGGCTGTTCGCCGAAACGCACCGTGCCGCATCGCGCTACCGGTTGCAGCTCTATCCCGGTGTGGAAGACACCATAAAGCAACTGCACCCGAAATATCATCTGGCGATCATCATCCGACGGCCAGACCGCCTACGCAGTCCCAGAGTTGAACGCCGTCGGCCTGTTCGGCTATTTCGATCCGGTCATCGTCTCCGGCGACTTCGGTTATCGTAAACCCGACAAACGGCTGTTCGAGCGCGCGTTGACTCGCCATGAAAATGGAGCCGTCAGAGGTTCTGTTTGTGGGCAACGACATGTACCGCGATATGTATGGGGCGCAGAGACTCGGGATGAAAACGGTCTTTTTCAAGTCAAACCAGGGGACGCAGGAAAAAAAGGGCGTAAAGCCCGACTATATTATTTACAATTTTCCTGAATTGCTAAACGCCATCCGTTTCTTCGAGGAGCGGTGATTGTCAATGAGAACTAAGAGTGTTGCACGAGATTTTCCTGTCGTTTGCGTTAATCCTCCGATGCGTTATCCGATAATTTCAACCGAAGAGCACAGTTCTGAAGCGTCTCGAATTTCACACGCTGGTGCCATCTCTGCCCTTCTTTTATGCAACTGATGGGTTTACAGATGCCTGTCGATATGCCCTTTCTGTTCTACGATTTCGTACTCATATTTCTCGGGCTTTCTTCCGAAACACGTGCCAAGGCTCTCGAATATGGCTATTTCACTTATGTTCACTTCTCTGCGTTTTATCACGTCTACTGTCGGCTGGTAAAAAATCTTATTCCCGTCAACATTGACAACCGTGTTGCCGGTCTTTCCATCCAGCAGGAGAAAGACTGCTGCAGCTCCTGCCTTATACCCGAAATTGACGTCCCGTGCCGAAGAATGGCCTGACCGCACCAGATGACCGAGTATTACCTCCCTCACCTCCGGAATCTCGTAGACACCCGGAGCAAACATCCCCGTCTTTTGCATAAATTCCTTCACCGCCGGATCAGCCTTAAGTCTCTTCTCTAACTGCTTCCTCACATATTTCCCGGCTCCCGTAAGTTTCCTGTGACCGAAGGCATCGGGCGGAATAGATTCATCATAAAGCAGTTCACCATTTGCATTTTTAATGCCCTCTGCAACGACCATTATATAGGTGCCGGACTTCACATCGCTTCTCTCAATCCTGGCAAAATATGTGGTCTTCATGTGCTCATAGAGTTCATCGAAGTCGACCGGTATTTCCGGTATCAGTATGGCGTCAGCCTCTGCTCCTACACCCCCGCGAAGGGCAGTGTGTCCTACATACCTGCCAAATACTTCTATCACGAGAATCCGGTTATGGCTCAAGCCTGTAGTCTTGAGATCTCTTGTAAAAACTGCTATCCTGTTGATTGCGGAATCCCCTCCGACACTGTATGACTGGAGATCAAGGTCCATTGTCTTGGGAACATGGACACAGGGAATGCCCTGGGAAGTCAGGTCGACGACAACGCTCCCTGTATCATCTCCGCCACTGATAACAAGGGCGTCTATCTTGAACTTCTTTAGCCCATCCTTTATCCTCTCATACTTGTTAGGGTCGTCTATCTTGCTGATCTTGACCCTCGAGTGTCCTGCCTCAGATCCGGCGAGGGAAGCCTCAATCTTGCTTACCCTCTCCGCATTGAGAAAAACCACTTCATCCATTTTGATGAGATTGTAGAGACCCGCATACCCATGAGGGACAACAACCGATTCAATGCCCAACGCATATGCCTCTCTTGCGACCCCTTTTATTACAGCATTGAGACCTCCGCAATCCCCACCGCTCGTAATAACTCCAATCCTCTTGATCTCAGGCATGATCAAACCTCCTTTTGAATTTCTAATTCTTCATATTCCCGGAACCTATGTTATAAGGTTACAAAATCTTTTTGCTTTTTTATGCCCTTGCCGATGTTCACAGACTGGAAACAGACACTGTAAATACCTTTTTCTAATGATACAAAAATGTTTGCATTTCTGAAAATTTTTTTGTATACTGTACCTTACCCAAGCCTCCCGCATTGGAGACACTTTCCGGTGCAGAGGCTATTTTATACTGGATCATATGTATTTTATGCAAGTAAAGAATTTACTGCAAACTTCATCCGGTCATCTCAATCCTCAAAGCTCCTCTGAAGTTGTGCTCGTGAAGGCGGCTTAGACAATGTTAGTTGAAGAAGTAATAGAGTTTCTCAGAAAAATCCCCCCTTTCCAGTTCCTCGACGATGAGACCCTGAAGAGTATAATCAGCAGTGTTAACATGGAATTCTATCCAAAAGGGACCGTCATTCAATATCAGGGAGGCCCTGCCCCCGAGTATCTCTACGTCATCAAAAAAGGAGAGGTAAAGGTCTCGATAAAAAATGAAAATGATGAAGTTTTTGTTGATTACCGGGGCGAAGGCGATCTGATCGGTTACCTGCTGATCTTCGGGGGCGGCAAAGCAAGGGCGACTGTCGTTGCCGTGAATGATACCATCTGTTATCTGATCAAGAGGGAGCCTATACAAAACCTCCTTTTCACTAATCCCGCAGTCAGGGAATTTTTTCACAAGTCCTTTTTGAGCAAATATCTGGATAAAACATTCAAAGAGCTGCAGAATAAAAACCTGGTATACAGCGGCGGCGACAAAATCCTCTTTACCATGCCCGTGGGTGAATTCGCTACAAAGGGCGTCATAAACGCCTCCGAGAATATCTCCATACAGGAAGCCGCTGAAATCATGTCAAATTACAGTATCAGTTCCCTTATCCTGATTGACGCACACGGTCTCCCTACCGGAATCATTACGGACAGGGACCTGCGAGATAAAGTGGTTTCAAAGGGAAGGGATTGCAAAGAACCGGTCAAAAATATCATGAGCATTCCGCATGTCAGGGCCGATGTAAAGGAATACTGTTTTGAAGCCATACTGAAGATGGTAAAGCACAATGTCCACCATCTGCTAATTATGCAGGGCGATAAGCTTAAAGGTATTTTGACCAACCATGACCTTATGCTTATTCAGGGGACGTCCCCTTTGTCCGTCGTAAAAGATATTGAAAGCCAGACCACTGTTGATGCCCTCATACCGGTCTCAAAGAGGATCAACGGCATTGTAGGCCTGCTGCTCGGTGAAGGAGCAAAAGCAAGCAGCATCACAAGAATTATTACGGAGATCAACGACAGGCTTGTCAGAAAAATCATCGAGATCGCGGAAGAACGCTTCGGGGAACCTCCTGTGCCTTACTGCTGGATAGTCTTCGGGAGCGAAGGACGCAAGGAACAGACCTTCAAGACCGATCAGGACAATGCTCTCATTTATGCAGACCCTGCATCCCCGGATGAAGAAAGCGCTGCACAGGACTATTTCAGAAACTTTGCCTTATTTGTAAGGGAAGGTCTGCTGAAATGCGGATTTCCGCCGTGTCCTGCGGATTTCATGGCGACCAACCCGATGTGGCGACAGCCTTTGCATGTATGGAGGAAATATTTCACCAACTGGATATCCACCCCGACTTCTGAGGCAGTCCTGAATTCCGTGACTTTCTTCGATTTCAGGGCCGTCTATGGCGAGACAAGACTTCTTGACTGGCTAAAGGATTTCACCCTCTCCATGGCTAAAGACAATAGAATATTTTTGGGATACCTTGCGAACATGGCGATAAAAAATACGCCTCCTATAGGTTTTCTGAAGACTTTTGTCGTAGAAAAAAGCGGGGAGCACAAAGACCAGCTGAACCTTAAAATAAAAGGCCTCGCCCCGCTGGTGGACATCGTAAGACTCTTTGCCCTTGAAAAAGGCCTAAAGGAAACATCCACTATCGAGAGGATAGAGTCTCTGCGCGATAAACACACTATTATTAAAGAGTACGCCGACGAGCTGCTGCATGCCTTTGAATTCATACTGCTGCTCCGGATCCAGCACCAGTTCGAACTGATGAAAGAAGGTCAGGATATCAATAATTTCATAAATCCCAACAACCTGAGCAACCTTGAAAAAAGGATCGCAAAAGAAACATTTCAGCTCATATCAAAGATACAGGACCTTATAATAGAACGCTATAAAGCAATGATCTGGTAATCACTATGCTTGATTTTTTTAAAATAAAGAAGCAGGCTGCCCTGTCTGTTGATAAAGACAGACCGATCACAGAGACCGGGTACGTGGTAATAGATACGGAACTGACCGGCCTGAATGAAAGAAAAGACTCAATCATATCAATCGGCGCAGTGAGGATGACAGGAACGCGGATCGACCTGAGCCAAACCTTTTACCGTCTTATAAAGCCTGACTCGAAATTCAAACCGGAAAGTGTAGTCATACACGGCATCACTCCCTCCGATGTTTCTGAAAAACCCAATATCGATTCGATCATCTCAGATTTTCTTGAATTCTGCGGCAATGATGTTCTTGTCGGCCATTGCATCTCAATTGACCTGTCTTTCATCAACAACGACATGAAACGGATTTTCAACAGCTCAATCCGGAATCAGATTATTGATACATTCAGCATACATGAATGGATGAGGAAAAGGATTTCCTCCCATTCGTGCTTTCCCCCGGGGGGCCAAAGCTCAGGGTTGTATGAGATGGCAAAGTGTTTTGACATTTCTGTGCGGGGGGCGCATGACGCCCTTTTTGACTCTTTTATCACCGCGCAGCTCTTTCAGCGTTTCATCCCTGTTCTTATTGACCTCGGGGTCAAATCATTGGGCATGCTCCTCGACATAGGGCATCCGGAAAAAGGAGGTGATAGATTCAAGACATCAGGTGAAATAAGTAATTTTTAGCCTTGTAAAAAAAAAGACACTAAGGAGGGGAGTCTAGGATGAGTAAGAAAATGAGCACACAGGAAATCCTTGACGACAAGGATTTTCAATCGTTGTCCAGCCAGAAGTTATCGATATCCATCATACTGACCATCTTGGAACTGGTCCTGTATTTTGGATTCATTGCCTTGATCGCCTTTAACAAACCCTTTCTTTCGCAAAAACTCTCCGGGGCCATAACGGTAGGGATACCCATAGCTGTAGGCACCATCATTCTTTCCTGGATATTTACAGGTATCTACATCCGCTGGGCCAACACCAAATACGACGTTCTCGTTAAAAAAGTCAAAGAAAAAATAGGAGGGTGAAAAAATGCCACAGGCGACACAGACAATTATCGGACAATTTAATCCTGTTGCTGTCATGTTTTTTCTCCTTTTTGTTGCCTCGACCCTTGCCATAACTTACTGGGCGGCAAAGAGGACAAGAACGACAAAAGATTTCTACGCTGCCGGCAGAAGCGTGACCGGCTTTCAGAATGGACTTGCCCTTGCAGGGGACTATATGAGCGCAGCATCATTTCTGGGGATAGCGGGACTCGTCTCGACAAAGGGATATGACGGCCTCATATACTCGGTGGGATGGCTTGTAGGATGGCCGATAATCATGTTCCTGATTTCGGAGCCCCTGAGAAACCTCGGTAAATATACCTTTGCCGATGTCGTTGCATACCGCTTGCGCCAGAGACCGATACGCGCAGCTGCGGCAGCAGGCTCGCTCGTGACCGTTCTCTTCTACCTGATCGCACAGATGGTCGGCGCAGGCACACTCATAAAACTTATGTTCGGCCTTCCCTATGAGGTTGCTATCGTATGTGTCGGCACCCTTATGATCGCCTATGTCATCTTCGGAGGTATGATCGCAACAACATGGGTCCAGATCATAAAGGCAGTCCTGCTTCTCGGCGGCGCAACGCTCCTTGTCATAATGACCATGTCACAGTTCGGGTTCAGTTATGCCAATCTTTTTGCTCAGGCAGAGAGTCTATATACGTATAAATTTCTCGAACCGGGAGGGCTTATTACGAGCCCTGTGGACGCCTTTTCTCTCGGTCTTGCGCTCATGTTCGGGACTGCCGGTCTCCCGCACATCCTTATGAGGTTCTACACCGTTCCGGATGCCAGACAGGCAAGGAAGTCGGTGTTTGTCGCAACAGGATTTATCGGATATTTTTACATTCTTACCGTGACCATAGGTTTTGGCGCAGCAATTCTCGTCGGCAAGGACCTCATAATGAAGATTGATGCGGGCGGGAATATGGCGGGCCCTTTGCTCGCTGAAGTGCTCGGCGGCAACCTCTTCCTCGGCTTTCTCTCCGCTGTCGCCTTTGCCACCATACTTGCCGTTGTTTCCGGACTCACCCTTGCGGGCGCCTCCGCTTTCTCACATGACCTGTTTGTGGGTGTTATCAGACGCGGTGTTGCAGCAGAAAAAGAAGAGGTCAAGGTCGCCAAGATAGCCACAGTCGGGCTTGGAGTTACGGCCATGCTCCTCGGCATCCTCTTTAAGGGGCAGAATGTCGCTTTTCTCGTGGGTCTGACCTTTGCTATTGCGGCAAGCGCAAACTTCCCTGCCCTTCTTATGTCGATAACCTGGAAGAGATTTACGACTAACGGCGCTGTCTACAGCATATATACCGGTCTTTTTCTGGCTTCGATTCTTATTGTGCTCAGTCCGACAGTCTGGGTTGATATAGTGCATAAGAGTGAGAAGGTTGCTGTGGAAAAAGAGATGAAAACCATTGAAGACACTTCCAAGGCAAAGATTACGGCTCTCGAAGCGGAAAAGGCAACAAGCAAGAATATTGCCGCAATAGAGACGTCAATCGCAGCCGAAAAAGACCAGGCAGCTGCTCAGATTAAGGAATCAAAGGCAAAAATGCCGAAGGCGATCTTCCCTTTAAAGAACCCGGGCATCTATTCTATGGGGGGCGCATTCCTGGTCGGCATATTGCTTTCTCTCTTTGGACGTGAAAAAGAGGCTGAAGCAAAATATGAAGACGAAAAACTCAGGTCCTATATAGGGATCGGGGCGGAATAATAAAGGCCTTTAAGAATCAGAAAATCTCCGAATACCCCTCTCTGGCAAAGAGGGGTACAAATCCTCCCTTTTCCGCACTCAGTCCCGAAATCATTCGGGGCGAGGCGAAGGTAAAGGTCTACGACTCGTAGAGGAGGATGGGCAGGGATTTTGTGAACAATGCTGTCTTTGTAATGAGACTGTTAATATAGCGAGAAAATCATCAAAAGGAGGACGGAGAAAGGATGTCTAATGAAAGCATAGACGTTTTGAGTGCGGAAAAAAGGACTTTTCCACCTTCAAAACATTTCAGCGAAAAAGCTCATATAAAAAGTTCTGATGAATATGAAAAGTTATACAAGCGTTCGGTAGAAGACCCTGACGGCTTCTGGGCGGAAATGGCCGAGAAAAACCTGACCTGGTTTAAAAAATGGGACAAGGTCTCTGATTGGGATTTCAACAAGCCATATATCAAATGGTTCGTGGGAGGAAAATTGAATGCCTCCTACAACTGTCTTGACAGATTTGTAAATACGCCTGTCAGGAACAAGGCCGCCATAATATGGGAAGCTGATGACGGGACATATAAGACTTATACTTATCAGCAGCTCTATCGCGAGGTAAACAGGTTTGCAAATGTCCTGAAAAAATTCGGCATAAAAAAAGGTGACAGGGTTACTATTTATTTGCCTATGATACCGGAACTGCCGATCTCGATGCTTGCCTGCGCCAGAATCGGCGCCATCCACAGCGTTGTCTTCGGAGGGTTCAGCGCAACAGCCTTGAAAGACCGCATACAGGACTGTAAGTCTAACCTGCTGATCACTGCCGATAAAGGCGCAAGAGGAGGCAGGTCGGTGCCTCTTAAATCGAATGCTGATCAGGCGTTGCAGGAATGTCCAACCGTGGAAAAGATGATCGTAGTAAAAAGGATAGGCCCGGTTGACATGGAGCCCGAAAGAGATTTCTGGTGGCACGACGTGATGGAAGATCCCGAGATCAAGGACTACTGCGAACCGGAACAGATGGACGCAGAAGACCCGCTCTTCATCCTGTACACATCCGGCTCAACCGGCAAACCAAAGGGTGTTCTTCACACAACCGGCGGATACATGCTTTATACAAATCTTACCTTCAGGTGGATATTTGATTATCGCGATGAAGACATACATTTCTGCACCGCAGATATCGGATGGGTCACAGGCCACAGCTATATCCTCTACGGACCGTTGAGTAACGGCGCTACGAGCCTAATGTTTGAGGGGATACCGACCTACCCGGACCCGAGCAGGTTCTGGAAGATAGTAGACAAGTTCGGCGTCAGCATCTTCTATACGGCGCCGACCGCAATCAGGGCGCTGATGAGAGAGGGTGTCAGCTGGGTAGCAAAACAGGACTTGTCTTCTCTAAGAGTCCTCGGGACAGTAGGTGAGCCGATCAATCCCGAGGCATGGATGTGGTACCACGTGAATGTCGGGAAAACCAAACTCCCGATTGTCGATACCTGGTGGCAGACTGAAACAGGCGGCATTCTGATAACCCCTCTGCCTGGCGCAATGACTACGAAGCCGGGCTCTGCCAGCAAACCTTTCCCCGGAGTGGTCCCTCAGATAGTCAAAGAGGACGGCTCGCCGGCTGCGCCCAACGAAGGCGGATATCTCGTCATCGACAAACCATGGCCGGGCATACTGCGCGGGACGTATGGAGATCCTGAGAACAAGAGGATAAAGGACGTCTATTTTACGAGGTTCCCTGGCAAATACTTCACCGGTGACGGCGCCCGGCAGGACGTTGACGGAGATTATTGGCTGATGGGCAGGATCGATGACGTTATCAATGTATCCGGCCACAGGATCGGCACCGCAGAAATCGAGTCGGCCCTGGTCAGCCACGAGTCCGTGGCAGAGGCCGCAACAGTCGGATATCCCCATGATATCAAGGGAGAAGGTATCTATGTGTATGTAACACTGAAAGAGGGCATCGAGCCGACCCCTGAACTCAAGAAAATTCTGGTCGGACATGTCAGGCAGGTCATCGGACCCATCGCAACACCGGACAAAATACAGTTCGCGCCGGGATTGCCGAAGACCAGGAGCGGCAAGATTATGAGAAGGATTCTCAGAAAGATTGCGCGGGGGGACACAGACGACCTCGGAGATACTTCAACCCTTGCCGATCCGTCAGTAGTTAACGAAATCCTCAAGGGAAAACAGTAAAGAATAACTCTATTCGGTACAGGGGTCCATCGTTCGGTTCCCCTGTACCGAATTTCTGAAAGAAGATTTAAAGGAGCCTTTTCGTGTCGGTCAAAAATCTGAATTTCTTTTTCAATCCCAGGAGAATAGCAGTAATCGGGGCCAGTGAAGACAAGGCATCAATAGGTTATGTCATCTTTAAGAACCTGCTTGGAAAAGGGTTCAGGGGTTCAGTCTATCCGGTCAATCCTGATTTTGAATCAGTACAGGGCGTAGAGGCATATCCGAAGATCACCGATATTCGGAGGGACATTGATCTGGCAATAATATCTCTATGCCCGAAGGACCTGCCTGCTGTGCTTCCCGGCGTGCTTGAAGAGTGCGGCATTAAAGGGGTGAAAGGCGTTATACTCATGTGTTTTGATTTCAAAACACGCATAGAGAACGCCAATGATCTGCAGGAGAAGATAGGCCAGATATCAACGAAGTACGGGTTCAGGGTATTGGGACCTGACTCACTCGGTTTTATCAAACCGGGGACAAATCTGAACGCCAGCATGTTTCCGCGGATACCGCCAAAAGGCACAATTGCCCTTATCGCCCAGAGTACTACTCTCTCTACGGCCATGCTGGACTGGGCTGTCAGCAAGAATATCGGATTCAGTTATTTCATCTCCATAGGCACGAAAATCGATATAAAATTTGCCGACCTCATTGATTTCCTCGGAGTAGACCCTGAAACAAGGGCCATAATTCTATATGTCGAATCCATCAAGAACGGCAGGAAGTTCATGACGGCTGTCCGCAGTTTCTCCTCCAGCAAACCGATCATGGTCATCAAGTCAGGCAAGTTTGAGGCGTCACAGGTTGTGTCACTGACTCATTCAGGATTCATGGCCGGAGAAGACAAGGTCTATGATGCGGCCTTCAAACGCGCCGGCGCCATAAGGGTTGATGAAACACTTGACCTCTTCTATCTTGCAGAATGCCTCTCAAAACAACGCCGCCCAAAAGGAAACCGTCTCGCCATCATCACAAATTCAGGCGCCCCGTCAGTCCTGGCTATCGACACTCTCATGCGTCTCGACGGAGACCTGGCAAATCTAAGCCCCGAGACTACTGAAGCCCTTCATGAACGGTTTTCAATGTTCAAATACATATCGAACCCGGTTGATATGCTGGCTGAAGCCTCACCAGAGGACTTTGAGACAGCAGTCAAAACCTGCCTGAAAGACAAAGATGTTGACGGCGCCCTGGTAATTTATACTCCCACCTATGCCTCAAACCCGAAGGAAATTGCTGAAGCTGTTGCAACAGCGGCAACGGCATACCCTTACAAGCCCATATTTACGACATGGATGGGGGAAGACCAGGTAATGGATGCCAGGGAATTTCTAAGCGACAAAGGGATACCGACATTTGCTTCAACCGAACAGGCTGTAAAGAGTTTCATATATATGTACCGTTACGACTATAACCTGAGGCTTCTTCTCGAAACCCCTGAGGTCATACTCAAGGACTTTGAACCTGATGAATACAAGGCTGAAGAAGTAATCCGGAAGGCTTCCGAAGACAAGAGACTCATCCTGAATTTTCACGAGGTTGAAGAGATATTCCGGCATTACGGGCTGCCGGTCATCTCCACTCACAAGGCTTCAAACGAAGAGGAAGCCGTCGCAATATCCGATGCAATAGGATATCCCGTTGTCCTGAAGATCGATTCACAGAAGATCATCCACAAGCTCGAACAGGGTGGGGTACTTCTGAACCTGAGAGACCAGGCCTCGGTGAGAAAGGCATTCAGACAGCTCGACCAGCTTGCCGCTTTTCTTAAAGACCAGAACGCCCATATCATTATCCAGCCGATGGTCCTGAAACAGGGCTATGAACTCGTCGTCGGATCAAAGAAAGACCCGACATTCGGGTCTGTGATACTCTTCGGAACCGGGGGAGAACTCCTGGAGGCTGTCGAGGACTATTCGATAGGACTGCCTCCGCTGAACCAGGCTCTTGCAAGACGCATGATGGAAGAGACCAAGATCTTCCGGTATCTTCAGAAGAATAAACACTACGAAAAGACCTTGAAATATCTCGAAGAGATACTCGTAAGGTTTTCTCATCTGATTATCCACTTTCCGCATATCAAGGAGATCGACATCAATCCCTTTTTTATCACGGAGAAAGAGGGCTTTGTTCTGGATGCCAGCATACTGCTCGAAGCCGACGTGCTCGACGGTTTTGTGCCCATAAGAGGGGACTTCTGTCCGCCCCATTTATCTATCTGCCCCTATCCCGATCAGTACATAGATATTTTCAAATCAAAGGATGGACCGTCCGTTATTATAAGACCCATCAGGCCTGAAGACGAACCGCTGTTAGACGAGTTGCTGCGGACGTCATCCGAGAATACCCTGATGATGCGCTTTTTCCGGAAGATCACTGATATGTCGCACGAAGAACTGACGCGGTACTGCCATGTTGATTATGACAGGGAGATGTCTTTTGTCGCCGTAGTCAGAGAGGGCGACCGTGAAAAGATAATCGCGGAAGTGAGAATAAGCAGACTTCCGGACCTGGAAAATGCCGAAATGGCTATCGTTGTCGGAGACCGTTGGCAGGGCCAGGGAATTGGAAAAGCGCTTTGCATGCACGGCATGAAAATCGCGATGGAAACAGGGATAAAGAAGATGTGGATGGATATCCTGCTTATCAATTCACGGATGTTGAACAGGGCGGAGAAAATGGGGTTCAAGAAGGTGTCATCGGATGGAGACTCAGTCAAGGTTGTCCTTGAGTTTTAGCTTATTGCTTTTTTTACAAATGAAATGTAAACTTTTACCACGCCGCCCTATATCGGGGGGCTAATCTATCGTTCAAGGAGGGAGTCATGAAAGTGTTTTTCAGAGGTTTTTTAGTAATCGTCCTGGTCACTTTTCTGACAGGTTCGGTCTATGCTGAACCTTCAGTAAAAGATCTCCAGGGTCAGCTGGAAAAGCTGATGAAGCAGGTCAACGATCAGAAAAAGCAGATCGAAACCCTGCAGAACAAAATCGGTGACATGCAGACAAAACAGGCCCCGCAGGCTGCTGCCGCAGCTGCCCCGGCCGAAGTCAAGGTGAATTCAAAGTACAAGCTCAACATCTATGGCAAGGTCAAATTCGACGGTATTTATGACACCAACAACATGGGCAAAGATGAATTTATCACTTACGTCCCAAAAACTGCCGACGGAAAAGACAGGGCCACCTTCAACGTTCGTGACACCAGGCTTGGTATCGCTATAGAAGGTCCTTCTGTTTATGGCTGGACCCCGAGAGGCCGCTTTGAGTCGGACTTCTACGGCAATGCCCAGGATCTGTCAAGCAATGGAGCTTTGAGAATCCGTCTTGCATATATCGATTTCGCAAAAGGCGACACCTCGATCAGAGTAGGACAGGACTGGACGCCTATAGCAAGCCTCAACCCTACGACTCTCGACTTTGCGATTGCCGGATATAACGGTAACCTCTGGAACAGGGTGCCTCAGATAACAGTTCAGCAGAAATTGGGCGGCGGCTTTGAAGGTCTTTTGTCAGCGTACCGTTACCGCTGGGCCGATGATAATGACAAGTTCGGCTCGGCCGATGTCACCACACAGATACAAATGCCGTGGGTAGCTGCAAAAATCGGTTACAGCGGCCTGCTTCTTGATGCCGACAGAAAAGCCTGGGTCGCTCTGGGCGGAGCAGTCAGGAAGGGTGAAGTAGCGGATAACGATGTTACACCTTATCTCCTTGCCCTCGAACTGCAGATCCCTTTCAACATGTTTGAACTCAAAGGTGAGGCTTATATGGGTCAGGGACTCGGAGGCGAGTACTTCCATAAAGGCGGCTCCTTCAACACAACCGGACACGCAATCCTGACAAGCGGCGGATGGGCCCAGCTGAATGTCAGACCGATGAAAGACATTGATGTAAATCTCGGCTACGGCATGGACGACCCGAAGGATTCCGATGTCTCAGGCAGCTTCTACCGCCAGAGTCAATACACCTTTGGTAACGTCATATATCAGATCATGAAGGACATCTCAGCCGGTGTAGAAGGCACTTATGTCAACACCGAATGGGACACCAGAAGCCAGCACGGCTGGAGATACACAACTTCACTTATGTATAACTGGTAATTTACTGTTACTTTATCAAAATAAAAGGGTTGGGCAATTGCCCAACCCTTTTTTATTTCCTCTGTTTACTTGCCGGGTTAATAGTTAGCAAAATTGGAATCTGGTATACTTGTGAATCATGGGCGCTAAAAATGTATATGAGCGATTTATCTGGTTTGACCATAAAATCAAGTCAAAGAAATATCCTAACGCCACTTCTCTATCCGGGCACTTTGAAATATCTCTTAAGACCGCACAGCGTGATATAGAGTTCATGAGGGATAGGCTTAACTGCCCATTGGTATATGATAAAAGCAGAAAAGGATATTTTTATCAGAGTGATACGTTTTCCCTGCCCTTGATTTACCTTTCCTCAGAAGAACTTTCATCTCTCTTGATTGCGAGGAAATTCCTCCAGGATATAAGTGAGAGACATATCGGGGATGATCTCTCTTCGGTTATTCAGAAAATAACAGCCATCTTGAAAAAACACATGGCGGAAGAAAACTTGATTGATGACGCCCTGTCTTTCCAGCTCATTCAATATTCAACAGCACCCGAAGAGATGTTTAAAGGAGTTTTAGAAGGATGTTTAAGGAGAAAGTCTTTACATTTTCAATACTATTCGCCGGCTTATGAGGATGCGACTGTAAGAACTGTTGACCCGTACCATCTTTTAAACTATATGGGCACCTGGCATCTTATCGCATATTGCCACACAAAAAAGAACCTGAGGGATTTTGTTGTTGGAAGGATGAGAGACTTGAAGGTCCTGGATACGACATTTTCTATTCCCCGGGACTTCCATATCAAAGAATATCTCCAGTCAGCCTTTGGTATTTACAAAGGCAAGTCAATCAACCAGGTGACATTGAGATTTTCTCCTCTGAAGTCAAAGTGGATTGCAGAGCAAATATGGCATAAAAACCAGAAAGTGAAATACCTCCAAGACGGTTCTCTCGAATTAACCTTCCCGGTTGCAAACTTTGCAGAGATCAGCATGGAGAGCCTGAAGCACGGTGCAGGTGTTGAAGTAATCAAGCCCAAAGCCCTCAGAGATATAATCAAACAAGAAGCAAAAGAAATCGCAAAGATTTATTAAAATCCACTTTTCCAAAACATAGGACACTCCCTGGGTGAGGTCACCCGTTAAAATGTAATTAAGGTAATAAAAGTAATTATATGGAGGGGGTGCGCTTATGGAACCAACCGTATCTATGTTCACGGATTTTCTCATGTATGCAGGCATATTGGTATTTGGCTTTTTCGCTGCGTACATGATCTGTCTTCACAGCTGTTAAAGACTGCGGGCTAATTAAAGTAAAAGATGATTTATTTTAACCTATTTCGAAAACGTGATTGCAAAGTCCCGGATATATCTTGCCTCTATTCATGCCGCAGCGCATCAATGGGGTCGAGCATCGCTGCACGTCTTGCCGGGAAGAAACCGAAGATTACACCGATCGCAGCAGAAAAGAGGAAAGAAAGCAGGTTGATGCCGGGATTGAATATGTACGGGACCTGCATGAGTCGGGTTGCAATAAATGAAGCCGCCGTGGCCAGAGCAATGCCGACCATACCTCCCAATGATGAGAGTACAACCGCCTCCACCAGAAATTGCATAAGCACATCATATTCAAGAGCACCGATTGCGAGCCGAACACCGATCTCACGGGTACGCTCCGTGACCGACACAAGCATGATATTCATAATGCCGATGCCGCCCACCAGGAGACTGACTGCGGCAACCGCCGCCAATAGCGCCGTAAGCAGTTGCGTGGTCCCGGCAAGCATATTTGCGATCTCTTTCATATCCATTACATTGAAATTGTCGTCATCGCTCGCCGAAAGATGTCGCCTCTCCCGCAATAATTTTCCGATATCACGCCGGGCTTTTTCGGTTGAGGCGCCTTCCTGAACAGAGACCTGAAACATCGCCACATCCTGATTACCGGAAATGCGCCGCTGATAAGTGAGTAATGGGATTACAACGATATCGTCCTGGTCCGTCCCCATGGTGCTCTGCCCCTTGGCCTGCAGGATGCCGATCACCTGACACGAGAGTTTTTCAAGACGGATATTTTCCCCTACAGTCCCTTGCCCGCCGAAGAGCTTCTTGTACACGGTCTCTCCCACGATGCATACAGCCGAGCCGGCCCGCAACTCGCTATCACTGAACTGTCGGCCTGTCCTGATTGATCTATTCGTTACCCTGAAATACTGATTATCGCTTCCTGTTACCGTAGTCGACCAGTTTTCGTTGCCGAATACGGCCTGGAGACCCTTGGAAGAGACCGGGGCCACGGCGGCAATCGAGCCGACCTCCCTGAGAATAGCCTCTCCATCGCTCTCCTTGAACAAAACGGTATCAGAAGACTGACCCGGGCCGAGTCTCTTCCCCGGAGTGACCATAAGCAGGTTACTGCCCATGCTTGCAATCTGTTGCTGGACCTGAGCGGTGGCTCCTCCGCCGATCGTCACCATTGTAATTACCGCTGCCACGCCTATGACAATACCAAGTACCGTAAGAAATGATCGCAGGATATTGCGCCTGATTTCCCGTAAAGCCAGTGAATATTGTGTTCCACAACATTATTTGGACCTCCCGTTATGCACATCTGTCTCGACCAGACCGTCCCGAAAATGGATGAGCCGCTTTGCGTAAGCCGCCATATCAGGCTCGTGAGTAATCATGATAATGGTAATTCCCCGGATGATGTTCAACGCATTCAGCAATTCCATGATCTCCCGGCTGCGGGCAGTATCCAAGATTGCCTGTGGGCTCATCTGCCAGAAGCACGTCCGGTTCTGTGACGATGGCGCGCGCGATAGCGACCCTCTGTTGCTGTCCCCCCGAAAGCTCACCGGGGGTATGAGACTCCCATCCTTTGAGTCCCACGGTATCCAGAGCTTTAAGTGCCTGCTCTCGCCGCTGCTGTTTGGGGGCGCCCCGATAGATTAAAGGCAACTCGACGTTCTCAAGCGCAGAGGTGCGATTCAGGAGGTTGTAACCCTGAAATACGAACCCCTGATAATAACGGCGAAGCAGGGCCCGCTGATTGCGGGTCAGTTGTCCTACATCGACATCCCTGAACAGATAAGTCCCGGAGGTTGGCGTGTCGAGGCACCCGAGGATGTTCATACAGGTGGATTTTCCCGATCCGCTCGGCCCCATTATCGCTACAAACTCACCCTCATTGATGCATAGATCGATGCCTCGAAGGGCCTGCATTGATGCGTGCCCTTTACCATAGACTTTGGTTACTCCCCTGAATTCGATGAGATGCTGTCCCGATTTGCTTTCTCTTTGTTGCGCACCGCCGGTTTTCATTTGGCGCCCGCAATAATATCAACCACTACCTCCATGCCGGGTTGAATGTCTCCAGTCAGTATTTCCGTCATGAGTCCGCTTGTTGACCCTGTCGTTACAGAGACGGGTAAAAGTTTGCCATTCTTTAAGATCCAGACCTTCTGCTGTTTTCCGTTGGTGATTGCGTCATTGCGCTGTTGGGTTCCGCCGGGAGGACGCGGGAGGAGAGATCCGACCAACCCGGTGGAGGACTTTTCTTCCTGCTGTACGGACGGGGTAAAACGAAGTGCGGCGCTTGGCACCAGGACGGCCTTTTCAACTTTCTTTACTGTTATGTCTGCCGTTGCTGTCATTCCCGGCCGAAGTGACAAATCCGTGTTGTCTACTTTTAGCACGGTCTCGTATGTCACAACCCCTGACGTCGTTGTAGAAGCATAGCGTGCCTGAGTAATCCGTGCATCAAAAATGCGATTCGGATAAGCAGAAACGCTAAACGCAGCTTTCTGGCCTTCCTTTACTTTGCCTATATCGGCCTCATCCACATCAACGTGCAGTTCCATTTGTGTCAGATCCTTGGCCAGAGTAAACAGCACCGGAGCTTCAAAGGACGCGGCCACGGTTTGCCCCGGCTCTATGTTGCGGGTAAGAACAACGCCGTTTATAGGAGACAGTATGATCGATTTGGAGAGGTCTGTCTCATTGGCCCGGAGAGTAGCCTGGGCTTGGGATACATCCGCAGCAGCACCGGCGGCATTTGCTTTAGCCCGTTCCAGGGCCGCTTCTGCAGCATCCATCTCCGACTGCGAGGGGACTTTACCTTTGCTCAGTTCTCTGACTCTTTGAAACTGGCTGAGCTTGGCCTTGGTTTCTGCAACAGTCGCCTGGGCTTGCAAGTACCTTCGCCTTTGCAGACTCCAATGCCGCTTCGGATTGGGTTATCTGCGCCTCGAGTTTTGAGGTATCCAGCCTGGCCAGTACCTGGCCGATTTTCACCCTGTCGTTGTAGTTAACTTCAACGCTTTTGATGATGCCGGATAACTCACTGCCTACACTGACCGTGTTCGTCGGCTTCAAGGTGCCGGTAGCGGTTACGATGACCGTAAGTTCTCCGCGCCGGACTTGTTCGGTTTTGTATTGCGTTGCGGTTGTCTTGCCCGCCTTTTTCCATATGATTACTGCTGCCACTGCCAGAATCGCAACTAAGGCAATAATGAGAAATTTCTTCAGCCGCCTGCCAAGACATATGTGATTGACTCATTTCAAGTGTCTCTGTAATATCAGGTTTTGGATTAATATCCAATTTCATATCTCCTCTCCGTTGAAAACTATTTTTCTTCGTCCGGGTAAAGAGATTTCCAACCGCCTCCAAGGGCCTTGTACAGGCGGACCAGGTTGGAGGCAACGTTTCCCTTCGCTTTGAGCCAGTTGTTCCTGAAACGAGAGAAGCGAACGCTGCGCATCCAGGACATTGTTAAAATCGGTAAGGCCTGCCTGGTATTTATGCTGTGCCAACTCTACCGCCTTCCGGGCTGCCTGTGTCGCCTCGCTCAATGATTGCATCTGCCGTTGTACCTCAACATAGGCCACGAGTGCGTTTTCAACTTCTTCCAGTGCGCTGAGTATCGCGGCCTCATAGGCAATCAAGGTACTGCTCCTGAAGTGCTGACTGCACCTCAATGTTTTGGCGGATAGCCCCGCCTTTGAAAATCAGTCCAGCTGATTCCGGGACCGCCGCTTGCGGATTTCGATAGTGCCGGAAGAGGATCATGAAAGGGCTTCCAAACCAATAGAGCCGCTCAGTGTAAGCTTGGGATAGAGATCTGCCGTTGCAACACCAATCCTGGCTGTCTGCGCAGCCAGCTCCCGCTCGGCCTGTCGCACATCGGGCCGACGCCTCAGAAGGTCGGCCGGTACACCCACTGCAACGTTCAATGGCGTGACCGGAATAGGCTCCCGTTTCTCCAGTTCCGAATGGACCTTGCCCGGTTGTTCTCCCAGGAGCACGGCGATCCGGTTCATGGCTTCCTCTAATCCGGTGCGCAGAGTCGGTATCAGGGAACGTGTGTTTTCGAGGCTATAGCGGGCCTGCTGCACGGCAAGTTCGTCGCTCAAGCCCGCTTCATACCGCCATTGGGTCAACTGGTAAGTCTCGCTTTGAGCCTCCAGGTTTGCTTCTGCCACAGAAATTTGGACCTGAGAGGTGCGCACATCGATGTAATTCAGCGCCACTTCTGCAAGCAGGGAGACGAGGACATCGCGCAAATCCTCCTCGCTTGCCTGCAGATCCGCTTCCGCTGCTTCCACAGAGCGACGGAGACCGCCAAAGATATCGAGCTCCCAGCCTGCATCAAAGTTCGCCGAGTAAAGGTCATTGGTCTTGCCGGATCCGGTGTCTTTGCTGGTACGGCTCCATGTGGCAGACCCCGTGGCGTCGAGAGTCGGAAAAAGATCGGCCTTGGCGATTCCCCGCCGGGCGCGGGCCTCGCGAATCCGCGCCCGGGCCTTTTTAAGATCAAGGTTGCCCGACACCGCACGATCAATCAGGCTGGAGAGTTCCTGATCGTTGAGTATTGTCCACCATGCCGCCAGTGTCTGAGGATTCATCTCTTCGGAGATTAGTCCGCCTTTTAGTTCGCTGTGCCATGTTGTAGATAATGATGCTGTCAGGCCTGACATAATCCGGTCCGACAGTTACGCATCCGGAGAGCACAAACATTATCAGGAGGCCTGATACCTAGCCTTTTTGCAGGGCAAATAATTTGTTTCCAGCCCTTAATCATTGAATCTTTATACACAGACACTTTTCCCATGGTGCTTTTACCGAAGTAGACTTAAAAATATTTTGGTGACAAAGTGCCGTTTTCATTCTTTAGTGCAGAGTCCTGCTCTTGCCGCTTCCTTTAAATGGTCGCAATTACCAAGTTGACAGGCTTTCCCCCAGTCCGAACATGCCAAACCTGCAAGAACACTGCCCCGGGCATCGTATGCAGCGGCATTGATCGGGTCAAGATTCAGACACTTATTCAAATCCAAAAGAGCTGTGTCAAATTGACTTTTGATTACATATGTAATCCCGCGGTTGTAATATGCTTGAGGACCATTGGGCTCTATCTCCAATGCCTTTGTGAAGTCCGAGATGGCAAGGTCATACCGGCCTTTTTTGGCGTAAGCGAAACCACGATTGTTGTATGTAGCTGCCGACACAGGATAAATCTCCAAAGATTTGTTAAATTCTGAAATGGCGAGGTCGTATTCTTTTTTCCCTAAATACTTGACGCCTGAATCATAATATGTTTTCGCTGACAGCATAGCACCCGACAGAGTTTCTTTGGCGTCACGGGCCGAACCGGCGTTTGGCTGGGGGAGGGCGCCTTCCAGAGATACGAATTGTACAGGCTCTCTCTTAGTTTCCACAGATGTAACCTGAGCGGAAATATTGCCTGAAGTCATGCAAATAAGTGAGACCAATGTTAATAAGGCAACTATTATATTTCGATTCATTATGCTCAGATTATTCATTAAACAAGCACCTCCTTTTTGGCTGTCTTTGTTAGAAAGGGGCCCGGACTATAATGGGGGGAAGGGGGAGACATAGTCCGGGCGCCCCGGGTGGAAGCTCAATCCTTTGAATCTTCCATCTCTGATATTTTTTGATGCCGCTCCAACTCAGGTGCGGCTATTTCGCTTGATAGGGCATGCGCTCCGGGTCCCGTTGCATATCCATTTTGTTCCCGCAAGGGGGCGGAGGCATCATTCTCATGCCGCTACCGCGCATCATTCCTCTCAACAGGTGAGGACCGATGTCAGGCTTCATCTCCAACATCTCCCGGAATTTCTTCCTCTGTTCGGGTGTCAGTTTTGATTTAACCTCTTCCGTCGCCGTGATGAAAGAGAGGTGCATTTCAGTTTTTAGAGTTTCTATCTGCTTAAGTTTCGCCTCAACTGCCTTCATGTCGACAGGGTCTTTATCGAGGAGATCTTTCAATTCGATACCGGCAATATGCTCATCTGCTCTCTTCCTAACCGCCTCTTTTATTACCCTGCTTTTGATCTCCTTTATCGCTTCTCTCTGCTTCTCGTCAAGTCCAAGTCCCATGAGATGCTCCCACATGAGATGATCAGCCCCCGGAATCTTTTCTATTTCCATGCCATGAAACCTCATCGGCGGCGGCGCCATCTGCATCACTTCGTCCCGGCAGCCTCTTCCATGGTCGCCAATCGGACCGCGCGTCTCCGCATAAGAATTGTGTGATAAAGAGAACACTAACAGAAGGTCTAACAACAGACCAAACAATACTTTTTTCATATAAACCTCCTTTTCTTTTGTCGGCTATACGTATAAGGTTTAAAGAGTTGCGCCTTTCAAAACGGTGGCAGAGTGACTATCCCTGCTCTCACAGATGTGTAATCCTTAGTCACAAAGTATCTTTCGAATGGTATGGTTACCGTTATCCGCAACATATAGGTTGTTGTCATCCATGGTTATGCCAAATGGGTTATTGAAGCGCGCCGCTGTTCCTGTCCCATCGGTTGACCCGTAATACTCTGACGACCCTGCCAGGGTGGTGACCTTTCCTGTGGCAATGACGATCTTCCGAATGGTACTGTTACCGGTATCCGCAGCGTAAAGGTTGGCTTTATACATTGTGATACCGAAGGGGTTATTGAAGCGGGCTGCTGTTCCGGTCCCATTGGCGGACCCGTACGATCCTGCCTTACCCGCCAGAGTTGTAACATCTCCTGTGGCAATGACGATCTTCCTTATAATATGGTTACCTGTATCCGCGACGTAAAGTTCGGTCCCATCCGTCGCGATGCCGGCAGGGTAGTAGAAGCGCGCTGCTGTTCCGGCCCCATCATCGGCCCCATACGACCCTACCGTACCTGCCAGGGTCGTAACTTCTCCTGAAGCGATGACGATTTTTCGAATAGTATGGTTACCATAATCCGCGACATAAAGATTGGTCTCATCCGTGGCAATACCGAAGGGGTTGTAGAAGCTTGCCGTTGTCCCGGTCCCATCATTGGCCCCATACGACCCTGCCGTACCCGCCAAAGTTGTAACCATTCTTGAGGCAATGACGATCTTCCGAATAGTATGGTTACTATAATCCGCAACATAAAGATTGGTCCCATCCGTGGTGACGCCTAATGGATTATTAAAGCGTGCCGTTGTTCCGATCCCGTCGTCGGACCCGGAATCCCCGTTTGTACTGCCTGCAAAGATCGTGACCTTTCCTGAGGCAATGACAATCTTCCGAATTGTATTGTTGCCGGAATCCGCGACATAAAGGTTGGTCCCATCCGTGGTGATGCCGGAGGGACTATTGAAGAGCGCCGCTGTTCCTGTACCGTCATCGGACCCGTACGACCCTGCCGTACCCGCCAGAGTTGTAACAGTAGCATCTGAACTGTCTGTTTCTCCTACTCCTCCGCAAGACGTCATCATAGCTGCAATGAAAATGATGATCCATCCAATCTTTAATTTGTTTTTCATGATCCCCTCCATTATTTCTTAATATTCGACATTCCGGATTTCCCTTTTGACGAATTTAATAAAAATATAGCAAACGAATATGTCACAAATATGGAAGAAATGAGGAAATTCAACGGGGAACTCAAGTAATAGTGCTTATTTTTTTTAAATTCGATATAAAATAGAAAATGAGCAACGGGCGGCCGTAACGTACGCCCCTACAAGAAAATAATGAAGATCGGCATTACACATCGACTGTTTTTATCTATTCTCGCAGCCACCTGTATGGCGCTCCTGTGCATGTTCCTCATAATGCAGTGGAGCATCAACAGGGGGTTCCTCCAGTATCTCAATGCGATGGACCAGGGCAGACTTGAACAGATGGAAGGGATCCTGGAACGGGCATATGCCGAACACGGAAGTTGGGATTTCCTGCGGGATAATCCCGGATTTCTGATAGAGCGACTGCTGAATACGCGGCCTGATAATATCGCATCGAGGCGGTTGAAGGAACCCAGGGACAGGCGGGATATTACACCTCCGCTGCCGATGACGGGTGCGCACCCGCCAAGATTGCCCTTTATTGTTCTGGATTCGGAGCGGAAACCGCTCTTGGGAAACCCTGCTGAAACCGGGGATGTGAACTTCAGACCCGTTATTCAGGATAATAAGACAGTGGGCTATATAGGGCTTCTTCCGCCGAAAGAGTTCCTTAACCCTCTACAGATGCAGTTTTTAAGACAGCAGAAATCGGCTCTGATCATGGCGGCATTCGGAATGGTGCTGGTTGTTGTAATATTCTCACTACCCCTGGCGGACCGTCTCGTCCGGCCGATCAGGGCCATGGCCGCAGCAACCCGTGATCTTGCATCCGGAAAGTATACCATTCGGGTCCCCGTCTCCTCATCGGACGAGTTGGGTCAGCTTGCCCGTGACTTCAATGCCATGGCGCTCACACTTGAGAAGAATGAGAAAGCGCGGCGACAGTGGGTTGCAGACATTTCCCACGAGTTGCGGACCCCTTTGGCTGTGTTGCGCGGTGAGATCGAGGCGTTATTGGAGGGCATACGCAACACTACCCCGGAGGCTATCCGCTCGCTCCATACCGAGGCGCTTAGACTGCATCGTCTGATTGACGACCTTTATCAGCTTGCGCTCTCCGACCTCGGTACGTTGACCTATCGCAAAGAGGACCTTGATCTGGTTAAGCTTCTCAAAGATTCCATAGAACCCTACCATGCGGAATTTGCCCGCAAGGGCCTCACCCTCACCGTAAACATTTTACAGGGAGTTGAGGTCACAGTGTTTGCCGACCGTGAGCGTCTGCACCAGCTATTTGCAAATCTGCTTGAAAATTCCTTGAAGTTCACTGAATCGGCAGGAAAGCTCGTCATTCGTCTGGCGTGTCATAACGATCATGCTGCAATCGATTTCGAAGACTCCGCACCCGGAGTTCCAGAGGAAGAACTGGACAGACTCTTCGATAGACTCTATCGGGTGGAGGCTTCCCGAAGTCGGTCATCGGGCGGCGCCGGTCTCGGCCTGGCAATCTGCAAGAACATCGTTGAGGCACATGCCGGGACCATCTCTGCACATCAATCACCTTTTGGAGGGGTACTGATAAGGATCAGCCTCCCGGTCGCAGGAGGATGCTCTTGAGCGTGAAAATTCTTATTGTTGAAGACGAGCCGAAACTGGCAAGTCTGCTCTCTGATTACCTGAGAGCGTCCGGGTTCGAACCGTCTTGCCTCGGAGATGGCTCAGAGGTTGTACCCTGTATTCGGGAAAACAAACCCGACCTGGTTCTCCTCGACCTGATGCTTCCGGGACGCGACGGCATAGAGGTCTGCAAGGACATCCGTACTTTCTCCCGCGTGCCGATAATAATCGTAACAGCCCGGATCGAGGAAATCGACCGTCTGCTGGGGCTCGAACTCGGTGCCGATGATTACATCTGCAAGCCGTTCAGCCCCCGCGAGGTGATAGCACGAATCAAGGCGGTCTTGCGACGGACTCAAGATGGTCGGACAATTCAGGCCCGGGGACTCGTTCTCGACGATCAGCGGTACAAGGCTACTCTTCATGGCTATGACCTTGAACTCACTGCTGTTGAGTTCAAGTTGCTACATTTCCTGGTAGCCAGCCCGAGACGCATTTATGGGCGTCAGCAACTCATGAATAATATATACTCCGACGAGCGGTTTGTTACCGACCGCACCATCGACAGCCACATAAAGAAATTGCGGAGGAAGATCGAAAACGTGGATCCTGAAGCGAAGCTCATCCATTCAGTCTACGGTGTAGGGTATAAGTTCGATCCGGTATGATCACATTGAGAGTTGTTCTAAGTGAAATAGATAACATAGGAACGACTTTTTATGTCAGCAGTAGCTTCAGATAGAATAATTTCACTGGGATGAAGAGGAAGGATTTTCATTTAAAATATGAGGAACGTTTTAGGCCTTTTTCAAGGCTATCGATAAACTTGCAGTTGTAAAAACCTGTTTATGTTGGTACGGGCTTGCCTATTGACTTCCGAAGTGTTTGTTAAATGCCGCCATTGCGGTTGAAGCTAATCCTTGCAATTCAACATTTCAACCGACATCTTCTGACTGGTCAAGTCGCTGAAATCCAGTTTATTATCTCCTTCTTCTCAGAAAGTCCCTTGGTTTTCCTGCTCCCCTGTGAGGGCCGACCAGCCCGTCTTCTTCAAGAAGTTCCATGATCCGCGCGGCCCTGTTATAGCCTATCTTGAGTCGTCTCTGAATGGAAGAGATGGAGACTTCGCCTGTTGTCTCTCCCATATCAACAGCCTTTTGATACATCTCATCCCGGTCACCCTCCCTGTCGTCATCTCCGGATTCATCAGGTATCTGTATGCTCTCATAAATGGTGTAATCGGGCTGAGCCTGGGTCTTCACAAATTCAGTTACACCCTTGATCTCTTCCTCTGTTACAAGAGCGCCGTGTACACGGACTATCCTGGTACCGGGCAGCATAAGAAGCATGTCTCCCCTGCCGAGCAGCTGTTCTGCTCCATGTGTATCAAGGATTGTCCTGGCATCAACTTTTGAAGAGACCTGAAAGGCTATCCTTGCGGGGAAATTAGCCTTGATGATACCGGTTATTACATCGACAGAAGGCCGTTGTGTCGCGAGGATGAGATGAATGCCGCACGCACGCCCCATCTGGGCGAGCCTGGCAATCGAGTCCTCAACATCACTCGGCGCGGTGAACATGAGGTCGGCAAGTTCGTCTATGATAATTACGATGTAAGGCAGCAGATCTTCGTCCTTTACCTGTATATTGTAGCTGTCTATATTCCTCGCGGTCTTCTCCGCGAGCACCCTGTATCTTCTTTCCATCTCAAAGACCATCTTTTTTAACGCCTCTGCCGCCTCTTTCGGATTAGTGATGACAGGTGAAATGAGGTGAGGTATTTGTTCATACGCAGACAGCTCCAACAGTTTTGGGTCTATCATAAGCATCTTCACTTCACGGGGTGTTGCCTTGTACAGAAAACTCATGACCATGGAATTTATCGACACACTCTTACCGGAGCCGGTCGCCCCGGCTACAAGCAGGTGGGGCATTTTTGAGAGGTCTGCAACAATCGGAGAACCTGAGATATCTTTTCCAAGTCCAAGGGTAATCTTTGATTTTGATCTCTTGAAACCCTCAGATGAAAGGATCTCACGCAGGCACACAGTCTCTCTCTGCTTATTGGGAACTTCGATGCCGATTACCGCCCTGCCGGAGATCGGAGCAATTCTCACGCTCTGTGCCTTCAGCGCCAGCGCAAGGTCGTCACTCAGGGATACTATCCGGTTAATCTTGACTCCGGGAGCAGGCTCAAACTCGTACATAGTTACAATCGGTCCGGGATGCACCGACGTGATCTTGCCTTCAACCCCGAAGTCCTCAAGCTTCTTCTCAATCAATGACGAGTCGTTCAAAAGTTCATCCTTTGAAGGCCTCACAGCAGCAGCCGTGGAAAGACTCAGCAAGTCCAACGACGGGAGCTGATATCCATCCGAGCCGACAGGTCTCACGGGTTCAGGTTCAGCCGGGCGCACAGGTTCAGCCGCGATTATCGGCACAGAGTCAGGCTCTTTGATAAGAATCTCCTGCTCTTCAGCCGGGGGCTCTTCTATCATCTCCTCCACGCCCGTAGCCTGTTTTCTTCTCCTCAAAGCAATCGCCGTGACAGACACAGGACTGACAAGGATTACGGATATCAAAAAAAGGGAGAGCGCGAAAATATATGAGCCGGGGAAAGAGACAAGATGCTCGGCAATACGCGCTGCCGCCTTTCCTGTAAGTCCTCCAAGCCCGTCCGGAAAAAACTTCGGCATTATATAAAATGTATCGGCCAGCAACGCAGACATGACGGACGTCGAAAAAATAAACAGGAGACTGCCGAGGAGATATACTTTATGACCTTCTCTGCCGAGCAGGCGTTTTATTCCAAAAGCTATTATGAAGAAAGGCACAAGATAAGCGGCAAGTCCCAGAAAGATGATCATCCAACCGGACAGGTAGGAGCCGACAATGCCTCCGAGATTGCGGATGGGTTCAGGGGGTTCAGTTGTCCGGAAAAATGGCACAGGATCGGTGAGTGAATGAGTAAAAAGCCCCAGGAGCAGAAAAAGGCTTCCCATTATCGAAAGAACGCCTGTGACCTCTTCTCTTACTCTCTTCAGCCTCTCAGCCATATACCAGCTATTATAACAGCAGCAAGGAGAAACCTGTAATAAACAAAGAGGTCCAGAGGATATCTCTTCAGGAAGCTCATCATGAACTTTATGGCGATAAACCCTGTGACAAAAGATGAAACGAAGCCCGTCATGAAAAGCCGGGTGTTGTAATCCGCGTGATTCATCACAAGACCCTTGAAGTGGAGCAGGCAAGCTCCCCCGATAATCGGCGTCGCCAGAAGAAAAGAAAACCGGGCGGCTGCTTCGCGTTCGAGACCCCTGAAGAGGCCCGCAGCAATCGTGAATCCCGAGCGGGAAACCCCGGGTATGATCGCAACGGCCTGGGCAACGCCGATAAAAATGACATCCTTCACGGAGAGTTTTTCCATGTCCCGGTACTTATATATCTTCTCAGCAACCAGCATGATGATTCCGCCGATTATCAGCATGATACTGATCAGCACAGGGCTTCGTAATGAATGCTCTGCAAGATCGTTCAGGAGCAGACCTGCGATCCCCGCCGGGAATGAGGCCAGGACGATCAGCCCCAGCAGCCTCTGCTTTCTGAAAAACAGGTCTACCCAATCTCTCCAGAAACAGAGAAGAAGGGCAAGCAGGGTCCCAGCATGCAAGGCAACGTCGAAAGCAAGGGTGTCCACTTCTCCGCTCCAGTTAAAAAACCATGGGAAGAGTATCAGATGAGCAGTACTGCTGACCGGCAGGAACTCAGTCAGCCCCTGGACTATGCCTAATATTATCGCTTGCAGCATGACTTGTTATTATAACAGAACAAAACAAGGAATGATGTTGGCCGGACTTCTTTCAGACTTCGATTATGACAGGCATTATCATGGGCCTTCTGTCCATGGTGTCCCTGAGATACTTCTTCAGGGTGCTCCTGATCTTTGCCTTAAGCAGAGAAGAGTCCGAGATGTACTCCCGTTCAAGCCCCTTGATAGTCTTTTCGAGAAGTTCCTTCACATTGCTGATAATCTCCTGTGAGACATCTTCAAAGACAAAACCCCTCGATATCATTTCAGGGCCCGAGACGATATTGCCTGTGAGTTTCTCGATCGCCAGAAGAATTATCACAATCCCGTCGTGGGCAAGCCTCAGGCGGTCACGGAGCACCATTTCCTCTACGTCTCCGAAACCCTTGCCGTCAATAAATATGCGCCCGGAATTTATATTTCCGCTCTTCCGGGCTTCATTATCGCCTATTTCCAGGACATCGCCATTCTTCATGATGAATATATTCTCTTTCGGGATGTCCATTTTTTTGGCGAGCATCGAATGGTATACAAGATGCCTGTATTCACCGTGGACCGGCATAAAATATTTCGGCTTTATCAGGTTGAGCATAAGCTTGAGCTCTTCTTTTGAGGCATGTCCGGAGACATGCACCTCCGAGACTTTCTCATAGATAACATTTGCTCCCCTTCTGAAAAGATGGTTGATGATCTTTCCTATCGACCTCTCATTCCCGGGGATCATCTTTGCAGAGAGGATAACGGTGTCCCCTTCTTTTATCTTTATGGTCTTATGTTCATCCATTGCTATTCTTGACAGGACACTCATCGGCTCACCCTGGCTTCCGGTTGTGATAATGACCACTTCACGGTCCTCCAGTTTCTTTAGGTCCTCCAGTTTCAGCCAGGTGTCCATGGGTATTCGCAGATACCCCAGATCCAGAGCTATCTGCGAATTGGATACAACGCTTTTTCCTGAAAGGATCACTTTCCTTCCATATTTAACGGAAACATCTATCGCCTGCTGGATGCGGTGGATATTCGATGCAAAGGTGGCAATGATTATCCTTCCCTGTGTGTTCGAAAAAATATCCTCGAACGCCCTCCTCACCTCTTTTTCAGAGAATGTAAAGCCCCCCTTTTCAGCATTGGTGCTGTCGGACAGCAGGAGCAGTGTGCCTCTTTCTCCGTACTCTGCAAAGCGACGGAAATCCATCAGCTGGCCGTCGACCGGAGTAGGATCAAGCTTGAAGTCGCCTGTATGGACAACCAAACCCAAAGGAGTTGTTATACCGAGGCCGACTCCGTCGACGATGCTGTGAGTGACCCTTACGAATTCAATGGAAAAAACTCCTATTGTTATTATGTCTCTCGGCTTAATAGGAATCAGTTCAGCATCTTCAAGGTTATGCTCGCGCAGTTTTACTCTCACAAGCCCGAGCGTGAGCGGGGTCCCGTAGACAGGGACTTTCAGTTCCTTCAGCAGGAACGGCAGCGCGCCTGTATGGTCTTCATGTCCATGGGTAAGGATCACCGCTCTGACTTTTTCACGGTTGTTCAGGAGGTAGGAAAAATCAGGTATGATGAAATCTACGCCAAGCGTATCCTCTTCAGGGAACATCAAACCGGCATCGACAACAATAATGTCATTACCGTATTCGAAGACCGTCATGTTTATGCCGATCTCCTCAACCCCGCCCAAAGGAATGACAGAAAGAGTATTCTCCACGGATTTATATTATATCAGATTCGGACCCATATGGGTCTTCAAAAAATCAAGCATCCGTAACTAAATTCTCAAGCATCCAGAGCCGGAGTAATTTTGTTCTCTATTACGCACTGAAGCATCTCAAGCTCATCCTGATCAAACCATGTGACACCACATATGCTGCATCGATCTATTTCGATCAGATAGGCAAGACTGTAAAACGTCCTGAACATGGGGTGACCGCACTTGGGACAGTTCACGGGAGGCATTGCACTATGAGGGGTTACTTTCAGTTTTTTCAGCGAGAGCTTCTTCTGGTTGTCCGTCAGTACGGCCCTTGCCAGAGACTTGACCCTCTCAGTGCAGCCTTCTTCCCTCCGGGCGATAATCCTCGGGAATCTTGTCATTTTCAATGAGGGCTCCCATGCAGAACCTGCATTGATAGACATGGGTCCTCTCATAGGAGATTATTGCCAGGGGCTGTCTGCACACAGGGCAGGAGAAGGAAGACACGTCCCCTGCAATCCTGCTCAGCCGTTCGGCAAGTAAATCATGGAGCAGCGAATCCTCTGACGCCCTATGCATATTCCGGCCATGAACTGTTCTGGTCCATGTTAGAGGAG
This sequence comes from uncultured Nitrospiraceae bacterium, assembly GCA_963725545.1. Taxonomy (GTDB): domain Bacteria; phylum Nitrospirota; class Thermodesulfovibrionia; order Thermodesulfovibrionales; family SM23-35; genus DYFC01. The sequence goes on along the minus strand of CAVRZG010000030.1, from coordinate 91,162 downwards.
AAAGCCATGAGAGTGAAGTCATCTCCCCAGGGCCATAAGGTCCCTGCCACTTATTATGAGGATCGAGCAGAAAGTAACGGTCTTCCTGATTTCCCGCCGTAACTGCTGCGCCGGCCACATCCTTTGATTTGAGCACAGAGATATCCGCATGGGCCATTGAAAGAAGGACTTCTATTCTTTTCCTTATAGGAGGATGTGTGGACATCAGGTTCTGCCAGAAACCCTCCTCTTCCTCCGCCTCGTCTTCCTCCGGATTCATGATGCAGAGCATTTCGAGTCCGCTCCCTATGAGACCCGTGCTTCTCCAGTTCCGGGAAAGAAGATGCAATGCCTCGGCCATTGCCACAGGGTCCCGGGTCATGCGTACTGATGCGGCATCAGCCCTGTATTCCCGCTCCCTGGAAATAAACAGATTGAGCATCTGGCCCAATTTCATCAGGACCCAGAACAGGAAAAAGACGGGATGCAGCCCGCCCCCTCTCTCCTCATCGCCAAAATCCTGAAGCTTTTCAAGCATGGCCGCGTACATGCCAAAGAGACTTGTTGCAACGGTTGCCTCAATGCAATCCTTGGAGAGAATATGATACGCCTCATGCGCAAGAACAGCCTCAAGCTGTGGCCTTGAAAGTCTCGACAGGAGGCCTTCTGTTATTGCTATCGTTGCCTGTCCGCTGAGGTCCTCGACAGCAATTGCATTCAGCGACAGGCTCGGAATAACCATACAATCGATCTTCTTTGTCCTTCCCGTTACTATATGAATTTCGTCGACGACATTTCTCAGTCGCCTGTGGACACCGTCTTCGGTGTCCGGAGGAGTCGCTCCCAGACTCTTCATCACCCCTTCCACCGCGCCCGAAGCGGAAAACCAGAAATGGACCCCGGCCAGCATAACCGCTATCACTGTTACTGTTATCAAGACAGAGGGATAGTGCCAGATAAAGAAAGAACCTGTCTTCAGGTAGTTATAAGGGAAGACAAAGAGAAATCCCTGGACAAGAGCAAACATCGCGAAGAAGTACAGGAAGACAAGAACAAGATAGAATACGGATATTCTCCAGGTCTTCTGCTTTTCGATCTCAATGAAAGTCAGGGGCATAGGTTAAGGTCTGTTAACAATTTCTGCAGAAGGCCGAAGCTTATCCTCCTCCTCTGCAGAAAAATATTCCACCTTGCTGAACCCGAACAAAGCAGCAATAATACTGTTCGGGAATACTTCCATTTTTGTTCTGAAATTCGCGACCAGGTCATTATAGAACTGCCTTGAAAAGGCGATCTTATTTTCCGTGGATTTCAACTCTTCCTGAAGTTCCAGTACACTCTCATTGCTTTTCAGGACAGGATAGTTCTCCATGACCGCAAAAAGCCTCTGCAATGCCAGAGTCAGCACAGATTCCGCAGAAGCCTTTTCCCTTACACCGGGTGACGACATGGCTATCGTTCTTGCAGATACAACTCTTTCAAGGGTTTCACGCTCGTATGCCATATAACCTTTTACCACCGACACAAGGTTCGGAATAAGATCGTGTCTCCTCTTCAACTGCACGTCAATCTGCTTCCAGGCATTCTGCACCTCGTTCTTGTAAAACACGAGCCTGTTATAGATCAGGATGGTCCATAAGGAGACCAGCACGATGGTCCCGAGCAGGACCCATATCAGCATTTCTTCACCTTAGTCAGCAGCATTGTATATTATATCCCGCCCTGTCCAATAATACTCTGCCCGGCTTGAATATCTCGTAATGTACTTTCCCCTTCCATAAATCCCTTTATATACCAATTGCGTATATCATGATATTACCTATGCTTTGCCAACATCGCAAAAAGTCCTTTTCATGGCTGTCATTCCCGAAGTCCGTAATCGGGAATCCATTCTTTTCAAGAAGTTGCACGCACCTGGATTCCCGCCTTCGCCAACAGTAGGTGCATTAAGCACGGGAATGACGACTTTTTACGAATTCATCATACTTTGCCAACTACAGAAATAGCTAACACTTTGATTCACCGGATAGTCGAATTTTTTCGAGATTTTCTGTGGTATACTTTTGTCAGAAAAAACCAATTGGGTATAATCATTGTTAGCATTATAATATAATTGACTACAGGTATATTTAAGGTATAATAAATATACTATGGAATTTGAATTTGATCCCACTAAAAGCAATAGCAACAAGAAAAAACACGGAATCGACTTTTACGAAGCTCTGGCATTATGGAATGATGCGGACTTCATAGAGATTCCACTGAAGACTATTGATGAACCAAGGTTTTTGGTAATCGGCAAGATGTTGGATAAACACTGGTCGGCAATTATTACTTATCGAAGCGAAAAAGTCCGGATTATTTCGGTACGGCGATCCAGAAAAGAGGAGGTTGAGATATATGAAAGCTAAAGAAATTGACAGAAAATTTAATGAAGGTGAAGACATTTCAAAATACCTCGATATTACAAAAGCAAGGAGACCCGGGCAGGAGCAAAAACGGGTAAATGTTGATTTCCCATTGTGGATGATTCAGTTATTGGATAAAGAAGCAAGACGTTTGGGAGTGCCTCGACAATCCATAATCAAAATCTGGGTAGCAGAGCGTCTTGAGAAGGCCTCTTGAATATATCTGCTGCTAATAAATCACTCCACATGATGCGGCATAACGACCGACGCACCTGTGAGTAAGGGGACGAAAAGCATTATACAAAAGGTATCAGAACACCCATCAGCAAGTTTCCAGGCAAAAGTCGTCGACAATCAATCTGAAAGACTATACTGCAAAATGGTTCTTATTGCCCGGCATGGGCGCGGACTCCTCAATGTACAATTTGCTTGGACAAGAACTGGACTTTGAAATCAATTTGATTGACTGGCCAACAAATACAGAGGTGAAAAATATCTTTACATAGAAGCCCTTGAAAAAATGTAGTTGTCGTCATTCCCGAGGTAGTAAGCGGGAATGACGACAATGAACTTTCTTCAAAGGCTTCCTATGTAAAGCAATTTCTGTAACACTACATTAGCTGCTGTTAGAGTGCTGATTATCGCGAGCAGATAACGACACAGAATATGCAGGTGACTTTTGGACCGTGCTTCCTTTAAAATCAAGATAAAAAGGAGTCTTTCCTATGGAAGATTTAAAAAAGTCGGAGCCGTGGAGAGTCTTTCGGATACAATCCGAGCTTGTCGAGGGATTCGAAACCCTCAATGAGCTTGGTCCCGCAGTTGCCATCTTCGGCAGTTCACGCATGAAGCCGGGCTCGCATTATTATGAGAAAGCGGTCGAATTGGGAAGAAAACTCGCCGACACCGGTTTTGCGGTAATCACCGGCGGTGGACCCGGCATTATGGAAGGGGCAAATAAAGGAGCAAAAGAAGGCAAAGGGAAATCTGTCGGCCTGAACATCGAAATGCCGTCTGAGCAGGTCCCTAATCAATATCAAGACATCTCTGTGTCCTTCAGATATTTCTTCATAAGGAAACTCATGTTTGTAAAATATTCAAGCGCGTTCATCATATTCCCCGGGGGCTTCGGTACAATGGATGAGATGTTTGAAGCCCTCACGCTGTCGCAGACAAAGAAGATAGGGTTATTCCCCATAATTCTTTTCGGCACAGATTACTGGAAAGGGCTCATAGAGTGGTTCAAATCATGTCTCGTTCCAAATGGCACGATAGCCGCCGAGGACCTTGACCTTATCTCATTCGCCGATGACGTTGACGAGACATGCAGAATCTTTAACAGGTATAAGAAAGAATTCGGTATAGAAATCCCTGATTGTTCCGAGTGCTGACCGGATGCTACTTAACTCAAAAAAATGCATTAAATAACAGGCGGGCATATGGGCAGAAAAAGCTTTACAGCCGCTCCTTAGTGAGACATCTGATATCCCCTTTCCCTACATGTTTTATGTGGTACCGTATTGATATTTTCGAGAAGCCAAATCCTGCATTGTAAAGGTTTTTATGACCATATGCCTGCCTGTAAAATCTCTGATTTGTCCTGGTCTGATGGTTTGCGGAACATCTCTCTTTTCCATCTCCTTATCTCCTCGGGTGTCCTCTCCTGTAGTCCCTCGGCCTTTCCTTCAAACCCTTCTCGCTCCAGATGCCCAGCTTTTTCTCCCTTGCATCCCGCTGCGCATCCCTAAACTCACTCACATATTTTACATTCGGTGGAAAAGTATAGATCATCGCATATCCGTTCTTCACCATCAAAACGTTGATAATCTGTCCGTCGGCTGTTCGCAGATATGCCAGGAGTCGTCCATATTTGTCTCTTTTGTCCACATCGTATTCGAGGTTCACCTTCCACCCTGAAGTCCGCAAAAGCTCCTCAAGATACTGCTTTGATTTCTGTCCCCATGGTCTTTGCCCCAATTCAGGCGCGTCCATTCCGATAAGCCTTATCTTCTCCTCTTTCCGGTCAATCAGGACCGTCACCGTATCACCGTCGGCAACGGAAACCACAGGCACAGAAGATCCATCAACACTCTGCCTGGAAGCAGGGTTTCTGTCATAAGCCAGGTAGAAGACCGCGACGATTATGAAGAACACGGTTGAAAGAAGATTGACCTTCTTGAGTTTTGAGAGATTTCCGAGCATATTCATGAGTCTATTATATACTTTTCAGCTTTTGCTTTTTAACTGTATAATTAACCCATGAGGAGAACACCAAGCCCGGGCTATACGATTACTGTCAGAGTCGAGATGAACAAACAGGTAGGAATGTTCGCAAAGATCGCCACGGCTGTCGGCGAAGTTGGAGGGGAGATCGCTGCCGTGGATATCGTAAGGGCAGGAAGAGGCTCTATCGTCAGGGATTTCACTGTAAACGCCCGGGACGAAAAACATGAGAAGGAGATTACCGATGCAGTCAGAAAGGTCCAGGGGACAAGGATCATCCATGTCACTGACAGGACATTTCTCGTACACAACGGAGGCAAGATAGAGATACACAATAAGACACCGATCAGGGACCGCAATGACCTGTCAAGGGTTTACACCCCCGGGGTCGCACGCATATGTGCAGCCATATCCAAAGATAAGGACAAGGCCTACCGTTATACGATAAAGAAGAATTCTGTCGCCATCATAACAGACGGCACCGCTGTTCTCGGGCTCGGGGACATAGGTCCTGAGGCGGCATTGCCTGTCATGGAAGGCAAGGCAATGCTCTTTAAAGAGTTTGCAGATATCGATGCCTTCCCGATATGCCTCTCCACAAAAAACCCGGAAGAAATTGTCCGGACTGTCACCAATATCTCTCCTGTCTTTGGTGGAATAAACCTGGAAGATATATCAGCGCCAAGGTGCTTTGAGATCGAAGAGAGGCTGAAACAGACGCTCGATATACCTGTTTTTCATGACGATCAGCACGGCACGGCAGTTGTCGCTTTGGCAGCTTTGCTGAATGCTGTAAAGATAACAGGCAAGGACCTTGATGGATTAAAGGTAGTTATATCCGGCGCAGGAGCTGCGGGAACAGCATGCTGCAGGATCTTCAGGGAAGCGGGCATAAAGCAATATCATTGTCTGTGACAGGGAGGGTATTATATACAAAGGCAGGACCGGCCACATGAATCCGGCAAAGGTATGGCTTTCTGAAAATACCAACCCGGAGATAATAAAAGGAAGCCTCACTGACGCAATGGATGGAGCCGACGTCTTTCTCGGGGTCTCAGCCCCGGATGTACTCACGGTCCACGACATTAAAAAAATGGCCCCCCACCCTGTTGTCTTTGCCCTTGCAAATCCTGAACCCGAGATCTCGCCGGAGGATGCCTATCCCCATGTCCGCATCCTCGCAACAGGCAGATCAGACTATCCGAATCAGATCAACAATATGCTCTGTTTCCCCGGACTGTTCAGAGGGCTCCTCGATTCCCGGGCAAAGTCTGTAAATGAAGAGATCAAACTCGCTGCTGCCAGGGCCATCGCTTTTATGGTCGACGACAAAGAGCTTAGTGAGGACTATATCGTGCCGAGCATCTTTGATAAAAAAGTCGTTCATGCTGTCGCCTCCGCCGTGGCAGAGGCCGCATATAATACAGGTGTTGCAAGGAAGGAACGATAGGTCATGGAGACTATAAAACCATACATAAAAAGAAAAATAGTGAAGTGCCATGGCGACTCCAGGACACAGGTTGAAGACCCCATAGCTGCTGAGAGTAAGCTCAGGGTTTTCATAAACAACAGGGAATTATTGACCCTGCACTGCACGCCCCTGATGCTTCCTGAATTACTGAACGGGCTCCTCCTTACTGAAGGGGTACTGACTAACAGGATAACAGATGCTGCAATCACAGTGGAGAATGACGGAAATCTCACGGCAAAAATCTCTGCCCCGGAAGACGCGCTGACCGGGGATATCTCCGTTTCGAGAAACCTCGGTGGCTTCGCCTACGGGCGGGAGAAAGATTTTCAGACTATCAATGACGATTTTTCTCTCGGGCAGGAGGACCTTAAAAATAGCTTTTTTCAATTCCATCAAAAGTCAGAGCTTTTCCGCTTGACCGGCTGTTTTCACAGTGCGGCCCTGTCGGACGGGAAAAATATCCTTACATTTGCAGAGGACATCGGAAGGCACAACACTGTAGACAAGGTGATCGGATACGCCATCCTTAATGATATACCGTTTCGTGAAAAAGTCATGCTGGTAAGCTGCAGAATCTCATCGGAGATTGTCTCGAAATGCGCACGCTGGCAGATCCCGATCCTCGCAAGCCGCGCTGCTGCAACTGACCTTGCAATTCAGATAGCCGGAAAATCCGGGATGACACTTGTCGGATTTGCACGAGGAGAGAGCTTTAATATCTATACAAACCCGCAAAGGATCCTGTCTGCATTATGATATCGGCACAGCCGCCTTCTCACCAGTTCCGCCACACTAATGTAGTGCAACATAATTCGCTTCACATTAAAGTTATTTAAAAAGGCCACTTATTGTCATTCCCGAGGTAGTAATCGGGAATCCATTGTCTTTAGGAGACCAAGAAGCCCTGGATTCCCGCTTAAGGACTGCGGGAATGACGAGTCAAAACACTCAAAACATAAGGAAAGAAGCGTTGAAAACACTACACTCGACCGAGATAAGCTGCGACCATCCGCCTTGTGATCAGGACCGCCTCTGTCCGGGCCTTTGTTTGTTCTCTCTGTCAAAAAGGCATATGATTTGCAGAAAATTACACAGATGCAAGCCTTACACGCGCTCCATAATTCGTAGCAAAAGCATTAAATCAAGCAGAGAGCACCGATACATGACCGGTCTTGCGCAATCTAGATGTCGTCTTGATCACGATCTGCACATCACGGCCCAGCCTAGTCAGGCACTCCAGCATCTTGGCTTCCGAAATGCCGCGAAACCGTCCGCGCAGCATATTGGAGAGCTTCGGCTGAGGCATGCCGAGCAGTTCTGCTGCCTGCACTTGCGTCATTCTACGGTGCTTGATAATCTCGGCAATCTTGGTCGCCAATTGAGCCTTGACCAGCATTTCTCCCGCATCAGTCACGCCAAGATCTGCATAAACATTTGCACTGCCTTTTTCGATTTCTTTCATATTTCTGCTCCTTCCGAATGGCGGCGGGCCAGTTTCAGCCTCGCCTCGATCAAATCCATGTCTTGTTTCGGCGTCTCAATACCCTTCCGTGATTTCTTCTGGAAGCAGTGCAAAACATAGACCCTGTTACTGAATCTGACGGTATAGACGGCCCGATAGGTATTCCCGTCATCATCTTCCACCACCTCCAATACTCCGGCTGAACCAAACCCCTTGAGCGGCTTTGCCTGCGGATGTTTAAGGCTGCATTGCGCCAAATACAAAGCATAGCCAACAAGATCGACCACTTGATCCGGCATTTCCAGAAGATCCTTTTTGGCTGACGCCACCCAGAATAAGGGCTTCACTTCCTATCCGCTCCCATTGTTAATTATATCCATATGGATATAGAAAAACAAGCCCCCATTTCCCCGTACACATTAGAATGTCGCTTCTTCTCCCAGAAGAAAGGGCCAAAGAGCATCCATGAAATATGGATGAGACCAAGTGTCTGTCTGTTACCTGGTATTTTGCACAGACCGTGGAGTAACTAAATCATGGAAGAGTTTTATCAGTCCCGCGCCATACTGAATCGTCCGGGGTCCTAAATCAGAGAACATATCTTCCGCAACTGACTGATCGATTCTCGCCCACGTTTTCACCAGATCATAATTTGTCTCTCCCAGAGGTCTGTGATCGGTGGATGAGGTATCGGTAGAGTAGACGGCCCAGAAAAGGAGGCCCTTGTTCGCTATTTTATTTCCGTGTGTACCATAGAAATAATGATTGTCTTCACGCGAAACTGCCGCAACCGGCAGATCTATCTCATAATAGTTGCTCTTGAAGACCGTGTCTTCGCTGAAATAATTCGCCCTCGCATAGCCCGAGAGCTCGCGAAAAAAAGGGGCGATATCAGTATCGCTCGGCTCCCAGGGCTGCATCGCCGCGTCGTCCCCGGCGAGTAAGTACAGCTCCGCAGGGACCTTCGCAGCCATATACCCTTCGTAGTTTTCATAAATAATGTGCGCATCATTTCTCGCATGGGCCGGCACGGACATGTCCTCCAGAATGTGCAGGATATGACCGAGATATCTCCAGCCTTTAAGCGTATTGCCTTCCGCCCTTGCCATGACGAAGTTTGCCAAATTACGCGGATCATCATTCGCCCATTTAAGTGCAGAGACGTTTCTGGCCGTATTCACGAAAGGCGCTCCGCTGGTGAGCCCATCCAGATCATCGTCGCTGTTCATAAAGTGGTTTTCGGACCTGTTCACATCTCCTGTGATGATCTGCTGCGTGTCCCATTGCCATGTTGAGAGAGTCTGGTTTGACTGCATATGGCTGTAATCGCCGACGGTCGAAGTGCCTGAGATGTCATAGTCCTCCTCGATGGAACCAAGCATAATCTGCCCCTTAACTTCAGGGGTCAGGGAGATCCCAGTGGAACGCTCGAAGAGCTGGATTGACCGAAGCGACAGCCAGGGATGGGTCTTCATGTTATTGTCACTCGTGATCTGTTCCGGCTTGTTCTGTTTCAACCAGCTCTGAATCTTCACGGCCAGATCATCCAGGGAAAACAAACCGGAATGAGAGGCATAAGGGAAAGCTCCTGTAGCGAAGACCAGTCCGGTCAGGATCAACAGGCCGGTCCTTATTGCCTTTCGCATAACGATCTCCTTCGCATTGCCATAAACATAGGATTTCCGTCAAAGACTAACAAACTTCCAGATGCCCTCTTCTGTTATTATTTCAAAGGTCTCTTCGACTGTCTGCCCGTTGGGCAGTATAATAGTGCCTTTATAAACACTTCTGTTCCCGCTTTCACTAACCTTCTTTGAGCCCAGGACCGCAACGGCCAGCCTCAGCCGCGCTGAAGTGTCCATTCTTTGAAGGGCGCTGCCGACCTTATCCTGTGAGGCTTTGCCGACGTACGCGAGTGCGCCGGATATGTCTCCATTTTGTATGGCCGTGGTGAGCCCTGTGATGGCCTGCTGTGGAGAATTGCCGGTTGTCCCTCCGGCGCTACCCGCGCCACCCTGTCCGCCGCAGCCCTGAATCCCGGCCGCTGCAACGAAAAGCAGCAGGACTATCAAAAGCTTTCTTCCCATCAGAAAATTTACCTCCTCGTTAAAGGTCAGTACTAATAAAAGTGTAACTGACATTCCGGGATTTAATCCATCGTCTTTTTTTGCTGTCGAAGTAACCCTCCGATAAAGCAACGCCTTGCGGCGACTGGAGCTTCCCAAGTATCATGGGATTTCTTGACCGCAAAGCCTTTTTCCCAACTGGGGAAAGCTATTGAAAAATAAAGAAGAAGAGTGGTCCCCCTATCAAGAATCGAACCTGCGGCACCAAGTTCAGGAATTGGTTACACTATTAATCTGCAAAGTGGCTTCCAATCTGGATATTTGCTTAACATATTGAATTTTAGAAGTAATTTGCAATACTATTATTTATGCATGATTGCCTATTTTCTGTGCATTCGGATATATTCTGCTACAAATTTACTACATTTTTGCTACAGTGAAAATGATTCGCTTCGAATAAGCGTCATTCCGCTGCGGAGTTGCGGAATGACGTTTATTCGAAACATACAAAAAATACGTCACAAAATCGTATAACTATACCGAAATAGAAGGCTGACTTAAGACATTGAATTATAAAGCTGAGATATTTTCAAGCCTGTATTAGTCCTACTAAATCGAATTAAGAAACCTGGATTCCCGCTTGAGGACTGCGGGAATGACAACTCAGAGCACTCGAAACATATATAAAGAAGCGTTGGACGCACTACACTACCGAGAATGTATGCCCAAGCGGATCCGCCGCGTCGAAAGCGCTAAAACTCTATCCTCAGCAAAGGCCGGTCGGATCGGGCCGGAATATGCGTCAATCTCCAGAAAAAGACTATGATGTTGTTATGAGAAGGGGTTATAATGATGGAAATGAGGGAATTAAAAAGGAATTCATATATACCGGTTAATAGCTCTTTTTAACAAGAGGTGAATCATGAGACTTGGCGAGGCTTTGGTAAAGGAAGCATTAATAACCCGGGAGCAGCTGGAACAGGCCCTCAAGAGGCAGATACAGTTTGGCGGAAGGATCGGCACAAACATTGTAGAACTGCGATTCCTTGAAGAGCAGGAACTGGCTAAATTTCTGGGCAAGTTCTTCAAGGCTCCTGCCGTCTCCCTCAATATGATAAACTCAATCCCCGAAGATGTTACAAATGCCATCACTGTTGATGTAGTAAATAAATATAAAATACTTCCTTTCAAAAAAGACCGCCACAAGCTCTATATCGCCATGCTCGATCCCAAAGATATTAGGGAAATCGACGAGCTGCGTTTCGTAACAGGATTTGAGATCATACCTCATGTGGTCACTGAATTGATGTTAGTCTACGCCCTTGAGAAATACTACGGGATCAAACGTGACGTCCGGTATATAAGCCTGAGCGACCGTTTTAATCCTGACACAAAGGTTGAGGAGAGCTCGATTGAAAAAATAAAATTGTCATTTACGGCAGTAAAAGAGACTGAAGAGATAGCAGCGATACTCATAAATGAATCCTACAAAATAGCAAAAAGGGTGGCGCTTTTCTCCATAAAAGGCGGCGACATTGTAGGCTGGAAATCAAGGGGGATCGACATCGAAAGCTTTACTACGCAGGGGAAAGAACCCGCTGTTCTCTTTGACGTCGTAAGGACCAAAAGCAATTATCGGGGGCCTATTTTAAAAATCAAAGGTAATGAGCCCTTGATAAACATCCTTTCCGGCACACCTCAGGATGCTCTGATCCTTCCGATTATTCTCAGAGACAGAGTAGTAGGGCTTTTGTATGTAGACAACGGAACATCTGCTGTTCTTAACGCCAATGTAGGTTTCCTGTCAATGCTTGTCTCCATGGCTGCAATTTCCTTTGAGATTATGATATTAAAAAAGAGGATACTGGACCTGAGCTTCCCCCTATAGGGGAATTATGGACGCTTCCCAATTATATCAGCATTTCCGCAGTGATTTTTCTTGCCCGGGAACAACGCTGCGTTCAGCAGAAATGACGGCGAAAAATCCCTTTCCGTGTCCTCCTCTTATCGGTTCCAAAGCAGTTATTTCTTCCGGCTTACGAAAAATTGTTTGAAAAACCTGTATATGATCGAATTCTAATATTTTAAGCCACTCCAGGACCTGATCAACCGAATAATAAACGGCATGCTTAAAAAACCTGCTGTCATTCTTCTTTGCTTCATATAAATTGCCAAGAGGACTGGCTTTGTCGAGCATACCGAATGCCCCTGTTCCATCTGTCGAATTTATCAACTTCTGTTGTAACTGCAGTAATGCAAAATATATTTTTCAATATCTGGGAAGGATCTCATTCATTTAGATAAGATTGGGCACAGAGAGTCATCCCCTGCTACATTGATCTTAGCCTATGGTTTCATAAATTCAATGCCATCAGATTCACTTAACCACTCTTGACATTTCTCTTAAAAGTGATATTTTTGATTATATAAAACAATTGTGGGTTTAGTTTTATAGACTGATTAGAGTCAGAATGGACTCTAATTAATGTTCATCAGGTTGTATTCCAGACCCGGCTAAGGAGACAAAATGAAAGTAACTGACAGGCGTTTTGACTTTGTAATGCATATTTCCATCCTGATGATTGCAGCGCTTTTCTTGGGTCTCTGGACCGTTGCGCAGGTCCATGCAGAGCAACTCGCATCCTTGCGTTGAGGATATCGAAAAGAACTGCAAAGATGTAAAGCCATGCGAAGGACATATTGTTAGCTGTCTGAAAGAACATGAGGTCAAATTATCAGCAGAATGCAAAAAAAAGATAGAAGAGTTGAACAAAAAAATTGAGGATATTGAAAGGCAATTGCGGTAAAGATATCGATAGATTCTGCAAAGGGATTCAACCCGGTGAGGGCCGTATAGCGAAATGTCTGCGAGAACACAATCAGGAACTATCGGAAAGATGCCGGGGAAAATGTGAAATCGTGAAGGAAATAGATAGAGGAGAAGAAACAATGAGGTGTTCTTATATGTCTGTCTTGAATTGCTCTTTTCACCTGGAAATATGGCTGGAGGGAACCATGGCATGCAGTATGATTCATATGAGAGATACTTTGACAATCGTCGCTGATGGCTGCGTGCGTCTTTCTTCTAACAGTTTTTGTGGCCCCGGAAGCAACAGTTGCTGCCGACAGCATCTCTGTATCCTGTTACATGAACAATCAGTATGTCGGCAATATCACTGTCCTTGAGGTAAGGGGAGCTGCAAATGCCTGCAATCAAATGTACTCTGCATGCGGAGGAAAATGCTCCGCCTGCTTCATTGACTATGACTATGTCGAAGAGGTATGTGTAGATATATATAACAGGACATATTTACGCTGATCGACGATTTGGCGCGACTCAAAAACAATATGGCTGCACAAAATGATGGGTGCTTGCCTCTATTGAAGCCGATAACAACAAGTGCAATATCGCACGCACCACATTTTTGACTAAGGCAGAGCTGATTGAAAAAATGGCAAAGGATGCGGATATTGCGAAATCCGCTGCGGCAAAGGCTCTTGAATCGTTCATCGATGGCGTAAAGAAGACCCTCAAAAAAGGCAACAAGGTTGCCCTTGTCGGCTTCGGCACTTTCTCACTTTCGAAGAGAAAGGCCCGTAAAGGCAGAAACCCGCGCACAGGCGAGACAATAACGATCAAAGCTTCGAAGGTTCCGAAGTTCATTGCGGGCAAAGGCTTTAAGGATTCCGTAAAGTAAGCAGGTCTACTTGTTTCGTGAAGGGCAAATGTCAAAGAGAACACATTCATCGTGCTTCATTTTTTTTGCCTGGCAGATCTTCCTGCCGTGAGCAATAAAGAGGTGTGAAATGTTTCCCCATTCTTTTTTGGGGGTAACAGCTATCAAATCCTGTTCTATTTTGACAGGGTCCTGGTTCTTTGTCAGACCGAGCAGGTTTGAAAGTCTTTTCACATGTGTATCCACGGCAATGCCCTCATTGATGCCATATGCGCTTGTCAGAACGATATTGGCTGTCTTTCTTGCAACGCCGGGAAGGGTAACGAGTGCATCCATGGTATCGGGGACTTTTCCATTAAATTTTTCTTCGATAATCTGCGCGGCAGCCTGAATGTTTTTTGCCTTGGTCTTATAGAAGTTTATTGACTTTACGTCCTGTTGAAGCGTCTTCCAGCGGGGCTTTCGCATAATCCCTGACAGTCCTTATACTTTTTGAAAAGAGAAACGGTAATCTTGTTGACAAGGACATCCGTGGCCTGCGCAGACAGAATAGTAGCAGCAAGAAGCTGAAACGGGTCTGAGAAGTTCAGGGCCGTCTTCGCATCGGGATATTCCTTCTTCAGCCGCTTGAGAATCTCGGATATTTTCTCCTTGCCGGTCATATGCCCTTGATAAAATAGTCCATCAACTTGTAGCCGTCTTCAAAAAAGAGAGCGTCTTTTTGTTCGGCGAGATCTTCATCAAACCCTATGTCTCTCCGGCGCTTTGCGGTCGAGCTGTCATAAATCACAAACGGCACCGGTTCCTCGGTATGAGTCCTGACAGCCACAGGGGTTGCATGGTCCGGCAGAATCAGTATCCTGTATTCATCAAGAGCACCTGCCCCTTTCATTACAGTCCCCACAACCAGTGAATCAAAATCCTCGATCGCCCTGATTTTGTCCCGGACCTTGCCTGAATGGCCTGCCTCATCAGGAGCTTCAACGTGGATATAGACAATATCGACCTTTTCCAGCGCCTTAAGAGCGGCCTCGGCTTTGCCGACATAATTGGTGTCCAGATATCCTGTGATTCCAGGCACCTCAAGTATCTCAAACCCGGCATTGATCCCAAGCCCTCTCATGAGATCAACAGCAGATACCAGAGCGCCTTCAATGGAATATTTTTCTCTGAAGGTCGGTATCTTCAATTTCTTGCCCTGTCCCCAGAACCAGATGCTGTTCGCAGGTTTATTGCCTTTCTTAATCCTTTCCCTGTTTATGTGATGACTTTCAAGGACGCCTGATGCACGCAGCATAAGATCACGCAGGGTATCTTCATTCTCCCCAACCGGGAGATAGTCCGCGATGTCTTTGCCGGTAATATCGTGAGGCGGTGTACATTCGATATCGGCAATGCCGGAAGACCAGACCATGATATGCCTGTAACTGACGCCGGGATAAAAAGTGATCGTGTCCGAGCCGATTGAATCGTTGATTTCGATGAATAAGTTCCCCTGCCTCTTCAGTAGTTATATGCCCGCTGCTGTAATCATCCATTACAGCCTTGGTCTTGTCCTTGTTGTATTTCAGAGTCACCAGGTTGCACCTGTATGCCACATCGTCATCCTTCAGATTGATGCCGATGCTTGCCGCCTCAAGAGGCGCCCTGCCTGAGTAGAATTGCTTCGGGTCATACCCGAGTATGTTGAGGTTCGCAATGTCAGAGCCCGGAGGATAACCGGGCGGAACAGTCCTGATCTTGCCTATTATGCCGTGCTGCACGAGCTTGTCCATATTCGGCGTAGCTGCTTTCTGCAACGGCGTCTTGCCGCCAAGTTCTTCCACCGGCCTGTCCGCCATGCCGTCTCCAATCATTACAATGTATTTCATAGTATCCTCTCCGAGTTCATCGTTGTCATTTATGTGTTCACTTCAGTAAGACTTTGGGTGGGGAATCAATCTAACGATCTGTTTCACCCATCCTCCCTGCATCCCTCCTCACCTCCCTTTACCTTCTCCTCGTCCCGAATGCTTTCTGGACTGAGTGCGGAAAAGGGAGAAATGCGCCCCTCTTTTGAAAAGAGGGGAAAGGGAGATTTTTCAATGATGCCTCACCTATACACTTCTTAGTAATATCCGCATTAATCATAATTTTACTGCAAAATAGATATAATTTAAAGCTGTTAACGCAGGTTCTCACGGAATTATGGGGTATCCGGTCAGGTCAGTAATAGCCGGATTATCGCTGCAGACGGGGCATTCGGGATTTCTTGGGATTCTCACCTTTCTGAAGTTCTGCTTCAGCGCATCGTATATCAGAAGCTCTCCTTTGAGTGTCTCCCCTATGCCGATAATAAGCTTTATGACCTCCGCCGCCTGAAGCGTTCCGATAACGCCCGGCAAAAAACCAGGAAGTCCGATGTCCTGAGGAATGATTCGGAATCAGGAGGAGGCCCTTCGAACAGACACCTGTAGCAAGGCCCTTCACAAGGGATTATCGACGTCAATTGTCCCTCAAACCCGGCTACCGCTCCGGTAACCAGAGGCTTCTTCAGCATCACACACGCATCGTTTACCAGGAACCTGGTTGCGAAGTTGTCACTGCAATCCACCACAATGTCATAGTCTTTTATGAGGTCAAGTATATTGTGTTTTGAAAGCCGCTCTCTGATCGGGATGACATGAACATCCGGGTTAAGAGATTCAAAGGTGCTTTTTGCGGATGCGACCTTTGGTATTCCAACAGTCTTGGTGCTGTGAGCTATCTGGCGCTGGAGATTGCTGAGGTCCACTTCATCGTTGTCAATGATGCCCAGGGTCCCGACCCCTGCAGCAGCCAGGTAATAACCGACCGCAGAACCAAGGCCCCCCGCGCCGACCATGAACACCTTGGATAGTAATAGCCTGACCTGTCCCTGCTCCCCAATCTCGGGCAGGAGTAAGTGCCTGCTGTAACGCTGGAGCTGCTCCCCTGTCAATTTCACCGCCTTCACACCCTCAGTTGTGCAAAATGAAGGCACACGAGCAATATCAGATCGAGAGTCATGACCGGGACACTCTTCGGACTATCCCTCTTCTTTTCCTTCAACCCTTATGATCACGGTCTTTCTCGTAACAACCTGCAGCTTGTCGATCTCTGCAATCGCCTGTCGCATGTCTTTCCCTGTCGCTTCATGAGTGAGAACCACCAGTGGAACAGTCTCGCCGACCATCCTGCCTTTTTGGATGACTGAGGCTATGCTGATATTATGATTTCCGAGTATGCCCGCAATCTTTGAAAGCACGCCTGGTTTGTCCAGTGCAGAAAATCTCAGGTAATACCTGGATGTTATATCATCCATCTTCTTTATCCTGGTGCGCGACGATATAGTCGGAATTGTGGGAACTCTTCCGATCGAATCCATCTGGATATCCCTGGCGATATCCGCTATATCACTCACAATGGCGCTTCCTGTCGGCACGGAACCGGCGCCCCGCCCGTAATACATCGTTGATCCCGTTGCATCGCCCTCAACATAGATTGCATTGAACGGACCATCCACCTTTGCTATTAAATAATCCTTGGGGAGCATCGTAGGATGGACCCTGAGTTCGATCTCACCGCCGGTCTCCTTGGTAATGGCAAGCAGCTTGACTTTGTAGCCGAGCTCGGATGCGAAGCTTATGTCCTGCGCGGAGATCTTCGAAATCCCTTCTATGTGGACAGAACTGAATGAAAGCGGGATACCGTAGGATAAGAGTGGCAAGTATCGTGAGTTTATGGGCAGTGTCGATTCCTTCTATATCAAATGTGGGGTCTGCTTCAGCATATCCGAGTGCCTGGGCCTCTTTCAACGCCTCGGAAAACTCCACATTTTCATCGGTCATCTTGGTCAGGATATAGTTTGAAGTCCCGTTGATAATCCCGTATATGGCCTTTATCCTGTTTGCAACAAGGCCTTCTTTCATCACTTTTATGATCGGGATTGCTCCGGCCACAGACGCCTCAAACCCGACCTCGACGCCTTTCTTTCGCGCTGCCGCGAATATGTCTTTGCCCTCTGTTGCAAGCAGTGCCTTATTCGCAGTCACAACGTGCTTGCCGTTCTCAATCGCCTTTAGGATGAAATCCTTCGCAGGCCTGATGCCGCCGATCAGTTCTACAACAATATCAATTTCCGGGTCGCTGAAAATCTGGTTGACATCCGTCGTCAGCACACCTTTGGGGACCTTAAAGCCCCTGTCGGTTTTTATGTCCAGGTCGGCTATCCTCTTCAGATTCAACTCAAAGCCAAGCCTCTCCTTCAGGATATCCTTGTTCATAAGGAGTACCTTCGCAGTACCGCTCCCAACGATCCCAAAACCGATAATACCGACGTTAATCTTCTCTTTTTTCATAGCCAGAACTCCCATTATTAATATTTAATAAAAAAATCTTCAGAGCGACCATTGTTCCCGATTGCATCTTCACCAGAAAATCCCACCGGATGACCGGATCATTTATTCATCACCTTCTTTATTCCTTTGGCAGCCTGCCTGATCCTGTTCTCATTTTCAACCAGAGCGAACCTGACAAAACCGTCACCGCCTTCTCCGAATCCGATGCCCGGGGATACGGCAACACCGGCTTCCTTGATAAGCATCTTTGTAAATTCAAGAGACCCAAGGTACTTGAAGCGGTCGGGTATCTCCGCCCAGACAAACATGGTTGCCTTGGGTGGGGCCACATTCCAGCCGGCCTTGTGGAGCCCTTTTATGAGGACATCGCGCCTTGATTCATAGGTCTTGCTTATTTCCTTCACACATCCCTGCGGGCCTCTCAATGCCACTATGCCGGCAATCTGAATCGGCTGAAACATACCATAATCGAGATAGCTCTTTATCTTTATGAGGGCGCCCACAATGTCACGGTTGCCCACGCAGAAGCCGACCCTCCATCCTGCCATGTTATAGCTTTTAGTAAGGGAAAAGAATTCAACTCCGACATCTTTCGCGCCGGGGGCCTGAAGGAAGCTTGGCGCCTTATAGCCGTCGAAAACCAGGTCCGCATATGCAAAGTCGTGCAGGACAATGAGATTGTTGTCCCGGGCGAAGTCCACGACCTTTGTAAAGAAATCCAGCCCCTCAACCACCTGCGCCGTAGGATTATGAGGGAAATTAATGATCAGGACCTTCGGTCTCGGCCAGGAGGATTTGTACGCCTTCTCCATCTCTTCAAAGAAATCTATGCCGGGGCCTATGGGAATGCTGCGTACTTCTCCGCCCGCAATAATAATGCTGTACGGATGTATAGGGTAAGCAGGTGTTGGTGTCAGTGCAACATCTCCGGGGCTAATAATGGCAAGCGCAAGATGCGAGAGACCTTCTTTTGAGCCGATGGTCACACAGGCTTCTGTCTCGGGGTCGAGCATGACATCATGACGCCGCGCGTACCATTCGCATACAGCATGCCTCAATTGCGTAATGCCCTTTGATGCCGAATACCTGTGGTTCTTCGACTTCTTTGACGCCTCGCACAAGCTTATCGACGATGTGTTTCGGGGTCGGTCCGTCAGGGTTGCCCATCCCAAGGTCAATAATATCCTCGCCCCGGTGTCTTGCCTCTATCTTGAGGTTGTTGACAATGCTGAAGACATATGGCGGCAGCCTCTCTGATTCTGTTAAATTCGAACATTTTCCTTCTCTCCTGTAAACCTCAGAGTCGTAACAATCTCCCACAAGATCTTATCCGATATTATACATCTCTTCCGCATTCATTGAACTCCTCACAAGCGGAGCAGAAGCCACATGGCTGAACCCCATGGACAGCGCAGCAGAGCGCAGGTTTTCAAAGACCTCAGGCTCTTACGTATTCAGCGACCGGGAGGTTCATCCTCGAAGGCCTCAGGTACTGTCCGATGGTAATGATATCACACCCTGCACTGCGAAGATCATAAAGGACCTCATTGACCTCTTTCATGGATTCGCCGAGACCAAGCATAAGGCCGGATTTAATGCGTGTATCAGGAGCGGTCCTCTTTGCGCATTCCAGCAGACTGATCGAGCGACGATAATCGGCAAGCGGCCTGACAACAGGATATAGTCTGGGCACTGTCTCGATATTATGATTGTACACATGAGGTCTCGCAGCTAAAACCGTCAGCAGGTCACGGAATCTGCCTTTAAAATCAGGGGTCAGCACCTCTATTATTGAGCCGGGCAAAGTAATTCTTAACAGCGTTTATGGTCTCTGCAAAGTGTCCTGCACCGCCGTCCTGCAAGTCGTCACGGGTAACTGAGGTAATCACAACATATCGGAGACCCATGTCCCTGGCAGCCATGGCGACCTTCTCAGGTTCCGAAGGGTCAGGCGTTTCAGGCAGTGACGACTCCACAGAACAGAAACCGCAGTTCCGTGTGCATTTGGACCCAAGTATCATGAAGGCGGCAGTAGGCTTTGAGAAACATGCGCCGATATTGGGACATCGGGCTTCTTCACAAACAGTGGAAAGGCCAAAGCTTCGCAATAGTCGTTTTGTCTCATGAAGCCCTCCGGGCCTATCTGTTTTTAACCACTCAGGCAGTCTCATCGCAACTTCTCAAAATAGAAGAAACCGCTGACTTTGTCAAATCTCCATTTCCTTTGCCTCATCCCATAACCTGTCCATCTCTTTCAGCGTCATGTCCGACAGTTTTCTGCCCTGCGCGGCTGCGGTCGTCTCGATATGACGGAAGCGGCGGACAAACTTTTTTATGGTCTTTCTATGGGCATCTTCAGGGTTAACACCTATGAACCTTGATACATTTACCAGCATGAAAAATATGTCGCCGAGTTCATCTTCGATAGAATCCCTGTTCATACTCCCCAATGCCTCTTTAAACTCACTAAGTTCCTCGTCAAGTTTCTTCAGAACGTCGTCTATCTTCTCCCAGTCGAAACCAGCCCCTGCCGCCCTCTTCTGCAGTCTGTGAGCCCGAAGCAACGACGGAAGAGCTGCCGGGACTCCTTCCAGTATGGAATCCCTGAGTTTGCCTTCATGCTTCTTTAGCACCTCCCATTGAGCGACTACTTCATCGGGTGTGCTGCAACTTGTATTTCCAAAAACATGAGGGTGTCTCGATACCATTTTGCTGCTGACTCTCTCAATAATATCCGGCATATCGAATTCTTTGTTCTCCCTGGCTATCTGGGACTGGAAGACTATCTGGAAGAGCAGGTCGCCGAGTTCTTCCTTTATTTTTTCAGGGTCATTCTCTTCAATGGCTTCAATAACCTCGTATGCCTCTTCGATAATATACGGTTTCAGCGTCTCCCTGGTCTGCTCCTTGTCCCAGGGGCAACCTTTCTCCGACCTGAGCCGTGCCATAATGTCGATAAGTTCCTGCAGATCCATGAATTTACCCTATCTCCTGCCTTTAAGAAAGAGCGCCAGAAGGAATATGGAAGTCGCCGTGAGCACAATGGCGCCGCCCGGCGCTATATCGAATTCATAGGAAAGAAAAAGTCCGGCAACGGTTGAAAACACCGCGACCCCGCAGGAGGCAGCTATCATAAAGGAGAGGTTTTTCGCAAAAAGCTGCGCAGTTGCGCCGGGTATTACAAGAAGGGCGGAGATGAGAATGATGCCGATTATTTTCATCGATATGACGATGGAAACAGCAAGGGCAATCAGGAACATGGTGTTGATTGCCCTGACCGGTATACCGCTGACAAGGGCTATTTCTTCATTATAGGTCGTTGCAAATATCTCTTTGAGAAAGAGGAGGATTATACCTATTACCAATACTGAGACTACCACAGAAAGCATCACTTCGCCTTCTGTGATAGCCAGGATATTCCCAAAGAGGTAACCGAAAAGGTCGAGTGTATAATTTTTTGAAAGACTGATGAGTACAACGCCGAGCGCCATAGAACTTGCGAAGAATATCCCTATCGACGCGTCCTCCGATACCTTGCCCTTACGCGTCACAAATTCTATGCCGAGGGCAACGGCAACCGCATAACCGATCGACGTTAATACCGGATTAAGGCCGGTAAAAAAACCGATTGCTACCCCGCCGAAAGCGGCATGTGAAATCCCGGCCCCTATAAACGACATCTTTCTAAGGACCACGAATACAGAAATAAGGCCGGCCAGCAGGCTTATCATAACGCCGACAAGCAATGCCTTCTGCATGAAATAAGCGCTGAAAGCTTCAAACATCATTTATGTCCTCCTCAGCCGCTCACATTTTTCGCAGACATCCGTATGCATAAGGAGGTCGACATTCTTGCCGTACAGGTCGGTCAGCACCGTCTTCATCCAGAGCCCCGACAGGGCTGCCCTGATAATGGAATGTATTGTTAAGGCATGCTATTTCATCCACATAAGCTGTGATCGCCCCGATATCATGGGAGGCCATGAGGGTCGTGATCTGAAATTTCTTCTGCAGCCCCTTCAGCAGATGATAAAAGTCTTCCTGCCCTATCACATCAATCCCGGTGTTAGGCTCATCAAGGACCAATATCCTCGGTTCCCCTGCAAGTGCCCGCGCTATGGAGGCCCGCTGCTGCTGCCCTCCGGACAATTGACCGAACGGACATGTTCCTGAGGTCTTCGATTCCCATCATTGAAAGATACTCCAGGGCACTTTTCCCTGTCTTCCTCTCCGGGCCATCTCAACATGCCCACTTTCCCGTATCGGCCCATCATAACAACATCTATGACCCTCACAGGGAAATCAGGAGATATTTTTGATATCTGCGGGAGATAACCGAATACACTCCCTGATTTCAGGACTTCATCAGGACTTTTTCCGAAAATACGTATTGTGCCGGATGCCGGTCTTGCAAGCCCGAGAACCGTCCTTAGAAGTGTCGTCTTCCCGCCGCCATTAGGCCCCACAATTCCGATGAACTTGCCTTCATCCAAAGAAAGCGATATATTCCTGAGGGCTTCCTTTCCCTTCAGGGTAACGGTAAGATTATTGATCTCAATAGCTTTCATGAAAGTTTGTGTGTGGTAATTTCCCTAACCCATTTGCGGCAAATATGGAGATATCAGAATATCCCTTTTGTAAATCCAGCAGGAAGGCACCGCAGAGTTCCTGCTCCTCCTATTTCATTGCCTTTTCCATAGCATTGATATTATATCTCATCATCTCGATATACGTCTTCCTCGCGCTCTCTGTCCGCCGATCGGATCAAGATACAATACCTTTGCATTGGCTTCTTTTGCGATGACCTCGCCGATTTTTGGGTTGAACTGAGGTTCGACAAAGACCACATTGCTTCCCGTCTGCCTTATTTCCCTGATTATGGTTGCAATATGTCTCGGACTGGGCTCTTTGCCGGGCGCTTCTTCAATTACCCCGGATACTCTCAAGCCGTATCGTCTGGAAAAATAGTCCCAGGCAGGGTGGAAGGTCACATATTCTTTCGTCCTGAAAGTGCGCACTCTGGAGGCGATATCTTGATCAAGCAGCAGACAATTTCTCTTTTATATTCAGCGGCATTTTTTCTGTAGAAGGCCGCGCCCTGCGGGTCAACCCGCGAGAGCGCTTTTTCTATCTTTGCACACGATAGAGATTGCTATGGACGGATCAAGCCATATATGCGGATCAACGCCTGCCCCGTTCATGGATGTCATGTTCATCGGTGATGCTGTATCAATGCAACCCCTGATGAAGAATCGACAACCATGAGTCTTTTTATTTCCCGAAGCCCGCAGTGATCTTCTCCGCCCAAAATTCAAGGCCTGCGCCTATTTTGACAAACAAGTCCGCAGTAGACACCTCCTTCACAACCCTTGGGGTCGGTTCAAAAGTGTGAGGGCTTGCTCCGGGCGGCAGGAGCAGCTTTACATCGACCCTTTCCCCTCCGACCTGTCTGACAAAATCAGCGAGGGGCGCAATACTTGCGATGACAGTTACTTTTCCGGCATATGACGGTCGAAGCTGGTTAGAAGTATGCATACGGACAGTATTACGGCAATCTTTCTTGCGGTGATCATATATCCTCCTTTTTCACAAAAGTGTCGCTATTAACCACAGAGGACATACCAAATATCAACATGTTATGAGAGAATATGCATCTCCCATGACGCCCTCCACGGTTTCATATTTCCGCCTCATTTTCTAATCAACTGATGACTATTTTACACGACTTCCCGGCAAGCATGCCATGGTTTAGTAATCGCCCGGTCGGAATCAGCCCCGTTGTGTAAAACGCTGATCCTTCCGTCATGAAGTATTCCAGGAATAAGCAGTTTAGATATTATATGCTGTACAGATGGTATAATATTAATTGGTTAATAGTCGGAGTTATGCAAAAAGAAAAACGCCTTAAGGAATATATCCGGGAAACAGGACCGGGCATTTTGTTGACAGGTTTTGCCGGATGTGATAGTTTGAATAATACATAAAATGTCAGATAAATCATCACTTGTAAAAGAAGCTCAGAAGTATCTCGCCCGTGGACAGATAGAAAAGGCCATCGGTGAATGGGAGAAACTCGCAAGGGAGTATCCCGATGGAAATGCCTATAATACTGTCGGAGACCTCTATCTTAAAAAAGGCGACACGACAAACGCAGTCGAATCCTTTCACAAAGCTGCCAGCTTTTTTCAGCAGGAAGGTTTTGCGCTCAAGGCGCTGGCTCTCTACAAGAAGATACTCAATCTAATCCGACAGATGCTACCGCGCTTTTTTCCCTTGGTGAACTAAACGAGGGGAAAGGGCTTACCACCGACGCAATAAAGTTCTATCTCGCCGCAGCCGACAGTCTTTCCAAGGAAGGGAAGAAGGAAAAGATCCTCGAAATCTATGACAGGATACTTGCCCTTTCTCCGTCGAACATCCCTCTCAGAAATAAGGTTGCCGAGATATATGCCAGGGACGGGCTCATGTCCGAGGCTGCAAAACAGTACCTCCACATCGCAGGGCTTCTATCTTGACAAGCTGGAGATTGGATAAAGCCATTGTTTTTTACCGCAAAGTCCTGGAAATGCAACCGGTCAGCAAGCAGGCAATCGTCGGGATTGTCCGACCTTTATGAGAAGACAGGCAATCCTGGCAAAGGCCGTTGAGCAGATAAAAGAGGCTGTATCCCTCTTTCCCGAAGATCCGGAGATACTGTTCAAATGCGCTGAATCGCATGTGATGGACCGGCAAGTTTGATGATGCGCTGGGATATCTCAAACAGGTATTGAAATTGAACCTGCCAATATCAGGGCCAGAAAACTCATCGGAGATATATATGCAAAGACAGGGGACAGAACCCAGGCATGGTCCGAGTATCTTCCTGTTGCTTGACGAAATGATCCTCGAAGAGAAATATGACGATGCAATTAATCTGCTCGAATCATTTAAGGACATAGATCCTCTGGAAACCGGGAAACGGCTTGTGTCTCTCTACAGACAAATCAACGAACAGGACCGTGTTGTGACTGAGCTTGTTTCACTCGGGGATTTATTTGCGTCCAGGGACCTGAAGAAAGAGGCTTTGAACTGTTACAGGGAGGCCATCTCCGTGTCGCCTGATGATGACCGGCTTAAATCAAAGGTCATGGAATTTGAAAAGACACGTAAAAGAGTACTATTACCATAGCAGTCTGAAAAGACTGTTGATGAGGCAATCCTGGAAGCCGATATATATATCAGATACGGACTTTTTGATAATGCAAGAGATCTCCTTGAAGCATTTAAGGCAAAGAAACCGGAAAATATAAGCCTCCATCTGAAACTGAAATCCCTCTATACGGAAATGGGTAATAAGGAGATGGCTGTAACGGAATGCATTGTTCTGAACGATTTATACAAAGAAGCGGGAGAGGATAGAAAAAAGGAACAGATTATTAAAGACGCCTATGCAATAGACCCTGACGATCCGAGACTGGCCGGTCTAATCCTTGCCTCTCCCGAAGAGACTGAAGTCAAACGAGCCCGAAGGCCCTTTTATAGAAGACTACAGTGAAGAGATATCAGAGGCGGCTTTTTATGCAAGGCAGGGGCTGCTTGATGAGGCCAGGGAGATACTTGAACGTCTGCAGAATCTTTTCCCCGACGAATGAAGAGATAAGCCAGAGACTGGCCACGCTCGGTCAGATTGCCTTTCGCGTGGAAGACGAGATGGAGATGTCTGAAGAAGCATCCAAAGCGGACCTGCCATGCCTGAAGAAGCGCTTGAGGTTGAAGAGTTGACCGAACCCGCGCTCGACAATGACGTCCTCGATATTTTTAATGAATTCAAGAAAGGGCTTGAGAAGGAGCTCGGCAGAAGAGGATTATGAGACCCACTACAATCTCGGGATAGCTTACAAGGAAATGGGGCTTATCGATGATGCTATACGGGAATTCCAGGCCTCACGCAACGATCCCAAGAGATTCATACATTCATCAAATATGCTCGGAATATGTTATATTGAAAAAGGTCTTTATCAGCTTGCCATCGACGTTCTGACGAACGCTATTGATAAAATGGAAGACAGGGGAGAATCTTACTGGGCCATGAAATATGATTTGGCCGATGCATATGAGAAGAACGGGAATCTGAAAGAAGCCCTTGATATCTATACTAAGTTTACGGCTGGAATTCCAAATTCAGGGCGGTCTCGGAAAAAATAGACCACTTACAGAAGCACATGGTGGATACCTCCGAAAAGAAAACAAAAGACAGAAAGGACAGGGTTTCCTATTTATAATATATGGACTATTTAGAATTTTTTGGCCTGAAAGAGCATCCGTTTTCGAATGTTGTAGATAATAAATTCTACTATAACAGTCCTCTGCATTCGGATGCCCTTGTTAAACTGAAATATGCCGTCGATACCAGAAAAGGTCTGGCAGTCGTCGTCGGTCCTATAGGAGCAGGCAAGACCACGCTGGCAAGGAGGTTCCTTGAAGAACTCGATGAAAACGAATATGAAGCCGCCCTCCTTGTGGTGGTGCACTCCAGCGTAAGTTCGGAATGGCTCTTTAAAAAATTTGCGATCCAGCTCGGCGTCAAGGACGTAAAAGACGATAAGGTCGAACTCCTTACGCAGATTTACAAGAGACTGTATCAGATAAATGAAGAAGGCAAAAAGGCCGTTGTAATGGTTGATGAAGTTCAGATGCTGAATTCAAAGGAGATAATGGAGGAATTCAGGGGGCTGCTGAATATGGAGTCGTCCGAAGGGAAGATGATCAATTTCATCTTCTTCGGCCTGTCTGAACTCGAAAATGTCCTTGCCCTTGACGAGCCGCTCAAGCAGCGTGTCGCTCTGAAAATCAGGCTCAATGAGTTTTCCGAAACGGATACAAAAGATTACATAAACCACAGGCTTGTTGTTGCCGGCTGCAAGAAGGAGATTTTTTCAGAAGAAGCCATAAGAGCGATTTCCTTGTATACAAGCGGCACTCCCAGACTGATCAACACTGTCTGCGACAACGCGCTTCTTGAAGCCTTTCTTCAGAAGAACGGTAAAATAGATGGGGTAATTATAAAGGGAGTTTCGACGGATCTTGGATTAAGTACCTGAAAGAATCAAATGAGGATATCTTTAATCCGCAGGGTCACCGCATATCTGGAGAGTTCGATCCTGATCTTGGACGGGTACCACAAGTCGCCGATCTTCTCGGGGTTTTCGTAATAGATATCCAATTCCCTGCCGTCTTCCAAGAGATAATCTGTCTGACCGGAAGCATGGTCTTGCCGTCGATCCATATCTGTCTCCGGGAGTTTGTGAGAATGAAATTCCCTTCTTGTTCCTGTTTCTCAAAATCCTTTATGTCCCACCAGAACAGGCAGTCACGCAAACCGTACGTCAGAATCAGCGCTTTATTCTTGTCAATCGAGGGCGAGCTCTTTATTGTTCCGTTTGCCGAGGAAAGCTCAAAAGCCAGGAAACCGAACGAATAAATGCCGCATGTTCACAAAGCCGGACCGCGAAATGTACACCACTCCGTCTCCTTTTATCTCGGTAGTCCTCTTTTTCATAGACTAGAGAAAACATGGCGTCTATTCCCGACAATGTTCTTTCGAGCAGACAAGGCGTCTTTCACATCCATCCCTTCGTAGGAAGGCATCTCCACACGTTTCGGTGCACAGGCAAACAGTATGACCAGAATACTAACTAAAAACAGCTTCGAGACAATCTTCGACATTTTTCACTCCTGTTATCTGTAATCCGAAATCTCCCTTAATTTTCTCATAATTCCCGATGGGAATAACAGCCCTCCGGAAACCTATCTTTGACGCCTCCTTTATCCGGGTTTCAGCATGGGCCACAGCCCTTATCTCGCCCGACAGTCCGACCTCTCCGAATACGAAGAGCCTCGGGTCCACCGGGATATCTTTCAGGGAGGATGCAACAGTCGTAACCACGCCGAGGTCGCGGCAGGTTCGATAATCTTAAGGCCGCCGACCACATTCACAAAGATATCCATGCCTCCGAGATGCATCCCGACCTTTTTTCTCAAGGACCGCTACCAGGAGATTGACCCTGTTGTAGTCAACGCCGATAGTAGTCCTTCTCGGCATTCCGAAGTTCGTCTGCGAAACGAGCGACTGCATCTCGACCATAAGCGTGCGTGTACCCTCGACTGCTCGCAACAACAGTTGAGCCTGAAACATTCAGGGGCCTTTCAAGCAGGAACAGTTCGGACGGGTTTTCGACCTCCAGCAGTCCGGCAGTCCGACATCTCAAAGATGCCTATCTCATTTGTCGAACCGAAACGGTTCTTCACTGTCCGCAGCAGTCGGTATGCATGTCCGCTGTCACCTTCAAAATACAACACCGTATCGACAATATGTTCAAGTACCCGGGGACCGGCTATCGACCCGTCTTTTGTCACATGACCTACAATAAAAACCGGGATGTCCGACTTTTTGGCAAAGAGCATCAGCTTTGAAGCACACTCTCTAACCTGGCTCACGGAACCGGGTGCGGACGTGATGTCCTCCGCATATACGGTCTGGATCGAATCGACGACCAGGACCTTTGGATTCAGTTTTGACGTGGCATTCACAACGATTCAAGGGACGTCTCCGCGAGAAGTATGATCTTCCCGGAATTTATCGACAAGCCTCTCGGCCCTGATCTTGATCTGCTCCGGAGATTCCTCCCCTGATGCATAAAGGACGCTTCCGTATCTCTCTGAAATCCCGGACAATGTCTGAATAAGCAGCGTTGATTTACCGATGCCGGGATCTCCTCCGATGAGAATAACAGAGCCGGAAACCACTCCCCCGCCCAAGACCCTGTCCAGCTCGTTTATCCCGGTTGAGATCCGGTGCCCGGATTCAGGTTTTATAGAACTGAGAGGCTGAGGCTCGGATTTGCCAAGGTGTGCAAGGAGAGACGTGTGGCGGGCAACAGTTTCTTTCTTTTCTTCAGTAAAGCTGTTCCACGCCCCGCAATCGGGACACTTCCCGAGCCACTTCGGACTCATATGGCCGCAGGCCTGGCACTGAAAAAAGGTCTTAACTTTCTGCATAACTTTCAATACAGCCTCAATTATACCAAAAGTGTACGGAGGAAAACCGGGTTCCCGCTATTCTGTGGTAGAAACTCATTTACTGAGAGGACAGCTGATGCCGGAAAAACTGAAACAGAAGAATTGCAAATCTATTGTCCTGAGGCCACGCCGGAATTACTCGGCTTCTTCGAGATAATCTTTCAACTTCTCCTGCAAGGAATCCGGCCACTCATCCTGAAACAAAAAGGCATCTACTTCCTCTTTGGTCAGTAACTGCTTTATCTCAAGAGGCAGACTCCTCAATGCATGCATCCTCTCCGGGTCAATTTTTTTTGCTCCACATTTATTTTCCATAATAACCTCCAATGTATTATTATGAGTCATTCCGAATATTTTCCGCAATCATCCCTTAAACGCACGGGCAACCTTGATGAGACCGAAGACGAAGCGAAGGTCTCAGTTCTGAATCATGTATAAACATTGACGTCAGGTAAAGGTTTGAACAAGAAAACATGTAGTTTTTTGATTCAGAAATTGAGTCATATACCCTGTTCTCCGACAGGCTAAAATATCTGTTTGGTACAGATGCGACTGAGGCAGAGTATTTGGGAGGATTTCTTTGCTATCGGCTCAGATGAGTGATTCTGACACCTATGAGCCGCACTTTCTTTGTGAGTTCTATCCTCTTAAGACAATGAAAAGCGGCTTTCCTTATATCATCTGTTGAATCGGTTGGTGTGTCGAGCGTTTTTGCCCTTGTGTATGTCTTGAAATCACTGAACCTCACCTTCAGTGTGACAGTTTTCCCTTTGTACCCTCTTTGTCTGATGTCCTCAACTACCTCCTGTGCGAGTGCGGCAATAGTCTTTGCTATGGTCTGCCAATCGTCCGTATCCGACTGGAAAGTCGTCTCTCTGCTCACTGACTTCGGCTCCCACTGAGTCACGAGGGGACTTTTGTCTATTCCTCGCGACGCCTCGTACAGATAGTGTCCGTACGATTCTCCGTAATTCTCAACCAGCCGCTCAAGAGGCATTGAAGCAAGCTCTCCGATGGTATTGATCCCCAAGCCCCTGAGACCGGCCTCAGTCTTGGGTCCCACACCCCAGAGTTTTCTTACAGGTAGCGGCCATATCCGGGTTTCGATATCTTTCTCCCCAATTATGGTAAGTCCGTCCGGCTTCCGCATGTCGGACGCTATTTTCGCAAGCAGCTTGTTTGAAGCTATTCCTACTGAACAGGTAAGGCCTGTCTCCTCCCTTACCCTCCTTTTGATTTCCCGTGAGATATCCTCTGGTGACATATCGACTTCCGATATATCAAGGAATGCCTCATCAATTCCCACATCTTCCATGACCGGCGATATTTCTTTGAGGGTATTCTTGATTATGCGGGAAACCCTTGCGTACTCTTCATAATCTACAGGAAGGAAGAAGGCCTTGGGGCAGAGTTTATACGCGGTCCTCAGGGGCAAAGCCGAATGAATTCCGTATTTTCGGGCCTCGTAGGAAGCTGTTGATACTACCCCTCTTTTCGTGGGATCTCCGGAGCCTCCTATCACTACGGGCTTGCCTCTCAACTCGGGACGCCGTTTTTCTTCGACAGCCGCGAAGAAAGCGTCCATGTCCACGTGGAGAATTCGCCTCATATGCGACAAAAATTCGACAGCACCCGGAAGGATATCACACCACTGATGAGTCTCACCCGGCGATTCGGTCTGTTAATACATTCTCAGGGTCAGTCTTCTTCAAGACCGTATTTCTTGAGTTTTCTCCAGAGTGAGACCCTGTCGATTCCAAGTACCTGGGAGGCAAGGGTCTTGTTGCCGCTGACCTCTTTGAGTACCCATTTTATATATGCCAGTTCCTGGTCTTCGAGAGATGGGATTCTGCCTTCTTTCTTTCTGAATGTCTTGATACTGATTACCTTGAGATCTTCAGGAAGGTTGGCAATCTCGATCGCGTCAGTATTGGAAAGAGCAACTCCTCTCTCGATAATATTTTCAAGTTCTCTGACATTTCCAGGGAAGTCATACC
Organism: uncultured Nitrospiraceae bacterium; assembly: GCA_963725545.1. Taxonomy (GTDB): domain Bacteria; phylum Nitrospirota; class Thermodesulfovibrionia; order Thermodesulfovibrionales; family SM23-35; genus DYFC01. The sequence continues at coordinate 60,463 of CAVRZG010000030.1, read as the reverse complement.
CCTGAAGGATAGCAATCACTTCCGGAGATATCTCTTTGATCTCCTTCTTCATTATCGCATTATATTTTTTAAGGAAGTAGTAAGAGAGGATCGGGATATCGTCCCTCCTTTCCGACAACGGCGGTAAGTAAAGGGATACCACGTTAAGCCTGAAATAGAGGTCACGTCTGAAGCTGCCGTTTTTCAAAGACTCATGTATGTCCCGGTTCGTGGCAGCTATAAAACGGACATCCACCTTGAGAGGCTCTGTTCCCCCCACTCTCAGCACCTCTCTCTCCTGTATGACCCTCAAAAGTTTCACCTGCATGGAAGCCGGCATCTCGGTAATTTCATCCAGAAACAGTGTTCCTCCCGAAGCCATCTCAACCAGGCCTTTTTTCAGGGCGATGGCCCCTGTAAAGGCTCCCTTTTCATGCCCGAAAAGTTCATTCGAGAGAAGTTCCTCGTTAAAGGCCCCGCAGTTAATGGCAAAAAACGGCCCTTCGGCCCGAGAGCTGTGGAAATGAACAAACCGGGCAAATTGCTCTTTGCCTGTCCCGCTTTCGCCTGTCAGTAACACATTGCAGTCTGTCGGAGCAATTTGCTGAGCTGTTTCAAGAAGACGCTGCATGCCGGGGTCCTGGGTAATGATTTTCACTTTACCCTGGAAGGTTTCGAGTTGATCCCTGAGATTCCTGTTCTCCCTTTTCAGTTTCACCTTCTCAGCAGCCTCTTTTACAACATTTCTTACCAGTTCAAGCTTGAAGGGCTTTGCAATATAGTGAAAGGCGCCCTTTTTCATTGCCTCGACAGCGGACTCCAGGGTCGCATAGCCGGTAATCATAATAACCTCGGTATCAGGATGCAGTTCCATACATTTTTTCAGGATCTGAAGGCCGTCAACCTTCTCCATCCTCAGGTCGGTAAGTACGACGTCAAACTGTCTCTCTTCAAGCAGTTTCAGGGCATTCGTGCCGCTTTCCGTGCCTACAACGGAATACCCTTCTTTCTTAAGAATATGCTCAAGGTTTTTCACCGCAATTCTTTCGTCGTCAACTACCAGTATTTTTATGTCATTTCCCATAAAAACTACTCCTTTACCGGAAATCTGATAACAAATCTCGTCCCCTCTTGCAGCTCGCTGCATACCCCGATACAAGCGTCATGCTCATGCACAATTTCCTGTACGATATAAAGTCCGAGGCCGGTGCCCTTACCAACGTCCTTTGTCGTAAAGAAAGGGTCAAATATATTGGGCAGCACCTCAGGAGGAATACCCCTCCCGGTATCTCTGATCTCAATGTCTATTGTATCTGTTTTTATAGGACACTCGCCTGTGCAGTGTCCTCGCTCCCTTGCATAATCGCACCTCTCATCAATCTCGCCTTTCAGTATGTGCTTGCACGCCTTTATGGAAACCGTCCCTTCCGCATCAATAGAATCCAGCGCATTATTGATAAGATTCAGAAAGGCCTGCTGAATACGCTGCTTGTCAACGTAGAGAGTCAGATCGTCAGGCACGTCAATGCCGACTGCGATCCCCGAAGGTAATTCCCCTTTCAAAAGCTGTATGGTCTCTTCGAAGAGTCTTCTGAGCTGCAGGTGCTCCCTCTTGAATTCTTTGTCCCTTGAAAAATCGAGGAGCGAACGGACAATATATTTGGCCTTGTCGGTCTGTTCATCAATCTGCGAGAGCAGCTCTTTCTTAAATTTGCTGTCCGAATCTTCAAGCTCTTCAATAAGTATCTGGCAGGATGAAGAGATATTTGAGAGGGGGTTATTGAGTTCATGGGCCACTCCTGAAACAAGCGTCCCCAATGATGCCAACTTTTCCCGCTGAATAAGGTGCTTCTGCCTGAGTTCGAGTTCCGTAAGCATCCTGTTGAATGCCTGCGTGAGAGATATGATTTCCCTGTCTTTCGAAAGCATTGTTACAGATTTCAGCTTGCCGTCGGATATATCTTCCATCATTTTTTCCATATTCTTCAAAGGTCTCACAACCATTCGTGACATAATCTGACCTATCGCTATCCCTGCAATTGAGAAAGAAAAAATTGAAACGATGATGAATTTCTGAATGATGTCAAGAAGATCCTGAATTCTCTGCCGCTCTGTTTTCGATATATTCTCGGCGACGGTGATAATTTCCTTGCCCTTTTCCCTTATGGCATTTTCCACAATGTCCAGCCTTGCGTCATTGGCATTGGTCCCGAGGAGGGCGAATTGTTTCATCAACAGACTGTATTTATTCAGATCGTCCCTGAGCTTTTCCAATTCCGTCGAGACTGCAAGATTCCTGTAGCCGCTTGCGTTCTTCACCAATATATCCATGGCCTTCTCTATATAAAGGATATTTTCCTGGTAGTCCTCATTTTTCCTGTAGAGAAAAAAGTTCTTTTCGAACCTTCTCATCTCAAGGGTCGCGTCAAAAAATTCGGTGACGACTTCACCAAATCTCACCTTTTTTTCGATATACCAGAGTTCCACGAGGGTAAAGACAGAAAGACCGATGATAACCATGACGCCGACATAATAACCAAAGGTAATCTTCTGTCTTATGCTTGATTGATATGAAAACATTTTTATATAAAAGTCTCTTGCCTGTTCAGCGTTTTGAAAGCTGCATTATTACCCGGATTATTTTACCAATACCTTATCGATTATCTCCTCAATCCTATCTGTGAGCACGACTTCTATCCCGGACCTGACATCTTGCTGGATATTATCAAGATCTACTCTGTTCCTGTAAGGCAATATAACTGTCTTTACCCCTGCCCTGCGTGCAGCGAGTATTTTTTCTTTAATGCCGCCGACGGGCAGTATCCTTCCGCTTAAGGTCAGTTCCCCGGAAACAGCTACATCCCTTCTCGCAGGTCGTCCTGTAAAGAGTGATATGAGAGAGGCGGCTATGGTTGCGCCTGCTGAAGGTCCGTCCTTGGGAATGGCGCCTGCAGGCACATGGATATGGATATCGGAGCTTTCAAAGAGATCCTCCCCGAGGCCCGAAAGAAGATGCGTTGCTTCTGATATAACTCAATGCAGCCTGGGCAGATTCTCTCATCACGGTTCCGAGAGAACCCGTAAGTATCAGTTCTCTCCTCCCTTTCATACGGGCCGCTTCCACGAAAATGATGTCGCCGCCCGATTCAGTCCATACAAGTCCGGTAACCACCCCTATACGATTGTTCTCATCAGTGACCTCAATGAAGTATTTCCTCGGTCCCAGATACCTCTCTACCAGTTCAGGGGTAATGCTGATAAGACGCACCGCATCTTTGTGATAAACAAACTCGGTAGCAATTTTTCTGCAGATCGTAGAGATCTGTCTCTCAAGGTTTCTCGTCCCGGCCTCTCTCGTATGCTCGTTCACAATCTTCGAGACCGCTTCGGGGGAAAACCCGGGCGGACAGTCGGACAAACCATGTTCTCTAACCTGTTTTGGGATTATGTGCAGCAGGGCTATCCTGACTTTTTCATCTTCGGAATATCCCGAAAATTCAATTACCTCCATGCGGTCTCTGAGGGGTCCCTGTATATTATCAGCGATGTTGGCCGTAACTATGAACATGACATTCGAAAGGTCAAACGGGACATCCAGGTAATGGTCAAGAAAGCTCTGGTTTTGCTCGGGGTCAAGGACTTCAAGAAGAGCCGACTCCGGATCGCCCTTGAAATCCTGTCCGCCGATCTTGTCGGCCTCATCCAGCATTATGACTGGGTTTGATGATTCAGCCCTGCGTATCTCCTCAATAATGCGTCCGGGCATCGCTCCTGCGTATGTCCTTCTATGACCGCGAATTTCAGCTTCGTCCTTCATCCCTCCGAGGGAAACGCGCGCAAACTTCCTTCCAAGGGCATCTGCAATGGACTTGCCGAGAGAGGTCTTTCCTGTCCCGGGCGGTCCTGCAAAACAGAGGACAGAGCCTTTTGCGGAGACAGAAGATAGTTTTTTCTCCAGCGCCTGTTTTACGGTCGAACGCACTTCATCCAGCCTGAACGGTTTGGCAATATAGTGGAACGCCCCTTTCTTGATAGCTTCAATGGCAGAATCCACAGCAGCATAGGCTGTGATCATAATGACCTGAATATCCGGGTATTTACTTCGTGCCATCTCAAGCACGCCCATGCCGTCAACCTTTTCCATCTTCAGATCGGTCAGAACCACATCGAAAACAGATGCCTCCAGCTTTTCAATGGCTTCAACCCCGTTCACTGCAGTAACAACATCATAGTTTTCTTTCCTGAGGATGTGCGAGATATTGTCCCTGGCTATCACTTCATCGTCCACAACAAGTATACGGGGCTTCTTGTTCATTACCAGTATCTTTACGGCAAGATGTTCGAGTATCCTCTCCTTAACATCGCTCAGGCCGTAATGCCGCTCATCCAGAATCTTCCGGGCCCGCGTCAGATCAAGGTTGTCGGCAGTTTTCTTGTTCCACGGAAGGTTGACAAGGTATTCAACATAAGTAAGACCTATTGTATACTCGGCTGTTGCAGGGCTCATCTTGCACATCATATCAAGCTCTCTTTCCGCAATCTGCCTTACACCGGAAGGCATGTGCGCCGAGTCAATCTTCTGCCTGAATTCGTCTGCTGTTGCAAGCTGCTGTTTGTCTTCTGGTTTTTTGAAGATACTCACTTTCTGAGCCACCTCTCTTTATCAATATACCAAGTCATAGTTCTGTTAAGCAAATTCCATACCGCTCTGCCGGATGGCAGATTATCAGCAGTATTACCTTTCATTATAACTCTCCCGGGCTAATTTCGTTGCATTATACAACAAGAGCTGCTTTTTCTGTAACATCTCCGCAACCCTCAATATATCTGGCTATTTTCGGTCTTCTTTATATCTTAGTTGCATATTGCAACATTATCCTCTGCACAGCTTTCGTACCCGAAACAAGTTTTATTCATTAAATCAACATAGTTAGCTAATATTTCGGTATGGCATGAAAATTGAATTATAGAATTGAAACATTTTAATGGCTGGAGGCGCTTTTAATTGATGGAAATAAAAAAGTTGTTACAACAGTTTGAAGATATAATGGCAGCTTCTTTCATAGAGGAAGGGAGGTTTGAGACGCTCAAAAGGATGCTCTATGAACGCCACAAGGTGCTGCTTGTACTGACAGGCATGGAAGCCGATATGAAAGCGGCCACGTACGCATTGAACATCAGCAAACGCATCGGCGCGGGGATCAAGATTCTGTACATCGCAAGAGACTATTCTGAGACGCCTTTTCTGGAAGAATATCTGAAGGAACTGAAAGCCAAAGGCATAGGATATCAGATTACGCCTCTGTGAAGGATCCATAAAGGAGGAAATTATCAAGTTCATCGACGCAGAGAAAGAAGCGGACATTCGATTTGTAGTCATTGATTCGCGGGATCTGGGCATTCGTTCCGTAAAAGACCAAAAAACGGATTTGCAGGATTGGGAAAGGCTGAAATGCCCGCTGGTCCTCGTTTCTGAAACAACCAGTGCATAAATAAAATTCATTTAATAAGGAGGATGATTATGGCACAGCAGTATGGAAGTCTGAAAAAGAAACCAGTGGGAAAGATGCTGGTCTACGGTGCGCTCTCGGGTGTTCTGTACGCGGCATTGTTTTGGAACCAATCGGCAGTCACGGCGCTTTTCACCAGAGGGACATGGTATGCAGCCTTGCCGATTGCAACAGCCTTTGCTATCTCATTCATACACGGCGGGTTCACGAGTTATTTCTGGTCTGTATTGGGAGTGGAAGCGACCAAGAAGTCTGTCCGCACAAGGGTAGTGGAAGAGAAGCATGTTGACAGAGAACGCCCGCAGCCGCAGCCGCGCCTGAGAGCAAGAGTATAAGGAAAGGAGGGTAAGAGAAATGCATAATATACCATTTGAAGCAGCGAACTTTATAGACTTAAATTACATGAATGTGCTGTATCTGTTTATCGTCGGATTTATCGGGGGTCTTGTCAGCGGCTTTATCGGATCAGGCGGGGCCTTTGTCCTGACTCCCGGCATGATGAGTCTGGGGGTGCCCGGCCTTGTCGCAGTCGCAAGCAACATGTGCCACAAGTTTCCCAAGGCCCTGGTCGGCGCTATTAAACGCGCCAAGTACGGCCAGGTGGATGTCAAGCTCGGCCTTGTATTCGGTGTATTTGCAGAGGCAGGTGTATTCTACGGAGCTCACATTCAGGAAAAGATCAAGGCAGCCTTCGGGGATGCAGGCTCCAATCTGTACGTAAGCGTTGCCTTTGTTGTTGTTCTTGCCGTAGTCGGAGGCCTCATACTGCGTGATGCTGTTAAGACATACAGGTCCGGCAACGCGGATGCAGAAGAGAAGCTCTCTTCAATCAGCAAAGTGGGTGCAGTCGGTCAATATACCGGGGACCATGGTCTATTTCAAAAGCCTGAAAGCAAAGGTATCATTGCTTTTCATAGTACCGCTTGGTTTTGCCACAGGCATGCTTGCGGCGACTATTGCAGTAGGAGGTTTTATCGGCGTGCCTTCGATGATCTATGTGCTTGGCGCGCCCAGCCTGATGGGTTCGGCGACAGAACTTGTTGTTGCGTTCGTGATGGGTCTTGGAGGATCTTTCAAGTATGCGCTGCACGGTTTGGTTGACATACGCCTGGCAGGTATTATCCTTGCCGGATCTCTTTTCGGCATTCAGCTGGGCGCAATCGGGACTACATATGTTAAACCCTTTGTGATAAAGCTGGTCATGGGTGTTATAATGGTAATAGTCCTTTTCAGCAGAGCGTTAATGGTGCCTGTGTATCTTTCGCAGCTGGGGCTGATAGAGACACTGACTGATACAACGGTCAAGATACTGAAAAACACGCAGCTTTGCAATAATGTCATTCGCTCTTTTGACAGGCGCTTTTATTGTCCTGCAGGCAATGTACAAAGGACGTAAAGCAGAACGTGCAATGGAAGAGATGGAAGAGAAAGAAGTGTTCGAAAACGCCTAAATTACAGAGGTGCATAATATGGATAAATACAGGAAAGTACTGGTAGCAATTGACGGTTCGGAACCCGGCTGGAATGCATTGCGTGAGGCTTTGAAACTTGCAAAGGATGATAAAAGCCAGATAGCTGTTGTATCGGTTGTGCCGCCATATGAAGGCGACCTGAATGCCATGTGGACAAACAACATAACAGCGTCCATGCAAAAACAGTCTGACAGCACCCTTGCGGAAGCACTGAAAATCGCGCATGACCAGGGGATTACAATCGACACAATCTCTGCGGAAGGCGAAATTTACGAAAGGATAGTCGACCTCGCCGATACGGAAAATTTTGACCTTATAGTAATGGGGCAAAAAGGGACCAGCGTGGTCGAAAGAGCCTTGGTGGGGAGCGTCACTGCAAGGGTTATAGGTTACAGTAGACAGGACGTGCTCGTTGTACCGGACTGCGCCAGAGTATCATGGAAGAATCTCCTCGTAGCAAACGATGGTTCGGCATATGGTGAAGCCGCAGCACAGAGAGCTATTGATATAGCAAAACAATATCAGAGTGAGATCAAAGCACTCTCAGTAGTCGACGTCACCGTCGAATTCATGCTCCGGGCGCAGGAAGTGTATGAACATCTCGTCGCGAAGGCAAAAGGTTTTGCAAACAGTGTGAAGGACAAAGCCCTGGCCGCAGGTGTAAAGGCCGAGGCTATTGTCAGAGACGGTGCGATATACAAAACAATTATTGATGTCGCAAAGGAAAATAAAACAGATATTATTGTTATGGGAAGCCTTGGCAGGACAGGCATCAAAAGGCTTCTTATGGGCAGCACCGCGGAAAGAGTGATCGGGCATTCATGCTTCCCTGTCTTAATTGTAAAACCATAAATATTACAGAATAGTATTACAAAACTTGAGGGGCCTTCACACACGGCCCCTCTCCTTTTTCAGCAGAACCGATTATCAGGAACAATCCATTTGCAGTTCCCGTGTTATCTATTGCTTCCTTTTCTGCATAATCTTTTCGTTGGCTTTTTGAATAGTCTCGCTCAGGACATTTACGTCCACAGGCTTTTCAAGATAAGCAAATGCGCCTAATTTCATACATACTTCCTTATCAGCCTCCGAACCTTGCCCTGTAAGCATTATAACCTCGACAGAAGGATTCGTATCTTTAACCCGCTTCAGGACCTCTATGCCGTCAATCCCGGGCATCTTCAGGTCCAAGATCATGACCTCGGGCTCTTCTTCTTTCATTATGTCGAGTGCGCTTTCTCCATCGTAGGCAACAACAGAGCCGATTTCTCTCATTTGCAGTCTTTCCGACAGTGTCTGCACGAACTGTCTTTCATCATCCACGATAAGCAGTTTGGAAGGCATCTCAAAATCGAATTTTCTGTAGATATCAGACTGATAGAAGTTCTTGCCGACTTTGGTCGATACCGATTGCACCCCCGGGATCTTAAGCGCAATGGCCTGAAGTTCCTCCTCAAGCCTTTTCAGGAGAATCACCTTTTTGTTAATGGTCAAGGTTACCGCGCCTGAGTTTGACTCGGTAGCGATAATATGTCCTTCCCTGGCCAACGCGGTTTCAACCCGGGCTGCCAGAATAAAGTCCTGAACTGCTCTTTGACTGTCTGCCGAAGCTTTCAGGATTTCTCTTTCCAGCGCCTTTTCTACCAAGCTTGCGATGTCCTCAGGAGCCGTTTTATCAGTGGGCAGAACCATATCATACAGTGAAACATTCCATGGGTCATCTTTTTCCAAAATGCTTTTTGTCCAGAAGATTCTGTCCTCATCGCTCTTATGGATCGCTTTAAGAGCCTCACTTTCAGACATCCCGGATGACACTGCTCTGGAAACGCGGTATTTCATGTCCGCGATCAGACAGACTCTCAGGACATGTGCAATTCGAATTGGTATCAAAAGGCTTGTAAAACCATCGACCACAATATTATCTTCAGTAAGCATCTCAGCTACAGCAAGCCTGAGAAAAGCAATGGAACATTCTTTTTCATGGGTCAACTGGTTAAAAACAGACATCTTAGACGAAAAAGCCTTTAATATTTTGCTTTTCGGAATACTCGAGAGTCCGCTGGCTTTTGATACGATATCAGAGTCCGTCGCATATTTATAGCCTGTTCTCTTGAGAATTTCCTTTATTGCAGATTCTTCATTACAATAGTTCCCTGTAAAAATGGTTATTATCGACATTTTTCTCCCTCCATAGTATGAAATCTAAACCTTGCAAACAGCCACAAGCGGACATTCTTTCTCAGTCGCCCCTTTATGCGCAATCGGATAGACCTTAATAACAGCCTCCTCCGGTGTAGAATACACATGGTCCTGTCCGATTTTTTCGAGCAAATGAGTCCGTTTCAGAACTTTCAATACATTCTCATTTACTCCGCTAAGGGAGATATCCAGACCGGCACTTCTCACCCGGTCCACAAGCAGCGACAATACTTCTTCCCCTGACGCATCCATTTCGTTGATACCGGAGGATACGATAATGATGTGCCTTAAGTTCTTTTTTGCCTCGATGATTCCCCTTACGCTGTCTTCCAGATAGCTTGCATTGGCAAAGAAGAGAGGTCCTTCAAATTGCACCATGGCTATATGCTCACATTCTTTAAGGCCATGAGTCTCCAGACAACGCAGGGATTTGTCTTCATGTCTTGCCAGAAGGGATATTTTGGGTTTCATGCTCTTGTACAAAAATACCGAGATCGAGAGCACAACCCCGATCATGATGCCTTTGTCCAGATGAGGGGCAAAGGCCAATGTGGCGATAAAAGATATGATAGAAATGATCCCGTCGTATTTCTGGGCCTTATATGCATGAATGAAACCGGAGACGTTAATCAGACCGATGACCGCCATCATAATTACGGCTGCCAACACCGACTGCGGCAGATGATAAAGCAAAGGGGTAAAAAACAGAAGCACGATCAATACCGCCACGCCGGTAAACACGCTTGAAAATCCGGTAAGGGCGCCTGACTGGAAATTGACCGCAGAACGGGAAAAAGAACCTGAAACAGGATAGCCTTTTCCTATGGCGCCTATCATATTCGCCAGTCCCTGTCCGATCAATTCCTGATTGGGGTCGAGTCTCTGTCCTGTTTTTCCTGCAAGGGCCTTGGCAATAGAGATGGCCTCCATAAAGCCCAGGAGGGAAATGATTATGGCATACGGAAGAAGATTCAAAAACACTTTGAGATCAAGCGGAGGGACAGTAAATGAAGGCAGTCCTTTGGGAACTGTGCCGACAACAGCACCGCCACCTATCATGCGAATGGAATCCACCTTTATCGGTTTGTTTCCCGCGTTCATTCTCCAGATCTTTCCATCCGAAGCCACGCCCTGCGGTATTTCATCCTTGGGATAAAATTTCATTGTACCGTCAGGCTGTTTTACGCCTGCAAAGAACATGTCCCTCATCTCTTTTCTCATCGAGGCCTGTTTGAGCTTCAGCTCCTCCATGTTGATATTCAGCACTTCTTCATTCCTCTTCAGGTTCAGCATTTCGATCTTATCATGGTTCTTTTTTGCCTCTTCCATGAGTTTCGTATTATCTGTACGCTGTTTTGCAAGTTCAGAAATGTCACTTATCGTCTTGTTGAACCCGACCACAAGTTCCTGCACCTTCGGAGACTCTATCTTTGCGATATCCACCCTGACATCTTTTTCAAAGCCTATGCCCCAGGAGATGAGAGTGGTTATGGTCACAGCGACGAGGACATTCGGTATTTTGGGATTGATCTTTTTCAGCCCGAACATTATCGCAAACGCACTAATACCCATAATGAATGTAGGCCAATGCGTATAGTGCACAGCTGCCTGAACAACCCGGATGATCGTTTCGTAGTGGTGTTCTGCGTCATCCACGGAGACTCCGAACATCTTTGACAACTGGGATGTGGCAATAATGATCGCGGCCCCGTTGGTGAAACCATTGACTACAGGGTGCGACAGAAAATTCACGACCAGTCCGAGCCTGAGTACACCAAGAAGAAACTGGAAAATTCCCACTATAAGGGCTAACAAAATCGCATATGCTATAAAGCTATCACTTCCTGCGGTTGCCAAGAGGCGCCAGGGAAGCGGCGGTCATTAGTGAAACAACAGCCACAGGACCTGTTGCCAGCTGCCTGCTGGAGCCGAACAATGCGGCTATCATCGGCGGCAGGAAAGACGCATATAATCCGTAATATGAAGGCAGTCCGGCCAACTGGGCATAGGCCATGGATTGGGGGATAAGGACAAGGGCAACTGTAAGCCCTGCAATTGCATCATCCCTTAATTTGCCGAGGTTATAACTCTTCAGCCATTCCAGGAAGGGGAAAATTCGTAATAACATAATTAACTCTCCTTTATCAGCTTAATTTTCTTATTTTACAGGTTTGCCGAAAATAATTTTACCAATCTCAGAATCACTTGGTATTACGTAATTTTTTTCATATCAGGTTGATCACGATTACGGATTGTCTATTTTACTTAAACGTAATATTATTATTACAATTAAATAATCTTATTATGATATTATCGAAATTAAACTTTTATCGTCACAAATTCATGCTTTGATCAAGCCTTAATTTAGGGCAACTGTCCGAATTCAACTCCCTGGGAAAAAGTCACCAAGAAGCTCATCAAGAGAAGCATATTTCAAGAATAAATTATTTGTTTTTGAGAATTTACGGCAAAGAGACTGCTTGGCTCTCTCGAAGACTCACCGCTTGAGAATTGCTGAAACCTGGCAGGAAGAGATGAAAATTGAGATGTGTTTTTCCGACCCAGCCTATCAGTTTTCGGCCGGCAACGCCAAATCTTCAGCCTGAAATGTTGCAAATTGCAATAGCAACTCAGGCGGCCCGGATGGACCATTTCCGGTCTGCGAGAAGATTTGAACCGATACAAGGAAGTCTCTCTTGTCATATGTTAGGATAGTGTTCTGCAGCTAAAATGTCTTTGCCGGCTAACTACGCGATCTCAATAAAGGCTCCTTCAAGAATGCAATGAAGAACCCTGTGGCAGAGACCGCAGGGTATCTTAACGTAAGGAATTGTTTTCTTATATTCGCTCGCTAACCCCGCGGCAAGCCGACGGGGAATGCACTCACTATCCGTTTCAGGACCGCCTGTTCCTCATTTTTTTAATACTTCAGCTGAAATGGCATCGAATATATCCACCATCCTGACCAGTCCTACCAGTTTTTTCTTCTTCTCCCGCACGGGCAGCAGAAACAGGTTGTTGCCGGCCATCAGATACGCCGCCTTTGAGAGCTGATCTTCAGGCTCACAAAAATATTCTGCGGGCACCATGATTTCACTTACCTGCCTGACAGAGAACTCTTTCAAGCTGGCAGCAAGATCCGAATCCCATCCCGGAATATCGTCTCCCTGCGAATGTGTGTCCGGACCAGGTCCTGAAAATTTCGGCTCAAGCCCTTTTATTATATCCTGCAAGGACAGAGTTCCAAGCAGGCTATATTTCTCATCGAATACCAGCATGGCCATTGGTTCCAGACTCTTCTTGCTGTCGTTGCGGAAGGAAGCCTTAGCTATTCGAATGGCCTGATTGAACGAAAACCAGTAGGGGATATGAGGATAATCAAAAATGCTTACCATGATATCTTCAACTCTCTTTCCGCCTTCCATCTTTTGCGCCTCCTCTAAGACATCCGCAGGCAAATGTTATCTTTTGATATAGTTGTGCAACAGGGCCATAGTGCAGAATTGCGATATGTTATTTAATTAGATATGTAAATTGCAACATATAATATTTTTAGCGTGACTTTTAGTTTAGCATATGATAAATTATGTCCAGGTTGTTCAAAGAAAGCGAAGTCTCGTTCATTAATGGAAAAAGTCGGGGCCATACCGACACAAGGGGGCAGAAATGAAATATGTCATTTGCGTCACCCTCAAATGCAACTTAGCATGTCAATACTGTTATGTCATCAAGAAAAATTCGACGATGCCCTTGCAGAAAGCCATCGAGGTTGTTGATTTCATCTTCAGAAACAATCCTCCGGAAGAGAAGCTCTGCGTCAATTTCAGCGGGGGAGAACCTATGCTCGAATTCGACCTGGTCAAAAAGATAACGGAGATAATAGAGCAGCACCCTTACTATGACCCACTGAAAGTCGAGATATCTATTACGACGAACGGCACGGTCTTTTCGTCCGAAACAGAAAAATTCCTTCTCGCCCACAATATGCAGTTCTGCATCAGTTGTGACGGACCGCCTCATGTCCATGATATGTTCAGGTCTTTTCCCAATCAGGAAGGCAGTTCCCCTATTGTTGAAAGAACGCTGACCAGGGCAAATGAAGCCTTCGCAAATATTTCAGTCCATGCTGTTTACCATCCGAAAACAGTTCAGTATCTACCCCTGGTTGTCGAATACTTCTCATCCATGGGCATACGGAAAATCCATCTCAGTTCGGATTTGTCGGCGCCATGGACCAGGAAAGACGCTGATCTTCTTTCTCATGTCTATCCAAGGATTGCCGACTGGTACATTGAGTTCGCTCTCAAGCGGAAACCGCTTTACATAAGCATCATTGACGGCAAAATGGCCGCCTTTGCCAAGGGAGGCTACAGGTCGGGAGAGAAGTGCAGGCTCGGAGAAACCGGGTTGGCCTTTGCGCCTTCAGGGAATATCTATCCCTGTGAGAGGTTGATAGGCAGTGATTCAGGTCAGGACCACTGCATCGGCAATATCGATGGCGGCATACAGGTTGAACGTATATCCCACAGGAAGAAGCCCCAATTCAGCACGGATACCGATTGTATATTCTGCGAGCTTAAAGACTACTGCATGAACTGGTGCAGCTGTTCAAACTACTTTTCATCCGGCTACTACAACCGGGTCGGGCCATTCCTCTGCGCCTCCGAAAAGACAGCTATCAAGACCGCTTTCGATGTCAGAAGGACTCTCGCAGAAATCGCTCACCCGAATGAAGAACCCTGCGGCAGAGACCGCAGGGTATCTTAACGTAAGGAAGTCTTTCTTTATATTCGCTCGCTAACCCCGCGGCAAGCCGACGGGGAATACACTCACTATCCGTTTCAAAAGAATCTGTGATCATCACTATAATGTTTCTTTTGACGACGTCAGTTTATTTGACGCCGCAAAATGTTTACCTCGCCGCTTTTTCAACCGCTTCCTCGACCTTAACCTTCTGCGCCTCTTTTGTCCTTCTGTCCTTTATCTCCACCAGACCGTCTTTGAGGTTCTTTTCGCCGATTATAAGCTGAGTCGGCACCCCGATAAGGTCCGCATCTTTGAATTTGACCCCTGCCCTCTCGTCACGGTCATCCATTAATACATCAAATCCCTTTTCCGTGAGGTCCTTGTAAAATCTCTCTGCAATCTCCATTGTCCTGGCGTCGCCGATATTCAGAGGCAGGATCTCAATATCAAAAGGCGCTATGCTCCCGGGCCAGATGATGCCGTCCTTATCGTGGTTCTGCTCTATAGCGGCAGCGGCAATCCTTGCAGGGCCGATGCCATAGCTTCCCATCATGACCGGTTTTTCCTCGCCCTTTTCATCGAGATAGTATGCTTTGAGAGGAGATGAATACTTCTTGCCGAGTTTGAAGATATTTCCGATCTCGATAACACGTTCCACCTTTACTGCTGCATTGCATTTCGGACATAAATCACCATCCCTGGCAACATGGATGTCGTGCCACTCGGCGGAGAAGTCCTTTTCGGGTCGTATGCCCTTTATATGGTAGTGCGGTTTGTTGGCGCCGCTGACATAGACCCCTTCTTTCAATGATATATCCGCAATTATCCTGACTTTCTGGTTCATGGGACCTATAAACCCAGCCGGGACGCCAAGGATCTCTTTCACCTCTTCTTTGGAGGCAGGCTTGTGATTGCCCGCAATCACGGAGAGTTTCTTTTCATGCAGTTCCTGGTCGCCCCTCACCAGCGCAAGAACCGGGCCGTTTTCGGAGATGACAAGTATGCTCTTTATAAAATATTCGGGCCTGATCTTCAGGAAATTCGAGACCTCCTGCACAGTGCGCTTTTCAGGTGTATGGACCTCTTCATATTGCCAGTCCATCATTTCCGTCTTCTGAGGATTAGATTTTGCGAGCTCCACATTGGCGGCATATCCGCACGAACTGCATATGACGACATCATCTTCTCCTGCAGGGCTTGGCGCCATGAATTCATGCGAAGTAGCCCCTCCCATCATGCCCGGGTCTGACTGTACCATGTAGAATTTCAGCCCGCACCTCGAAAATATTTTATGATAAGCCTCCGCGTGAAGCTGATAGTTCTTTTCCAGGCCGTCTTCATCTGCATCAAAACTGTAACTGTCCTTCATGATGAATTCCCGGGTCCTGAGCACGCCGCTCTTCGGCCTGGCCTCGTCCCTGAGTTTGGTCTCGATCTGGAACCATATCTGCGGCAGTTCCCTGTATGAACGAATTTCCCTTGCTGCAAGCCATGTCATGATCTCCTCATGGGTCATACCGAGACACATATCACGGCCTGTCCTGTCTTTTAATCTGAACATTTCTTCGCCTATTTCATACCACCTTCCGGTCTCCTGCCAGACCTCTGCCGGATGCAGCACAGGCATTGATATTTCCTGCGCTCCGATGGCATTCATCTCCTCCCGCAGCACTTTATATATTTTCTCAAGAACCCTGAGACTGAGGGGGAGATATATATAAATGCCTGCTGCAAGCTGCCTTATAAAGCCGGCACGCAGCATAAGTATATGACTCACTGCCTCCGCGTCGGCAGGCACTTCCCTTAACGTAGGTATGAGCATCCTTGAAAATCGCATATTGTCCTCCGGTAATTATGTTATGTAAGTAGACTAAGCCATTATGAAGCGAGAGTCAAGAGACTCCCGTTCATTATTTTTGAAAATTTGACGTGGAAAGTGTTAAATTAATCATTATCCTTTAGGAGGGGAATAATTTGTTAAAAAGAATACCGATAACACCCGCCGGCTATCAAAAACTTCAGGAAGAACTCCAAAGACTTTTGAAGGTTGACAGACCTAAAAACATAAAGAATATTTCAGAGGCAAGGGCGCACGGTGACTTGTCTGAAAATGCCGAATATCATGCTGCAAAGGAACAGCAGTCTTTTCTTGAGGGCCGCATACAGGAACTGAAGACAAAACTTGCCCTCGCCGATGTAATCGACCCTGCCAAGATCTCACAGAACAAGATAGCATTCGGGGCAAAGGTCAAGGTTGTGGACCTTGACACCGACGAAAAAAAGACCTTCAGGCTAGTAGGACCTGATGAGGCCGATGTCAAGAACGGAAAGATATCCATAAGTTCTCCGGTCGGCAGGGCTCTGCTAAACAAGGAGATCGGTGATATTGTCAATATCAAGGCCCCTGCCAAAACTCTGGAGTATGAGATATTAGAGATAAACTTTGAGTAGATACTTCAGGGCAAAAATAACCGAAAACATCCCTCTAAACAGCAAGACCTTTCTGCTCACCATAGAGCCTTTGGAGCATGTAGTCGCCCCGCAACCTGGACAGTTCTATATGATAGAGGTCGGTGATTCATACGACCCCCTTTTAAAAAGACCCTTCAGCTATCTGCGAAAAATAGGAGAATCCGTCCAGTTCCTTTATGCGATAAGGGGGAAAGGCACCTCATTGATGAAAGCCTTCAGAGAAGGAAAGGTCATCGACGTCATCGGCCCGCTCGGCAACGGGTATCCTCCGCCTGCGGACGGTTTGACGCCTTTGTTAATTGCGGGCGGAACAGGCATCGCCTCGATTTTTTCATTCTGCGACGAACTTCCTGAGAAGTATGTCCTGTACGGCGCAAAGACAAAAGCCGAGATCCTTATGCTGAACGAACTGGGCAGCATGGATGACAGACTCATTGTGTGTACGGACGACTGTTCGTTCGGCAGAGAGGGCATGGTCGATAAAATCCTGAACGATTTTCTGAACGCGCATGCGCCAGGCGGCGGCTCATTTATCATCTATGCATGTGGCCCAAAACCCATGCTGCGGGCCGTATCCGCGATTGCCCGCGAGAGGGCAATAAAGGGATATGTTTCTGTTGAGGAAAACATGGGCTGCGGATTCGGCGCGTGTCTTGGATGCGCGGTCAGGACAAAACATGGATACATGAGAGCATGTAAGGAAGGCCCTGTTTTTCCGATTGACGATATTATATGGCAAACTTAACCGGTCAATATTCGCCAACACATTTTACGAACTTGGGACGAACTGATGGATATTACTGTTGATATAGGCAAGCTCAGGCTGAAGAATCCTGTCATGACCGCATCCGGGACGTTCGGTTATGGAGAGGAGTATAAAGAGTTTGTCGATCTCAATATGCTCGGAGCTGTCGTTGTTAAAGGCATTTCACTGAAACCCATGGAAGGCAACCCTCCACCAAGGATATGCGAAACCCCCTGCGGCATGCTGAACGCAATCGGCCTCCAGAATGTGGGGCTGGAGAGATTCCTGAAAGAAAAGCTCCCGTATCTGAGAAATTTTCAGACGAAAATCATAGTCAATATACTCGGCAAAGACATTGATGAATACGTCAGGCTTTCTGAGGCTCTTGATGATGCTGGCGTTGATGCCGTAGAACTGAATGTCTCATGTCCGAATGTGAAAAAGGGCGGGATCTCTTTTGGCACCGACAAAAAGATTCTGTCGAGACTCATCACAAAGGTCAGACAGTCTGTTCACGGTGTTGCCGTCATCGTAAAATTGTCGCCGAATGTGTCAAATATCGGGGAGTTTGCAAAGACGGCTGAAGACTCGGGAAGCGATGCAATTTCCCTGATAAATACCATACCCGGCATGGCGATAGATATCGAAACGCTGAGGCCGAAACTTGCCAATATCACCGGCGGACTCTCGGGCCCGGCAATCAAACCGATTGCTTTAAGAATGGTTTGGGAGGCTTCCCGTGCCGTCGGGATTCCGGTCATCGGTATCGGCGGCATTGTGAATGCTGATGATGCGGTGGAGTTCATGCTCGCAGGCGCCACAGCCATCCAGGTCGGCACCGGCAACTTCTTAAACCCAAGGGCGACCGTGGAAATCATCGAAGGAATTCAAACGTATTTGAAAAGGAAGAAGATTCATGATATAAAGAAGGTTATAGGGAGCTTACGTGGAACAGCGCCTGATCATAACCTTAACTACTGATTTAGGTTACAGAGACCCGTTTGTCGGGATTATGAAAGGGGTCATCCTTAACATAAATCCCACAGTGAATATTGTTGATATTACCCATGGCATAAGTCCCCAGAATATCATGCAGGCCGCCTTTGCCGTCGAAGCAAGTTTCAAGTACTTCCCGCACAAGTCAATCAATATTGCAATTGTCGACCCCGGGGTAGGCTCAGTACGGAGACCTATTATCGTGGCAACCGACTATCATTATTTTGTGGGACCGGACAACGGCATTTTCACCCGTTTGTATGCGATCGCCGAAAGCCTTCAGGTCATTCACGTAACAGCTGAACACTATTTTCTCCCGTCGAGGAGTTCGACGTTCCATGGCAGAGATGTCTTTGCTCCTGTGGCAGGATGGCTTTCCAAGGGAGTGGACATATTGAATTTTGGAGAACCCATTACGGATTTTGTAAAAATACCTGTCCCTGTTCCGGTATCACCCTCGCCTAATATTATTGAAGGAGAAATTGTCTATATTGACTATTTCGGGAACCTGACGACTAATATAAATCACATGGAAATGGATGAATTGGTATTTAATAATGCAGATAAAGAGCGAAAGGTCCTTATTAAGGGAAATGAAGCGCCTTTGAAGAACTTTTATTCAGAGGCAAAGGACAAGGGACTCTATTCCCTGATCAACAGTTTCGGATATCTCGAACTATTCGTAAACAGCGGGAACGCGGCTTCCGAATTCGGGTTGACCGTAGGGGACAAAGTCGGGGTGGTCTTATCCTGAGCCGTTATTGCCGGGATTTCATCCGCCTGCATCCGGCAGTTTCACTTCCTTCATGGAGTTTTCGTTTTGCTGCGGTTTCTGCATTGACATCCGAACTCAACTTGTGTTTATCTAATATTTTAGTATGATGTGGCCTCAATCAAAGAGGACCGGCCTTCCCGCATCGTTTATAAAAAAATGAGACGAAAAGACAGTAAGCAAAAACCCGATGATCGTTCAAGACCCGAAAAGGCGGGAGAGGCTCAAACTGCGAGGCACTCCCAAAGCATCTCCGATCCCGGGAAGGACGGAAAGCCTGAAGCGCCGGCAACGTACTCAGATTATTTCAGTAAGCCTATTGTTCATATTCTGCTGATTGTCGTCTTCACCCTTGTCTCCTATTCCAATTCATTCCATGTGCCTTTTCAGTTTGATGATCTCAGAGAGATCTCGGGGGACCATGCAATCAAGAACCTCAAACTCTTTGCCGATCTTTCAACTCATGGCACGAGATACGTTGGATATCTTTCGTTTGCTGTAAATTATGCATTGCATGGTCTGGATGTAGTCGGCTATCACATACTCAACGTTGCGATTCATCTCACCAATGCCCTGTTTGTTTACTGGCTCATTATTCTGACTTTCAGGACACCGACATTCAGTGAGTCCTCTATAAAGGATTCCTCAAAATTGATAGCCCTGTTTTCAGCCCTTTTTTTTGCCTCTCATCCTGTTCAGACAGAGGCTGTCACTTATATCGTTCAGAGGTTGACATCGCTCGCGACACTCTTTTATTTGCTCAGCATCATTTCCTATGTTAAGGCGAGGCTCTCTCTGCAGGCTGACCGATTAAAAATGGGATATCTGCTCTGGTACGGAGCATCACTTTTTTCTGCCGCGCTTGCGATGAAGACGAAGGAGATATCTTTCACCCTTCCGGCGGTCATTACTCTCTATGAGTTCATCTTCTTCAAGGCGGAAATCAGAAGAAGGGTATCGTACTTATTTCCTCTGTTTCTCACTATGCTCATCATTCCTTTAAGTCTTCTCCACATATCCAAACCTTTGGGAGATGTAATAGGGGACGTCGGCAAGACAACAAGGATGCTGACGGATATTTCGAGGTGGGATTACCTCTTTACTCAGTTCAGGGTCATCACAACTTATATCCGACTCATCTTTCTGCCGGTAAACCAGAACCTTAATTATGATTACCCTCTATTTCATTCATTTTTCAACCCTCAGGTCTTTCTTTCTTCCCTGTTCCTTTTGTCGATCTTAAGTCTCGGCATCTATCTCTTATTCCGTTACAGGAAGAGCGCCCCTCATGCTGCACTGATATCCTTTGGTATTTTCTGGTTTTTCATAACCCTGTCGGTAGAATCCAGTGTCATCCCCATTTCCGACGTAATCTTTGAGCACAGGCTATATCTTCCGTCCATCGGTTTTTTTATCGCGCTTATTACCATTGTCTACTGGCTTGGAAATAAATTGAGGACTGTTGCGCCCATAATGGAAAAAGCAATCTTGCCGATGCTGGCAGTAATAGTTATTGCTCTCACAGGCGCCACAATACACAGAAACACCATTTGGAAGGATGAGTTGACATTCTGGTCGGATGTAGTGACAAAATCTCCCAATCTGGCGGGTCCTCGTAATAATCTCGGGAATGCTTTTGAAGAAAAAGGGTTAACAGACAAGGCTATTGAACAATATCAAATTGTATTGGCGCGGTATCCAAATGATGCGAGAGCTCATGAAAATCTGGGGGTCGCCTTTTTGAATCAGGGACTCATGGATAAAGCTGTCGAAGAGTTGGAGACCACTATTAAATTACGGCCCGATTATTATGACGCCTACTATAATATCGGTCTTGTATTTTTCCGAAAGGGATGGACTGAAAAGGCAATCGGACAGTACGAATCTGCCTTGAGAATAAAGCCTGATTTCGCTTTGGCCTATGTCAATATGGGAATTGCTTACGGCCACCTGGGCAATCTTGACAAGGCCATAAACTATTTTGAAACGGCTGTAAACCTGGAGCCTAATCTTGCTGAAGCACACTATAATCTGGGAACGGCTTATGGAAAGTTGGGTTCTCTGGAGAAGGCAATCGGGCATCTCCAGACAGCCGTGAAATTACGGCCCAACTATTTTAATGCTCACTACACTCTGGGGAAGGCGTACATTACGTCCGGTTCAACAGACAAGGC
The DNA here is from genome assembly GCA_963725545.1 of uncultured Nitrospiraceae bacterium. Classification (GTDB taxonomy): domain Bacteria; phylum Nitrospirota; class Thermodesulfovibrionia; order Thermodesulfovibrionales; family SM23-35; genus DYFC01. Next base: position 39,398 of record CAVRZG010000030.1, on the reverse strand, counting down.
GATCGAACATCTCCAGGCAGCTGTTAATCTGCAGCCTGACAATGCGGATGCTCACAGTGACCTGGGGAAGGCATATGTCGCATCAGGTTCCATAGATAAGGGGATGGAGCATCTTCAGCAGGCGGTAAAATTACGACCCGATCTTGCCGAAGCGCACAAATATTTAGGGGATGCCCTGTACAGGAAAGGTTTGACTGATGATGCCATTGAACAATTTCAGAAAGCCATTGATATAAACCCCAATTTAGTCGAAGCGCATAAGAACATGGGAGACGCCTTTTTCAGGAAAAGATCATTGGACCTGGCGATCAGACAATACGAAATTGCTTTGAGATTAAACCCCAAATCTGCTGATGCTCGTTACAATCTGGGAGTAACATTGTACAATAAAGGGTTGACGGAAAAAGCAATTGAGCATCTTCAGATAGTCCTGGGATTACGGCCTGAATTTGCTGAAGCCCATAACAGTCTTGGAACAGCCTATTTAAAGTCGGGAGCCGTAGACAAAGCAACGGTTCAGTTTCAAATGGCTGTAAAACTGAAGCCGGGCAATCCACTCTTTGTTAATAACCTGAGTAATGCTTATAAGGTTAAGAACCAGGCTGATAAATCAAAGAGTGGTTTTACCAAATAGAAGCCTTCATCTTTCTATATGGCGCGTAAGCTGATGACTCAACCTGAACCTTTACGCAGATGAGGGGTCAACTCGCATCATAGTCTCCCATCCTGTAGTTGTATTTCTCAAACAGAAACGCCGGATCTATCTCCTTATTCATTATCTTGAAAATGTAGGGCATACCCTTTTCCTGAGTAAACCCGTAATCGATTAGATTGCGAAAGACTTCTTCATTGGGGTTGACCCATAAATTTATACTCTGAAGACCATGTTTAGCCGCCACATTCTCTAACAATCTCAGAAGAATCCTTACATTAAAGTCCTGCGCGCAGAAGAAGTCCAGGATTGACAGTTCAGCTCCGTTCATGGAACAGACAGCAAAGGCTTTAGGCGCTTTCTTATATCGCCCCCGGACAATTATTGTTTCGTATCTTTTGACCGGATTATGTTTATACCGCCAGAAGAAATAGTTGCTGTTTTTGACAATGGAAAGGCCCTGGCTATCCTTTGCCTCATTCCACAGGCAGTCAATCTCACTTCCCTTTATGAGATCCCATCCCTTATCTACCTTTAATAACGGATTTCCTATATGAATGCGACGGGATACTTTCTTATGCAGGACCGACACATAATCGTGTTTCGTATAGCCGAGTTGTTTTGTGCCGAGGATGGCATGTCTTTCCGACGGAAAACCAAAGGCAAAATCCATATGATTGACTTCGTAAAAATTCTCACCGGCCCTTATCATTGCCCCTCTCTTCGAAAAAATCCTTGCCCTGTAGTTAGGGCGTGTCATAACATCGCAGGGCTGAAAGACATCAAAGGTCTTGCCTTTATAATAGAATCTCGCTCCCAGCCCGCCATAATGAGCAACAATACTATCGCCGTCCGCAGCAATCGCAGCAGTGCTCGCCCAGGGCGATTCTTTGTACTTCCAGACCCATTCCTCATGGGAGAACTCTTTACCAAAGCACAGGGCAAACAGGTTTCTTATAGCGTCTTCGTCCTCCGGTGTAAATGTTCTCACAACCAGCATTTGTTGACCTCATTTCGCAAAAGAGTTTCTTGTTACGTCTGCAAACAGACCTGCATAACGACCGTGCCTGAAATCCGCTGCGCCACCCCTCATTCCGACAAGAGAAGATATTCAGCAGGTCATCCTCTCCGCAAAGAGTGGCTTTCTCATAAATATCCGCTCCACAGCGTTTATTGTCTTTTTATCATATCGGAATTGCCCGGTCCTTGACCCAACTCCATGACCCGCAGGATTGAAAAGTATCAAGCTCTATCGCCTTCAAAAAATATCTGCCATTTTCCAGGCAATCCCACAAGTCCCCCGGTATCTTAAATGAATCCTCTTCGATAAAAGATCCTGCGGACGGGATCATGGAATCCACAGGAGATAATAAAACCAGCTTTTTCGAACTCTCTCCGAAGTCAATCGCAGGCGGAACAGCGAATATGCCTTTATCGTCATAAATTCGCGGCGCTTTACCGCCTGCGGTCTCATGCATCCTTAGAGACTGACGCACCAAAAAAAGTTGCCCTTTATAATGTTTTCTCACATACTTGTCCAGAGAATATTTATATTTTCCTTTGGACGCCTCAATATCCTGTTTTGCGCTCTGGTTATAGTAGTGGATGATATTGGCCTGAGGCACTGTATAAAGTCGATATCCTGCCTTCCTGACTCTCAGAGACCAATCGGCATCCTCAAAATAGAGGGGGAAGATCTCATCAAATCCGCCGACGGCATCCAGTATCTTTTTTGTAGTCATTATACATGCGCCGGAAAGCATCTCCTGCCTCATCGGTTCTTCCGCCAGCCAGTATCTCAGGTTCCTCTTTATCCAGCCCCTCAGAATCAAGTCGTTCATGGTGCGAGAGACCCGCATAAGCTCCGATTTAATCATCCTGCAAGGCGTAATCAGTTCGCTGCAGGGAAGCAGAAAAGACATCTCCTCATTCCACCATGTTTTTGGTCCGACCGCGCCACACCGGGAAAATGCGAGGAGCGCATTTAACATAGTCATTATGCTGCCGGACTTATAAATCACATCGGGATTTGTTATCAGCACGAAATCACCCTTCGCATTACTTATCCCGATATTGACAGCCCTTGCATAACCTATATTTTCGCTGTTCAAGACTATGCGGACATTATCGCCTTCAAGCTTCCGGAGATTAGCCACGTCTTCATCCCTTGAGCCGCTGTCTATTACAAGGAATTCATAGGGCTTATTTCCAACGGCAGAGACAATTGAGGAGAAACAATCTTTAAGAAGGACGGAACTATTGTGATTGACGGTTATTATGGACAGCATCACCTTTTCCATTCATGATGCAGGTAGCAGACCCCCCATTCCTTCTCCCTCGTATCAACTTTAAAGACAGCCGATTCCTTTCTGTCATAAATACAGATACCTGTCTCATCCAGCAGAAAAATAACAATCTTGTACGCGCCCCCCAAAATCGGAGGGTTCTTGAAAGAGAGTGTCAGGCTCTCCCTGCCTGGTCCGTGAAAGGGTTTAAGACCTCGTTTATGCATACTGTCGGCGTAATAACAAAGGCCGTCATTCCTGTCTAATGCAAAGCCCACGTAGACATCGGCGTCTTCAAAGACTTCAAAATCAAGTATGACCTCAATATTGGACAAGTACTGCACAGAAGTCTCTACAGGTTGCCCATCCGTAAAAAGTCTGACATCCTTTACCTCTGCTACTTTTCTCATGGCGCTATTGGTTAAAAGGGGCATTTCTGCGGCTTCAACGCGCTCCTTTTCCCTCAAGTAATCCTCATATACCGAGATGACCTCTTTTGTATCGCCAAAGGCCTGCACACTGCCTGCCTTAAGCCACATGGCCCTGTCGCAGAAGTTGGCCACTGTATAAAGGGAGTGGGAACAATAAAGTAGTGTAATCCCTTTCTTCCTCAGATCCCAGATCTTATCAATGCACTTCTTTTCATAGGCGCCGTCTCCGACTGCAAGGACTTCGTCTATTACTACTATCTCCGCATCAACATGAACCGCAAGGGAAAATGCAAGTCTGAGATACATTCCGGTCGAGTATGTCTTCACCGGCATATCAAAAAAGTCCCCGATGTCCGTGAATTTCTCTATAACGCCCATTCTCTTATTAATATCCCCAGGTGAAAGGCCCAGCAGTGCGGCATTAAGCAGCACATTTTCTCTTCCGGTAAACTCAGGGCTGAATCCTGTGCCGAGTTCGAGTATAGAGGAGACCTTTCCGCTCACTGTAATTCGCCCTTCGGATGGCTCTATGACACCTGCGGCAAGCTTAAGAAATGTGCTCTTGCCGGCCCCGTTCTCTCCCAGTATGCCTAAGGCTTCACCTTTGCGAACAGAGATGTCAATGGGGCCTAAGGCCCTGAAAACCTTGTGTCTTGCTCCTTTAAAAAATAATTCCTTCAGTCTCTCCAAAGGGTGGTCGTATATATGATATTCTTTTATGAGTCCCTCTGTTTCGACCGCAAAATCTTTCATTATAAAATATCCTTGAACGCCTCTTTTGTCTTATTGAAAACGTAATATCCTCCAACGAAAACAACCAGCGCAAAAACAGACGGATATATGAGAGAGATTGCATCGGGCGCCTCGCCCCGCACCAGCACATTCCGATACATCTCAACAATAGAAAAAAAAGGATTGAAACTAAAAAACGACCGGAACCTCTCCGGAATGGAACTCGCCGGGTATACAATAGGCGTAATGAAAAATATCAGGTTTAAGACCATGCCGGTTGCCTGAGTTATGTCCCTGAAAAACACCGCGATGCTTCCCATGCCGAAAGAGAGTCCCAATATCATCAGCACCTGAATTACAAACGGGACTATGAGAAGCGGAAAAGTATGGAGTTTCAGCAGGCCCATAAAGATGAGCATTGCCAGGTAGAATATCATGTAAACACAGAAGGTGACAGCTGAAGAAACAATAACTGCCGCAACACAGACCTCCATCGGAAACTTCACTTTCTTGATAATATGGGCATTCTCGATGAACGCTGAAATCCCCCTTGATGTCGCCTCCGCAAAAAAGAGCCATGGAATAAGTCCGGCAAGAAGATAAACCACGAAGGAAGAAGTTCCGGAATTATCTTCGAAGCGCACCTTAAGAATGGTCGAAAAGAGAAAAGTGTAAAGAAGTATCTGATAGAGGGGTGTTGCCACCACCCAGAACGGACCGAGCAGAGAGGCGGCATACTTCGACTTTATGTCCTTTACAACCATATTTTCAAGGATATATCTGCCACGGTAAATATTGACGAACAACTCTTTCATAACCTTACTATTATACCTTAAATTATCAACGTGTTCCTTGTCGATGCTCAGCCGATATTTCAAGCCGCGACAGTCCCATGTTGCGCGTTTATGTGCCGGCGCCGGAAATCCACCGGCATAATATGAGCGGATCCGTTCCGCGCCTGATCTCAGGTTTCTTCAGTTGCCCGATCGTATCCCGGCGGCAGAACGGAGCATTTTTTTTACCCCGGCAATATGATAATATAGGATAAATGAGATTTAGTAAGCTGTTGTCTACCGTTGCATCGGCAGTGAAGTTGCATTCATCTGACTCTATCGTCACACCTGAGCAGAATCTCTCCATCTATCGCGGGTTAAGGAAAGAGAATTCGGTCGAGTGCCTCAATCTTCCGCTTACTCTCCTGGTCGAACTGACAAGCAAATGCAACCTCTCATGCAGGATGTGTAATATCCACCATGCCGCAAAATCCGGAATGACCATGGATGATGAATTACTGGAGATGACGTATGAATTCGCAAAAACGGCATCCACAGTGTATCCCTTCGGCCTTGGAGAACCTTTACTTCATCCGAAGATTGCTGAAATTGTCGGCAAGTATAAATCATCCGGTCCGTCGGTGGGGATGGTCACAAACGGGATGCTTCTCACAAAGGATATTTCCCGGGAATTGATCTTAAAGGGATTGGATCATTTGGTAATCTCGGTCGATGCAGCTGACGCCTCCCTGTTTGCAGAGATCCGCAAGGGAGGAGATTTACGAAAAATAGTGGAAAACATCAGGACAATGAACGGGCTCAAGAAATCCTTCAGTGTACAGAACCCTTATCTGGCTTTTAATGTTGTTGCTCAGGCAGGCAATTTTCATCAGTTGCCTCAAATAGTGGAACTGGCCGGGGAACTAAGTATTCTTTCAGTAACAATCACACCGATCACTGTTCACTCTCATATCTCCGGAATTCAGGACCAGGCGTTGAACAGCAATATTCCACGATGGAGAGAGATACTGGAGACATGCGCGGAAAAGGCTTCTGCGGCCGGAATCAGCATCACCCAGGACCGTTTGTACCATGTGATGAACGGGCTCTCCCCTGAAGACCTTTATCTCAAGACAATGCCATGTCCGGAGCCCTTCCGCTTTATAGGTATCAGAACCAATGGAGACGTTTTCCCATGTTGCAACTGGGATGTTGACAGACCAATCGCCGGTCTTTCGCGGACAGAAGATCCCGCAATCGCTCTCAGAAGAGCCTGGACTGATGCGAAATGGCAGATACTGAGGCAGAATATTATTTCAGGAGATTATCCCGATCAATGCAAGGCCTGCATGGGCAACTTCACCAGACCTTTCAATGACGAATACCTGACATAAGAGAAGGCAGCCGCTCTATGCGTCGAAATACTTGTGGACCATCCGGAGAATGTCAAGAAATTTAAGAATAACATACCTTTTTGAGAGCACTGACCTATGGGGTGGAACCAAGGTAGGTCTCGAACAGGCTGAGGCCCTTTCAGATGCGGGATACAATGTAACCGTTCTCTCAAAAGACGCCGGACCGTCATGGTATGACCTCAGACTGCCGGTCATAAAGGTGCCCGGTTTTGACGCTGCGACAATCCCGGAATCTGATATGATCGTGGGCACTTACTGGCCGACGGTCAAAGCTGCAGTCGAGTCTGCCAGAGGCAAAGTTGTTCACCTCTGCCAGGGCTACGAGGGGGACTATAAAGAACTACGGAGTTTGAAGGCGGAAATCGACGAAGTGTACTCCTACGATATACCAAAGTTGACAATCTCACCCCATCTTGATGATTTTCTCAGGAGGCGGTTTCGTGCCGAAACCTACTATGTAGGCCAGATGCTCAACAGAAATGTTTTTTATCCTGCCAAAAGCCTTGTAAATAAGAAGGACGGTCTCTTGTTAAACATATTGGTCGTCGGTCCTTTTGAGGTAGATTTCAAAAACGTGGCTTTTACGCTCAGGGGGGTTTCTCTCGCAAAAGAGAGACTCGGCCCGACCTTAAAGCTTATAAGGGTCTCGCAGTTTCTATTCACAAACGAGGAAAAAGCAATAATAGAACCGGATGTCTACCATTTTCATCTGCCGCATCTTTCGATGGGTGAAATATACAGGGAGGCGGATCTTTTTGTATCCATGTCAAAAGAGGCAGAGGGGTTCGGGCTTCCCGCCCTGGAGGCGATGGCCTGCGGCGTACCGGCAATACTGAGTGAGATATCATCCTACACTTCTTTTGATGAGCCGCATGACTACGCATTATTCCTGAAACCTTCGGACCCTGAAACATTGGCCGGAGCCATTGAAGAGGTTTTGCGAAACAGGCCTCTCAGGGAAAGGTTTATTCAGCGGGGATTAGATGTTGCAGGAAAGTATACGAAAGAGATGGTTGTCAAAAGGCTCGACGCCGCTATCAGAAAAATCACTTGCGGAAGAACTGAGCCAGGCGCTCACTGATAGAAGCTTTCTTTGAAGACCTCTCACCGGCACATAGAAAAGGCGTTCATCCGGCTTCGGCAATCACGACGATTTCGGATGCCTTTAGTTCTTCTTCGTTTATGCCGGGTGAGATATTTTTCAGACTCTTTATGAATTCCATGCCCCTCGGAGGAATTTCGAAACTCTGGAGCGCCACTTCTCTTATCTTATATCCGGCGTATTCAAAGAGGTCTCTGAGAGTATTCCTGGTGAAAAACCTTATGTGCGTCCCTGAGAGGATGCTGAACGGGACATAATCCCACCTGCCTTTAAACTGTTCGTAGATCACCGCCCAGTTCATTACATTCGGGGTGCTGGCGATAAAAATACCTCCGCTCCTTAAGTGGGTTTTCAGACCTGTCACTACCTTCCACGGATTGTTAAGATGCTCCAGGACGTCGCCGCACACTATGCAATCATATGTGCCCAACTTCTTTCCATCAATTAGGTCTTCAATATCTCCTGTTAGGACATTGTCCAGCCTTTTTCTTGCAATGTCTGCCAATTCAATGTCTACATCGACCCCTGTAACAACACACCTCTGTCTTTTCTTGAGCAATTCACCAAGCAACCCGGCAGCGGAACCGATATCAAGGATTTCTTCGGCATCCGCAGGCACATGCGCAATAAGATCATCTCTCCCGCTTTCATAGCAGTTTCCGTAACGGTGCACGTAAACACCCTTCGCAACGCCAAGGCTCAATCCAGTGTTTTTCAGAAGAGGCGGCAGATCAGCGAGACTGCACTCCCTCGGCAGGCCATGCAATACATCCTTTCTTACTGCAAAACAAAAGTTGTCGATTTCACTGACCGCCGTTACTTCATCTTTTGATTTCTTGCATATTTCACTCGCCGACCAGTCAAATACTGACGCTGTCTGATACAGGAAAGGCGGGGTAGTCTGCTGATGAGATATCTCAGTCTCATTGCTGACAGGAGCTACAAAAGAAAATTCCATGCGATTTCTGACGATGGCGGATAAGGCATTGACGCCCTGACGGGTGATGAACAGAATTCCGTAGATGAAGATGAACACGTCGTACTCATTATAACTACAGATATCTCCCACTGTTAATGAGCTTACTTTGTCCCCCTCAAAATAGCCCGGGCGTTCTTTATCTTCACCGCATAACAGATGCCTGATCAGCCTCCGGCCGGCCTCTCCTTCCATGCCTTCGAGACCGTTCCCTTTGATGACAAATACAGCGATTTTACCCATTGCATCTCCTGCTTATTAAGAGTCTAATAATTGGATTTACATTATATTTGAAACACACACCCGACAGATCCATCAAGCAACCAACCGCCTCTTTCTCCTTCTGAAATTCAGGATCAAGATCCAGACGATAAAGGTTGTTAGTGAAATTATGATACCTGCATATACACTCAGAGGTCTATAATAAAAAACTACTTCATTTCTGCCTGCGCCTATCAGCACCCCTCTTAAGAGCCCGAATGTCTTCACCACCTTCGCTTCCCTTCCGTTCACCTTCACCTTCCATCCGGGATAGCAGAGGTCGCTCAGGACAAGAAGTCCTCCGTTTGATTCCACTTCCATAGCTATCTCGGCGGGGGTGTATTTCGTGATCTCAACTTTATCATGACCCCTGTTATATCCGCTCAGAGCAAGAGCAGCGGCAGGGTTTATGTCGCCGGACGTCCCTGCAGCCGAAGAGGTTGCGGAAGGCATGCCATCTTCCGTCAGAATACCTGTCTCTCTGAAATCAAGCCCCATCTGTAATTCATTAATTATGTCGGAAAGACTCTTTGTCGCCATTACCTTATGCAGCACAAAGGCCCTGCCCATCACGTTGCTGTTTTCGTATATATGCAAACCTTCATATGCTCCCTTATACTTCAGAGAACCAAGCTCCTTTCTGTGAAGCGCGAGGAGATTTTCATAGATGATTTTTTCTCTTTCATCTCCCGGAGTAAGACCGAAATCTCCCATCACTATTGATCCCTGACTGTCTCCGTCACTTTCCACAGCTATATCAATAACCTTTCCTGAATAAGGTGAAAGATCCAGCCACCGGTCGCTCCATCCTTCGCCGTCCTTTATCACCACTTCCGTAACTTTATTCTCCACCTTTATTCTTATCCTTGAAGTTGCGCCTTTAGGGGCGTCCTTTGCTGCAAATCCGGCGAATAGAAACGGCTCTGTTACCTTGAGTCTCGTTTCAAACCTGAACTTATGGGGAAAAAAGAAAGAAAACCTCTCCTCTCCGGCTGCATTGAAGACACCATAGGTCGCTCCCCCTTCTATTGTGTGATTAATCATTGCATCAAACAATCTTATCCACCTCAGGGACTTCAGATGAGTCCTTATCTCATACTCCAGTCTTCCAGGATTCAGGGGTTCCCTGCTCAAGATATACTTTACTCCCGCAAGATCAATAAAAGGTGACGTCGCAGAAAACATAATTAACGGGTTGTTTGTCTGTGGTACGCTGAAGCTTATGAGGCTTTCAAAAAAAGTGTAGTAATCCCCGGGCAGCAGGACGCTTATACTCCTCATGTCGTACAAGCCGATGCCATTACTGACAAGGGGAGGGACCGAACTGCCGTCCCCGATGGTCCTGTACGGGGTTTTCTCCTTAATCAGCTCGAGATATGGAGGTTTTATGTACGGGTCCGCCCTGTCAGGATGGTCCCCTGGCATATAAAGAAAGAGTTCGAGAATCAGGACCGCAATAAGAAATATGCCGAAGGTCTTCCTGCTCCTCAGAAACCGAAAAGCCAGTCCCGCAACAATAACTCCTGAAAGGGAAATAAGAAGAACGGCTGTCGCATATGCCCTCATCTCCGGAGGGCACTTCCCGTACATAAACGAAAAATACGCAAGCGTTATTATGGAAACACCGGCCAGGGAGATATTAAACTTTCTGATATTTGCCTTGTCGGACAAAAGGTGGTCAAAGGCAGATGCGGAGATTACAGCAAGGGAAAAATAAAACATCGCGTTGTATTTCAGGAATTCGATGCTGCCGATAACAGGCAACTTCGAAACGAGATGCGCCGGCAATATGCCGAAGACCATAGAGAACATAAATAGTGAGAAGAGGAAGTAAGGAGCGGTCTGCAGTAAGGTCCTGCGGGTCAGTCCCGCATAGAAGGTCAGCAGCATTATAACTGTGGCGGCATGGGGCAGAATCACCTGAGGCGTCCCATTTCAGCCACGACCCGTAGAAATAATTTCCCCATCCGAGAAACAGGGGCTGAAAGAGAGACACGGATGTAAGGAGAGGGATTGTATGGCTGGCAGCGCCGGTCCTTATTGCCCTTGCCAAAGGTGAGGCGTGTGAGTAAAGCTCGAAAAAAGGGAGAAGCGCAGCTGCCGCCATTAACGCCCCGGATATCGAGACTGCCATGACCTTCCCTCCCTCCCTGAACAGTCCTTTCACCGAGTCCTTCAAAATGCCTTTCCAGATCGCGTACAGGAATAAGAGAGAAAGACCTAATATCACGTCAGGTATCTTCCCTGCTGTGAAGGCAAATGAAATGAAAAGAGATGTGAGGAATGCGCTCTTCGAGTCCCCTTTTTCACTCCACTTTTCATAGAAATAAAAGACTGCGGGCAGATAGGTCACTGTGCTCAGGGGATGCAGATTCACCCACCAGACAGAGTACCCTGAAAGCATAAAGAAAGAAGAGCCCAGGAAGCATGCCGCCGGAGATAGCTTCCTTTCCTTTAGGAATAGATACGTGAAAATACCCATAACAAGGAGCCTCAGGAGAAAGAACATGTCTTGGATAAAGGGGCCGGGGCAGAGGTTTAGAAACAGCTTAAGCGGGTTAAAGACCTCTGTGTTGAGATTCGCGATCAGAGGGATACCCAGTCCCTCGTAAGGGTTCCATGACGGCCATCTCCCTTTGTCCAGCAGCAACCTTATGATGTACGGACCCGGTTCGTTGACCCAGGCATTTCCAGCCGGATCAAATGAAAAAGGCATTTGAGGCCTGTAGCCTGAAAATTCATAAGGTCCTGCGGGCGTTGTCCCGGGAAGGAGAGAGGACGTAGAAAGAGTCTTCCCGAGGAAGACTATGTCATAAAAGAAGAGGAGAATCAGGAGAGCAAGGATGAGGGCGGTAAATGATTTTTCACGCATAATATTCACTGAGGAGATGCTCAATCAGCATCTCCTCAGTGAAAAAGACTTTAGTTTCCTGTTACGGCGCGTATAGCGCTATTATCTGAAGTCTGCGTATCGGTATCAAGAGCATTAGGCACCACTACCACAGTGACATAAGACCAGACATGCGCAGGTATATAGAGCCTGGGGGTGATCGAAACACCCATAGACGCGTTAGCGGCGAGCCCGCCACTTACAGTCACTGTGCCCAAATAGGTGCCTGTAGTCGCGGAACCCTGATAATACTTCACAGTGAACGCCCCTGCCGCGTTGCTGCTCTGATTTGCAACGGTTACTGTGGCAGCCCAGGTGGCGCCGTAGAAGCATCCGGTCGGCGCAGAGATGGAAGTTATTGCCAGGTCTACACGATTGCCGGTCTGGCTGGAATTTGCCGTGCAGGTCGGGCTTGTAGAGCCGCCGTATAAACCGGTGCAGGTCCAGGTCCAAGGCCCGCTGCCGGTTACCGTTGTCGGTGTACCTGCGCTGCAAAGATTTGAGGTCGGAGCTGATGGAAGTGTCTGACCGCTCGATGAGCCGCAAACTCCATTTACTTTCTTGTATGCCGAGCAATATGCATTCTCAGCATGATCTATGCCATTACCATAACATGTCCAACTCCATCCGAGCCCTGTTACGCTCACATCGGAAGCACTTCCATCCACGCAGAGACTTGTGGGTTCCGCATCCAGTCCGGTGCTGTAATAGACGCACTCGCCATCAACCCGTATGTTGCGGCTGATGAGATATTTCATTACATGCAAATTCGGTGCTCCAGTTGGCGTAGCATCCGTGCAGAATACATATACAGTCTTATTGACACTATTATAGGTAATGCTTATATCATTGTTCACGAGGTCATTATGATGGATCAGAAAAGGGTTTACGGTAACATCATCAGGCGTAGCAGTCGGGGAAACGCCCGTCACAGAAAAATCTGTGGCACTAAGCAGAACGCCGGTTGCATCCCTTACATCAAGAGACGCTGAATATTTAGTGCAGACTTGAGGCTCTAAGCAATACAAGTCAGACGTGCAAGAACGGGTAGAGTCACCGGAACACACTCCGCTGCCCACGTAGGCACTCACAAGAACCCCATCGCCGAAAACACTCGCCTGTTGGGCCGATGCCGCGGAAGCAAATGCGACTAAGGCAACGACCAACACACTAACTAATAACACTGACCTTTTCATGTTTGACCTCCTCTTAATTTCATGCCTTAAGAATACTTCTAATTGTCATATATTTACTGTGATTCAAGTCACAGTCTTCTCTCGTAACCATAAGCAAACGGTAGACCAGTTGATAGCGGTCTACTCATATATTAGATTAAAACATCCGCATAGACATTTGTCAAGAATTTTCTTTTACTATTAGGCATTATTAAGAAAACTTAATCTATTACTTAAGAATCCGCGCACTGATGGTTAGTGCCGCTTTGCGTCAACACAGTGACAATATATGTCACTTACTTCTTTATTTCCTGAATCTCACAAATATGTAGACCACAATCAGGAAGGGGGCGAAACTCATTGACGCGTGTTCCGCCAAACCCCATAAAAAATGATAGTTCGACAGTCGAAGAAGACCCTCGCCTTCGATTCCCTTCACCATGAATGTGTTTGTCAACTGGAGTGTCACAAATAAAAAGACATAGAGCAGATGAAACATGAGGAGAATAAGCAGGGCCTCTGCATAAGCCCTCGTTCTCCTTTTTATGACAGTATAGAGCGAAAGGAGCAGGGAAAGGGTCAAGGGCACATTAGTAGTATAAACAGACAGATTCACCGGAACGTCAACGTAAATATCAGCCCGTTTCATGGAACTGAAACCGGCTGTAACAACGTTCTTCCCGATTGTGATATCCTCCAATCGGGCGTCTTTTACACCCGCAGCAAGTTTTGACGCAACAAAAGTGGTCCCATACCCGTAAATGTCTCTGACCGGCAACCACAGCACCGACAGGACGATGTATGCCGCGATAAATGTGATGACCGGCCTCAGGATCCGGGACTTAATTATGATCTGCTTCAGGTCTGTTCGCATTGTTAAGGTAGATAAAGAAAACTCCGAGAGCCAGGGCAATCATTACCCCCTGAGCTATGTAAATATGGACGAACTCAAATACGTCCCTGAGATAAATTCCGATATACGAAAGAGCTACTATTCTGAGCAGATTCGCCGCCTGAATTATGACAAAACCGGATATTACGCCGAGCACTTTCTTCTTCCAGGCCGCAGGATAAGCCAGTACCGCCACAGAATACATTATCACCGCGTCGAGACCGCTGCACGCGGCTCCCACGTCGAGTGTCAGACCCGGCAATGTTATGACAGACCCATGGGAAGCGCACTGGTCATGCAGCAGACAGAGGATCTTTGCGGAGACAGCAGCCACAACTTGTGTGAAAAGTCCGTTCACATCAACTATTCCGAGTATGGGCTTAAAAGAGGTAAAAAAGAAAAATGCGACCATCAGCATGAGATAGATAACGAGGAAGCGCCTGATACTGATGCTTTCTTTCCTCTTTTCTATTCTCTTTTGATTGCCTCTTTTCGTTCGGCCTGTCTCGGATTTCATATCTTACCGTGCACCACGCCGTTGCCAGGCGCTGCTACAGGCCGGCCGACTGCGAATCCCAGGCTATTTTGCAGGGAACTTGTGCAGCCATTTTCCGTCTCTGAAAACCCACTCATCAAAAAGGGCCTGGTTAAAAGGCCTTTGCACCTGAGGGAGGTAGAAATATACGTTCACGGAGACAACGCCCTTGTCTCCATCAACATCTGCCTTATCGATGGAGAATGATTCGAGCTTGATCTTCTTTATCGCGCTCGCCCGCTCGCGGTAGGCATCAAATTCAGGCAGTCCGTTATTGTCTTCCATCTTGTATGAGTCTTTGTATCTGTCTTCAAACCTGAGCTTCCAGTATTTATCAGCTTCCGCTTTTAACAGGACCGTCCTGTCCGTCTCTTTCGGCACGGTCGCACAGCCGAAAAAAATAACCGTCAAAACCAGAAGCAGCAAAAACCTGAATGTAAGCCTGATATTCATAGATATCCTCTATTTCCCACGCTTAGTGAGAACTAAAGCCTTTATACCGCGTTGCAGATCTGCGGCCTCAAATCCCATATTATAAACGATCATCCAGGAGCCGTCGCTATTTTTCCCGATCTTCAAACTCCTTGCTCCCCGCAAAGAGGCAGCAGGAATATCGTATTTAGCCTGCTCCACCCAGCCGGAATCAATGTATTTGTATATGTGGATTCCACTCTCGGAGAGGAGGGCCATCTCCTTTTTTCCGTCCCCGTCAACATCCGCGAAATCAAAAACAATAGGAACTTCCTTCTCGAGACCGGCCGAGATGTCTTTGAATGCGTCCCCGGTCCACTTGAACACACGGGCGTTTACGGTCGCGTCCCTGCCGATGCCGGCCAGTCTGAATACCACTTCATCCCTTCCGTCGCCGTCCACATCTCCCATCCCCACAAGATAGGGCATTGCATGGCCGACAAAATCAACATCGTAGACTTCGAACACGCCCTTCCCGTCCCCGAACCATATGAGCTTTTTTGAGGCATCCGTGGTCATATTGGCGATGGCAATGTCTTTAATCCCTTTCCCTCTAATATCCCCGACTGCCAGGGAATCGCCCAATATCATGGAGCCCTCGCCGAAGACCTTCACGTCCCAGCCCTTGCCTTCTTTGTTAATTCCGGTAAGAATGCCTCTTGGTTTATAACCCTCGACAAAAGACGCCTCTGAGAGCGCGACTATATCGGGCCGTCCGTCTCCGTTGATGTCTGCAAGCTCCACTGCGCGGGAATAAAAACGTCCCACCGCGTCCGGAAAGGATGATACTGTAAACCCTCCGTGGCCGTCATTCATGAAAAAGGTTATGGCTCCGCCATGCACTGCCAATACCATATCCGGATATCCGTCACCGTTCAAATCACCGGCTGCGATCCCGCCATAGCCGTATTCTTTTCCACCCGAAATAGCGTATTTCTTTTCTTTCCATACGCCGTCCTTGTCCCGCGCAAATACGTATGGCCGTCCATCTCCCTTCAGCGCTTTCCTGGGGGGAGGGGCAACAATATCAAGCTGACCATCGCCATCCATATCGCTGAGGACTACATTCTCTCTCCAGAGACCGCTCACTGGAAGACCTTCACTTATGTCTTTAATGGTATACATTCCGGCCACATCATGAGAGACCGGCGAAGAAGCGCAACCTATAAGCAACGGCAGGCACAGAAGTACGATGATAAAAACTGAAAACCTCAATTTTATACCTCCGACAATCAGAAATAGAAAGGGGGTGGGAGAATCCCCCACCCCCTCAAGAAAATCAAATTACTCGTTCAGCAGACTTAGAGTGCACACTCCGGTCCGGTAACCCAGGGGAGGCCTGAAGCGTCTCCGCTGCAGTAGTCACGGTGCATCGGGTGAACAACATCCCAACTGCCGTTGAATCCGCCATGCGGCGTATCAGACTGTGCTCTCTGATAGGAGTAGCCGTATATCGAATACGCCGGGAAGATATTGCCGCAGAGGCCAGTATTTGTTGTGCCGGTTAGTGTAAAAGTGGCTCCGCTAATAGAGACTGTCTCTGTTACGTTGGCAATGGCGAACCCGGATTTCGGGTACCCCGGTATTGTTGAAACTTGCGGCACCTGAGTAAGCAGGTCTACTATGTTCAGCTCATCAGGTATGGGGATTGAGAAGCTATTGCAAATCTCGTCTATTGTACAAATGAACCCTGTAAGCCTTCTGCCCGGGAACGGTGTTACGCCTCCGCAGTTCAACTCATTCCTTCCTGCGAGGATTATCCACCAGTTCCAGGTCTCTGCGAGGGCGTTATGGATGTAAATCCTGGGGTAAAGAGTAGCTGCTGTGACAGGGGCGCTGCCTGCTACTTCACCGAGGTTCGGGCCTGCGCCACCCTCTTCTGATATTGAATCAAAGCCTGAGGCAAAACCTTTCTCAAGGTCTACGAGGTAGTTCCAGCCGATAAATCTGTCTTGCGGAGACTTATCACATGTTGCGGTAATTCCGCCCTCTGCGTAGCAGTCACTATTTGCCGTACATGAGATTACTTGCGTGGTAATAGTACCGCCAGTGCAGAAGCCGTCATTCGCGCTGTTCTGCCTTAACACTGTGTAGCCGGCGAGATACTCCCTGCCGTTTACTGTTATGGTGTAGTCATTCAACGTCGCAACGGACTGGCCGGGAATGGTCGTGCCGTTACCGTAGAAATCGGTGTGGCAGTCGAACGAAAGCAGATCGTGGGCGGTGAACGGTGTCGGAAAGTCTATTGTGGTTATTGAACGCGAATTGTAGAGCAGTCTGTCCGTAGACACCCAATTTGTGCCGACCGGGCCTCCACCTTTCACCTCTGCAATAGCGTAAAGGGTATTCAAGCTATTGGTCGAATCAAGATCAGTTCTTCCGCAGACAAACGGAATAACAAGATCCTGGCCGGGTACTTCGTCGTTGACACCAATGACAGCGTATGCTGAGCCAACGCCGACAAGTAAAACACTGAGTATTGCTATTACTACTAATAAACTCTTTTTCTTCACTTTCAAACCTCCTTCTTCATACGGATTAAGAAACTTCGGATTCTTAGCCAACGGCTAAGAGTAAAGCAAACCCAAAACCTCACCTTTAGTCCGCCTTTACTTATCACCTCCTTCACTTCAGAAATTACTCTGCAATCTTGAGTGCTATCAACGATAGCTTATTACTTAACTTGATGTAACTTCCAGCAGCACCGGACATCTCTATTTCGCATAAATTGTAAATAAAGGACTTGCCTTTGTCAAGCTTTTTTTAAGTATTCTTTCTTCCTACGCTATAGTTTAGAAGTATAAACACATCGTCCTTTAACTGTCAAGTGCTTTTTGGAAACAAACAAAAGCATAAAATTTCTGAGTCCGCTCTGTTCAAGGCCGCTAAATCTCCTGACATGCGCAACTTTCATATGATACATCCTTCCGTTCCATTCCTGCCGTCACATGTTCGCTTGCAGTTGGAAAAGCAGCGTTTAAATAGCTTAGCAAAAAACGAGCCATATGGCTTTTCTCTGGAATATATGGATTTTAAAAGCTATTTAGCGCACAACTGTGTAATTCAAATGCCGTATTGTACACTTTTTGCCACACATCCTTGACAATTTGCTCCACCTGCCGCATAGCAACGTCCCTTGCCTGCCTTTCCTTGCGTATTGCGGGAGGGCAACTTACCTGTAGCTCAGCCATTTCAAAACATGCTCCTCGCCCACTGGTTGATCCAAAGACCAGAACGCTTCAACATATCTTGGACAATTGGCGCCGCAGCGCAGGAAGCTTCGCAGTGAACTCTTCACAGTTAAGGTCCTGATCGTATTCATTGCGGTGATGTGACTGAGATAGTCCGCAAGCTTCAGCTGTGATTTATATCTGCGCACAGCCTTCTTCTTCACGCCGTACACCGATGTGATATCAACAAGCACATTAGGTCTCAAAGGCGTCGTTACTTCATAGAACATGACACTTATCGGGACCGACCCTTCCCTCCCCTTCAGAGGGCGCAAGAGGGTATTGTTGACGTCCATGGCAATCTTCTGTATGTCGAGCGCCAGGGCCGCAGTTGTCCTGTGGTCGGGATTAAGCTCGATAACGGAGGGGCTATAAATCACATCAGGTATATATGCCTGAACAATTTCCAGAAGCCTTTCGAGAGCGCTTTTATAATATGTATTAAGCTCTCTGTCGGGAAATCTGAGGAATTCATAATCGGATACCCCAAGTATCCTGAGGGCCTTCACAGCCTCTTCCTCTCTTAGCAAGGCATATTCTGAAACATGCGGCCCATTTGAACCTTTGCCTTTTCCTGAGACTGAAGGGACAACAGTCTGTGATAATTTATTGGATGGGTCTGCCTTATCACCGCTTGTAAGGAAAACAACCTTGATCTGTTTCTTTGCTTTCAGAAGCAGCCTGATGGTCCCTCCGCATCCAAGGGTCTCATCATCAGGATGAGGGGCAAGAACTATGGACTTATTTCCAACAGGGGGACTGACCGCATAAGGTATAAGGTCCGATTCGAGTAGCATATCCTATTTGATTCAGCGTCTGTTTATCCGGCCCGAGACCTCTATTCTGCCTTCCCGGGGTGAACAAAGCCTTCCTCGCTCCCGGATTTTTCTCTTATCAATTGGCCTGTGTTTTTCTGCCTATTCATGTAGACAGAAGTCACTTCTCCTGCTTCCTTCTCGTTCTTGATAACATGGGGTGTGAGAAGGATTATAAGCTCTGTTCTACTATTTTTAATCGACGTAGAGGAAAAAAGATTGCCTATGATAGGAATTTTGCTTAGCAAAGGGATACCGTCTATCTCCTTTGATTTATCTTCTCTTATCAGGCCCCCGATAATAATCGTCTCTCCGTCCTGAGCAATGAGATTCGTAGTCGCCTCTGTCTTATCTATAGACGGATATTCCTGTCCGGCGATGGTTGTATTTGTAATGCCTGCTCCGGAAATCTCCTGACTCAACTCTATTGAAACCAGCCCGCTGTCATTAATCTGGGGTTTCACTTTAAGAATAATGCCTATATCTTTGTATTGTATCGTCGATGTGGTAGGAAGTGTATTGTCCGTAGTTGTGCCCGCAACATAGGTAGTCGATGATGTAGCAAGGGGGATCTGTGACCCCACCTGTATCCTTGCCTCACGGTTGTCCGAAACGAGCACATGAGGCGCCGCAAGAATTTTGCCTTTCGAATTCAGAAGGGCAGCCGTCAACTTGGCTCTTACTATGCCGGCTGGGTCTTTAGCTACAAAGGTAAATCCCTTTCCAGTCGACGCATCCAGGGCTCCACCTGTCGGCAAACTAGTTATATCGCCGTTCAGGCTCTTGATATTGATATTTTGCATAATCCATGACAACCCAAAATCCATGTTATCAGTTAGTACTACCTGGGCGATAAGTCCTTCGATCACCACTTGTCTCGGCATGATATCAATCTTCCTGAGGGTCTCTTCGATAAATGAGTAATCGGTAGGTGTTGCAAGAATTACAAGTGAATTGGTTATCTCATCGGCAAAGACCTTTGTGTCAGGAGACACAAAGCCTCCTCCGCCTGAAACCGCTGTTGAAGCACCCATCTTAGGCGCAGCCGACTGAGGCTGTGGAGGGACATTTCCGGTTGTCTTTGCTGTGGGAGTAGAAGACTGCGAATGAGACGGCGCAGGAGCAGTTCCAGAAAAAATCGACTGCAGCAAAGAAGCTATATGTTCCGCCTTGCTGTTCTGAAGAGGATAGACAAATATCTTCGGCTTTGCAACCGCAAACATTGCATCAAATACCCCGATCCACTGCCTTATGTAGTCGAGCTGCTGCTGAGAAGACGCCACCACGATCAGAGCATTCATACGGAAAATCGGAAGGATCCTTACAGTCCCGCCCTGCAGTTGAAGACCAAGCGCATTTTCAATATCAGGCATGGCCTCTTTCAGTTCGAGGTTCTTGAATGCAAACATCTCTATGGCAACCTTGTCGGGGGCCTTGCCAATCTGTGAAAAGACAAGTTCTTTTGAGACATCTGCCAAAGGTATTATTCTGTAAAGTCCGCCCTCTTCCACAAAACCTATGCCGTTCATTCTGAAGATAATCTCCATCACGGAGAGGACCTGGTCCTTCGGAATAGGGGTGACCGTTCTGAAGTTCACCCTCCCTTTCACCTGGGGGTCAATAATATAGTTGACCTTGAGGACATCTCCAAATATTGTCTGAACCACTTCAAAGATGTCCGCATCATCAAAGAAAAAGCTGACAGTTGGAGGGGCTTTTTGAGGCTGCGCCTGCTTTACCGGCAAAGGCTGTTGTTGAGTCGCGGCCGGGGCCTGTTCTTCTTCCTTCGGTGTCGGTGCGCCGGTTTCCGGCAGAGCAGGCGCCGGAGCCTTCGTCTCAGCTTCGGCCTGCGGGACTTTTTCATCCCCTGCGACCTGCGCAAAAGACGGCAGAACGATGCATAATGAGAGTATCAGACCGACAAAAGTGAGAAAACACGCCCTATAATTCAAAAAAACCTCCCTTGATATTTCATATTATGTACTTCTGTAACAATAATTTATTCTCATTTTATTGTCAAGATTTCGAATTGCCTCTGTCAAGGCAAAATGAAAATGTCCGGTTTTAAATTGCCTCCTATAAAATCTATGTGAAATCGATTCGTTGCCTAATTTAAAAATCTATACGAAAGAATCAGGTAAAGCCTGAGTCTGCAAATTTGATAAATTCGTAAAAAGTCGTCATTCCCGTGCTTAATGCACCTACTGTTGGCGAAGGCGGGAATCCAGGTTCGCGCCACTTCTTAAAAAGAATGGATTCCCGATTAAGGACTTCGGGAATGACAACCATGAAAACGACTTTTTGCGATGTCGGCAAATTTGGGTTTTATGATATAATTCGATGGTGATTAAAGACATCCCTTATTTGAGCCCTGAAGAACTCCCGAAAGTACCGTTTGTCATAAATGGCATTTCCTCGCGTTTCATTCGTGAAAACAGGATCGTTCCCCTGGAACTGAAGAATAATGTGCTGAAGGTCGTTATGGCAAATCCTGACGACACGTCATCTGTGGATGCGCTCAGAGTTGCGAGTGCGGCAGACGTCGTGATATATACCTCAGACATCGCAGCACTTGAGGAATACATATCTCATTTCTATGAGCAGGAATCGCAGAATATAAACAGGATTATCGAGGACATCGGGGACAAGGGCATCGAATTCATAGGCGAGGAACAGGAAGACGTCGGCCACCTGAAAGACCTTGCTTCGGAAGCCCCTATTATTCGGCTTGTCAACATGCTGATTACCAGGGCTGTTGAGAGCAGGGCAAGTGATATCCATATCGAACCCTTTGAAGATGAGTTGAAAGTGCGGTACCGGATTGACGGCGTGCTGCACGATATAGAATCAGCACCGAAGAGATTGCAGGCTGCTGTCGTCTCAAGGATCAAGATCATGGCAAAACTCAATATCGCTGAAAGAAGACTGCCGCAGGACGGACGCATAAGGCTCAAAGTCGGGGAAAGTGAATTAGACTTGAGGGTATCAACGATACCGGTCCTCTATGGTGAGAGTATTGTCATGAGGTTACTTCGCAAGGAAGGCATAGTCATAGACCTTAATCTTCTGGGCTTCCCCCGTCAGACCCTTAGTTCTCTTGATCAGCTGATCACGAAACCAAACGGGATCATCCTCGTCACGGGGCCTACGGGAAGCGGCAAGACCACAACCCTTTACGGCGCACTTGACAAGATTAATTCACCCGACAAAAAGATCATCACGGTTGAAGACCCTGTGGAATATCAGTTGAAAGGAGTAAACCAGATACAGGTAAAGCCCCAGATCGGTCTGAATTTTGCAACCACTCTGAGGCACATCGTCAGGCAGGACCCCGATATTATCATGATCGGTGAGATAAGGGACCTTGATACCGCCGAGATAGCGATACAATCAGCCCTGACCGGACACCTTGTTTTTTCGACATTGCACACCAATGACGCTCCCAGCGCCATAACAAGACTTCTTGACATGGGCGTAGAAAATTTCCTTCTTTCTTCCACCATAAGAGGCATACTTGCCCAGAGACTCATCAGGGTAATCTGTCCTTCATGTAAAGAGCCTGACTCCTCAGCCGCCGACAGAGAAGAACTCAAGCTTTTTGGTATTGAGGAAAGTGTTCAGCTCTATCGCGGCAAGGGATGCGAGACCTGTGCTTTCACAGGATATTACGGAAGGTCAGGCATATTCGAACTGCTTATGGTTGATGACGAAATCAGGAAGCTGATCCTGAAGAGCGCCGATTCGAATCAGATCAGGACCGCGGCAAAACAGAACGGGATGAAAACTCTTCTCGAAGATGGCGCTGATAAGATAAGAGAAGGCGTCTCTACCCTTAGCGAGATTCTCAGGGTAATCCAGGAGTCGTAACAGCTTCTCTCCTTTTGCCGTACCTACTTTAAAGCTCTTCAACCGGCGCAGAAATTTATTGTATTGGGTAAGTGCAAAGTTTTCTATAAGGGGTCGGTCAGACGTCCGGGATGGCTCAGTAATAATGACGCACTGATAAGGCAAATTTCCGGTGACCTTCAGCTCTTCATAGACAAAATAGCATGATAAATTAAGCGGTTACATTATGGCATCTATTTTGCAGAAATCATTTGTAAAATAATGGAAAAGGAGGCTGTATGAAAAAGATTATTTCTCTCATTCTCGGACTGTTCTTAATGGGTCTGACGTTCGGATGCACACCTTATCACTCTCAGGGAGCAGGCACCGGAGCTGTTGTAGGCGGCGTTACAGGCGCCTTGCTCGACAGCAGAAACCCCTGGCGGGGCGGGGTCATCGGCGGAGTCCTTGGAGCAGTTGCCGGTGCAACGATCGCCGATATATCTGTCAGGGCGTCTGAAGAATCCTACAGAAGCAGGAAACCGGTGGAATACAGGACAGAAGACGGGCGCGGCGTTTACCGGGCCGATCCTATGTCATATAATAAGCGTACAAAATGCAGGAAGATACGTGAGAGGGTATGGGAAGATGGAGAACTCGTCAAGGACCGGACAACAGAGATTTGCAAAGGTGAAAAATATGAGCGGAGATACTAACTGATAATAAAGAGCGAGAGGTCCGGGAAGATAAATCTTAGGACTGCGAACGGTCTTGTAAATGAAGTACCCTGCGACAGGGACCGCAGGGTATTTTAACGTAAGGAATTTTCTTATATTCGCTCGCTAACCCTGCGGCAAGCTGACGTGGAATGCACTCGCTATCCGTTTCATGCCCCGATATCTTTCGGGGCATTTTTTTGCGACTCCTCCATGTACTCAAAGAAATAAAGTGTGGTATAAATACACAGATGCAAATCACTGTATTCTTGTTGTCTTCTGTCGAGGAAGATGAAACCGGTATCGAGGTGAATGAAGTTGCTGGACGGCATAATTTACTACCGTATATTCGGAATGCCTTTATTGCTCTATGTGGGCATTCTCGCCCTGCTCTCCATATTGATAACTGCGGCCATTGCTCTCAGAGGAGTTACCCGTTCCTCTGTGAGATGGCATCACAAGATGGCATTTCTTTCCATAGGGTTGGCCCTTGTTCACGGAACGCTGGGCATCATGGGGGAGTTCAGGTCAGGCAGTCCCGGGATTTATGGGAAACAGATTTTTGAAACCAATTGCAGCCGTTGTCATCCTGAAGGAGGAAACATTTTCTATCCTGATATGCCGATAAAAGGCTCCGGCAGATTATCGGATTTTCAGACCTTTCACAGGTTCATCAGAGATCCGAGGATGCCTGATGGATCGACAGGTCCCATGCCTTCGTTTTCTGAAAAACAGTTATCCGATGAACAGGTTAAAGAATTGTACAGGTACATTATTTCTGAAGGAGGTCTGAAGAACAAACAGTGAAAATACAGTCTGTGACTATGTGCTGTCGGCAGGGTCTATGGTATAATTTAAGTGTGTGGTATAAGTGGTGTCCCCGGATATGGTCTTTATTATCTATGAGCAGAGAAGCAGGGAACTTGCCCCGTAACAATACCGGATCTTCCGCAGTCATGATAATCGTTAGTCAATGATTTTTCCAGGGACATAGTGGTTCCCAAAGCGCCAAAGGAGGTTTAGTTGGCAGTTTTCACATACAGAGCAACAACGATGCAGGGTTCTGTGGTTGAGGGCGTCATAGAAGCCGTTGATGAAAAGGCGGCAATAGAACGACTGAAAAATGCAGGATATATCCCTCTCAATGTTGCCGCGCCAAGAGAAGGCATAAGAAAAAGACTTTCCCTGAAATCATCTAAGGGTTCTATTATGACCTTTACAACAGAACTCTCCGTGCTCCTGGGCGCCGGATTGCCCATTGACAGAAGTCTCAATATACTTTCCGATATATCGGAGAGTGATGAAATGAAGGTTGTCATCCAGTCCATACTGAAATCCATCCGGGAGGGGAGTTCCTTCTCAGACGCCCTTTCGAAACACCCGAAGATATTCCCGAAGCTGTACGCGAACATGATAAGGGCCGGTGAAGCCGGAGGAGTCCTCGATGTTGTTCTGGACAAGCTGAACGAGTTTCTCGAGTCCTCGAAGGCCCTTAAAGACCACGTCTTCTCCGTTATGATATACCCGACCATACTGCTTCTTACGGGTGGCGCGTCAATTGTGGTTCTCATTACTTTCGTACTCCCGAAATTCTCTATCATATTTGCTGAACTCGGCGGCTCGCTGCCGCTGTCCACAAAAATACTCCTTGGTTTCAGCAACGGGCTGAAGACATACTGGTGGATCGTTGCCGCCGGTATTGCCGCGGGATGGATCATGTTCAGGAATTTCATCGGGTCCGATGCGGGAAGATACAAGTGGGACTCATTTAAGCTCAAGCTTATGGGAGATATCATAAGAAAACTCGAAACCGCCAGGTTCTGCAGGACCCTGGGCACCTTGCTGAAAAGCGGAGTTCCGCTTCTTCAGGCACTCCATAATTCAAAGGATGTAATCAGCAACCGGGTCATAGCATCCGCGATCGACTCTGTTTCCTCGGGCGCAAAGGAGGGCAAAGGAATTGCTGCTCCGCTGTCCACGACAAAGATGTTCCCGCAGCTGGCTCTTTCCATGATCAAGGTGGGAGAGGAGACAGGGCAGCTTGATACGATGCTGATGAAGGTAGCCACAACATATGAAAAGAGTCTGAATGTGGCGATCAAGAGATTTGTCACTCTCCTGGAACCGGTCATGATCCTCGGCATGGGTATGATCATGGGCTTTATAGTGATTTCCATGCTCCTGGCCATATTCAGCATTGTGGACCTGCCTTTCTAAGAAAAGACGCGTGATATAAAGATGCAAAATGAAAGAATTGATCGCTGCGATCTAAAATCCGCAATCTGTAGCCGCCGAAGGGGCTTCGTCCTCCTTGAACTGATTATCGTACTCTTTCTGATCTCGCTCATCATGGGTATAACAATGATCTTTTTTGCCAACTTTCTTCCTTCAAACAGGCTGGATGCTACGGCAAGAAATATTTCATCCACAATCAAACATGCCCGGGCGCTGGCCCAGATCTATAGTCAGAGGCAGATCGTTGCTTTCGATCTCGACACCAGGCACTATGGCATAGAAGGCCGCGAACTGCGGGACATACCCGACGGCATCGGCGTCAAGATTGTCGATCCCATGTCAGGAGATATTACTGAAGGAAAATATAATTTTCTGCTTCACGTGGCCGGGAATATTGAGGGCGGCACGATAGTAGTTTGGAATGCAAAGAAATCCATAACGATACAGCCGGACCCCTTGGTAGGATCGGTGGTAATCAAGTAAAAATGAGAAATAAAGGATTCCGATTCTGCAGACAATGTCCGGCAATCAGAATGTCAGACATGGGGTTTACCCTTCTGGAGACTCTGGTGGCCACTTCTTTGCTCGGTATTGCCATAGCTGTCATCCTGCAGCTTTTTTCAGCCAACCTCCACAGCATATCAGAGTCGGGTGACTACGTGGCCGCGGCAACAAGGGCGGAGGTCAAAATGAGGGAAGTGCTCGATAACAGCGATCTTGCAGAGAAGTCTTACAGCGAAGTAACGGACGACGGATACAGGATGGATGTTTCCATAACCGAGGCATTGAAGGATCGGACGGAAAATCTGCAGATAAGGCTGTTCGAGATTGCTTTGACCATGCACTGGACCGACGGGTCAAAGGAAAAGTCCATGACTCTCAGGTCTATGAAGGCAGTCAAAAAAGAGATATGATGAAAAATCAGAATGCAGTATTGTCGGCACGAATTGCAAATCTCAGAAGAACTGCAATTCTGAATTCTGATTCCTTCGCTATCGATTCCCGGAGCGCGGGGTTTACGATCCTGGAGTTGACCATTTCGATTGCAATGCTCGGTCTCATAGTCCTGATAATCCTCGGGGCGCTGAGGCTCGGACACCGCTCGATCGAGTCAGGGGAGAAGAAGATAGAAGCTCTTGAGAGGACGCGGGCCTCGTTTAACATTATCGACTCCCAGATCCAGTCATTTTCCGCCCTGACCTATAACGACGATATGGGCGTCAAAAAATATTACTTCATAGGGAAGCGGGGGTTGCTTCAGTTTTCAACCAACTATTCAGTGTGGGGCGGAGAGAAGGGATATGTCGTGGCCACATATACTGTAGTGCCTGCCGAGAACGGCAAACAGGTCCTTTATGTGACCGAACATGTTGTCGGACTGGAACAGACAAGGGAGACGAAACTCTTTGACCATTTTGATTCAATATATTTTGAATACTTCTATAAAGACCCTACGGAAGAAACAGGCAAATGGGTGGACGAATGGACCGAAGAGGAAAGCATTCCCGAAAAAGTGAAGATCCACCTGGTTGAAGGTCCGAAGGACCTTACACTGATAGTCCCCCTGAGGATCAAGACGTCATCTGACAGGGCAGAACGAGAATTAACTTATTCTAAACGGGCGAGTACAATCTATGAATGTAAGACGGGAATACCGCAGATCCTGCGATCAGGGAATCGCCCTGCTCCTGGTCCTGTGGATTCTGACAATACTGATGCTTCTTGTCTTCTCGTTTTCGTACATGGCAAGGACCGAGACCTATGCCACCATGGCATTCAAAAGCGGCACCGAGAAGAAATTTTTTGCGGAGGCAGGCCTTGAGCGTGGGATAATGGAGATTTTCTACAGGCAGTTCTACAGGGAGCAGACAGTTGATATCGAGGGCCGGGAGATATGGAAAACAGACGACACCCCCTATCAGGGACAGATCGGCGACGGGCTTTACACTGTGCGCATTACAAATGAACAGGGCAAGGTGGACATAAATACGGCATCTGAGGTAGTATTAAAAAACCTTTTTATAAACTTGGGTGTTCAGGCAGAGGAGGCTGATACAATCGTAGATTCGATAATGGACTGGAAAGACCCTGATGATCTCCACAGGCTTCACGGGGCTGAAAGTGATTACTACATGTCCCTGCCCAATCCCTACAAGGCCAAAGATGCCGACTTTGAAACTCTTGAAGAACTTCTGCTCGTTAAGGGTATGACATCCGAGATACTTTACGGCACAAACGAGAAAAAGGGCGCCATAGATTTCCTTACTATAAACTCCGGGCAGGGCGAAATCGATATCAATTCTGCTCCGAAAGAGGTCCTGATGTCGATACCCGGCATAACTCCCGGGCTTGCCGATGCAATTATCGATAAGAGAAAGGACGTGGAGATCAATAACCTTGCCGAGTTTGCGCTGCCTCAAGAGTCTCTCGGGTTATGTGACCGCCGGTGAAGGGGGTTCAAGTGCATACACAATAGACTCCGTCGGGAGCAGAAGTGCTGAAAAGGGAGGCTACGCTATCAGGGCCACTGTTAAAATTTCAGGTCCGGATAATTATCAGATCGTTTATTACAAAAGCCCCGCCACTATAGAGCCATGAACAGTACATTGGTCATCCACAAATTAACAACCTTTGCCTCATCCTCTTCAGCGGCAGTCAGGAAACTGGCCGATCCGGTCTGGAGGTTTCTTACCTTCAGTCTTGCCGATGACAGCATCTATCCTGCCAGGGCATTGTGCGCCACGATAGAGAAAGACGCCATGTCTGTGGCCTATGGCTCACGGGTTCTGTCGAGGACCAAAATAAAGGGGGCCAGGGACTACCCGTTTGAAGAAGGAAAGTTTCCCCAGCCGGATGTTTTTGCGTCTTCCCTCTCTCTGGCCATCAATGACTTTGGGGCGTGGAAAGCCGATATAACGCTAAGCATTCCAAAGGCTTGGGCAGTCATCAAGACAGCAGAATTTCCATTAGCAGTAAAAGAAAACCTTTCAAATGTCGTCGAATATGAATTGGACCGGATAACACCCTTTGGCTCAGACGATGCATTTTTTGATTTCAGGGTAGTTGATGAAAAAGAAGACAAGCTTGTCCTTTTGGTCATTGCCGCAAAAGCCGACATGATCAAACCCTATATCGAAGCCCTCAGAGAAAAAGGCATCAATGTCAGCCGGATAACAGTCGATATGTCCGGGATAGAAACAGTGTTCCGTTTTGCGGACAAGAAAACGGAGAGCATCTTCCTCGAAATAAGAAAAGACAGCTATGAAGGCGCCCTGTTCCTGAACGGATTGATCGGAGGCGCCTTTTCAGGTTCTTTCAGTTCTGCGGACGATACTTCCAAGATAAATCTATTGGCAAAAGAAATCGGACCTTTGGCAGACACCCTTAAAATACACGAAAAGCCTGCCGTCCTAAATGTTATCCTCAGGGACAAGAATCATGTATTAAAGGAAATGCTGAGATCAGGACTTCCCTGTACGGTGAGAATCCTGAATGAAACAGCTATGGACATCAAAGTCCCGGGTTATACAAACGAGCTGCCTTACGCGGCTGTAGGAGGAGTGCTTGAATCGATATGGCCGAAGGCAAACGGTCTGAACCTTCTTGAAAGAGGCGTCCATAAAAAACCAAAGCCGCCGCTGGTGCTTACCGTGCTTCTGGCTCTTTCAATTGTTGTAATGTGGATCCTTTACCTGATCGCGCCCCTGAAAATCGAGCAGAAAAGACTCGAGGCGATAGACCACCAGATCGACATCAGAAGGGATGAGATCAAGAAGATCGAGGCCCTGAAGAAAGAGATAGAAGGGATCCAGGCTGATATTAATACAATCAACGATTTCAAACACGGAAGACCGATGGCGCTTAACATACTGAAGGAACTTACAACAATTCTTCCCAAGAGCACCTGGTTATCAAGACTTAGAATCACCGAAACCACGGTCGAAATTGAAGGGTACGCAGCATCTGCTTCCGGCCTGCTATCAAAGCTGGAGGCATCAAGCTATTTCAAGAAGGCGGAGTTCGCTTCACCCACATTCAGAGATGTAAGGATGAATGCAGACCGGTTTAATATAAAGATGGAGATCGAAGGTTTCTCAAAAGAAAACCAGGAAAAGAAAGCGGGGGCGGACGCAGAATGACGAAGAGTAGAACGCTGGTCTTTGCAATACCTCTGATGGTGGTTCTTGCCGGGATTCTCCTCTACCAGTATGTTTACCTGAGCATCGAGTCGGAGGTTTCTTCTATTAAGGAAAGCCAGTCAATGAAGACCCGGACTCTCGAGAAGTATATGGCCTTCATTGCTGAAAAACCGGACTTGGAAAAACAGCTTGCTTCGCTGAAAGAAGAGAGAAAAGCTGAAGACTCAAAACTGATTGAAGGCCAGACTATTTCACTTGCAGCGGCCTCCCTTCAGGATATTGTGAAGGATACGGTAACACGCAGCGGAGGATCAATTTCAAGCGAGAGGATCGTAAAACCGGAGGATCTCGGTAAATTCAAAACGATCAGTGTCAGTATTGATACAGTCCTGCCTGATACGAGGGTATTGCGGGATGTGCTTTATTCCCTTGAGACGAGTACCCCTTATCTGGCCATAAAAGACGTTGACATCAGAGTCAGAAACTTCAGGGATCCAAGGGAGCAGACGGTGAAACTGGAGATCTCCGCCCTGACAGCAAACAGATAGCTGCTTCTCAGCTCTTTGCAACGATAAGAAGCTTCTTCCTGATGCAGTCCTTCAAGTCGTCCATGCGAAATGGTTTTGCAAAGTACCGGTCGGCTCCGGCAACCAGTGCTTCGTCGATTTCATCCTGTCCCGCATTCCCTGAAAAGACTATCGAGGGCACCCCCCGGTTGAGTTTCCTGATAATTCTCAGTGCGCCTATACCATCAAGCTTCGGCATCTGAATATCAGAGAGGAAGATGTCGCAATGTCCGTCAAGAAACCGCAAGACAGCTTCTACCCCGTCGTTTACCAGATCAACGACATACCCTTCTTCTTCCAGTTCACTCTTTATAATACTGCCGAAGATCTTGTCATCTTCCGCCAAAAGAATATTCACGGAACCTCCCGGCTTGATCAGTTGTCCTCCCATCCCGCAGCAGTCCGTTTATCATTGTGAGCAGTTTGTCCTTGTCGGACTCAGTGATGCCGGCTATTTCCGCGCAAAGATGAAAGTCTCTCCCCCTGAAAAACAAGACGCTTTCTTTTCTCTGTCTACCATCCCACAAATCTTCAATGGACTGTAAAATAATGGCCTCTGCAATATGTCTTACCTTCATAATTGCACCTCTCAACAGAGCTTGATACATATTAATATTGCAAGACGGATGCCAACCTGCAAATCATTGATTATTATGAAGTTGAGAACCGGAATGGAAAGAACCTTCAGGCAATATGCCTTGAGCAGAGGGCGTATTGCCGTCAGCGACTATATGGGAAGGACAATCAGGAACGAAGCCCCCTTCCCTCCTTCCGAAGTTACAAGGATGGAACCATTATGGTCTTTGATAATTTTATTCGCAATGGAAAGGCCGAGTCCTATGCCGCCCTTTTCCGATTTGGTTGTGAAGAAAGAATCAAATATCCTCCCGGCATATTCAGCCGGCACACCCGCGCCTGTATCACTGATTTCAACAAATACTGATCTGCCTCCTGTCTCTCCTTCAGCGTTTGGGATTGTATATACCGGTTTCAAGGGTAAGCGCGCCCTTATTCTCCATGGCGTCGAGCGCGTTCAGGACAACAGCAAGAAAAACCTGCCGCAACTCTCCTTCGCTTCCATATGCGATCAACGGCCCGTCGTATTTCTTTCGGACGGAAACGTTCTTTAATCTCCCCTGAAACCCGATCAGTTCCATGGTCTTGTCGAGAACATAGTTAATATCTATATCTTTTTTCTGATAAGCTGTTTCCCTGACAAAAGACAGCATGCTCGTTGTAATGCCTTTGCACCTGCTCACCTCCTGGGTAATTATATCCAGGTAGTTCCGGAAGATTTCCTTTTCAAAGCGCCCCTTTTTTATTCTGTTGAGAAGACCCTCTGCGCATGCCGCAATCGCAGCAAGGGGATTGTTGATCTCGTGGGCAATGCCTGAAGATATCTGTCCAAGCGCTGCAAGCCTCTCGCTCATGATAAGCTGGATCTCCCGTTCTTTCTTCCCGGTGATATCCTGGATGGTGCCGATCATCCTGACGGGTTCACCACTCTCGCCGAATGTAACCTCGGCCTCTTCATGTACAAGACGTACGGTGCCGTCAGGCAGAACTATGCGATGGTCAATACTGTAAGGCCTGCCGTACAATGCCTCATTCACAACTCTTTTTACGAGTTCTCTGTCTTCGGGGTGAACAAAACTCAGGAACGCCCCGTAGTCCGCCATGAAGTTTTTTGGGTCTAAACCCAGAATGCGATAAATTTCATCGGACCAGTAAAGCTCGTTGTTCTGTATATCCCAATCCCAGTTCCCGATGTGCGCGATCCTCTGGGCCTCGGCAAGACTTGCCTCGCTTCTTCTGATGGCCTCCTCTGCTTTTTTTCTCTCGGTAAGGTCCCTGACAATAGTCTGCAGTCTTCCATCCTCGAGACTGGCAGCGCTCACTTCAACACTTATGAGGGTCCCGTTCTTGCGGCGGAACCTCCTCTCGATAACCACCTTCTCCCCTGCAAGCACCTCCTTGTGCCTCAGGGGAACTTCACTGAGGTCTTCGTCAGGGATAATATCCTGGATATTCAGTTGAAGAAGCTCCTCAGGCAGAAATCCGAGCATTTTGCAGGCGGTAGAATTGATATCTCTTATGTTCGCGTCTTCGGTCCAGGATAAATATGCCGTCGGAAGCCTGTTCAACCAGCATCCTATACTTTTTTTCACTTTCCCTGATAACCTGATTGGCCTCAACAAGTTCTGCGGTCCTTTCCTGTACCCTCGTCTCCAACTCCGTGTAAGCCTTCCACAGAGCGTCCTCGGACAGTTTACGCTCCATGGCATACCGTATGGAGCGGGCAAGCAGATCACTATCCACATGCCCTTTGACAAGATAGTCCTGCGCCCCTTCCTGCAAGGCTTTGATCGCCAGTTCTTCGTCCTCTATGCCGCTCATGACAACAATAGGTTTGCCGGCCATGATATCGCATGTTTTTACAACGGTTTCAAGACCTTGTACATCAGGGAGCGTGAGGTCCAGAAGGACGATGTCGACTTGCTCTCTGTCAGGCAGCGCGCAGCATTTCTCAAACCTGTCGACATGTGTCAATTCAGAGTCAAACGATCTGGTTTCGGCAAGCATTTCTTTTACAAGGACAGCGTCTGCGGGGTTGTCTTCAATAAGGAGTATTTTCAGGGATTTGTCAGTCATCAATTCCATATCTGTGCAGTTTTCTGTATAGTGTCTTGGGGTCGACACCCAGAATCTCCGCTGCTTTCCTTTTTTGGCCGTTTACTTCCCGGAAAACTTTCAGGATATGGTCTTTCTCAATATCTTCCAACCTCCTGCCTGAAACCGTCAGACCCGACGTAAGATCAGGGGAAAGGTCATGGGGTTCAATAGTGCTGCCGGATGACAGGAACAACGCCCGGTATATTACATTCTGGAGTTCTCTCACATTCCCCGGCCATGCATAATTCGTCAGAATTTCCATGGCCTTACTGCTCAACTTTTTGTGCTTAAATTCAGGCTTGCGCTGAATGATGTGATCAACCAGCAGAGGTATGTCCTCTCTTCTCTCCCTTAACGGGGGGATGCGAAGGGTCAAAGCTCCGATGCGATAATACAAGTCAGGCCTGAACGCGCCCGGTCTCCACATCCTTCTTAATATCCCTGTTGGTTGCAGCGACAAAGCGCACGTCGACCTTGATCTCTCTCAGTCCGCCGACCCTGAAGAAACTCTCTGTTTCAATCACCCTGAGGAGTTTTCCCTGCAGCCTCTGCGAGAGTTCGGAAATCTCATCCAGAAAAAGTGTTCCGTTATTCGCGATTTCCAGCAAGCCCAACTTCTTGGCATATGCTCCGGTAAAGGACCCCTTCTCATGCCCGAACAATTCCGTTTCAAGCATTGTCTCAGGGATGGCCCCGCAGTTGATCGGGATAAAAGGGCCTTCAGCCCTGTCTGAAGAATTATGGATGTTCTTGGCTATCAGTTCCTTCCCGACGCCGCTTTCTCCGTAGATGAGTATAGGCAGGCTGGAAACGGCGATCTTCCTGACTGTTTCGAGCACCGAGACCATGCATGGACTCCTGGTAATGATATCTTTTGCCTCTGACTGGCGCCTGATCTGTGATTTCAGGAGGAGATTCTCCTTGAGAAGCTGTTTTTTCTCATATGCCTTTTCAATAATAGTCTTCAGTTCCTCAATCTGAAAAGGCTTCGTGAGATAATCGTATGCTCCCATCTTCATAGCTTCCACTGCAGTAGACACTGTCGCATGCGCAGTCAGTATGATCACTTCGGAAGGTATTTCAAGTTCTTTGATCTTTTCCAGGACTTCCAGGCCTCCCAGGCCCGGCATGTTCAGATCGAGCAGCAGAACATCATATTCGTTCTTTTCGAGGAGTTCAATCGTCTTTACTCCGTCATCAGTCTCTGTGACGCTGAACCCTTCCTCATAAAGTTCATTCAAAAGAACTTTTCTGAGGTTCTTATCATCATCTGCAATAATGACTTTTATCATGGCCCTGTTTAAGACAACTGCTCCCCGAGAAAAAAATTTTCTTAGAACTTTGGGTTCGAGCGGCTCGCCACAAAAATTCTAAAGTATATTTTATCACAATCCGGCAATTCTCTTTAATTTATTTTCCAGGAAATCCTGTTTGCCTGCGTGATCGATGGCCGGGGGAAATAACGTTCGGAACTTGTTGTATAATATTGGCTATGCTTGTGGTCGCTGTGACTGGAAATTACGGCATGGGGAAGAGTTCTGTGCTTCCGATGTTCCGGCGGCTTGGAGCATACGCTATCGATGCCGATGAGATCGTCGGATCTCTGCTTGAAGATGATGAGGTCATCGGGAAGATAAGAGAGATGTTCGGACCGGAGGCGTTTAATCCCGACGGCGGCCTGAGTAAAAAAAAGATCGCCCACATAATCTTTGCAGATGATACTCGAAGGGCCTATCTTGAGAATATGCTTCATCCTCTTGTCTTTGAAAGAGTATACTCAATCATCGACCGGAGGGAAGAAGAGATCATCATAGTTGAAATACCGCTGCTCTTTGAGAAAGGCTACGAAGGCAGGGTTGACAGGACAATTACCGTTTACACAGAAGTGGAAAAAGCCATAGACCGTCTCGGGAAGAAAGGCATTGTGAGGCATGAAGCAATGCAAAGGCTGAAAGCGCAATTGCCTGTAAAGGAAAAGATCGGACGGTCTGATTTTACAATAGATAACAGCGGCAGCCTTGAAGAGACTCAAGCTCAGGTTGAAAGCATATATCGGAGACTGTTGAAAGAGGTAAGGAATGAAAATAGTCAGAGGTCTTGAGAGCATCACCAGGAGTTATCCAAACACTGTCCTGACAATCGGCAACTACGACGGTGTGCATCTCGGACACCAGAAAATCCTCAATAAGGTTGTCAGAAAGGCAGATGAACTCAATGGCACATCCATGCTCATGACTTTTGAACCACATCCCATAAAAGTCCTGGCTCCGGAGAAGAACATCAAGCTTCTCACTACTGCTGAGGAGAAGGCCCGGCTGATTGAGGCCATGGGCATTGATGTCCTGCTTCTGATCACTTTCACAAAGGAATTCGCCGGCATGCCGCCGGATGAATTCATTCAGGACGTCCTTTCAAAAAAGCTTCATGTAAAAGAAATCATTGTCGGCGCAAACTATGCCTTTGGAAAAAACAAAAAAGGCACAATTGAACTCCTCAGAAAAAGGGGCAAAGAACTTGGATTTCATGTAACTCCGGTGCCTGATGTTCAACTGCAGGACAATATCGTCAGCAGCAGCAGCATTAGAAGTCTGCTCTCAAAAGGTCAGGTCCATGAGGTTTCCAAATTCCTCGGGAGGGCCTATTCAATAGAAGGCACTGTCATAAAAGGGAAAGGCAGGGGGAAGAGTATCCTGAATATTCCGACAGCCAACATCACCACTCCCGTTGAGATTTCTCCCAAAGAAGGTGTGTACGCTGTCAAAGCCGGGTATAAAGGGGCCATCCTGAACGGCGTTGCCAATATCGGAAAGAACCCGACCTTCGGCGACGCCGATGTCAGTTATGAAGTGCATCTCTTTGATTTTTCCGGCGACCTGCTCGGTCAGACCCTCAGGATATTCTTCATAGACAGGATAAGAAATGAACGCACATTCCCGGATGCAGTGACCCTGGAAAAACAGATACGGGAAGATATGGAACTCGCCGGAAAAATCCTCAGTGCAAGCAGCCCGAGACTCAAAATCATATAACCCTTTGGTTTCGTAAATAATAAAAGGTAAGAATTTTCACTGTCAAACATTGCTGTCCAGAATATCAGTGGAGGGGGATATGCCTCAATTTCTAAATCAAAAAACTACCTAAGCTTCTGTTCAAACCTTTATCTGACTTCAATGTTAATTGCAAAATTCAGAACTGTGACCTCCGCTTCGTCTTCGGTCTCATCAAGGTTGCCCGTGATTTTGTTTCAGAAATTGAGACATATCCCCAGTTCTCTATAGGTTTTGATATAAAGAAAGAATAGAATCTCCTGGAAAATCTGCTAAAATGGGATGTATATTGCAGAACAAGTATAAATATATAAATATTCCCAAAGGGAGGACACCATGGATTTGAAGAATATTATCGCTGTCGGCAAAGATGGAGTGGAAATAAAAGATCTGGCCGGACTCAGGAATGTGATGGACAGTCTCATTTATGAGGCCGTGTTTTCCGAAGGAGACAGGAAAACTGCCATGCTTATGTTAATAAAGGAAGCTGCCAAGGCAGCAGGCGCTGTGCCGGCGTCTATTCAGTCCCTTTATGAAGAGATGGGGAGGGCCTATCCCGGTTGCACTGTCCCTGCGATGAATATCAGGGGTCTCACATATGATACTGCGAGGGTCATTTTCAGAAAGGTTATAGAGATGAATGTGGGACCGTTTATCCTTGAGATCGCCCGCTCGGAGATCGGCTACACAAAACAACGCCCTCTTGAGTACTCTGCTGTTGTGCTTGCCGCTGCGGTGAAAGAAGGATACAAGGGTCCGGTTTTTATACAAGGGGACCATTTCCAGCTGGTAAGAAAGCATTATCTGGGAGATCCCAAGCTGGAAACAGATTATGTGAGAGGGCTTATCAAGGAGGCGATTGAAGCCGAGTTCTACAACATCGACATTGATTCTTCAACCCTTGTCGACCTGGACAAAGAGACCCTCAAGGAGCAGCAGAGGCCGAATTTCGAGAAGACCGCTGAACTTGCAGCTTATATACGAGAGATACAGCCTGCCGGCATAGAAGTCTCCATCGGCGGCGAGATAGGAGAGATCGGCAAGAAGAACAGCAGCCCCGATGAATTAAGGGCATATCTGGACGGTTTCAGGGAGACCTTTAAAGGGAAGAAAGGTCTCAGCAAACTCAGCGTTCAGACCGGAACCAGCCACGGCGGCGTTGTCCTTCCCGATGGCTCGCTTGCACAGGTCAAGATTGATTTTGAGACTCTCAGAATATTGTCGGACCTCGCTCGAAAAGAATACGGACTGTCGGGCGCTGTTCAGCACGGCGCATCTACACTTCCCGAAGAAGCGTTTCATATGTTCCCTGAGACAGGGACTTCGGAAGTCCATCTAGCCACGGGATTCCAGAATATCATGTATGACAGCAAAGCCCTGCCTCTGGAATTCAGGGAAGAAGTCTATAATTTTATCAAACAGGAATATGCAAAGGAGAAGAAGGAAGGCCAGACAGAAGAGCAGTTTATCTACAGCACGAGAAAAAAAGGTCTTGGTGCGCTCAAGAAGAAATGGTGGGACCTTCCTTCAGATGTCAAAGGACCTATCATGAAAGAGCTTGACGCGAAATTCTCTCTGTTGTTCGAAAAATTAAAAGTCGTAAATACGGCAGAGCTTGTAAGAAAGACGATTAAACCGGTTGTTATTAAAAAAGAGATCAATAGAGAGATGGCGGGACTGTAACCAATAAGAAAGAATATTAAGGAGCAGGTTTCCGACTTGCTCCTATAAAAAAATGACATTTACAGACCATTCGGTATACCGGTGAAACCATCCCGCTGGCAGATTATTTTCGGCATATCCCTGATAGGGCTGTCTGCTTTCATTTACATCCTGCAAATTCAGATATTCAAAGCACCAAGGGACACCTTCTTCTACCTATTACAAGACCTTGCCTTTGTTCCCATTTCGGTCCTGATGGTAACCGTTATCATTGATCAGGTGCTAAGAATAAGAGAGAAACGCGCCCTGCTGAAAAAGATGAATATGGTCATCGGCGCCTTTTCAGTGATGTGGGTGCAGAGCTTATCAGGTTGTTATCCTCTTTTGATACGCATTATGAGCGAACAAGAGAAATGCTCGTTGTAACTATGGAATGGTCCGGCAGTGAATTTTCCTCCGCGGCAAAGTCATTGCAGGGTTATGAATACGCGATAGACAGCAGGAATGGAGATCTTTCGGAGGTGAAGGATTTTCTTATTGGGAAGAGAGTTTTCCTGCTGGGCCTGCTGGAAAACCCCAACCTTCTCGAACACGAGACCTTTACAGACCTACTCTGGGCCGTGTTCCATTTTGCGGAAGAACTGAATCACAGAAAGGATACAGGGCAACTGCCTGACTCGGACCTGAATCATCTTTCAGGTGACATCAGAAGAGCATATGTCCTGCTGATATCAGAGTGGCTGTCTTATATGAAACATTTGAAGAACGACTACCCCTACTTATTCTCCCTCGCTGTAAGGACCAACCCCTTCAATCCGCAAGCCTCAGTTGAAGTCAAATAATTTCAGAAAGGAATAACAGTCCCCCACCCACGTAAGATAATAAGGGACATAATTTGCCTTGACGGTCCCTTTCTGCAGAAGATAGCTCTTGTAATTATCAAGCATAAGATTTAAATATATTATACATAATGATTAAAATAAAGCTATTTTGTAGGATAGTTTTCTATATATCAATAAAATAGTAAGCATAAGATATAATGCACCAGCTTGACAAGCATTATGTATCCCTATATAATGCTTGAAACTATAGAATATGCTTAAAAATAAATGTTAGCCGTCAATTTGAATCACAATAGTAACACGACCATATGAACGCTTACTAAGAAAATATGAACGACGTTAACTCGAAACAGAAAGATAGAGAATATGAAACTTCCTCTCAAAAATAGCGTGGCTATTGTTGGGTGCCATTGCCTTTGGAGGCGCAGCTTTTTATTTGTGTGGAATAACAAACTATGAAAACGATAGCCCTTTCTTTTTCCCTTCCACACTTCAAATAGCAAACATCATTCTTTCAGGCTCTTTTGGGAGACTTGATATCACTTTATTATCATACAGGCAAACTTCAACGCGCCCTTTCTTTCCTCAAGGCAATCTTCGCGCTGTTTTCAATAAATTTGATTATATTCGGCATTCAAGGAATCCAGAGGAAAGAAATAGTGATACGATTTGTTCGTTTTACACTGGTACCCAAGCAGTTAGTTATGGACAATTCTCAATATTCTTGGCTGTCTTAATTATTTGTGGTTGGCTTCTCGCGCCAATTCTTATTCAGAAACTTCAGGAAAAAAACTAAGAAAAATGGCTAACAACGGCATCGAGGCGACCGGGAATAAGCCTGGCGCATTTTTCAGTCCATCGTTTGTGGCCCGTCGCCTCATGCCCGGCGTTCGGCGTCCCGGCGTATGTCCTGGCGCTCCGCGCTGTGGACAGTACGCAGACAAACAAAGGCATAGAGGCATAGAGGCATAGAGGCACAAAAACAAACAAAAACGTAATTGGGCAAGTAATTGCTAATCAATGCGCCGGGACGCCGAACGCGAAGGATAGACAAGGCA
>CAVRZG010000029.1:0-95361 GCA_963725545.1 uncultured Nitrospiraceae bacterium | reverse complement strand
TAATTTCAAATATGCCCTCATCGAGTAAAAAGATAAAGAAACAACATCCCCTCTTATGGGTTGTTGAATCCCTCATGGAAGAACCGAGCTATTTGGAAAAACCCATGTTTGGATGCCTTGCGATTTTCCTTCATGGAAGGCTTACGCTCGTTCTTGCATCAGGAGAGGAACCCTGGGATGGCTTGCTGATCCCGACTGAACATCAGTTCCATGATGCTATTGTGAAAGAGTTCAGCGATGTTGTTCAACACTCTGTCCTGAAGAAATGGCTTTACTTGCCTGAAGCAACAGAGGATTTTGAAACTGTAGCTTCTGATATTGTTGAGGCGGTTAGGATGAATGACCAAAGGTTTGGGGTTGAACCGAAGGAAAGGGCTAAGAGGAAATCGAAGAAGTTTTTTTGTAGAGTCATTCAGAGGTTGGCAAAAAACAGCAATAAACGCACTCCACGGCACGGCTGAGGAGATTGCCCCTAGTCATCATATCTGCAAGCAAACACGAAGGCTTATAAATATCCCGTCAAAAACCATTGACACAAGAGGTCTATGAGAATCATCCACTGCACCAGAAAACTCCTTAAAGAACTTGATGTCCAGAATCCTTTTTCCAACCTTTGCTTTCATTGTTGAGGACAGGTAGAATAAGGGTGAAAGACCTTCAGATATAGGGGAGGCGAGGAACTTATGAAAAAGCAATTCACGCTCGAATATTGGATTGATGCTGGACATTATGTGGGCAAGATCAAGGAAGTCCCTACAGTTTTTGGGGAAGGCAAATCGCTTGAAGAACTTAAAAGAAATATTCGGAAAGCCTATAAGCTGCTTGTTAAGAGTGATAGACTGCCGGAAAGCAGAGTCTTGACCTCAGAGGTTGAGATAGAAGTAAAGAGTGACATCAATCCAGTTGAAATACTAAAAAAACATGAAGAACAAATAAAAAAGAAATTCAGCGTTAAAAAAATAGGGGTTTTTGGCTCAACAGTGACAGGGGAAGCATATGAGCGGAGTGACATTGATATCTTAGTTGAATTTCGGAAATCCGTGGACTTCTTTGAGTTCTTGGAATTGCAGTATTATCTGGAAGAATTGTTCAACAGAAGAGTTGATCTGGTTACCCCTGATGCGCTGAAACCTTATATAAAAGACAAAATCCTAAAAGAGGTTGTTTATGTCTGAAAGGGACGTCAAGCTTTTCCTGAATGATATTCTCGACTCGATCGAAAAGATAGAAAAATATACAGCGGATATTACGTTCAAGGACTTTTCAAATAACCAAATGATAATAGACGCTGTCGTTCGGAATTTTATAATTATTGGAGAGGCATCAACGTATATCCCTCCCGAAATGCATGATAAATATCCTGAGATTCCATGGAAGAAAATGAAAGCCATGAGGAATATCGTGGTTCATGAATATTTCGGTGTAAAACTTAATACTACATGGAATACGGCAAAAAAATCCCTCCCGAAACTTAAAAAAGAGCTCACAAAAGTTATAAAAGAGGAAAGCAGTAAATGACTATCGGCGGAGAAAGAGCATCAGTGCAGAATCCACTTATTACCTATTCAACAGAAATAGGTTGGACGTTATATCATTATTTGCCGCCCTTTTAGAAGAAAAACTTTAGGCATTCTCGATGCTTTCCGGGCAATGGCTGGTCGACTTAGTTTGGAACATGCAATCAATAATTCAACTAATTCATCACCGTCCCTGCCTTTCCTTCACAGGTGAATCCTGACGCGCTTTACACACTATTCTATTATTAGCCCCATATATATTTGCAAACAAATAATCCATGTTGTTCAATTAGTCAAGAACGTCCCTTGTATTGCTCCCTGAAAGACACTTTTGCGATGGTAACTTGCTTGTGTGCACGTTTAATAACTTAAGAGTACCGCTTCACCTTAATATTCCAAAATGGAACTTCAAGTTTTTGAATTCCTCATTGGTCAATTGAAACATGAAATCTTCGGGGAATCTGTCGATATTCCTGAGAACAGCTTTATTGAGGTTGCCGGTAGTCACTTCATATAAATGAGCAAGATCTCTTCGGAAGAAGGCGATTGAATTTTTACAGCTACTTATAAAAAACAGCCCCTACAGCCGATACAAAATCTGCAGCGCTGTCACACCCGCTCCATTCAAGCTTAAACCCGAATGCTCTTTCCGTCAAAGAGACTACATTGACCCCCAAAGACTCAAGGCTATAAATTCTTTTGGAGGGATACTTACACTTATTTTTCCCTAATTCAATCGCACATTGTTCACAGGCAAGGCAGGTCCCGGACCCGGCCACAAGATGACCCTTCTTGCGATATCGCAGAAGTTCATCCATAAGCAATCCACGCACTTTTCTGAAGGCAGCATCGTATCTTTCTTCCGTTATGATTTCAGGGAATTGTTCGAGAGGAATTCTATAGCAGATTACTTTAGCTGTCCTGCAATCTTTTATGTATTCCAAAAGAGTCGGGCTGTAGGGAGGACATGCCAGGTTCTTTCCATACTTTTTACATGGCTCACAACCTATTTTGTATTTTTTAGAAGAATCAATTTCCGATATCTGCAGGGTAGTTTCAAAGTGTTCAATAAAGTATTCAGCCCCACTGTCATCGGTATATTCGAGAACTTCTGTCTTAATGTCATCTATCGTTTCATTCTTCTTCATCGCGTTTACCCATTGTAGCACCATGCTATTTTAAACAACACTATTTTTGATAGTGCAGTGCGAAATAAATAGCTTTACACTGAAGTTGTTTAAAGACCCCTTATTGTCATTCCCGAGGTAGTCATCGGGAATCCATATTTTGTTTGAAGTGCCTTCTTGAGGCCCGAAGGCACAAGAACATCGCAGGCATCAGGATTACTTTGACCATAACATAAGCATTAGAGAATCAAATTGAGACCTAATATAATTAGTAGTATTATTTTCATTTTAATACTTTTTCTTTGACCTCATCTGTTCAATCATAGTTGTACTCTGCACAAAATTATATCAGGTTCAAGGCAGGTTTATTTCAGGAAGGAGTTAAGCGCTCTTTGCCGGCACTCTGAGGAAATGACCAGCTCAGTTTCCTTATTGTATAAAATTGTACTTCAGCACCAGCCTGATTGCAACGTAGGGAAAAAGAAAGAAGATAATATTGCACAGTTTTACAAAGGCCATTCCGCAATAATTGATCAATACAAATTCATGCCTGGTGATATCGAAAATCTTTGAATGGATCTCATATCCCCACTGACCGTTGCCAATCAAAAATAAAAAGAACCAGAACAGAATCAACGCAAAATTCAAGATGAAGCACCTAAGGAGTATCCTCGACGTAATCTCAAGACGATTTTTCAGATCCCCTAATTCATTCATTTCGTGCCCTTTTATCTGTTATTATAAGAAAGAATGGCATTAGAGCAATATGAACTGTTACCAGTGTAACTTCAGTTTTCTTCCCTGGCATAAATCATCCAAAGTAATTATTTCCAATTGCACTCTCCTCAATTATACCAGTTCCTGTTTGCAATATCGCGCCTTAACGTCTGAGAGGCCTGCACTGAGCAATTCTTAAACAGTTTTAAAAATTCCATAGCTGGACAAATAGATCATTGAGAAGAAATGGAAGACCCAATATTCAGCAGACTGTAGAAATCTTCACACCGAGCGGGCGATGATCATCACCACCGGCCGGTGCAACAGAGTTTTTAGGCGTTAATCCAAAGATGCGTGAATCGATGATGAAAAAGCTGGATAGCCAAAGAAGTAAGAAGAATGCCTGATATATCAGGACACTCCTGATATATCGGAAGTCTGCACCTTTTAAAGTATCATTCCCTCATCGTAGCTTTTGCTGAAATTTCAATGTTTTTAAAGTCTTAGAGAATCCTTTCTTTCAACACAGGTCTTGGCACAACTAATGCATCAATAAATGAAAAGTGAATCACCAAGTACTAGCTCTCCCTAATTTCTCTTAAGAAAGGAGGTATAGAAAATAGCAGCGCTAAGCCGTTGTTAGAAAAAATCTGCTGAAGACTAAATAGACATAGGAGGTGTGCTGTGAATAAGATAAAGGCGTTAATTTTGGTTTTCACGCTGTTTTTTATTACGGGTTATGCGCAAGCTGAAAGCATTTGGTTCAGTCCTTTAACGGCGATTCCCGAGGATCCGACAGGGGCACGTTCATCTGTATTAGGAGTTGCGCCGTATGGTGATGCGATAGAGGTTACAGG
Source organism: uncultured Nitrospiraceae bacterium (assembly GCA_963725545.1). GTDB lineage: Bacteria > Nitrospirota > Thermodesulfovibrionia > Thermodesulfovibrionales > SM23-35 > DYFC01. The sequence goes on along the minus strand of CAVRZG010000029.1, from coordinate 91,143 downwards.
TAGCGAGCCGGTAGCGGAAGGTGATAATAAGTGGGTAGTTCTCGGTCTTACAACTCAGGCCAATAAGGCAATAAAGGGAGTAGAGGTCTGCTATGAAGTAATAACGGCCTCTCCCGGTTCTACTTATATTTCTCAGGTCAGATTATCGACGATGACCACTCCGGATTTCTCGACCGTCATACACGATGATGCGACGGACCTTACCTCAACCACTGCGACATGTTATGCCAGCAAGACGGCAAAGCGCAAGCCAAAGGTTGGTGGTACAACGACGCTATCATTAAAAATGGTTTTGGGAAGTGCCAGCGATAAAATTACAATTGGCGGGGTAAAGCTTATCTACTAGATACAAGTGAGAAGCTAAGAATAATTTGCCTACGAGGGACGCGGTGACAGCAATTTTTGATTTTCGACTAAGAAGGTTTGTGGCCTCACGCCCTTCAGCTTGCTCGTTATGAATATTTTTTATAATCATTAAATTTCGATTTCAATAATGAAAGGAGGTGATCAGTATGATGAAGAAATGTTTGGTTGTACTGCTTACAATGATAGTGGTTCTTTCGCTGGTACTCGCTGTTGGTTGCCAGCAGGCGCCTACGCCGGGACCGCCTGGAGCGCCTGGAACGCCTGGAACACAGGGAGATCAGGGAGCACCGGGATCTCAGGGAACACCAGGAGCACCGGGATCTCAGGGATCTCAGGGAACACAGGGAACACAGGGCGATCAGGGAACACGGGGCGATCAGGGAACGCAGGGAGCGCCTGCTCCTGAAGCACCACGAGGCCAATAAGTTCTTTGCCTGTGACATTTTTCAGAAGAGGGGAGGCCTTTTTTAGGGCCTCTCCTCTTCTTTTTCCCTCTGATGTCAGCAGGCTGTTGGACAATCTTTATTTAGATAACGCTGATCAGTGTATTTATTCAGTATCCTTTTCCTTTTCAACCGATGTTTATCCCGGACCTTCTCTTTTTGAACGCTAAGTCTTCCCATCTTTCTTCAAGATCTCCAGGACCTCTTCGTCAGTGACATCGTACCAGTTTTGATATGCATCGGCTACGGCAAATGGATATCCGCTTCTGACATTAAGACATATAAGTTCATCGACCTCGGGCAGGATGAGATCCGCTGTATTCCGGGATGCGGTGGGTACAGCAATAATGATTTTCTTCGGTTTCTTGCTCTTAACAATGTTGACTGCTGCAAGCATTGTATAACCGGATGCGAGCCCGTCATCAACAATAATAGCATTCCTGTTTATTATCGAAGGGAAAGGCCTGCCCGCTCTGAAGAGCCTCTCCCTTTTCCGGATAACATCCCGCGTCTTGCTGATCTGTGAAGCTGTCTCTTCCTCCGTCAACCCCAGGCGCTCAAAAAGAGCTTCGTTCAGGATAACTACACCGTCGGAACCCATCGCGCCGAAGCCGGCCTCAGTATTGCCGGGTATCTGGACTTTTCTCACAATAATTAGATCCATTAGAAGGCCGAGTGCCTCTCTTATTTCGGATGCAACGGGGACGCCCCCCGAGGGAATTGCCAGGATTATGGAATCCGTGCCTTTATACTTTGAGAGTTGGAGGGCAAGAAGATGGCCGGCCTGACTTCTGTCCATGAAGACATCGTTTTTATCTCGTAACGACACATCTTCAACAAGCTTTCCCATAAGCAAATGATATCACAAAACAGGTGCCCGGATTCTTTCGAAAATATTAATAAATATCGTTGTGTTACATGCTGGCATTGCTCTTGCAATTTAACTATAATTGAGCTTATGAATTCGACCATGCATTCAGCCGCTTTCTGGCCCCTGCTCGTTTATGCTGTTTCTGCTGTTGCCCTGGCAGCGATTATGATAGGGTTGTCATATGTGCTGGGAGAACGTCACAGGGAGCAGTCTACGGATGAGCCTTATGAGTCGGGTGTCGCGGCAACAGGCACGGCCCAGGTGCGTTTTGACGTCAGGTATTATCTGATAGCGATGTTTTTCGTCATCTTCGATCTGGAGTCAATCTTTGTCTTTGCCTGGTCTGCGGCAGTCCGCGAACTCGGCTGGCCGGGCTATTTTGAAATCCTTGTCTTTGTCGGCGTTCTGGCAGCTATGCTTATTTATTTGTGGCGACTCGGGGCTTTGGAATGGGGCTCCATGAGCCGCAAGATGAGCAAAAATAGAAAGGGGTATTAGATCGGCATATGAAATGGTGGACGAGTAACCCCGCTGCCGTTCCGGACGATAAGGGCAATCGCGCGGAGGACCCCTTCCGGAGTCTTTTCATCATGTCCCGACTTCAGGATCTTGTGGCCTGGGGACGAAAGAATTCACTCTGGCCTTTCAATTTCGGGCTCTCATGCTGTTTTGTGGAGATGGCGACGAGTCTTACAAGTAAATACGATATAGCCCGGTTCGGATCTGAAGTTATCCGGGGCACGCCCCGCGAGGCTGATGTAATGGTTATAGCAGGAACGGTTTTTATGAAGATGGCGCCGGTAATCAAACGCCTCTATGAACAGATGATGGAACCCAGGTGGGTCATCTCCATGGGTTCATGCGCAAATTCCGGCGGCATGTACGATATTTACAGCGTGGTCCAGGGTGTAGACAAATTCCTACCCGTGGATATCTACATACCAGGATGTCCGCCGCGTCCCGAGGCATTCATGGAAGGACTTCTCCTTCTCCAGCAAGCGGTTGGGAAGGAGAAAAGGCCTCTGAGCTGGGTAATGGGGCCTCAGGGTGTAGAGCGCATGTCCACGCCGTCCATGCGGGATATGAAGCGTGAGGAGAGACGGAAGGCTACTGACCTGCGGCCTCCTGATGAAGTGTAGAATGTTATGAATAATGAACCAAATATAGTTCAGGAACTCCGGGAGAGGTTTACTGACACTCCTTTTATACAGCAGGGAACCAGTGATGAGGTGCCGACTCTATGGGTATCCGGCGAGAAAGTCCGGGACGTCTTGCGCTTTCTTAAGGAAGATATCAGGGACCCCTATCGCATGCTGTACGACCTTACGGCAATAGACGAGCGTGTCCGCACAAATCGTGGGAATCAGCCTGACTGCGATACCAGCATTGTCTACCACCTTCTTTCCTATGGAAGGAATGAAGACGTGCGCATCAAGGTCGCGCTGGAAGGTGACCGCCCATCCCTGAAGAGCATAACCGATATCTGGCCTTCTGCAAACTGGTACGAGCGTGAGATATGGGACATGTTCGGGGTTACCTTTGACGGCCATCCTCATCTCAGCAGGATTCTAATGCCTCCATTCTGGCAGGGACATCCCCTGAGGAAAGACCATCCTGCACGGGCAACTGAAATGGAACCCTTTCAGCTGCCCGACGAAGAGGAAGAGGTAGAACAACAAGCTCTCCGGTTCAGGCCTGAGGAATGGGGGATGAAAACCCATAAGGAAGACACTGATTTTCTCTTTCTCAATCTTGGGCCACAGCATCCGGGGACTCATGGCCTGCTTCGGGTCATCCTCGAACTCGATGGTGAAGAGATAGTTGACGCGGTCCTCGACATAGGATACCACCACAGGGGCGCGGAAAAGATGGGGGAACGTCAGTCATGGCATTCCTTCATACCTTACACTGACCGGATCGATTATCTCGGAGGCGTCATGAACAATCTCGCCTACGTTCTCTCCGTCGAGAAACTGGCCGGCATAGAAGTGCCTGACAGGGCAAAGGTCATAAGGATCATGATGTCGGAGTTCTTCCGCATCGCGAGTCATCTTGTCTGGTACGGGACTTTTGCACAGGACCTCGGGGCGCTTTCGCCGGTGTTCTATATGTTTACGGACAGAGAGCGCATATTCGATATTGTTGAGGCCATCTGCGGGGGCCGTATGCATCCCAGCTGGTTCCGCATAGGAGGAGTGGCCCAGGACCTGCCGAAGGGCTGGGAGAGGCTGGTGCAGGACTACCTTAATTATCTGCCTGCCCGTCTTGCTGATTACGATAAAATTGTATTGCGGAACAGCATCTTCAAGGCCCGTACTCAGGGTGTCGGGGCCTATACCCTTGATGACGCGATTGAATGGGGCGCAACCGGTCCGGGTCTGCGGGCATGCGGCATGGAATGGGACCTCCGCAAGAAAAGACCTTACTCGGGATATGACCAGTTTGAATTTGATATTCCGACAGCAGTACATGGCGACTGCTTTGACAGGGGCATTGTGCGCATAGAAGAGATGAGGCAGAGTCTGCGGATTATTGAGCAGTGTCTGAGGAATATGCCTGATGGTCCTTACAAGTCAGACCACCCGTTGGCAACGCCGCCGCGCAAAGAGCGGACGATGCATGATATTGAGACCCTCATCTCACATTTTCTGAGTGTAAGCTGGGGGCCTGTGATCCCGCCCGGCGAGGCCTCGGTGGGGATCGAGGCTACCAAGGGGATTAACAGTTATTATCTGGTCAGTGACGGCAGCACAATGCCATACAGGGTGCGAATCCGCACACCATCGTTTCGCGCACCTTCAGATGGTGCCGATGATAAGCCGGGGCTAGTATGATCCCTGATCTGCTGGCGATTCTGGGGAGCCTTGATTATGTGCTGGCTGACGTGGACCGTTGAACCGGGAATGGTAAGCTGAAAACACAATTGCTGCGATTGAGGAAAGAATGCTGACTGAAGAAGAGATTCGGGAAATTAATGATGAAATACAAAAGGCGGAGCAGAAACAATGCTCCTGCATCGACGCGCTGAAGGTTGTTCAGAAACACCGTGGATGGGTGTCGGATGAGGCCATTAAAGGATGTCTCCGGACTTCTCGGGATATCTCCTGATGAGTTGGACGGCATCGCCACATTCTACAGCCTTATTTTCAGAAGGCCTGTCGGCAGGCATGTAATACTGATCTGTGACAGCGTGAGTTGCTGGGTCATGGGATATGAGAAGATACTCAGCCATCTCAGGAAGAGACTGGGCATCGGTCCCGGCGAAACCAGCGCGGACGGAAAATTCACTTTGTTGCCGGTCGCGTGTATAGGCGTTTGTGAGCACGCGCCTGCGCTCATTATTGATACAGAGGTCTATAAAGATCTCGACGAGGAGAGACTCGATGAGATACTTGGAAAGTATTAGTGAGAAGATGAATTAATGGAAAGACCACTTACAAAGAATATAAGGCCAGGCGAGGAGCCGCTCAATCTCAGGGAGTATGAGAAAGCCGGAGGATATCAGGCTGCCCTGAAAGCGCTTAAGACCATGACGCCGGAGGAAGTGATAGCAATAGTGAAAGATTCCAAACTGCGCGGACGGGGAGGAGCGGGCTTTCCGACAGGGATGAAATGGGACCTGATGCCAAAGGATGCGCCGCACCCGAGGTATCTCATTGCAAACTGCGATGAGATGGAACCCGGCACGTTCAAAGACCGCATTCTCCTCGAAGGAGACCCTCATCAATTTATTGAAGGAATGATTATAGCCTCCTACGCCATACAGGCAGACGTTGCCTATATTTTTCTGCGCCTTGAATACCGGCTTGTCGCTGAAAGGCTCAAAAGAGCGATTGCAGAGGCATATGAGAAGAACTATCTTGGAAAAGATATTTTCGGCACAGGGTACAGTCTTGATATGAAGCTGCACACGAGCGCGGGCCGCTATATATGCGGGGAAGAGACTGCCTTGCTGAATTCTCTTGAAGGCAAGCGTCCTATCCCGCGCGCCAAGCCTCCCTATGCAACAACAGTCGGCCTTTGGGGCAAACCCACTGCTGTGAATAATGCGGAGACGCTCTGCAATGTCCCTCACATCATATTAAACGGAGCATCCTGGTTTAAAGGCCTGAGCAGGTCGGAAGACGGGGGCACAAAAATATTCGGGGTAAGCGGCAGGGTCAAGAAACCGGGAGCATGGGAACTGCCCATGGGGACAACTGTGCGGGAGATACTCGAAGAACACGCCGGAGGCATGAGAGAAGGGTTCAGGTTTCGCGGGCTAATACCCGGAGGCGCCTCGACGAATTTTATTATCGAAGAACACCTGGATGCAAAGATGGATTTTGACTCCCTGCAGAAAGTCGGGAGCCGTATGGGCACAGGCACCATGATCGTTCTCGATGATCAGACCTGCCCTGTCGGCATGGTGCTTAACCTTCAGAGATTCTTTGCCAGGGAATCCTGCGGCTGGTGCACACCCTGCCGCGAGGGATTGCCCTGGATAGTGAATATCCTGGAAGCGATAGAAAACGGTCAGGGACAGCCCGAAGACCTCGACATCCTGCAGGAGCAGACCTTGCTATTGGGTCCGGGGATGACCTTCTGCGCATTGGCCCCTGGCGCTATGGAACCCCTGGAAAGCGCATTGAGGCATTTCAGGACGGACTTTGACCGGCATATCATCGGGCAGATGTGCCCGTGGAGATAAAGATTGGCAACGATATATATTGACGACAGACCATATGAAGTGAAAGACGGGCAGAACCTGCTTGACGCCTGCCTTTCTCTCGGCTTCAATGTGCCGTATTTCTGCTGGCATCCTGCCATGCATTCTGTCGGGGCCTGCAGACAGTGCGCTGTCAAGCAGTTCAAGGATGAGAATGACAAACGAGGTCGCATTGTCATGTCCTGCATGACGCCTGCTGCACACGGCACACGCATATCGATAGATGACCCTGAGGCGATAAAGTTTCGCAGAAGCGTTATAGAATGGCTGATGCTCAACCATCCCCATGACTGCCCTGTCTGCGATGAAGGCGGTGAATGCCATCTGCAGGACATGACGGTCATGACAGGGCATACATACAGGAGAAACCGTTTCAAAAAGCGCACTCATCTCAATCAGTACCTCGGACCTTTTCTGAACCATGAAATGAACCGCTGTATCCAGTGCTACCGGTGCGTGAGGTTTTATTGTGAATATGCCGGTGGGGATGATTTCAACGTGTTCGGATCACATCATCACGTTTATTTCGGGCGTCACAAAGACGGGGTCCTTGAAAACGAGTTCAGCGGGAACCTTGTGGAGGTATGCCCCACGGGAGTATTTACCGACAAGACATTTAAACGGCACTATCACACGCAAATGGGACCTGCAGACAGCCCCCTCTGTCTGCATACACTGCGGTCTCGGCTGTAATACCATACCCGGAGAACACTCCGGCAATCTGAGGAGGATACTCAACCGGTTCAACAGTGAGGTAAACGGTTACTTCATCTGCGACCGGGGCAGATATGGATACGAATTTGTGAACAGTACTCAGCGTATTCGTCAGCCGGTATTGGCAGTAGCCGGGGAGAGGAAATCCGTCAGCAGGGGGGAAGTTCTTGACGCTCTTTCCCACTTGCTTTATTTCGGTGCAAATGTGATAGGGATAGGCTCTCCAAGGGCCTCGCTTGAAGCCAATTTTGCGCTCCGCACACTTGTCGGTCCTGAACATTTCTATCATGGGATTTCGGAAAAAGAGTTCAGGATGATTTCCCTTATCAAAGAGATAATGGAGAAGGGGCCTGCGCGTTCTCCTTCATTGCACGACGTTGAGAAGTGCGATGCGATACTGGTGCTGGGAGAAGATGTCACAAATTCAGCTCCGATGCTCGCACTCGCACTGCGCCAGTCAATACGACAGAAGCCAATGAAGATTTGCAAGAGCCTGCGCATACCTGAATGGCACCATAATGCCGTTTGCGAAGCCATACAGGATGAGAAAGGGCCTTTATTTATGGCAACCACCGCAGGGACAAAACTTGACAACATAGCTTCCTCTGTATATCGCGCCACGCCTGCTGATCTCTCAAGATTAGGCCACGCAATTGCTCACGCATTGGACCAAGATGCTCCGCAGGTGTCAGGGCTATCCGACGAAATAACAGCCTTTGCAGAAGAAGCAGCACTGGCTTTAAAGGATGCAGATAGTCCATTGATCATTTCAGGGATGGGTAGTGGCAGTGAATCCGTGATACAGGCGGCTGCAAATGTCGCGTGGGCATTGTGCAAAAACAAAAGGGCCGCTCATCTGTGTTTCACTGTACCGGAATGCAATACTTTAGGGCTCGGCCTTATCGGCGGGAAGAGTCTGGATTCTGCCTTCAGGGATGTCAGAGAAAAGAACTTCGATACAGTCATAGTCCTTGAAGATGATCTCTCGCGCCGGGTCGATAAAGACTCCCTGGATGAATTCTGTGACAAATGCAGACACATTATTCTCATAGACAGTCTGGAGACATCAACGACATCGAAGGCCGGAGTCGTCCTGCCGACTGGAACATTTGCGGAGACCGACGGCACCATTGTCAACAATGAAGGCCGCGCTCAGCGTTTTTTCAAGGTAATGAAGTCCGGGCAGGATGTACAGGAAAGCTGGCGCTGGCTCCTCGACCTGATAATAATTGCCGACAAGCCGGAGGCGGCGCAGTGGAAATTATTTGAGGACATCACTTATGCCTTGTCTGATGCGATTCCTGTTTTCGGACCGATCAGAGAGATTTCCCCTCCTGCTGGATTCCGTATATCAGGCATGAAGATCCCTCGACAATCCCATCGGTACAGCGGACGCACCGCGATGTATGCGCAGACAAGTGTGCACGAACCAAAGCCGCCTGATGACCCTGACTCGCCCCTCTCTTTTTCGATGGAAGGGTACGAAGGTATTCCGCCATCGTCTCTTATCACCAGGTTCTGGTCCCCCGGCTGGAACTCTGTTCAGGCGGTTAACAAATTCCAGAGCGAGACAGGAGGCTCCCTGCGCGGAGGTGATCCGGGACGTCGTTTGATAGAGCCTGCAGGTGTTTCCGTCGTGACATACTTCAAAGAAATACCTGCAGCCTTCGAGCCTCATGGCGAAGAAACGCTGGTTATCCCTTTGTATCACATCTTCGGCTCAGAGGAACTGAGTGTCCTTTCCGCCTGCGTCGCCGAACTCGCGCCAAAGCCCTATATTGCCCTTAATCCTGGTGATATGGGAAACCTTCAGGTTCTTGATGGGGAAGAAGTCGGGATAATGCTCAATGGCAGGCTGGTCTTTCTACCCGTAAAATGCATTGATACCTTGCCGACAGGAGTAGCAGGTCTGCCGGTCGGTCTGCCGGGATTAAATGGTATCAGCCTTCCTTTAAGTGCAAAGATCAAAACGAAGAATGAGGGCAAAAAATGAGCACGGCCATCTATCATCTGGTCATACTCTTTGGAGTACTCATCGGCGCAATGACGGTCGCTGCAGGACTTATCTGGCTTGAGAGAAGGCTCCTCGCGGTCTGGCAGGACAGATTTGGGCCAAACCGGGTTGGCAAGTTCGGACTGCTTCAGGTTATTGCGGACATGGTCAAGATCTTTTTCAAGGAAGACTGGATACCTCCCTTCGCGGATAAGTCTGTCTATGTTATTGCGCCTGCAATAATCATAGTGACTGTATTGCTGTCCTTCTCCGTCATCCCGTTTACCAGCACCATACAGGTTGTCGACTTCAATATCGGCCTTCTCTTCTTTCTTGCCATGTCTTCCATGGGTGTATATAGTGTGGCCCTTGCCGGCTGGTCCTCACACAATAAATATTCTCTGCTCGGAGGCCTCCGGGCTTCTGCACAGATGCTCAGTTACGAGGTATTCATGGGCCTGTCCCTCATGGGCGTTGTCGGCATGGCGGGCTCCTTTGACCTTCGGGAGATTATCCAGGCTCAAAGGGGTCTATGGTTCTGCATACCCCAGTTTTTCGGCATGATCATCTTTCTGATCGCGGGCATCGCAGAGACCCACCGCATGCCGTTCGACCTGCCTGAAGCGGAGAGTGAACTGGTTGCCGGCTTTCATTCGGAGTATTCCGGGATGAAATTCGGGATGTTCTTTGTCGGCGAGTACCTCGGCATTACCCTGATTTCCGCCCTGATAGTTACACTCTATTTCGGCGGCTGGATGGGTCCGGTGCTTCCGCCGATTGTATGGTTTCTTTTGAAGACTTTTTTTCTAATATGTCTCTTCATCCTGCTCAGGGCATCCCTGCCCCGGCCAAGATACGATCAGCTTATGACATATGGATGGAAAGTGCTGCTGCCTCTTTCATTACTGAATCTGCTGATAACCGGAGGGATAATACTTGCAACGAGTTCATGAGGTAGGAAGATGCTGAGCCTGATAAGGAGTATGTGGAGAGTCTTTTTGCACATGTTTCACAAAAGGGAGACTATTTTGTACCCCGAAGAAAAGCTGTCTCTGCCGCCAAGATGGCGCGGACGAATTATTCTTTCACGGGACCCGGATGGTGAAGAGAGGTGTGTGGCCTGCTACCTCTGCTCTGCGGCCTGTCCTGTGGACTGCATCTCACTACAGGCAACTGAGGATGGACACGGCAGGAGGTATCCGGAATTTTTCAGGATCAATTTCTCCCGGTGTATCTTCTGCGGATTCTGTGAAGAGGCTTGCCCTACGTATGCTATCCAACTCACGCCGGATTTTGAGATGGGTGAATATCAAAGGCAGAACCTGATCTATGAAAAGGAAGACCTGTTGATCAGCGGTCAGGGAAAATATCCCGGTTACAATTTTTATCGCGTTGCCGGCTTATCGATAAAGGGCAAAGGCAAGGGTGAGGCAGAGGGTGAAGAACCGCCGGCTGACGTGCGGTCTCTGATGCCATAGGCCTGAGGCAGACATGAACGAAGTCTTTTACATATCAGCTGCAATAGCAATTATATCAACCGTCATGGTCATAACGCGGCTGCATGTGGTGCATGCGCTTCTTTATTTCATCGTATCACTTTTATCCGTGGCAGTTATCTTCTTTGTCCTCGGCGCTCCGTTTGTCGCCGCCCTTGAAGTGATCATATACGCGGGGGCAATTATGGTGCTTTTTGTATTCGTGATCATGATGCTTAACCTTGGACCCCAGTCTGTTAAGCAGGAAAGGGAATGGCTCAATCTGAAGATATGGATCGGACCTGGGATTCTGTCCGCAGTTCTCATCACGGAATTGATATATCTGTTTGTTCGTCATGAAAGCGAAGTCTCAGGCGTAGTCATGGTCAGCCCAAAGCAGTTGGGCATCGTCCTTTTCAGCCAGTACGCTCTGGGTGTTGAACTTGCATCTCTCCTCCTGATGGCGGGCCTCATAGGCGCATATCATATCGGGAGGCGGGTCAAAACAGACGGGGCGGGCAAAGGAGAAGAACCGTGAACTCATTCAACGTAGATAATGGACTTATCCTTGCGGCTGTTCTTTTTTGCCTTGGATTTTTGGGGGTACTCGTGAGGCGGAATATTATTTTTGTCCTCCTGTCTATTGAGATCATGCTGAATGCGGCTGGTCTGGCTTTTGTTGTTGCAGGCGCACGGTGGGCCAGGCCTGATGGTCAGGTGATGTTTATTTTTATTCTGGCAGTTGCCGCGGCAGAAGTCTCTGTGGGTCTGGCCCTTGTGCTCCAGCTTTACCACAGATTCAAGACAATCGATGCCGATGCTGCAGGAAGGATGAGGGGCTGAAATGCTTGAAATGTTATGGCTGATACCTTCCCTTCCCTTTGCAGGTTTCATTATATTGGCGTTGCTTGGCCGCAGACTTCCCGCAAGGGGCGCAGCCTTTATCGGCGTAACTTCAGTCGGTCTTTCAGCAGTCATAGCATTTCTTGTCAGTTACGACTTTATTGTTTCACCCCCTTCAGGCCATGCCTTTACACAGACATTATGGACATGGATCAGCATAGGGGATTTCTCCCCCAAGATCGCCTTATATATCGACGCATTGTCTGTGGTTATGGTGCTGGTCATCACATTCGTGAGCTTTCTCATACACCTCTATTCTGCAGAGTTTATGAGAGACGACGAAGGGTACAGCCGGTTCTTTGCCTATATGAACCTTTTTGTAGGCTCCATGCTGACACTGGTTTTGGCGGACAACCTTCTTCTCCTCTACCTTGGATGGGAGGGAGTCGGACTCTGCAGTTATCTGCTCATAGGGTTCTGGTACAAAGACCCTGCCAATGGCCGCGCGGCAATGAAGGCATTCATTGTTACCCGCGTCGGAGATGCTGCTATGGCTGTAGGACTTTTCCTGCTCTTTTACGCAACAGGCACATTACAGATACAGGAGATACTGCAGGTTGCCCAGAATAAATGGCCTGTCGGATCAAGCCTTGCCGTGGCATCGGCAGCACTCCTGCTTGGCGGCGCTCTCGGCAAGTCCGCGCAGCTTCCTTTGCAGACATGGCTTCCGGATGCAATGGCAGGCCCCACACCGGTGAGTGCACTCATTCATGCCGCAACGATGGTGACCGCAGGCGTCTACCTCATTGCGCGCACTCACGTGATCTTCTCTTTGGCGCCGGTTGTCCAGTCTGCAGTTGCTGTCATAGGAGCAGCGACTCTGCTGATTGCGGCCTTCAGCGCATTGACCCAGAAAGACATAAAACGGGTCCTTGCCTATTCAACAATAAGCCAGATAGGTTATATGTTCCTCGCACTCGGTGTGGGAGCGTGGTCGGCAGCCGTCTTTCATTTCATGACCCATGCTTTTTTCAAGGCTCTGCTCTTCCTCGGCGCAGGCGTAGTAATCCTGAGCCTCAACCAGGAACATGATATGTACAAAATGGGAGGCCTTCGAAAGCGACTGCCCGTCACATTCTGGACATTTCTTATCGGCTCCGCATCTCTCTCTGCTCTGCCCCTGGTGACAGCAGGATTCTACAGCAAGGATATGATCCTGTGGCAGGTTTGGACCTCTGAAAAAGGGAATGTCTGGCTGACTCTCGCGGGAGTAACCGGCGCTTTTCTGACAGCAATTTACACATTCCGGATGGTCTTTCTGACCTTCGCAGGCAATGAGACCTCTCCCGTGGTCCGCAAACCCGGGGTTATGATGACGATCCCGCTGATCATTTTAGCCGTACTGTCATTAATAGGAGGGTTCATTGAACTTCCGGAAGGATTGGGGAATTCTCCCGTGCTGTCAGGCTTTCTCAGCACAGCGCTACCCCAGGCAGCGGCATCAGGCCCCGTATCCGGCACGGAAGGAAATCTTCGGTTTATCACTTCCCTTCTTGCTCTCATCGGAATAATATTCGCATACAGGGTCTTTCTCCACAGCCCCCAGCATATTGGACATATCGAAAAAATCATGCGCAACCCCATCTCAACAGCGATTTACTGTTTCCTGTCCAGGGGATGGAACTTCGACCTGCTGTACGACAAAGGCATTGTGCAGCCCTTCATCTGGATTGCACGTTTAAACAAAAAGGATTTCATAGATTTCATATATAAGGGTATTGCCCTGCTCAGCCGGTCTGCCAATCACATGCTCAGTTTCACACAATCGGGCAAGGTGCGCTGGTACGCATTCGGCATAGGCATGGGCGCCATTATCATGATTGCAATAGTGGAGGCCTTATGATACTGGCCCTTCTGATTCTCATTCCCTTGTCCGGCGGAATACTGGCCTGGCTTGCAAATATCTGGAACCGGAACTTGTCACGATGGATTTCACTGATCTCCATCACTGCGGATCTTGTGATCGTATCAGCGTTGCTGGCGATGAATTATGGTTCAATCGGAGTACCTGATCAGGGAATATGGCTGGCTGAAGTTAACCGGGTGTGGACTCCGCAATTGGGCATCACCTTCCACCTTGCCATGGACAGCCTCAGTCTCATCCTCGTTGCTCTCACGTCCTTCCTCGGGGTCATAGCGGTAATCTCTTCCTGGACAGAGATTAAGGAGAGGACAGGGTTCTTTCATTTCATTCTCATGGCAGTCCTTTCCGGCATAATCGGCGTATTCCTGGCCGTCGATCTCTTCCTTTTTTATTTCTTCTGGGAATTGATGCTCGTGCCCATGTATTTTCTGATCGCCATATGGGGTCACGAAAACCGTTTTTATGCTTCGGTCAAGTTCTTTATCTTCACTCAGCTCAGCGGACTACTTATGCTTTTTGCAATTCTGGGCCTCTTCTTCATTCACGGAAGGAACACAGGCATATACACCTTCGATTACACGCAATTGCTGGGGACCTCTCTTTCATCAGCGGAAGGAATGTGGCTGATGCTGGGATTCCTCATAGCCTTTGCAGTTAAGCTTCCTGTTGTGCCTTTCCATTCCTGGTTGCCCGACGCACACACTGAGGCGCCTACTGCCGGGAGCGTGATCCTGGCAGGACTCTTATTGAAAACAGGGGCTTACGGATTGCTGCGGTTTGTAATCCCTCTGTTCCCCGATGCATCTCTCTCCTTTGCACCAGCGGCGATGGTCCTTGGCGTCGTCGGCATTCTCTACGGAGCTGCAATGGCTTTTGCGCAGACAGACCTTAAGAGGCTTGTTGCGTATACAAGTGTCAGCCATATGGGATTTGTTATCCTCGGCATCTTTGCGTGGAACACACTTGCACTGCAAGGCGCGGTTATGCAGATAGTCTGCCACGGCATCAGCACAGGTGCGCTCTTCATCATCGCGGGAGCTCTGCAGGAGCGCCTCGGGACCCGGGACATAAACCGGATGGGCGGTCTGTGGTCCGCTGTCCCGCGCATAGGAGCGGCAGGACTCTTTTTTGCGCTGGCGTCCCTCGGACTGCCCGGGCTGGGGAACTTTGTCGCTGAGTTCCTGGTGCTCATCGGAATTTATAAGATAAATATAGCTGTGACTGTTTTTGCAACAGCAGGACTGGTCCTCGCAACAGTGTACTCGTTATGGATGGTCCATGTGACCTTCTTCGGAGTTAATAAAGAAAACTGGAAAATCCCTGATTTCTCATTGAGGGAGATGGCTGTCATCTCGGTCATGATGATAATGCTTGTGCTGCTGGGCCTATATCCACAGCCCCTGATCAATACAGCGGGCCAGTCCCTGGATAATCTTCAGAAGATCGTCAGGGTCAAGCAGACAGGATTAGTCAGCGGGAAAGTTCTGACATATTCGCCGTCTGATACCGGGTCTTCAGACAGGGGTAGCCAATGACAGTCGCCGACATCATCACTGTACTGCCCCTGATAGTAATTGCGGCTACAGCGCTGATTATTATGCTTTTGACCGCATTTTACCGATGCCATAGTCTAACCGCAATCCTGACACTCACCGGTATTTCATTGTCGATGGCTGCGTTCAGCCGGTCATATCCCTTCCTTCCCCGTGAGATATCAGGACTTCTGATCATCGATCACTATTCGGCCTTCTATACGGGATTGATCCTCGCAGCCGGGTTTGTCGTTGCTGCGCTTTCCTTTGGTTATCTGGAAAAACATGACGGAGAACATGAAGAATTCTACGTCCTTCTGCTTCTGGCAATACTCGGCTCGGCAGTGCTCGTTGCGAGCAGCCACTTCGCATCTCTTTTTCTCGGACTCGAAATATTAAGTGTAAGTCTCTACGCTTTGATCGCCTATACCCGTGGAATCCTTAACGTTGAAGCAGGCATAAAATATCTGGTCCTCGCTTCAACATCGGCGGCTTTTCTCCTGTTTGGTATGGCCATGGTCTACTCCGAACTCGGGACCATGTCATTTTCGCAGATCTTGCCGGGACTTCCATCTGCCCGGAATAATTTTCTCTTCGCAGGGATAACCATGATACTCGTGGGAATAGGATTTAAATTGGCGGTTGTGCCATTTCATATGTGGACGCCCGATGTTTACGAAGGTTCGCCTGCCCCTGTTTCTGCGTTCATTGCCACCGCGTCGAAAGGTGCTGTTTTTGCATTCCTCCTTCGTTACTTTACGCTTGTGGATCTCCAGACTCATTATCAGCTGTTCCTCATCTTTTCAGGCATTGCGATAGCCTCCATGTTGACAGGCAATCTACTCGCACTTATGCAGAACAACGTCAAGAGAATCCTCGCTTACTCCTCAATATCACATATGGGCTATATTCTGGTGGCATTTCTCGCAGGCAGGACATATGCTTTTACATCTGTCACTTTTTATCTGGCAGCATATTTTGTCACGACCCTTGGAGCCTTCGGTATTGTAACCGTTCTATCGGGGAGTGAAAGAGACGCGGACATGATAAATGACTATCAGGGGCTCGCCTGGCGAAGGCCCATGCTCGCGGCGGTCTTCACAGCCATGCTGCTTTCACTGGCAGGAATTCCACTGACCGCCGGATTTATCGGAAAGTTCTATATAATCCGGGCAGGGACCGGCTCGGCACTATGGATGCTCGTGCTGATACTGGTATTAAGCAGTGCCATAGGCCTGTTTTATTATCTGAGGGTTATAGTCTCCATGTTTATGAAGCCTGCTGAAGGAGAGAATGCTGCCTTCTCAGCGAAAATATCTTACACGGACCGGGCAGCTCTCGCTGTGCTCACATTCCTGTTGTTATGGCTTGGAGTGTATCCATCGTTATTCATAGATATAGTGCGGACAATCGGGAGGAAGTTTGTGTGAAGGGGTGCTTGATTTTCAAGCTCTTTAAATAGTGGCCCCTGAAATTTTTATACACCCTCACCCTTGCCCTCTCCCCTCTAGGGAGAGGGTAGTAAAATAGCCCCTCCCTAGAGGGGAGGGGTTGGGGAGGGTGTTGAAATATAGCGTTCATAAGCTTACTCTGAATAGGGAGGAAAATTATGCAGGAAGAATCACAACCTTTATCTGCAGATAAATTCAGCACGGCCAGGCGAAGGTTTCTCAAGTTTCTTATCGGAGTTATGACCTTCTCCATGAGCGTGCTTCTCGGAATACCCTTTATCAGGGCACTTATTGCCCCGAGATCCACGACTGCACAGCAGACCTGGGACAGGGTGGCTGATGTAAATTCATTGCCCATTGGACAGCCTGTCCGGATGAACTTCTTTGCGCGGACTGAGGATGCCTACCGTCATGAGACAACTGTTCATTCAGTATGGGTCGTCAAACACTCGCCGGATGAGGTGACAGTATTTTCACCGATATGCACCCATCTCGGCTGCTATTTTAAATGGGACGCCGGCACAGAGCACTTCGAATGCCCGTGCCACGGAAGCGTATTTTCGATAGACGGCAAGGTGCTTGGCGGACCTGCTCCGCGACCACTGGATACATTGCCGGCAAAGATAGAAAATGGCGGGCTGTTAATATCATGGGAACAGTTTAAGGTAGGGATACCGGAAAAAGTGTCTGTATAGACACGGAGGAGGCTTTCATGTTGTCGGACATCCGGCTTTGGTTGAATGATAGATGGCCGTTCTCAACCTTTGTCCGTCTCGCGCTCGACGAAGAGATACCCGGCGGGAGCCGTGTTGCTTACACCCTCGGCAGCGCTCTGCTGACTGTTTTCATCTTGCAGGCTGCAACCGGCATTCTTCAGCTCTTCTTCTACGTGCCGACCGTTGACCATGCTTATGACAGCGTCAGCTATCTGCGGACTCAGATACCTTTCGGCTGGCTCATTAACGGGCTGCATTTCTGGGGCGCGAACGCCATGGTCGTGCTTGTGCTGCTGCATATATCCCGCGTCTTTATCTGGGGCGCCTACAAACGTCCCCGTGAACTGACGTGGCTTTTCGGCGTGACCCTTCTGCTTGTTGTTATGGGGTTGAGTTTCACCGGAGGTCCGTTATCGTGGGACCAGAGGGCCTACTGGGAGGCTGAAGTCGGCACAAGCATACCCGGTTCCATTCCTGTTGTCGGGGATATGATAAAACAGGTCATGCGGGGAGGCGAAGAAATGGGGCAACTCACTCTCTCACGGCTTTTCATCGTGCATACCGCCATCCTGCCTGTTACCCTGGTCTTATTGATCCTGGCCCATCTCATAGCGTTCCGGCGTTTTGGGAGTGTTGGCCCGTGGGATGAGGCACAGCGGGCTATCAAAGGACGGTTCTGGCCTGAACAGGTTTTTAAAGATGCCCTCATCGGCACACTTATCGTACTTACTCTTGTCACCCTGGCCGTGTTTCTGCCAAAGCCGTTTAACGGCCAGGCAGACCCTCTTGATTCATCTTTTATTCCAAAACCCGAATGGAATTTCCTGTTTCTCTATGAAGCCCTCAAATTTTTCCCCGGAAGCCTCGAACCTATCGGCTCTGTGGGTGTTCCCCAAGTTCTTATCCTGCTACTGGTACTGCTCCCGTTTGTTGACCGCAGACCGGAGAGAAATCCTCTGAAGCGTCCTGTTGCCATGGCAGGTGGAATAACACTTGCGGGAATTATAGTTGCTCTTACTGTTGCCGGGTACTACAGCAACCCTGCCGCTGCAGTGGCTCCGTCACCCTCTGCGCAGACTAATTCCCAGGCTTCCGGTGCGCAGGGCGACGAACAGCTGTTTAAATCACAGGGCTGCTCAGGATGCCACCGCATAAATAATGCAGGAGGCACAATCGGGCCTGATCTTTCTCGGGAGGGATTAAGCGGCAGGACGAGAGACTGGCTCACAACCCAGATCCGGAATCCGAAGGCACATTTCCCTGACAGCATTATGCCCTCATTTACATCGTTGAGCGACAAAGAAGTAAATGACCTTGTTGATTATCTTCTGACCCTCAAGAGCGCAAATGCCGCGCCTGTACAATCTCCATCCGCACCGGCAAGCTCTCCTGCAATGACATCAGGGGACACAAAAGCTAATGCGAAACAGCCCGGACAGGCGGCCGACATTATAGGCAGTGCCGATAGGGGCGCACTTTTATTTACGATGGAGTGCCAGGCCTGTCATGGCCCGCATGGGACCGACAAAGTTCCGAACCCGGGTTCGGCGGACGGCACGGTGCCGCCGCTTAATCCTATTGACAGAGAGCTCTTCAGCAAAGACCCCGCAACATTCGCGCGTAATATCGACATATTTCTCCAGCACGGTTCAGTGCCTGAAGGCCCTTCCCCTCAGCTTCGCATGCCCGCGTTCGGGGACAGCAATTCCCTGACGCAGCAGCAGATCTCCAATGCTGAAGCCTATATATTGAGCCTTAACGGCATCGACAGAGCACAGCTTGAGAACCCGGGTATGCTGCCGAAGCGCTTTTTCATCCTCGTTGTGCCGGCTGTGCTGCTTGTCCTGTTAATCCTTGGCGGCATCTACAAATGCCTGCCGTGAAATATTACTGGAGTCATTGATGAAGAAAGAAGCAGATGTATAGGAAGAAAAAACTTTACGGCAGCTCCTTTGTGGGCGCTCTGATATCCAATACGCCTACACATTTTTACGTGGAACGATTTGAATGTGTCCAATTCCCAAATCCTGCATTGGAAAGGTTTTTCTTCCTGTACATCTGCTGTTCTGTGATAATGAGACGTGGTTTTCGTTTGCTGATTATAGAGACTTCGTCAGATGACTGAAGAAAAAACCATATGCACGCTTGATTTCCTGATCGGTACAATGGCTACCGCATATAAGGGTACTATCACCTCTTTGGTCCTGAAAGACTTCTGTGTCCTGGAGAAAGATAGCTCAACCGTATTCAAGGGGACGGTGCTTTCGATTCCTGAAGGGATGTATCAGGCATCTCTGATGCACGCGGGGATTGAGCTCTCCCGAAGCAATCTGCAGAACGGCTATTTTGAATTGCGCGCAGACATTGAAGTCGCCCGAAATGCCTCGCAACTCCAGATCGACATTGTTCAGAACGGCAGACATATCGGGACCTTTCTTCTCAAAAAAGAAAAGAGCGATGATGTATTCATCTCTGCACTTGAACTGTCAGAGGAGATAAAGGACATCAACTTCGGCACACCTGACTCGTCTTTTGTATGGGAAGACAGGCCTGTTGAAAAAAGCCGAAGAGATTGTTTCAGACGTTCTGTCCCCGAAGCAGGACTGGCAAGAGGTTCTCCGAGAAGATAAACAGTTTTTCCAAAGACCTTTTCTGGTTTGACAGAGAAGCCTACTACGTCTGGTACAAGGTGCTGGTCAGATGGTCTGTAAACGCATGTGAACGCATAGATGGCGGGGCGTCCAATAAGGCCGTGTCTAATGTACTCTCCCTGATAGAACTGCCTATGGAAGAAGAGACTGACAAAGAGAAGCTTCTCAAAGCGGCAGGAGAATGGCTGAGCCGCATCACGGAATCTTCAATCAACCTATCTGCCGGCCTGCTGCACGTCGCAGAGGTCTTTGCGCGAATGCATGAAGGTTTTCCCGAACTGGATATCAGACAGGCCCTGACAGTCCTTATAGGTTCATTGAGCGATCTCGTCAACAGGACGCCTGTTTTTGATGATGAGGTTTTGCAGAAAATCAGACCTTTCGTGACACCTGGGGATTACGACCTGCTGAGCAATTACAGCATGATCAAAAGAAACGGGATGCTTGAGACCCTGTCCGGGGTCTCTGTGTCACTGGCTGGAAAAGATTATTCAAGAGTCTTCGAAGCCTTATATTCTGCGGATTCGTGGCTCCTTAAAGACAGGGACATGATCACACTTTTTTCGGATATTGCGGAAAAGAACATGTCGGCAGGTTCAGCAGGACCTTTGACCGAGGCCTTTACGCAGCTTCTCTTCATCTTCAGCTCCGTATCATCTGATACCTATAAAAAAGCAACAGGCAGTGCTGTCAGACTGATAAAAAAACTGATTGCTCTCGGCAGCTTCAATATATGCGAAGCATTATTGTCACGGATAGAGGGCCAGGGTGATCCCCTGAAGACAGACATATTTCTCCATCCTGAAGCTGCTTCAGCGGTCCTTGCCTCAGGTGAACAAAGGCTGATGAAAATCTATACGTCTGTCCTGGATCAGATACTCATACCTTCTCCGGGAATCAAAGGGTTTTCTCACGAGACCTGGGCCGAGATGGTGAATCCTCTCCATCTGGAAAGATTATCGAAATTCATGGACATCATAGCGCTCGACAGTAAAGCCTTTAATGAAACACTGGTGCGGGTAATATGCAATATCGCAGATAAGCGGGATTTTCATTTCAGACGACCGGATATTTCAGAGGGAGGTAACCGGATATCTGAACTCTGCGAATGTCGCAGGAGAATTTCCTGCTGCATTACATGCTGCTTAAAAAACTGCCTGTTTATTTCCACGAAGTCGGCGCAACAGGCAGACTGAGAGATGATACAACGGAGATAGATTCCTGGTCCAATGACCCTGTCCTTTACTTCCTCAGGAAGCAGGTCCACGCCAACGCGAGCAATAACCTTATCTGCATCATTGAAAAGGTGATGAAGGCATGGATATATGGTGATCCAGATATTCTAATCGGCTCAGTGCCGGATGATTCGCTGAAAACTCTGGATGTCAGACTCCTTGAGCGGTATTCATCTGCAATGCGTCCGCTCTTTGAATCCCTCGGCCTTCTCGACACTGCCGGATTTCACTTCGAAAAAATCCCTGAAATACCTGAAGACAAAATTTATCGCGACCTGGAACTGCCTTACAGAGTCAGATGAGATCAGGTCGAAGATACTGCTCATGTGCAGAATTTACAGTGAACTCGTAAAGAAATATTCGCTTCTTACTCAGGATCACGGAAGAGAAGAATGTCATTCAGTCCGTTACCGGGGCTGTGAATAAATTACAACTATTGAAAAGGACTATCATCTCTCCTGAGAAGACCCTTCCCCAGGAGACCCTCTTTTTCAAGAGGCACATAGCATTCGGCATACCGTCGGTGATGGGTTCATATCACGAAGCAAAATTTGATGCCCTCTGCGAAACATTCAGGATCGAAGAACAGCTTCGGACACGGCTTGATACAATCATTTCAGATATAAAAAACAGGGCAGCCGATTTTACTCACGCTGACGTGAAAGGACTGGATTTCCTGCATCGGCGGACTCAATGATCTTCTGCAGTTGCATGATCTCGGCAACTTTCAGATAGAGGAAGCTGTAGAGACCTTAAAGGGAAACGACCTTTACATCTCCCAGGTAATCGATGTGCTCAGAATATGCCAGAAAGAATTGACATGGATGGTAGAGTTCCTTAACAGGACTTTTTACACATCGGTCGTGGAGATTCTGAAGATATATCCCAAAGATGATCTGCCTGAATACCTGAGGGGCCTTGATCCCGAAGAGGATGCTTTTATTCGCAAGGCAGCGGATATTGTCATGAGAGGTCTTATGAGCGGCATTACAGGATTTTTTGAGCTCGACCGCCTCCTGAACGCTGTCGTCGATTCCCTCACACTCCGGGTGAATTCTCAATCAGATGAATTGCTTCACCTTGCAGATGGACCTCCGACTGATGCGGAATTCTTCACTCTTGACGGCATCCCGGACAACGACGCAATGAGATTGGCCCCTTTGTTGGGCAACAAAGCGAAAAACCTGGTTTATCTCCTGAACAAAGGGTTGCTGGTCCCACACGGAGCGGTTTTGCCTTCCTCAAGGACAAAAGACTATGAGGCGTATACCGACAGCGCTCATTTCCAATCGGTTCTCATATCTGCTGTAAAGAGAATAGAAGAAAAGACCGGGTCTGTATTCGGGGGCAGCGAAGAAACCGTTATTTTTGTCCGTCAGGAGCGGCTCATACGTCTCGATGCCCGGCATCCTCAATTCAATACTCTATTGCGGAATGAATCAGGATACGATTGCCGCCTTTATTGAGAATACCGGTAACCCATGGCTTGTATGGGACTCCTACCGCAGATTCATCGAACATTACGGAACAGTAGTCTTTGACATGGATATGCAGGTATTTGACGCAGTGGTAGATAATTTACTGAAAGTCCATGGAAAGGCAAACAGGGATGATCTGGACTGGGAGCAGATGAAGGAAATCACGCGCCTCTATCAACTGGCTCTGTCAGAGAGGAAATTGAGTATCCCTGAGGATGCATATGAGCAGCTCAGAGAATCGGTGAAGGCTGTTTTCAGGTCATGGTACTCTGAAAGGTCTCTGCAGTTCAGAAAGGCCATGGCAATCTCAGAACACTGGGGCACATCAGTGGCGTTAATGCAGATGATATATGGCAATGAACCTGAATCAGGCGCCTCTGTCTTTTTTACCCGAAGACCTTTTTCGCTCGAAAAGGAGATCTACGGCGACACAAAAGAACGGGCTACAGGAAGCGATCTGGTTTATGGAAGGTCAGTCAACAGGCCTATTGCCCGGGTTCAGGCGATGGAGCATCAGCAGAGTCTTGAAGAGATTGATCCACAGTTATTCCGGATGCACGAAGACCTCGCGCGGAAGATAGAACAGGCGATGAGGGGTCTGCCCCAGGAGGTTGAGGCAACCTATACCAAGACACCCGGCGGAGACAAGGTCATATATGTGCTTCAGACAAGACGGATGGAATTTCACAGGGGACTGAGCAAGAGGTTTGACGATGTGTGTCATATGGAGACAAATGTTCTGGGCCGCGGAGTCGGGGTCTACGGCGGCGCACTGAGCGGTGTGGCAACCTTTTCATCATCGACCGAGGCTATAAGGGAATTGAAGAGGAAGGCGAATCTGCCGGCTATACTGCTAAGACGGGAAGCCAGCACTGACGACGTATCATTAATGTCCGATATAGACGGAATCATTACTGCGGCAGGAGGGGCCACTTCCCACGCGGCTGTTCTGGCGCAAAAGTTTCATCTGACAGCAATTGTCGGCTGTTCCGATTTATTGATAGAAAAAGATAATAATAATGAATTCTCTGCCAGGCTTGGACAATCGACTTTCAGGGAAGGAGACCCGATAAGTCTGGACGGTTCAACCGGCCTCATCTATTCAGGCGTGTGCAGCCCGTAAGGGTCTGAGCATAGAATTTTTTCGCGCATTGTGCCATGGCCATTAAGTCGCTGTTGTATCCCTGAGATACCTGCACCGGATCGAACACCGTAGCCTCCATAATTTGCTATTTGATATTTTATGGAGTGGCGATTTTCATTTATAATAGAATTTCAAACGATAAAAGAAAGGCGGGATAATATAGATCATGAAAAGATGCGAGATATGCGAAGCAGAGGAAGACTTAAACGACTCGGACAACCTTGAAAGAGTTCAGGTCAAACTCGTGACGATAAAAGAGAGGGTATGCTGTCAGTCCTGCATCCTGCTTGGGATGGACGCTCTCAGACATTGGCACGGGACATTGGAAAAAGACGGCTCTGCCGAGATAGCAATCGGCGGACAGGTTTTCTGTGAATCACACATCATCATGGGGATTGACGGACTAAAGGCAGACCTGGAAGCATTTCTCAGTCGTATCCCGAAAGACAACCAGGCATAGCATTTTTTCTACTTATCAAAGAAGCCGATGAATTCCTGGAAAGACAACATATCCTTCATCCTTGTGGAGCCTCAGGACCCCGGTAACATGGGGTCTGCTGCGAGGGCATTGAAGAATATGGGGTTCAACAATCTCGAACTCGTAAATCCCGCGCATTTTCACAGGAAAGAGGCAAGATGGCTCGCGTGCCAGGCATATGACATGCTGAAACATGCTACGGTCCATGCAACCTTTGAAGAAGCCATAAAGGATAAGAGCCTTATTGCAGGCGCCACGCGCAGGCTCGGAAAAAGGAGAGGGCTCATAGTCCCTGTCAGGGAAAGTGTAAAGAGAATCGTTACAGCGGCAAAAAAGAACAAGGTTGCAATCTTGTTCGGCAGGGAAAGAAACGGTCTGACAAATGAGGAAATAGACGAATGCGGTCTCTTGATAACAATACCATCGGAACCTGACACACCGTCACTGAACCTCGCACAGAGTGTAATGCTTGTTGCATATGAGTTGAGCCAGAAGACATACAAAACCAGCCTGCCCGCCCTGGTCGATCATGAGGAACTTGGTCCGCTCTACAAGAAGATAGAATCGACACTCAAACTGCTCGAATTTATTCCGAGGGGAGACGCAGACCTTGAGAAGAAGATCCTGAAGAACCTCAAACACCTGATAGGCAGATCAGGCCTGACCGAATGGGAACTGCAGATGCTGTACGGGATATGCACACAGGTTGAGACAAAGATAAGAGGCACATAAAGGTTCTTTTTCATCACAGACATTTATCCCTTTACTAACAGACAAATATCTCATATAGTATTTACAAGGAGGGGATATATGACATTAGCAACAACAAAAAACAAAACTCCTGCTGTCCCAAAGGCCGCCGCAATGATCAAGGATATGAGCACTCAAATTGCAGATAAAGATCGGATGCATGCCCTCATAAGACATGGAATGCCCATTCGTACAGCAGACAATCTCAAGTCGTTGCTCTCTCTCGGTGACAACGATCTTGCTCAGATCCTCGGCATAACATCAAAGACCCTTCAGCGAAAGCGCAAGGCGCGCACAACATTAACTCCAGTGGAAAGTGACCGTCTCTATCGGGTTCAATCAATTTTCGCACTGGCGATTAAGGTTCTTGGTACCCATGAGGATGCAAAGGAATGGCTTGGCACACCACAGATTGACCTGGGAGACCGCGTGCCACTCGAACTTCTTACGACATCAGCAGGGGCGTCTCTTGTCGAGGAAGTACTGAACCGTATGGAATACGGTATTCTTGCTTGATCAGAGTCTGGCATATAGGCAAAAAAGAGTACGCCCATGAGTTTTGGTCCGGCAAGGGAGCTTTTTACTGGGGCGGTCGTTGGACGCCGAAAGGTTATCCGGTAGTTTACACAAGTGAAAGCAGGGCACTGGCTCTTCTGGAAATTCTCATTCGCTTTAAACGCCAGACTGCCAGTAAACTTCAGTGGGCGATCGGGCATGCTGACATTCCCGGCTACACTATCTGCGCCCCTGCTGATAAAGATCTTCCCACAGACTGGCGAACCTATCCATATCCTCCCGCGACAGAAGCTTTTGGGCTATCGTGCCTCAAGACAGCAAAATATGCCGTTCTGTCAGTTCCGTCTGCATTAGAACCAACATCTCGAAACTACCTCATCAATGTGCAACATCCTGACGCCGGCAAAATTCACTTCAGTAGCATACAAGACTATCTTCCGGATCACAGAGCGTAAGGAATAAATACAGGATTAAAGATTGTAGGATAGGGTGCAGGCTCCTATCGGAACAGTTGGCAGGAATAGATCGGAAGAAGTGGCATCCCACCCTTTTTTAGTGATAAGGGTCCGGCATCGCCTTCTCACAGTTATACGCAAAATCGAAAATCTTTGAATCTATTTGGTTCCCATCGAAGCAAACATAGCAGGCGCTGGTCAGGGGCGTTTCTTTCCAGTTTAATAACACGATTGTTAGAATTGGCAGGGAGTTCAATATGATGAGAAATGCTCGCTTCGAGGATGAATGTCGCGAGACGGAGCATTATTCAAACACAGGTTACCTGGTACAAGTATTTCTCTTGAAGGAGCAATACGAATTAATGGTTATTAGTAGAAATGAAGCAACACGGAAAATAAAAAAGGCAGAGACATTTCTGACCCTGCCTCCTAAAATTCGTCCTTATTAATGCAGGATTATATTTGAGGGCACTTTTACTTTAGAGTGAGGAATCATTGTTGCTTTCAAAGAAATAGTCCCAGCACCAACATCATTGTCTTCATCATCTGTGTCTAAGGTAAATCCACCATAAGTTGTTACTGTGGCACTAGTTAAGAAGCCATTCTTTGCTTTCCCCTGCATAAGACAAGCAAATTGATAAAAATCATCCGTGCCATGTTGGATTACAAATAAAAAAGTGAGATTATTGCCGGCAATAAACTGAAGTGTTTTTGCTTCTGCCTTCCATCCATCATCTATGTAATAATTATCGGCTTGGAAATTTTCCCCATCCCAATTCCAAATTTTGAAGTAACCCGTTTCCTTGACACTAGTTTTTGTTATACCTGAACCATCAATCTGAATCCTAACCCCTTTCCCGGTCACTGTATAACTGAACCATTTTCCTACCCATTCACTCATGTCCGGTGCCGCATTAGCAACTCCTGTGATGAAGAACCCCATAAGCAATAAAATTCCAACCACGAAAACAAATTTTTGTATACGCATTTCTACCTCCCCAAGAAGATTTTTAGTTGTTATTATAGCAAGATTACGACCAAGAAATATTCTTTAAATTCTTGATAATTAGCCCGGTTGAAATTTATGCGGATAACAGGAAGACATTATTGTTTTTCCGGCCTGTATGGGTTAAATCCCATTTGGAATTTTGGATGCCATCATTTTCTTTCGGGATAGTTTGCGCCCATCCACGATAAATGTACCGTCACCGACAGCGTGAACAGTTCGTTTCTCTTTGCGCGAGGTGTCAAAGTATGCCGCAACGCCTTCGAGAACGACAATGTTGTGTTTTTTGACGATGTCGATGACTTTACACTCGATATTAGCGAGGCATTCTTTTATCAATGGCGCTTTTACTATTCTACCTTTTACGGGAGTGAGCTTGAATTTGGCAAATTTGTCTGTATCGGCACCGGAGCATGTTCCTATTCCAACGACTTTATCAAGCATGTCAACCGTGGGGATTGAAATAACGCACTCCTTTGTTTTCCGAAGAGCCGTAAAAGAATAATTCCATTCTCCAGTGGTTATGGCAAAGACCGGTGTGAAATCCAAAACCATTGTCCATGAAATCGTCATGATGTTGTCCTTCTTTCCGTCATTCGTTGTAACAAGGACAACCGGCCCCGATTCCATCAACGTGAAGGCTTTGCTGATTTTCAATTGTTTCATGTGTGCACTTTTTATATCTTTTTTGCTTAACCAGGGATTAGATAGTTTTTCTAATACCCTTTGTACTAAACGGGATTATAGCAGACTCTGATGGTGTTTAATACAGCTTACTATAAGCAAGAGGGGCAAAAAGACATGGCAATTTCAATCTGTTAAAGTTGAATTGGGAACTCAATTTTTGACAGAAAGGAGAAATTACCATGTCTGAGAAGGATTATAACAGTCAGGTAGTAAAGCGTCAAAACAATTTGATTTTTTGCGATTTTTCTAATGTACTGATAAGCTCAATTTGGTCTAAATTGCATTTCAGTGCTTCATTATAATATAACAACTCCTTTATAAGGAGCTTGAATTCTTCATCTGACGGGGCTGTACCTTCTTTTTTCAATGGGTTATTCTTTTCACAAGTCTTCATAAAATACTCCTACCTTCAATTTTATTATTAATTATTTAAGTAAGAAAAACAATCCTACTTGGGTAGGGGGATGGTGTATTTTGTAAATAATCTATATTTGTATGTTTAAAAGAGAAGGACCGTCCAAAGGGGTCACATTCAAGGGGGTCAAGTCTTTCATTTTGAAGTATTTTTATTATCTTCATTTACCAGTCTGCTTATTGTTGAATAATGAAGTCCAAGATAATCAGCAACTTCCTTTTGGCTGTATCCATGTATCTCTGTTGCGTCTTTTATTTTCTCATCTCTTTTAGATTTCTTATTAACCACTTCTGCTGAAAATATCTCTTTAAGTTCCGGTCTGTTTATATAATATATCTTTGGCTTTTTGGTATCTCTCTTATGTCCCTCTGACCTTTTAATAACCTATCAATGTTTCAATGAATTCGTCCCCGCCTAATATGCTCCCCCCCTTCGCTCTCTTCCAGATGGCCTCTTCCCCTTTCCCCGCCTCTACAAATTCTCTATGTATTTCTTCTCCGTTTGCCCCTTCCTTGTGCTGAATTGTCCCAGTACCCAAGATGTCGTCAGAGAGGGATGCGGTTTCTCCATCCCTGACGTTCCTCTATAACCGCTCCATCGCCATTCTTCAGGTCTCCCTACTGCCTTTGCCCTTACAGGATTTAAGACCACATATCTGCAGACTTCCAGTAAATGGCTTTCCTTCTCTACCAGTATCGCCTTGTATCGTCCCTGAAATATGTGTCCTACTCTATGATGTCTATTATTGTATGACTGAGTATAGACTCCGTTTAACTGTCTTGCGCCTTTTGATAAATTTCCATCGGGGGTTTCTATGATAAGCTGGTAATGGTTGTTCATCAGACAATATGCATGGCATATCCAGTTGTATCTTTTGTTTACCGAAAATGTCATGACAGGTTATCTGACCTGTGTGTAAATAGCCTTTTGTATTCATCCGGTAAAATGCACGGAAAGAAATACTATGAGGGGTTAACGATCATAGGCTCGCTGTAACATGAAGAGGCAATGATATCGTCACTTCCGTACCCATATCCGGTTGGCTGTCAATATGAATTCCCCCATGATGCCCCTCGATGATCTTTTTTGCTATCGACATACCAAGACCGGTCCCTGTTTTTTTCTTTGTATAAAACGGGGTGAAAAGATTTTCGAGTGTCTTCTTATCCATTCCTATACCTTTATCCCTGATAGTAATAATTGCATTATCTTTTTCATGAATTAAACTGATTGATACATCCTCGTCCTTTGCTGAGGCTTCAATGGCATTGTTCAAAAGATTAACCAGAGATCGCTCTATATGTGAGCTGTCCACGAACGCATGCAAGGGATCAGCAGGCAAATGAATTGATAATTTTATCCCAACGCTTTCAGCTTTTGCCATACATGAATTGCATGCATAGCTAACAACGGTCCTTATGTCTTCTTCTGCAAATGTCAGATTAACCGGTTTGGCAAAATCCAGCACGTCATACACTATTTTTTGCATTTCCTGAGCTGATTCGATTATAGTTTGTGCCGCTGTTTCGCTGTTCCCTTTTCCGTCTTTAATACGTTTTGCGAACCCTAAAATGGCTGTAAGTGGATTTTTCAGATCATGCACAATAACAGTGGAGACCTGGCCGATACCTGCAAGATACCGGTCTTTTTCCGATTGCTTCCTTAATTTATTTTCACGATCTACCAGAAAGCCCGCCAAAAATGCGATTGCTCCGGAAAAAACAATATGCAGGATCTTGTCCAGTAGAAGAGTGTTTGTCCAAGTCGTAAAAACCATGGGGAGATAGATAACCGAGACGAACAGGTAGGTTAAGATCGCTCCCTTTAATCCGAATATTAATGCACCCAAAAGGATAGGGATATAATAAAGTTCTGCATAGATGCTATGCAAAGCATGTTCTTCTTTCATCGTTGAGTAATGCAGGTATGAGATGGCCAGACTGAGAACTATAATGAGTGCAGCAACATATTTTTTCTGATACAATGTGCAATAACCTTTTTATGACTTACTTTCCTGAAATATTTTGTTTCATTTTCTCAACTTCTTCTCCGGTAATCTCTCCTCTTGCATATCTCTTGTTCAGAATATCGAGAGCTGTCTCTCCCTTCCCGCACGATCTGCTCTACCGTCGGCATATCCTGCCTCCCGAAACTGCTGCTTTCTTCCCCCATGGTTATATCCTTCTTCACCATTTCGTATATCTCAGGATGCTGATTCAATATCGTGTCCATTACCGCCAGCTCAGGGCTCAACGCCCACAGCTCTTTTTCAAATTGCAGTTTCAAATCATTCAGTAGTTTCAATGCCCTCTCCTATATTTTGATTTCTCTGCAATTTTACCATTTCCCCTTTTGTTTTGGGGTGTTATAGTTTATACACAGACTCTAATTAGCCTGCAGACCCACCTTTGATTATCTGAAGCCATAATGAAGTTTGAGGCCGCTCTCTTATGTCGGGGGAAATGTGTAATGACAAAATAAGGCGCGAGGGCAACCAGCTGGCTCTCATAAATAGACTTTTTCAGCACCCGGCCAATGGGTAACACTTCAGCTGATTATGTTCCCTCAACACTCTCGCTGTCATAGGCGAATACGGGCCCTATTACTCCTCAACTCAGGTCTTTCGGTCAGTGCAGACACAAACTGTCGTTCGTCATACATAGGAAATGGTTTGGAGGGAACAATAAGTTCAAACTTTCTAACAATATCCGCCTGGTGAAATTGCTTGCCCACTTTCGTCGTGACAGAGGTCACTCCGGAAATCTTTTTAGCTTCATATTGAAGACTGTTTTCAAGCCTTTTCAGCATGAGCACATTCTTATTTATCGTTAAAGTTACTACCCCGGCATCTGCCTCTGCGGCAACATGATAATGTCCCTTTTTGATCGCCGCAACGTCAACCTGGGATGCTAAAACAAAATCCTCGATGACTTTTTGAGCATATAGAGTCCGCATGAAAGCAACTCCTCCTATAGCTCCTGCAATGAGATCCCCGATTTCCTCCGTAGTCATCCTGTTCGTAGGTAAAACCATGTCATACAGGGAAGAATCCCATGGGTCATCCTTTCCCAGTATACCTCGTGCCCACGCAATTCTGTCTTTATCGTCTTTATGAAGTATCTTAAACGCATTTCTCTCTGACAGGCCCGAAATCAAGCGCTTTCAAACCTCTGGATTTCATATCGGAAATGATACATATTCTTAGCACATCAGCAATCGACGAGGGTATTAAGAGACTTGTAAAGCCGTTTATAAAAATATTGTCATCTCTAAGGGTCTCTGCCAACGCTAACTTGAGGTAAGCAATCGACAGTTCCTTTTCATGGGTAAGCTGATTAAAAAAAGGCGTCCGGGTGCAAAAGGCCTTCTGTATCTTGCTTTCGCTGAAACCGGACAGGTGCGATGCCTTTGCGACAATATCGGCATCTGTTAGATATTTGAAGCCCGTTCTTTTAATGATTTCACTTATCGCAGGTTCCTCCCTGCAATATGTCCCTGTAAATGCTGCTATGATAGACATTGTATTGACTCCTTTTTTAGTAAATATTGTTTATACTCGCTGTTTCAGAAACTAAAACCAGCGGACATCATTGTTTCAAACTGTTCTAATAATTCGTTTATTCCCATCTATTCCGGCCGTCTCCAACTTGTTTGTCTTTATCAATCTATATATCAAGTTTCGTACCAGGAGTGATAATTTGATAACCTATTGATTTTAAGGAAGATTATAATTTGTACGATACAGTCCGGATAAACGATGTGGTTGCAATATGCAACCGGAATATATGAAACAAGAAAATATACAAAGTTTATAAGGGGTTGCAGAGATGTTACAAAAAAGGATTTATTGTTGCATTGTGCAACTCTTATGAGTTGAGCAGTCTTCCAACCGATAATCCTTAGGGGGGCACAGAAGTGAGAGATAATATTGCGATACAATTTGTAGTTCCCACCCTGTACACGGTAAAATTAAAGTGTATTGAATACTATAAAAGGGGGCTTCTATGCAAAGAAGAGAGTTCCTAAAGTGTGCTTCAATAGCGGGGTGCGGTTTACTTCTTGGAGAAAGACTCGATTTAATTGCGGCAGCAGAGGCGGCCGAACGGCCTGACCTTGTCGTTGCCCGTGGCGTGGGAAAGTCTCCTTCACTCATTGCAAAGTCCGCAGTTGAAGCTTTTGGAGGGATGAAGAGATTTATCTCAAGGGGGGATATTGTAGTTATCAAGCCGAACATCGGCTGGGACAGAACACCGGAACAGGCCGCAAATACCAATCCGGAAGTGGTTGCCGCCATAGTAAAGCTCTGCTTTGACGCCGGCGCCAAAAAAGTTAAGGTCTTCGACAGAAGTGTAAATGATCCACGGAGGTGCTACAAACAAAGTGGCATTGCAGATGCTGTATCTTCACTTGGCGCAGAGGTCAGCTTTGTAGACGACAGAAGATTCAAAGATGTCTCGATAAAGGGACGAGTTCTCACATCATGGCCCTTGTATGCAGATGTTTTAGAGGCTGATAAGATTATCAATGTCCCTATCGCAAAACATCACGGCCTTGCAAAACTCACGATGTCAATGAAAAACTGGATGGGCATCATGGGAGGACAACGGGGAAGGATACATCAGAAGATAGGAGAGTCCCTCGCTGACATCTGTCTGGTCGTGAAACCCAGTCTCACGATACTCGACGCAATTCGGGTTCTTACCACAAACGGCCCACAGGGTGGAAGCCTCGCGGATGTGAAGAGATTGGATACGGTAATTGTCGGCATAGATCAGGTGGGCATTGACTCCTACGGTGCGACCCTCTTCGGCATGAAAGGGATCGACCTTTCCTATGTGAAAGCGGGTGCAGCGGCAGGGCTGGGCGTCATGGACCTTTCCAGGTTGAAGATAAAGAAGCTGAATGTCTAAGAAGACCATCAGAAAGATTACACAGGGCCTTTTCCTTCTCCTTTTCCTCTTCCTCTTCATTCAAACGGAATCAAAAGGTAATGATATACTCGGCTATCCTGTCAAACTCTTCCTGGACTTTGATCCTTTGATTTTCATTACCACTCTCCTCGCCTCGCATGGCCAGAAAATCCCTTCGGTCTTTTTCCTCTCTCTGTCGCTCATTCTCGCAACGGTACTGCTCGGCAGAGTATTTTGCGGCTGGATATGCCCGCTTGGCACCCTGCACAACATCGTCGGCTCTCTGAAAAAAAGGTATCCCCAAAAAATACGCACTGAGTGGTATAAAGCTAAGTACTATATCCTTTTCATGCTTTTAGCATCATCGGTCTTCACCCTTCAATTAACCGGAATCATGGACCCCATATCACTTTTGATCAGATCTTTTTCCCTGAGCATATTCCCTCTCTTTAACCACGGGATACGGGCTTTCTTCGACTCCATTTACAATGCGAATATGCCTGGAATAGTTAACCTCTCAGAACCGGTTTACGATTTATTGAAAAAACACATTCTCTCTTTCAGCGAGCCTTACTATCTCCAGGCAGTCTTTATCGGCTCCTTATTCATAGCCATACTCAGCCTGAATTTTCTCGAAAGGAGATTTTGGTGCAAATACCTCTGTCCATTGGGGGCACTGCTGGGCCTTCTTTCCAGATATTCATTGCTCAAGAGGGAAGTGAGCGAGGGATGTACCTCCTGCGGCATTTGCACAAGTCGTTGCCAGGGGGGTGCACTGACGGAAAAAAATGATGTCTGGAAAAACACGGAATGTCTTGCCTGTTTCGACTGCGACGATATATGCCCTCAGAAAGCGGTAACCTTTGGTCTGGGGAGAAAGATACATAATCCATCGATGGATCTTGGAAGAAGGCAGGTGATGCTTTCCTTTGCCTCCGGGATGCTGACCGTGCCGCTGGTCAGGTCAACGCCTTTTTCCCGAACAGACTTTTCGAATCCTCTCTTGCTGCGGCCACCCGGTTCACTTGAAGAAAAAGAGTTTCTTAAACGTTGTGTGAAATGCGGCGAATGTATGAAGGTCTGCCTTACAAACGGACTTCAGCCTACATTTCTCGAAGCAGGTCTGGAGGGTCTTTGGTCCCCGAGGCTCATCCCGAGAATAGGATACTGTGAATACCGCTGTACTCTCTGCGGACAGGTCTGTCCGACGGGTGCGATACAGAGATTGCCCCTTGAGGAGAAGATGAAAACAAGGATAGGTCTTGCCATGATTGATAAAGGAAGATGCCTTCCCTACGCACATTCGACTCCCTGCATCGTCTGTGAAGAAGTCTGCCCCACATCTCCGAAGTCAATATGGTTCGAGGAGTTGCCGGTAAAAGACAGAAGCGGTAAGGAAACAATAGTCAAACAGCCTCATATAGACCTCGACCGCTGTATCGGCTGCGGAATCTGCGAGGCAAAGTGCCCGGTCGGCAACCGGCCGGCTATATACGTCACTAATATTGGGGAATCGAGATCAAAAACAAACCAGCTGCTTCTCTTCTGATGGTACTCGCACAATAGCAGTAACTGAAGTATCATTTTGCAACATCTCACTAATGTCCGACTTTTATAACCGTGAATACGAATATGCCTGACAAAATAATGATCGGGATAAGAAATGAAAGAAGCATCGCCCAAGCACCTCTCTTATGGCCTAAATTGAAAGTCCAACCCAACACAGGATTTCTTTTGGGCACTATCCATCTTGTGTCTTTTTTGGAGAAGTAAAACCCGGGAGATGTCCAATTCTCCTGATTCTCCCACTCGGATTTATTTATCTCGTCAATATTCGCCATGACTTATCCCTGCATAACAAAACTTCCTGCAATTGTAACACACAACGTCCCTTCTGCTCACCCTATTCACATCCGAACAAGCGATAACAAACAGACCCTATTTAACCCACTCCTTAATTTTGTTTTTTCCTTGCGCATATGATAAAATTTCCGAACTGTGTGCTATGCAGAAAATTATCTTAAAATTACAGAATGGCGAAGAGAAGACCGGCGAAGTCCTGTTCTTCAATATAAAGCAGCCGACCTTTCAGATGCAGGCTGACCGGGGAGATGGTACGAAAGAGACCCTAACAATCCGTATGGAAACCGTAAAGGCGATCCTGTTCCTTAAAAAGGATGAAGGCGGCGGGACCCGACTGCGCACTGAAACCATAGAGGAGTCCACATACGCCGGGACCATGGCTTTCAGACTGGTCGTAGAGTTTCAGGACGGCGAAGTGATTAGCGGTTCAACCCTAAAATACACCCCGAATGACAAGAGTTTTTTTCTCATTCCGATTAATCCTGCCGACACGAGCGAACGTATTTATGTAAACGCGCAGGCTGCAAAGAATGTGGACTGCAAAAAACTCCTTGGTAAAATACTGGTCGACCAGAACAAAATTACCCATAGCCAGTTAACGGAATCACTTAAATATCAGCAGGAGCAACGGGAGAAAAAGATCGGCGCTATCCTTAAAGAAAAGGCGATTATTAACGATGAACAGTTAAAGGACTCCCTTCGGCGGCAGAAGGAGAAAAATAAATGCTCGGTGAAATTCTGCAGGAAGCCGGGTATATTACATCGGACCAGCTTGAATATGCGCTTGGTATCCAGAAGGAAAACAGGAAAAAAAGATTAGGCCAGGTTTTAGTCGAGCTCAAATATATAACACCGTCGGATATCTGTATTGCCCTTGCTACGCAGTTTCACAAACCATGGATAGATTTGTCAAAGTGAAAATACCCCCGGAAATAGCCACAAGCCTTCCTGAAAACCTGGTAAGAAAATTTGAAGTAATACCCGTGGAGAAAAAGGGCAAGGATACTATTGTTGTCGCAACCTCCCAGCCTCAGGATTCCGAAGCCCCGGGCATATTGAGCAAACTAACGTCTCTAAATATTGAATTGGTTGTGGCATATGAAGGATACATCACCTCGGCAATCAATGCATACTTCCCGCCGAAAGAATGAAGAACCGTGTGGCAGAGACCGCAAGGCAGCATTAAAACAAGTATCTTCGATATGGCCACTTACCTTTCTTCTTCAAGGGAAATTGTATGTCAGAGCCGATAATTGCATGTCCGAAGTGCAAGACCGAAATTAAACTCACCGAATCTCTTGCAGCCCCGCTGATAGAATCGACCCGCCGCGAGTTTGAAAAACAGCTTGCGCAAAAAGACGCCGACATCGCCAGGCGTGAGACTTCCCTTCGTGAGCAGGAAGCGGCTTTGTCTAAGGCGAAGGAGGCCATCGACGCTGAAGTCGCCGAAGAAGCTCCAGCAGGACGCGCGCAGGGATTGCCGCTGAAGAAGCCAAGAAGGCTAAACTCGCCCTCGGGACCGACCTTGATCAAAAGACGAGGGAAATCACCGACCTGCAGGAAATCCTCAGAGTACGGGACGAGAAGCTCGCGGAAGCGCAAAAGGCGCAGGCCGAACTCATTCGCAAACAGCGTGAACTTGACGACGCCAAACGCGAAATGGACCTGACGATTGAAAAAAGGATTCAGGAGGGACTTGCCGCTGTCCGCGAGCAGGCCCACAAGGAAGCCGGGGAGGAACTGAAACTCAAGGTGATGGAAAAGGAACAGACCATTGCCTCGATGCAGAAGCAGATTGAGGAACTCAAGCGCAGGGCCGAGCAGGGCTCGCAGCAACTCCAGGGAGAAGTTCAGGAACTTGCCCTTGAAGAGCTTTTGAGCACGAATTTCCTCGCGATATAATTGAGCCTGTTCCTAAAGGCGAACACGGCGGGGATATACTGCATCGTGTTTCCGGTCCGTTCGGCCAGACCTGCGGAACAATCTTATGGGAATCCAAACGTACCAAGAATTGGAGTGACAGCTGGCTCGGGAAACTGCGTGAGGACCAGCGTGCCGCCAAGGCTGAAATAGCCGTAATCGTCAGCCAGGCCCTCCCAAAAGGTGTGGAGACATTCGAATTAATAGATGGCGTATGGGTGACGCATCCACGTGCAGCGCTCCCTGTAGCAATGGCGCTTCGCAATACCTTGATTGAGGTGGCATGTGCCCGGCAGGCAACCGAGGGACAGCAAACCAAAGATGGAGATGGTCTATCAGTATCTCACAGGGCCGCGTTTCCGCCAGCGCGTCCAGGCCATTGTCGAGGCCTTTTCTTCCATGCAGGAAGATCTTGACAAGGAGAAGAAGGCGATAATGAAACAATGGGCCAAACGTGACGAACAGATTCATCGCGTCATGCAGGCAACCGTCGGTATGTATGGCGATCTGCAGGGGATCGCCGGGAAGACACTGCAGGAGATAGATGGGCTCGGGTTTCCGGCTATTGAAGATGAGACTGAAAAATAGAGAACCTGTCGCAAACACTGGACATATGATGTCTTACCATGCGTAGTGTCTTGAACTAAGGGCTATCAAATGCACCCGAAAATCAACAGATAAATCTCCTCTGATATGCCAACTTGATATATCATGGTCATTAGGCAATAAAAGATAGGCACCCTTTTATCAGACACCTTGATAGACGCCGGCCCATTTCCCGGAGTAAGCCTTTTATTGACAATGTAATTGCAGCTTGTCTAATATCTATATCAGGATTGCGAGGGGTTTAACCATCGTAACCCTTTACCCTTTAATTAAGAGAGGAACCTCATCAGAAGCCGACAACATCAAATAAGGAGAAAAACGATTATGAAAAGAGTCTCTTTCATCTTAATGAGCATCGTGTATCTATCCATTCTGACCTTTGGCGTTGCCATGGCAGCCGACATGGACGCCAAGGGCTGTAAGGACCACGCGCTTTTCACCAGGATGCCCGGTTACCACATTGCGAAATGCGAAGACAAGGATTTTGACCGCTACACCTTCTTCTCCGAGAAAGGGAAGAAAACAGACGTGGAAGGTCACTATACCATGATCTGGTACAAGGCCGACCAGGGTGTTAAGGCTGTGTCCCCACTTGCCGTCATCCGCAATTATCAGCAGGCCATCAAGGGGATCGGCGGAAGTGTTCTCTTCGAGGACAAAAGATACACCACCCTGAAGATCTCCAGGGACGGGAAAGAGATCTGGGCTCAGATCGATACTGCCTGGGGTTCCGGCTACCAACTCCACCTGGTCGAGAAGCAGCAAATGGCCCAGGAGATTGTAGCGAACGCGGAGTCTTTCTCGAACGACCTCAAAGACAGCGGCCATACCGCTATTTATGGTATCTACTTTGACACGGGCCAATCCGAAATCAAGCCTGAGTCGAAGTCAGCCTTGGATGAGATCGCCAAGCTACTGAAGGGTGATCCCGGCTTAAAAGTGGATATTGTCGGCCACACGGATAATGTAGGCGAGCGGGATTATAACATGAAGCTCTCAAAGGCAAGAGCAGACTCCGTTGCAAAGGATTTGATTTCAAAACACGGTATTGATCCCGGAAGACTTGCGGCTTATGGTGTAGGACCGTTGGCCCCTGTCGCATCTAATAAAACGGAAGAAGGCCGGGCCAAGAACAGACGTGTGGAGTTGGTTGAGCAGTAAGAAGGTTTGAACGATAAGGATCTCCTGCATTTCGGGGTAAACATGACATAGCGACTCCTCGATTTAATCTCTGCGGGTATAATTCCCCGCCGCTTGCGGCGGGGTTGTTCATTTGGCGAGGAGTCGCTATGGAGCATCGACCTCCATGCATATGCAGAATAAAAACGTCGTATCTATCGGAGATATTATGCTTTCTGCTTTAAATGGTTATTATATCGAAGTTTTCACCTGTTAAGCATTTTCCGCCGGCAGTTGTAACCTCAAAAGTGTTTTCGACTCCCACCATTCCAAAACCCGGAATACCAATCTTGGGCTCAATAGCAAGGGTCATCCCTTCCTCAAGGGGCAAATCGAATCCATTTGCCAAAGCGGGATATTCATCTATCGCCAGCCCAATGCCATGGCCGACAAAAAATACTTTATTTTTACCCAAACCCATAAAGCCATCCCGCCACTCAGAGCGTTCGACTTTAGCATAGCAATGTTTCCATATCTCACTCGGCAGTGTTCCAGGCCTCAGAACTTCCGCAATTTCATCCTGCAGGTCGATGCAAAAGTTATGAGCTTTCACAGCATTCACCGGCATTCTTTCTTTATCGCCGAGCCAGTAGACCTGGGTCTTATCGGTCATGTAACCGGCAAGAGTAAACCCGTTATCTATGGTAAGAGGCTGCCCCGAGGTCCATCTGACTTCTGCCGCCCCCATATACGGGGCCGCAGGATGAACACCGCGAAGACCGACAGGACCGTTAAAGACGCTTGGATAATTGGCGCTCTCTCCAACCGAGATATGTCCAAGAAATATTTCCTCTCCATAATTTTCCATTCGCAAGATTCCAAGATGGCCTTCGGAAAAGAATAGCTCTGAGATCTTATGACTTATCTCAAGTTCACTTATTCCATCGTGAAGAAAAGGCGGCAGCAGCTTGGTCAGACATCTTGCATGTCTGGCGCCTGCTTCTCGCAGGATATTCAACTTCCCACTCCGACTTTTTAGCACGACTCATGCCTATTATTCTATCTGCGGGGACAAACTTGTGAGCAGAAAGATGTTTGGTGAGACTGTTTGAGAGGGCCCACGATAACCCATTCATCTCAGCGGCGATCAGACTGGGTAAAGAACAACCCTAAATCGTTAAGAATTGTTTCAATATCGCCGTAAGATCTGAACGGGTAAATATGATTCATAGGTGACTCAATCTTCGCCCTTTCGTCTCCGCGCCTGCAAAACAAAACGGGTTCGCCGCTCACAGGCAGCCAAAAAACTCCGCCGGCAAACGAACCGCTGAAATAATAAATGTTTAGCCGGGAGAATACTAATATTCCCTCAGCCTGGGGGATAAATTGATGAAGGAGGTTTTTGCACCTGTCCCACCGGTAAGCTAACTCCTCTGCAGGAATAATGTTGTTCAAAATTTATCTCCGGTACACATGTGATTCAAAGATAATAAGATTCAGGTTTCATTGTCAATTATTTTGTAAAAGAGCGCCTCCTCCGAACACCCTCTCAGGGAAGATAACGACAACACCGCAGGTTCAAGAAATATAAAAAAAGAGCGTCGGATCAGGCACATTTGTTTTCCTCTGTTTTTTAAAGCCGCAAAGTGGTATTCTATAGTATCCTGCCTTTGAAGTCAGAGAAGCCTCAGAACTTTAAGGAGTTAGGGAATTCTATTATAACAAGAGGGGTTAAATTATGGGCAAAAAACTGTATGTAGGAAGTATCCCGTTCACAGCAACGGAAGAATCACTCCGGGAGCTTTTCGCAGGTATTGGAGAGGTTGAGTCGGTAAAAATAATTACCGATGCGGAGACCGGGCGTTCCAAGGGCTTCGGCTTTGTCGAAATGGCATCCGCAGAGGACGCCAAGAAAGCCATTGATCAATTAAACGGCACAAAATTCATGGAGCGTTCTTTGACCGTCAATGAAGCAAGACCGCAGCAGCCGAGAGAAGGGCGAGGATTCGGCGGAGGCGGAGGCAGGGGAGGATACGGACAGGGAAGAGGATCAGGTTACGGAAGAGACAGGAGATAAGTCATCATAGAGATAAGAGTAGTCGGCAATGATATAGAAAAAGCCATTAAAATTCTGAAGCGCAAAGTTCAGACTGAAGGTCTCCTCAAAGAAGTCAGGATGAGAAGTTTCCATGAAAAGCCTTCAGTAAAAGAAAAACGAAAACGCGCAGAGGCACGCAAAACAAGGGCGAAGGCTCAGAGGTTTAAAAAGTTTTGATAAGGTTTTAATAAAGAGCTTTTCCTGTTGACAATTTTGCTCTGCTGCGGATATCTTCAGCCTCAGCCTGCAGCATCGGGCTGTTCGGCGCCTCTGCCGGCAGAGAATATCAAGCTGAAAGGAGAAACAAACAATAGCTAATCAAAGACGAGTAGTGCCCGGTAGGGTCGCTGACCTTACCCGCATAAACAATCAAATCCGGCTGATTAAGGCCAAACAGATACGAGTCGTAGCCGATGAAGGTCAAATCGGCATCATGGATGTTGAAGCTGCATTGAAGTTGGCAGGGGAACGAGAGTTGGATCTTGTAGAAATCAGCCCCGATGCTGATCCGCCGGTCTGCAAGATCATGGATTACCGGAAGTTCAAGTTCGATAACAGCAAGAAACTTCAGAAGGCCAAGAAAAAGCAGGCGACACAAACCCTCAAGGAAATCAGGATGCGCCCGTTGATCGATACCCATGATTACGAGTTCAAGAAGCGGAATGTCCGGAAATTTCTTGAGCATGAGGACAAGGTCAAGGTCACAATGCAATTTAAAGGCCGGGAATTGAGTCGCCAGGAACTTGGGAGAAAGGTCCTGAACAGGTTGGTGTTGGAACTGGCGGATATCGCAAAAGTGGAAATACAGCCCAAGATGGAAGGCCGGCAGATGGTAATGATTCTTATGGCCTTGTAGGCCTGTTGATGTTTTCCTTTTGCGCTTGTTGCAATGTAACGTTGTCTTAAATAGTCGGTTAATGCCCTGAGACTGTTTAAGGGGGACACTAATGACAATTTCAGAATGGCTGGATGAAAAAGAAGCGGAAGGTGTTGATGTATCTCAGCTTGCATTGCCTGATGACCTCTCTTTCGACGACGACCCCGACGAGACTATTTTTTTTGAAGAGATCAGACCTTGCGGCTTTCTCTGCCAGGGCAACCACCCATTTTCTACTGTCCAGCGTTTTGGAGACTGGTATGTTTGTCGGGGTCAGGACAAGAAAGCCGGTATTCATTCTTCAGAGCTGGAGTGGAGATTAATTACAAAAGATAAAGACCTCGCTCTCAAGACAGCAAAATCCCACATAGAATAATCCACTCTCCGCGACAACATGCAGATGCAATTCTCACAGAGGCAAATGCTCTTGATCATCCGGACCATTCTGTTCTGCGGAGTTCTATGGTTACCCGTCACTCCCCTTTTTCTTCTGTTTCTGCAGATACATATTTTGATCAGCCTCCGACAGCATTGAATCAAAGGAAAACGGCTTTTCGGTATCGGCGAAGGCAATCCCGTTACTCAGGGAAAGTGTATAGGGTTTTGCAGAACGCGCGACATATTCCCCGACATTTCTTTCAAGTTTTTCATTAATGCGGGAAGTGACGATATTCAGCCCCTTATGTTCTATCACCATTCCGAAAACAACAAACTCATCACCGCCAATGCGTGCAATAATATCCGTCTCTCTGAAAGCATTTTTCAAAATATCTGCGGTATCTTTTAAAGCGTTATCACCTTCCTGATGACCATAGAGGTCATTTATCTGTTTCATGCCGTCCAGGTCTACATAAACCAGCATCAGGGTTTTTTGAATCCGTTTTGCTATTGAGTACTGCTGTGTTACCATGGATAAAAGGCCCCGGCGATTGTAAAGGCCTGTGAGTTCGTCCTTTATTGACAGTGATTCGAGTTCTGCTACAAGTTCATGTTCCTTTTCTTCACCTGCTTTCAAACGCTGTCGGGTGAAAAGTAAGCCGCTGATGCCGAAAAACCACAGGATGGTATGGACAATGGATAAGGCGTTAACACGTTCTTTTTGAATGGCATAAAGAGGCGCCATCGGAATAGAAACACTGATACCGCCACGAATATCCCCGACCTTGTATCCCTGCGCCTCATGGCATTTAAGGCAACGTTCCTCGGTTATAAAAGAGTGCATTACTCTTAAATAGTTCCCCCCGTCCATATTTTCGACTGACATGACCATGTCTTTCCCTTGCTCAAATTCTCCCAATGCCTTTCTCTCCCATGAGTCAGGGCTATTCTCCGGTCGCAAGGGTTTTAAGCTTGTAATATGCCCGCCGATACCTTGTTTTTTCTTTATTAGTTCATTCACCTGTCGTGACATGTAAGCAGGGTTCATTAATGTCAATGATTCCCCCGACGGGGTTTTGATATCTCGTTCAGGCAGATGAGATAAATAGGGATTCGGCGGTGTATCTTTTGTGACCGGAACATAGACGCCACCGTGGATAGAGTTCCAGCGTCTGTAGAAAACATCCTTCTCATAAGATGTCTGTGCCTGAATTTTTCCGATTTCTATCGTCTTTTGTTTTACCTGCACGATATTCCAGAATAATGAACCTCCAACAAGGAAGGTCCATAATGCTGATATAAGCCAGCAATAGCGTACAAAAAAAGAATAATGCAGCTTTTCCTCTCGTGTGCTATTCATATGCTGAATTAATGCTCAATTTTTATTATCTGCCACTATTTTCCTACACCCGTGATTTGTATAATCGTCGCTCCATCGGGGTCATTTGAGGGTATGGTAATCGTTGCTACCTTGGTATTTGCTGAAGTGGGCGCGAAAGAAACCTCAAAGGTGCAGCTCTTGCCTGGTTTAATGGTCTGTCCGGAACAGCGGTCCTTACCTTCCACAAGTTTAAACTGCCCCGCGTCTGTTCCGCCGATTGAAATGGTTCCAATTGCGAGATCAGCAATGCCTTTCGTTGCGGTATTCCTGACCGTAAAAGTGGCGGTGGCCTTTCTCCCGATCTTTATGGTCCCGAAGTCTTTGTAGTTTGGGGTGACGACCAGGGTAGGAGCGCGGGTGAAGGTTGCGGTCACCGTTACATCACTATTCATTGTAATAGTGCAGGTTGACTGTACCATCGCAGGGTGTCCACCCGGCAAAAGCAGCCCCGGGGGCAGGAGTGGCAACAAGGGTCACCTGACGTGCCCGGAAGATAGGTCGCTGAACACGAACTGCTGCCAGTGCAATTGATACCTGAATAAGGGCTGCTTGTTACGGTACCCGGCCCGGTCACGTTGACCGTGAGGGTATAAGGAGCGGGCAGCGGCTTGATAAGCTCCGCATTGTATGCATGAGAGGTGGTATCAGTGAGGCCGAGGCTGCCGGCTGCTATCCTGTTTGCGCCGATTGCATACCCGCGGGATTTTGCAGCGGGGGATTCGCCCTGGACCGCAGGGTCGACATCGGTGACGAATATTGAAACCGTATTGTTGTCGTTGCGAACAATTTCAAACGTCCGAAACTGCTGGGGGAAGTCCCGAAGCGATGAGGTCTCCACCTCCCAGAAGCCGAATTCCGGACCTTTGCCTTGCAGGCGCAGGCTGCGGGGTGACGGTGTTGATGTGACGATGCCCCGCTATCCATAAGATCAGGTTCGGGTAGTTGTGGAGCGTCGCAAGCAGCATCGCATCGGTCACGACGGTATAGGGGGGGACCGGGGCAAAGTTCTCAAGCGGACCACCCTCTTTACAGGTGAGACCTGCTTACAGGTGGAGAAGAACAGCGGAATGACCGTCGTGTTAGGGAGGGTCCCACAGCTGACCGGGGCGTCGGGGACATTCAGCTGAGGCCCTACCGGGATATGAGCGGCTATGATCATGAGCTTGCCCTCAGCCTGACCCTGGTCAAGTTCATTTACAAGCCAGTCGTATCGTGTCTGGTCCAGACAAGCTCGCGCATACGAGCTGTCCGGGGCGTAAGGGATTCTCCTTGCACGTGTCGTCGAGCACTATGACCTTGAGCGGCACGCTTGCCTTGGGCTCGAAGGTGTAGGAGGCGAAGTCGTTATCGAGATTGGTCTGCGTGAATCCGTGGCCCTTCGGTTCTGAAGTGGTGTTGAAAAACTCTTTCATCCAGTTCAGGGACGTGGACGTCTCTGTAGTGAGAGACCGGCGGTTCCGGTCGGCAGCTATGATCGGCGCTGCCATGGTCTCGACCGGTCCAGCGCCTATGATGTTCCCGTACTCTGTCTTCCCGTCAATTACGCCCATGTAGTAGCCGCGGCCATCAAATGTAGGGAACGGCGGCGTGCCGACCAGGCCTATGTCTATAACGGTATTGCCGAGGAGGATGCTTCG
Organism: uncultured Nitrospiraceae bacterium; assembly: GCA_963725545.1. Lineage (GTDB taxonomy): Bacteria > Nitrospirota > Thermodesulfovibrionia > Thermodesulfovibrionales > SM23-35 > DYFC01. The sequence goes on along the minus strand of CAVRZG010000029.1, from coordinate 46,503 downwards.
GGCATAATCGTTAAAGAGGAGGGTGCCGCACCAGTACTGGTCATGATTGCCGATGGTCTGGTACCAGGGAATCGACTTGTCGAGCCCGGCCGACTGATAGGGCATCTGGTAATCAATGGAGCTTGCCCCCCTGTGCGCTCCTGAGCTTGGAGTGATCTTCTTTCCGTCCATGACGTCGATAAACCACCTGAGTTCATTATACTGGGTGCTGTTTGCATCATCGCCCAGTGATATGCCGAAATCAAAGGGCGTCCGGCTGTGGAGGGCGTTGATCGTCTGGACCGCTGCGTCAAGGACGTGGGTGGTAGACAACATGATAGGTGAGTACGCCGAGGTGTTGGTTTCTCCAAAACCTGAGGGGGAGGTCAAGTGCCCCGTAGATTGCCTGGGCCGGGGATTCTTTGTCAACGATATGAATGTCGCTCATGGAGAAGAAAGTCAAAAGCGTTTCGACTGGGTTGTATTCTCCCACTGCGGAACCGTCCGGTAAAAGCGGGCCGGCGTCGACGCCGGCTCCAAACACCCACGAACTGTATCCATTTGGTCCGTATTGGTCGACCTGGTCTATGGTAAGATCTGAATTGCGTCGGGTATTGGGACAGGACGCACTGTTCGCTGGCGTGTAGTCTTGACATCCGTGGAGATCGGGTACGTGGGTTCCGCCGAGTATGCCTGGAATGGCAAAGCTGCAACAAACAGGAAGAGTAAGAATAGCGGCGTTATCACTTTTCGCATGATTTCACCTTTTTGATAGACCGGGTCGCCTTGGTTTCTTGTAAGATTTTTGTGTATCATGGTACTTTCCTCCTTTGCTCGCACATTCATAAAATGGTTCTTAAAACTACTCTGCGCGAGGGTTTACTACCTGTTATTAATACGTTCATAAGTAAAGCCACATTTAAACACCCTCCCCTTTATCCTCTCCCATCGAGAAAGGGGCGATTTTTAAGTCTCCTCTCCCTTGAGGGGAGAGGGCAGGGTGAGGGTACGTGGTTTTCATAATGAACTCCTTAGTATGCCTCTAACCTTTGCTCTTACGGAGTAACATTCCCTTGACTGTTTCAATTAATTTTGCCGGTGAGGTTTCTGTTTTCAGGAGAAACTCATCCGCGCCGCCACTAATAAGTTTATCTATTATGTCCTGTGTGATACTCGAAGAAAACACTAATACCGGTATATTCATCCATTTGGGTGAGGTCTTTAACATTGAGAGCACTTTAAATCCGTCCATGCTACCCATATATAAATCAAGGATTATCAAAGCCGGTGTATGTCCTTGGAGCATTTTAATCCCTTCCATTCCATCCTTTGCTTCAAGCACAAAAAACCCGCCTTCAAGCAGATTGAGCCTGTTTATTTTCCGGGACATATCATGATCATCAATTAACAGAATTTTATCTCCTCTATCTGCCTTATAATCAAGCATCATGCTCCCGATTATTTCTTTAATGATTGCCCTTTGACTGTCACTTAAATCAACAAACTCAATTCCCACTCCAATTCCCGGCTGAAAATGTCTGATTTGTGCCCTGACCGTTACCTTCTTGTTTCCAAAAGGAATCGTAACGTCAAAAAAACTATTTTCTGCAAATATGTTCCCTGTAGAGAGATAGAGACCACCCTCACTGATATCAATACATTGGAAATCCTTCCTGACATCCACTAAAAATTTCCCTGTGACAGGAATTCTCTCTTGCTTTCTGCGTTCTTGTTTCTCTTTGTCATCCATGGCAATCAACCTATTTGTCCGGTGTGAGTGTATTAAACAGTTTTTCAATTTTCTCTGCCGGGACAGGCTTGCTGAATTTTTTGCTTTCTGCATCAGCAGGAACATCTTCAACAAATAATATGCGTATCGGATTCTCTGTTTCCATAATGCCCCGCTTGCTTTCTATATAAGGGTCTCAAAATATAGACATCATTCTATAAATCTCCCTTAACCCCTCTTTGCCAAAGAGGGGGATTATTCCTTCCTTTTCCGCACTCAGTCCCGAAAGCATTCGGGTCAAGGTGAAGGCAAAGGGAGGTCAGGAGAGATTTTATAAATCAATGTTGTCATTATTTTCAGGCTGTTTTTATCTGATCGGCGACTGGTTCAGAAGCAGCCAGTAAAAGCCTAGGCCCTTGATTGCTTCAACGAACTTGTCGAAATCCACCGGCTTGACGATATCAGACATTGCCACGGTTAAAATCCCCCGCAAGACAGTGAAGAGTGATTAGTGACTCAAAAGGCAGTGGCGAGTGACTTAAACATGCCATTCAGCAATTTGTTCATTTCATTACTCACCATTGTTTTTCACTCATCACTCGCCAGACACCAGTCTTTTGGCCCATCATTACCCCTCAGTCTCAAGTGTATCAAAAAACATGTTCACTGCCAAGAAGAAGATCCCTCCGGCCGAAACGTCTAAGACTGAATCATGTTTTTTGAACTATGCGGCAGTTTTCTCAAACACAGGTATTAACCTTCATCGGCCTGCTGATTACCCGGCATTCTCATTTCTTCTGCCCAGCGTATAGGCATGATGAATGTCGGGGTGTTTATAGTGCTCCTTGCGGTAAAAGATGAGGAGACTTCCGACAAGTTCATGCGGGTCCTTGCCATAGATAACCTTCGCGCCGGTTCTCTTATTCACAATTTTCACGATCTCCCTTATTTCCGTTGTTATGCCTCCGGTGCCTTCCAGAATGCCTATCAACTTTCCCTCGTCAAACGCAATTGAGAACTCTCCCAGTGTGCCCGATCGACCGCCGACAATGATCACTATGTCCGAACTCCGTATATTTACCACCTCTCGTCCCATAAGTCCGCTCCCTGTGAATACGAGAACATCATGATGCTCGACCGGCGAATGATATTTATTTATGTGTTCCCACTCACTCAGACCCGGAGATATTCCCACAACCAGGCCCCCTGCTTTACTCGCCCCTCTTGCCGCCTCCAGCGGCAGTCCGGGGCAAGCCCCCGTAATTGTTATGCAGTCATTGCCGGCAATGGCACACCCAAGTTCATAAGAGGTCTCCCTGATTTTTCTGGAAAAGTTGCCCGTCGCAGAACCCATGACACCGATCTTTATCTTCACATCACTCCTCCGTAATTGTTGTGATTCCTATTATCGGATATTATATAGTGTCTGTCCATAAAGTCGATATTTTAACACCCTCCCCAACCCCTCCCCTCAAGGTAGGGGCAATTATTCTACCCTCTCCCTTGAAGGGAGAGGGCAAGGGTGAGGGTGAGGGTGAGGGTGAGGGTGAACAACAGTCTATGGACAGACTCTATATAGCTACATATCCATTGAACGTATACCCCGGAGTGTCCGGCGCATGCTGGTTTCACTTCCCAAAATTCTGGATTTTGGATATAATCTTATGAAAATCGACACATCTTGATTTTCCATATCCTATTTAAAGGAGGGACATATGCGTTACATTTCATTGGCTGTTTTTATATGCTTACTGATGCTTCCGTCCGGTTGCACAAAGAAGCCTGAACAGATGGTTGAACTGAAGAAATACTCGCTTGATACTCTGGAAGGCGTAATAACTCAGTCCGGCGTTGAAATTGACCAATCTGTCTCAAGCGACGGAAAGGGTTCATTGAAGGTCTCTTCATCGCAGCCGACGATTGTTCATCTGTTCGAAACAGGACCCGTCGATGCCGAGAATAGCCGTCTGTTGTTCAGAGCTAAAGTCAGGACGGAAGGGGTATCCGGCAAAGCCTACCTTGAGATGTGGTGCCATTTCCCGGACAAGGGCGAATTCTTTTCGCGCGGGCTTCAGAGCGCCGTGACCGGAACGACCCAATGGACCTCACAGGAGATACCTTTCTTTCTGAAAAAAGGAGAGCGCCCGGACAATGTAAAACTCAATCTGGTTATCGACGGCACAGGGACTGCGTGGATCGATGATATAAGTCTCTGGAAAGGACCTCTTCCATAGTTTTTGCATTTACCTTTATGTTTGAGAATATTTATTGGGTCTTTCTTATCTAAGCTGGAAATGCCCTGAATCCCCGGGGCACTCCAAAAACTACCTGCGTTTTTGTTCAACCCTTTATCTGACATTAACCCAAAAATTGCAGTTGATAAATAAGCAGGAAGGCATATGCTCAAAAGTTGACTTGAATCGGACAGTAATATTAAAATTCGATCATACAGTCCTGCTCTGACCTGAAGTCTTCGAGACCCCTGGAGCAAGTGTGTTTTCGAATAGAACATGCATAATCCTGAAAAAGTAAAATACATCAAATTAGCGACGATATTGCTCATTGCTATCTCGGTCAGGCTCCCCGGGATATTCTGGGGTGTGCAGACAGGCGATGAGCCACCCTTCATTAATTACCATCCGGATGAACCCCACATTGTCAGCATGGCCGAAGAATTTATAAATGGAGTCACGAACAGGGCGGAATACTATCCTAAGGGCTTTCCTTTTCAAATAGGGTTAGTCTCCTCTCTGATCAGTCCGCTTACGGAGGTAGACAATGAGGCAGTAATCATCGCCGGAAGAATGCTGTCATTATTTTATGGGGTTATGACTGTCTTGATTATTTATTTGCTCTCAAGAGAGTTGTTTCCTGACCCTCGTACCGCCCTGATCTCTGCTCTGTTTCTCGGCTTATCAGGAATCCATGTAACGCAGAGCCATTTCTCGACCGTAGACGCAGGGAATACATTCTGGTTCTACACAACCGCGTTTTGCTGTCTATTATATTTCCGCAGGGGGAAAGGCATATATCTCCTGCTGGCCGTAATATCTTCCGCATGTGCTCTCGCCTTCAAGTTGTCCTGGTTTTCTATCCTTCCCGTATTGTACGTTCTTATCCGGCTGAAAAAAGGAGTGAGGCACTATCTTTTATTTTTGTTTGGAATATCAATTATTTTTATTATGGCAAACGGCGGCAGATACACCCTGGATAATTTCAGTCTGACACTGAACAACGTGCTTCACGACAATATAAGCATAATAAAAAAGCATAATAAATATCTGAACCCTTTCGTCTATCTTCTTGAACTGATTGCCGGTCTGGGATTTCCGGTCTTTCTTCTCTCGGTTTACGGCGCGGTCCGTTTCTTCACGCGGGGGACCGGCCTCAAGGATTTCTTAAAAGGAGAAATATTTGCCTTGATAACAGCGCCGGTCCTGCTGTATTTCATCTCGATATCTTTTCTCGACATACCCTTTTCCAGACAGATACTGCCTGTTGTGCCGGCTGTTGTGCTTGTTGCGGCATACGGATTTACGGAGATAACAGAGTCAAAGCTTTTTCGCCGGCGCAACGTGAATTATGTTTTTTTCTTTTCAATATTATTCTACCAGTTGATATACGTCGGCGCAGGCGAATATTACTTTGTATCCGACACGAGGGAGAAGGCAGGCGTTTGGATGAAGAATAACATTCCTGCCTCTCAGGAAGTGACGTCTACCCCTTACGTAATAATTCCCTATCTCAATAAACAGTACAAAACCGTGGAGACTTTTGAGTCTCCCTACATAATTCTTCACGAGGCTTATTATTACAGGTTTGTAAGGAGCTGTCTTAATCCGTGCAAGGGATACCCTGAATGGGAAGAAATATACCACGCCCCGTACGAGCATTTTCAGAATATTCAGAGACTGTTCAAAGGCGATCTCCATTATAGACTTGTAAAGAAATTTGAAGTGAAAGCTGTTACGCCTGAGATGGCTTTTTATAAGAGGTTCTGGGGCACTTATCCCCAGTTTATCGGCGATCTGTTGATCTATAAGAAGGTGGACGCATGATGAAGGCCCCTGTGTTTATTGCAGTTATCCCGGCTTATAATCCCGGACCTCTTGTCGCCTCGGTTGTGTCCGAAGTGAGCAGGGATGTCGATTATGTAATTCTTATAGATGACGGATCGGATGCTGAAAACAAGCGATACCTCAAAGAATGCGAGACACTCAAGAACGTTAAGTCCATTGTTTTCCCGTACAACAGGGGTAAGGGTTATGCGCTCAAGAAAGGTCTTGAAGAGGCGTTAAGTCTGAATCCCGACTATATCCTGACCATGGACAGCGACGGCCAGCACAATCCGGCTGAGATAAGCAATTTCAGGCTGCTCGTGTCAGGGGCAACCCCGCCGTTCGATCTCGTGATCGGCGCCAGAAAGAAAAAATCCAATATGCCTTTTCGCAGCAATTTCGGCAATGTCTTTATATCCAAAGTCGTCGGGATTGTGTTTGACAGGTGGATAGAGGATACGCAGTCGGGCTTCAGGATGCTTTCTTCGGATTTTGCAAAAGTAGTGATTTCCCGTATTCCGCCCGGCAAATATGAGACTGAAATGAAAATACTGATAGATGCGATACAAAACAATCGAAGGATTGCCGACCTCGAAATAGAGACCATCTATTTTGAAAAAAATGCGGGCTCCCAGTTCAGAACTGTCAAAGACTCCCTTCTTGTTGTTGCCACATTCGCAAAATTCACTTTGACAGGGCTCATTTCATTTCTGATTGATTACGGATCTTTTGTCGTTCTGAGCTATATGCTCGGCATAAATTATATCTCCGCGCACCTTGCGTCAAGGACATTCAGCGGCATCTGCGCCTCTTTTATGAACAGGCGCTCTGTCTTTAAATACAGAGAAGGACATCATAACAAAAAGGCGAGACATGCTCTCCCTGTATTGTTTTCTTTCGGAACGACGAGTCTCCTGCTATACCTGCTGGTGGCGTTTGCGCACCTTCACCCTGTCTTTGCAAAGCCGCTGGTTGAATTCATAATGTTAATTATCAGATTCCTGTTTACGGGAAAACTAATTTTCAGACCCGAACCTCTGCAAACACTGATAAGGCATTGAAATTTGTTTAAGCTCAGGCTCAGAATCCTTTTGTTCCAATTATGAGGAGCGCAGTAATGAGATACAGGGATATACCGGCTTCAGGGGAAGTGATCAGCCCCTCTATCAGAGTTATGCTAAGTGTTCTGCGGTGAGACTGTGTTAAAATTTCGGTGAGGATAAGATGGAACAGAAGGATTATTACGAGACATTAGGCGTTGAAGAGCAGACTGACCCTGAAGCAATTAAGAAGACCTACCGGAAGCTTGCATTCAGGTATCATCCTGACAGAACAGGTAATGACCCTGAGGCCACGCAGAAAATGAAGGAGATCAATGAGGCCTACGCCACTCTCAGCGATCCGGTCAAAAGAAGAGAATATGACTCGCTAAGATCTGCTTATGGTCCGGCAGCCTACGGTCGCTTCAGGCAGAGCCACTCAGAGGAAGATCTTTTCAAAGGGTCGGACATCAACCAGGTCTTTGAAGAGTTCGCACGGATGTTTTCCGGGTTCAGGAGGCCTGAGGACTTGTTCAGTCAAGGTAATTTTTATGGCACAAGGTACCGGACCTTTGAATTCAGCAGGCCGGGATTTTCCGCAAGAGGTGTTTTCTACGGTTTTGGCACTCCCGCCGGGACGTTCCAGAAGGGCACAAACAGGGAAGGAGTGCGGACAGACGTCCGAATGCCGCTCTCAATGAGACTGCTGTCAAGACTTTTGACAGGCTTTCAACAAAAGATCGTGGAAGAGCTGGAAATCCCGACACGGGGCAAAGATCTGCACGATACCATTTCCATCTCTCCGGCAGATATCGAAAGAAAGATAGAGTATCCCGCCGGAGAAAAATGGGGAAGAGCAAAGGACCTGATGATCAAGATCCCGCAAGGGATAAAGAATGGCCAAAAGATCAGGCTCACCGGGCAGGGAGAAGCAGGAAGATATGGGGGAGAACCCGGCGACCTTTATATTGAAATAAGAATAAGGAAATCACTGACAGAGAAGTTTTCTGACTTCTTCAACAGATTGTTTGGAAACTGAGATAATGAAAATATATGCCAATTTCCGGAGGTAAAATTTGCAGATGAGAACATCGATGACAGCCTTCCTGCTTTGCTTTTTTCTTGAGGCATCCGTATGCAGCGCTGCCTGCGATAAGATCGAGCCGCTGTTTGTGATAGAGCACAGCAAGAACGGAAACGTTGTCCGCTATGAGGCATGTCTCGACGAGGATGGCGGTCTTTCAAGTCCGGAGCCCGTTATTGCCTACTGGGTGCTTGAAAACGGGCAAAGGGAGGAATTGAACAGCATCGAACGTGCCCGTGGCTATGGCGTTGTCGTCGGCGAAAGAAAGGGGAAAGAGGTCGCCCGGATTTCAGTCGTCAGCCTGAAGGCCAGGGAAATAACCGTGGAAAAGTACGGCCCGAAATACGCAGCCCTAATGCTCATTAACGGCAGGGAGTGCGTCCTCGAAAGGGTCTTCATTAAATCACATGATCTTATTTTCGGACTCCCGGTCGTGGAGTATATTGAGCTCTTCGGCAAAACAAAGGAAGAGGGCCGTCCGGTGACCGAACATATAATCAAATCTCAACTCTGAGATAGCAATAAGCTCTTTTTGTAGAAATTACTTACCGTCATGCTGCATGCCTTGCTGATCGTAAAATCCCCCTATAGTCCGGATTGAACAATCCTTCCTATAGACGTATTTCACTCAACAGTCTTGCAGACAATTAGCAAGGACCGGGGAACGATAGCGTTCAGCTCTGTTCATATCTGAAACAGTGTTCCAGCCCACCCTTTTCACTCTTTCCTTTTAATTCAATAAGTTACAAGCAGGCATCCTTATTGCTTTTATATGTTTAATTAAACAAACGAGCAGGAGGATGAAAGCAAATATGAAGAAAAAAATGTTGTTCGTCACTTATCTTGATGAGCATCCTGAGGCAGGTTTCTCATATGTAATTGAGCTTGCAAAGGTGCTGAATGAGGACTTGATGGTTTTCTTGCTCCGGGAAAAGCGTCTTTCCGGAAACAGTGATGAATCAGCAGGCGCTGATGCATTGACAGCAGCCGTTGGGGTTGGAACTGAAGGACAGACTATTACAGCAGACACTCAAGACGCCCCTGAGACTGAAAAGAAACTGGCCGGTCTCGTCTATAAGTGCAAGAAATCAGGGATCAAGGTTGACCTCTATTCTTTAAGGTCCGACGTGGTTTCATCGATCGAAGAGTATTTCAGACACAAAAACGGGATTGACATAGTGTTGCTGGGACCAAATATTACCGAACACAGTCACATCACCCAGAGGACCCTGAAAAAACTCTCGGATACGGTCGCCAGACCGATCGTAACAATGGCAAAACAGACATCTACAGCACCAATATCATAAAGAAGGGGGATCTATTATGTATCTTTATTTGCCGGTTGCTTTAACCAGTATCAATATAATCATCCCGATAGGCCTCGGCCTGGCTGTCGGACTTCTGTCCGGCCTTTTCGGAGTAGGAGGAGGTTTCCTGATGACTCCTCTTCTAATAATGTTCGGCATCCCGTCCACTGTAGCTGCTGCCACGGACTCTAATCAGATAGTTGCTGCTTCTGTCTCAGGCACATATGCTCACTGGAGGGTCGGCAATGTCGATTTCAAGATGGGGATATACCTTCTGGTAGGAGGTTTTATCGGAGGGCTTCTCGGTGTAGAGCTTATCAAGGTCCTCAGGGCCATGGGCGATGCCGGCTTTGTCATCAAGATAACATACGTGTTGATGCTCGGCTCTGTCGGGACGTACATGTTTATCGAGAGCCTGCAAAGCATGAAGAAAAAGAAGACGGAAGATGTCAAGGAAAAGAAAGACTCAAGAACTGCAAAATTCCTCAGGTCTCTGCCTTTGCAGACAAATTTTGAAAAATCAGGTGTAACCCATTCCGCCCTGGTGCCTGTTGTCCTGGGAGGTTTTGTGGGTGTGCTTGCAGCAATAATGGGCGTGGGAGGCGGATTCCTGATGGTGCCTGTCATGTTCTACATCCTTAAGATGCCGATGCATGTGATCGTCGGGACAAGCCTTTTCCAGATTCTCTTTACATGTATTGAAGTTACTTTTCTGCAATCCTATACGAACCATACCGTAGACTTCACCCTCGCGGTCCTTTTGCTGATAGGATCGACAGTCGGGGCGCAGATAGGGACAATCTTCGGCAGGAAAATGAAGGGAGACCAGCTCAAAATAATACTTGCATCAATAGTTCTTGTTGTCACTGCAAAGATAGTCCTTGAGCTGACATTAACACCGTCATTACTTTTATCACAGGCAGGAGGTCACTAATGAAACATCACAGTCGGATAATGAAATTTTTTGTCTGTTTGCAAGCTCTGTTCATATTGACGCTGTTCGTCTATGTAAATACGGCATCCGCGCAATTGACCGCAAAGGCGAACCACGACCACATATCTGTGGACTTCTTCTATCACGGGAGTACGGTCAGTGTCAGAGGCGTATCCGATCCTAATACGGACCTCATAATCAAGATAGCATCGGATGAGGGCCATCAGACCCTTCGGGAAAAGGGGAAGGTCGGGGGCGTCCTCTGGATGAACGTTGGAGAACTCAAAATCGACCAGGCGCCGAATATGTATTTTCTGCACAGCACGAAGAATATCGAAGACATATTGAGCCGGGACCAGATAGACAAATATGTCGTCGGTTATCCAGCCCTTGAAAAACATGTTCAGATGAATGCATCGGATGAAGGAGAAAAGGCCAAGTGGTTTGATGAATACGTAAAGTTCAAGGAATCTTCGAAACTCTACGGAACGACAACCGGCCAGATATCTCTGACAGAGGATAAAGACGCACAGAGTTATTATATCCTGACTCAGTGGCCTTACCAGGCCCCTCCGGGGAATTACACGGTCACTGTGTATGCCGTCAAAGACAAAAAAGTCCTTGAGACCGCAACCTCGACAGTCGTTGTGGAGCAGGTCGGCATGGTGAAATCATTTGCGAATATGGCAAAGAACAATGCAGCCGAATACGGACTAATAGCAATCTTTGCAGCTCTCAGCGCAGGTTTCGGCGTAGGATTAATATTCAGGAAAAGCGGGGGCGCTCATTAATTATGTATAACAATATTGTAATAGCTTACGACGATTCGGAATTCAGCAAGGCTGCCCTTCTGGAGTCCTCATGCTGGATAAAGAGGCACGGCGGGAAAGCAATACTCGTGCATTCCGTATTTTTTGATGAGGAAGAGTTTGCTCTTTCCCAGAACCAGAGGATCAAACGTTTTGAACTCGGAGAAAAGTTGTGTTATCAAGTCAGAGAGCATGTATCGGCGGAGTTCGGACTGGACGGCAACCTCGAATCCATGATCTGTGAAGGAGAGCCTCATGATGTTCTCATGGACGTTGCCGCTGCGAGAAATGCGGACCTGATTGCCATAGGCACTCACGGAAGAAAAGGCTTAAAGAAGCTGTTCCTCGGCAGTGTTACCGGGAGGGTCCTTGTAAGTTCTCCATGTGACGTGCTTGTAGTCAAGAAGAAATTGGGCAAGTGCGCCGGCAACTTTGAATCCGTTCTGCTCTCTTTTGACGGATCGGAATTCAGCAGAAAGGCCCTGGCGCGCGCCTGCGAACTGGCAAAACTCGAAGGCTCCAGGATAACAGCAGTCTATGTGATTCCGAGATACGAAGAGATGATCGAATTCCTTGCAACAAGTCTGATACGTGAAAACCTTCAGCATGACGCAGAGAAAATCATGGAGAAGGCAAAAGCCTTTGCGATGGAGCATGGCGTAGAGATAAATACCGAAATTGCGTCAGGAGATGAGGCGGACGAAATCGTGGCTGCGGCGAAAAGGCTGAACAGCGATCTTATCATAAGGGCGACCCACGGATGGTCCGGTATTAACAGGGCGATTATCGGGAGCGTAGCGGAAAGAGTCTTCATAAATGCTCCCTGTCCCGTACTAGTAGTCAAATAAAAGGAGAGAAGATCATGAAAGATCACAGGAGAATTCTCATAGCGATGAACGGGTCCAAGGATGTCCTTGTTCAAGGTCTGAAGCTCATAGGTCCGGGGAAAAGCCTGGTCACCGTTATTAAGGTGACTCCTCCGTACGAAGGAGACCTCAGCCTTGTCGGCGTGAGGGACGTCGGCCAGGCTCTGGATGGTATTTCTGAAAGGACTGTTAACGAGATAAGAAATATTGCTGATGCCGCAGGCGTTGAAGTGAAGGTGCGCATCGAGGCAGGAGAGATCGACAAGAAGATTGTGGAAGTGGCGGAAGAGGAAGAAAGCGACCTCATCATAATGGGCGCAGGCAGTCAAAGCAGCATTAAGAAACTCTTCCTCGGCAACGTGCTCGATGATGTAACCCACCAGGCCCCTTGTCCGGTACTTGTCGTGAACTCTGAAAAACAGGCGCCGGTGAGCAACTTCTATCGCCTCGAGGCCTACCGTGAGAACAAGGAGCGGAGGGAACTTGCAGCACTGAAACCCCGCTATTACTAAAAAAGGAGAAACACAATGTCTATTATAGCTACATTTACAGGTACCTATTGCAAGGAAGAACCTGCGATAAAGGAGATCGTTGAGAGAACAGGCTGCAAATATCTGACAGACGCTGATATCGTCTCAAAGGCATCATGTCTGTCCGGTCTCAGTGAAGGCAAGATACTGAAGGCCTTTCATGCCGGGACGCCTGTTTTTAACCAGTTTACGCATGAGAAGGAACTGTCTGTCGCTTACCTCAAGCTCGCGCTGGCAAAGAGCCCTCTCTGAAGACAACATTCTTATAAACGGGTTCACAAGCCTCTTAATACCCTCTTCGATTACTGATATGCTGAGAATATGTATAATCGCGGATACGAAATCCAGGGTTTCTGCGGCGGGTGAATCGGGCATGTCCGTAAGGGACGCGATCAGGACGCTTCATAAGGACCTTGAAGATAGAACAGCATGGGTGAAAGGCATACTGGAAAAAGACGACCCATGGGACTTTTCACTGTATGACATGGTTTTGCCTACCGACAAAATGACCAATGAAGAAATCGGGAGTCTAGTCGCGGAGACTATGGAAAAGAGATATTTTCATACGTTCCTCAGTCCGCGCAGAAAGCAATTCAGGATTTTGTCCTGGCATCCCGGATCGAAGCCGCATTGATCAAAGAAGGACATTATTATGTTACTGCAGAGGCCGATGCCGGGGCAGTGACTTTAACTACAAATAAGAACGTCCTCATGCTAAAGCACCTGGAACGCACTCTTCAGGACACGGCCGTCAAGGTATCAGGTGTTGAATGCGTCAAGACAAAGGTCGGCAAGAAATTTTACAAATCCGACGTTGCATATCAGTTCGACCCCGAGATGCCTGCCGGGCACGGGCAGCTCCCTCTCAATGATGAGCGGCAGTTCGTTCATATGCTTTCCGAAAGAGTGTGCCTGGGATAGACTCGTCGGTCTGCATAAATGAGATCGATTTCCCCGCAGTATCCATCCCGAAAGAGTCTGAGGAGCATTAATGCCTCTGACTCTTTCCTTATTTACACTCTGTTTGAACACGGCAAAAAATGCCAAAGTATTATTAGGATCAGTGGCTTACCGATGATAAGATCTGCAGCCAATAATGAGGTCAGTACCTGACTTGTCATTATTAAGAGCTCTTATTATCCTTTCACAAACCGGACATTCGCCCGCTTCTTCTGTGCCGTCTTCCCAGTACTTGAACATTATGCTCGCATTCCAGCACACGGGACAAACGATATAGTAGGCCTCGCCGAACCCCTTTTCATCGCTGTACAGCAATGTTGATTCAACAAAATAACAGCTCATATAATTATGTTAACACAGTTTTTTTGCGCATCAAGTTATTTCTCTTATACGGAAAACTATCGGTATTGCAATGGCTATTTCTTCAATAATTTGCGAGAAAAACGCAGAAGAGTTCAGCCGGCAAAAGCCCTGGCTTGCAAACAGTCCTGCGTTGTGTCTCCGATGAAGAACCTCTCACCACTTTATTGCTGGATTAGATGAAATATTCAACCACTGAATGTATTATCATAAACATATGCTGCGAGATGAGGAAGTTTTGTCATGGATACCACAGAAAAGCTGAGAGTGCTCTCCGAAGATTCACGGTATGATCTGGCCTGCGCTTGCGGGACAATGAAGGATGAGCACCGCAGGAGGGGGCCGGAAGGAAAGTGGCTCTATCCTGTTGTTTTGCCGCAGGGAGGCTACACTGTTCTTCTGAAGACCCTCCTCTCGAATGCATGCACTAATGACTGCAAATACTGCCCGCTGCGCTCTGATTCCGACGTAAGACGCTGTACGCTCCAGCCTGAAGAGGTCGCAAAGACTTTTATGGAGTACTGGAGAAAAGGCAAGGTTTTCGGACTGTTCCTTAGTTCGGCGGTAATCAACAATGCCGACTATACCATGGACAAGATCAATACCGTTGCGAGGCTTCTTAGATATAAACATGGGTTCAGGGGTTATATTCACCTGAAGATCATCCCTGGTGTTACAGATGCCGCAGTGGAAGACGCCCTCTCTCTGGCGACATCCGTATCCCTCAACATCGAGACTCCCGGAAGAAAACATTTTACTCTGCTATCCGACAAAAAAGACTACGATAAAGACATTATCAGGCCGCTGAAGCTGATGGGAAAACTGACCGGCAAAGGCATGAAGTTCTCCAGGGTCAAATGCACCACCCAGTTTATCGTCGGCGCTTCAGATGAGACCGACTCGGAAATCATTAACTACATGTTCGGCCTTTACAAACGCCTGAACTTCAAACGGGTATATTTCTCTGCCTATCAGAAAGGCCTCGGACATCCGGGGATACCCGGAGAAAAGAATCTCCTTACAGATCCTGACAAGCACTTCATGCGTGAACACAGGCTTTACCAGTCAGACTTCCTCATCCGCAAATACGGGTTTAGCAGTGAGGACATCCTGCTGGATGGAAGCGGAAATCTGAGGCTTGATAAAGACCCCAAACAGATATGGGCTGACAGCCATGCGGAATTCTATCCTGTCAGGCTCAACAAATCCGACAGGGAAGCATTACTCAGGGTCCCGGGACTGGGGCCGGAAACCGTCGGCAAGATAATAAAAATAAGAAGGGAGAAGAAAGATCACCCGGCTGGAAGACATCGGCTTAAAGGGCAAAAGGCTGGAAAATATTAAGAGCTATGTGGTAATCGAGTAAAGATGGTCTTGAACAGAGCATGAGACTTAGAGTTCTCATTGGATTACTTCTTACCATCAGCGCGGTTGCAGTCATTGTGCTGGCAGGGGTAATGGGACTCGGAAAGAAAATCGGAGCCCCGGGTCTTGATACTCTTGTTTCCCATGTGGTCGAACGCTTTGTGGACCGAGTTAGTACCGGTCCGTTTCCTGAGACAACACTGCCCGAAAATATGCAGGAAATCGTGGGAACATGGTCTGGCATTAGTGATAATGATGGTACTGAATGGCGTTTTACCTTTGAGCCTAATTATGCTGTACGCGTGAGCAATTCAAAAGGCTACTACCGACAGGGCACTGCTTTTGTCCATTGGAAGCTCGGCCTCACCGACGGAAATGTCCGGGTGCCACCCGGCTGGTCGACACTTGATATGGACATCATTCAATCTTCGGAACCCTCACATAGGAATAATATTTCTCTGGGCGCGTACTCGAGGCAAGAAAACCGATTGGAATACTGTTTCTCCGAGCCGGGCAGAATGGTGAGACCAATTACAAATGAGTCACGTGAAGAGATATCGTGTTTTGAACTTACAGAGGCTAAGTCCGGACTGGAAAACCCTGCTAACCAATCACCCTCTGTTACCATGCCTCGCCATGCTCCTTCGGCATCAGCCCCGCAGCCTCCGTCTGGGAGCCGGCGCACCCGGCAGACTGAAGACATTATTGATGTCACTAATTTTCATGCCCGGATACTTGTGAAAGATGACGGCGCGTTTACCGTGAATGAGACGATGCAGATATTCACCAACGGTGTGACATTCGGGCCAAGAAAGAATCCTCGCCTGATCTCAGGGCTATACCGGAGCATCAGCAGCCGGATCCAGGGGCAACACGCCTATTACAGGCGTATGGCGTTCCGGATGATCAGTGCTGCGATAGATGGAAACCCGATTCCCTATTCAGTAGAGACAACAGGCTCGTGGTTTACTAATTACATTTTCCTTGGACCTGATGGCCTCACACTCTCTCCGGGAGTTCATGAAATTACCCTGGAATATACGACGGACCGGCATATTAATTTCCTGCCGGACCAGGATGAATTTTTCTGGTGGGTTTTCGGCGAAGGCAACCATGGATGGGCAACTTCGGTTGGCGAAGTAGAAATTACGGTAGTCCTGCCTGAAGGAGGCCATGGTATTATCGCAAGTCTCGACGATTACTCCTGGAATAAGGGCACGGGAAAGATTCCTGAACTCCTCCGCCAGGCTGCTGAGTCGGATGAGACCAATATACTTCACTACAGCAAGGTCGTGTCGGAGAAACATCCTTATCTCTCTGTCGTGGTAGGCATGCCAAAGGGAACTGTGCATGAACCTGACCTCTCCAAACGTATGGAGTTCTTCTTCCGCGACATGATCGCCTATCTGCCGGGGATTATCGGGCTCACTGTATTCTTTTTGTACTACCTCATTATTTGGGTTCGTGTGGGACGCGATCCTGAAGGCAAGTCAATCGTCCCCCGCTACAAGCCTCCTTCGGACTGCTCGCCTGCTTTTGCCAGGCATCTTCTCATAATGAGATACGATCGTACTGCTTTCGCGTCGGCACTCCTGGACCTTGCGGCAAAAGGTATAATCAGGATTTTGGGTCGTGGCGACGGATATATCGTTGAAAAAGCAGTGGCAGACAAGAGCGGGATCTCAACGGACGAACAGGTTCTCTACGGGGCGCTTTTTGGAGACGAAAGGAAGCAGGCATCTCTGTCTGAGCGACAGGTGCTGGATGCGGTAACAATCCATCGTGCCTACAGAGAACATCGGCGCTATCTGATGTCGTCGGTCGGCAAACGATTTTTTCTCAGAAATGCCAGATATGTCATTCCCGGAATTATCATCTCTCTTGTTGTTGCTGCAATAAATGCCGAAATTGTTCGATGTGGAAGGCAGCTACGTGAAGGAACTTACAGGTCTCGGCCTCTGGACGATCTTTGCCGGATTTGTCTGCAGGTTTCTTTCGAGAAAGAATGTCCTGGAGCTGAAAAAACCTTCCAGGCTGGTCTATCTCCTGCTCCTTTTCCCTGTTGTTTTATATTCCGTTGCCGTGTCAATCAGCCACGCTTTCGAAGTCTTCGATATCATGCAGTTCATGTTCCTTGCCCCCCTCTTTATCATGCTGACAGCGCATGTCAGTCTTCCTCTTTCTCCTCAGGGCGCCCACACTCCTCGGCAGAAAAGTCCTCGACGAGATCGAGGGGTTCAGGACATACCTTGCTGCAGCCGAAGGAGACAGGCTCGACAGGATGACCCCTCCGGAAAAAACGCCGAAATTGTACCAGGAATATCTGCCCTATGCCCTTGCCCTCGGCGTCGAGAACAGATGGTCGGAAAAGTTCTCCGGACAGATCGATGAGACCTATACCCTTCCGCCCCTTGACGTCTTTTTAAGCGTGCTCGCACGGTTTTTCTCCGCACAAAGTCAAATTTAAAAAAGCAGGCTCATTGATTTGCTCCGTTTGAAGTCACTTCCGGAAAGCTGCGGTGTTGTCATGCTCGGATTACTTTTGACTAAATGCTTAGTAAAATGATATGATACTAATAGGATTTTAGAGGTTTTTGCGTTCACAGAAGGCCACAAAGACTTTTAGCTTTGCGGCCTTTTTTATTGAGTTCTTCTGAGATTTTAATTTAATAGATGAGGAGGTAAACAAAATGACACAAGGAACAGTGAAGTGGTTTAACGACAGTAAGGGTTTTGGCTTTATTACTGCCCAAGACAACAGTGATGTCTTTGTACACCATACGTCCATCCAGGGCAATGGGTTTAAAAGCCTTGCCGAAGGTGACAATGTCAGCTTTGATACTGAAAAAGGCCCGAAAGGTCCCAAAGCGATCAATGTAGTCAAACTGTAATTAATTGGGAAAGGCTCCCTCCGTTTTAGGGAGCCTTTCCCTTTAACGTGATTCTCCGTTTTGAACTTCCTGAACACTGCACTTTTCAAAAACTTCAAAATAGTGTAAGTTATTTCCGGTAATCAATCATGGGGAATGTTCAGTATTGTCTGACTATTAACCCGGCAACAAAATATCGTAAGCCGTCATCCTCGCTTGTCGGGGATCGAACGGCGCAACACATCGAAAGCAAAGAAAGATTCCGCCCAGCCAGGACCGGACAAGCCGGAATGACAAAATTCAAGTATTTGATTGCCGGTTTAATAATATACAAATTCTGATATTATTGGGGCGGTTTTCGTCCAATAATTGGTTGACTAACATCGGATTCCGTTGTTAGTGCCATTAACGGTCTAATTACTGGTTGGAAGAATTTTATGCGTAACATTAAACTTGTTTTGGAATACGATGGTCGCCGTTATAACGGATGGCAGCGCCAGACGACTATTAAAAGCACGGTTCAGGGAAGAATTGAGCATGTGTTGCAACTGATGACAGGAGAAAAAATTGAGCTTCATGGATCAGGCCGTACAGACACCGGAGTTCATGCCCTTGGTCAAGTTGCAAATTTTCATACTCAAAGTCAAAAGGGACTTTCCGAAATAGAGGACTATCTTCATAAATACTTTCCAGATGATATTAATCTCCTGGACATCCAGGAAATGCCTGAACGTTTCCATTCAAGGCTAAATTCAAAAGGGAAAAAGTACTTATACCAGATTTGGAACCATCCTTTTAAAAAAAATGTTTTCAACAGGCACTATTATTATCACATAAGAAAACCTTTGAATATTGAAAAAATGAAACAGGCTGCGGATTTGTTTGTTGGAACCAAAGACTTTCGGAGTTTTACGGCCTTGAAGTCCAAGAACAAATCGACCGTTAGGACACTCTCAAAGATTGAAATTCTTAAAAAAGAAAGTGAAATCACTATCAATTTCTCTGGAGATGGTTTTCTTCATAGAATGGTCAGAGTGATTACCGGGACGATTATTCAAGTTGGGTTAGGAGAGCTTTCTGTTTCAGAAATTAAAGAAATGTTTGAAAAGGAAAAACGCTCAGCGGCCGGCTTTACAGCTCCTCCTCATGCCTTGTTTCTGGTTAAGGTCATTTATTGAACCTGAAAACAGTCTGTTTTTTGTTTCTTAGTTATATTTTTGTAATTAGCAGTTTTATAATGCGCAATCAAATATCGAACTGGTCATGTTAATGTTATGCTTTATTTCTTTTGTTAATTATCAAAGATGGTAACCAGGGGGTCAGACTTGTTTATTGCAAAGATTTACGAGTTCGGCGCATTAAAGGATCTTTTGTATCTACTCTAAAGCTTTATCCTTCTTCCAAATATCTTGTGCTAACGTCGAAATGCAATAAACAAGTCTGACCCCACTTGTCACTTTATATTAAAGAAATGTTTGAAAAGGAAAAACGCTCAGCGGCCGGCTTTACAGCTCCTCCTCATGCCTTGTTTCTGGTTAAGGTCATTTATTGAACCTGAAAACAGTCTGTTTTTTTGTTTCTAAGTTATATTTTTGTAATTAGCAGTTTTATAATGCGCAATCAAATATCGAACTGGTCATGCTAATGTTATGCTTTATTTCTTTTGTTAATCATCAAAGATGGTAACCAGGGGGTCAGACTTGTTTATTGCAAAGATTTACGAGTTCGGCGCATTAAAGGATCTTTTGTATCTACTCTAAAGCTTTATCCTTCTTCCAAATATCTTGTGCTAACGTCGAAATGCAATAAACAAGTCTGACCCCACTTTTCACTCTATCTTTAATTTTAATCGATATGAAACGCGCTTCACGTAGCTTCATCGCATGGGGACGTGCTTTGTTTACGTCGTGGTGGAACAACTTTTCTCAGCCATCTATGCTTCCTCACATAATCGTCAGTGAGCACATATATAGTGTCGAGTTTCTTTGTGGCTGAAGTGTGGTTTCTGATTTCCATGCGCGGCGGTGCATTTCTCGATAATCCTCTCGACGTGCTGTGCACCTTCTACTGACACTGCGGACTTCTCGCGATTGTGTTGATTATAGCTACAAACATCGATTAGCTGTCATTTCCCAATAGCCGCAAACAAACTCTTTGGATACTAAGGATTATTTGTTAGAACAGTACGCTATTCTATAAAAGTCAATAGGCAAGACCCCATAGCCGCGGGAGACATGCAAGGAGCTATCCTAACAAGGCAGTTCTTCCTCCTTTGGCGTTCCTCCGAAAAGCAGGTAGCAAATTGCCAAAACCATTGGTAATCTAATACAATATCGCTGTGGATAAGATTTGTTCTGTATGTTGGTGCCAGTCTTAGGGGGTTAAGACAACTTGGATAATACGGTAAGATTCCGTAGCGACGCATCAGACACGGTCATCCTTGAACGATTTAGGAATAACGCAGAAGATCTTGGCTCAAGTACAACCGTCCTTTTTGGCTACCTTGCAACAAAAGGTGAAGCATGCATTTTTTAAGCTGGTTGCACTTTTCCGATTTGCATTTCGGAATGGAGCGACAAGAATGGTGGTGGCCAACATTTCGGGAGCAGCTTTATAAGGATCTTTCCATATTGTACGAGCAAGCTGGCCCCTGGGACATTGTTTTATTTTCGGGAGACTTAACGCAAGCGGGCCAGCAAAGTGAATTTGATAAGTTGAATTCGGCACTGGACAGTCTTTGGGAACATTTTAGAAGCTTAGGCTGTGATCCACAATTCATTTCTATTCCCGGTAATCATGATCTTGCGCGCCCTCCATCTGATAGCGCGGTCGTTAAAGCGCTGCAGCATTGGAAGGAGGAAGAAGTTATAAGAAACCTTTTTTGGTCGTCTGGTCCGAACGAATATAGGGAACTTATATGTAAGTGCTTTGCAAACTATTCAGCGTGGGCCCAAAACTCGACTCTTCCTAAACCACAGATAACCATCTCTGGGTTCCTGCCAGGAGACTTTTCTACTATTATTGAAAAAAGAGGACTGCGACTTGGCGTTATTGGTATGAATACCGCATTCCTTCAGCTTACAGACGACAACTATGAAGGTCTTCTCGACATACATGAAAAACAAATACATGAAGCATGTTCTAATGATCCAGCCGCATGGTGCAAAGATAATCATATTTCATTACTTATGACGCATCATGGTCCTAAATGGCTTAATATATCTGCTCAAAAGCGACTGACAGCAGAAATATCGCCCCCAGGCCGTTTCTTTGGACATATATATGGACACATGCACGAGCCATATATGTCAAATATAAGTGAAATGGGTGCGGAAGTGCGTAGATTTTTTCAAGGGCCATCGCTGTTTGGGCTAAAGACTTTTGGACAAAATAAGGAGCGTTTACATGGCTATACATCTTATAAGGTCGAAATAGAAGGATCAGAAGGTAGGCTATATAGTTGGCCCCGAAGCCGGGTGGAAGCATTGGCAGGCCATTATCGTATTGCACCCGATCAAAGATATGATCTAAATCCCACCAATTGTATTGTTGAAACCTTTGAATTACCAATACCAAGAGGTAATATGGCAAATGAGACTATCCACAAGTCTGCACTAATAACAGTTGAGCAAGAAGATGCAAAAAAGAAAGCAGGCGATCTACCACAATCATTAGAAGAAAACGTTGAAATAGATTTGATCGGTGCAATACCAATCGAGCAAGATAAAGCTAAAGCAAAGCTTCTGAGAGTGCCCCGACTTCTTGCTCGTGGAGCAGCGCCCCATAAAGTTATCAGGCAAGAAGAGCAGGCACAATTAGAAGCTCTTTTGCGCCGCGACCGTTGTGCTTGGCTTATTTCGGATTGGGGTCTCGGCAAGACTGGCTTTCTTGGCTGTGTTTTTGAACGCCTTAAAATTGGAGAAGCACACCTTGATGTATATCATCTTAAATGTGATGATGCTTCTTCACCCGAAGAATTGCTGACTGCATTTGATGAACAATTTGGACTGCCATTCCAGGTTTTTTTTGCGCTCAATACCTCAATTCCTTTCTCTCTACTTGTTCTGGATAACATTCCACTTGATCTTGCCGAATCGAGTGCGGCGGAGCAACGTGGAAGCATATTTGAAGAACACATTAAATCATTTTTAGATTATTGCCCCAATATATGCATTATTCTCATTTCAAGACAGATTCCGCGACAGCACAATTTTGATTACGTGTTATTGAAACCGTTAGAATTGCCTGACGTCCGCAATTACCTATTGGCCCATCCAGATGTCGGGCATGCCTTTCAAGATGCTGATATCATTGAGAAGCTTTATATAAGATCGGGTGGCTTGCCGATGCATCTCGATCGGATCATAAAGATGCTAAAAATTACTTCTCTTAATGATCTGCTGGATATAGAGCTTGAAATAACACCGGAGGAAAGCACCGAACCTATTCCAAAAGCGTTAAAACAAACTGTCGCATCTCTCTCCCAGTCCAATAATCATTATTCTCGAAGAAGCTATCGCTTATTAAAACTACTAACGGTTCTTGCTAACGGAGAAACGCTCCCTACAGTGCGACGATTTTATCCTACTGAGCCTTTATTCGCCGACAACGCGTTTGAATTGGAAGACCTATCACTTGTAGAAATTATTCCTTTGTTTGCTCCGACGGACCAAATTGACGATTACAAACAAAGTTATCTATTATCCGGGGCGGACGCAGCAAAATTGCTTAGGGTTCCAAAACAAGTCCGTGATTATGTTCGATCTTTGATTACGGATGAAGAGTATTCTGATATCATTCATCGATCAGCAGATATGCTTTTTGGTCCAAAGTGGCGCGAGGGCAAAGTGAAACTCTCGCCAATGGCCAAGTTAGGAATGAGGCTTGCAAAGCCATTAGGGCCTGGCAATGAACATACAGTAGCCTTGCATTTATTGAGAGAAGCACTTAAAAAAGAAGATGGTCGAGATGTGAAACAGGCAGCCAAACTTTGTATAGATTATTGCCGAAACTTGTTCGAGCATAATCGCTACAAAGATGCTTGCTTTGCGACCGAAGAGATATATCACGCGCTTTTTGATAAGGATTATCCAAAAGAGATTATCGACATTGCAGTTATATACGGCAAATCTCTTAGAATGACAGATAAGAGAAAAGAAGGAATTGAAGTTTTTCAATTACTTCTTGACCAGAGAAAAGAGCATATAATAAAGGACATAGAGGTAAGCATAAATTTAGAGCTTGCCTTGGCATACGAAACTGATAATGATTCTGCGTCATCTATTGCAGCAGCAAAGAGAGTATTAGTTCTAACTGAAAAGGAATCATCCTCCTTTCTCCAAGCCAAATCGATAATTTTGGGGTTTCAAGGGGCAAGCGAGGAAACAACAAACGGTCTGATGCAGCTTGAGCGCAAGGCAAAGAAAAAAGAGTTTGTTATTCTTTCTAATAACATATTATTGGATCTTATTGACCAAAGCGATAATGTTGATGAGCAGCTTTCTTTTATCGAGCGAATATTGAAAAGCAGCAGCGACGATTATAACCATATTCGTGCAGTCATAAAAAAAGCTGAAATCATTCTTAAAACAAATAACAGCCCTATAAGTATTAGTCAGAGCGATCGTCATCTCCTTTGTTTGGCATATACCCACTTGTATTATCAAAGGCTTACGAGGTTGTTTAACCGTTGCCATACTGTTTTGTGGGAAATAATGAAACAGGAAAACCATTCTAACTATTTATTGAGAATATTTCGGCATAGCTCATTCTTATGGCGAATATCGGGAGACATTGACCGCGAAAGTAAATATCTTAAAGAACTGGATGCTATTGATACGACTTCTTTTAGACGCGCCGAAATCGAGGTATTGGGAGCTGATTTGAAGTACTTAGAATTGCGCAGGAGAGATCAGCGGCTTAGCATATCCGCGTAGTAGGTTCATTTCAGGACATTCGTACCGGTTGGTTAGGAGAAACTACAGCCTTTCGGCAAACAGATGGGCTTGTCCCTATAGAAGTTCATTCTTAAACTTTAATCTCCATCCATCCATTTTGCGGCCAAATGGGATCCGGTTTGACTATTGACTTCATCGCTCTTTGACCCCGAATCTTGCAAAGCTTCCCGGTTGTAACCCTCAGAATTGTCAGGATGCTCTATTGTTTCGAGTACTGTGAGTAATCAATTCGGCAAGTCTTGCAAGGCATAATT
This sequence comes from uncultured Nitrospiraceae bacterium, assembly GCA_963725545.1. Lineage (GTDB taxonomy): Bacteria > Nitrospirota > Thermodesulfovibrionia > Thermodesulfovibrionales > SM23-35 > DYFC01. The sequence continues at coordinate 22,401 of CAVRZG010000029.1, read as the reverse complement.
GATCTCTCCAGTACAATGCCGCCATTGTCGCTCTCTTGGACAACAAATTGATTTCTGTTATATTTTGACAAATAGCTGAAAGACTTATAAACAGGCCACGAATAAGCTAACCTCTCTTATCGAAAACCCTTATCTCGACAAGCCACTCGGCAATAAATTGGGAATAGACCTTACCGGCTTATTGGGGAAAATATTGAAGTGATAGAGATTATCGGAATCGGAAAAAGAGATAAAGAGGAAATCTGCAAAATGGTGGCAAAGAGACTAAAAAAATTGAGGGCATAGAGTATGTTTTGCTGCTTTCAGGTGTAGTATAATTCAATATGCCTTTTCAAAATATAAGTGTCCCGATACCAGAGGCCGGAGAACGGCTCGATATTTTTCTTGCAAAAGAGACAGGCATGACCCGCTCACAGGTCCAGAAGCTTATAGAACAGGGTGCAGTGCTCGTTAATGAAAAAACTTTGAACAGTAATTACCGGGTCAGGCCCGATGATTTTATCAGCGTCCACATTGAAGAAGCGGATACCGAGACTCTGGTCCCCGAGGAGATCCCGCTTGAAATCCTTTATAAAGATGAGCATCTTGTTGTTGTCAATAAACCTCCGGGCATGGTTGTGTATCCTGCCGCCGGTCATAGCGGAGGAACTCTGATGAACGCGCTTGCCTTTTACTGTGAAAAGCTCGCGGCAACAGGGGGACCGCTTAGGCCCGGTGTCGTTCACAGGCTGGACAAAGACACCTCAGGGGTTATGATCGTAGCGCTGAACGACAAGGCTTATTACAATCTTGTAGAGCAGTTCAGGCAGAGGACGATAAACAGGAAATATGTCTCCCTTGTTTACGGGGATATCAAGGAGGTTTCAGGAGAGATATCTCTCAGGATAGGACGTTCGGAATCCGACAGAAAAAAGATGTCGACACATGTTAGAAGAGGCAAGGAAGCGGTGACCCGGTGGAAAGTGCTTCGGAGATTCGGCGGCGCAACCCTGATAGAGGTAAAGCTCGGCACAGGCAGGACCCATCAGATACGGGTCCATTTTGCTTCTGTCGGACACCCTGTGCTGGGGGATAGGGTCTATGGGAAAAAAATTGAGATCGAAGCCGGGGCCAAGAGGAAGATTTTCTTCCCGAGGCAGATGCTGCACGCTGAAGTTCTGGGATTCACGCATCCTGCCACAGGGGAGCACCTTGAGTTTTCAAGTCTGCCGCCGGAGGATATGAGGATGAAGATAGAGGAACTGGAAAAGATGCGGCTATAAGTGTGATGACTGCCGGGAAATTGCCTGTTTCACAATTCATCCTTTATTATGTCAGTCTCCGAAACTTATCCCCAAAGACCGTGCAGTAATGAGTATGTCCGAATCCAGGGGCACCGATTTCATCTGTCCGATTGCCTCCTCGATCGGGACCGCAACGATTTCCGTTGACTGTACTGCTGCCATCATGCCGAACTTGCCGGCTTCGACAAACCTCACAGCGGCAGCTCCAAACCTGAGAGACAGGAGTCTGTCGAATGTTGTGGGAGCGCCGCCTCTCTGCAAGTGACCAAGTACAATGTGCCGCGTCTCCTTGCCTGTTTTCTGGCCGATTTCATCAGCTACCTTTTTCCCAACTCCGCCGAGTCTGACCTCACAGCCGGACTGCTTCCCCTCGGCTACCGTTATATCTCCGCCAACCGGCTTTGCTCCCTCTGAAACAACAACAATGGCATGGTCCTGACCGAGAAGTTCGAGCTGCCTTATCCTGTTACAGACCTTGTCAATATCGTAGGGGATTTCCGGGATGAGAATTACGTCGGCCGAACCTGATATGCCTGAATGCAGAGCTATCCATCCGACATATCTTCCCATGACCTCCACCACCATGACCCTGTCATGAGACTTTGCCGTTGTATGCAGCTTGTCTATCGCTTCAGTGGCGGTATTCACCGCCGTATCAAACCCGAAGGTAACGTCAGTCAGACGAATATCATTATCGATGGTTTTCGGGACGCCGACTACGGGAATGCCTTTCTGCATGAATTTCTGTGCTATGCGGAGACTTCCGTCGCCGCCAACCGCAATCAGGGCGCCGAACCCGAGGGCCTTAAAGTTTTCGACGACACTATCGGAAATATCCGTTTCAACAACGGCTCCGCCGGCTTGTGTAACTGCATACCTGAAAGGATCACCGGTGATAGCCGTACCAAGTATTGTTCCCCCGATATCAGTTATGTTCCATACAGATTCAGGGGTCAATCTCACAATCTGCTTCGTATCCATGAGCCCCCGATAACCATACTTGATCCCGAAGACCTCCCAGCCCTTCTGGTACGCTGTAAGAACGATACCCTTAATGACAGCGTTCAAGCCGGGCGCATCCCCCCCACCGGTATTGACTGCTATCTTCATCCCATTACCTCCGTATAAGAAAATTGAATTCTTAGATTATTGCGAAACTATTATTTTAATCAGGGTTTCCAGTATTCCTCAAATTTGCCGTTCTTTGTAATCCATACAACATAAGGCGAGACAGTTACATCGCCCTTTTCATCGAATTTTATCTTTCCCAGTGCAACATTGAATTCCATGGAGTGCAGCTTTTCGATAACAGCCTTTCCTTCAGTGCTGTTTGCTTCTTTGATAGCATTCAGCAGGATATTTGCGGCGTCATAGGCATAAATTGAGTACGGGCCTATCTCTCCATATTTGGCCCGGTACTTCTCAATGAACCCTCTTGCAGACGGTATATTCTTTGGATCAGGGCTGAATGTGAGATAGGTGCCCTCTGCTGCAGCTGCTCCCGCGATCTCAATAAACTTCGGATCGATCGTGCCGTCCCCGCTCATGAAGGGCGCGTTGAACCCGAGTTCCTTTGCCTGTTTGACAAGAAGCCCTGCCTCGGGATAGATGCCCCCGAAAAAAACGAGTTCAGGGTCTTTGCTCTTCACCGAGATCAAGATCATCTTGAAGTCTTTATCCCCCTGGACAATCCCTCCGTAATAGACCACATCTACCTTGCCGCCCAGGTTCTTCCTGAATTCATCTGCAAGCCCCTGACCATATGTTGTCTTATCGTGCAGAATGGCCACTTTCTTTAATTTCAAACGATCTTTCACAAAGACAGCGGCGACTTTGCCCTGCTGGTCATCCCTTCCGCAGACCCTGACCACCCCCCTGTAGCCTTTGTCTGTCAGTTGGGGATTGGTAGACCCAGGTGTAATTATTGGAATGCCGGCCCTGTTGTAAACATCGGACGCCGGGATAGAACAGTTTGAATTGAAGTGGCCGATGACGCCGACTACGCCTTCGTTCACCATCTTGTTGGCAACAGAAACAGCCTGCTTCGGATCGTGCTGGTCGTCGCCGACAATCATATCAATCTTCTTGCCGAGCACCCCCCCTTTGCTGTTCCACTCTTCAACAGCAAGAGAAACCCCGTTTTTGAAATCCATACCCATTTTTGCCTGATCGCCTGTCACAGGACCTGCAACGCCGATTTTTATGACATCGGGCTGCCTGGCATTACATCCGAAAAGAGCGAACGTTAATACCGCCAGAAATAGAACGAGCTTTTTCATAAGAATTACCCCCTGTTCACAAACAGATAATTTAATGCAGACTATTTATAATTTCCATGAACTTTCTTGCATTTCCCTCGATGTCTCCTTTAGCTATCGCAGATGCAACCGCCACAGCGTCAACACCTGTTTCAAAAACTGAATTGAGATTAAGCAGGGTGATGCCTCCTATTGCAACTACCGGTATGCTCACACTGTCTTTTATTGTGCGGAGCATCTCAGTACCTTTAGGGCTTCCGGCATCTTTTGTGGCGGTATGAAATAACGGGCCGAAGGCTATATAGTCGGCGCCGGTCTGTTCGGCTTCCAAAGCCTGTTCCATATTGTGGGTGGAGATGCCGATTATCTTGTCCTTCCCCAGAATTTCACGGGCTTCCTTCAAAGGAAGATCATCCTGGCCGAGATGCACCCCGTCCGCATCAACAGCAAGCGAAATATCCGAATAGTCATTTATCAATAAAGCGGCATTGGCTTCCGTGGTAATGGTCCTGAGTTTCATTGCTTCTTCATAGGCCGTTCTCCTTGAATTGACCTTGTCCCTGTACTGGACCCATTTTACGCCGGCCTCCAATACTTTTTGTGTCATATCCGCAAAAGAGAGGCTGCATGAATGGCTGTCGGTAATAAAGCAGAGGCCGCCCAGGTACATAGGGCTACTTGTTTTCCTGAGGGCCTGTTCTCAGTTTCTCCAGAAAATTTGTATTGAAATTTCCGCTGATAAAATCAGGATGGCTCAAGACCTTCTTGTGGAAAGGAATAGTGGTATGAACGCCCTCGATAATAAACCCGTCAAGAGCGCACCTCATTTTGGCAATCGCATCTGTCCGGTCCTTGCCGTGGACGATGAGTTTTGCGATAAGAGAATCATAATGAGACGGGATGACATAGCCCTGGTAGATAGCAGTGTCCACCCGAACGCCCGGGCCGCCCGGAAGCACAAGGAATGTGATCTTGCCTGGGGAAGGGATAAACCTTTCAGGATCTTCAGCATTTATCCTGCATTCTATGGCATGGCCGGAAATCCTGATCTGGTTCTGCCTGAATTCCAGGGGAAAGCCTGCTGCAAGCTTTATCTGTTCCTTTATTATGTCGATACCTGTTACTGCCTCTGTCACCGGGTGTTCTACCTGTACGCGGGTGTTTACCTCGATGAAATAGATGTTTCCTTTATTGTCAACGATGAACTCAACAGTCCCGACATTTCTGTATTTAAGCGCCCGTGCAGCCTTGACTCCGAGTTCTCCGATCCTCTTCTTGAACTTTTCAGTTGTCAAAAGCGGGGAAGGAGATTCTTCAAGCAGCTTCTGATGCCTTCTCTGTATGGAACAGTCTCTTTCACCGAGATGCACGATGTTCCCCTTATTGTCCGCCATGATCTGCACTTCGATATGCCTCATCTCCGGTATGTACTCTTCTATGTATATCTCGCTGTTGCCGAAGGCTGTCAAGGCTTCTCTCTGCGCCATAAAAAATGCCTGCTCAATCTCTTTTTCCTCAGTGACGATCTTCATGCCATGGCCGCCGCCGCCCGCAGAAGCCTTGAGTACAATTGGAAAGCCGATCTTTTTTGCGACCTTAACGGCAACCTCTTCATTTGGAACAGGGCCGTCACTGCCGGAGACAACCGGGACGCCCTTTCTTTTCATTGTCTGTCTCGCCTTTGCCTTGTCCCCGCCGATACGTATATTCTCCGGTGTGGGGCCGATGAAAGTAATACCCGATGTAATGCATGCCTCCGCAAACTGATAGTTCTCGGACATGAACCCATATCCCGGATGGATGGCATCTGCATCCGTTATTTCGGCGGAGCTCAGTATCGCAGGGATGTTCAGGTAACTCTGGCTGGAAGCCGCCGGACCGATGCAGACAGACTCATCAGAAAGCCTGACATGAAGGGAATCCCTGTCAGCCTCGGAATAGACTGACACGGTCTTAATCCCGAGTTCTTTGCAGGCACGGATAATGCGGACGGCAATCTCGCCGCGGTTTGCTATCAATACTTTCTTGAATAATTTCATTGTATTTCTATGATATGCGCAAAGCAGAGAGCGAAGAGCTTAAATGAATTGCCGCATCCAAACTCTTCGCTCCATGCTTTGTGCTTAAACCGGGTCTATAAGAAATAAAGGTTCACCGTACTCAACGGGCTGCCCGTTTTCCACCAGTATTTTCACGACAATGCCGTCCACATCGCTCTCTATCTCGTTCATGAGTTTCATGGCTTCCACAATGCAGAGAACCTGGCCTTTGCTCACCTGCGCTCCAATTTCCACAAAGTGATCCGCATCGGGTGTAGGTGAACGGTAAAAGGTGCCGACGATAGGCGAAGTAACCGTTGCAAGCCTCTGCGTCTCTTCTTCCGCCTCGGGACTCGTTGCCTTTTCCTGGTGCAACATAGACTTATGTCCCATATCAAGGGATGCCAGCATCTTCTCCCTCTTTATCTTCACCTTGGTACCGTCTTTTTCTACCTGCAGTTCGGTGATATCTGTATCCTTGAGAAGTTCGATGAGTTCCTTTAAGTCCTCAAGCTCCATTACTTCACCCTTTCCATATATTCCGACGTCCTTGTGTCAACCCTTATGGTATCTCCTTCATTCAGGTGAAACGGCACCCTGACAACAGCGCCGGTTTCCAGGGTAGCGGGCTTTCCGCCTCCGGAAGCAGTATCTCCTTTGAATCCCGCAGGAGCCGTTTTTGCAGATGACCAGTTCAACAAATGTAGGAATCTCCACGCTTATCGGGATGTCTTTATGATAGAGGATCTTGACCGTCATATTCTCTTTCATAAAGCTCTTGGCATCGCCGAGCAGGGAAAGCGGAAGCGGTATCTGTTCATATGTCTCAAGGTCCATAAAGAAATAATCGTTCCCCTGGTTATAAAGATACTGCATGGATTTTTCTTCAAGACCCGGCCTGTCAAGTTTTTCACCTGACCTGAAAGTCTCTTCGAGCACGGCGCCGGTCTTAAGGTTCTTCATCTTGGTCCTCACAATGGCCCCGCCCCTTCCCATCTTTACATGCTGAAAGTCTACGATCTCGCAAGGTTCGCCCTTAAACTCAACCTTGAGACCTTTCCTGAAATCGCTGGTTGAAAACAATTCCGAGTACCTCCTGTCAAGTTGTGTAGTATTTTAGCATTTTCTGCGATTTTTTCCATCTTGGACCGGAAGGGCCGGGAAAACACATGTGAAAATATCATTTTTATCAGGAGCTTAAAACGAAAAAATCACGGAAAATTTATCTTGACATTGATTTTTAGTATATGTAACGCTACGTAGCGGATATTTTTAACAACCAGGAGGGAAAGGAATGAAAAAAGGGGCTTTATCTTTATGGAGTAGCGCATTATTGATCGCTGTCATTTTGCTTTTTGTTTCAGCCGGTTCTGCTTTTGCTGCAGGATTTGCACTTGTTGAACAGAGCATGAGCGGCCTTGGGAATGCGTATGCAGGAGGAGCTGCAGGCGCAGAAGACGCTTCAACAATATTTTACAACCCGGCAGGAATGACGCGTCTGAACGGGCAGCAACTGATAGTCGGCACACATGTAGTCATGCCGTCCGTGAAGTTTCACAATGAGGGGTCAACACATGTAACAGGACTGCCTTTGTCAGGCGGCAACGGCGGAGACGGCGGCGTTACAAAGCCGGTCCCTAATCTCTATTACAGCAGAAAAGTAAGCGACAAATTCTCCGTCGGCATGGGCATTAATGCGCCCTTCGGTCTTGCGACAGACTATGATAAGAATTGGGTAGGACGTTATCATGCTGTCGAGTCAGACGTTCTGACCGTCAACATCAATCCATCCATTGCATATAAGATAACCGATAATCTGAGTTTCGGAGCAGGGTTTAATGTGCAGTATATGAAGGCAAAGCTTTCCAATGCGCGTTGATTTCGGGACTATCGGCTATTCATTACATATCCCCGGATTATTGCCTCAGGCAAATGACGGTTTTGCAGAACTGGAAGGCGACAGCTGGGGAATAGGCTATAATCTTGGACTTCTTTATGAGTTCAGCAAGAACACCCGTGCAGGCATAGCCTATCGTTCAAGAATCGAGCACACCCTTGACGGAGATGTTGACTTTTCGAAAGTCCCGGCTCCTCTGATCAGAACCTTTCAAGGACGGAGGTATCGAAGCGGATATTACAATGCCCGACAATCTCTCGATCAGTTTGTATCATCAGATCAATCCGCAATGGGCTGTCATGGCAGATTTTACCTGGACAAACTGGAGCCTTTTCAAGAAACTCGATGTAGAGTTCGATAATCCTGCGATGAAAGACTCCGTGACCACTGAAAAATGGCAGGACTCCTACCGGTACTCTCTTGGTGCATCTTATATGCCGACCAGTGCCTGGACCTTCAGGGCCGGCACGGCATATGACAATTCAGCTGTAGAGAGCAAGAAATATCGCACCCCCCGTATCCCTGACGGAGACCGGATATGGGCGGCAGTCGGCGCCGGGTACAAATTGTCGGACATGGTTTCATTTGATATAGGCTATGCACACCTCTTTATTAATGACCCGGAGATTAACAAGACAGCAACAGGCGAAGACCAGCTGAAAGGCGCTTTAAAGGGCTATTTTGATGCGGCTATAGATATTGTAAGCGCCCAGGTAACCCTGAAATTCTAGCACTGAAAAGAGAAAGGATGCAGGGTCGGGCATAGAATGCTTCTCCATCAACAATTCGTAAAGATCGCAAAGAGGTACGGCAATAAACTCGCTTTTATTGACCGTACCTCTGACAAGCGCATTACCTATTCAAAGGCCCTAATAGCCTCGATCATCATTTCAGACAAAATCAAAAAGCATAATGAAGGGTTTGTCGGGATCATGATACCCACGTCCGCAGGTTGCGCCCTGACGATCCTCGGAACTCTGATGAGCGGCAGGACTCCTGTCATGATCAACTATTCAACGGGCGCCGCCAACAATGCGGTTTATGCGCAGAAGAAATGCAACTTCAAAACGATAATCACTTCCAAGGCATTGCTTGAGAAGATCAACTGTCCTGTTATAGAGGGGATGATTTTCATCGAAGACATTATGGAAGGTGTCTCAACGAGCGATAAGTTGAAAGCTGCGCTGATGTCAAAACTGCCTTCCCCTCTCCTCCTGAAAATGCTCCACAGCGGCCAGGAAGATGACAATATTGTGATACTCTTTACCAGCGGCAGCGAAAAGGACCCGAAGGCTGTTCAACTCACTCACCGCAATATATCTTCCAACATCAGGAGTTTCAGCGCCATGCTCAAGCTTTATGAAAACGATGTCATGCTGGCGAACCTGCCGTATTTCCATGTCTTCGGCCTGACGGTAAACCTCTGGACGCCGCTTTACTTCGGTATGAGCATAGTGACTTATGCAAACCCCCTTGACTATAAAATGGTATGCACAATCCTGAAAGAAGAAAAACCGACTGTCATGGTCGGAACCCCGAGCTTCCTGTGGGGATATCTGAGAAAGTCGGAGGCCGGCGATTTCGACAGTATACGCCTTATTGTTAGCGGGGCCGACAAATGTCCTGATTCCCTCAGAAAAGAGTTCCTCGAAAAACACGGCAAGACACTTTACGAGGGATACGGTGCGACAGAGACATCTCCGGTTATCTCGCTCAACACGCCCGATCATAATAAACCGGCAAGTGTCGGCAAGGTGCTGCCGGATGTAGATGTGAGAATCGAAAACTATGAAACAGGGAAAGAATGCCGTCCGGGAGAGGTAGGACGTATTCTGGTTAAGGGAGACATGGTCATGAAGGGATACCTCCACGATTTTGAGGAAACCTCCATGCGGATTCGGCACGGCTGGTACGACACCGGTGATATGGGATATGTGGACAAAGACGGCTTTCTCTGGCATTCGGGAAGACTGAAGAGGTTTGTCAAAATAGGCGGGGAGATGGTCTCTCTTGGTCAAGGTTGAAGACGTTCTCCACAAGCACCTTCCGGACGGAGTATCCTGCTGTGTTGTAGAAGTGCCTGATGCTCTGAAAGGCGTGAGAATTGTAGCGGCAGTGACAAAAAAATTTGAAGAAAAAAAGATCATAAAGCGGATGTCGGAACAGCTTCCGAATATAGCTCTGCCAAAACAATTTGTGGTATTAGAGGATCTCCCCAAGATGGGCAGCGGCAAGATAGACTTCCGCACCGTTACGGACATGGTTCAGACGATGTTGCGGGAGAAAGCGAGTTAAAGGACTTCGAGCCCTTTGGGCAGACTTGTCAGGATTTCGGCCTTTCCGGTTTTAACCACCACCATATCTTCAATCCTAACGCCACCCAGCCCTGGAATATAAATGCCGGGCTCGATCGTGAAAATCATATCTTTTTTGAGAATCGTCCCTTCCATCCATGTTATCCGGGGTGCCTCATGGACTTGCAACCCGACCCCGTGGCCGGTGCCATGCCCAAAAAACCCGGCATACCCTGCATCCCGTATGTGCTCTCTTGCAGCGCTGTCGATCTTTTTTGAACGGGTCCCCGGAGAGACAAGAGAAAGGGCGATGTTGTTGGCCTCCAGAACTGTCCGGTATACCTCTTTCTTTTTGCGCGTGTCCTTTCCTCCTCTCAACAGGAAGGTCCTGGTCATATCGGAGAAATAGCCGTCAGCTTCTCCGCCCCAGTCGATCGTGACCAGGTCCCCTTTCTGAAATCTCTTCCGGGTTGGTTTTGCATGGGGCATCGCCGAATTCTCTCCGGATGCAACAATGATATCAAAGGGGATTCTGCCGCAGCCGTTCTTCTTCAGCCTCTCTTCCAGCCTCTGTGCTATTGCATTTTCCACGGCGCCTTCCCGAATGTAAGGCTTGACCTCGATGAAGGCCTGCTCTGCGCGCCTGACAGCCTCGCTGACCTTATTAATCTCACCGGCATCCTTGATCTCCCTAATCTTCTCCACAAGCCCCTCGGTATCGCTTAAAATCGGCCCTGTCTTCGATAGTTTTCTGTAAAACCCGTACGAAACTGTCGGCTCAAAACCGAGCGTTCTGACCCCTGTTTTCTTGACGAGGGTTTCAATAACCTCCATCCTGTTGCCTTTCTCGATGATAATGTCCCATCCTGAGACCTCCTTTCCCGCCTGCTCTTTGTACCGGAAGTCAGTCACAAAGACGTTCTTGTCTCTTGTAATGAAAAGGAAAGCGGACGAGCCAGTGAATCCCGAGAGGTACCTGACGTTGACAATGTCGGTCACCAGGAATCCCCCATGCCTTTTTCTTCGGAGGGATTCTCTCACAGCCGGCAGCCGGGTTGGGAAATTGTCCATTGATCTTGCCCCCTGTTTAAATTTTGTAACCAGTTACAATAAACAAATTATACCGGACAATTCAATCATCACATATCCTGAATTCTCACATTCTTATTAGAGGCTGCCGTTCTGGCATTTAATTTGCGTTGTTACTGTTAGAAGACGCGCAATACGGTGCAGAGAGACACGGAGCACTCATAATGAACGAGTCGGACATTTTTGAAGATATTATAGCGTGGGGGTAAGGACAAGGGGCATCTTACCTGCGAAGAGATTCACAGCGCATTCCCTACTGGCCGGACAATATGCTCTTCACGGCCCTGAGGGCCAGGAGGTAGCTGTCCGCGCCAAAGCCGCTTATCTGCCCGGCCGCGACTTCCGCGATGAATGACTTCCGCCTGAACTCTTCGCGTCTGTGGATGTTAGATAAATGCACTTCAACAGCGGGTTTGTTTACCGCTGATATGGCATCCCGTATTGCGACACTGGTATGTGTATAAGCAGCCGGGTTTATGAGCAAGGCGTCATAATCGCTCTTCTGTATGACGTCCAGGATGTCGCCTTCCCCGTTAAGCTGAATTGTCCTCACATTGATCCCGAGTTCAGACGCGAGATCAGTAATGTCGCGGTTGATATCTTCAAGGGTCTTACTGCCGTAAATATTCGTTTCCCTGGCGCCGAGAAGGTTCAGGTTGGGTCCGTGGATGACAAGGACTCTCATAATGTACTAGAATTCCTCTGCCAATTTTGGGATTGTGGTCCTGAGGATAAACCTTCCCTTGCCATAGTTGCCGTCGGGTCTTATCACAAGGGCGAGATAATATTCAGGATTAATCTTGCGCATAATGATCCCGCACCGGTCGGAAATAATCGAGAACTCCTTTGCTTCACCAAGTCCGAGATTGTCCGCAGCGAGGCTGATGTCTTTGATCATTGCCGACGACTCCGCACTCAGCCCGGCAAGATCCACCAGTTTTTCTTCTGAGTACTCCTGAACAGAAATGCCGTCCGAACCTATTATTATTGCCGAGACAGCTCCGTCGACCTGCTGTACTGTCTCTTTAAGTATTTCCAGAAAACTCATCGTGTCTCTTTCTGATGCCGTCCAGAAAACTGTCCAGTTTCGATACCAACTCTTCTTTGTCCTTGCCTAAAAGCTTGAGAAGCACTCTCAGTTCTTCAATGCGTTGAAGGACCTGTTTATTCTCAGTATCCCTTAAGAGTAGCTTCCTGTAAATATTCATGGCAGAAAAATACTTGCCTTCAGTGATATATTTGTCCGCATTGCCGATGCTCAGGCCCTCGTCTCCTCGAAGTTCCTTTTCCTCAACAGTCGGGGCTTCCCCTTGATCAGAAGTTTCTTTCCCGGCCAGAACACCCTCGAATGAAAGCTCTTCATCTTCAGGGACCTCTGTTGTTTCCGCACCTGTAACAGACCCTGTCAGCGGGACTTCTTCTGCTTCAGGAACGGTATCCGGTTCAGCTTCTTCTTTTCTCTGAGTTTCATACAGAGGTTTCCATAAATCAGTTTCCGCTTCCTCAAGGGAAGGCTCTGCTTCACTTTCACCGGTACTGCCAAGAGATTCAGCATGGGATTTCCATATGTCCATGTCTTCTTCACTTAGAGCGGTTTCAGGTATTTCTTCGTCTTTCAATTCCTGAATCTCCGCAGAAGGAATCTCCTCTAACGCTTCATCACTCAATGAAAGCTCGCGAACTTCCGTCTCCTCCGCATCTGACTCTTCAGTCGGGATGGATTCCGTGACTTCCTCGCCTAAGAAAATTTCAGCCGGGGTCTCTGCATGAACTTCTTCCGGCGCCTCTCCCGGAGAAGGCGCAACCCCTATGTCTGATTCTTCCAGCGTCTGTTTATAATCGGTTTGCAATACTTCCATATCAACAGGCATAGCAGCTTCTTCAGGCTTCTCTGTGTGAAGCTCTTTAACCTTCAGAGCGGGTTGCAGCTCGATTTCGGACAGACTGCTTGACGCCCATTCATCAAGGGGATTGAGTTTGAGGACCATATTAAATTCTCTGACCGCCTTGTCCTTTTCGCCAAGGTCCCGATAAATCTCTGCCAGCTTCTTATGCGCATAAAGGTTATCAGGGATTGCGCCAATGACCTTTTCGAATTCCGTCTGGGCTTCATGGAGGAGACCTCTGTCAATGAATATTTTCCCCAGCGAAACGCGGGCGCTCAGATAACCCGGCTGGTTCTCCAGTCCGCTGGTGAGAACTTCAATGGCCTCATTGAGCATGCCGGCTTTTTTATATTCTTCTGCAAGTGGGACAAACAGTTTTGAATTGGGATCCCTGCTTATCTTTTCCTTGAGTCTCTCTATATCTTCAAGCGCCATAGTATGTCCAAATTTTCAACCAAAAAGAAAAAAAAGTCAAGCTTTGATTTTCATCAGCCTGTCAAATATGGCTTCTGCAACTGCCTCCTTGCTCATCAGGGGCAGATTCACCTCTTCTTCCTTATCAATGATAACAACTTTATTTGTGTCCACGTCAAACCCTGCGCCTTCTTCCATGACATTGTTGAAGATAATCATGTCCATCTTCTTTCCTATCATTTTCTTTTTTGCCTTATCTATACCGAGGCCTGTTTCTGCGGCGAAACCGACGATAAACGGCCTTATTTTCTTCCTGCCCGCCTCGAAAATGATATCGGGAGTCCTAACCAATTTCAGGAGAAGTTCAGCCGACTTGTTAATCTTAGCCGTCGCCCTTTCTTCGGGCCTGAAATCCGAGACAGCTGCCGACATTATGAGTATCGTTGAAGAAGGAGAATACTTGTTCACGGCCTTAAGCATATCTTCGCCGGTTTCCACCGGGACAAAGCAGACCCTTTTTGGCGCGACAAGATGTGACGGCCCGCTGATCAATGTTACCTCAGCTCCCCGCCTGCATGCAGCTCTTGCCAAGGCGTATCCCATCTTTCCGGATGATCTGTTTGATAAGAACCTTACGGGGTCGATATACTCCCTGGTCGGACCTGCGGTTATAAGTATTTTTTCCTTTGAAAGGTCTTTTTTTGAGACCGAGGATTTTACGGCTTCGACAATATCGGAAACATCCGCAAGCCTTCCGATGCCTTCCTCACCGCATGCAAGCGATCCCCGCTCAGGACCGATCTGCATGTATTCCACGGGAAAGCAGCTTCACCAGGTTTTCCCTGACTGCCGGGTTCTCATACATCCTCCAGTTCATCGACGGGGCGAGAACAACAGTGCCATTGTAGGATAGAAAGCAGGTGCTGAGAAGATCATCAGCGATACCGCATGCAAACTTGCCTATTATGTTTGCAGTGGCAGGGGCTATGACCATCACATCGGCACGGGAAGGGAGAGTAATATGTGCCATCGGATTACTGAAAAGGTTTGAATAAACAGGATTGCCTGAAGCTGTTTCAAGGCTCAGGGGGGTAACAAAATTTCCGGCTGCTTCGGTCATTATCACCGTAACCGAGGCATCTTCTTCCCTGAGCCTTCTGACTAAATCAATTGCCTTGTAAGCTGCAACACCGCCTGTAACACCAAGGAGTACGGACTTATTCTTCAGCACCTTCTTCTTGCTTTTCGACAAAGAGACCTTCAAGGGCCTTCTTATCCATGGTCTCCTTCTCGGTAAGGTATACCTTCAGGTCTTTCTCGAATTCTGTCAGGTCCTCGCTGGTGACCTCTCTCTTTTTCTCCTCAAGCAGCTTTCTGTAGTCGAATTTCTTCGCCTCTTCCTTGGCCTTTATTGCCTCTTCTCCGATCAGGAATTCAACGGTATTGTTTATGGTCTCTTCAAGGGCGATAGTGCTGACCTTCTTCGATTTTGTCTTGACCCTGTGTTCTGCTCCCAACGCAAGTTCTTTGGCCCTCTGGGCGGCTATTGCTATGAGCCTGAATCTCCCGTCTATTTTTGAGTGGTCATATTCAATCGGCAAAGAAATAATATCCATATGCTACTGTTCCTCCCGTGTAAAAAACATTTCTTCCATCCAAAGCGGATCGATTACAGTCGCTCTCGCCCTGTGACAGCTGATTATTGCCTCGAATTCCCTGAGGGCATCCTCAAGGATATCGTTAATTATAACATAATCATATGCAGGGTATGTCTTTATTTCATCAATCGCCCGTTTCAACCTCTTTTCTATCTCTGCCTCGGAATCGGTCATCCTTTTTCGAAGCCTTTCTTTCAGGACATAGAACGAAGGCGGCAGTATAAAAATGTATATGCCGTTCTCATGTTCTTTCTTTAACTGCATGGCTCCCTGCGTATCTATATCGAGGATAACGTCATACCCATTTTCAGTGAGTGTCTCCGTCCGTTTTCTTGAAGTGCCATAGAGTTCTCCATGGACCTCGGCCCATTCAAGAAACCCGCCCTGATCTATCAGTTTCCTGAAATCATCCCTGCTCACAAACGTATAGTCGAGGTCATTGACCTCTCCGGGACGTGGCCGTCTGGTTGTATATGAGACCGAGAATTTCAGATCCGGGACCTTTTCGATGAGTTTTCTGCACAA
Organism: uncultured Nitrospiraceae bacterium; assembly: GCA_963725545.1. GTDB lineage: Bacteria > Nitrospirota > Thermodesulfovibrionia > Thermodesulfovibrionales > SM23-35 > DYFC01. Next base: position 7,058 of record CAVRZG010000029.1, on the reverse strand, counting down.
CGTCGTCTTCCCGGCGCCTGAAGGCGCGGAAACTATATAGAGAGCGCCCCTAATCTTCTTCTGCAAGGTCCACTGCCCCTTCCAGGAACCTCTGAGTAATGGTCTCCGCCTGAATTGCGGACAGGATAATATGATTGCTGTCTGTTACTATTATTGAGCGCGTGCGCCTGCCTTCGGTTGCGTCGACAAGCCTGCCCGTCTTTTTGGCCTCTTCTCTCAACCTCTTCATCGGAGCGGAGCCCGGCGTTACAATAGCAACCACCCTGGATGCAGCCACGACGTTTCCGAACCCGATGTTGACCAATACCGGAGCAAGTTCACCTTTTTTCATAAATACTCCCTTTCAAGAGACTTTTCGCTGTCACAATGCCAGCTTTGATACACCTGCCGTTCGATCTTCTTACTGAATGTTCTGCACCTGTTCCCTGATCTTTTCGATCTCTGTTTTCATGTCTATGACAAGACTCGATATTGAATAATCGGCAGACTTATATGACAGGGTATTTACCTCTCTGCCGAGTTCCTGAAGTATGAAATCGAGTTTCTTGCCTGCAGCATCACCTTTGTTCAGGATCTCTACAAACTGTCTGACGTGGCTTTCTATTCTTGTTATCTCTTCAGAGATATCGAGTTTTTCCGCAAGGATCGCCGCTTCCTGGAGGACCCTGTTCGAATCAATCGCCTCGGAATCAAGAACCTGCTTCAGCCGTTCAGTGAATTTCTCTCTTAATCTGGGCACTTCATCTGGGGCGCTGTGATTTTATTTTATCATTCATCCCTTTCAACGATCCTATCCTTCTGATCAAATCCTCCTGGAGGATACTGCCTTCCTGGGATCTCATCTCCGCCAGGCCTTTGACTGCGTCACTAACGGCAGACAGGAGTTCATGAACATCATAGTCCGGTTCCTCTTCCATAAGTATCTCCCTGTAGCCGGCAAGAGTCTCCATGGTTATCTCTCCGGGTATCAGGAGATCTCTTTGCAGCTTCTGGAGAGAAGAATAAATGTTCTTTGCCATTTCCTGGTTGATGGAAAACCTCGAGGACTTTTCTTTGTTCACCGCAACAACAATATCAAACCTGCCCCTCAGGAACTTCCCTTTCAGGACATTCCTGATAGGTATATCGTATTGACTCAAATAGGACGGCATTTTGATAAAAATATCAAGATACCTGTGGTTCAGCGAACGAATTTCGACTATAAAAGTGTCGTTGGCGCCGCTACCGAACCCTGTCATGCTCTGTATCATGCTATAAAATATAAATGGAGTCTGATGATTTAGTCAAATGACTCCGGGCGGCCGCCATGCGTGCGATGCAGGGCAGATAGCATGGAGAGCATCTTCGGAATGTGTGTTGTAACAAATGAGGTGCGTGTGTATCGTGTATCATGTTCAGTTCTGAAGGTCAGGCCTGGAGACGTGCATGCAGCACATGCTTAAGAGACGAGATGATAGTTTTTTCATATTCAGGCTATTTATTCTTCTTATAATGCGCTTTTGAAGCATTAGCGCCGGCTTGCAAAATGGAGGGAAATGAACTAAAATTATTTGTCAAAATCAAGTGGAGGGTTAAGAAAATGGCTGAAATCATGGAAATAAGATGGCACGGAAGGGGAGGGCAGGGAACTGTCACCGCCGCAAAGGTGTTGGCTGACGCCTGTCTGAGCGGCGGACGGCATGTCCAGGCATTTCCTGAATACGGGCCTGAAAGGGCCGGAGCGCCGTTGAGGGCTTATAACAGAATAAGCGAAAAAGAACTCAGGATGCATTGTCCCGTACTGAAGCCTCAGGTTGTCAGCGTTGTTGACGCTACTTTACTTGACTCGATGAATGTCGCCGAAGGCGCAAAGGAGAACGCGATATTTATCGTCAATACTTCTAAAGACCCGAAGGAGATAAGGGCTAAATTAAAAGCGGAGCCGGGACAAAAGGTATATACCATTGATGCGACAAAGATTGCCGTTGAATGCATCGGAAGGGCGATGCCAAATGCCTCCATGCTCGGCGCGGTTATTAAAGCGACGGGCCTGGTAACCCTTGAGCACCTCCTTGAAGATGTCAGGAAAAGCTTTGGCAAGAAATTTGCGCAGAAGATAATAGACGGCAACCTCGAAGCGACAAGACGCGGGTATGGGGAGGTAAAGGAAGGATGAAACTCAAGAGACTGGAAAGAGGTGACACCCGGGCGCAGTCATAACCGAAGCCGGCAGTGCTATTAAATTTAAGACAGGGTCATGGAGGTCTTCAAAGCCGGTATGGATAGAAGAAAATTGCATACAGTGTCTTTTGTGCTGGTTGTACTGTCCTGATATGGCCGTAAAAGTAAAAGACGGCAAGACGGACTGAATTTGATTATGAATACTGCAAGGGCTGCGGTATATGCGCCCTTGAATGCCCGGGCAAAAAGGGAAAGAAGGCTATCGTCATGGTAGAGGAGGGTAAATAATGGCACAGATTGTCGCTGTAACGGGAAATGAAGCCGTTGCCAATGCCTTGCGTCAGGTTAACCCCGATGTCTGCGCGGCATATCCCATCACACCTGCAACGGAAATGATGCAGAGATTTTCAAGTTTCGTATCGGACGGCAAGGTAAAGACTGAAATTATTCTTGTCGAGAGCGAGCATAGTTCCATGAGCGCATGCGTCGGTGCGTCTGCAGCCGGCGGAAGGGTTATGACGGCAACCTCATCCCAGGGCCTCGCCCTTATGTGGGAGATATTATATATCGCTTCCGGCACAAGACTTCCGATAGTTATGCCCGTCGTCAACAGGGCCTTGTCAGCGCCTTTGAATATACACGGCGACCATTCCGATGCTATGGGCGCCAGGGACACCGGTTGGATACAGCTGTGGTCGGAGAATGGACAGGAAGCATATGATAATGCTATTCAGGCATTCCGTATAGCCGAGCATATGGACATTCGGCTCCCTGCCATGGTCTGTATGGACGGCTTTATTATAAGCCACTCGATAGAGAGGCTCGAATATCTTGAGGATGACGAGGTCAGGAACTTCGTCGGCGAATTCAAGACACTGAATCCGCTCCTCGACATGGAGCATCCTGTCAGCTATGGACCGTCTGATACTTACCGACTATTACATGGAGTTCAGAAAGGCGCAGGCAGAGGTCGCTGATCAAAGGTTGCACGGGATAACGCTGGATGTTGCCGCGGATTTCGAGAAACTCTCAGGCAGAAAATACGGTTTATTTGAGGCATACAGGCTTGACGATGCAGAAATCGGGCTTGTCATCCTTAACTCAGCAGCAGGCACTTCAAAGGACACGGTCGATGAATTCAGAAACAAGAGGCATTAAGGCGGGCCTGTTAAAGCCCAGGTTATACAGGCCGTTCCCTTACCGCGAGATAGGCGAAGCGCTGAAACACCTGAAGGCGTTATGTGTTCTTGACAGGGCCGACGCCTTTGGCGGTTCCTTCGGTCCGGTATATCTGGATATCGCAACAAGTCTTTATCCTTACAAGGAAAAGCCTGTTCTGATAAATAAGATCTATGGACTTGGCGGCAGGGATTATCTGCCTGCAGCACGCAGAACTTGTTCTCAACGAGCTTGTCGGAGATAGCAAAGACAGGAGCAGTCAAGAGCTATAAGGAATACATAGGAGTGAGGGAATAACATGCCAAAAGGAACTAACATTAAAAGAACTTACAAAGAAAGAAGTTCTATTATCATCAGGGCACAGGATGTGCGCCGGTTGCGGCGCTCCGACCATCGTAAAGATGGTTCTCCTTGCATGCGACTATCCTGTAATTGCGGCAAACGCAACAGGGTGTCTCGAGGTTTCGACCTGCATATCCGACTATACCGCATGGAAGATCCCCTGGATCCACAATGCCTTTGAAAATGCCGCTGCCACCATCTCCGGCGTTGAGACAATGTACAGGTCATTAAAAAAGCAGGGGAAGATAGACAAGGAAATTAAAGTTCATCGCTTTCGGCGGAGACGGCGGCACATATGATATAGGGCTGCAGAGTCTTTCCGGCGCCATGGAACGCGGTCATGACATGCTTTATATCTGTTATGACAACGGCGCTTACATGAACACCGGCATCCAGCGTTCAAGCGCCACGCCTTACGGAGCGGATACTACGACAAGACCTGCAGGAAGCGTTGTCCAGGGCAAGACCGAACTAGAGGAAAAATCTGACAAAAATCATGGCGGCCCACAATATTCCCTATGCCGCACAGGCATCGCCAAGCCACTGGTCGGACCTTATGAATAAAGGTCCGGAAGGCCCTCGAAATAAAAGGCCCGAAATTTATGAATATCATATCCTCATGCAACAGGGGTTGGAGGTCAAGGACTGATGATGCCATCACACTGACCAGAATAGCAGTCGAGACCTGCTATTGGCCTCTTTATGAGATTGAGGATGGCGTACTGAAGGTGACTTTTGAACCCAAAGAGAAGAAACCTATCTCAGAGTTTCTGAAGGCCCAGGGAAGATTCAAGCATCTATTCAAGCCGGAAAATGAGTGGATGCTCAAGAAGATCCAGGACGATATTGACAGGGAATGGGAGAGACTCAAGAAAGAGGAAGCCTGTTTTGCATCTTGATTATCGGCTATTACTTGTGATAGGTTAACACCATGGTTGGCTCTGACCTTGTAATGTATGAGGAAGAATTCCATCGCATAGATGCAGAGCTTAAGAAACTGCATCAACAGGCGAATTCCAAGGTGGTCTTCCTTGTCGATAAAAACGGCCAGCTCATCGCTTCAGCAGGCGACACTCACGATATCGACACTACATCTCTTGCGTCTCTTACAGCAGGCAATATAGCTGCAACCGGCGGCATTGCGCGTCTTTTGGGTGAAAAGGAATTCACCATCCTTTTCCATGAGGGTGAAAAAGACAATATTCATATCTCCCTGATCGGCCAGAGGATCATACTTGTTGTCATTTTTGACAGCCGGTCCTCGTTGGGACTGGTGAGGCTCCGTGTGAAAAAGGCGTCCGAAACCCTGGCGGCAATCTTTGAAGAGATTACGCAGAAGGTTGAAAAGGAAAAGGGAGAGGGTAAATTAGAAGAAGCCCTTTTTGCCGAGATAAGCGATGAAGATATAGATAATCTGTTCAGGTAGGTACTGCCTAAGTGTCCTTCATAAACTACTCCTCCCGTGAAATAAACTGCAAGATTGTTTATTACGGCCCCGGACTGTGCGGAAAAACCACTAACCTCCAGTATATCTACAGGAGAACAAACCCCGAACAGAAAGGCAAACTCATATCTCTTGCGACTGAGACCGAGAGGACGCTTTTCTTTGACTTTCTGCCTCTGGCGCTGGGTGATATAAAGGGGTTCAAGATACGATTTCATCTCTATACCGTCCCGGGCCAGGTTTTTTATGCTGCCAGCAGAAAACTCATCCTGAAGGGAGTTGACGGAGTCATCTTTGTGGCCGACAGCCAGATCGAGAGGATGGAGTCCAACATGGAGAGTCTTGACGATCTGAAGATAAACCTCGCAGAACAGGGTTACGAGCTCGACAAACTCCCCTTTGCCGTCCAGTATAACAAGAGAGACCTTCCTAATGTTGCGCCAGTGGCAGATATGGACAAGCTGCTTAACTACCGGAAAGTGATATGGTTTGAAGCAGTGGCAGTCACCGGGAAGGGAGTTTTTGAAACCCTGAAGGCCGTGGCCAAACAGGTCCTGTTCGAACTGAAGAAGCACTATTAACCCCGCACGAAATCTCTCCTCATTCGCTCGCATGATTTTCCGACCTATCGCGTTATGACTCACTTTCGAATTCTTGTACTGTCGTTAGTGAGTCTTTTGAGTCGTCATTCCCGCAGTCCTTAAGCGGGAATCCAAGGTTTCTTTGTTTCTTAAAGACAATGGATTCCCGATTACTACCTCGGGAATGACAATAAGGGATCTTTAAACAACTTCAGTGTAAAGCTATTTATTTCGCACTGCACTAGCAAAAATAGTGTTGTTTAAAATAGCATGGTGCTACAATGGGTAAAGGCGATGAAGAAGAATGAAACGATAGATGACATTAAAACAGAAGTTCTCGAATATACCGATGACAAGTGGGGCTGAATACTTTATTGAACACTTCGAAACTATCCTGCAGATATCGGAAATTGATTCTTCTGAAAAATACAAAATAGGTTGTGAGCCATGTAAGAAATATGGAAAGAACCTGGCCTGTCCTCCGTACAGCCCGACTCTTTTGGAATACATAAAAGACTGCAGGACGGCAAAAGTGATTTGCTATAGAATTCCTCTCGAACAATTCCCTGAAAGCATAACGGAAGAAAGATACGATACTGCGTTCAGAAAAGTGCGGGGACTGCTTACAGATGAACTTCTGCGATACCGTAAGAAGGGGCATCGTGTGGCCGGGTCTGGAACCTGTCTTGCCTGTGAACAATGTGCGATTGAATTAGGGAAGAATAAGTGTAAGTATCCCTCCAAAAGAATTTACAGCCTTGAGTCTTTGGGGGTCAATGTAGTCTCTTTGACGGAAAGAGCATTCGGGTTTAAGCTTGAATGGAGCGGGTGTGACAGCGCTGCAGATTTTGTGTCGGCTGTAGGGGCTGTTTTTTATAGGTAGCGGTAAAAATTCAATCGACTGCTCAATTAACTTACTTTCCTATTTCCGTCGGATAGACGTGTTCTATTTCATTTCAGAATCGCAATGATAATAGCTGCAAGAGCAAGGACGATAGCACCAACTGAGATATAAGTAAGAATTTTAAGAGATTTCTCGATTTTTTCCAAAGTTGATTGCACAACCTTCATCTGGTTTTCATACTGTTCATTCAACGCTGCTTGCATCGACATTGCCTTTTCCAAATCGTTGAGACGTTCACTTTCTTCACGGTTGTAATTCTTTTTTGCATAAAGTACTTTTATTTCATCAATCAGAGGACTGCTGACATTAAACAGAACACCCAAGTCTTTGACGAGTTTTATAGTGCCCAGTAAGCCGAACCCCACTTTTATCCCCCTTTCTCGCTCAATTTCATATTAATGGATATTTCTGTCAAGATTCTTCAAGGCGTTATGTGGTTACCATAATT
>CAVRZG010000028.1:0-56669 GCA_963725545.1 uncultured Nitrospiraceae bacterium | reverse complement strand
CTTTTCAAATCCACTGCTATTTAGACAACCGTTAATTAAATCGTCATGGGGAAATTCTCATCGTGAGATTATGGTGAGAATTTCTAAATAAAGAGCGCTCTTCCGCTACCACTTCCGTTTGCAGAAACAGTCGCCATATCCAGACAAAATATCTATTCCACAGAGACTTGCGGCAGTCACGGGGTCATTGCGCAAACAGAGGGAAGCTATGGGCATAATAATTGCTAAATTAACGTTGAGACACACAAAAACGTAACAGGGAGGTGATTGCTCGATATGACTCTCCGGAAAAAGACACTGGCAATAATTGGCATTACCCTCCTCGTTCTGATCGGAGTTCTGGCCCTGACCGCCAGGTTCATTATTCTGGGGAGCTTTGAGAGACTGGAGGAGAGATATGTGTTCCAGAATATCCACCGCACCCAGGCGTTCATGACGGAAAACCTTGCCAATCTGAGCAGCACAGCCCGGGATTGGGCCACTTGGGATGACACATATAAATTCATTAAGAACAAAAATCAGAAGTATATAGATGTGAATATTGTGGATTCGATGTTCAGTACGCTCAGGCTCAACATGATGATGTTCATCGACGCATCGGGCCATATAGTATTCTCAAGGGAATATGATTTGAAGACGAACAGGAAGGAGCCGGTCCCAAAGGAGTTTTTCAATTACCTTGCGGGAAAGCATTCCCCGCTTCGGCGGAACTCCTCGAACAAAGAGATTAGTGGTATCGTACTGCTCCCGGAGGGACCTCTCTTTGTCGTGGGCTGCCCGATTCTGCGCAGCGAAGGAAAGGGACCTGCCCGCGGAATGCTCATTTTCGGACGTTATCTTGATACGGATTATCTTAGAAAGATTGCCGACGCCAATTACCTCTCGGTTGATCTCTGCCGGATCAACGATCCGGCGCTGCCGGCCGATTTTCAGTCGGCAAAGGTTGCGGTTTCGAATGAATCACCTGTCCTCATAAGGTTGGTGGGGCGAAACAGGATGGTCGGCTACACCATTATGAAAGACGTACACGGCTACCCGGCAATGATCCTCAGGGTCACTATGACGAGAGATATTTATGAACGGGGTCTTCATCATTTCTACTATTTCATCGTTTCGCTTGTTGCTGTCGGCCTTGTCCTTGGTGCTGTGACCTTCGTACTCCTTGAGAAACAGGTCTTGTCGCGTCTAACCCGCGTGAGCAGGGACATAAGAGCCGTCGGCGTGAGCGGAGATCTCTCAAAGAGGGTCCGTGTGACAGGCGGAGACGAGCTTTCCTCTCTGAAAAATGAAATCAACAGAATGCTCGAAGCCCTTGAGCATTCCGAGAAGGCCCTCAGGGAAAGCGAAGAGCGTTACAGGTACCTCTTTGAAAGTGCGAGTGACCTTATCCAGGGCATTGCCCCGGATGGTGATATTCTCTTTGTCAACCGTGCATGGCATGAGACCCTCGGCTACAATAATGAAGACATTCTGCATATGACTATTTTTGACATCATAGACCCTTCCTTCAATGAAAAGTCTCTGGATGCGATCATGTCCAAAGGGACAACTGAGAGGATGACGGGCGTCGAGGCTGCATTCATAGCGAGGGATGGAAGAAGGATCATTGTTGAGGGCAATATCACGTGCCAGTGCAAAAGCGGCAATGCTGTTGCAACTCTCGGAATATTTCGCAACATAACCGACCGCAAACAGATAGAAGATACACTGAGGGCGCTGTCATTGCGGGACCAGCTACAGGCCTTTACAACCGCAGGGGCTTTCTGACTCTGGTGGAACAACAGCTGAAACTGGCGACCCGTATGAAAAAAGGTCTTCTGCTGATGTTTGCTGATCTGGACGGCATGAAGGAAATTAATGATTCATTGGGACATAAAGAGGGAGATCGCGCGCTGACAGATACCGCCCTCATCCTTGAGAAGACATTCCGTGACTCCGACATTATAGCCAGGTACGGAGGCGACGAGTTTGTCGTGCTTTCGCTGGAATCGGATGAAACAGGGGCAGACGCCATTACCAGTCGCCTTTCTGAAAACTTGAACCACCATAACATACATGAAAACAGGGCTTACAAACTCTCGGTCAGCGTGGGCGTTTCCCGCTATGACCCGGAAATGCCTTCCACTGTCGACAGCCTGCTCATGCTTGCCGACAACGTGATGTATGAGCAGAAAAGGTACAAAAGAAACTCTTCAGGAGAAAACTGAACAGGGAGGCATATGGTCATAAAAACCTTTGCAATGCAGAATTTGGCTCTATGCAAATATCAAAATGGTATCACATAAAAACGCACAGTGAATGGATATCAAATGTCTCACTAAGGGGCTGCTGTAAAGCTTTTTCTGCCCATATGCCTCCCCGTTTTTTTGTGAAATGCATTTTTTGGGTTGATTTCTTCGCAGGAACTTATCGAGTGTAGTGTTTCCAACGCTTCTTTACTTATGTTTTGAGTGTTTTGACTCGTCATTCGCTTAAGGCGCCTACTGTTGGCCCGCAGTCCTTAACCAGAAGTAGGTGCCTTAAGCAGCGGGAATCCAGGTTTTCTTTGTTTCTTAGAGACACTGGATTCCCGCTTACTACCTCGGGAATGACAACAAGTGGCTTTTTTAAACAACATTAATGTAAAGCGCTTTATGTCGCACTACACTAGAGATTGAATTATGTTTTCCGCTGACCGATATTAGTAATAATCTCAATCGCAGCTTCTCTTGCCTTCCCGTCGAATAAGATCTCCGCATGGTTGCAATGAAAATTGTTATGCTCAGCCGCCCATGGCAGTCTGGAGCTTTCGGCGGAGACGAGACCGTCGCCCTTGCCCTTCTTCATCTCCTCTGGATAAAACTGTTTCGGGATTATCTTTTCAAGAATGTCGGGAAAAGAGAGATTGTAGATGTTGAAGAGTGTCGGGCTTGTACCGCCGAAGGACGCATAGGTGAGTTCGTTGAGCTGGCCGTCATTTAATGTCCTGAAGAAATCCGACTCAGGAAGAAGTTCGAGGAAGGCGCCGCTTCTCAGGAAATCGGAGATCCGCTTTAGCGCGCCTGCAAACAATCCCTTTTTCCCTCTCGGGATGAACGGCGCAACCAGGGAGCCAAGCGGCGAAAGATATTCGCCTATTTTTGCCACAGAACTTCCCTTATGCGGCGTGGATATGGTAAGCAATCCTTTCACATCCCGCGAATTAGCCATAAGATATTTTCTTGCAATCAGCCCTCCCCTGCTGTGTCCTATGAGAATGATACCTGTTTCCGTCAAGCCACGGGCAATTACGAATATCTCATCGAGTTCGGAAACAGCAAGATCCATCGGGCCGGCAGGTCTTTTCTGGCTCCATGTGACGACCGGATAGCCCCTTGAACTCAGATCATGAAAAAGAGTCTCACAAGGAGGTGTGATCTTGTCCTTCGGAGCCGGGAAAGTATTCCTGTTGAGCAGAATGCTCATCGGGAACATCCCGCCTAATACTCCTTGAATTCGCTGGGTCTGCCCAGATATTTTTATCCATGCCGAGGCCGTGGATAAAGATAACTGCAGGCTTCTTTCGGTCACCTGTTTGGGATATAACTTCCGCTATCATATATCAAGGCTGACCGGCAGCCTGCCCTGAAATTTCAGGTTGCCGCTAAGGCATCTTATGACTGCTTTCTGAGCCTGCTCTGTCGGTTCATAGGCAGCGATAAGCAGATCCGCATCTCTGAAATGTCTCAGTATATAGGGACTTCCAAAGGAAATCACTATGGAATGTCCCGCCCCTCTTATGGACCTGTTTATCCGTTCTTTTTCAGATTCGTCAATGCCCGAACTCCCTTTCCAGGCAGATACACTGGTGAACACGGCGAAGACACGGATTTCGTCAGACGATTCCCCGGGAGACGGCGCCCTTTCATTGGGAGATGTTATTGACTCGCAAAATGTCTTCAGAAGGGACGACTCAAAGTACTTGTCATCTCCAGCGAGGACGACTGAAACCTTGTTCCTGCCTGATAAAGGCAATATGCCGGGTGTATATTTCACCAGGGTTATCGATTTGTCAGTAATCTCCGACGAAAGCTCACGGTGTTTTCTCCAGTCGATGGCGTCAGTCTCCATCTTCTGAATCTTCTTCTTTGCGTACAATATTCTGGCTGATGCCGCCTCAACATGTTCCTCCGAGATCTCCCCTGATTTGAGTGAGGACGCCAGTTCCCGAACAGTCACATCAGGATCATCGGGATGCAGCAGGATGTCAACTCCTGCCTTCAGACTCCGGGCAGGGACATCCTTTATCCCTTTCAGGGCATGCATGTTAAGGGCATCCGTCATCACAAGTCCCTCAAATCCGAGTTCTTTCCTCAGCAGGCCGGTAATAAGCTTTTCCGACAGGCTTGCAGGTTTGTCGTCAATTGCCGAAACAACCAGGTGTCCGATCATGACACAGCTGACACCTGCTTCTATTGCCTTTTTAAAAGGCACAAGGTCCGTCCTTGCCAGGTCCTCATATGACTTTCTTATTACCGGAAGCTGAATATGCGAGTCCTGTGATGTGTCCCCATGCCCCGGAAAGTGTTTTGCGCAGCTGAAAAGCCGGGCCTCTTCCAGGAGTCTGACGTATAGCCCTCCAAGCCAGGCTGTTGTTTCGGGAGAGTCTGAAAACGCCCTGGTGCAAATAATAGGGTTGTCAGGGTCCTGATTGACATCCAGGACCGGAATGAGGGGCATATTGAGCCCTGCATCTTTGGCCTCGTCTGCAACAGTTTTGACGGCATTGGAAAGCAATAGCATATCATCCGGGCTGTCTTTCTCAATAGCTGCAGCAACTGCCATCTGGCAGGGGAAAGGAGTATATCCGGAGACCTGCTGGTCAACTCCGCGCTCAATGTCAGACGCCATGAACAGCGGCGTCTCTGCCCGGGCCTGCATCTTGCAGATGAAACTTTTCACCTCATCCTTTTGACCGCCGAAGAGGATAAAACCGCTGATCCCCTTTTCTATCAGGGTCAGGATCCGGTTCTCATATGACGCTTCACCGATGCGGGCCCCGTCGAGTCTGCTGATGAGAAGTGGATAGAGTGAAGTTTCCAATGACTGTTTTTTACCGGGCATAGAATCCTCTGCGTATTACATCATCAAACAAGGTATAATACTCAATTCTTGAGACAAGTGGGAAGCATTTTGATATAATGTATTTTAATAGGTTCAATTATATGTCTGAATCAACAATACTTCTTGTAGAAGACGATAAAGTTCAGGGTAATGCGGCAAAGAATTATCTGGAGACCTCGGGCTATGAGGGTCATATGGGTTGAAGACGGAAAATCTGCGATCAAGTCTGTAAAAACCCAGGAGATTGATCTTGTCGTTCTTGACCTTATTCTCCCGGATATGAACGGCAATGAGGTCTGCCGCTGGCTGAAGCTGAACCAGGACACCAGGGGAATACCAATTATCATGCTGACAGCCCAGGGATCAACAACGGACAAGGTCACCAGCCTGACTGCAGGCGCAGACGATCACCTGACAAAGCCTTTCAATGAATCCGAGTTGGGCGCCCGCATATATGCATGTCTTCGGACAAAGGCATTGCAGGACGAACTTCGGGATAAGAACCGCCAACTCGAAGAGGTACTGTCGAGGGTTGAGATACTGGCCGTTACAGACCCATTGACACAGCTCTACAACAGGCGGCACTTTGAGACTCTGATCGAAAATGAATTCGCGACCACAGCGCGTTACAAATCCCCTGCTTCCTGCCTCATGATAGACGTAGATTTCTTTAAGCAGGTTAACGACCAGTACGGTCACCGGGCCGGAGATACGGTTCTGAAAGAAATAGCGCAGATCATAAAGAGCTGTCTGAGGAAGGTGGACACTGTTGCGCGGTGGGGCGGGGAAGAGTTTGTCGTATTGCTTCCGAGGACAAAGAAAGAAGATGCCCTGATCGCTGCCGAAAGAATCCTGAAGGCGATCTCAGGACATTCATTTGCCGATATTAACAAGCAGGTAACAGTCAGCATCGGCATTGCCAGCATGCCTGATCCATCTATCGATTCTTCTGAAAAACTGGTCGATGCCTCAGACGCCGCAATGTACGAGGCAAAAGGCTCAGGCCGCAACAGAATTATCATTGCAGAGTAGCCGTTATCCGGGTTCGATACCTTCCGGGGATTTTCTGTAATCATTCCAATATTAAGCAGGCGCAGAATTATAGTTGATATTTTAGTAAGTTTCCGCCGAACGGGAACCTGAATAAAGCAATAGTTAATACAATACTTTTTATTAGATTTATTTTAAAAAGAATAGGGATTTGTGATATAATATGCTCATGTGGTCAATGCTTAATGAGAACCCTACGAGGGAAAAGATAATCCTTCTTCTCAAGAAAAGGGGAGCGATGGCCATTGATGAACTAAGCCGTGAACTGAGTATCACGTCCATGGGCATCAGGCAGCACCTGCTTTCCCTGGAGAGAAGGGGCCTCATCGAGTACATGACCAAAAGACAAGGCATAGGCAGGCCGGCCTTCCTGTATAAGCTGACCGCGAAAGCTGATGACCTCTTCCCGAAGGAATACGACAAATTCATGCTTAACCTTTTCCGTGACATCGAAAAGAACGACGGCAGGGAAAAGATTGACGAGATACTGAAGTGGAGAAAGAACAGGATCATCAAAGATGCCAGGGAAGTGCTCGCGGACAAGAAATCCATCGGGGAAAAGATTTATGCCCTCAAGGATATTCTTGAAGCAGATGGTTATTTTCCGGAAATTTCCGAATCGAACACTCATTATATTCTGAAACTCTTCAACTGCCCTATTTTCAAGCTCGCCGCCGAATATAAGGAGGTTTGCCGGCACGACCTTCAGATGTTCAGGGAACTGATAGGGAAAGACCTGACCCGCGAGGAATGCATAAACTCCGGGAACCTTTCCTGCACATACACGCTGCCCAAGACTGCTTCCAGGCACTAAACTTGTTAAGCAGTTCTATGCCGTTTCCGTTCCGGCTCTTGCAGACTCTCCGGCCAACCATCTCTCTGCCTTTCCCTGAATAGCAGACCTTTTCTCTCTGCTCTGAGAAGCAAAGGACCTCCCGAGAAGATTTGACCTGATTCTGCAGCATACTAATCACTGAGAATTACTGCTATCGTGAGAATTTTCCCCTTGCCATAAGAGGTGTATTTATTTTATTCTAAACTTAGCTAAAAATATCTTTAAGGAGGAACAAAATTCAGGGTTATCTGCTTGCCTGCCCTGTTGGTGATAAGGTGAATATGTTGATCCGGCAAATTAGATCTTTTGGGAGCCCACGTAGGGAACTGGTGTGCATGCCCCGCATTTATGCAGGGAAGCCTGAAGGCTCTTTCAGGGCACCCACCTATTTTATAGGCGGATCTGATTTCGCTTTACACGGCAGGGTGGGTTTAAACTATTGGGTTGGTTGATATGACTAATATGTTGTCTAGGATAAATAATAGATATTTTATGATAGAGAATAAACGGAAGACTATACAAAAAATATCAATTTTCTCGCCTCCTCTATTCCTATTCAAGTCATAACCCAGCCCCTTTAAAAAATAAATATTCGGAGCACTTTGCTCACCGGACAATCCCTCAACTTTTGGGGAAATTTGAGGAAGGGGGTTTTATTATATATGAATCTGAATCTCGTTTATGTATTGCTTGCCGTACTTACCGGTCTCGTCTCCGGCCTGATTCTTTTCTTCGTATTGCAGTCAAAACTGAAGAACCAGAAGCTCGAAATCGAAAGAAATCGGGCCAAGGTAATCGATGATTCCCAGAAAGAAGCCGAAAGCATCAAGAAAGAAGCCCACGTTGAAGCAAAAGATATCGTCTATCAGGCAAAGGCCGAGGCTGAGAAAGAGATACGGGAGAGACGTTCAGAACTCAACCATCTTGACAAGCGGTTAAGACAGAAAGAAGAGACTCTTGATAAAAAGTATGATCAGATCGAAAAAAAGGAACAGGAACTATCAAGAAGAGAGAGGGAATATACCAACAAAGAACGTGGTATTCAGGAAAAAGAAAACACGATCAACAAATTAGTGAAAGAACAGACGGAAATGCTGGAGAAGCTATCCGGTTTCACGTCAGAAGAGGCAAGACAGGAACTTCTGAAGAAAATTGAAGAGGAATCGAAGTTTGATGCGGCAAGACTCGCCAAGAAGATAGAAGATGAGGCAAGAGAAAATGCGGAAAAAAAGGCAAAAGATATCATAGGGTTTTCTATCCAGAGATACTCCAGCGACTATGTAAGTGACTCGACCGTCTCTTCCGTGAACCTTCCGAACGATGAAATGAAGGGGAGGATTATCGGGAGGGAAGGGAGAAATATCAGGGCGCTGGAGGCTGCCACCGGCGTTGACCTCATTGTCGACGATACCCCGGAGACCGTCACTCTTTCCGCATTTGACCCGGTGAGGCGTGAAATCGCCAGGCTTTCTCTCGAAAGACTCATTACCGACGGTCGCATTCATCCGACCAGGATCGAAGAAATCGTGGAAAAAGTCAAAAAAGACGTCGAAACTCACATCAGGGAGGAAGGGGAAAAGGCCGTCTTTGATTTCGGACTTTCCGGCATCCATCCTGAACTGGTTCGGCTCATCGGAAGACTGAAATACAGGACATCTTATGGCCAGAATGTTCTTCAGCATTCGAGGGAAGTGGCGTACCTTGCAGGGATGATGGCGGGCGAACTCAGAGTGGATGTAAAGCTCGCCAAAAGGGCCGGCATTCTTCATGACATCGGCAAGGCAGTAGACCATGAAATAGAGGGCTCCCACCAGGAGATCGGCGCCAACATGGCAAAAAAATCGGAGAAAACAACAAAGTTATCAATTCCATACTGGTCCACCATGGAGAGGGAGACCCCATAACCGTTGAAGCTGCGCTTGTAGCATCTGCCGATGCCCTGTCCGCTGCGCGACCCGGGGTCAGGAAAGAGAGCATCGAGAACTACCTTAAACGGCTCGAAAAACTTGAACAGATGGCCCTTTCCTATAAGGGTGTTGATAAATGCTATGCAATTCAGGCGGGCAGAGAGATCAGGATAATCGTAAAGCCTGAAGATGTGACCGACGAGATATCCTCCATGATATCAAGGGAACTTGCCAAGAAAGATAGAAGCGGAAATGACCTATCCGGGTCAGATAAAGGTTACTGTTATCAGGGAATCCAGGTTTGTTGAATATGCGAAATAGATACGTACTTCAAGCTGTAAAATAGTCTCGCCCGTTTCGACGGAACAGTGGACACGGATATATGAAAGTTCTCTTTATCGGCGATATTGTCGGAAAAACCGGGAGGAATGCCGTAAAGGCATTGCTCCCGTCAGTTGTTAATAAATACAAGATCGACTTGGTCATCGCAAACGGCGAAAATGCAGCGGGCGGGTTCGGCATAACGGACAAAATAGCAGACGAACTATTCGGCTACGGCGTTCATGTGATTACCACCGGCAATCATGTCTGGGACAAGAAAGAGTTTATCCCGCAGATATCCAAAGATAGACCGGGTGCTCAGACCGCTGAACTATCCTCCCGGAGTCCCGGGATACGGAAGCCTGCTGTATTCAATGAACAACGGCAAAAAAGTCGGCGTGATCAACCTTTCCGGACGGGTCTTCATGTCGAATATCGACTGCCCCTTCAGGACAGGCAAAGAAGAAGTTGAAAAACTGAGGGAACATACCAACCTGATAATCATAGATTTTCATGCGGAAGCCACCTCGGAAAAGATCGCCTTCGGCTATTTTATGGACGGAAAGGTAAGCGCTATTATCGGGACCCATACACATGTTCAGACCGCAGATGAAAAGATATTGCCGGGCGGCACTGCCTATATCACCGATGTCGGCATGACCGGACCTGCGCACTCTGTCATAGGAATTGAGATAGACCAGATCATACAGAGATTCTTAACAAACATGCCGATGCGCTTTGAAACCGCAAAAGGTGAAGGGATATTTTCTGCCATGGTCATCGAGATTGATGAAGAAACGGGCAAGGCACTGGCAGTGCAGAGACTGCAATTAAGCTACCCGTAAAACTACAAAGACGATCCTCCTTATAAGAAAGCCGAAGGGCACGCCGGAATAATACCCGGCGTGCCCTTCGGCTTTATCATGCCATTCAAAAGACTTATTTAGTTTGAGTCGGAGCAGGTGCGGACTGCGGAACTTTCTGCTGTGTCTGAGGAGCGGCTGCTGAGTTTGCGGACCCTGCTGTACAGGCTGAAAGCCTGCAGGGCCTGCAGGAGCGGCAGGCATTGTCTGCTGCTGGGGAACAACAGTCTTTTTCACAACTGATCCGCCTCTGGAAGTTACAATCGCAAGGAATAAGGACGTGAACATAAAAATAACAGCAACGATTGTCGTCATTTTACTCAAAAAGGTCGCAGAGCCGCGACTTCCGAAAAGTGTCTGGCTTGACCCGCCGAAGGCAGCTCCGATCTCTGCTCCTTTTCCGCTCTGGAGCAGGACAACAGCAATTAGAAAAAGACATACGAAAATATGAACTATCATCAAGAAAATCGTCATTGAAACCTCCAAGTATTTGTGTTCATCGGTCAGCAGTCACCTGTTACAATTTGCAGTTCCGGGCTTTGACTCGTGAGAACTGAAACCTATCTATCAGGCCTTTTAAATTTGACAATCCTCGCAAAGCTGTCGGGCTTAAGGCTCGCACCGCCTACAAGAGCCCCGTCCACATCCAAGCAGGCCATCAGCGAATCCACATTGTCCGGTGTTACACTGCCACCGTATAGTATACATAATTCATCGGCCCTATTTCCATATAAACCTACCAACTTTTCCCGGATATACGCATGAACTTCCTGAGCCTGCTGCGGAGTTGCCGTTTTACCCGTGCCGATAGCCCAGATGGGTTCATAGGCAACAACCAGTTTTTCCGGGGTCACACCATCAAGCCCCTTCTTAATTTCTCTCTCAAGCACATCAAGGGTCTTGCCGGCCTCCCTCTCTTCAAGGGACTCTCCAATGCAGAAAATTATTCCGAGTCCGGCCTTTTTCGCAGCCTTGATTTTCCTGTTTACGGTCTCGTCGGTCTCATGAAAATACTGTCTTCTCTCCGAATGACCGATAATAACATAACTGCAGCCGATGTCAACAAGCATCAAAGGCGATACTTCGCCGGTATAAGCCCCTTTCTCTTCATAAAATACATCCTGAGCCGCAAGATATATATTTGTTCCCTTCAGTTTTTCAGCCGCCGCATCCCAGCGATGTAAACGGCGGCGCAAGCACTATATCAACTCCGGCAGCGCCTCTCACTTCCGGAGCGAATCTCGTCTATGAAATCCGCGGTCTCGGAAAGAGTCTTGTTCATCTTCCAATTGGCTGCCATAAAGGGTCTGCGCATGGTCATACTTTACTGAATATACTATGCGATGTCAAGGTATAGCAATTGATATAACAGGCTCTAAACAGGCACTTTAAAAAATTCTCCATTACAAGTAAAATATTACCTGTCATTCTAAGGCAAATACAAAGGAGGCGATAGTGAACAGACGCATTGAATTAAACGAAAAAGATATACCAAAACAGTGGTATAACATTCAGGCGGACATGCCGACCCCCCTTCCGCCGCCGCTCAATCCCGGGACGGGACAACCGATCACCCCTGACATGCTGGCGCCGGTCTTTCCGATGAATCTGATCGAGCAGGAAGTCAGCACGGAACGATGGATCAATATCCCGGACGCCGTGCTGGAAAAATACCTTATCTGGAGACCGACGCCTTTATACAGGGCGGTATTCCTGGAGAAGTTTCTCGGAACACCCGCGCGCATTTATTTCAAGAATGAGGGCGTAAGCCCTCCGGGAAGCCACAAACCGAATACCGCAATAGCACAGGCATATTACAATAAGGTATTCGGCATCAAGAGGATCGCCACCGAAACCGGCGCAGGCCAGTGGGGAAGCGCTCTCTCATTTGCGTGCAATCAGTTTGGCCTTGAATTGAAAGTCTATATGGTCAGGATCAGTTTCAATCAGAAGCCTTACAGGAAGCTTATGATGGAGACCTGGGGCGCCAAATGTGTTCCGAGTCCGAGCCCTGATACCAATGCCGGCAGAAAGTTTCTTGCCGCAGAACCCCGAACATCCGGGAAGCCTTGGCATAGCCATCAGCGAGGCGATAGAAGACGCAGTGACAACCAAAGATTCGAGATATTCGCTGGGCAGCGTTTTGAATCATGTGCTGCTGCATCAGACCATCATCGGCCTTGAAGCGCAAAAACAGCTTGAGTCCATCGGAGAATATCCGGATATCGTTATCGGATGCGCCGGCGGCGGAAGCAACTTTGCAGGCATCGCCCTCCCCTTTGTCAGAGACAAGATACATGGCAAAAAAGTGCACATCATAGCGGCTGAACCTTCTTCATGCCCGTCTATAACCAAGGGCGCTTACAGTTATGACTTCGGCGATACCGCTGAGACAACTCCTTTGCTGGCCATGTACACTCTCGGCCATGCGTTCGTGCCTGCTCCGATTCACGCAGGCGGTCTGAGATACCACGGCATGGCCCCGATAGTCAGCAGACTGGTAATGGACAACCTGATAGAAGCAAGGGCCTATGCCCAGCTTGAGACCTTTGCAGCAGGCATCTACCTTTGCGAGGACGGAAGGACTTCATCCCTGCCCCTGAGACAAACCACGCAATCGCCTGCGTCATTGAAGAGGCAAAAAAGGCTAAAGAAGAAGGCAAGGAAAAGGTCATCCTCATGAACTGGAGCGGACACGGCATTATCGACCTTGCTGCATACGATGCATATCTGTCCGGAAAGCTCGATAATTATGTGCTGCCGGACGATGAAATCAGGAAACTACTAAAGGACCTGGAAAAATATCCGAAACCATAATTTCAGCCAAACGGGGTCAGGGTGAACTTGATCCCGTTTGGCCCCTATCGTCGTCTCCGGCTTAAAGATCGGAGGGAGATGAATAAGGATTCAATAGACCACTGTGGACATTTATTGCGGCCAATTAGGCATGCTAGTCGAATTCACGTACTGCTCTTCCATGAACGAAGGTCTGCCGTGCAGGAATATCATAGGCTGCTGGAAGAGCAGGACGGACATCATGGCGTTCCTTAAAGAACACTTCTCCGATGCCGACTTGAAGAAAATCTTTGCAGGCCCTGCAAAAACAAGGATCGACAGGATCATTGAATCGATAAAGAAAGAATAGATCTGCCGGAGTTTCAGTGCTTCATTGCAGACTGTATCCAAATCTATAGCCCTCAGTCCTTTACATAGCGCCGCCCTGATACTTGCATTTCTTTATGAATCTTGATTACTATCAAAAGTATGCTTTTTAGAGCCCTGACAATACTGTATTGCCTCTTCATTCTTTCCGGGGTCTCTTCTGCATCAGACGCTTTCAACTACTCCCGGAATAACAATGTCATCGGTGTACTCAGGACATATACGATAAAAGGGGATGAATCACTTATTGAAATAGCCAGGAAATTCGGAATCGGGTACAACGAGATTGTGGAGGCCAATCCAAAACTTGATCCCTTTATCCCGGGAAAAGGCAAGACAGTCCGGATATCGACTCAATGGATCCTGCCGGATATGTCTTCCTATGACGGCATAGTCATCAATCTCTCGGAGATGAGGTTATACTATTTCACAAAAGACAAGGTCATGACCTATGCGATCGGCATCGGCGATCAGGGGAAAGACACGCCGGTAGGAAGTTTCAAGATAGTCGACAAGCTGGTAAATCCGCCGTGGGTTGTGCCGGCTTCCATCAGGAAGGAAAGACCTGAACTGCCGGCGGTGGTCCCTGCGGGTCCTGACAATCCTCTCGGCTCCCATGCAATGAGGCTCTCCCGTCCGAGCATTCTCATACACGGGACAAACAAGCCATACGCTGTCGGCAGGAAAGCCAGCCATGGCTGCATCCGCATGTATCCGGAAGACATCCCGACCCTGTTTCAGGTTGTGCCGAATCAAACAAGAGTCACAATCATAAGGCAACCTGTGAAAGCCGGGATTGCCGACAACATAGTGTACCTTGAGGCGCACAAGGACAGCTCGGTGAAGATCAATTATTTTAATGAGGCCCTTAGGATACTAAAGCAGAAAAACCTTTACACCAATATTGACAGGACCAGACTTCTCACGGTCCTGAAAGAGAAGAAGGGGATACCCGTCCCCATTTCGAGGTGAGGCTGCTAAGAGGCCGAAGAAATTTCAGCCTCTTAGCGTTTTATCAGTTTTACTTCTTTTGATGCAGTTCAAAGGCCTTAGTGCATTTCTTGGCAGCATCTTCAGCCCTCCTGGCTGCTTCTTCGGCCTTCATGGCTGCTGCTTCGGCCCTCTTGAGAGCGTTCGCATCCTTGTCACAACAATCCCTGGCAATTCTCATAGCATCCTGTGCCAATGATTTTGCATCGCGTGCCTCTTTCCTGGCAGCATCAACATCAGCAAGCTTTCCTTCGACCGAACTCAGTCTGGATTCAATAGCTGAAACCCGCGCTTCAAGTTTACTGATCCTGTCTATGAGAGGGTCTATCTGCTGCTTCACATACTCTCTTGTTGCACAACCCGAAGCAAATAAAAATGATAAAGAAATAACCAACAATACTATCTTTCTCATCTTTACACCTCCTTTCTGAATTTAAAAAGACTTTTCTAAAATCTTAAAGTAAAATCTCTCAAATGTCAACAAAATAATTGATTTAGAATGCATTTTTATCAATATTTCCGATTATTACGAAAAATGAAAATATCATCCTGGATATGGTAGTATTTTGAATGTCGGTCATGAGAATTTCAGAAACAAACCTCAACGAGGTTTTGCAGACTGCTGTTGAGACCCTGCAGGCAGGCGGAATTGTTGCTTATCCGACCGAGACCTTTTACGGACTTGGCGTCAAATTTGATGTAGAGAATTCTTTGCGCAGACTATATGACATCAAGAAGAGGCCAAAAGGCAAGGCAATGCCGATAATCATAGGCAGCAGGATCGAGCTGTCACTTATCTCCGGGTACATTAACGAAGCTGCGGAATCTCTAATTGAGAGATTCTGGCCTGGACCGCTTACGCTTCTTGTCCCGGCAAAGGAGAATATTTCAGAATGGATAACTGCAGGGACCAGCAAGGTTGCCGTCAGGATTCCCGGAGAATCCTTTGCGCTTCAGCTCGCAAAACACGCAGGATTTCCCGTAACCTCTACGAGTGCAAATCCCTCAGGCCTGCCTCCGGCCCTCGACGCCGGGACCGTCAAAGAGTACTTTCAGGACAAAATTGATCTCATAGTGGACGGCGGCAAGGCTCCGGGCGGCCTTCCTTCAACTATTGCGGACACAGAGGGCAACAGGATAAGAATACTGCGCGAAGGGGCTCTGGAGAGTAATCTGATACTGCCTCCAAAACTCTAAGGAAGGCGCGAACCTACTAGTGTAGTGCGTCCAACGCTTCTTTACACATGTTTCGGGTCTTTGAGTCGTCATTCCCGCAGTCCTTAAGCGGGAATCCAGGGGTTCTTTGTTTCTTAAAAACAATGGATTCCCGATTACTACCTCGGGAATGACAATAAGGTGGCTTTTTTAAACAACTTCAATGTAAAGCTATCTATGTCGCACTACACTAGATTTCGCCCTATTTTTCGCGCCATGAAACCAATCATAATTTTCTAAATCACAGGCTTGTGAGGCCCGTTTAAAATGTCTTTGGGCGGCGGTGACTTTCTGCCTGATGTCTTTATTCTCAGCAGCGTCACGATGATCCCTCCTATGACAGCGCCGCTGAGAGCTGAGAGAAATACGACAATAGCAAGAGAAGCCTCAAGCTTCCAGAAGAAAAATGTTATGGCCACCGGCATGGCATTCTGAACGGAAAATACAGCCACAACCAACATCACAATCAAAAGGAGAATTACTATCGCCATTTTATATCCTTTCCTCAGAAATTGTATTTTATGAATGAAGAACCCCGCGGCAGAGACCGCAGTGTATCTTAACGTTTAGATTATAACGACACCTCTCTTGAATCGCAAGAAAATGATTATGGACAAGCTATTCCGCCGATGCAGAATTCGTCTGTCAAGTGCTCCTTGAAGTGGGCGAAATGTTACAATATTTCATGTTTGACGGATATTGCAAGAATGTTCTCGTCAGGGGGGTCAACTGGATAGGCGACAGTGTCATGACACTCCCTGCCGTCAGGTCTTTAAAAAAGGCTTTGCCGGATGCAAAATTGTCCTTGCTCGTAAAACCCTGGGTATCTCCTGTTTTTGAGCATAATCCATTTGTCGATGAGATTATCCCTTACGGCGAAGAATATCGCAACTTCCTGGGCAGGCTCAGACTCTCAGGAAGGCTCAGGAAAAAAGGCTTCTGCGAAGCAGTCCTTTTGCAGAATGCATTTGATGCCGCCCTCATAACTTTTCTGGCAGGTATAAAGAACCGCATCGGTTACAAAACAGATGGCAGGGGTTTTCTCCTGACCACGAAAGTACCGGTGCCGCCGGATGAGGACAAGACACATCAGATTTTTTACTACCTGAACCTCCTTGAAAAAGCAGGGATTAAATCGGAATACAGTTATCCATATGTCTATCTCCTCGCCGATGAAAGGCTGCAGGCGAGAATGCTTCTGCAGGAGATGAAAAAACCTGTGCTCGGCATTAATCCCGGCGCAACATATGGTTCTGCAAAGAGATGGTTCCCTGACAGGTTTTCCGAGATCGCCGAGTGGTTCATCAAAGATACGGGGGGAAGTGTCATCATCTTCGGCGGGCAAGCAGAGGCTCATATTGCAGAAGAGATCTGCAGGAACCTTGAACTTGAGAAATTCGGAGACCATAAGTATCCATATAACTTCCTTGGAGCACACCTTCTTAACCTGGCCGGAAAAACAACACTGAGAGAACTTATTGCGCTCGTTTCAGAATGCGATGTCCTTGTCACAAACGATTCGGGGCCGCTTCATATAGGTTACAGCGTGAGAACACCCATGGTCGCAATCTTCGGGTCGACAGATCCTCTGTTGACAGGCCCTCCTCCTGAGGGCGAAGGGGTCTGTCACATAGTAATAAAACCCGATATTTCCTGCAGTCCCTGTTTTGGACGCACATGCAGGAAGAACGACATGGAATGCATGTACGCAATCACTGCCGACGAAGTGTACTTCGGCATAAAGAAGTTGCTCGCAGATAGACCTGCCGTATTCTTCGACCGGGACGGAACACTGAACAAAGACGCAGGATATATTAACAATTCTGACGACTTTCATGTCTTTGAGGACGTTAGTCAATTGCGTCGTCTGAAAGAAGAAGGGTTCCTGCTCATTGGTATCTCTAACCAGTCAGGCATAGCCCGCGGAATTGTTGATGAAAAATTTGTACGGGATGCAAACAATATCTTTATTGATAAATACGGGTTTGACGATTTTTTTTACTGTCCGCACCATCCCGATGAGCATTGCCCTTGCAGGAAGCCGGAGCCGGAAATGCTTCTCAGGGCCAGAGCGAGACATAAGATAGACCTGAAGAAATCCTATGTTGTGGGCGACAAAGAAGCTGATATGCTCCTTGCAAGGGCGGTCGGCGCAAAAACCATTCTTGTACAGACGGGCATGCTTCAGGAATCCCGGTATGCCGATTTTACCGCAAAGAACCTCTCAGAGGCTGTGAAGTGGATACTTCGAAATGAAAACCCCTGAGAAGATTCTAATCATCAAGCCGAGTTCTCTCGGAGATATCGTGCACAGTCTGCCGTTTCTGGATGTGATAAAAAAGCGTTTTCCTGCATCCGAGATACACTGGATCATATTTGAAGGATTTGAAGGTTTGCTCGAAGGTCATCCGATGATAGACAAACTATGGGTGATTAACAAAGACTCCTGGAAAGAAATCGACCGGGCAAAAGATACTCTCAGTGAAATCAGTACATTTGTGAGGGAGCTTAAGAAGGAGCGGTTTGACCTTGTCATAGATCTTCAGGGACTCCTCCGCAGCGGTCTTATTACAGCAGCCACGGGCTCACCGGTGCGTATCGGGTTTAAAGAGGCACGGGAAGGGAGCAGTCTTTTCTATACAAAGAAAGTGGCCGGCGGCAGGGACATTCACGCAGTGGACAGATACCTGAAGATCGCAGAATTCCTGGGATGTGATATATCCAAAGTCGCTTTTCCATTTCCGCCGTTCAAGAAAGCTTCTTCTTTTGAAAGTATTGTTTCATCCTTCATCCTTCATCCTTCATCCCTCGTTCCTAATCAGGGGTATATTGTCATTGTGCCCGGCGCAAGGTGGAAGACAAAAAAATGGCCCCCGGCTAAATTCGGAGAAACTGGCCTCCCTGCTGCCTTTTAAATCAGTAATTGTCGGGAGCAAGAGCGATGTGCCTGTCGGCTGATGAAATCGTTGCCCTGTCTCACGGCAAAGTCATATTCTCTCGCAGGCAAGACGGACTTGAAGGAATTAGTGGCAGTAATCAAAGGCTCTGAATTTCTTGTGACCAATGATTCAGGTCCGATGCATATTGCTGCAGCGTTAGGAATCCCGGTCTTTGCTATTTTCGGACCGACCGACCCGGCAAGAACAGGCCCTTACGGCAAAGGGCATACAGTCATCAAAGCAGACATTGCATGCGCACCGTGTTTCAGAAAATCCTGCGGCGATCTGAAGTGCATGGAGAGTATTTCAGCAGAAAAGGTGTTTGAGACTATTAAGAACAGCCGGCGATAAGGCAGACCTCTTAATCAAGGCCGCCTATGCCTGCCGCTGCAAAAGGAAATAGTTTGATCAGGCTTTCTTTATGCCTTCTCTGGCAATGGCGATCTTTCCGGTTCTGACAAACTCCTTTATGCCCATGGGCTTGAGGAGTTCGATTATCGCCTCGATCTTCTTTTCATCGCCGGTAACCTCTATGGTATAGGTCTTCTGGCTTGAATCCACAATCCTCCCTCTGAATATCTCGGCAAGCCTGAGAACCTCCGCCTTGTCCTCCTGTCGGGGAGCAACTTTTATCAGAACCATCTCACGCTCGACATGGTCCAGTTCCGTCATGTCGATCACTTTGATAACATCTATCAGCTTATTCAGCTGTTTGTTTATCTGCTCGATGATCTGGTCGTCGCCGCTCGTGACAATGGTCATATTTGATATCTGCGGATCAATGGTCTCTCCCACCGAGAGGCTTTCGATGTTATAACCCCTGCCGCTGAAGAGACCTGAAATCCTTGAAAGTACCCCGAATTTATTCTCGACAAGAAGTGAAATGGTATGTCTCATTTATTTCACCGCCTTCAGTTTCTTCTCTATTTTTTCAGGCTTCTCTTCAAAGAGCATCTGATCTATAGGAGCTCCCGCAGGCACCATCGGATAGACCTTCTCCTTCCAGTCGACAACAAAATCCATAAATACCGTTTTCTTTATCTTGAATGCCTCCTTGAGAACCGGCTCAACCTCACTCGGTTTTGTAGCCCTTAATCCGACCGCGCCATATGCCTCTGCAACTTTCACAAAATCAGGGACTACTTCGAGGTGAGTATGGGAATACCGTTCATTATAGAAGAGTTCCTGCCACTGCCTTACCATGCCGAGATAGCGGTTATTCAGGATCGCGACTTTCACCGGCAGTTTGTTGATGATCGCGGTTGCCAGTTCCTGGATATTCATCTGGATGCTTCCGTCCCCTGCAATATCGATCACGAGTTTGTTCGGATGCGCAAACTGTGCTCCGATAGCGGCAGGGAACCCATATCCCATGGTGCCGAGGCCCCCGGATGTCAGCCACATTCTCGGTTTGTCGAATTTATAGAACTGGGCAGCCCACATCTGGTTCTGTCCGACTTCGGTCGAGATTATTGCATCCCCCTTTGTGAGTTCATAGATCTTCTCGACAACAAACTGCGGCTTTATCACATCTTCACTGTAGGTGTATGTCATGGGCCTTTCTTTTTTCCATGCTTCCATCTGCCTCAGCCATGCCTTGCGGACCTCAGTCCACTGTTCTTTAATCTCTTCCTTCATAACCTTGTTCAAAACCGTAAGTACCCTCTTGACATCCCCCACTATAGGGACGTCTACCCTGACATTCTTCCTGATCGAAGTAGGGTCAATATCAATATGGATTATCTTTGCATTCGGAGCAAAGGCGTCTATCTTTCCGGTTACCCTGTCATCAAAGCGCATGCCTACTGCGATGAGCAGGTCGGATTCCTGTATTGCCTTGTTGGCATAATAAGTGCCATGCATACCAGGCATACCGAGAGAGAGGTCGTGCGTCCCGGGGAAAGAGCCCAGTCCCATCAATGTCATGGTAACCGGGATGTCGTTGAATTCAGCGAGTTCCCTGAGTTCCTTTGACGCGCCGGAAAGTATTACTCCGCCGCCCGCAACAATCAGCGCCTTTTTCGACTTTGAGATCAGCTGTGCAGCCTGCGCTATCATCCATTTGTTTCCTTCGTAGGTCGGATTATAGCTCCTGATCTTTATCTCAGGCCACACGAAACTCCGCCTTCGCGCTTGGTAACATCCTTGGGAAGGTCTATGAGCACAGGACCGGGACGGCCTGTCATTGCAATATGGAATGCCTCTCTGACAATTGTCGCCAACGTCCTTTACATCTTTTGCAAGAAAATTATATTTTGTGCAGGGTCTCGAAATCCCGACTATATCAGCCTCCTGGAAGGCGTCATTGCCGATCAGCATGGTCGGTACCTGTCCTGAAAAAATAACAAGAGGGATAGAATCCATCGAAGCTGTCGCAATCCCGGTTACGGTATTGGTAGCTCCCGGGCCGGATGTTACGAGCACAACTCCGGGTTTCCCTGTCGAACGTGCATAGCCGTCCGCAGCATGAACAGCTCCCTGCTCGTGCCTCGTAAGAATAAGCTGCAGATCCTTGTTGTCATAGAGCAGATCGAATATATTAAGGATAACACCTCCGGGATAACCGAAGACATGCTTCACCCCTTCCCGTTTCAGACACTCAAGAAATATCTCAGCACCGGACATTTTCATAGGGCATTGCTCCTTTTTAATTTAGATAAATTTTACCATAAATTGTCGGATAGGTGTAAGCACTTTCAGTCACTCGGAGATTCGGTGACAGCTTCGGAATCAATGTATTATGGTATAGATATTGAAAACAGGCATAGCGCCGACTTTTTCTTTAATCAGTGTCGACGCTCACTCAACAGGCACTTTGCAGAAATGGCTCAGAATCTAATACGTCCTCTACATGTCCCAATTAAAAAAGCTATTTACAAAACTTTTCAATTCTGCAAATAGCTTTTTAGATCACAGAATATCTTAGTGAGAGCGCATATTAATCAATCCCCAGAAAACTACTATGAGTATGAAGAATGTGATAATAATGAGATACTCAACACCTTTTGAAGAAAAAATATCGTGATATGTAAAAAGTTCTTCCATTGTCGTACCTCCTTCTATTTTTAGTGGTGCTCTCTGGCCCAGGCCGGGGGCTCTTTCAGAACCGGCATCCTGTTTACTATCCATCTAAAGGCCCATATTTCAGTGAGGATAATGGATGCGGTGATAACAAATTCCATCGGCGCCGGCCAGTATTTTTGGCTCAAGGGCACATACCAGTTGTACGCAATAAAAGTATAGTTGAGCCTGTTGAAGATGATGCCGATCATAGTGATGACAGCGGCAAACTTGATGGTGGATGTATTCTTTTGCTGGGCGCCGTGTGCAAACATAAAGCACGGCACAAGGACAAACCCGATTATCTCGAAGAGATACCAGAACCCCATCGGAGAATTCAGATATTGAACGGCATGCTCATGAACAAGCAGAATAATCTTCAGGAAGAAATAACCGAACATCGCAACCGAGCAAATCCTGGCAAGTCCTACGAGGATATCATTATAGTGCTCTTTGATGGCTTTCATCGAGTTGGCTGCCGAAGACCTTGTGGCTGATGGAACCTTCAAATATCACCATCGAGAGTCCTGCAAAGATACTTGACACAAAGTAGAGTATCGGTATGAACTCTGTATACCACAGGGGATGGATCTTGCTCTTTGCCATTATCATGAGGGCCGCAAGACCTGACTGGTGCAGAGTTGAAAGACAAACACCGAAAACCACCGCGCCCAGGGTCATCCCGCCGAGTATCTTTCTCAGCCTCTTCATTCCGAGCCATTCTGCAACCGTCGGAGAAAACTCAACGAATTCCGCAAGCATATACAGGAAGAAGTGCCATGCAACAAGGAACATGACTGCATTCACGCCGAATGAATTTCCCACCATCGGATTATAAATATTCCACCAGCGTCCGATATCAAGAACGATCGCGCCTGCATAAAAGAGGTAAGCCAGAAATCCGTTCAGAACAGTCGCCCTGATAATGGCATGATATTTCTCTGCCCTAAGGATGTAAACGACAAAGCAAAGGACATAGGCGCCACCGGCAAAGGCAACGCCTGTTACAACGTCGAACCCTATCCAGAGTCCCCAGGGGATAATCCTGATTGAGATTCGTGATGGGTTTGCCAAGTCCTGTGGCAAGTCTCAAGACAATAAATATATAACCAAGTATCATTATGGGAAGCGAGATCATATTGAAGGGAGTCGCCAAACTGCCCTTCGGTTTCAGCTCCTGTTTTATAAAGTCCCAGAGGTCTGCAAGACTCTTTATGTTTGGACCTTCTTCTTTTTCTCTGACAATCGCTACTGTATCTAATTTTTCTCCAGCCATGCTTTATCCTCTTCCTTTCTCCTAATGTTTCCCTTTGTCTTCATGTTTCTCTTCGTGCTTTTCCTCATGTTTCTCTTCCCCGTCCTTTTTCGTTGCACGGTTAATACCGAGCATCGCTATCGGCCAGAGTATGAATACGAAGGGAACAGCGAAGAGGAAACCTGTGCTGTATTCAGGATATGCAACAGTTCCAAGGTCTTTCCGGAAACCAATCTGTTCAAAGGGCACCGACGAGAGATAAAGGTGTGATGTGCCGCCAACCTCGAATTCACCGTAGATATGGTCGACGTACTTCTCGGGGTCCGTAGCAATCCTCCGCCTTCCCTCATTCAGAATCTGTCTCCTTGATCCGAATATCAAAGCCTGTGTAGGACATACTTCGACGCACGCCGGAATTCCACCTTTATTGAATCTGTCATAGCATAGATTGCACTTCTGGATCCTCGGCATTGCCTTGTTATACTCAAATTTGGGGATGTCAAAGGGACAGGAGACCATGCACAGCCTGCAACCGATACAATTTGCATCCCAGGTCACATGACCTGTCGGCCGTTTCCTCATGGCCTTGACGAGACATGCTGCCACACATCCCGGCTGATTGCAATGCATGCATCTCCTCGGCACATAGACAGGTCCCTTTTCAGTCTCGTAGCGGTTAATGATCGTATACTGCGTCTCGGATGTCTTCCGTATCTTCTCCAGGACAGTCTTATTTGTGGATTCAGAAATGTCAGGAATCGGCAGGCCATTTACCTCAGCGCACGCTTTTTCACAGCGCCGGCACCCGATGCACCGTGTCGTATCAACGAGAATGCCGCTAAACTCCTTTATCGCAGGGCCTTCGTTGGCAAGAGTTCTTCCCGGTGTGAGAAGGTTTCCTGACGCTGCGCCAGCAACCCCTGATCCAATAATCTTTAGAAAATTCCTTCTGTCCATCCTTGCTCCTCTCTATTCATTAACCTTTTTTTTAGTGTATAAACCGCTTAATCAGGTCTCCAGACGTTTATAATATTGTGTGTATTCTGCTTCACCACACGGTCATTCTTCATTTGGGTCATCTCTGCAGGTCCTCCGGGCTTTCTCTTATGACAATCCGCACATCTGTCGCCTTTTCCGAACTCGAAGCTGCTTCCCTTTGCGAGCTTCATGTGATCATGACAACCCAGACACTGACGATGGTAAGCAGACAGCAATCCTGTCTTGTTAAGATTCTGCCTGTCGTATGAAATCATATGACAATTCCTGCAATTCGGAGGTGTATCCTGCTGTGCCTCCGCCCCTGTATAACGCTCTGATGATGGCATCCCTCGCACAGGGTTTTGGCATTTCTATGGAAATATGCGGCCATCTTGCTGTCATTGGAAATCTTGATCAGCTTGTGTATTATGTCGAGATGCGGGAACTTAGAAGGCTCATATTCCTTCTCGAGCACCTTTATCTCCACTTCTTTCTTGACCTTGTCAACCGCTCCGAGTGAAATAGGAGCAACAGAATCTTATCTTTCTGGCCCGAGTGACAGCTGGCGCAGCTATCTTTTTTGAATCAGCAATATTATAATGGCAGCCAGCGCATTCTTTCTCCTCTTTCTTCTTGTTATGGCAGCCGGCACAGCTATGCCCGGAAAGCACCAGGTGATACGCATTGGCAAGGTTCACTCCGTTGCCTTCAGGTTTGCCGGTCAGGCTATGGCATTCTTTACATGCCTTTAATGTTTCATGGTGGCAAGAACGGCAGGTCCTGGAAGACATTTCATGGTACTTATGATCAAAGGGAACGCCCTTCATCTTTGCATTTTCCATATTTATGAACTGCTTCTCTTTCTGTTTGCGATCAGGGCGCGGCACCTTTGCAAGTTCAGCAACTGTCTTATATTTTCCGGTATGACACTTTACACATTCTGTAGGGCCTGCTTCCTTGTCGCCTTTTTTCTGATATTTCATGATGGCAGTTGAGGCACTGCAGATGAGAAGCCTTCTGGATAGAAAGTCCTTTCTTGGCAGCTGCCTGTGTCATTATTGTTAACTCAGGGCCGCTTTTCTTGGTCAAGGTCGTGACAATAATAGCAGGATTCCTCAGTCCCTTCTTTATATACCAATCTCTTTGTCTCATCTTTTTCTTCCGGATTGTATATGTGATGGCACTGCCCGCAATCGTCCTTTCCGAGTTTCTCTTTCAGTTTCTTAACATGCTTGTCATGAAGCGAAAAATCAAATTCAGAAACCGGATACTTTATCTTCACAACGGCATTCTCTTTCGCATGACAATTCGCGCAAGTCACGGGGCCGGACTTCTTGCTTTCGCTGTTCCTCTTCTTATGGCAGTCTATGCACTCATCATGATAGGCTTCCATTGTCGCTGTTTTGCCTT
Organism: uncultured Nitrospiraceae bacterium; assembly: GCA_963725545.1. Lineage (GTDB taxonomy): Bacteria > Nitrospirota > Thermodesulfovibrionia > Thermodesulfovibrionales > SM23-35 > DYFC01. The sequence goes on along the minus strand of CAVRZG010000028.1, from coordinate 31,602 downwards.
TTTTCTTCAGATCTTTAGGAAAATCAAATTTCTGAGTCTTCTCCATCGGCAGAGTGGCAGGCGTTACACCCTTCCGTCTTCATAGCTTCCTCATGTTTGCCATGGTTAAAAATTACCTGGGGACGTTCAAGCTTTCCGAAGATTTCCGTATGTGCAATAGCAATCTTATTTTCCGGTTTCAGCAAGAGGAACTTCTTTGACATGGAGTGTAGCTTCTACTGTGTATACGCCATACAACCCGATAACAATCAGTATGAGATAAGCTATACTTACCAAAAAGTAAATTAATTTTCTATTCATTATCTTATCCCTTCCCGGTTTATTTCTTTACTTTCAAATCCTCAGGCATTTCCATAGTCGCAAGCAGTATTTCGTCAAAAAAGATATTCTTCACAGGCAGGTTCCAGTATTTGATCACGTCCTTTATACCGGTGCTGCAGTTATGGCACGGCGTTATCACATACTTTGCGCCCGTCGCCTTGATCTGTTCGGCCTTTACCCTGTTGCCTCTCGCCTTATGCGCTGCCCAGTTGGATAATGATGCCAACCCTCCACCTGCATTACAACAGAAATTGTGTTCCCGGTTCGGCGTCATCTCCCTGAAATCCTCACACGTCGCGTTCACAAAGTACCTGAATTTCTCCGCTGCGCCCGCCCTCCGGATAATATTACAGGGGTCCTGCAGCGTCACAGGCTCTTTGATCTTCCTCACTATCTTGATCTTTCCGGCCTTCAGAAGATCTACCATAAAATTCTCCGGTCTGCATCACTTCAAACGGCAATTCCTTCTATCCCAGCATCGGCGGTGCCACAGACCTTGTGGCAAATCGCGGATGCCCTCACTCAGTGAGCACCATCTTCTTTACTCGCAATCGGGCCGCATTGTCATAAAGCCCCCCTACAATCCGGTTCATCGTCGTAAAATCACGCAGAAACATCGGCATGTTGCTGGTGTCCCACACGTCTTTCCCGGGCACTGTCCAGTTAACACCCGCAGCCATCATGATCTTTGCCGTCCGCTCTATATGGTACGTATTCGTCTTGGGCTCAGCACCCAACGGCAGCCACATTACCTCCGCTCCCTCTTTATCAATCGGAATCCTCAAATCCTTGAACTCAGCCCCTACTTCCTCTTCCTGCCACTGCATCGTATCCACCCAGTCGTTCTGCGTAAACCACACCTGGTTCAACGTCGTCGCATGGGAATGGTCCTGGTCCATCATACGCTGCGGCACTACGCCCAGCACAAAACAAATACGACGCACCAACCCTATGATAAACGTTATATCCAAACCGTACGGACAGTACATGCTGCACCGATGGCAGATATTGCATTCCGTAAATACTATCCGCGCGCACTGCTTGATAAACTCCGCATCTACCTTCCCGTTCCGCTTCAGCATCTCCCATATCGTCATCCTCATCTTCGCTACAGGCGCATAGGTCGGGTCTTTATCATTCGACAGATACCACTGGCACGCCTTCGAGCACAATCCGCAATGAATACACGTCTCAAGTACCGCCTTTATCCTTGCAGATCGACCGCCCAAAACCGCCTTTATCGTCTTCTCTATCTTCTCAGGCGTCAGTTCCTTTATCGATTCATCAAGCCCTACATCAGGATTCGGTTCACGGATATATTCCGGAAACTCCCTGCTGACAATCTTCTCCTTTACTGCCATGCTCTTCCTCCTTTATATATTTCCGTTTACCAGTCTTTTGAATGCCAAAGGGCGAATTGTGAACCCATCCACGACCTTGTCATGAAGAAATAGAACATATGTCCTAACCGTGTAAAAGGAATCGTCATCAACATAATCTCTCCGAAAAGCATATGGAGAATGACCATTGCTTTATAGGGTAATAACCACTGATGATAGGCCATGTACCCGGTAAGAAAAGGAAAAAATGAAATCGCAAGTATAAGATAATCGTTTGGAAAAGAGACAAATTTTACCTCTGGAGCAAACATCCTTCTCATAAGGAAAGCAATGCAGGAGACAATTACCAGGAGGGTCATGATATCCGCAAGACCTTCAGGAAGTGAAAACCATGTTATTCCCCATGATTCATTCAAAAGAACATTGTGGGCAAGAAGAAATAAAGGGGTCAACACAAGACAGATATGAAAGACAAAGGTCAGAATCGTCACAGGCCATCTTATCCTCCAGTTTCTGCTTGCAAAAGGGATCAGCCAGTGCAGGAGCGACCTGAGAGTTGCCTTTCCATCAATGAACGGGAGGACTGCCTTCTCTCCTTTGGCAAGTAAATACAACTCTCTAATCTTGTAGACACTCCCTCCGAGAAATACAAGGAATGCGATCCAGACCAACGGGCCTCTCACAAGGGTGTAGAATGACGGGTCTTTTATGAAGTCTATCATTTTTTTCTCCTATATTATAATTCGCTTACAGCAACTACGCGACGATAATATTTGCCATTGTCCACACATCGTATTAATATCTTTTTCCCATCCGGGCTGATAACAGGACTCCACAAGGATTCATATCCTTTTTTACTAACCTTCCCGTCAACAACAACATAATATTTGCCATTTTTCTCAGCCTTCGCAGCAACTTTATCGCCGGAAGGACTGAAAACCGGGTCCCATATATTGTCGAATGTTTCTGCCCAGGGAGTACCGTCTACCGCTATGGTCCACCTGTTATTGTCCTTGACGGTCGCTGCTACCCTTCTTCCGTCAGCACTGAATACAGGGGTCAGCACCATCTGACTGAATACAGTATTCCAGGGAGTCCCGTCTACCGCCACAGTCCACTTTCCAACGGCGGTAGCAACAACAGCTGCTATCCTTCTGCCGTCAACAGTACATACCTGCCTCCACACCTGAGAAAAGTTGCCCCACGACTGTTTGCCGTTGACCGCAAGTGTCCAACCTTTCGGTGTCTGCACAGGTGCGATAACATCGGAACTCTTGGGTCTGAAGATTGGCTCCCAGACAGTGGCAAACACCTGCTCCCAGGCGATTCCGTTTACGGCAATAGTATATTGAGACATTGCTGTCCTCACAACTGCAGCAACCTGGGCGCCATCACTGCTGAAGGTAGCTCCCCAGACATTCAGAAAGGTGTTATCCCAGGGCGTTCCATCTATTGCGACCGTCCAGTTCTTTTTCATGAAACCGGCGTTATCCAGTTCGGCACGCCTCTTTGTCAGCACATGGGACGCTGTCTTTGTCCCGTCAGGGCTCATTGCCACATCCCTGGCCTCAAAAAACATATTCTCCCAGATCTTTCCGTTCAGACAGACCCCGCTCATCTGATCTTTGTTGACATTGACCGCAATGCTCTTTCCGTCGGGGCTGAGTGTAAGATTCCATACAAAATCGAATTTTTCTTCCCACATTTCATGACCAACAGCAACAGACCATTCGTAGTCCCTCAAAGCAAGCGCAATCAACTGACTGTCCGGATTGAATTTCAGAGAGGCTATTCTCTCAAATGTCTCTTCCCAGGTTTCTCCGTTTACACAGGTAGTAAATCGTTTTTCATCGTTTCGGACAATGGTAGCTATTTTCTCGCCGTCATCGCTGGGCGACAAGGTCACGGACCGATGAAAATTTCTTTCTCCATTCGTTTATATCTGCGATGAGTTTCTCTTTAGTATCCCAATCCCAATTTAATGGCTCGCTCATATAGGGGTTCCCTTTCTTCGCGTTTACTGTTAGGTTAAATATCGAACTATTATAAAGATATAAATTGAAATGTCAATAAAGAAATAAGATTTCCTCCAAAGCATGCTTCAATCGGTCCTGCTGCATCCTTGCCTCTGCTGCCGGTTAGCAACCTTACCATAGCGCATTTTGAAAAGTCAATAACTATTTTGCGGCATTCGGAGTCGCATGAAAATGCCCGTAAGTAACGGAGGTTAAAGAGCATTTTTCCCACGCTGAAGGCATCAATAAGCAGCACAAAAGTGATATGGAGTTGAGTGAAGATTGAGTGAAGAAGATGCCCTGATGAAAGAAATCCGCAGGGCCGGGAGGGTTCCGTAAGAGCACGGAACTGCTGCTGCCCGGGACAACTGTGGCAGTCTGGAAATGTCGAACAGAGGAACCCGAGACTATTACATTTTCAGTAGTGCATCGGGATGAGTAACAACAGCAACAGGGCAGGTGCAGTCTGCGCTCACCTGCTCTACAGCACTGCCCACATATGTTTTTTCCACCATTTCCCTGGAGCGGGACCCCATAACAACGAGATTCATGTCCTTTTCAGAAGCGTATTTCAAGATATCCAAGTGAGGCTGGGGTGTTCCTTGCCAGACGCTGTATTCGTGTTCCTGTGCCTGGGGCATCTTATATGTCGCCGTAAGCCTTTCTCTAGTGGCTGCCAGGTCCCCTTCGACAGTTCCGCCTGAAGACGGCGAGGCAGCACTGTGAAAAAGGAACAGTTTGGAGACATAGCGCTGGGCCACCTTTGTTGCAAACTGGAAGGCATAATCACAGGATTTGGAGAAATCGACGCAGACCATTATCTTCTTGAAATCCATTTTTTCTTTCGGCAGCAGACGATTGACGATCATGACAGGACTCGTGGCATGTTGAATCACATCCTCTACAGTATTCCCAAGAGGCCCGCCGATAAGGGCTTTTTCCTCTTCAGGCCATCCGGCATGGGGACCAAGAACAATCAAGTCCGACCCGAATTTTCTGGCCCATCTCCTGATCTCTATGAAAGGCCGTCCATATGCTATGTCAATTTCGTAGTTGCCGTAGGATTTCAGTGCCCCTCCACACCTTTTGTCCAGTTCCTCCCTGACCGTCTCTTTGTACTCTTCAGTCGCGGCAGTCGGCACGCCTGTCTTGAAGTCCTTTATGTACTCCAACGGTCCACACTCGTGGAGATAAGACGGTTCCAATACATGCATGACAAAGAGCCGTCCCTGATTCTGTTTTGCGATTTCCAGGGCAGTGGTGACTGCAGCGTCACACGCACCCAGCATATCTGTTCCAACTAATATTCTCTTGAACATTTTCACCCTCCTTAAAATAGAATTATTCTTACTGCTCTGTGAATTGCTTACACAATTGAGCAATAATAATGCCTGCCTCCAATATGCTGATATTTCGGCAAATCTCAGTTCAGAGTTGCCCACCTGTCGGGCATATTGTCCTCTGAAAGGGCAAGATGCTCCCTAATATACAGACTTGCCAGGGATGTCAGGTCCGACAAAAAAGATGCCTTTTGCAGATCCCATGGGAATGATTTTGGGGGTTATGATTCCTGCACCGCAGGCCAAAAAAGAGGGGAAAGGTTAAAAACCCTTTCCCCTCAAGATTGCTGTGAGCAGCTCGTCAGCGTGTTAACCTTCAACCCGGAGAACCAGAGAGCTTATGTTTATTTCTTTGCTTTCAAATCCTCAGGCATTTCCATTGTAGCAAGCAGGAGTTCGTCAAAGAAGATATTCTTCACGCCAAGGTCCCAGTATTTGATTACATCCTTTATACCTGTGCTGCAGTTATGGCATGGCGTTATGACTATCTTTGCGCCCGTTGCCTTGATCTGTTCGGCCTTTACCCTGTTGCCCCTCGCCTTATGCGCAGCCCAGTTTGACAATGATGCCAAACCTCCACCTGCATTACAGCAGAAGTTGTGTTCCTTATTCGGGGTCATTTCCCTGAAATCTTCACAGGTCGCGTTGACGATGTCTCTGAATTTCTCTGCTGCGCCCGCCCTCCTGATAATATTACAGGGGTCCTGAAGCGTAACTGGTGTTTTGAGTTTCCTGACTATCTTTATCTTTCCGGCCTTCAGCAGCTGATGATAAAATTCACCGGTCTGAATTATTTCAAAAGGCAATTCTTTGTATCCCAGCATCGGCGGTGCCACAAAACTTGTGGCAAAACGTGGATGCCCTCACTCAGTTAGGACCATCTTCTTTATTCGCAATCGGGCCGCATTCTCAAAAAGCCCCTTTACAATCCTTTGCATCGTTACAAAGTCACGCAGGAACATGGACATGTTGCTGCTGTCCCACACATCCTTACCGGGCACTGTCCAGTTAACACCCGCAGCCATCATGATCTTTGCCGTCCGCTCTACATGGTATATACCCGTCTTGGGTTCAGCCCCCAACGGCAGCCACATCGCCTCCGCCCCTTCTTTATCAATCGGAATCCGCAGGTCCTTGAAATCAGCCCCTACCTCTTCCTCCTGCCACTGCATCGTATCCAGCCAGTCATTCTGCGACAGCCAGACCTGGTTCAACGTCGTTGCATGGGCATGGTCCTGGTCCATCATACGCTGCGGCACTACGCCCAGCACAAAACAAATACGACGCACCAACCCGATGATAAACGTTATATCCAAACCATACGGGCAGTACATGCTGCACCGATGGCAGATGTTGCATTCCGTAAATACTATCCTCGCACACTGCTTTATAAACTCGGCATCAACCTTGCCGTCCCTCTTTATCATCTCCCATATCGTCATCCTCATCTTCGCTACAGGCGCATAGGTCGGGTCTTCATCATTGGACAGATACCACTGGCAGGCCTTCGAGCACAATCCGCAATGAATACATGTTTCAAGTACCGCCTTTATCCTTGCAGATCGACCGCCCAAAACCGCCTTTATCGTCTTCTCTATCTTCTCAGGCGTTAGTTCCTTTATCGATTCATCAAGCCCTACATCAGGATTCGGTTCACGGATATATTCCGGAAACTCCCTGCTGACAATCTTATCCTTTACTGCCATGCTCTTCCTCCTTTATATATAATAAAGAACATCGAATTGAGTTCAGGAAACACTGTCAAAGGCATCCCGCTCTCAATTTATCCATCTACTCAAAAAGCTTATCTCTCAAGGATAGGGCTTTTTCAAGCTTTGTTTATTAATTATACCATAAAATATACAAACGAACGCATTGAAGGAAAAGATGCTCCACAGCAACGGAAGGCACCGCATCCAGCTATAATGTCATACCGCTGGATTTGGCAACGTATACAACTTTGGAACTGTCGGTCATACCTTGTCGACTCGGCCTTTCAATTAATATTTAATTAAATAACAAACAATAATTTTCATGTTAGTTCCTGACTCTCTAAACTTGCGCAAAAGTCATTTCGTCCTGCCACAACCAAACGCTTCAGTTCTCACCCAAAGCTACACAAGCAGTCCTTAATTGTATCGTCATAAATATCGCAACAATCAAGCCACAATCCTTTCAGAAACTCTCATCTGTTCCCCGTACCTTCACAAAATCCTGCTTACGCTGATTTCTTTATCCATAGCCTTATAAGCCTCAACCTCTCGTAATTGCCTCATATTCAAACCATATTCTTTATTATCAGTTCTTATGCTCTTATTTAAACCCAAAAGTCAAGCAATTCTCTGTTTCCTTCTCTTTCATAACTTCTCGTATATTCTAAACCAAATACACTAACGCGTAAAAAGCATATAAATGTTCGCAAAGGCGCACGCGTACAATGCCTCCATCCAATATTTCTATCTTTCAACTTTCATATAAAACAATAAATTCAGTATAACCATTTATCCTGCCCAATAAGCATCTTCAGCTTTCAGTAAAATCAACAGCAACTAATCATTTACTGTGGCAAAACAGAAAATACCACTCTGATATATGCACACTAACATACATTTAAAAGAACCCCTATATAGTTTTAAGCAGAGCAAGCATATCATCCGCTCAATACATACTCACAGCATGTATGTTATATTCAGTTTAACGCAATTCACGCACATAACAGCTTCATCTTAATAAGCGCTCTCATATCTTCCTCAGATAAAAAAAGTAATTACGTTCACACAGCCCTACAGCATAGCTTCTTCTATTGTACAATAGAACAATAAGCACTTTACAATACTTTGCATTCTGTATGTATAAAAGCTTTCAACTGTAGAAGTGCCGAAAAAACTATGTCTTTTTACCGTAAATCAACCAAGCTTATAAACAAAGCAGTCCGAAGTTTCTTTGTACCCAATAAAATCACCATAGCAAAAAACCCATATCTATCTTGCACCGTAAAGCTAGCAGCCGAACTCCTATAAAAATAAGTATTTATTTGTAATGCATAAAGCCTATAAATATTTATAGTACAAATATATTCTCGATGTACTTATAGTTTCATAAATGTCAAGCAAAGCCCAATAAATTTGATAATCTACGCCAATTCTGTACAATATTAGAAAGAGGAGATAATTATGGCAATATTTGCTATAGACTCTTGTGGCTTGAGATGTCCTCAACCGATATTGAAAATAGCCGCTATGGTACCTGAATTAAAACCGGGGGATGTGATCGAAGTGTTAGCAGACTGTCCCACATTCGAAAAAAATGTTCGTATTTGGTGTGAAAGGATGCACAAGGTTCTCATATGGGTAAAAGACGAGGGCGGCACGAAGAAACGTTGCCGGATACAATTTTGATTGAGGTTAAGTTTTCATAGTATTTGTTATATTTATTCACTTAGACTCGTCAGATATCAGTGGGGTGCTATCGCAATTCAACTCATCAGATATGTCTTTGGGACCTTCAACAAAAGAGTTGCGCAATAATAGACAATTCTTATACTTTTCATATACGATAGGATCATGACAAACAGAGAAATAACCTTTATGATTGTAAGTAGCGAAGGCCCTGATTTGCTCACGGAGCATAATATTGTCGCAACTTAAAGTGCTTATAGTAGATGATGAGGAAGATTTTGCGTCGACACTTTCAGAGAGATTACGGTTGCGAGACTATGATGCACGGGCTGTATTTCATGCCAAGGATGCCCTGACAATAATTAAAAGCAGTTCGTACGAAGTTGTATTGCTTGATGTCGATATGCCGGGGATGAACAGTATTGACGTTCTAAAAGCAATAAAAGAGACCGTTCCAACAATACAGGTTATTATGTTAACAGGCGGCGGAAATATCAGGAACATGGAAGAAGCGTTACAAATCGGGGCCTGTGACTATCAGATGAAACCGATAGAGATAGAAGAACTTATCATCAGTATTAATAATGCCGGAAAGAAATAAAAGATTTTGAGCCTGCCGCGTCGCAATTACGGAGAAGTCGGGCGCATAAAGAAGAAATTAGGCTGATCTTTTTTCACTACGCATTTCAGCGTTAATGCGATGATTCATAGTCCGGATGGTCATACAGGATTGCCATCCGGTTTACGATCCACCTGAATGCAAGGACTTCCATGGTGATGATGCCGACTGTTATGGTCACTTCCATCCAGTGAGGATAATACCGTTCTGCAGCGTTCCAGTTGAAGGCGATAACCGAGGTATTGATCCTGTTTAATACAACGCCGATGACCGCCAAAAATGCAGTCCATCGCGTCATCGTGATTTTTTTGTACCGAACGCCGTAGGCAAAGAGAAATGCCGGGACGAAGCACGAACCCGAGCATCTCGAACAGGAACCAGTATCCGTAAGGAGTGACAAGGTATTTCCAGGTATTGAGGTGAGCCAGTCCGAAAAGTCTCAGGAAAAAATAGGTGAACAGCGCCGCTGATGCGGCTTTTGCGAGGCCTAACGTCAGCCTGTCAAATTCCGCGGTATTGAAATGTTCAAGCTGTCTTTTAAATGCCTTATGTGTAAGCGTGCTTTCAAATATCACCATGGTAAGCCCGGCAACGATTGCGGACAGCAGGAAATACAGCGGGAAGCAGTTCCGAATACCACAGGGGATGCAGTTTTCCGGGCGCTACAAGGAACAGTGCACCCAGAGCGGACTGATGTCCTCCTGCGATAACGACTCCGAATACCGTTGCCCAGATTGCAAGTTTATGGAAAAAGTCACGGAGTTTTTTCAGGTTCAGCCACTCAAAAAGAGACGGGCTCCATTCGGTGAAAAGAATCATGATATAGAGCGCAAAATGCCAGGCGATCAAAAACATGATGGATGAAAAGCCGAACGACACAACCATGGGATACGGGAGCCGGTAATATCGCCCGAGATCAAAAAGAAGACCGAATACGGAAAAAAGATATCCGAGCAGACTCGTAAGGATTGCAGGCTTCACAAAATGGTGATACTGCTTCATGCCGAAAAGATGGTATGCAGTACCGATAACAAGTCCGCCTGCTGCAAGGGCGATGCCGCAAAGCACATCAATGCCGATCCAGATCCCCCAGGGATTGGTATCAGAAAGGTTCGTAGAAGGGCCAAGGCCGAACAGGAACCGGTAGACCATCACCGGTATCGCAATAATCAGGATGAGTGCTGCAACAGCATTCGGCAGGGTAAGATTCGCTCTTTATATATTCAGGGAAAGTCATGCCGAGCAATATCTTGTTCTGTATCCAGGTTTGGGAATCAGGTGTTCTTTTCATGGTTGCCTTCCTTTTCTTCTGGGGAACGGGTATCCTGATTATCCCGCTGTTTCCTGATTTTTGAAATGACATGGAAGGCCCCGAATACCAGCGGCCACGCGGCCACAATTTCAAACACCTTTGTCATGAAGAGAAACCCCTTGCTCAGGTTCGGAATGGGAGTTTTGCTGATGTCCGTCCTGAAACCGATCCGGTCGAACGGTACAGAGGAAAGATACAGCCAGCTCGTCCCCCCTGCTTCATGCTCTCCGTATATATGGTCAACATATCTTCCCGGATTATTTGTTATTCTTTCATGCGCAAGATGGATCAGCTCTTCCCTTTTGCCGAACCTGAGGGTCTCGGTGGGGCAGATCCTGACACAGGCCGGTACGCCGCCTTCCTTGCTGATCCTGTCAAAGCAGAAGGTACATTTTGTTATGCGCGGAGTGAGCGGTTCGTAATATTCATAAGCCGGGATATCGAATGGGCAGGCCACCATGCAGTACCGGCACCCTACACAAACACCGGCATTATAGGTAACAGCCCCTTTCTCCGTTTTTCTGAATGCATCAACAAAACACGCAGCCTTGCAGGCCGGATCTTCGCAGTGCATGCACTGCTTTTTGACATATATGGGGGTTGAGTCTTTAGGGTTGATAAAACGATTGACGACCGTAAAGGTCGCTGCATGCGTCCGCCTGATTTTATCGAACACGGATTTATCATCGAATGACTTTATCGGGAGGTTGGGGTTTTTGTTCCATTCATTGCATGCCCACTCGCACCTTCTGCATCCGTTGCAGACCGTTGTGTCAACGAGCACGCCATAGCGCTCATGCAAGAGTGCAGCTTCCTGATCGGCAGAAATGGAGGTGCCGCTACCGAGGACGGCTGTACCGGCAATCGCTGCGGTTCTTTTAAGAAAATCCCTTCTATTTATACCCATAGGATGCTCTCCATATTATTCGTCTTCATCAATTCTGTCTGTGCTGAGAAACTTATAAAAGGCAATGAATACGAAGATAAATCCTACAGCAATCATGTATTCATACCCTTTTGCGCTGAAAATCTGCTCAAAAATATACATCTATGCACCTCCCTCAGATAGGGTCGTGATTCCGCCTGTACCGGACAAAATATCTTTCGGCTGCACAGCCTTCTGTTTATGGCAGTCGGTGCAGCCCATCGCTTTTATGCCCATCCTTGCATGACAACCCATGCACTGACGGTGATAAACGGCAAGGAGCCTCGGCCTGTTCATATTTTTTGCATCAAAGGTTATCGAATGGCAGTTCCTGCAGTATGGAGGTTCTGTCTTCCTGACCTCGGCTTCATCAACGCTCTGATGATGGCATCCCCTGCAGATTGTCTGCAGGTCGCGGTGGAAAGAAGTTCCCACTTTCGACTCATTAGAGATACCGATCAGTTTCCTGATGATCTTGAGATGCGGAAAGGTTGAGGGTTCGTATTGCTGCTCAAGTATTTTTATTGTCACTTTTTCCGGGACTTTCTTGGGCTCCAACCCGGACAATGCAATCGGATGCGCAGGCGCTGGACCGTCTTTCTTCCCGCTATGGCAAACCGTGCAGATTGCTTTCTTCGGCCCTTTTGCCTGTATATCCATATCAACCAGATGATAATGGCATCCGGCACATTTTTTCTCTGTTTTTTTCTCTTTATGGCAGCCTGTACATCCAATAGCCGTAGAGGGATCATGGTATGCGTTTGCGAGATTGAGCCATCCGCCCTCAGCGGAACCGATCAGGCCGTGGCATTTCCTGCATGCCTCCAAGCTCTCATGATGGCAGGAACGGCAGGTCTTTGTGTTCTTTTCGTGAAACGCATGGTCAAAGAGAACGCCTTTCATTCTGGCTTCTTCGATAAAAATAAAAGGCTTTTTCGGCTGATCGCGTTCAGGTCTGGGGACATTTGCGAGTTCCGCTATTGTCCTGTATTTGCCGGTATGGCACTTCATGCACTCAAGAGGACCTGCTTTTTCACCGGCCTTGATACGCCGCAAATGACAGTTGACGCACTGCCGGTGTGAAGCCTTCTGCATTGAAAGCCCTTTTTTGGTCGCTACCTGCTGTTATCTCCGACAACTCAGGTCCTCTTTTCTGACTAAGATCATGGCAGTAATAACAGGATTCCTCTGTCCCTTTTTCATAGATCAGCCTCAGGGATTCATCTTCTTCCAGGAGGTCATAGGTATGATGACAAACACTGCATTCATCCTTTACCTTCTCCTCTTTCAGTTTTTTTACATGCTTGTCATGATAGGCAAAATCGAATTCAACGAGCGGATATTTTATAGTTAAGGATTCAAATCTATTCACATGACAATCACCGCAGCGGATGGGAAGTGATTTATTCCTTTCCCTGATCATCTTTCTGTGGCAGCTGATGCATTTTTCATGATATAAATCCTCTGTTTCCTTTGCAGTTTTATTTTCTGCTTTAAAGGGAAAGGCAAACAGATAATCTTCCCCTGAAGCAAGAGGATGACAAGTTTTACACCCCTCCTTTTTAAACGCATCGGTGTGAAGTCCGTGGTCGAATACGACCTGGGGACGTTCCAGCTTCCCGAAAATTTCCGTATGGCCGATAATGAGCTTGTCTTTTATACCGTCTTCAATAGGTTCCTTATGCCCGGACGAAGAAAATGACCCGGAGCTTCTTGACCATACCACTAGACTTATTATGGTAAAAATAATAAATAAGCTGATTAACTTCCTGGGCATTACCCTTCCTCTTTCGTCTTCTTTACTGCTCTCATCTCTTCAGGCACATACATGTTCTGCACCAGGATTTCGCTGATAAACATGACGCGCATATCGAGTTTATAGTAATGAATCATATCTTCGATTGTTTTATGACAGCTGTGACAGGGCGTAATGACAATCTTCGCACCGGTAGCTTTCAGCTGATTGATCTTTGTGCGGCCCCCTTCCATCCTGATGAACTTCCAGGTGGGGCCGTAGTTGATCACTCCTGAGCCTGCGCAACAGCAATAATTATGCTCAAGTCTCGGGTTGACGTCCCTGAAGTCCTCGCAGGTCGCATTGACAACAGAGCGTAGCATTCCCCCGAGACCCCGGTTCCTGACAATACTGCATGGGTCCTGCACCGTCACAGGTTCCGTTATCTTTTTTGCGATCCTGATCCTGCCGTCCCTGATAAGTTCATAAAAAATCTGGGTGGGCTGGAAATACGGGATTGGAGGCTCTTTCCAGCCTAACCAGCGGGACCCGTCATAAACCGCTGCCCTGAACGAATGTCCGCATTCACTCGTCATGATCTTCTTTACCTTCAGCTTCATTGCAGCCTCAAAGTGCATTCTTTCGACCATTCCCATTGTCTCATTGTCCCCGACATGCATAGCCTGGTTCGTGCTGTCCCATCCGTCAAAAGACGGCATGGTCCAGTCAACGCCTGCCACGTTCAGAATATAGGCGATATTGGACAAGAGGTTTGTCTTGAATTTTGCCTCAAGGCTGTGGGGTGAATACATGAACTCAGCGCCGACTTTGTCAAGCGGGATACGGGCATTCTTTAATCTCCATCCTGAGTTCATCCTCGATAAACTGGACGGTATCAACCCAGTCATCCTGTGCAAGCCATGCCTGCGTGTATGTATACATGTGACTGTTCGCCTGGTCCTGCAGATACTGCGGCACCACACCGAGGAGACCGCATATGCGGCGGACAAGGTTAAGCATATACGCCATATCTATACCAAAGGGGCAGTACATGCTGCAGCGCCTGCAGATATTGCATTCGGCATAAGCTATGCGGGCGTACATTTTTACTGATTCCGCATCAACCTTCCCTTTTCTTTTCAGCATATCCCATAACGTCTGCCTGACTCTTTGCTACAGGAGCATAGCTCGGGTCTCTCCTGTAGGAAAGGAAATAATGGCAGGCTTCCGAGCAAAGGCCGCAGTGGATACAGGTCTCTACAAAGGTCTTCAGGCGTACGTCAGCTTCTTTTTCGAGGACCCACTTTATGACCTTTTCTATCTTCTCAGGGGTAAGATTTTTTGCGTTCTCTTCAATTCCCGGGTCTGAGACCGGTTTTCTCTTAACTTTAATCATTCATCATTCCTTCATAATCAAGCGCATTATCATTTAATAATCCCTTGAATGGCGTACGGCGCCAAAGTCAGAACCGGTATATGCCCTGGTCAACCAGAAAAAGAGCATATGGCTTAATCTCGTGAAAGGGATCGCGATCAGCATTATTTCCCCAGAAAGAATATGGAGGGCTACCATAAGTCTGTAATCAAAAAACATTTGATGATATGCCAGGAAACCGGAGACAAACGGCGCAGCAGCAATTGCAAGGATAACGAAATCCGATGCAAAGGTAACAAACCTTACCTCGGGGGTAATGATCCTCCGCAGGATAAAAATAACGACACAGACAATAACAGTCAGGGTCATGATGTCGGCTACTCTGTCCGGAACAGACCATAACCGTATCTGCCATGCGTCATACCAGAGATCGTTATGCGCAAGAAGCACCAGCGGGGTAACGATCAAACAGCCATGGAAAAGAAAGGCCACAACAGTAAACCACGGATGTTTTCTCATATTCGTACTGGCAAAAGGGATGATCCAGTGAAAGATCGAACGCAGACTGTATCTTAAGGCTGATATATGTGCTGATAACCTTTACCTTCTTTGCCTTTGAAAGCAGAGAGCTTATCCGGTATACACTCCCGCCGACAAAGAGAATGAACGAAACCCAGACCATAGGTCCTTTTAAAAAGTCATAGAATTACGGGCTTGTCAGAAATTCATACATAGGAAAGCTCACTCACCGGAATAACTCTTCTATAATATTTCCCGTCTTCCACACATCGTATTAATAATTTTTCTGCCATCGGGACTAAAAACCGGGTCCCAGAGTGCATCAAATGCATGCTTTCCCGATTCTCCCGTCAACCACGATCAGATACTTGCCTTTCAGTTCGGCTTTCGCTGCTATTTTCCCGCTGTCAGGGCTGAATACCGGGTCTCCAGATCATATCAAAATCCGTCTCCCATGGTTTCCCGTCCACAGCAATCGTATACCTGTTGTTGTCTTTTACGATTGCGGCAACCCTGTTGCTGTCAGGGCTGAACACAGGGGGGAAAACAGCGTCTCCGAATGTCTTTTGCCCAAGCAGAGCCATCAACCATTATCGTCCATCTGCCGAATGAGGGAGCTGCGACCGCTGCTATTTTCCTGCCGTCAGGACTGTATCTCTGGCCCCATACCTGAGAGAAATATCTGTCCCACAGAGGTTTCCCGTTTATCAGCTAATGTCCAGCCTCTGCCGGTTTTCACCGGTGCAATCACTTCACCGGTCTGCGCTTTAAAAACAGGTTCCCAGACACAGAGGAAATGTCTCCTGCCACTGAACGCCGTCTACCGCAATCGTGAATTCCATGGGCCCAGTTTCACTCCTGCTGCTGTCCTGCCACTGTCCGGGCTGAAGATGATTCCCCATATGCTCAGGAAATTCGCGTTCCAGGGATTTCCGTCTACGGCAACGGTCAGGACCTTTGCAGCATAGCCGGCAATATCCAGAGTTGCAACCCTCTTTGTTTTGACACGGGATGCTGTCCTTTTGCCGTCCGGACTCATGATGACATCTCTTGCCTCAACAAATTTAGTCTCCCAGGACTTTCCGTTTAATGAAATGCCGAATTCATTGTCCTTCTTTATATTCACCGCAATGCTTTTGCCGTCGGGACTGAATGTCATATTCCATACAAAATCATACTTCTCTTCCCATGGCTCTTCATCAACAGACACAGTCCATTCATAGTCCCTCAGCACGGCGCATGCAAGGCGGTTATCAGGAGTAAATTTCAGCGGCCATACTCTTTCATAGGTTTTTCCCCAGATTTTTCCATTCAGACAAGGGGTAGCTTTCTTGTTCTCTATTTCGACAACAGCGGCGATCTTTTCTCCGTCATCACTGGCCACCAGTTCCTGCACAACCGGAAACTGTTTTCTCCAGTCATTGATATCGGCAATGCATTTTTTCCCTGATGTCCAATCACAGTTCATAAAGATATAATGTTGTTAATCTACAAAGACATTGAAAGTTGTATACGATATTTAAAAGAACCTAATGATACTATTTCCCCCTTTGGCAAAGGGGGGAAAAGGGGTATTTCAAGAATACCGGAAAACATAATTTCATTGTGTTACTCCTTCTATTTTGCCTCTATCTTCAATGCCTTTCCCTTAAGGAGGCACGAGGCCACTTTTTTATGTGCGCTGGTCAGAATTCTGCCGAATGTCTGCCGCGATATCTTCATCTTCGATGCCGCATCTTCATGGTACAGTCCCTCGTAATCGGCAAGCCTTATCGCCTCAAGTTCATCCATGGTGATCGAAACCTCTTCAAGATCCACAAGCGGGATGCCTCGTGGTTTGAAGTATGTGGAATCAGGCCTGCATTGGACACACCTGCTTTTTTTCGGTCGAGGCATAGGTTAATTGTAAGCATATGCCCATAATTATGTCAATGTAAATTCCCTCTGCTTTAGTGGGGAAATGACCGCATTGACGAAAATTATCTGACCGCATATTTCTAATAAGGATGCGTTCCTAAAATTACCTCTTTCTTGAAATTGGCCTCTACTTTCTTTATAAGGTCTTCGACGTCGATCGGACATTTTGCGGTCTTTGTTGCCTTCATAACGCATGTGCCGAGGTGAATAGCATCAAAATCCCGGTTGTACAATTTTCCCATATCCATCATAAGGGCAATCTTCGGCATAATCACCCCGGGGCAACCTCCGCAATCGTCCATGCCGATCACTTCAATTTCATAGTCCTTCCATCTTTCATATTCTCCTGCTTTTTCCGCTATCCCTTTAAAACATTTAAGACAGCCTCCGACACAGCTGATACCCTTGATGTTCTTGCATGCTATGATTGCTATCCTTTTCTTTGACATTCTTTTCGCTTTCCTCCTCTGAAGTTATTATTTTTCACAACCGCCTGGTTGTGGAATCCTCTTATTTCATCACGAAGCATGATTGAAGGATGCATATTCTTAATCCTTGACTCAATCAGATCAAGCAGTTATTAAGATTTTCCCCATGACTACCTTTTGCAGCGACTCCGTTTTCCTCTGCCGGGGCATATGACCATCCCTGAAATTAGCTGTCCCCGGAGAAAAAGGGATAAGGCATCGCTCACATTGCCCGCTATCCAGGGGATCACCTTAATGCCGCTGTTCATCAAAATATTCTGCAAATATCCCGGCAGACCGCCGCATATTAAGACATCCACAGCAAATCCCTTTAATCTTGCCACGCGCTCGACGTCGCTCCATCCCTCACACGATATTTCCCTGCTTGAGGTTATTCTTTCATCCTCGACGTCGTATAACCCGAAACCAGGTGCGAAATCGAACCTGGGAGAAATCCTGTTTTCGAATACCGGTACAGCGATCTTCATGGAACTCAGGTTTTCTAACCTATTCTCCGTATCCAAGGGAAGTAGTCTCACAGTGGGCTCTGCTCCCCCGGCAATGTCTGCGTCTTTCCGCATCGGGTCTTCACAGAATCCGGCACGTTATTTTTTCTCCTCATCCTTATCTTTGCCGAGGCTTAAAAGAGGAAGGATAACGGATTCGAATGACCTTGTTGTTTCAGATTCGGAGGAGTATTGCACGAAAGGTTTTCCGCTGTCGCTCTGCTCGACTATTCGCGGGTCAATCGGTATTCTTCCGAGAAACGGCACTCCCATTTCCTGTGCCATTTTTTCTCCGCCGCCTGTCTTGAAGATATCGACTTTAGTTCCGCAATTCGGACAGACAAAACCGCTCATATTTTCTATGACTCCCATAACAGGCATCTGAACGTGATGGCAAAAAGTTATAGATTTCCGTACATCGTTTAGAGCCACGTCCTGGGGCGTGGTAACGACAATTGCGCCGTCTGCACCCTCAAGAAGCTGGGCAATTGAGATCAGTTCATCCCCTGTGCCGGGCGGGCAGTCTATGATAAGATAATCAAGGTCTCCCCACCTTACATCCGTCAAAAACTGTTTTATGAGACTATGCTTTAGAGGCGCCCTCCAGATGACCGCGTCTTTCCGGTCTCTGATAAGAAATCCGATCGACATAACTTTCAGATTATCGCTGTATTCGACAGGCATTAATCCTTCTTCAGTCTGTTTCAGAGGAGATCCCTCAAGCCCCACCATCCCGGGTATGCTCGGTCCGTGGATGTCGATGTCCATCAGGCCCACATTTTTGCCCTTCATGGAAAGCCCGACAGCAATATTCGCTGCAATGGAACTCTTGCCTACTCCGCCTTTGCCCGACATCACCAGTATTTTGTGGGCTATACCGCAAATGTTTTCATCGAGCCTAAGCTTTTCCTTAAGCTCCTCTATCTCGTCCTTGCCAGGCCGTTTTGAGGACTGACAGGCAGATACCGGTCCCGTGCTTCCAGTTGTCTCGTTCATAACATAAACCCTTTCTTTCGTTAATATCCCTGCAGCAAACTGCTGGGTGCTTCCTGCAACAAACACAGGTAGAACTAAAAGTCTAGAAAAGCAAAAAAGGTGCCAACATAATAGCAAATAGTATTTCCACACTAAATCAAAAAGTTAGACTGTCAGCGAGATTTCAGCACGAAGACCCTGCCTTGCACCTCTGCAAGGCATTGCAAGATTACAGTGCATAGCTGCAACAGATTTCACTCAATAAACGGATAAGTATGCCCCCACTCTATCGATTAAGGATCTTGGCCGCCGTGCCTGAAATGGAACTCCATTATTCTGCTTTGCAAATTGACAATGGCAGCTGATATCATAAATATATCATGTATATAGGAGGATTCTATGGGCACAGTACACTATAAAATACACCCGATCGTAATGGGGACAAAGGCCTTTGACAAAGGTATGATGACTTATCAGCACGACTATGGGAAACCCTATACCATTCCTATCTACTGCTGGTATCTCGAAGGCGGCGACAAGAAGATTCTTGTGGACACAGGTGAATTTGCTCCGCTTCAGTCAAAGGAAAGAGAGGCCGCCATCGGAGGCAAGATATACAAATTCGAGGAAGGACTTGCACGGTGGGGGTTGAAACCGGAAGAGATAGATATCGTTATTCATACGCACCTGCACAATGATCACTGTGAAAACGATGACAAATGCAAAAACGCGGTGTTTTACGTTCACGAGAAGGAGATTGAGAGGATACACAATTGTCATCCGCTGGATTTCCGCTACATGGAGGATTATATCCTCGATGTCGAGAAAAACGGTCAGATACATAAGGTTACCACTGATATGGAAATAGTTCCCGGCATACGTGTCATGCATACCCCCGCCCATACTGAAGGCGGACAGAGTGTGATAATTGATACGGACCAGGGGACAGCCGTAATAACGGGCTTCTGTCTCATAATGGAAAATTTCAATCCCCCGCCGAGAGTTAAGGCCATGGAAATGGAGGTCATCCCTCCCGGGACTCACGTAAATGTATACGAAGCATATGACATCGTGCTGAAGGTGAGAGATATGGCGGACATACTGCTGCCGCTGCATGAGCCCAAGTTCGCCTCAGTTGAAACTATACCTTAAATTGAAGAGTGTGAATGGGGATTACATCCTGACGGGCCTCGACCGGATGGAAAAGAACTGGCCTGAGTCATTGAAGGCAGCACGGGTCGGGCTTGTCGTACATCCTGCCTCCGTAAACCGGCGCCTGCGGCATTCAGTCGATCTTTGCGTAAAATCAAAACAATTCAGATTGAAAACACTGTTCGGTCCGCAGCACGGAATTCGCGGAGAGACTCAGGACAACATGATCGAATGGGAAGGGTTCACCGACCGAAAAACAGGCCTTCCTGTTTACAGCCTGTACGGGCAGACCCGCAAACCTGGAACCCTCGATGCTGAAAGATATCGATGTGCTGGCAATAGACCTTCAGGATGTCGGTGCCCGGTATTATACCTTCATATGGACAATGGAACTCTGCATGCAGGCATGTCTTGAGATGGACAAAGCGATCGTGATCCTCGACAGGCCGAATCCCATCGGAGGCCATTTTGCTGAAGGCCCTGTGCTGGACATGACATATGCCTCCTTTGTGGGCGGACGCCCGTTGCCGGTCCGCCACGGGATGACAATTGGAGAAATCGGCAATTATCTGCGGAATGAGTTTTATCCTTCTCTGGATCTCCACGTCGTGCCCATCAGCGGGTGGAAGAGAAAGATGTGGTTTGATGAGACCGCTTTGCCATGGGTCCTGCCCTCCCCCAATATGCCGACGCCCGATACAGCCCTGGTTTACCCTGGCATGTGTCTTCTTGAAGGGACCAATCTCAGTGAAGGAAGAGGAACAACAAGGCCTTTTGAGATATTCGGCGCTCCTTTCATAGACCCGGATCTGCTCGTTGAGACACTCGACGGCTTCAAACTTCCCGGGGTCATTTTCAGGCCGATGTCTTTCCAGCCGACTTTTCAGAAATATGCGGGTCGGCTTTGCGGAGGCGCACAGATTCATGTTTCGAACAGGAATAAGTTCAAGCCTTTTAAAACAGGGGTTGCAATCCTCAAGACCGTATATGAACTTTATCCGGAACATTTCTCATGGAAGCAGCCGCCTTATGAGTATGAGCTGGAAAAAATGCCGATCGATATCCTTGCAGGCTCGGACAGAGTGAGAAAGGAGATCGAAAGTGGAGAAAAACTTGATCGGATGGAAGAATGGTGGCAGGAAGAGTGCTCAGACTTCAACAGGAGATTCAGAAAAAAGTATCTGATATACCGATGAATATTTCAGCGTTCATCCTCGCCGCCGGTCTCGGCGAACGACTGAGACCAATCACCGACCATATCCCTAAACCGCTTCTCCCCGATCCTCGGAAAACCGATCCTGCAATCAGTTATAGAGAAAGCCTGCGACCTGCCTGTGGATAAAATCGGGCTCAATCTTCACTATAAAAAAGAAGTCATCGAGGAATGGGTTAAACGATCCGCCTTCAATAATCATATTGCCCTCTTTCCGGAAGATCCTGTGCTCGGTACGGGCGGCGCATTGAAAAATGCTGAAGGCTTTTTAAAAGGCAATACATTTATTGTTCATAACTCAGACATTTTTTCGGATATTGACCTTGCAAAACTTGTGGAGTTCCATTTTTCATCAGGGAACCTCGCTACACTCGCCGTGCATGACTATCCTGAGTTCAATAATCTGGTGATAGATCACAATAGTTTCCTGGTTGAAATGGGGACAATGTGTTCTTTGTTCCGTGATCCGTGCACAAGGCTTCTTGCATTCACCGGCATTGCCGTCTACTCCCCGGAATTTCTGACGTTTCTGCCTGAGGGTGCTTCCAGCGTTGTTCACACATGGGTCGAAGCGATCTCCGCCGGCTATAAAATCGGCGACATATGATGTGACCGGGTGCTATTGGAGCGACATCGGCACTCCCCTTTCCTACGCACGCACGGTGATAGATGAATTAAGGAAAAATGGAGAGACGCTCTATCTGCCTCCTTCCTCCGATTGGTGCAAGCAGGTGAATCTGGATGGATATGTTGTTATAGAAGAGAAAGAATTTGACACCCACCATGAGAGGCACGTCCTTGAGGAATTGTATCATCCTTCCGGGAGCATGCCTATCCAATATTACTGCCTCATCACCTGCTCAAGGACACCCCTTTCGAAAACTGCATCCTGGGTCCGGGGTTCAGAATCGATCTGAACGAGGCGGAGATGCTCGGAGGAGAAGCAGAGGACGGTTCCATGTTGATCGGCGCAGGGGGCTCCGACCGTCGTTACTATCGAGTTGCAGAGAGACGGCGGTTCGGTTGTCCTCATGAAAAGCAGGGAGGATGACCCGGATTTTCTGAGACAGCTCGAATACACCCGGTTCTTCAGAAAGTGCACTGTCCCTGTGCCGGAACTGCTGAGAGCCGGACCGGAAACAGCGAGCGCTTACTTTGAAGACCTCGGAGACCTCTCCCTATACAGCTGGCTGAAATGCCCCCGCGACCGGGAAGAAATTGAAGAGTATGTTCAAAAGGGTGCTCGATATACTGGTCATCATACATATTCATGCCACTGAACATGTTTCAGAGTGTCCGCTGCTTCAGCAGAGACTGTTCGATTACGACCATCTGAGATGGGAAACACAATATTTCCTGGACAGGTTTGTGAAAGGGATCATGAACATGGACGGCCTCGATATCCCTGCCCTTGACAGCGAATTCCGCATGCTTGCCTTAAAGGTCGACGCTTTTCCGAAGACAATAGTCCACCGGGATTTTCAGTCTCAGAATATCATGATCACAAAAAAAGGCATTCCGAGGGTCATAGACTATCAGGGCTCAAGAATCGGACCTCCTTCTTACGACGTTGTATCGATCTTATGGGACCCTTATTTCAGGCTCGATGATGATTTAAGAGAAAGGCTGCTGGAGTATTATATTCATAAAGTAATCCCCCCCAGCCCCCCTTTACAAAAGGAGGAAAACAATACGGATATTCCCCTCTTTTCCGCACTCAGGCGGATTCCCGCCTCGGGCGGGTCGCCGGGGAGACGCAGAGGCGAAGGCAAAGAGGGGGAAGGGGAGATTTTCATGAATGATTTTCGGGCCACCCTGCTCCCCTGCCGCCTTCAACGTCACATGCAGGCACTGGGCGCGTACGGATATCTGTCCAGAGTAAAAGGGAAGAAGCACTTCCTGAAATACGTGCCGGAGGCCTTGCGGTTATTGAAAGAAGCCTGCGCTCTCTCAAAAGACGAATATCCGGAATTGCGCCGTCATGTTTATAAAACATTTTGAAAGTCGTGTCGAATAATAATTCAAAGGATGACACCTTCGTAAAAAGTCCGGAAAACCGTCATTGCGAGGAATGGAGTGACGAAGCAATCTTTTGTTGTCAGTAAGTTGCAACAACAAGATTGCCACGCTTCGCTCGCAATGACACTTTTTACGAGTTTGTCAAAGGATAAACAATGGAAGAGTTCGAATTAGGAAGCAATGAATATATTCAGCTAAACAACCTGTTGAAAGTCATTGGGCTGTGCGATAGCGGAGGCATGGCAAAAACTGTTATTGCGGAAGGTCGCGTCAAGGTTGATGGTAATGTGGAATTACGCAAACGTTGTAAAATTCGCAAAGGGCAGATTGTTGAATTTGAAGGTCACAGAATTACTGTCAAATAATAAGCGGTATCTCTAAAACTCACGCTTTAGCTATTTTCCCGATTGCCGCATTAGGTGTATCCGCCTGCAATGTATCCACAAGCTCAAAACCATGTGACTGTAAATAGGTCATGCGCCATTCATTGCAATTGACGCCGACTAAAACATAAAGGCCTAACTCTATTAATAGCGCCATCAGAGAGGTCTGTGCGTTATTGAAAAATATTTCGATCAAAGTGAGCAGAATGATGCCGGATATAACGACAAGTGCATGCCTCCAAAGCTTCTTCATTAATAGCCAAATGACGGAAAACAGGAACCCCGGCCATGAGAATCCGACCTTCACAGCCTGATAACCGAGAGTAGGATGCTTAAAGACTTTGAATGTTTTCATTTCACTCCAACCTTTGCTTTTGTGTCATCTCTTATTCCACATACCGCACATAATTATAGGTCAAAACATAGCATTTATTTTGAGCTATTCATTTGCCCGCTTCCATCTCACATTTTGACCGTCCGCTCCTTTATGAAATCTCTTTCCACCCTTTTAAGATAAGTTATGTCCTTCGCAATAATTACCACAGCAAGCAACTGTCCTGTTTTGTCTTTTATGGCAGATATCGACAGACTTAAATCCTTTTTTGAACAGCAGGATATTTCGAAATTAGCAATGGGTTCCGACGCCACCAAAGTTGCAAATTGATTCGAGAAAAAAGCATTGCTGATTACCTGCGTGATATCCTTGCCGATCAAGTCATCCGCAGACTTTCCCAGAAATGTGACAGCTGCCTTATTGACTAATCGTATTGTGCCTTCAGCATCTGTCACAAATAAGATATCGTTCATGGTGTCGATTATCTTTTCAGCTGCAAAGGCCGGGGTTATATCCACCATTCTATAGCGGGATATTGTTATTGAAGATATTAAAAGAAAGCCCAGTAAGGGAACGTATCCGAAGGGATATACAGCCATTCCGAATTTAGCAAAATAGTCAACTATGGCAAGAGATGCGACGCTAAACGCTATTACAAATAATTTTAACCGCTTATGCTGAGCTGTTCCTTTTATGGTTTTTCTGTATTCCGTGACATACTCATATGCACAGAGTGACAAGATACCAAAAAAGAACATCAAATACGGTACGCTGAACACATCATATTGAGGGTAGTATCCCCACCAGTAGTGTTTAACTCCGCTTATAATCAGATCAGTCTCAACCGCCAATAATGAAAACAGCATGGAAACTGCCCAACAAAATCGAAGCAAATTTCTATTTTGCCGGGCTGTTTGAAGGAACACCAGACTAAAGTTCAAAATTGCCGTGGGCAAAAAGGGTATCCCAATATAGGCAACTTTTGCCCACCAAAGAGCTAACCTCTCATTTGTTGCACAATACATCCAGGAGAAGGAAAATAACCACACGGATACTATCAGCCCGATGAGAAACAATAAGTTGCTTAGAAAAGAAAATTTATCGCGTATAACACGATACAGAGAGATGAACAAAAAAGCCGCAGCCGACAAAAAAGTGGGGACTGCATAGGGATTAAAAAAGTAGTTTTCCATTTAACAATTATTAGTTTAAAGTTATTCTTTTAAAAGTCAATTCGTCGATGGGCTTCAGACGGCAATGTTCCCGTCCTCTATTCTTTCTGCCAAGGTCTCGCTCCAGCATCTTCTTCATCCTGTACGGACCTATCCCCGTTCATCGTCAAGAGTGTAGACCCGACTCTAATAAGCTAATAAGCTCTAAAAAAGACGGCTGCCGCGCCAATGTTGTTTATGACATTCATTGTCTTCTTGCCGATGTAATGAAAGAAAGACAGAAAGGGACTGACTTTTTTCGCCGATTCCATAATACGATATTACCATTTCGCTATTGCGCTTACAAATAGAAACTGGGATAATCGTGAACATGCAGAGATCCTTCCATAATCAGAAAATAGTTGAAGTTGTACTGGAATTCCCTTAAAATTCTAAAAAATAAAAGAATTTGTCCCATCATTAAGCATCGGGCAGGTCTCTACGAGCCTGGACGCAGTAACTATACCCGAGAAATATTCATTAAGTGAAGCATGCTTATACTCAGCAGATCAGAGGTGCCGAGTCATAAATCACTAACATTTTTTGTGATGGCAAACACAATGCATTCGAATAATAGTAAAACCGTACATGCCATAATTATCGTCCTTTTTGTTTTCTCCATACTTCCTGTGTCTTTTGCTTCAGCCGAAGATCGGAAGAGGCCGAAGATCGGCTTGGTGCTCGGCGGCGGTGGTGCCAAGGGGACAGCACATATCGGAGTCCTTAAAGTGCTGGAAGAACTGAAAATTCCCATTGACTGCATTGCCGGTACCAGTATGGGAGCAATAATCGGCGGACTTTACGCATCCGGTATGCCGGCGAAAGAGATTGAAGAAGTTCTGACGACAGTTGACTGGGATGATCTGTTCACTGACAATCCTCCGCGGAAAGACATAGACTTCAGGAGAAAACAGGAAGATCTTTCCTACCTCTCAAGAATATCGGTCGGTATCAAGGGTGGGAAGGTAGTATTGCCAAAAGCATTTACTTCAGGTCAGAAGATCGGTGGTTTCTTTCAGACTCTTATGTTACCGGTAGCTGGTATTACAGATTTCGATAAACTCCCGATTCCTTACAGGGCAGTAGCAGCTGACCTTGAAACCGGTGAGATGGTGGTAATTGGAACAGGAGATCTTGCAGATGCAGCACGGGCGAGCATGTCTGTGGCAGGATTGTTTCCGCCTGCAGAAGTGAACGGCCGTTATCTCACCGATGGCGGCATTGTCAGGAACCTTCCTGTTGATGTCGTAAGAAAAATGTGTGCAGATATCGTGATTGCTGTTGACGTCGGCAAACCTCTCCCCAAAAGGGATGACCTCACAAATCCAATAGCGATTATGAACCAGATGATCGATATCATGATGAAGCAGAATGTTCAGGAACAAATAAATGGCCTTGGAGACAAAGATGTTTTCATAAGGCCCAAACTCGGAACAATAGAGTCAGGAGATTTCAAAAGGGGAAAAGAAGGAGCTGAAAGAGGCGAAAAGGCTGCCAGAGAGAAAGAGAATGAACTGAAACGATATTCGGTTGGAGACAAAGAATATGCTGCATTTCTTGCTAGGCGTCAACACAAAGATATACCGGCCATAACCGTAGGTACGGTCACCGTAGAGGGGCTCGACAGGGTTCCTCCGGAAGCAGTTGCAAGCAAGCTGGAGATTCAACCGGGAGATAAGCTTGATATAAAAACGCTCAGAGATGATGTAGGTTTGATCTATGGCATGGGAGAATTCGAGCGGGTTGACCTTCAGATAAAACCGAACGGTGATAAATATGATCTCATCTTAAAACCAAAAGAAAAATCCTGGGGCCCGAACTACCTCAGGGCAGGAGTAAACCTTGAAAGCGATTTTGACGGCGAGAGCAATTATAATTTCGGGGTAGACTATACGCGGAGGTGGATTAATCGCCTTGGTGCTGAATGGAAGACCCAGTTGCAGTTTGGCAGTACGAAGGGATTTTTCTCAGAGTTCTATCAGCCTGTTGTTCCCTCCCGGCTTTTCTTTATTGCTCCTCATATTGGATGGAAACAGGACGATGTTGACGTATATCGGGGCAACGATGTCATAGCGGAATATCGCCTGAGAACATATGAGGGCGGCATCGACTTGGGGATGCAGCCATGGAGCTATGGAGAAGTACGAATCGGGTATACAGCGGGTATTCTGAAGCCGAAGCTGAAAAAGGGAACCCTTGATGTCAGTGATGACAGAATCAACGAGGGGGCATTCAGAGCCCAGATTATTGCCGATCAGCTCGATAATGCAAGCTTTCCCCATGAAGGATATTTCGGGAAAATCCTCGTTTATTCTTCCATGAAAGATATCGGTGCTGATGACAATTACAACAAAATTGAGGCTTCATTCCTGAAGGCCTTCACTTACAGGAAATATACGATTCTTGCAAGCGCCACTTTTGGATCTTATCTCGGGGAAGAAATTCCCTACTATGATGAATTCAGCCTTGGAGGGTTTCTTAGTCTTTCCGGCCTCCACCAGGACCAGCTTCGGGGGCAGCGTGTTGGCGTCGGCAGAATAGTTACTTACTGGAACGCGAGCCAGTCCCTGCTCGGCAATTTTTACCTGGGCGGTTCATTGGAGTCAGGCAATGTTTGGGACAAGGACGAAGATATAAAGTTTAAGAACCTCCGGCTGGGAGGAAGCGTCTTTATCGGCTATGAAACCTTGTTTGGTCCTTTTTATCTGGGATTCGGTCATGCCGATGGTGGGAATAATGCGGTCTATTTTTATCTGGGCAGGACTTTTGGAAGAGGTTTCTAGAAAACCGAAAGATAAGGCAGCGAGCATGGCTGGGTTGGGATAAACAACAGCCCTTCCCACCTCATGCCTTCATCAGGGCCTTTATCCGTTGAGCATTCCGCATTGCAAAACCTCCGTGACAGTTATTGAACATTACATATGTCGCCTTTGAAAGCTTCGCAGAAGTTTCGACGTGAGGAATAAACTCCTTTAGTTCCTCGTCGGAATACAGGTATGCATATCTGAGAGATGTCTCAACGCTTTTTTTCAGCCAGTTCTCCTTGTTCCTGCCATGCAATCTGTAATACGCGATGTCAGCCGTTGTCTGCGGGACAAACGGAACTGTCGCAAAAGTGCCGAACTGGGGTTCATCGGCCACTACATGAATAATCTGATTCTTTCTGAGGAAATGAAACACCTTGTCCCGAACATCCGATGTGTACCAGCTGCCGTGACGGAATTCAACAGCCATGAGATTTCGCCCGCTCATTCCCTTGTACTTCAGAATGATATCGAGGTTCTCAGGCTTATAAATGAACCACGGCGGGAATTGAAACACGAGCACGCCGAGTTTGCCGGCACTCATAAGGGGATTTAAGGCATCCAGGAATTTATCGAGCGATCATCCTGAGAAGGCCGGGTTCTTTTACATACAAATACTTCTCTGACTTCTCCTTTTGAGGGAGCTCGTCCCGGATATCCGGGGGCAATGTCCTGGGGTCTATCCCATGCCCTGTCAAAGCGCCGTACACCTTGATGTGAAAAACAAAGTTA
Organism: uncultured Nitrospiraceae bacterium; assembly: GCA_963725545.1. Lineage (GTDB taxonomy): Bacteria > Nitrospirota > Thermodesulfovibrionia > Thermodesulfovibrionales > SM23-35 > DYFC01. The sequence goes on along the minus strand of CAVRZG010000028.1, from coordinate 2,990 downwards.
TCCGGGGTCCTGTTCGCCCAGAGAAAGGCGGTTGACTTTGTGGGAATGGCGTAATAGGTAGAATCCACCTCCACAGTATTGAATTGTTCGGAATAGAACTCCAGACGAGACTCTGCGGTCCTGACGTTCTTGGGATAGAACTCGCCACTTTGTATGAGGGACTTTTCTGTCCACGAACATGTGCCGACTCGGACCATAAAATATATTATATCGTCTTAGGCGGAAAGAGCGACTGACAGGACAGCGGGCGGGGGACGGACTGTAGAAACGGGATTCGAACCCGTGTTTTAGCCTTGAGAGCGAGCTCGGGGCATTTTTCGTAAAGTGGCTATTGGCAACGGTTTCAGCATAATGTTTTGATATATAAGCAGAAAAAGTATTTCTGTATATTCCGGCTATTGCCGTCAAATCTGCATAAAACGCATAAAACTACTACAATCTTACGACAGTAAAAAATGTCCCTATTGTCCCCATTATGTCCCCTTTCTTAACGAGAACGTAATGAACTCCTGGCCCCCGGAGACCTTTTTGCTCGATCAGCCTATTTAAAGCCTTCCGAAAAAAGGTCTCATTTAAAAGGCAAGACAAATTGTGAATAGTGTGAATGATAATTTTATATCAAAAATCCGGAAGGCAAGCTCTTCTTTTCTTCTTTTATCTCTCTGCTGTTTTATGTATACTTAAAACATCGTTACAAATATAGGAATGTTTTCATTATGATTAAAAAATATATCAAACGGTCACACTATCTTGATCGGATACTGCCTTTCATGAATAAGGACATCATCAAAGTCCTTATCGGGCAGCGAAGAGTCGGCAAGAGTTATCTATTGTTCCAGATAATAGATGAGCTCATCAGACAGGGAACGAAAAGAGACGCAATTCTCTATATCAACAAGGAGTTGCATGAATTCGAGCCGATCAGGGATTATCACGACCTGTTGAGTTATATAAAAAAGACATCAAAGAAACAAAAAATAACCGCCCTCTTGATTGACGAAATTCAGGACATATCTCAATTTGAAAAAGCGCTGAGGGATCTTCAGGCAAGCGGCAGATATGATATTTACTGCAGCGGAAGCAATGCCGATCTCCTCTCCGGCGAACTTGCCACGAATCTGTCCGGCAGATACGTGGAAATAGATGTATATAGCCTCTCCTATCCGGAGTTTCTTTTATTCCATAATCTTGAGAATAACGAACACTCTTTTTTGAAGTATATGAAATATGGCGGGCTTCCCTATCTGATCAATCTCGATCTGAATGATACAGTTGTCTACGACTATCTGAGAAGCATCAACAACACAATACTCTTTAAAGATGTGGTTGCGCGGTACAACATCAGGAGCATTGCATTTCTTGAGAGGCTTGTCGAGTATATTGCGGACAACACGGGAAGCCTGGTTTCCGCAAAAAAGATCAGCGATTTTCTGAAGTCACAGAAGACCAACATTTCACCCAATATCGTCCTGAACTATATTTCCTTCCTGTCCAATGCCTTTCTTATCTTCAAGGTACGCCGTTCCGAGATAGGCGGCAAACGCATCTTTGAGATCAACGAAAAATACTATTTCGAGGATAGCGGACTGAGAAATGCCATTGTCGGCTACAAGCCGTCTGATATCAATAAAATGCTTGAGAATATTGTATATATGCACCTCCGTGCATCGGGTTATACTGTCACAGTCGGACAGTTGGGCACAAAGGAGATCGATTTTGTCTGCGAAAAACGAGGGAGAAGCTCTATGTGCAGGTAGCATACCTTATTCCTGACGAAAAGGCGCACGCAAGAGAATTTGGAAATCTGCTTCAGATCCGGGATAATTACCCGAAATTCGTAGTCTCAATGGACAAGATGATTGAAGGTGGCGAAAAAGGGATCACGCACGTACATATCACACAATTTTTGAAAAGGTTTTTATAATCAGACTGGAAAGATATCTTTGTTCTTAACCGTGATGCGCACGTACTCGACCTCTATTGGCACTCATAATTTTATTCAGATAGGCGATTTTTTTCTTATATGACTGTATTTCCTTCTCGTATCTTTTTCTCAGTTCAAGTTTTTTCAATATATCCTGTAATTCCTTTTTTACAATATGCGTCACATATTAGCGGGGTCAGACTTGTTTATTGCATATTGATTTGTCATTTAGGATATTTAATGCACGTTCAATGTCCGCTTTGAACTTCCCTCTTTCTTTCAAATATCTGGTGATAACCGATGGTCCTTTTCAAGATAGGACGCAATCTCTTTGCCCCTGTATCCAAATTCGCTTGCCGCAAGACTTGCCAGCTTCCTCACTGTCAATCTTTCCCTGTTATTACCTTCTGCTCTAATTTCATGTCCGAGTCCTGGACATATCTTAATAACGTGTCCAAATAAGTCTATTTTATGGACATGTTCTGACTCCTCTTTAATGAGGTAATGAATACCCTGAAACGGCAATAACCAAACCGAATATTACCTCATTCATCACATGTCGACAGCATCGACAATCTCCATGATATGTCGAAATATTAAATATATCGACACGTCTACTCTCATCTGCCGAAAACCTCGACATATCACTGAGAAGAGCAATCTGTAGAGTTTGACGTTCAAATACAGATTCTCCCTGCCTATCTTATGGACCTTAAGTATCCCGGCCTTCTCCAGTTCCTTCAGGTACTCAGCCGCTGTCTGTCTCTCGGCTATGCCTCCATCCACAAGAAACTGCCCCTTGGTATAAGGCTGATGGAAGAGCAGTTCGATTAATTCCTTGGAGTATACACGGCTAGGCAGTTTCTTTCTGGCATCGTCAAGCGTCTTTTCAAGCAGGTCGCGTATTGCGATGATCTTCATGCGCGTATCCGCAGCTGTTTTTTCTATCACGTCCAACATATAGAGGACCCAGGCCTCCCAGGCCTCCGACAGAGTGACTTGCCGCAGCAGCCGGGTAAAATAGTCGGACTTTGTTTCGATAATGGCCTTGCTCAGATAAAGGATT
>CAVRZG010000027.1:0-221027 GCA_963725545.1 uncultured Nitrospiraceae bacterium | reverse complement strand
GCAATGCCGGTGCAGCTGAAACCATTCAACAGACTGGTTTTCAAGAAGACTTGGTATCCTTGCGATATATCTCTTCGGTTCACGGGAGGAGGGAACAGCAATGGACAGCAGTGATATTGATGTGGGTATAGTGCTCAAAAAACCGATGATGCCGGAGGATACCAATCTCTGTACCACCGGATTTACAGCGAACTATCGAAAATATTCCAGACCTCCTTTACGAAAGAATTAGATCTGGTTTTTCTGCAAAAGGCATCTTTGCCACTCCAATATAATGCAATCATAAACGGAAGAGTACTATATGAAGACGACCCCGGTTGAAAGGGCGGATTATGAGGAAGCTGTCGCAATACAATACATGGACTTTAAACCTATTCTGGAGTATTTCGATGCTATTTCAATGGAACGGTATGCATGATGAAAAACACACCGCTGAATAAGAAAGTCCTGAAAAGCCGTCGTCAAGGCTGCTGTGTTCATGCAACGTTGTTTTATAAAAAGAGGGGATAGAGAAGATTCTTAAATGACGATGCCTAATTAGAGTCTGTGTATAAACTCTATATTTAAACACCCTCCCCAACCCCTCCCCTCAAAGGAGGGGCGTATTTACTATCCTCTCCCTTGAGGGGAGAGGGCAAGGGTGAGGGTGTCTGTTAATTTATACACAGACTCTAATCCTGCACTGCTTAGTAATAACTTAAATTCCAGGACAAACTTCACACGTGCTCTCAGTTGTCGAGTATAGCCTTTATGTTCGCGAAAAACTTCTTTGCATAGACCTTCTCCTGTTCGGGGTCAAGTTTCTCGAACCTGTCGATCTTCTTGATCGCCTCCTCCGGGAGCTCCTGCAGAAATCTGGACGGAACAGACTCTTCTCCTTTCCGTACTTGGATCTGTGTTCCGTGTGGGTAATGTAGAGTTCGTTCATCGCCCTCGTTATTCCCACATAGAAGAGCCTTCTTTCCTCCTCGATATCTTCATCCCTGTCCGCCGATTTCTTGTGGGGCAGTATGTCCTCCTCCACGCCCGCAATGAATACCACCGGGAATTCCAGACCCTTCGACGAGTGGAAGGATATGAGGGTGACGCCCCGGCCGACCTTTTCCTCTTTCTTCTCTTTCATGCAGGTCCGTAAGAGCGCCATTGTTTCGAGAAACCCGTGAAGGGAAGGCGATTCCTCCGCGGATTCGTAATGGGCTAGGGAATCGACGAACCCGTCCATATTTTCCATCCTCCTGAACGCGGCCTCCGGGGTCTTATAGAGCCCGCTGATGTAATCCCTGTAATTGATCTCCTCGATGAGCGCTTTGAGGGTCTTGCCCATTCCCGCGCCTTTCTTGAACATATCCCGGTAACGGCCGATCAGCCTCGAAAAGCGCTTCTGCAGAGGCAGCCACCTTTTGACTGAGGCCGGGACTCGCGGACGCCTTCCCGAATGCATCGAGAAGACTCAGGGAATTGGACCGCGCGAAATCCGAAAGCGCGGACAGGGCCGAAGTGCCCCAGTCCCCTCTTCGGCGCGCCTGCGGCCCTCAGAAGGCTCAGATCGTCGGACGGGTTTGCGATTATCTTGAGATAGGCCGCAAGGTCCTTGATCTCCTTGTGTTCGAAATAACTTGTCCCGCCCACCACCGAAGTAGGGAATCCTCCGGCTTCTCATGGCTGCCTCGAAGGGCCTCGAAAAAATGTTCGCCCTGTAGATAACGGCGAAATCCTCATAGGGGATATTTCGTCTCGAACTTTATCATCGAGATCCTGTCGGCCACCCACTCCGCCTCGCTTTCCGTATCGGCAGCCTTGAAAATATTTACCTTGGGGCCGTCGCCCCTATCGGTCCAGAGAGACTTTTCCATCCTCCTCCTGTTGTTCTTTATCACCCCGTTTGCCGCCTGAGGATATGTCCGAAGGAGCGGTAATTCTGTTCAAGCCTCACCGTCACAGTCCCGGGAAAGTCTTTCTCAAAATCGAGGATATTGCCGAGGTCCGCGCCCCTCCATCCGTATATAGACTGGTCGTCGTCCCCGACCACGCAGAGGTTTCTCCTCTCGACCGCGAGAAGCCTGATAAATTCATACTGAACGCGGTTCGTATCCTGATACTCGTCGACCATGATATACCCGAACCTCTCCTGGTATTTTTCGAGAACAGCAGGGTATTCCCTGAAGAGCTTCAGGGTGAGAAGCAAGAGGTCATCGAAGTCGAGGGCGTTCAGCGACTGCAGCGCCTCGCGATACCTGGGATAGAGCATCGCAGAGACCTCCTCGATAGGATTATCTGAGGGAGCGTCGCCGGGCTGGAAGAAGATCGTTCTTCGTCCTGCTGATCCTCTCCAGTATGGATTCGGCCTTGAAACTCTTGTCGCAGAATTTGATGTCCGAGAGGATATTTCTAAGGAGCGAAACCTGCTCTGATGTGTCGTATATCGTGAAGTCCTTTCTAAAGCCGAGATGTTCGATCTCGCGTCTCAGGATCTTCAGGCAGAGGGAATGAAAGGTAGAGATAACCGGCGTCCCGTTCTCTCCTCTTACCATGGCCTTCACCCTGTCCTTCATCTCCCTGGCAGCCTTGTTCGTGAAGGTAACCGCAAGGACAGATCCGGCCTTTACTCCCGTGTGTATGAGATACGCGGTCCTCATCGTAATTACTCTCGTCTTTCCTGAACCTGCGCCGGCGAGGATGAGGAGCGGCCCCTCCGTATGCAGCACAGCTTCCTTCTGTCTCGGATTGAGACGCGCAAGTTCTTTCTGTATGTCCATTGCATTCCTTTATGTTTGGGTCTTTCGTATTTAAGTTGAAACAACATGGATCCCCGGGTCAAGCCCGAGGATGACAATCTTAAGTGGTTGTTTTTGTTTGTCATTCGCTTAAGGCGCCTACTGTTGGCCCGCAGGTCTTAACCAGAAGTAGGTGCATTAAGCAGCGGGAATCCATTAGTTTGATGAGCATTCCAACTTTTTTACGAATGAACCTTATGTTTTTATAGATCAACTGCTCTGATGCATATGCGCAAAAATCCTGGGGCAGGGAGACATTACATCTGTTTACTCATCTGATTCAGATACGTCCGAATTTTTTGGTCGTCATTCCCGCGCCCGCCCAGCGGGTTCGCCGGGGAGAAAAGGCGGGAATCCAGGATTCTTTAGTTTTTAAAGACAATGGATTCCCGATTACTACCTCGGGAATGACGACAAGTGGATTTTTTCAAGGCTTCTATGTAAAGGGATTAATGCCGCTATCTATATTACTCTTTTAACTGTGGTAAGGTAAACCAATTTCAAAAACTGCGGAATTTCCCAGAGACGATGGTCAGACTTGAACAACTTTCAGGATTGGCATCCCCTCCCCTGAGAGGGAGGAGATGCCTTCTGAAGCAATAGAAAAGCTGAGATCTTAGATATCGTAATAAAGGAAGAACTCGTAGGGGTGAGGTCTGAGCCTCAAGGCGTCAACTTCCTTGGCTCTCTTGTAGCTTATCCACATCTCGATAACATCTTCTGTAAATACATCGCCCTTTAAGAGGAAATCATGGTCTTTTTCAAGGCAGTCAAGAGCGTCTTCGAGAGAGCCCGGGAGGCTCGGGACCTTTGCAAGCTCTTCAGGTCCGAGTTCGTAAATGTCCTTATCAAGAGGCTCTCCCGGGTCGATCTTGTTCTCTATGCCGTCAAGTCCTGCCATAAGCATGGCTGCAAATGCAAGGTAAGGATTGCAGGACGGGTCAGGGAACCTGACCTCAATCCTCTTTGCCTTCGGGTTTGGAGAATACATCGGGATCCGGATCGCCGCGGATCTGTTTCTGCTTGAATATGCAAGATTGATCGGCGCCTCATATCCGGGAACAAGTCTCTTGTAGGAGTTTGTTGTCGGCGCAACAAAGGCAGCGAGGGCAGCGGCATGTTTCAGTATTCCGCCGATATAGTACAGCGCCATTTCGGAAATACCGGCATAGGCATTTCCTGCAAACAGAGGCTTGCCGCCTTTCCAGAGGCTCTGGTGCGTATGCATACCGGAACCATTATCGCCGAAGAACGGCTTCGGCATCATCGTTACTGTCTTTCCGTTTCTTACCGCGACATTCTTGATGATGTATTTGTACATCATCAACTTGTCCGCCATATTCACCAGAGGTGAAAATCTCATATCTATCTCTGCCTGTCCGCCTGTTGCAACTTCATGGTGCTGGGCCTCGACTGTTATCCCGGCCTTTTCCAGTTCCAGGACCATCTCGGTGCGGATGTCCTGCTGCTTGTCCATCGGCGGAACAGGGAAATAACCTTCTTTGTGTCTCGGCTTATAGCCAAGGTTCGGATTTTCTTCTCTCCCTGAATTCCATATCCCCTCGTCTGAATCGACGAAGTGATAACCGCTGTTTGCGGTATAATCAAACCGTACGTCATCGAATATAAAGAATTCCGCCTCGGGACCGAAGTATGCGGTATCGGCAACCTTTGTTGATTTCATATAGGCCTCTGCCTTCTGTGCAACAAAACGGGGGTCTCTTGAATACTGTTCCTTTGTGATCGGATCAACAATATTACATATCAGGCTGACTGTCGGGTGCTGTGTGAACGGGTCCATTACCGCTGTTGTCGGATCCGGGATTACCAGCATGTCGCTCATATGAATGGCCTGCCAGCCCCTTATCGATGAGCCGTCAAATCCCAGTCCGTCCTCGAACATGTCCTCCGTGAGTTCCTTGATCGGGACCGAGAAATGCTGCCAGAGTCCCGGAAAATCCATGAACTTCAGGTCAACCATCACTGCCTTGTTCTTTTTTGCTAAATCAATTACTTCTTTTGGTGTCATTTTTGACTACCTCCTTTTATGTATTATTCAATGCGTTTCTATTATACCCTCTATACTGTATAACCTCTGTATCTATTCATGCACCTCCTGTTTAAAAAGTATACCCGCTTTCACCATGCTGGGATATATCGAGGCCGTTTACCTCAGATTCTTCATTGACCCTTAATCCGATAATTTTATCGATAATCTTTAATAATACTATACTCACGATGAATGAATAAACTCCCGTTACCAGTATAGCGATCATCTGCGAGGTGAACATTTGATGGCTGCCGAAAAACAACCCGTTGCTGCCCGCGGGATTGATCAGTGTCTGGGCAAAAAGACCTGTGGCAAAGGTCCCCAGAATCCCGCCGACCCCATGGACTCCGAAGGCGTCGAGTGAATCATCATATCCCAATTTGCTCTTCATATTCAGGGAGATATAGCATACTGATCCTGCTGCCAGGCCGATAATCAGGGCAGACATGGGGCTGACAAAACCTGAAGCCGGTGTTATCGTTGCAAGCCCTGCAATAGAGCCCGTTGCAGCGCCGAACATGGTCGGTTTGCCCCTGTGCATCCATTCGATAATCACCCATATTACCGTTGCAGAAACCGCGGAAGTATGGGTAGCCACAAAAGCCATGGTGCTTAATGCCCCGGCAGAAAGGGCGCTGCCGGCATTGAACCCGAACCATCCGAACCACAAAAGTCCTGTGCCAAGCACGGTCATCGGGAGATTATGAGGGTACATGGCTTCCTGCAGATATCCTTTTCTTTTGCCGATCATGAAGGTCGGCAGCAAGGGCTGAAATTCCTGATATGAGATGAACGACAATACCGCCTGCAAAATCCAGCGTCCCCATTTGCTTGAGCCAGCCGCCGGTGCCCCAAACCCAGTGGGCTACAGGGTCATAGACGATGGTTGACCATAGAAGAATAAATACAAAGTAAGCCGAAAATTTCATCCTCTCTGCAAATGCCCCGGTGATCAATGCCGGTGTAATAACTGCAAACATCGCCTGATACATCATAAATGCGATATGGGGTATTGTAGGCGCATAATCAGGATTCGGCTCAACGCCGACTCCGTTCAACCCGATCCAGTCAAGATTTCCGATTATTCCGTTTACGTCCGGGCCGAAAGAAAGGCTGTAGCCGAATAATATCCACTGCACGCTGATGACCGCAATAGCGATAAAGCTCTGCATGATCGTGCCGAGCACATTTTTCCCTCTTACCATTCCGCCGTAAAAAAGATGCGAGTCCCGGAGTCATAAGCATGACAAGGGCGGTAGAGACTAAGCATCCAGGCCGTATCTCCGGTGTCGATCTTTGAGGCAACTGCTGCGGTTCAGCTTGAGAAGGCTGCTCCTCCAGCGAATGCAGCCCCTGCCGAAACAGAGCAAAGCCGATTACAGAAAGCAAAACATATTTTTCCCCATACTACCTCCCTTCGGATCTCTGATCCTGGTACTCTATATAGCTAAAAGCATGCCAGCTTGTAACCTGCTTGAAAATAAAAGAATATTTTTGCATGGGAATTTCTTTGCCCTATAAGTATTCCTACAATTTTGTAGGATACTGTTTAGCTCATTGGAGACATACGTGTGCCATTTTATCATAATTTATCAAAAGGCTTCAGGAATAATCAGGCCAAAAGCTGAAAAAGCTACAATTTTGTAGCTCCTACAATTTTGTAGGAGTTTAATAAGCAAGACTGAATTATGAAGGCTGAATTATGAAAAATAGTACTTAATCCCTCATCCTTCAACCTTCATAATTTTCTGACATTTATATCGCCGCTTCTCCCTTGTCGCCTGTCCTTATCCTGATGACATCCTCGAGAGAGTAAAGGAAGATCTTTCCGTCTCCGATATTGCCTGTCTTTGCCTTTTCGATAATGGTCGAAATGACCTTGTCGATCATCGAATCAGGGATAACCACCTCTATCTTTATTTTGGGGAGAAAAGTTCACCTCGTATTCTGTTCCCCGGTAGACCTCGACATGGCCCTTTTGTCTTCCGAATCCCTTGACCTCCGTAATGGTCATTCCATGAATCCCGATGGCATTGAGAGCATCTTTCACCTCATCGAGTTTAAAGGGTTTTATTATCGCTTCTATCTTTTTCATATCGCCTCCTTTTGTCAGTTACTATTCCGGCAGACCGCGTGAAGTTGTTTATGGTATCTCTTAAAATATGCCCCCTTTGCCAAAGGGGGCATAAAGAATAGTTCCGTTTATTTAAAGACTATATGCCTTTTCACCGTGCTGGCTTTCGTCGAGCCCGGTAATTTCATGTTCAGCCTCAACCCTGACGCCGGCAACCATCTTCACAATCATGAAGATGATGAAGGTCATGACACCGCTGTAGAGGATTGTTGCAACAACTGCTATTATCTGGGTCAGGAGCTGCGCCGGGTTGCCGTATAAGAGACCTTTGCCCGCTTCGTTTATCGAAGGGTCTGCAAATACGCCGGTCAGTATAGCGCCCAGTATCCCGCCGACTCCGTGAATACCAAAGGCGTCCAGAGAATCATCATAGCCGAGTTTCGGCTTGATGGTCGCAACCGCAAAATAGGGCACGATACCGGCCAGTATTCCGATAATGATTGCGCCGGTAATATTCACAAACCCGGCTGCGGGTGTAATCGCAACAAGCCCTGCAACCGCGCCGGATGCAAGACCGAGAACGGTCGGCTTCTTTGTATGCATCCATTCAGTAAACATCCATGATATTGCAGCCATTGCTGTTGCAGTATTGGTATTGATAAAAGCCGCTCCGGCAAGCCCGTTTGCCGCCAAGGCAGAACCCGCATTAAACCCGAACCACCCGAACCAGAGCAAGCCTGCGCCGGTTATAACGAGGGTCAGATTGCTGGGTTTCAGGGACGCTTCTTTCCTCTTGCCGAGGACGAGCGCTCCTACCAGAGCCGCAATACCGGCATTAATATGAACAACTGTGCCACCCGCAAAATCCAGTGCCCCAAGCTTTGCGAGGAAACCGCCACCCCATACCCAGTGGGCCACCGGCACGTATACCAGTGTCATCCAGAGGACCGAGAACATTACCCAGGCCGAGAACTTCATCCTTTCGATATAGGCCCCGCTTGCCAGGGCAACGGTTATGGCTGCAAATGTCATCTGATAAACGACAAAGATATACTCCGGTATCGTCTTTGCAAGGTCATTGATGCTGTTCACCCCGACACCTGAGAGGAACAGCTTTTCCGTGCTCCCTATGATCCCGCCGACATCAGTCCCGAAAGACAATGTGAAACCATACACAACCCAGAGAAGACTCACAATGCAGTATGTGACAAAAGACATTGCCATTGTGTTCAGAGTGTCTTTCCGCTTTGCCAGACCGCCGTAAAACAGCGCCAGACCGGGCAGGGTCATGAGCATAACGAGCGCCGTTGCCACGATCATCCAGGCAGTATCTCCCGTATCAATCTTCGGGGGCGCCGGCGCAGCTTCCACTGTTGGGGCAGCAGGAGCAGGCGCTGCCTGCTCCGCCGCCGGAGGGGTAGGAGGGTTAGTTCCACCCTGTTCTTCAGCGAGCGCAAACCCGCTGATAAACATTATTAATAATATTGTTAATACAATAAACCTTTTCATTGTGTGCCTCCTTTAAAAGCTCAGGGTTACGTTGACGCCGCCGTAGAAGATATCTTTCTCGCCGTCATCGCTGATACTCTTTATGGCCTCCTTCGCATCATCGCTCAGAGGGAAAGAATAGGCTATCTTCGGAGTTATCGTGACAGCCTTTCATAACCGGTATATTCAATGACGAAGAGAGTTCCGCATTGTAGAAATTGCTGAAGTCGTCGCCCTTGTCATTAAACCCCATCACCTTGTTGTTGACGTTGTAACTTGCCGATGCCCCGAGATTCAGATTCACACCCTTCATGACTTCCAGAGAGTGACCGATTGAGGCGACGATAAATGCACCCTGGCCTTCGTCATAGTCATAGTAGACAGTCAATGTCGGTTTCAGCAACGTGTCATAGCTTGCAGACAGATACACCTCCTGGGTGTCGTTGGCTGCATTAAGGGCGTAATAGATATACCCTGCGCCGAAAGTCCACTTGTCAAGCGAACGGGTGTAACACAGCGTAAGGTCCGTCTCGGTGAATTCGCCGTGTCCGTCGCCTTCATCGATCTTTGAATCGGAATCATAATTGGCCCAGATGTTCGCGCCGAAAGCGCCGTATGCAATTGCTACGGACGGCTGCACTACCCAGCTGTTGCTCAGCTTCTGACCGCGCCACACATAGTTGCTCATTACATCCACCGACGCGCTGCCCGCAGTCTTTATTTCTTCGGCGTAAACGATCCCCGTAGAAACAAAAAGTGTTAAAACCAGTGCCAGACTCAAAGCTCTCAATCCTCTCATGTGTTGCCTCCTGTTTGTGAATTTATTTTTTATTTTTCATGCCCTCTTTAAGAAGAGGGGAAAGGGGATACTCTATTGAAATAGTCTCATGACTCTTCGGCCCCCGCACCCTATGTCCCCTTTGAGAAATGAGGGTTTACAGGTCTTGCGCAATTTTACAGCTGAATGGTCGTATTCACCTCCTCTTTCCTGATGTTGTACTTTTTCACCTTGTATCCGATCATCCTTTCGGTTATGCCCAGTTTTCTTGCGGCCCTGGACATGATCCATCTGCATTCCTTCAGCGCATTGATGATCTCTTCTTTTTCTATCTCTTTTACTTTTTCTCTCAGAGATTCCATGTTCAATTCCTGCTCCTTATATATCCAGAATCGTGCCAGATATAAGGTATTGATATTAAATGGAAATAATTTTTGATAGTACTACAAATTTGTAGGATACTACAATTTTGTAGTACAAAGGCGTTGTTTAGCGAGAGGGCAAGGGTGAGGGTGTGTGGCTTTTCTAATGAACTCCTTGGTGAGTACACATTGACCAAAAATCTCCCCTGACCCCTCTTTGCCAAAGAGGGGGAATATTGCCTCCCTTTAGTAAAGGGAGGTTAGGAGGGATTTATAGATAATATAAAGTGGATATACTTATGAACTTCTCAGTAGCTCTCAGGGCTTTTCATATCAGCACCTTTTACCTCGAAGTGTACCGAGTCAACAATATGTTCCTGTCTGTCCACAAGAGATAATGCGTATTTGCCCGGTTTCAACTGCCAGGGAACGGCAGGCTGGAAAGCTTCATTATTTACGGCTTCTCCATTGAGGGTCCAATACAGATCGTTCCGGGATGTTTTGGCTTCAAAATAAACGTATTGATTCTCTCCCGGTATGTCGGGGTCTATGGAGATTGCAGTGCCGTCGGACGGATACAGAATATGAGGGAAATCATGAGCTGTAACAAGAGAAACATGTTGCCTGTCCGACGAGTCACTTATCGGCCCTGTATTCCTGATGAACCATTCAGTCCGCGCGGATTCTATTTCACCCTGGAATTCAATGCTCTTTGCAAATACGCCCGCCGGTGGTTCAGGAGCTTCGCCCGGATTCTGCCTGTGAAGATGGTCCATAATTTCAAGCCATACGGGCGCAGCGCCTGTGACGCCGCTGACATTCCACATAGGAGTCCCGGAGAAGTTCCCCACCCATACACCCACAGTATATCTGTCCGAGTATCCGACACACCAATTGTCCCTCATGTCCTTGCTCGTGCCGGTTTTTACGGCACTCCAGTATTTTGTGGAGAGCGGGTTTTCAAGGCTGAACGTATAGCTGCGCGCCTCTCTGTCGGCAAGTATATCTGAGATGAGAAATACTGCGTTTTCAGAAAATGCGCGCCTGATTTTTGTTTCTTTGTCATCAAAGGTGAGCCTTAATTCGCCCTGCAGACCGCTGTCGGCCAGTGTGCGGTATGCGTTAACCAGTTCCCACAGATTGACATCAGCCGAACCCAGGGCAACTGAAAAACCATAGTAATCTTCGTTCTTAAGCTGTGTAAAGCCCAACAATTTCAGCCTCTGGATGAAGGCTTCGACGCCGACGAGTGAAAGGGTCCTGACAGCCGGGATATTGAGGGAAGATGCAAGCGCTGTGCGCACGGAGACCAACCCCTTGAAATCATTCTCATAGTCTTCAGGTTTATAAATGCCAAGCGCGGTCGGGATATCGACAGGGCTGTCGATCAAGACGGATGCGGGGGTCAGAATCTGTTGTTCAAGCGCGATTGCATATAAGAATGGTTTCAGCGTTGAACCGGCCTGTCTTTTCGCCTTTACCCCGTCAACATATCGGGCACTGGATTCGTCGCCGATGCTGCCGACATACGCGAGGACATCCCCTGTTTTGTTCTCGACTATGAGGAGAGCCCCATCGTTCACATTCTGTTGCTTGACCGACAGTATGTGATGCCTTAATGCGCTATAGGCAAAGCTCTGAAGATCGCTATCGAGCGTAGAGACCACTGATATGCCTTCCCGGGGATGGGACGACCGGCGCGCGTCTCCCAGGGCATTTAAGGGTAATAGCTGATATGCGACATGCGGCGCAAGGGCGATCTTCTGCCTGATTGAATATTTGCGGCCCAGAGCGGCGCTTGCGAGGGTTCTGATATCCTGACACGCAGCAGGGGGGTCCATAGACCTGCCGAGCGCACACGCCCTGTTGCCTACAACGTCCACCGGCGCGTTGGGGGCGCGTATCAAAGATGCAAGGATCAGGGATTCAGGCTCATTGAGCCCGTTTGGCTCCTTATCAAAAAGTCCTCTTGACGACGCAGAGATTCCCTGCAGTTCACCCCTGAAAGTTATCAGGTTCAGATACGCTTCGAGTATCTCTTTTTTCGACCATGTCTCTTCCAGTTCGCCTGCCGCCTTTATCTGACGCCATTTCTGGCCGACGGTTCGCCTGGAGCTTTTTGGCTTCAGGCCATCATCAAGCATTGATGCAAGCTGCATGGTCAAAGTGCTTGCGCCCCGGGTCTGTTTTGTGAAAATATTCTGCATAATCGAGGAACCGAGAGCAAGCCAGTCCACACCCTTATGTGAATAGAATCTCTTATCTTCAGAAAGAACAACTGCGCGAATGAGGGCAGGAGAAATTTCTTCTATCGGCGCCCAGTCAAGCCTCCTGCCCATCGGGTCCGTTCTTAACTCATGGATGACCTTTCCGTGCCTGTCCAGCAAGACCGAATCCGACTTTCTGTATGAGCCTTTCACTTCCTGAAAAGAAGGCAGGGCATATGTAGTTGAGACAAGGGCAAGAAAGATGAAAAGGGAAAATACCGTCTTCATTTTTGCGATTCCTCCAAACTTAACGAGAAAGCCGCAG
Source organism: uncultured Nitrospiraceae bacterium (assembly GCA_963725545.1). GTDB lineage: Bacteria > Nitrospirota > Thermodesulfovibrionia > Thermodesulfovibrionales > SM23-35 > DYFC01. Next base: position 208,969 of record CAVRZG010000027.1, on the reverse strand, counting down.
ATGCCGGAGAAAGCGATCTGAGTTTATTTTCAGCCCATCCCTTGTGTATCATAATAAACGGTCTATAATAGAATCATAATAAACAAGAAATGCAATAAAAGTCTAAGCGAAAATATGACAACATCGCAAAAAGTCCTTTTCATGGCTGTCATTCCCGAAGTCCGTAATCGGGAATCCATTCTTTTCAAGAAGTTGCGCGCACTTGGATTCCCGCCTTCGCCAACAGTAGGTGCATTAAGCACGGGAATGACGACTTTTTACGAATTCATCAAATACGCAGAGCAGATATATTATTGCTAAACATGTCCGTCCCAAAAAGTTATTTTGAAACGGTATGCAGTTTGTGTTAACCAAAAACAGGAGGTAAATATGCGAAAAGTGTGGGTTCTTGTGGTGGTGGCTGTCAGTTTAATTGTCATGATGTCTGCCGGAGTTGTCCTTGCCAGTAATGCCCATGACATGAAAATCCGGGACAGAATTGAGAAGCAGCAACAAAGGATTGATCAGGGAGTTATTTCGGGGGATCTCACTCGCAGGGAGGCTGACATGCTGCAGGACAATCTGAACTGGATCAGAGACGAAGAAGCGCGTCTGAAAGCGGACCGCAGACTGACCGAAAGGGAGAGGAAAAGACTCCACAAGGTGCTGGACCAAAACAATGAAATGATTTATGACAAGAAGCATAATCGTATCAGGCGGATGCATTAGCCTTAACTCAGAATCAGGAATACATTCAGCCTCTTAATTCCCTCTTGTAAAAGGGGGATTAAGAGGCGTCGGACAAAGCCTTCTGATATTCTTCCCAGAGCGTCTCTTTTGAAGAACCTGTATCGATGAAATCCCACGGCAGGACTTCATCAAAAGTTCTTTGCCGGAATATATAGAAATCTTTGCTTATGCCGGCCTTCTCTGCGGCATTTGTCCAGTCCCTCTCCCTCTGCATCTCTTCGATTACACGTGACACTCGCCGGTCGCCGCGAGCAAACAGACCCTGCATGTAAGCATATTTGGGAACGTCATGATAAACCTTTACTCCTTTTACGGGCGAAAGACTTTTCCTGATCATCTTCAACCGTTCCCTTACTTCATTCGGGTCCTCCATGGAATGCCATTGAAAAGGGGTAAAGGGTTTAGGGACAAATGTATTTATACTGAGGGTTATGTATCTTAGCGATACAGACCTGATCTTTCCGACGAGATTTATAATCCCCTCGATATCCTTTTTTGTCTCCGTGGGAAGACCGATCATGAAGTACAGTCGCAGGGTCTCGATACCTTCTTTGAACATGAGTTCGGCAGTAAAGAGGATATCTTCCTCAGTGATCTTCTTGTTGATTACCCTTCGGAGTCTTTCCGTGCCTGCCTCAGGAGCGATCGAAACGCTTTTGTGCCCCTTTATCATACTGATCAAATCAGCGCTCTTTTTGCCTGCCCTCAGTGAAGTTATCGAGAAATCGACACCCGGTATTTGCAGGACATCTTTTATGTGAGGATAATCCGAAAGCGAAGGGCCTATTACCCCGACCCTTTTTGACTTCTCCCTGCCGGCCTGGATCTCCTGTTGTATTTCCTGAAGGCCTTTCTTCCTTGGCGGGTTATAAATATTCCCCACCGCGCAAAACCGGCAATTCCACGGGCAGCCGCGCATCGCCTCGACCAGGTAGACATCGGAGAACTCTGTCTCGGGCGTAATGATCGATGTTGTGATCCTGGAACCTGATATGTCTTTCAGGTACCGTCTTTTGATACGCGCAGGAGCATTGCCTGACTTGTGTCTCGCTGACTAGCCTGCCGCTGCTGTCGTAGGAAATGCTGTAAGACCTGGGCACATAAAGTCCGTCTATGGATGCCGCCCTTGTGAGGACTTCATCTCTGTTGGAACAAGACTTGTACGCGCTCATGAATTCAGGCAGCATTTCGTCAGCCTCGCCGATAAAACATATATCGAAGAACTCTGCAATTGGTTCAGGGTTCAGAAAGGCGCATACCCCGCCCAATATGACAAGCGGATGACGGCTGGTCCTTTCATCTGCCCTGAAGGGGATTTTTGCGAGGTCGAGTATTTTCAGGATATTCGGATAGTCATTCTCGAAGGAGACGGAAAAGGCAACTATGTCAAACCGGGTAAGGGGCTTTTTGGATTCCATGGAAAAGATCTCTGTGCCTGTTCTGACATATTCATCGATATCTGCGTCGTCAGGCAAAAAAGCCCGCTCGCAGAGAACATCGTTCATACTGTTGAGCAGCCCGTAGATACCCTGAAACCCCAGGTTGGACATGCCGACATGGTAGGTGTTTGGATAGACAAGGGCAACTGTTGTCCTGCCGCCAGGGTCTTTATAAACTGTCCCTTTTTCTTTTGACAGAAGGACGTCGGCCTTCTCCTTCAGCCTGCGGCTCATAGCGCTACCATAATAGTCATCATGGCTATTGACCAGACAATATCGACGGGGACCTGAAGTCCGCATGAAGAATCAAAGAGAAGGTCCGCCCGCGCAGGAAATTCGTCGTCCTGCAACCATAAAACGAGGGTTGCGGGAATCTTCGGCACGGGAAGAAGCCTCATTGAAGCATCCCCATAATCCGTTGCATCTGCGCAGAGTTCCTCTCCTTTTTTCAGAAAGGCTTGTTTGTCCTCTGCGTACCTCTTTGCAAGGCTGTCGAGGGGAAGAATATGGCTGCCCCTGAAATATAGCTCTCCCCCTTTAATGTCTCCGGGTCTGACAAGTCTTCCTGTTTCAGCTATGTCTTTCGCATGGATGAGGTACCAGAGGCAGGAGTGAATGAAAAAATAAGTATATTTTCTGATCAGGTTTTCTCCCCCGGGAGAATCGGAAGAAATAATCCTGTCTTCAGGACTTACTGAAAAATCATAGCAGAATGACCTGACAATATAAGAATGCCGTACCTCATCATAGGTAACAGCGGCGTTTCTGCAAATAGCGGACGGGTCGAGGCCGAGCAGGATTTCCCACGCCTTTTCTTCCCCCGGTGTGCTCATACATTACTATACCACATGCGGTTTCAGTTCCTTTTTCCTCTGGATTTTATAAGTTCTTCAGGTTATATTAGAAATATGAGATGCAGGAAATGCGGAGGGAAGATCAAACTCATTATCGGTTGAAGGGCCGTATCTTTCAACTGCATGGATTGCGGTAAGAAATTCCCTCTGAGAGAGTACCTCGCTGAATTAGACGAAAAGAGTATTGATCGGATAGCTGCCCGTCCGTGCGACAGGGCTTAAGTCTGCCTTGCTCTAAGCCGCTTCGCCACATCCGACGATTCAAGTAAATCCCGTTTTACAAATGTGGAAATTAGCTACATTTTGCGGTACAATACTTCGGGTAAATTATTGCGATTGATTAAAGAATGCAAATCAGAGTATTTACAGGCAAGCATACGGGCACAAAAACCTTTACAATGCAGAATTCGGCTTCACGCAAATATCAAAATGGAGCACTTAAAACCTCTGTCTGATGGATATCAGATGTCTCACTAAGGAGCTGCTGTAAAGCTTTTTCTACCCATATGCCCGCCTGTTTTCTTATTAAATGTTTTATTAGGTTAAGGAGGAGGTAACATATGAAGAAGGCTTCAGTTGTATTGTTGGTAGTCGTATGTTTATTCACGTTTGGTGTTCTTGCGAAAAGTAATTCGGAGGAACCCAAGCAGGACAGCATGTTCTCGTCGAGTCTGCACTATACGACCGGAGGGATGTCCTATTGGTATGATAAAAGCAGGGGCGGGTTGGAGACTGTGACCGGGATACCATATGACAGTCCGAAACTGGACTGCCTCAACTGTCACATATCCACCTGTGACAAATGCCACAAGGCAGAAGCGGACAAGAAGGTCTTTTATTCCACAAAAGCTGCCATGAATCAGAGTATCTGCCTCTCATGCCATAAGCGTGAGGCTGCTGTGGCCGGCATCGACAAGGCGGCCAATCAGCAGGATGTCCATATCTCGAAGGGGATGCAGTGCTCGGCCTGCCATTCAGCGAGGGAAATACACGGGGATGGCGTTCGTTACGAATCGATGAAACAGCAGGGAGTCATGGACACCAGCTGCGAGAAGTGCCACGGTACGATTTCCGCAAGCACCTCGCATAAAGTCCATGGCGATAAGCTTGAATGCAAGGCGTGTCACGTCAGGCATGTTGTGAGTTGTACCAATTGTCATTTCGGCACTATCATGAATGAACACAAGAGAGTCGATATCAAGCTCTCGGGCTGGGTCTTCCTTATGAACTATAATGGAAAGGTGACTTCTGCAAACATGCAGACCTATGTTGCGCCGGGCGACAAGACATTCATTATGTTCGCTCCGCAGAACAGTCATTCGATTATGAAGGAAGGCAGGAAATGCAGTGAGTGTCACGGCACAGACACTGTGAAGAAGGTGGAAAGCGGAAAGATAAACCTCACCTGGTTTGAGGGTAAAGAGGTCAAACACATAAAAGGTGTAGTCCCGGTCGTCGCTGACGCGGAATATAATTGCGTGTATCAGAATTATCAGAACGGAAATTGGACGCCTATTGAGAACCCGCCTGCGCCGAAAGTGCAGTATGCGGGATACGGCGCACCCCTTACCAAAGAGCAACTGAAGAAACTGGCAATGCCGATGGGAAATAGCAGATAGCATAGGGCATAGAGTAACAACATGAAAATGAAAAGGCCGGCTTTTATTAAGCCGGCCTTTTTATTGGGCTGCCCTGACACATATTTTTTTATATCAGCTGTTTACTCTTTTTTGTCTCCTCAGATAATAAACAGAACCAAGTCCTGCCAGTACCGCAAAGACTATCATCCCCCATTCGGTCATAGTCGGAACGGAAGAGACACAGAGGTTTGCGTCTGGAAAATCTAATTCAATAATATACCAGTCTGCGCCACCAGTAACAATATCGTTGAACTGGACAATCAGAGTGTAATTATTAGCAAAAGCGGGCTGTTGAATTATTGTCACACTCTCTCTTGCTTGAATTATATTCAAAGTAACAGTTTGTGTCACTGCCGATAGGCCGGGACATACCGCAGGGAAAACACCGGAAAAACAACCATGACAGTCAGAAGGATCACCACCTGGCCAAGTTGGAAACCAACCAACTCCATTAATGTAAGTAGGGTAATGATCATCATACCCGGGACCATTAGCGTCAAAATGTTCCCATTGTGCGGTGTTGCCCTTGATGATGAGTTGACTCCTGCCGTCAATAAAAGCCTCTACCCTTATCGTGGCTGCTTGAACGTAATTCGGAAGAATTATCAACAAAGCAACTACCAATATGGTTAGAGCAACCCCTCTGCTTAGAAAGCTCTTCATATTATTCCACCCCCTATTAATTGCTGGCATGAGTTTATCAAAAGCTTTCTTGCGAGTCAAGCAAAATGAGCTCTTGTGTCAAATAAGCTATAGCGACAGGTCAAAAATCAACATGTCCGCCCTTCATTTTATGCAACTGATGAGTAAAGTTAACCCAAAAAATGGATTTGACAGGAAAACAGGGAGGCATATGGGCAGAAAAAGCTTTGCAGCAGCCCCTTAGTGAGGCATCTGATAGCCATTCACCCCGTATGTTTTTATGTGATGCCATTTTTGATATTTGCATAGAGCCGAATCCTGCATTGTAAAGGTTTTTATGACCATATGCCTCCCTGTAAATTCTCTGATTTGCATCTTTTGGGTTAACGTCCCGGCCTTACTTTAAATATTTTTCGAAGGTCTTCTTGTCGTTCGCTTTTGCATATGCTTCTTCAGGGGATACAATCTTCTGCATCATGAGTTCCATAATCGCCTGATCCAGAAGCTGCATGCCGTCAGCCTTTGCCATCTGCATCATGGACGCTATCTGAAAAGTTTTCCCTTCTCTGATAAGATTGGAAATAGCGACATTTACAAAAAGAAGCTCGATTGCCGCTATTCGCGAGGGCTTGTCAGCCCTTTTCAGGAGTTGCTGGGCAATAACGCCTTTCAGTGATTCAGAAAGCATGGTGCGTATTTGCGCCTGCTGACCGGCAGGGAATGCGTCTATGATCCTGTCAACCGTTTTTGCCGCAGAACTCGTGTGGAGTGTCCCAAAGACAAGATGACCTGTTTCGGCGGCAGTTATTGCGAGTTCAATAGTTTCCAAATCCCTCATCTCGCCGACGAGGATAACATCCGGGTCCTCTCTGAGCGCAGCCCGCAATGCCGCAGCAAATGATCCGGTATGAGTGCTTATCTCCCTCTGGTTGATCAGACAACCTTTATTCTGGTGAACAAATTCAATGGGGTCTTCAATAGTAAGGATATGGTCCTTCCTGTTCTTGTTTATATAATCGATAATTGCCGCAAGTGTCGTAGATTTTCCGCTCCCCGTAGCGCCGGTCACGAGGACAAGCCCCTTGTTAAGGCCGGCAAGCCTCAATATGTGTTTCGGCAGTCCAAGCTCTTCAACAGAGAGAATACTGCTCGGAATGATCCTGAAAGCAGCGCCAAGTCCTCTTTTTTGTAAAAAATAATTGGCCCTGAATCTTGCAGAATTGGGTATTTCGTAAGCAAAATCAAAGTCTTTCTCCTGAATAAATTTCTTCTTCTGATCTTCTGAGAGTATTTCAAAAAGGAGTTCTTTTAATAGATCATTCGTAAGAACCTGAAAATTTATCTCCTCAAGTTCTCCGTGTTTTCTTATCAGTGGTTTTGACCCGACACTCAGATGTAAATCACTGGCATTCTTTTCGATCATATATTTAAAAAACATATCTATTTTTGCCATGATGCGCCCCTCTTCATGATATTCTTCAATGTTTCCGCAGAATAGATCCCGTCTAACCTTTCAGGAAAGATATATCCCAACTCATTGCATGTCCTGCACCCTTTTCCTCTGCAAGAGTCGCATATCTCAGGAAGCGGTGTATGAATATAAAAGTCTCCGAAATTACCGGGGGCCGCATCAATGGTGCAAACGGTCTTTTCATAAACTGATGCAGTATTGCCGGCGGAAATAAAAATATATCCCGGGACAGGTTTTTCTGATTTGAAAAGAAAAGGCAGATTACCCGCATCCATGTCCGAAAACGCAACCCGGTCCGGGATGAATAACCCGAATGTTCCGACCACCGCCGGAAAACTCATATTCTCAATCCTGTTCAACAAGGGAAATACCGACAGGAACAACGCCCTGTCATTAAGATATGCATCATACAAAAACCCTACGCTCAATGATTCGAATGATTCGAATACCTGTTCTCTCGTATATGATTCACTCAGCGACTCGATATTCTTCAGGATGCCGAATCCATAGGCATATATTTCACATCTATTCTCGCTGACAACAAAATCAAGCCGGTAAAAAGAAGTGCCGGCAAGCTTTTCTAATATGCTTTTGATACTCTTGCTGAGAGCCGGGACCCCTTCTCTCTTAAAGAACTGCGTTAATAGCTCCCTTATCTTCTCGCCGTTGCCGGACGACAGCTTTATCTTTTTGTTGACAAACCCTTCCATCGATTCAAAAACATCCTGATTGAGAGGCTCATCTGTTGCTATTGCGATCTCTTCATCAGTCTCATAAAGAGGGAGTATGCTATTGCCCACAAGAAGTTCCTCGGAGAATTTGCTGATTAATTTCGGATCAAGGTTAATATTTTCGACAATTACAAACGGGATATCCAGCTGCTTGCTTAATACCCATTCGATATCGTCCTTTGTAACCTTGCCGAGCTTTATCAGTGTTTCACCGATCCGCAGATTGAACCCTTTTTGCAATTGCAAAGCTTCTTCAAGGTCTTCCCTGGTAATCTTTCTGTACTCTATGAGGAGATCTCCGATATTCTTCTTTTTATCTAATTTTTCCATCTCTTTGTCCCGGGGAATTATTGCTTGATGAATTCTTAAAAAGTCGTCATTCCCGTGCTTAATGCACCTACTGTTGGCGAAGGCGGGAATCCAGGTGCGCGCAACTTCTTGAAAAGAATGGATTCCCGATTACAGACTTCGGGAATGACAGCCATGAAAAGGACTTGTTGCGATGTTGTCATTAGTTTGATTATAGCAAAACCGCTCGCTAAATCATCTGATACGCACATTGCAAAGGCGGTTCAAGTTTCCGGGCATACCTGGAAACCTGCGGGAGCAGAGATACCTCAGGAGACGGCAATGCGTGAGACTTTAGGCAGCTATCTCAACCCGGTTCCTTCCTTTTTCCTTTGCTTTATATAAGGCATCGTCCACCCTTTTCATAAAGGAGTCTTCCGTGTCATCTTCTTTGAACTGCGTTACACCAAAACTTACTGTTACCCGACTGACTTTATCAAATCTATAATTTTCTATCGCGTGTCTGATTTTTCCCGCCATCATTTCCGCACCTCTTAAATCCGTATCAAGCGCGATTACAATAAACTCTTCTCCTCCCCATCGTATGAGGTAGTCTATGTCTCTGATATTCTTTTGGGCTATCTGAGATAATGTCTTTAAAACATAATCGCCGATATCATGCCCGTAGGCATCATTCACTTCTTTGAAGTGGTCTATATCAAACATGGCAACAGACAATGGCCTGCTGTTTCTTTTTGTCCTCTTTATTTCTCTCTTTATTACCTCTTCAAATTTTGTCCTGTTATAGGCTTGCGTCAAATTGTCCGTAACTGAAAGCCTCTTTAATTCCTCCTCCATTCGCTTTCGCTCGGTGATGTCTATGAGAATACCTCGCAGACCCACGAGTTCGTTTCTTCGAAAGATAGGACTTGCAAATACTACAACAGTGAATATGCCGCCATCTTTTTTAAGCGCTCTGTATTCAATGCCGCCAAGCTCTTCTCCTTTGAATCTGCTCTGCATGTTCTGCACGGCTCTTTCTCTGTCTTCAGGAATAAATATCTCAGTTATATTTACACCTTTGTTAAAATCATCCTGAGTATAGCCGAACAAATCAAATGCCTGCCGATTTATAAATATGACATTGCCCTTTTTATCCAGCTCATAAACAACTTGCGGCAGCAATTCAGAGAGATCCCTAAATCTTTTTTCACTCTCTTTCAGCAGCGCCGCTGTCAGCTCGCGCTCGGTAATTGTCTTATGAATACTCTCTATCATCATGTTAGTAACCTTTTTAAATGCTTCCAATAGTTCTATCTTTGATTCTCCTGCCACACGGGCGCTGAATTCACCGGCTGATACCTTGTGCAACACCTCAAAATGTTCCGCAAGAACCATGGCAAACTCATGTGATTGATCAACTATTTCTCGCAATGTTCTCCGCTGTTATATTAATCATGTGCTTTAGTTTTGAAATTATCTCAATATCGGATTCTTCGGATATTCTTACGTCAGGATCTCCGGAAGATATTTTCTTTAGTGCCTCGAAGACTTCGGACAGGCTTATGGATAGTTCCATAGTAATCCTATCCAGCTGTTCTTTCATCATTTTGCGCTCTGTGATGTCCCTGAATATTCCCCGGCAAGAAACAAATTGACCGTCTTTATGCAGGGGACTTATATTCCCCTCTACCTTAATTTCTCTTCCATCTTTGGAAACGTATATGGTCTCCATCTGTTGGACAGTTTCGCCGTTTGCAACCCTTCTGAACACCTCATAACAATGAGGTATCTGATCTTTTCTTACAATATCGGTGAAGTGAAGTTGTCTTGCCTCATCTTCACGTAAACCCTAACAGCTCGCACCATCTCCTGTTTACATATAAATGGTTGCCTTCTTTATCAAGGACTTGGATCAAATCAGAGGCATTATCAAACAGGTCCTTCAATCTCGCTTCGCTTTCCTTTAGTGCTTCCTCTGCTTTTATATGATCTGTTACGTCTAAAAGGGATGCCACACTCCTCTTTGTTTGAGGAATTATGTCCACAGTTGCAATGATGTTTTTAATGGCGCCTTGTCTGTCGATAAATCTGAAATCATATTTATTAGGGGCTGCTGCAGGATCTTTCCTTCGCAAATTATGACGCTCTTTCAACCTTTCCAGATCACTGCTCATAACGAAGTCGGTCCAAAGCTTCTTCCCCTCTATTTCCGCTTTTATATAGCCGGACAGATTTTCAAATTCTCTGTTCACGAGGGAGATGGTCATATCTTCTTCTATGATTATGGTAGCAGTGCCGGTATTTTCAAAAATGGCCCGATATTGCTCTTCTGTTTCCAACAATGAGTTCCCCCCTTTCCATGTACAGCTTGTTATCTATGCTTCTTCCAACGCTCCCTGGCCGGGATGCTGCTTTCTGCGTTCTTGTTTCTCTTCGGCATCCATAGCGAGTAACCTATTTATCCGGTGCGAGTGTATTAAACAGTTTTTCAACATCCTCTGCAGGCAAAGGTTTGCTGAGATAGAAACCCTGTCCCGTATCGCACCTTAAAAGGCGTAAAAAGTTCAATTGCTCCTCCGTCTCTATCCCTTCTGCAATTGTTTTCAAATTAAGGGTATGCGCCATGTTGATAATAGCCACAACGATTGAGGCGGAATCGGGATCTTTTACCATTTCCCTAATAAAGGATATATCAATCTTCAGATTGTCAACCGGAAATCTCTTAAGATATGCCAAAGATGAATAGCCGGTCCCAAAATCATCAATGGATACTGAACACCCTATTCCCTTCAGCGCCGTAAGCACCGAGCTTGTAAATTCTATGTCCTGCATAAATGCGCTTTCTGTTACCTCCAGTGTAAGAAGCGCTGGGGAAAAACCACAGTCTGCCAAAAGCCTTGTCACCATATCTGCCAGATCTCTCTGCCTGAATTGAATTAATGAGAGATTTACCGAGACCGGCACTACAGGATACCTTTTATTCTCCCATTCCTTCACCTGTCTTAAGGCTTCTCTTAATATCCATTCCCCAACCTCTATGATCATCCCCGTCTCCTCAAGCACGGGAATAAACTTCCCCGGAGGCACCAAGCCCTTGTCCTTACTTTGCCACCTGACAAGGGCTTCCATACCCACCATCTTTTTTGTGATAATATCCCAGTAAGGTTGATAGTGGAGTATAAACTCCTTATCTTTAATGGCCTGCATAAGTTGGTTTTCCAACAACATCCTTTCTGCCGCCTTTATATTCATGTCTTCCGTGTAAAAACGGGAGATTTTCCCTCCCTCTTTTTTAGCTATCGAGAGCGCCAGTCCTGCTGATTTTAAGAGTTCAGCGGCATTTTCTCCGTTATAAGGATATAGTGAGACGCCGGTGCTGAAGGTCAGCGCCAATTCATCTCCAGCGATATTTAAAGGGTAAGATATATCTTTCATGATCTTCTCTAAAACCATAAGGATATCATCAGGCTGGGCAACATCAAGAAGCGCTATTCCGAATTCATCGTTTGAAAGACGGGCTATGGTATCTCCTTTTCGGACAGAGGCTGAAAGTCTTCCTGCGGTCTCCTTTAGAACTGTGTCCCCGATCTCGGACCCATAGGTATCGTTTATGGACTTGAACCTGTCGATATTAGTGATTAAAACTGCAACAATCCTTGACTATAGGTTCTGCCCGTGCTATAGCCTGGTTGACCCTGTCAACAAAGAGGTTTCTGTTGGGAAGGTCTGTCAAGGCATCATAATATGCAAGATACTGGAGTTTTTCTTCCATTTGTTTCCGCTTAGTGATGTCGAGAACGAAGGCGGCAATTTGTTCCTCGGGACCAGGCAGCATGGCGTCGGACAGGAAGACCGAGACACGGGTCCCGTCCCGCCGGACATATTCCTTCTCATACGGTGTGCATATGCCCCTTTCGCGCAGTTCTTCGATCGCATGTTCATCAGCAGGGAGCCACTCGGGAGGCGTGATGGCGCGCCAGTCAACCTTGCCTTGTTCTAATTCTTCCCGCGTATAACCAATCGTACGCAGATAATAATCATTGGCCTCGATGACGTCCCCTGACGGTCCCGCAATAATAACGCCGACGACGTTGGCGTCGACAAAACTCCGGAGACGCTCAAGGGCATTGCGAAGGGCCTCCTCGGACAGTTTGCGCTCGGTAATGTCCAGCACCGTCCCGACAATGAAAATGAGGTTGCCCATGTCATCGTATCTGCCCTGAAAGGTCGAGTGGTAGTATCCGATGCTTTTGTCCGGACGAAGAAACCGCTGTTCATAAACGCCCGTTTCACGATTTTCCGTCGCCCTTCGGATCAATTCCTTGTCGCGCTCATGATCCTCGGGCCACGGCGATAATGCCTGGATTGAATCGATCCGGGGAGTGAATTTGTTCGGGTCAAGATGGAAAATCTTAAACACTTCCTCCGACCATTCTACGACGCCTGTCCTCACGTCCCAACGCCAGTAGCCCAGGTGAGCCATTTCCTGCGCTTCTCTTAGTCTTCTTTCGCTCTCTCGCAGCGCATCCTGCGCCTTTCTTCGCTCAATACGCTCCTCGGCCTCACGTAATGCCCTTATTATTGACGGCACAAGACGCGTCAAGGTTATGCTTCAGCACATAATCCGTAGCGCCGTTCTTGAGGGTTTCGACCGCTCTTTCTTCACCCATGGTTCCTGTGACAAAAATGAAAGGCAGGTTGGGAAACTTTTCTCTTACAATAATAAGCGCCGAGAGGCCGTCAAATGAAGGAAGGGTATAATCTGCAAGGACCAGGTCATAGGTCCCTTTTTCGAGGGCAGCGACAAAATCAGCGCGTGTTGCCGCACCGACAATTTCAACCTCTATCCCGTGAGCAATAATGCTTTTACTGATGAGTAAGGCATCGTTTGGATTATCTTCAAGATGCAGAATTCGTAACGGTCTCTTCATTTGATATCCCCTCTCTGTAATTCTATTCCTTTCACATATTTCCGCTTATGTTGTCTTCTTTACACATCCGGGCGGGGGTTCGTTGAGAACTGCCCAGAATATGCCGAGTTTTTTTACTGCATCGGTAAATTGATGAAAATCAACCGGCTTTACAATATATGCGTTTACCCCCAGCTTGTAGCTCTGAATCAGGTCGTTATCCTCGCGGGAAGAGGTGAGAATTGTCACAGGGATGAGCTTTAATCTGTCATCAGATCTGATTGTTTTCAGTACTTCAAATCCGTCTACCTTCGGCAGTTTCAGGTCAAGCAAAATCACTGCCGGATTACCGGCGGGATAGTCGGCAAATTGCCCGCGTCTATACAGATAATCCAGGGCTTCGACGCCATCCCGAACAACCAATACCTCATTGGCCAGATTGTATTCTGCAAGGCTCCGCAGTGTAAGCTCTATGTCTTTGGTGTCGTCTTCGACCAACAGGATGCTTTTTAATGTAACCATAATCCCTCCTTTAAATCTCTAGTGAACTAATCATTTGTATATTATTCAGTGTAATCATTTGCCTTCGGTAAGACGAAATAGAAGGTTGCTCCTTTATCGACCTTTCCCTCGGCCCATGTTCTGCCGCCATGACGCAGTATAATTCTCCTGACATTAGCAAGCCCGACGCCGGTTCCCTCAAACTCTTCAGCACGGTGGAGGCGCTGGAATATGTTAAATAATTTGTGTTCATACGTCATATCAAATCCAGCGCCATTGTCCCTGACATAGAAGATATACTCGCTTTCCTCTTCCTTGCATCCGATCTCGATCTTTGCCTGCGCTTGTGTGCGGGTATATTTCAATGCGTTACCGATGAGGTTGACCCAAACGAGTTTAAGCATTGAAGGATCGCCGTATACCTCGGGCAAAGGATGGAATTCCCATACTATATCCCTTCCTGTCATCTCAGGTTGCAGCTGATTCACGGCCTCTTTCACCAGCTGATCAAGATTAACCGGCGTCTTCTGCATTTCAGTACGACCCATCCGCGAAAAGGACAGGATGTCATCTATCAACTGCCCCATATGCTTTGTTGAATCTGAAATGATATTCAGATATCTCCTGCTCTCTTCATCAAGAGCCTGTGCGGCATCCTCCATAAGTATCTCTACGAAACCTGCAATATGGCGAATCGGCGCCCTCAGATCGTGGGAGACCGAGTAGCTGAAGGCTTCAAGCTCTTTATTGGCAGCTTCAAGCTGTGCAGTGCGGTCAAGGACTCTCTGCTCAAGCTCGGCATTCAGCTTTCGTATTTCTTCTTCCGCCCGTTTACGTTCGGTAATATCACGGAATATCCCTTGTGAGCCGACTATCTCTCCGTCTATAAAACGCGGCGAAACATTGCCCTGAACATCGATACTCCGCCCGTCTTTTGAAACGAATATTGCTTCTATATTGAGTAATGATTCTCCGGACATCACCTTCTTGAAAGCTTCCATGCAATGGGGAGTGCAGCTTTGGTGCAAAATATCAAAAAGGGTGATTTTCTGAAGCTCATCCCATGTATAGCCCATAATCTTTAACCATGCTGAATTTACAAAATGAAAATGACCGTCCTGAGCAACGCTTTGAATCATATCGTGGGCATTTTCGATTAAAGCACGATAACGTTCCTCACTCTCCATCAGCGCCTTTGCCGCCCGCTTGCGTTCGGTGATGTCCTCAATAGTGGCCATGGTGCGCAGAGGTTGTCCGTCGGCGTCACGGATGACGGTCATGTTTACGTTCACCCAGACTATCGAACCGTCCTTTCGTACGTAACGTTTCTCCATACGATAATCCGGAGCTTCACCGCGTACCACTCGCTGGAAGGCATCCCAGTCGCGCTGCCGGTCTTCCGGGTGAGTGATCTCGGGTACCCGCATCTGGAGCATTTCCTCAGTAGAGTAACCTGTGATCTCACACATTCTCTGGTTCACGCGCAGCCACTGGCCGGTGTTTACATCTGCCTGCGCAATGCCGATAGAGGCCACCTCGAACATGGCGCGGAACTGTTCCTCGCTTTCGCGCAGCGCCTCAGCCGCTTCATATTTCTCCCTGTAGAAACGCGTGCGCTGATGTCTCCATACAAAACCGGTGCCTGCGCCCGCACAGATCAGAAGAGCGCCTATGAGAATTACTATCTCCCAGAGTCTCTCTCTCAGCGGCGTGTAAACTTCAGAGATATCCATCCGTGCAACCAGAAACCACGGTGAATCCGGCACGGAACGCACATCGGCAATTACGGGAACACCTCGGTAATCAATCCCTTCTACAATCCCCTTCTGTCCCAAAACCGCTTTTACAGGCAGGCGCTTGTATGTTTGCAAGCGGGATTCGCAGATTCAGCGCCGTGTTTTTTTGAAATCGCAGTTCATTCAGGAACAGGGCGTCGTTTCCGTCCCTGCGTACGATCAGGGTTTCAGCCGTCCGGCTGGGCGTGGGCCATCTGGTTGATAAAGGGATAGAGATACTTCTGCGGATCGATCCTGAGCACCAGAATTCCTATTGCCCTGGCTGCCTTCCTGCCTGCCGAGAACAGGGACCAAAATCGACAGATGGATAGGCTGACCTGGCCCGGCCCGATGAAAATCGAGGAAAGTTATTTTCCCTGAGCGCAGGACTTCGGAAGCATTCTGCAAAAGATAGGGAGCTGCCGGCTCCGTTGTGGCCGGGACAGAGATCCGCACAACGCCCCGGGCATCGAGCAGAAAGACCCTGTCATATTGATAAGCCGACTGGACACGGCCAAGCCACGATTTCAGAGGCCGCAGCGCCTCCATATCCTGGGGATTTTCGAAAAAGCGCTGGACCAGCGTAGAAAAGGCGGAGTTTTTGTAAAAGACATCGGCATCCCCCAACCGCTCTTTTCTCCAATCCACCAACTCGTCCGCTTTCATTTCCGCAATGGCCGAAAGCTGGCGCTCCACCTCGGCACGGTACTTTTTTTCGTAACTATGGTAATAGTAATAACCGGCTGAAATAATCCCGGCCGCAAGTATCAGAAAGAACAGAATCAGTATCTTGGCGGTGCGTTTATCAACTGCTTCGACCGTTGCATGCTTTGATCTTATCTGAAGTCCGGCAAGCACGAAGAGAGCTATCCCGAGAAAAATAAAAGCAAGAGAAGTTGATAATGCAGGCGGAATGAAATGTCCGCCATAGAGCAGGGGCGATCCGAAAAGATAGGCCAGGAACAGGACAAAGCCTGTTAAGATTATGAGGCAGGCCAGCCAAAAGGCTGCCATTGCGCGTCCAGGTGAATCCCGTGTCGATGAAAGAGTCGTTAAAAACGTTAAACCGACAAGCACAAAGCAGAAAGCGGTCAGCGGGGATATATGCCCGATCAACGCTCCTCCTGCCGTTCCGCTGATAGGGATTCCGAGATGTTCAATGTTCAAATGTATCCCCTTATAGGACAAGAAAAACAACAGCACTGCTGCAAGCGTGCCTATCGAGCCAACAAATATTACATACCGGTACACAACGAGGCTGAGCGGATTACGAACGCGAGAAAAAATTGCGCTTCCATATAATATGAACAACAGCGCGGTGCTTGGCGCCATCGGGACCGGCGATCCAAAGCCGGCAAGAAGAAGATTTCCTGTAATCCATCCGAATATCGCGACAATCCCTGTAACAGCCGCAAGAGCTCCGCATATCTGGGAAAGTGTATTTAGTAAGCGTGTTCCTTTTACTTCATCAGCGCCGCTCATCGTCATTTATCCGGCTTGACCGATTCCCGCCGTAAACAAGCAGGATATCAAAAGAAGGTTAAGGGATAATTCTTGTCTTTCGGTTTCAAAAGCCACAGTGGAGCAAGTCGGGAAAAAACTCTCTAAAAGACGAGAGAAGTGATTGAATAAGTGAGTACAAATTTTGTGCAAAGTCATTATTTTCTCCCTTAATATCACCAAACAAACAACTATGGTATTAATTATATCAACTATAGAGAAAATGACAATAATTCTCAGGGTTTCACCGCATGACCTTCGGCGACATTCAAGCGCGTCTGGATTCACCCGGAACACTGCATTACGTTATGGCGCGAAGGATAATCCTATAAAAAGCAGTTAACCACGGAGACGCCGAGGCGAAGGCAAAGGGAGGCGAGGAGGGATTTTATAATTAATGTCTTAGCCTATTTACTATCTCCTGTATCCTGGGCAAAGCTTCGAGGGCCGCTTTTTCTCCTTCGAGCACAGCCTCATGCCGTTTGGAGAAATCAGAGCTTCCGATATAACCGACCTTGGGCCTGATAACAACATCTGCCTTCGCAAGCTGGATAGCTGAGAGCTTTGAGTACATGATGCCGATTGCCTGGAGCATCGTGTCGATAGTGCGTGCAGGCACTGTTGAGTCAATATCGCTCGATATGTCCACTGCAATCACCACATCAGCCCCCATCCTTCTCGCAGCCTCAACAGCTACAGGGCTCACAACACCGCCGTCAACATACGTCCTGCCCGAAATGACAGGCGGAACGAATATCCCGGGGATTGAACAACTTGCCCTCACCGCAGTGCCTGTATTGCCGCTTCCGAAAACGACTTCTTTGCCGTTCTGAATGTCGGTTGCTACTGCGTAGAAAGGGATCTTGAGTTTTTCGATTGGAGTGTTCCTGAGTATATAGTTTATATAGCCCTCAAGCTTCTCACCTTTTATAAATCCATTATCAGGGATAGTCAGGTCAATGACGTCGTCTTTCTGAATGGAAAAAGACAACTTCTGAAGTTCAAACGCATTGAACCCATATGCGTAGAGGGAGCCGACGAAACTTCCCGCACTTGTGCCGACGATCATATGCACGGGTATCTTGTTCTCTTCGAGAATCTTGAGAACACCTATATGTGCAAAACCTTTGGAGGCGCCCGCGCCGAGGACTACTGCAATTTTAGCCTGTTTTTGCTGCGGCTGTATTTGAGCCGGAGCACATGAGAAAAGAAATACAAGGACAAACAAATAAACAAATCTGGACATCATATAACCTCCTGTTTTGACAACATCGCAAAAAGTCCTTTTCATGGCTGTCATTCCTGAAGTCCGTATCGGCACTCTCAGCGAACCCGCTGAGTGCGGGAGCGACTCAGCGAGAATCCATTCTTTTCAAGAAGTTGCACGCACCTGGATTCCCGCCTTCGCCAACAGCAGGTGCATTAAGCACGGGAATGACGACTTTTTACGAATTCATCTGTTTTCATCTTATAAAAATAATCCTTACGCATTACATTTGTCAAAGCATATAGGCTCTGTGAAACTTCATGCTACAATTAATCGTATGAATATTGTTACAGCAAAAGGGCTGACAAAATATTACGGCGATCTCAAGGCTGTGGATGCGATAGATTTTGAGATACGCAAGGGTGAGTGCTTCGGGTTTCTTGGGCCGAACGGCGCGGGCAAGACAACTGTTATGCGCATTATCTACTGTTACCTGCCGCCGGGTTCCGGGGAGGTGAAGGTCTTCGGGATAGACGTAAGAGAGGGTCCCAGCCTGATAAAGGCACGCATAGGCGTGATGCCGCAGGAAGACAATCTTGACCCTGACCTTTCGGTCTTTGAAAACCTGAGGGTATATGCGAGATATTTTGACATCCCGAAGAAGGCTTCTTCACCTCTTGCATGGGAATTGCTTGAATTCGTCGAGCTGAAGGAGAAGGCGCACGCCAAGATAGGAAGCCTGTCAGGCGGCATGAAGAGGAGGCTTGTTCTTGCGCGAGCGCTGATCAATAATCCGGAACTTCTGATCCTGGATGAACCGACTACAGGCCTTGATCCCCACAGCAGGCGCTCGGTGTGGGAGAAGCTGAACTATCTGAAGACTGAAAAAAACACTACCCTACTGCTTACCACGCACTATATGGAAGAGGCGGAGCGAATCTGCGACAGGGTCGCGATAATGGACTTGGGAAAGATCGTGACAATTGATACTCCTGCGAGACTCATGAGTATCCACGGAGGTCACCTTGAGGACGTCTATCTGAAGCTGACAGGCAGAGAGCTTGTTGAGAGGACCATTTGAATATCAGGCGCGCATTCAGGGTATGGCAGAGGAATTTCACGGTTTATACCAAACTGTATAAATCGAGCATAGCCCTCAATTTCGTGGAGCCGATCCTCTATCTCACGGCAATGGGGTTTGGTCTCGGAGCATTCGTGCACGAGATCAACGGCGTTCCGTATATAAATTTTATCGCCCCCGGTATCATCGCATCTTCTTCCATGTTTGCGGCAATCTATGAATGCACATACGGTACCTATGTCAGGATGACCTATCAGAAGACGTTTGACGCAATACTCGCCACGCCCGTCAATATTAATGACCTCGTGGCGGGTGAGATCATGTGGGGCGCTACGAAGAGCCTGATTTATGGCACTACCATCATTATTGTAATCTCTCTCTTCGGGCTTGTCGATTCCCCGCTGATATTATTTGTTGTGCCTGTGCTGTTTCTGACAGGGCTGATTTTTTCGGAGATATCAGTGATATTTGTAGCTATCGTCCCGGGCGTGGACTCGTTCAATTATTTTTACACGCTGTTTATGACACCCATGTTTCTCTTCTCGGGCATATTCTTTCCCCTGGACAATCTTTCCCCGATCTTTGCGAAGATAGCTTTCTTCACGCCGCTGTATCACCTTGTCAATATCTGCAGGGGGCTTTCTTCAGGGAGATTCTCCGGCTGTATCTATGATCTCGTCTGGGTGGTAGCGGTAGTTATTCTGCTTGCCCCGTATCCGTTCAGACTCATGAGGAAGCGCATATTAAAATAGTCCTGGTCCTGTCTCCTGAGCGGGTCGCCCCTTCGGTTAGACCGCAAGTGCCCTATACCACTGCATATCCAGTCCGACGGGAGAGTTTACTGTGTGTGTTCATTGCTCCGGTTGTCCATATTTCTCGATGAACCAATCGATGAGCCTGCGTGCAATAGTGCCTGTGCGTGGTATCGCCGGAAGCTCGGTTGCTTTATACCAGCCGGCATCCAGGAGTTCCACTTTATCGATATGTATTTCACCGCCTGCATGGTCGGCTGTAAATCCGACCATTAACGTGTTGGGAAACGGCCAGGGCTGGCTTGCGAAGTAGTGTATGTTCTCAACGTCTATTCCTGCTTCTTCTCTGATCTCTCTCCTGACGCATTGCTCGAAGGTTTCGCCCGGCTCCACAAATCCTGCCAGCACACTGTAGAAATCGGTCTTGAACCTGCGGGAGCGGCCCAATAGTATCTCCGACCCCTGACAACCGCAACTATGATGGCAGGTGAGACTTCCGGAAAATTCACAAGGCCGCACCGGGCGCATATTTTCGCGCGCTCATCCCCTTTTGGTTTTGTGCGGCTGCCGCACCTTCCGCAGAACTGGTGTGTCCGGTCCCAATGCAGGATTTGAAAAGCCCGGCCGGCCACTGAAAAGACATCCTCGTCAAGGAGTCCGAGGAGAGGTCTCAGTTCCAGAAATGTCATCCCTTCAATGCCGGGAAGATTCTCATCCACTTCGCCCAGATAGCAGGCAATACCGTTGAGTTTCCCGAGAAAGTGAGTCCTTAAGAAGCTATCTTTTAACTCGCCTAAATCCGAGTAAGAAGGAATCGTAACGCCGGGCTTCTATCCCTGACCAGCAACTTGTCTCCCCGGAATACAAACCACCAATCCGATGCAGATTGTTCTTCCGTATGGGAAAAAGTCAAGCTCAAAAGACTCTTGTGATCTTCCGGGTATCATTTGAATGTTCAGAGGGTCGATATCTAATTACTGCTTGCGCTTGTCTTTTATGTAAATGGCTTTAGACAGACCGTCACCTACAGGACGTTCTTCTATTTCAAAGAGTTTCGTTGCCGCGACCAGTTCGCCGAGTTTCTTGTATCCATAGTTCCGGGGGTCAAAATCCGGTACCTGCTTGGCGATGTTGTTTCCTACCGGCGCCAGATGAGACCATCCGCTCTCGTCCGATGAAGCCTCAACAGCGTTCCTCAGGAGATTCACCAGCTTTGTATCCTGTTTCAACTCATTTGCAGTCTTTCTTCTTATGTAGAGATTATCATCTTCTTTGGCGAGCAGAAATTCCGTATATATGAATTTGTCGCACGCAGAGACAAAGGGTCCAGGTGTTTTCTTCTCTCCGAAGCCATAGACCACAAGGCCCGCTTCCCTTATTCTTGAGGCCAGCTTTGTAAAATCACTGTCGCTCGAAATAATGCAGAAACCGTCAAATTTTTCTGTGTACAAAAGGTCCATCGCGTCAATGATCATCGCAGAATCAGTTGAGTTCTTGCCTACTGTATAGCGGAACTGCTGAATAGGCTGTATGGAATGAAGCAGCAAAATTTCTTTCCAGCTCTTCAGGTGAGGTCCTGTCCAATCCCCATATATTCTTTTTACGTTCGCCGTCCCATATTTGGCTACTTCCGCAAGAAGTCCCTCAACTATCGCCGGTTGTGCATTGTCTGCATCAATCAGGACAGCCAGTTTCTGTGTCGGACCATTAGTCATAATCTCTCCTTGTCTTCCTGCCATTCTTATATATACCCAACAAGAATCTTAGCCCACAGATTATGTTATGTCAAGGATAACAACTGCCTCGCCTTAAATCCGCGTGAAGTAATCAGCAACCGGGCCCGCGGCCGATCTGGGTATAAATTCGATATTTGAACACCCTCCCCAAACCCCTCCCTTTTCTCCTCGTCCCGAATGCTTTCGGGACTGACTGCGGAGAGGGGAGAGGGCAGGGGTGAGGGTGGATAGCATAAATCGCGGGTTCTATCGGGCTACCTGCCAGACCGCGCTGCTGTGGCAGTCGTAGCAGCTCATAATGTGGGCCCGTGAAAAAGTCTTCTTCTTTTTCTGATCAGCAGTGCGAAACACTCTCTTTGTGAAGACTTTGGATAAAAAGGTGCCGCTATAATCCTTTCCATGGCACGTAGTGCAATATTGAGAATCCTGGCTTGCATATACTGAGTGGCCGTTGACCCAGGCGGTCCCAATTGTGTGGATTCCATGTGCGCCACCGTTTTTTGTTATCGGAACAGACTTAGGATGACAAACAGAACATTCTGCAATCGGACCCTGGAACCCCTGAAGGAGAATGCTTTGAACGTTATCATTTTTCTCTGACGTTGGATACTCCGCGTGAGTTGATCCGTGGCATGCCTCGCATTGGATGTTTCCGTGCTCTGTGCCGACCTTGTAAAGGTTGGAACCCGTGGTGAATATGCTTGTCACCTGCCTGTAATTTCCCGAAGAGTCAAAGACAGACGTGTCTCTAACATAGCTCCCTGACTCTGTCGACAAGTAATGACAGTGCTGGCAGCTTGGCAAGTCCTGCCATCCGACACGGCCTTCAGCGCCGACCGTTGACATTGAGCCGTGACAGCTCTGGCACTGAAGCAGCAGATCACCATTGGCATCTTTTGCCTTGCCCATTACTCCGCGCAGACACTGAGTAGTTGATCCCGGATGGCAGTAATAGCAGGCGCTCCTGTCCGTAACGTCGTTAAGAGGCATGCCTGTCTCATCATCCATGGCTTTTGTCCCATGCCATGAATGTACTGCCGTAGTCAATTGCTTTATTCCTGAAATTCCGGGTTTTGCCAGAGCGTTTGATGCATGGCAATTTGCGCATAGGACCGGCTTCCCCGAGTCGGAAGTTGCCAACAGCCCGCTGGCGTTATACCCGTTACTTGCGAGTGAAGTTGAATAGAGGATGTTGCCGGAGTTCCTATCATCATGAAGCGCCAATATGTTTCTCTTCCAGTCTTTGCCTGGAACGGGATCATTTACCCACCCCCCTGCCGGCTGTGCAGCAGGGTCCCCGTCTGAAGCATGACAGGCCACGCAAGTCATCTCATCACTTACAGGAAGGACCGTCCTGGTAGTCGCGAGGGTCCTGCCCTTCAGATTTTTTGCAGCAACCAGTACCATGGGATAACAGTTCTGTTTTCCTTTGTCGTTATATGGCACTGTAGGAATTCCATCGGCCTTCCAGAACCCAGAGCCCGAATCGTACGCCATTGGAGCAGGCTTTCTGGACTGTACAGGGTTTCCTGTCAGTCCCACGTCATTCTCCGGGCTCGCTCCGAAAATCTGGGGCGCCCAATCCCAAAAATTAGTCTTCTTATAGCTTGTTGTGTTGATCGAGCCCCTTGTATCCTTTGTCGCCTGATACGTGAGGTCGATATCGGAACTCATCAAACCACCGGTCTTCTTGTCAATTACCTGGACGTGCAAATTGTTGTACGGCGGAAGCAGGGCAAAGACGGAATAATCATTATCGATGCAGTGCATTCCAAGGTCATTCCACGCAATTACCGACGCAGATGTTGCTCCCTCGCCGGCAGCAGCAAACATGAGAACCAGCACAGTCACTGAAAGAACGAAACAAACAGATTTTTTCATCTCTCTCTCCTATTTATATTGTGGGCGCCTTATCTTGCGAATCTTAACCTAAAGTTGACAACATCGCAAAAAGTCTTTTTCATGGCTGTCATTCCCGAAGTCCGTAATCGGGAATCCATGCTTTTCAAGAAGTTGCACGCACCTGGATTCCCGCCTTCGCCAACAGTAGGTGCATTAAGCACGGGAATGACGACTTTTTACGAATGCATCAAAGTTGTCTCCTGACTGATTGTCCCCCCAGCGAAGCGATTGCAGACAGTCGATTGACAGAAAGACTTAAGCAAAAAATATGCTAACTTGAACAAATTAATTTATATTGTATTTCACGACAAGAAAAGATCTTAATCAACACCTTTTTTGCCCTTTCTGTGGACAAATTGTCCAGGGTTTTATGAAACTGATGTGGGTTCTTTGCCGAGATATGCCTCGATTACCATGGGGTTTTTTCTGATATCCATCGGAAGTCCTTCTGCAATCTTTATCCCGTGGTCCATAACTGCAATCCAGTCGGATATGCCCATAACCACTTTCATGTCATGTTCAATTAAAAGCACTGTTTTCCCCAGTTCCTTCAGGTTTCGTATAAGCTCCATGACCTCTGAGGTCTCCTGCGGGTTCATACCTGCAGCGGGCTCATCGAGCAGGATCAGCGCCGGCTCAGGTCCCAGCGCCCTCGCGATCTCCAGCCTCCTCTGGGCGCCATAGGGCAGGCTGCCTGAAACAGCCCCGGCGTAGTCCGACAACCCGACAAAATCAAGGTGTTCCATGGCCTTCTCCCTGATGGTCTTCTCTTCGTATTTGAAACGCTTTAGCCTGAGGACTGAGCCGAAAATACCGGAGCGGACCCGGCAGTGCTGGGCCACCATAACATTCTCGATGACCGACATTTCCTTAAAGAGTCTTATGTTCTGGAAAGTCCTTGAGATCCCCAGCCTTGAGATTTCATGGGGAGGATGGCCGGATATATCCTTATCCGAAAAAAATATTCTACCTTTCGTAGGTCTTGCCATTCCTGTAAGACAGTTAAAGACTGTTGTCTTCCCCGCGCCGTTGGGGCCGATCAGACTCATGATGAATCCGCCTCTGACCCTGAGGTCCAATTCTTCGACAGCCTTTATGCCGCCGAAGTGCATTGAAACGCCCTTAACTTCTAAGAGATACACCCTTGCCTCCGAGCAACCCCTGCGGTCTGAATATCATTAAAATTACGAGTCCGGCGCCGAGAGCGAGCATCCGGTAAAGCTGGACCTCGCGCAGGACTTCAGGGAGCAGGACCAAAAGAAACGCCCCGAATACTACGCCATATATACTGCCGAGTCCTCCGAGGATTACCATGCAGAGGATAAACACCGATTCCATAAATGTAAAGCTCTCCGGAGAGACAAACTGCATCTTGCCTGCGAACAGCGCCCCTGCGAGACCTGCCCAGAAAGCCCCGAAAGCAAAGGCATAGAGCTTATACATCGTGGTATGAATACCCATGGCTGAAGACGCGATCTCGTCTTCTCTTATCGCGACCCAGGCACGGCCTATCTTTGAGTAATATACCCGCCTTGTTATGAACAAGGTCAGCAGCACAAAAAACAGAACCAGGTAGTAATAGTGGGTAAGCTTTCCGAGGGAAAAAGACATTAACGCAGGCGCGGCAATGCCTGATATCCCATTCGGCCCACGGGTCAGGCTGTCCCAGTTGTTTAGAATCAGCCTCACTATCTCCCCGAACCCCAGGGTAACGATAGCCAGGTAGTCACCTCTCAACCGCAATGCAGGGATTGCAAGCAGAAAGCCCGAGATCATCGTGAAAATAAGAGAGAACGGCAAGGCAGCCCAGAACCCGAATCCGTATTGAGTATTCAGAAGCGCGTATATGTAAGCGCCGATAGCGTAGAATGCCACGAACCCGAGATTCAGGAGACCCGCAAAACCCACGACTACGTTCAGGCCGAGTGCGAGTATGATGTAAATGCCGGAGAGCACGGCAATATCAAGGAAATAGTCCTTTGCAAATAGCGGGACTGCTGCGAGTCCTATCAAAACCAGCGCCCCTGCAAAAGCAGGAGGGACGGGAAGAGCAGCAGTTATCTGCCGGATTGCTCCGGAGGCCTTTTGAAGCTGAACAGTAAAGGAGTTCTTAAAGAGGGACAGGTATCTTGCGAGGAACAGAATGCCCGCAAGGACAACGAAGAATAGAAGGGCGGCCTTCAGCCCTTTGAAGGGGAGAAAGAGCAATGAGAGCCAGAGCGAAACGATCAGGGGTCGAAGGGACCCTGACAGAATGTCTTTAAACTTTTTCAATGTCCGCCTTCCTGAAGAGCCCGCCCGGCTTTACCAGGAGAATAATGATAAGGATGACAAATGCATAGGCATCCTTGTATTCACCGGAGATATAGCTGCCGCCGAGGCTTTCAATAAGTCCGAGGAGGATGCCTCCGAACATGGCCCCACGGATGCTGCCGATGCCGCCCAGGACCGCGGCTGTAAAGGCCTTGATCCCTGCGACATATCCTATGTAATAATTGACCAGTCCGTAGTACATTGCCACCATAAGCCCTGCTATTGCTGCAAGGCCTGACCCGATGATAAAGGTGACGGAGATTATAGTGTCAATGTTGATGCCTACCAATGAGGCCATTGTCTTGTCCTGAGCGACTGCTCTCATAGCCTTTCCGGTTCTTGTCTTCCTGACAAAGAAACGGAGCCCCATCATCAGAACGACGGACGTCAGTATGATGAACAGTTGGAGATAAGTCATTCTGACGGACGAGAACTGAAACCCTGCGGTGCCGAAGAGATTGGGAAAGACCTTGTCAGTGGCGCCCTGCGTGAGCATCACGTAGTTCTGAAGGAAAATAGACACGCCGATTGCGCTGATGAGAGGGCTTAGCCTTGGCGCATTCCTGAGGGGCTTGTACGCGATTTTCTCTATGGTGAATCCATAGCATGAACAGAAGGTCACAGAGAGGACGAATGTCAGGACCAGGGCGAGAGGCAGACTGTAAGCCGTCAGACCGGCGGCTGTGAAAAACCCGAGGAAGATGATTCCCAGATATGCGCCCAGCATGTAGATCTCACCGTGGGCAAAGTTGATGAGTTCAAGGATGCCGTAGACCATCGAATAACCGAGGGCTATGAGCGCATACACACTGCCGACAGTAAGGCCATTGATCAATTGCTGCAAAAACATGCTGAATTTTAACAGAAAATAAAGCCAAGAGCAAAGAATCAAATTTAATTAGAGTCTGTGCATAAAAGCAATATTTTGAGACAGGCCGCTGCGGGAGCATGTCTGTGACCTGCTCCTGACTTTCGGTTGAGGTTCAAGTTTGTAACTTGACCTCGTTGTTTCGATGCAAGATGCCAATAAATGTTTAATGAGGATTGCAAAAGACCCCTGCGATTCTTGGTTTTTCGATTGATGAAATAGAAGGTTCAGGTTGCAAACCTGAACCCGCCAAGATAATGACAACATTATTTATAAAATCCCTCCGATCCTCCCTTTGCCAAAGGGAGGGTTTATACCCCTCTTTTCCGCACTCAGGCGGATTCCCGCCTCGGGCGGGTCGCCGAGGAGACGCTGAGGCGAAGGTAAACAGGGGTAAGGGGAGATTTTCTGATCTACGTAAATTCAATTTTTAGACCCTTAATAACTGCTTTCTATTTTAATTGCCTGTTCCAGACAGATATTTCAAAACACCTTCCCAGGAATATTTTGGGACAAATATGAATGTTTACGGTTTTATCTCCATTTTTCCATTCGGCATTTCTCCCAGCATCTCCGGCGCATAGAGCGCTTCTACCCTTGTGGGAGGAAGATTGAATGCGCCCTCGTTGTTCAATCTGACAGTATATTCAACGGTCCACTTCCCTTTTGGCACAAATTCATAATATGCCCTGAAGGCTTCGAACGAGCGTTCTTCAAATGCCGGCCACACCCAACCCTTTCTTTCTTCACCTCTGGTGAGGAGTTGTGAGTCTCTTCCCAACCCTGTCCCAAGAATATTTGACCCTGCGGGAACAGGGTCATTCACCACAACCCATGTCATATCAGACTGGGCTTCAAGCTCAAGGCGGACTTTTACCACATCGCCCTTGCTCCATTGACCTTTCTTCTTTTGCTCCACCGGAACATAAGTCTTTTCGATCTTGTACCCGGTGGAGATCGGGGTTTTCAATGGAATGGCAGCGAGGCTCTGAACTGTGGCCCACGGCTTTCCATTGCCCATGTGAGAAATGCCAAGATTTTCTTTTGCTCCGGGCCATTCAAAACTGATACTCTCTCCTGAGGTAGTCTTCGCCCAGTCAACGGACTTTTTGTTTTCATCCAGAGTCACGGAAGTTATTCCCGACACTTTGACGGACTCAAACTTTTTCGAAAATTTCTCCATCGCAAGGACGCCCCATGCATTCGCCGTTGTTGTACTCCATGCGCCTCTGTACTGCCGGCCCAACGTCCCTTTGACAAGGCGGGGCATATCTTCTTTCCAGTTGTCAAAAGACATGAATGCAAGGATACTCTTGACTGCATTAAGGTCCGGTGAGACCATGAGCCACCAGAGATAATCCGAGCGCTCAGTTGAAAAGCCCATTGTCGTCCCCTGGAAATTCAGCCTCGATCTGATTATCTGTTCGGCCTCTTTTATCTTTCTGTCGCGGCTTGGTATATTCTTTATCCTGCGCAGCACATTGGTCCAGTCGATGACAGCGGAAGTCGGCCACAGATTCGGTTCTATCGATACCGAGCCGAGCATCTTTGGTTCAGCCTGGCCACTCCTGGACAATGCCTCCAATGCAGCAATTTTTCTTATGGAGAGGTCGGCTGTGGGAAGTGACGAATATCTGATGACCCTTCCTTCAATAAAGCCTTTTAATCCATTCTCCATCTGCTCTTTTATCTGTTCAGGAATCTTCCATGCGGCCTCGTCTGAGATGGAGAGTATATATGCGGTGAGGGTATCACTCCCGGAGGTCAGGGACGGGAAATACTTTACCAGTCCGTCAGAATCGAGATGAGAAGGAAGTTCCGAAACGATGTTTTTCCATAAGGTTTCATCCCTCAGGGCAACTGCCCTTGAGACTTTCTGTTCCATGCAGGTGTACGGATAATGCTTCATGAACCGGAGGACCCCGCTCAATCCACCCGAGAGTCCGGGTCTCAATGAAACATTGATCCCACCTTTCCCTGATAGAGCGTCTTCAGGCTTTTCGACATTCATGCTGAAACTCTTTTCAACCTGCGCAATCGTTGCCTGGTATGTCCTCACAGGAACGGCCTCTACAATCTTCTGACCCACCTTAAGTCTGTCTTCTGCTCCACCTTTTTTCTCGCTTGCCGATATTACATATTGCAGATTATCTATCCCTTGAGGGACTCGAATCTCCCAGCCGACATCTTTTGCCTCACCCGCTGATAGAAACTCATTGACCGTATCGAGCTCTCTCTGTTCAGCCGTGCTGTTGACACTTGCCTTTACCTCCACATCCATCTTCCGGTCGGAAGCGTTTCTCACTGTAAAGGCGGCCTTGAATACATCGCCCTCCCTCACCAAAGGCGGGAGCCCGGATATCAGTATCAGGTCCTGGGTTGTCCTTATGCTTGTCTCGCCGGAACCGAACAGGTCGGCAGAGCTGTTTGCCACAGCCACAATCCTGAAAGAGGTCAATGAGTCATTAAGCGGTATCTCCAGGGTTGCTTCACCACTCTCATTCAGCGGGACACGGGCCTTCCAGAACAAGAGGGTATCGAATAATTCCCTTGTTATCTGTTTCCCGCCGCCTCCGCCGTGCGGTAGCGCCTTAAGCCCATAATGCCTTTTCCCGACAACCTGCATCTGGGCGGTGGAATTGAATACTTCATAACCCCTTCTTCCCATCATCGCGTCCAGAAGTTTCCAGCTGCTGTTCTGCATCAGTTCGAGGAGCCCCTCATCAACAGCGGCAACAGCTGCCTCGCTTCCCTGCGGCAAGACTCTTCCGTCCGCCCTTGTGACTTTAATGCGGACAGTTGCCTTGTCCCGGATCTTATATGTGCTTTGGTCTGAAGATACCTTCACTTTCAGTTCGTGCGCCTGCCACCCAACGTTTATCTCCGCAATCCCCAGCTTGTATGCCGGCCTTCCCAGGTCAACTATGGCAGTGGGCTGGATATCTCCGACACGTCCGCGCACAACGAGGGCTGAGACAAAGACATTCGGTGAATATGTGCCCTGAACAGGCATATCTATAGTCGGCATCTTGCCGGACAGTTTTTGAACGAAGGCGTCGATGACCCCTTCTCTTTCAATTGTGACGAGGGCTGTGGCTTCCCTGAACGGCATCCTGACCTGGAATCTTGCGGTCTCTCCCGGCTCATATCTCTTTTTCTCAGGGAGGAGATCGATCCTGTCGTTGTCCGAGACATCGAACCACCACTCTCCCTTGCCTGCGATCCACACATCTCTGTATGCGGTGGCTTTGTTATTGGAATCATCCGGGGACTCTGCCTGCAGGATCACATTGCCTGATACGGGAGACTCTATCTTGCAGAAGAGAAGCCCTCTTGAATCTGTCCGGCCTTCGCAAACCTGACCGATCCGCTTTGTCTCAGTCACGTGTTCATAAGAGTAAAAACCGCCGATGAGCCTCTTCCTGTGTGAATAGTATTTCTTCTGGAAGAGGTCAACCTTCACAGGCGCGTCCGGCGCCGGCTTGTTCTTCAGGTCCAGGACCACAACCTGGAATTCAAAGGACTCCTTTGACGCTGCCCAGGAATCAGGTTTTATTCCGACGAGAAATTTCGAGGGCCAGAGAGGAATCCTTGCGGAGACTGTCTGCATCTGACCGTTAGGGTCTCTGAATTCAAGTTCCGTTGCAAGGACCTGAGGGGAAGAGACAGCAGGCAACTTAGTTATCTTGACCCTGCCTGTCCCGTATTTGTCGAGCACAAGTTCCTGAGTCTGGATCAAGGGTTTTTTCTTTACAGCTTCTCCTTCGGGTTCCTCAAAATCAGATCTCCTGACTGTGCCTTCTTTTACAACGCCGTTCGCAAAGACAAAATCTTCATAGTCTTCAAGGTATATGGATTTCGGCTGAAGCAGGCTTCTCACTTTCACCGGGGCATTGCTTGCGCCTCCGCCTGAGAGATAGGCAACAGAAAGGTCAACATCCGCCTCGGCTGCGTTAATCAGAATATTCTGCACAGGCTGTATTACAGCCTTCATGAGAGGCACTCTGAATTCTTCGACCCTGAATGAGCCTGACATCCATCCATCCGCGTCAAAGTATCCTTCCGCATCTCCCTGGGTTCCGCCGGCGTCGGCATGTGATAGAGGTTTTCTCAGTTGCCTTCTTTAAGAGAGTGACCTCATAATAGCCAAGTCTCGCATCCGGCGGTATCTTCCATGTCGTCTCCGCTACATCTTTCGAGTCCCATGTCAAAGGGAATTCGTACCGCTGATCGCTTCCCCTGTGCTGGATCAGAACCGCTTTGGGAAGCTCTGAATCCTCCATCATCGAGAAGCCGGACATGGTCCTCTTCCTCGCCGATATGCTTCATATGTATGGTCTCGCCTGCCCTTAAGAGGGTCCTGTCGAATATGGTATGTGCGCTGACCGGACCCTGGTATGATGCGGCAGGCAGGTTAAACCTCCATGGTTCGATCCCGTTGTCCCACGATGAATGGACAAATGTCATATCATCGGAGGTCCTTGCAAAGACAAAGAGTCCCCGTCCCATACCTGAGAGAGCATTTGACGCCTCAGAATAGTTGATCTTGACGGAACACTGGGGCAATTCCTGTTCCGAGGGCAGATGTTCGTCTATCTTTGCGATACCGTCCGCATCCGTCTTTCCGCTCCATATCAGCTTGCCGTTGCAGTCCCGGACCGAGACAGAGGCGTCTTTCACAGGCTGTGCCTTATCGAGTGTTGTCACCCAGACCAGAGATGATTCCCTCCCCCATTTGAAATGGGCCGAAAGGTTTGTAACGAGCGCAGCAGCCGGCACATACATGGGTCTTTGTGTGCCGAGCAGCGAGGCCCCGAGTATACGGCTTTCAAGTTCAATAACGTAGAACCCCGGGTCCTTCAAGGGTATGCCTATGACCTCAAATGCCTTTTCTCCTTCCGGTTTCGGGATCAGAAAATCTTTCCCGTTATTCTCATTTTTCAGGATAGAATTCTCTCGTCCCGCCGAAGCGACTTTCTTAAGCCATCCGATTATCTTTTCTTCCGCATTCAGCTGTTCCTTGTGAATCCTTCCTTTCAGACCTTCCACGTATTCTTTTGATTCCCCTGAAGTACCCTCGACTTTCAGCATCTTCGACCTGACAGCGGGTTCAAGATTCCTGAGGGTCACAGGGAGAACGGCATCGTCCGCAAGTTCGATTATGCCAAGCCGCGCTGAAAATTTGGCCAGCGGCGGATAGGCGTCTGTCTTCACCTGGAGAGGGAATTTGTCCCTGTTTTCCAGTGCCCTTCCTGCGTCGTCTCTGATATCTTCCGGAACCTCAACAGTGAACAGACTCTTCTCAGAAAAAGGACCTTCAAATGATACCGAATAAACTGAGTCTTCATTGTCTTCATGGGCGCTTGCAGGTTTATAGACTGTATTCCCCGGCCCTTTCAGAACAATCATTTCAGCATATTTCCGCGAGACAGGCGCCGAAAAATCGAGTCTCACGGGAAGCAGGGGAATGCAATTGGCGTTAGGGTTTTCCTTTGTGCACCGTAATGTCGCTGTAAAGGGTTCGCGCGCTTTAAAATGGAGTGTCTGGTCTTCAGTTGTTGCCACGCCGCTGAGGGATTTGACGCCTTTGCCCCAAATGAGGTTGACTTTCGCATTGCCCGGAAATCTCTGCCTGCACTGCAGAATCAGCCTGGGCATATCCTTATACTGGCTGTACCTGTTGACCTTCAGGATCTTATCTCTCTCCTCACCCGTCAGAACTCTTATCCCGACTCGTTCGTTTATCCCTTCAATTGAGCACGAGACATGTGAGAGGACGGATTCTTCGACCGGTTCCGCATCAAGGGTGAGGACGAATGCCTGCTCTTCATCTATATTTTCAGACCCTTCATACGGGACGGATTCCATTATAGCGGGGCCTCCCGTAGAAAATGAAAACTGCTTCTGTCCCTGCTATCTGTCGGCCCGAAAGTGTCTTCTGGTCAGGCTTCAGAATAAACTCACAGGCTGTCCCAGCCGGAAGGTCTTTCTCAAAATCATAGACCCAGTTCTTGTCGTCTGCCCATCGCCCGGTCCCTTTTGCAGAACACCTGATCTCGAAAGGTTCAGGAAGACGCAGGTCGCCGAACGAGACCATCTGTTCCGAAAACCGGACGCTTACCTGCCGGATATTTTTGACTTTGCCCTGAGGCGAGAACGTTTCAACGTGTGCAATGGTTTCAGCAAGGGCGGAACTGAAGAAAAGAATGGAAATAAGTAGTGAAAAAAGGATTGCCTTGTATCTCATAATTCCCTCCGTTTTCTGAGGTTGTTTTTCGGTCGGTCCGAAAATATTAATAAGTCTATCAGTATCTCTGCATTGATTCCACTGATTTTTTCGGGGTGGAAATATCACAAGACGGAATATGCGGCGAAGTCAGATGGAAGAAATGTTTCCGGTTACGATGAAAAGTTTAGAATATTTTCTTCTTATTCTCTAAAAACTCAAACTTAAAATATGTTTTCATCAAATTTGATGAATTCGTAAAAAGTCGTCATTCCCGTGCTTAATGCACCTACTGTTGGCGAAGGCGGGAATCCAGGTGCGTGCAACTTCTTGAAAAGAATGGATTCCCGATTACGGACTTCGGGAATGACAGCCATGAAAAGGACTTTTTGCGATGTTGTCAAATTTTCTTGTTGAAAAATTGTTTGATTGCATCGTCCGGCACTGGTTTGCTGAACAGAAAACCTTGTACTGCGTCACTCTCTTTTTCAGAGAGATATTCAAGTTGCAGCAGGGTTTCTACTCCTTCGGCGATCACATGTAATTTCAGACTATGTCCAAGCGCAATAATTGCCTGAATGATAGCCTTATCCTCCTGGTTGACGCTTAGGTCCCTTACAAATGACTGATCGATCTTCAACGTATCAATAGGAAAGCTCTTGAGATAGTTTAACGAGCAATAACCCGTGCCGAAGTCATCAATGGCTATCCGTATTCCCAAAGACTTCAACGCCTTCAGAGTAGCAACGGCAGTATTGGTTGTTTGCATGAGAATAGTCTCGGTGAGTTCCAATTCAAGATAGTGTGGATCGAGACCGCTTTCCTTAAGGACTTTGCCAACCATTTTTACAAAGCCCTTCTGGCTGAACTGCACGCTTGAAATATTGACGGTAACACGTATCGGCGGCAATCCGGCCTGTTGCCAGGCTTTATTTTGTTTACATGCAGTGCGAAGAATCCATTCACCTATCGGAATGATTAGGCCGGTATCCTCGGCAGCCGGAATAAACGTCATCGGGAGCATCATGCCTTTGTCCGGATGCTTCCATCGAACCAATGCCTCTACAGCAATTATTTTTTTGGTTCTTGTATCTAATTGAGGTTGATAGTGTAATACGAATTCTTTTTTATCGAGTGCTTTTCGAAGTTTGTTTTCGAGATCAAGCCGTTCAATGGTCGTGATATTCATGGATTCTCTATAAAATTGATAGTTGTTTCTTCCCTGGTCTTTGGCATGATACATGGCTGTATCTGCATGTTTCAGCAACGTATCGACAGTCTCACCATCGTCGGGGAAGACAGATATTCCGATACTTGTTGTGATAAATACTTCATTAGATTCTACGGCAAATGGTGCCTCGAATAAGTCGAGAATACGTTGTGCCACTTTGGCCGCATCTTTGATATGCTTTATTTCTGTGAGCAGTATGGTGAATTCATCTCCTCCAAGCCGTGCGATAGTGGTATCTCCCTGTTTGACCTCTAACCGGGCAATAGAGTCACTGTTCCGGATATAACCCTGAAGACGATCAGCAACCTGCTGCAGGAGTTTGTCTCCCTGATCATGACCCATTGTGTCATTGATTCTTTTGAAATTGTCCAAATCAAGAAAAAGGATGGCGACTATCCGATTATACTGCTTTGCCGAAGCAAGTGTCTGTTGTAAACGGTCTTTTAACAGATGCCGGTTAGGCAAATTAGTGAGATTATCATGATATGCCATGAAAGCGATCTGCTCCACTGCTCTTTTGCGATCGGTTATGTCTCTGACAATTCCCTGAATCACTTCTTTAACACCTATCTTAAAGAGACTCGACGAGACTTCAGCTGGAAATATGTTTCCATTTTGTTTCTTAAAATCTATTTCAAAATTAAAAAAGCCGTTCTCGGTCACTTTTTTCAATGCCCTCTTCGATATAGGAATAGCCTCATCCGGGCAAAGATCAGTCATCTTCAGTGACAAAATCTCAGACTTCATGTATTGAAACTGATCCAAGACTTTCTGATTTACATCAAGAATAGTTCCATCCAAATCATGCAGGAAAATGGCGTCGTTTGAATGCTGGAAGAGACTACTATACTTTTCTTCACTTTCCCGCAATGCCTTTTCAGCATGTCTTCTTTCTGTAATATCCCTCACAATAGCCATGTCGGCCAACTTGCCTTTATATTCTATACAAGACGCATTAATCTCGACCGGGATCGTTTTCCCGTTTCCGGAGATTATCTCTATTTCGTATCTGTTCGGGAGTTCTTCCCCTGCCATTCTCCTTTTGTATCTGTCGATGACAGATGTCTTGTGCTTAGGTGATATAAAATCGAAGAAGACCTTCCCAATCGTTTCTTCCACGGTATACTGAGTTATTTCCATCATCTTGCTGTTTGCATATTTCAATATGCCATCCTGAAGAATTACAATGCCGTCATTGCTGTTCTCAACAATTGTTGAATATTTTTTCTCACTTTCACTCAGTGCTTTTTCAGCCTTCTGGATATTTTCGATCATTTCATTCGTCACTGTTTTCAGTGCCTGCGAGATTTCCGTGCTGGATTTCTCGCTTATTCTGGCACCAAGATCACCTTTTGAAACTCTGTGCAGGACATCAAAATGCTCTGCAAGATCAATTGCGAACTCATGGGATTGCTGAACAATCTCGCCAATTTCCTGCGCTGTTAAATTAACCAAATATTTCAACCGCGCGAGCAGTTCAATATTTGATTGTTCAGGTATTCGCACAGAGGGATCCCCTGAGGCGATTCTCTTAAGTGCTTCAAATGTTTCAGACAATCCGATAGACAGATCCATACTTGTAGTTTCCAGTTCACGATCTCTCGTTTCCAGTTCCCGTCGATACTCTTCAAATTGCCGGTTAAGAACTATCATTGTTTTTTTCATGGCCGGAATATCCATATTTGCCTTGAAAACTTTGCACTTCAGACACATTTCTGTCTTCTCTATGAATTTGCCCTGAATTTCATTTCTGCAGTGCGTTCCTGAAATAAGCCAGCACCTGAGTAATCTTCCGGATTTAAATATAGGACAGTCACCTTCATGACACCTGTAATATTCCCAGCATTTTAGCTTTGCCGTTCTCCCGGTCCCGCTATGTGTTACCGTTGTTGTTTTCTTTCTCATTATTGACTAATCGTGTGGATTGTCCTGTTTCTTACAAACCTTTCATGATATTCTGTTATGCCATCTAAAATTATATCAGAGTCTAACTCTCCCGTCTTCCCGTCTTCGTACATCACTTTTATAAGCATATTGCCGGGCGCCTCTTTTTCGCCGTTGCCATATTGAGAATTATACTGGATTAAAACCTCTTTCACAGCATACAAGTGTTTCCAGGCACCTGTATCTGAGGATAGCGAGTGCATTCCCCGTCGGCTTGCCGCGGGGTTAGCGAGCGAATATGAAGAAATAATTCCATACGTTAAGATACCCTGCGGTCTTTGCCGCAGGGTTCTTCATTTGTTACACGGTGGTGAAGTTATTACTCTTCCTTTGCATTTACATGATCCTCTGTATCAATGTGGAAACTGTGAAGAAACCTGTGATAGACCGGAGCAAAGAGTACGCCCACAAAAGTGAGAAACGCTACGCCGCTGAAAAGCGCATAAAAGGCCGCAAACATCTTCCCTTCACTTGTATCCAGGTGGTCAACCGGTCCCATTCCTGTCAGGATCATAGAGGCATTCAAAAAGGAATCGATCCAGGCAAGTTTTCCAAACACATGGTAGCCGATTATTCCAACGCCAATCGAAAACCCCAATATGAAAAGGGAAAACGCAAGCCATCGTGCCTGCCGGGATACGAATTCCCTCCTGCTTAGCAATGGATCCCTGCGATGCTCGAACACAAACGGATATCCGACCCTGGTCTTTTTCATGGGTTTGTTCCTCATCATGCGCTACGCTATTGACAGCCTCCAATTTGCATTTCAAGAAAAGTATAGCAAAGGTGCGAAGAGAAGGGAATGGCAATTGGAAAGCCCGTCCCGGGGATGAGACGGGCGTATTTTTTTTAGTGGACTTCGAGTGACGAGAAGAAGTAAGGGATTTCGTATGAAGCGGATTCCGTCGAGTCGGAACCGTGGACTATGTTGTGCTCGATATCGGAGGCAAAATCAGCCCTTATAGTTCCGGGCGCCGCATCTTTAGGGTTGGTGGAGCCCATAGTCTCTCTGACTTTGCTGATCGCATTTTCACCTTCGATTACCATCACAACAACCGGTCCTTCGGACATGAAACTCGTAAGGCTTGCATAAAAAGGCCTCTCTTTATGGACGATATAAAACCCTTTCGCATCGTCAATAGACATCTTGATCATTCTCAGCGCGGCGACCCGCAGCCCCTTCTGCTCAAACCTCTTTATTACTTCACCTATCACGTTCTTTTTCACCCCATCCGGTTTTACTATTGATAATGTCCTTTCCATTGTCCCTCCGATTTGTTGATATTGATTTACTTAAATATTGAATAATTTTGGTTTTTTCGTGTTTGATTTGGAAATACCTTGGATCCCCGGGTCAAGCCCGAGGATGACAATATTAAATAGTTGTTTTTGTTTGGCGTCATTCCCGCAGGTTTCAAGCGGGAATCCACTGAGTCTGTTCTGCAGTTCGACTTTCTCACGGATGTATAAAGACTTTTTTATCATGTCTGCCCTTCATTTTATACATCAGACTTCATATTAATTTTTCTATAAGCTTTCTGACGGATTCGCAGGATTTCTTGAACTGCGCTTTTTCTTCTTTTGCGAGCTTTACCTCAACGACCCTTTCAACACCTTCTTTGCCCAGTATGACCGGAACGCCCATATAGAGGTCTTTTACACCGTATTCCCCATTCAGATACGCTGCGCAGGGGAGCAGCCTCTTCTCATCAAGAAGTATGGCTTTGACCATCTGAAAAGTAGATGCTGCAGGGGCATAATATGCGCTGCCCGATTTCAGGAGACCCACTATTTCCGCACCGCCTGTCCTCGTCCTTTCGATCAGGGCCTCTATCTTCTTCTTTGGAAGGAGCTCTGTGATTGCTATCCCTTTAACAGTCGAGAATCTGGGCATCGGCACCATGTCATCGCCGTGACCGCCGAGCACCAGCGCTTCGACATCCTCGGGCGAGACATCCAGTTCCATTGAGATGAAAGCCTTCAGTCTGGATGCGTCGAGTATACCGCCCATACCCATGACCCTCTTGCAGGAAAACTCCGTTGTCTTCCAGGCAAGCTGCGACATGATATCCATGGGATTTGTTACAACGATGATGATGGAGTGGGGTGACGCCTTTGCTATCTCACTGCATACAGCTTTGATTATGTTCGCATTGGCATGCAGCAGATCGCTCCGGGACATGCCCGGCTTTCTTGCCAGGCCCGCCGTAACAACAATAAGGTCGGAGTCCGCAGTATCACTGTAGCTGTTTGTCCCTTTGATGCCGGAAGAGGAGTTCCAGAGAGGACATGCCTCAGCCATGTCGAGGGCCTTGCCCTGCGGCATCCCCTCGACCACATCAAACAGGACAACATCGGCAAGACCGGACTGGACAACCATCTGGGCTGTTGTAGCTCCGACATTCCCCGCGCCTATGATCGATACTTTTTTCTTCATAGCGAACACTAATTATAAAGGATTCAAAAGGATAATGGCAAGAAAACGGGTGGATCAGGATTCAGGGACTGCTTCAGGTATCTTTTCGAGTTTCACCTTCGAAATCCTCTGGGCGACCATCTCTGAAATGGTTATCTTCTTGCCCTCGATTTCGACGGTATCGCCTACCTTCGGGATTTTTTGAAGGGTGATGAGCAAAAAGCCGCCCAAGGTCTCGTACTCTGTCGATTCAGGGATCTCAATAGCGTGGTCCTCTTTCAGGTCCCTGATGCTGATGGAAGCATCGATTAGAAATGTCCTGTCGTCAAGTTTTATGACAGGGCTCTCCGTATCATACTCATCACGTATCTCCCCGACGATCTCCTCAAGGAGGTCCTCCATTGTCACCAGACCGGATACGCCTCCGTATTCGTCTATGACCAGGGCCATATGAATTCTCTTTCTCTGCATCTCCTTCAGAAGGAAGCTGATCTTCATCGTCTCAGGTATGAAAAAAGGAGGCTTGATCAGTTTTCTTATGTCAACCGCCCCCGAGGCAAATGCACTCAGGAAATCCTTGACGTACAGGATACCTCGGATGTCATTCAGGTCTTTGCCCTTTACAGGATATCGCGAAAACTGTTCTTCCGCAAGGATGCTCTTGATCTCCTCAACCGGGGTGTTTATGTTTATCATGACCATTCTCGTGGAGGGCACCATGACTTCTTTTGCGGACATATCCGTAAATTCAAAGACACTGTGGATAAGGGCCTGTTCCGCAGGCTCGAAAACGCCCTGCTCCCTCCCCTCCCTGATGAGCATTCTTACCTCTTCCTCGGAGACATAAGCCCTTCCGGCGTACGACTTTTTCCCGAATGGTTTGAGAAGCATATTTGTGCTGAACGTCAGGATTTTAACAAAGACAATTGCTATCTTTGAAAACCTTTCGATGAAAGGAGCTGTTCTCAGTCCGACGCGTTCAGGGTTAGACAGGGCTATGGATTTCGGGATCAGTTCGCCGAAGACGAGCAGAAAGAATGTTATCAGAATAGTCACCAGTCCCAGTGCGATAGCCTCACTTGACGCGGCAATCGGCTTCACCGGGATTTCCATTATCAAAGGTTTAATGGTCTTGACAGCTATTGCTCCGCCGATAGCCGCAGCAATAACCCCGGCAAGTGTCACCCCTATCTGGGTGGTTGCAAGGAACCGCTCAGGCTCGTCTTTGAATTTATGGAGGATCTCAGCTGTGGCGGTTGCCTTCTTCCATAAGGTGTCTTATGTGGCTTCTTCGCGCAGTGACAACTGCGATCTCGGCGCCGGCAAAGAACCCGTTTATGATGATAAAAATGATGATCAGAAGGATATCAGACCACATAGCGCTCAACAAAACTCCCAATCCCGGGCGCCAAATTCTGAATAGACAGAAAATTTTGAACGGCGAATGACTAATCCGGTCTTCTGTTTGAGACGTTTGGGTTTGTTTCGAATTCCGAAATTCGAATTTCGGATTTGCCGCCCTATGTGGAGGTTCTATTTGTGATGTACTGTCGGTTTCCATATATGCTTTAGGCTAATCTCTCAATAACGGCATCGGCAAACCGGGACGTTGTAGCGGCAGACGGATCATTAGGGGTCGGCTTAAGATCATACGTTACGTCTTTCCCCTCCTCGATTACTGCGGCTACAGCAGCTTCCAGTTTTTCAGCTGCCTCAAATTCTCCAAGGTGTCTGAGCATCATAACACCTGAAAGTATCATAGCAAGGGGATTTACTTTGTTCAAGCCCTTGTATTTCGGCGCGCTGCCATGCACAGGCTCAAAGACCGCGCAATCTTCGCCCAGATTGGCGCCCGGCGCCACGCCTAAGCCTCCGATAAGACCCGCTGCAAGGTCGGACACGATATCGCCGTATAAATTCGGAAGGACCATCACATCGTACAGTTCAGGTTTCTGAACAAGCTGCATGCACATGTTGTCAATGATCCTGTCTTCGAATTCTATATCCGGATATTTCTGCGCGACACTCCGCGCCGTCTCAAGGAACAGGCCGTCGGAGTATTTCATGATATTCGCCTTGTGCACTGCGGTGACCTTTTTCCTCCTGTTCTTCCTGGCGTACTCAAAAGCAAACCGCACAATCCGTTCCGTGCCGAATACGGATATCGGTTTTATGCTGATGCCGGAATCCTGACGGATGGCCTTCCCGGTCAAAGAATGGATCAGTTCTATTATATTCTTTGCGCCTTCAGAGTCCTTCTCGAACTCTATGCCCGCATATAAATCCTCTGTGTTTTCCCTGACAATAACAAGATCAACGTTCTCAAACCGGGTCCTGACGCCTTTAAAGATCCTTGACGGTCTGAGACAGCAGTAAAGGTCAAGGACCTGTCTCAGAGTCACATTGACACTCCTGAACCCTGTCCCGACAGGTGTTGTGACCGGACCCTTGATGGCAACCTTGTTTTTCCTGATCGAGTCGATGACCCTCTGCGGCAAAGGTGTGCCTTCTTTTTCATAGACATCCACCCCGGCATCCTGGACGTCCCATTGAATGGGGACACCCGTCGCTTCGATCACTCTTCTTGTGGCCTCTGATATCTCGGGCCCTGTTCCATCTCCGGGTATTAAAGTAATGTTATACATATACGCTCCATATAATAAATTCCCTTTCTTAATGCAAGAATGAGTTGAGGTTTGAAAACTCCTTCAGTCTTTCCTCTGCCGGTCACAGACTTGCAAAGGGCAGGATCTATTTCGGATCCAACGTGAGTATCTTCTGTACGGGATCGGGATATTTGGCAATAAGACGGAGTTCGTCGTCCGTCAGCGGTTTCTGAGTATGCAGGTTGGCATATTGCACAAGTTCAAGCACCCTCCTTGCCTCATTGTCATCATGGAAGTGAATACCGAGCTTGTCGTATACATGCCTGAAGCCTTTGATGCCGCCGTACTCCCCCGTCGTTATTATCCTGCCGGTTTCAGAGAGTTCGGGTTCGCCGCGGCCCACGTCTTCGGGGTCATAGAGTTCATAATTCCGCCTGTCTTTCAGCGCGCCGTCGGCATGTATCCCTGACTCATGGGCAAAGGCATTTGCGCCGATACCCGGCTGGTTAATCGGGATGGGAATGTTGAAAGCGTATGACGCATATTTTCCGATCTTCCAGGCCATCTTCAGGTCCACATGCTCATCGAGCGGGAGTTTGTCCTTTAATGCGTGAGAGAACTTCAGGGCCAGTATTGTTGAAACCAGATCACAGTTCCCGCACCGTTCCCCGTAACCGTTGATGGTCGTGTTGATATATGAATCCACGCCTGCTTCTATAGCTCCCTGAGCGCCTGCAATGGAGACCGCCTCTCCCATACCGAGATCGTTGTGGCAGTGCATTTCGAGCGGGAATTTTGTCGCCAGAGCCAGGGCCTTGATCCTTTCATAGATCGTTATCGGATCGTCCGTGCCGAGGGTATCGCAGTACCTGAAGCGGCTTGCTCCTGCTTCTTTGCCGGCTATGACGAATTCAATCAGCCTGTCGAGTTCAGTCCTTGACGCATCTTCAGCATTTACGCCGATTGTCTCAGCGCCCAGGTCCAGAGCGATCTTGACAGATTCTATCAGCGATTTTGTGATGTCCTTGAATGTTCTTCTCCCCTGGAACTTCCCCTGAATCATTATTTCAGAGGTAGACATGGAAATATTCAGATGCTTCAGGTCAGGGCAGTTCTTGAAGCTGAGCTTTACGTCCTCCGGAACGGCCCTGCACCACCCCTCAAGATGAATCCTTTTCATGGCGCCGAGCTTCATGAGTTCCAGATTTGCGTTAATATAATTGAGTTCATGTTTCAATGTGGGAAACCCGATTTCACTCTGGAAGATGCCCATCTCATCAAGATAAATGTTCAACATTGTCTTTGAGAGTTTGGGCAGAAGTATCCTGGAGGTCTGAACGCCGTCCCTGTTTGTAACATCAATTAAATAGACTTTACCTTTCATATTTCATCTTGTCCTTTACAAAAAAATTTATCCAGTATTGTATACTGAGGGCTATGGGTATATAACAGGCTAAGCA
Organism: uncultured Nitrospiraceae bacterium; assembly: GCA_963725545.1. Classification (GTDB taxonomy): domain Bacteria; phylum Nitrospirota; class Thermodesulfovibrionia; order Thermodesulfovibrionales; family SM23-35; genus DYFC01. The sequence goes on along the minus strand of CAVRZG010000027.1, from coordinate 166,744 downwards.
GCTTCGAGGTCTGAAGTCTGCAAAATTCCTTCAACCTTTTACATACTATTATTAGCATAAATAGACTAATATTACAATAAGTTACTGAAATACGCGGGACGTCGCGGCAAATAAAGACTGGAAAAGAGAAGAGCACTTTGTTAAAATTAAGACCGGTTTTCAGGAGGGACATCCATGGATTTAAAAGGACAGGTCGCTGTTGTCACAGGTGGAACACGCGGCATCGGTAAGGCAATTGCGGAAGAATTGGCCAAGAAGGGCGTGCAGGTAGTTGTCTGCGGCAGAAATCCCGAGACGGCCCGGCATACGGCTGAAGCCCTCTCTTCGTTCGGCGTGAAGACTCTCGGGGTGCGGCTTGACGTATCGAATTCACAGGAGGTCGAAAAGACCTTTGAAGATATACGCAAGGAATTCCAGAAGATAGACATATCTGGTAAATAATGCAGGGGTAACAAAAGACGGTCTTCTGATGAGAATGAAAGAAGACGCATGGGACGTGGTGATCGATACGAACCTGAAAGGCGTTTTTTTGTGCACTAAAGCCGTCATATCGGATATGGCAAAACAGAGATACGGCAGGATCATTAATATCACGTCGGTGGCGGCGTTTATGGGAAATCCCGGGCAGGCAAACTACAGTGCCTCAAAGGCGGGCATTGTCGGTCTCACAAAGACTGTTGCAAGAGAATACGCAAGCAGGGGGATAACGGTGAATGGGGTTGCTCCCGGTTTTATCGAGACTGCAATGACGGATGTCCTGCCCGATAACATAAAGGAAGACATGAAGAAGCTGATTCCGCTGAGCAGGTTCGGCCGGGTGGAAGATATTGCAAATGCGGTGCTCTTTCTCGCAGCGCCTGAATCAGGATATATAACCGGTCAGGTGATACATGTCAACGGCGGAATGTATATGTGAACTGGTCAATGCAGATTGCAGAATATAAAAGCAAAAAATGCAAAAGTCCGGACTCAAAATAGAATTTGCTTTCCCGCCCCGTTTTGCATTTTAGATTTTTCAATTTGAAATTAATTAGATTATGGAGGTGTATGAATGGTAGAAGAAAAGGTTAAAGAGATTATTGCAAAGCAGCTTGGGGTCAACGCATCCGAGGTTGTCCCTGATGCGTCGTTTGTTGAAGATCTGGGTGCGGATTCCCTTGATACTGTTGAGCTTGTCATGGCTTTTGAGGAGGCCTTCGGTATCGAGATACCCGATGAGGATGCTGAAAAGATTGCCAAGGTCAAAGACGCCATCGAATATATTACCAAGAAAAAATCAGCCTGAGGTCTCATAAAAGAGGTCTGATGGAAAAAAGAAGAGTCGTTGTTACCGGGGTGGGTATGATAACCCCCCTCGGTATCGGTGTCGAGCAGAGCTGGAAGGGCCTTCTTGCGGGCAGGTCCGGGATCAGGAAGATTACGCAGTTTGATGCTGCCGGCTTTCCGACCCAGATAGCCGGTGAAGTTGTGGGGTTCAATCCGGAAGACTATATCGAGACCAAAGAGATAAAGAAGATGGACCGGTTCATTCATTTTGCCGTTGCCGCAGCGCAGATGGCGATGACTGATTCCGGTCTGAAGATAACCGACCAGAACGCTGAAAGGACCGGCGTCATCATCGGGTCGGGCATCGGCGGGCTGCGTTCAATCGAGCATTATCATTCCGTGTTCCTTGAAAAAGGGCCGAGAAAGATTACGCCTTTCTTTATCCCGATGCTTATTGTGAATCTGGCTGCCGGACAGATTTCGATCAGGTTCGGCGCCAAAGGTCCGAATTCAGCCGTGGCTACGGCATGTGCCACCGGCAGTCATGCCATTGGAGACGCCTTCAAGATTATCCAGCGGGGTGATGCGGATGCGATGATAGCAGGCGGCACAGAGGCGGTCATAACCCCGCTCGGCATAGGCGGGTTCAACGCAATGAAGGCGTTGTCCACACGGAACGATGAGCCTGAAAAGGCCAGCAGGCCTTTTGATAGTCGACAGGGACGGTTTCATAATGGGAGAGGGCTCCGGCGTTATTATTCTTGAAAGCCTTGAAACAGCCATGAACAGGGGCGCCAGGATATACGCGGAGGTAGCCGGTTACGGTATGACGGCGGATGCATACCATATCACATCACCGCCTCCCGACGGCGAGGGAGCTGCGCGATGCATGAAAATAGCGCTGAAAGATGCCGGGATTGCCCCCTCGGAAGTGGATTATATCAACCCTCATGGGACCTCTACAAAGGCCGGTGACGAACTTGAGACAAAAGCTATCAAGGCGGTTTTTGGCGAGCATGCATATAAGATACCTGTCGGCTCAACAAAATCCATGACAGGGCATCTGCTCGGGGCGGCCGGCGGCGTTGAAGCGATCATTTCGATCCTGAGCATCTGTGACGGCATAGTGCCTCCTACAATAAACCTTGACAACCCTGACCCTGAATGCGATCTCGATTACGTGCCGCATCATGCAAGAAAGGCAACGGTCAACCACGCTCTGTCAAATTCATTCGGGTTCGGCGGGACGAATGCATGTCTCTTGTTCAGGAAATTTGCCGAATAGATGACCTTATCAATGACTAATGACGAATTGTCCGAACTGGAAGACCGCCTCGGTCATTTTTTTAAAGACAGAAAAGTCCTGCTGGAAGCTCTCACCCACAGGTCCTACTATCATGAAAATCCGGACAAGGCAGACGCCTACAATGAACGGCTTGAATTCCTTGGAGATTCAGTCCTCGGTTTTATTGTCGTCGAATATCTCTTTAAGCTGGACCATAATCTGACGGAATCGGTCATGGCAAAAACGAAATCCTATCTGGTCAAGGAAGCTGTGCTCTCCGAAGTAGCTCTTTCCATCTCCCTGGGTAAATATCTGAGACTCGGCAAGGGGGAAGAACACACAGGAGGGAGGACAAAAAAATCACTGCTTGCCGACGCTTTCGAGGCCTTGCTGGGCGCTGTCTATGTTGACGGCGGCTATGAGGCCGCAAAAAGAATTGTCATGTCTTTATTCAAAGATAAGATATCCCCTGTCATCGATTCAGGAGAATTCCACGACCACAAAACCGAGCTGCAGGAGAAGACACAACTTCTCTTCAGTTCAGTCCCTGAATACAGGCTGATAAAACAGGAGGGGGAAGAACACAGAAAGGTCTTCACTGTGGAGGTCAATATAGAGGGCAGAGAAATTCGGCGAGGGTGTTGGAAAAAGCAAAAAAGAGGCTGAAACCATCGCAGCCAAAGAAGCCCTGAGTAGACTCCAAAAGTAGTCTGTATCTGCGCCATGCTCATTTCATGTGAAACCCTTCGTTAAAAATCCCTCTCACCTCCCTATGCTAAATGCCCGCAGCATTCAGGATTTGGCAAAGAGGATTGGGAAGATTTTTCATAATGATGCCTTCAAATCAAGATCATCTTTTTGCCGTGTTGATTTGACGATGCCATGTTTTTCTGCTACGCTTTGATTAATCAAAATATTAGAATTTAATAAGGAGAAAACAATGAGAAGGATGACATTAGCATTCATTATTGTATTGGTCCTGGCTGTAACGGCGTATGCGGAGATGGGCGGAATGGGAACAATGGGAGGAAGCCAGGGACAAACGGAGCCGGGCATGAAGATGGGCGAGGGCATGAAGATGATGTGTCCCAAGATGCAGGAGATGCAGGGCGGGCAGCGCATGCAGCAGTGTAGCGCAGTTGGAAAGGACATGATGCAGACGATGATGGACATCATGGACAACCAGGAAAAAATCATAATGGGGCTCAAGCCGGAAGAAAAAGAAGATATGGTCCGGAATATCAGGCAGATGAAAGGAAAGATGCAGGGAATGATGAGTATGTGCAAAGATATGATGGGCTCCATGGGACAGCCGGCCCCTGCGGCAGCTCCGGCCCCTGAAAGCAAAGAGAAAGAAACTCCAGCCAAGACAGAGCCGATGTCGATGCCGATGACTCATTAAAAAAAGCAAAAGTCAGATTGTAAGGGACTCAGACATCTTTTCGTGGTTGAGTCCCTTTTTAAATCTCCAAATCCTGTTTGAGGAGGCAAATGCAAGTTATTGACCCTGTCTGCAAAATGACTATACAAGACACTGACGCCGCAGCGACATCTTCGTACAAAGGTGTTACCTATTATTTCTGCGCTGAACAGTGCAAGAAGGCCTTTGATAAGGAGCCTGAGATGTACGTTAAGAAGGCCTCTGCCGGCAAATCACCTGCCGGCCCCTTTATGATGGTTAAACCTAAACCGGTTGCCGTTTCCAAGGGGGAGCAGGGTGAAACTAGACCCTGTCTGCGGCATGAATGTTGATCCGGCCGTCTCCAAACTCAAATATGACTACGAGGGCAAGACATATTATTTCTGCAGCAGCCATTGCCTCGAAAAATTTCGTAAGACCCCTGAGAAATATACAAAGCAGCAGGAAGGCTTTGAACAGATGCCTCCGCCGATTCTGAATGTGGAGAACTGCGGCGGTTACACGTGTCCCATGCATCCTGAAGTCAAACAGGATACATTTGGTTCGTGCCCTCAGTGCGGTATGGCCCTTGAACCTGTCTCACCGTTGGGGGCCGCGACAAAGACTGAATGGATATGCCCCATGGACCCTGAGGTCTTAAGCGACAAACCCGGCAGTTGTCCAAAATGCGGGATGGCGCTTGAGCCCAGGATAATAACGCTGGAGCAGGGCGAGAACCCCGAACTCACAGATATGAACAGGAGGTTCTGGATAAGCGCTCTTCTGACAGCGCCTGTCGTTTTCCTGGCAATGCAGGGACATATCCCGGGATTTTCACTTCAGGGTATCATATCTCAGGAAAAGCTCGTATGGGTTGAGCTTATCCTGACTTCTCCTGTTGTGCTATGGGGAGGATGGCCTTTCTTTGTCCGGGGGTGGCAGTCTGTAGTTAACCGCAGTCCGAATATGTTTACACTTATAGGGCTCGGAGTGTCCGTGGCCTATGTTTACAGTGTGATAGCATCGATCTTCCCATCTGTCTTTCCCCTTTCTTTCCGTGACCGGCACGGCGAGGTGGGGGTATATTTTGAGGCAGCTGCCATGATCGTTACCCTTGTGCTTTTCGGGCAGGTCCTTGAACTGAAGGCCAGGGGGAAGACAGGCGCAGCCATCCGCGCATTGCTGGGTCTGAGGCCGAAAACAGCCCGCATTATAAAAGACAATTCCGAGGAGGATATCCCGATTGAGAATGTTCAGCCGGCAGACCTCCTGCGTATCCGTCCCGGTGAGAAAGTGCCGGTTGACGGTGTGGTTGTTGACGGCTCAAGCTCTGTCGATGAATCGATGGTTACAGGCGAGTCAATTCCAACAGAGAAACAGAAGGGCGACCGCCTCATCGGCGCTACTGTGAACGGTACAGGGACATTGATAATGAGGGCTGAAAAGGTCGGCGCAGATACGTTACTATCACAGATCGTCCGGATGGTGGCTGAAGCTCAGAGAAGCCGTGCTCCGATCCAGAAACTTGCGGACACGGTTGCCACTTACTTTGTTCAGATTGTGGTGACCGCTGCAGTCCTTACCTTTGCTGTCTGGGCGCTGGCAGGGCCGGAACCGAGATTTGCCCATGCATTGATAAATGCGGTGGCTGTCCTCATCATCGCATGCCCTTGCGCGCTCGGACTCGCCACCCCGATGTCCATTATGGTAGCCATGGGAAAGGGCGCGACCGCAGGGGTGCTTTTCAAGAGTGCCGAGGCGATAGAGGTAATGAGAAAGGTCAATGTTCTCGTCGTGGACAAGACCGGCACACTCACTGAGGGCAAGCCCAGGCTTATCGATGTCTATCCTGTTTACGGCTGGGATGAAAACAAGGTGCTCTTCTATGCGGCAAGCCTGGAGAGGGGGAGCGAGCATCCCCTGGCAGCCGCAATTGTTGCGGGCGCCGCAGAGAGAAAACTTGAACTGGCTCCAGCGGAGTCTTTCCAGTCTGTAACAGGCAAAGGAGTCACCGGCCGGGTGGACGGTCATGATGTGGCACTCGGGAATCTCAGCCTCCTGCCCGAAATCGGCGTCGATATAGGAGATCTTTATAAAATGGCGGAAAACATGCGTTCCGACGGCATGACAGTGATGTTCCTCATTTTAGATCAGAGTATTATCGGGCTATTGGGAGTAGCGGACACGGTGAAAGAAACCACGCCGTCGGCAATCAAAAAGCTCAACGAGGAAGGCGTCAAGATAGTGATGCTCACCGGGGACAGTCGCACCACAGCTGAAACAATTGCAAGGAGACTGGGGATTGAAGAGGTTGTCGCGGAGGTTTTGCCTGAACAAAAGGTCCTGGAAGTAAAGAGGCTGCAGGAAAAAGGATTCATCGTTGCCATGGCCGGCGACGGCATTAACGATGCTCCTGCCCTGGCCCAGGCCCATGTGGGTATCGCGATGGGAACAGGGACTGACGTTGCCATAGAAAGCGCAGGCGTCACCCTCGTGAAAGGAGATCTGAGAGGGATTGTACGGGCAAGGGTCTTGAGCAGGCTGACGATGCGCAATATAAAACAAAATTTATTCTGGGCCTTTGTATATAATTCACTCGGTGTTCCCGTTGCTGCCGGCGTCCTCTATCCTTTTTTCGGTATCCTGCTGAGTCCGATTATCGCGGCAGCAGCCATGAGCTTCAGTTCCGTGTCTGTCGTGGGTAATGCCCTGAGGTTGCGGAGAGCAAGGCTGGAATAGAGTCAAACTTTCAGCATTGGCGACCCTCCGGGTTTCTGCCTCGGGCTGGTCACATTCGCGAAGGAGGCATGCTTCAATTTCCGAAGCAAAAAACTGCCTTGGTATCCGTGGTTTTGCTTCGGAAATTAAAGCATATCCCTTGCTCTCCGGAGATTGGAAATTCAACAGGAGGACGACATGAATTACTATTTCAGCAAGACATTGCAGGATTTCCTTTGAAGAGGCGGTTGCAAAAGTGACCGAAGAATTGAAAAAAGAAGGCTTCGGGATTCTCACAGAGATTGATGTTCAGGCCACTTTAAAGAAAAAGATGGATGTGGATTTCCGCAAGTACCGCATCCTCGGTACCTGCAATCCGCCGTTTGCCTACGAGGCATTGCTGGCAGAGGACAAGATCGGCCTCATGCTTCCCTGCAATGTGATCGTTCAGGAGACGACTGACGGCAAGGTAGAAGTTGCCGGCATCGATCCGATAGTTGCGATGCAGGCAATCCAGAACCCGAACTTAGCGGGCGTCGCCAATCAAGTGCAGGCCAAGATGAGAAAGGTGATCGAGAGCCTGTAGGTCCTGCAGGAGTTGAGGATACAGGAGAATGTGATCGTCATAATTTCGCAAGAGAATGCCTATCGTTGCGGTGTCGGCGAGCAATAGGGTCCTTGATACCCGCGATATTCCTGATACGGATAATAGCAGGAATCCGGATTATCCGGTGTATTCGCTTGATACCTGACCCCGCGCATCCGGAGATAATTAGGAGAAAGACAATTAAAGCAATGATTCGTGATTTCATTCTTATGCCTCTTTCATTTGGAATTTATTGTTTAAAAAATATGCATAGCTATTTGAGATTGTTCAGCGTCTCCGGAATGAGCTCGGAGAGCGCTGGGAATATATGCATGCTGCCGGTGATATATTTGATATCGCTTTTGTTCGCCACGGCGTTGACCACTTCCTGGATCAGCATCGGAGCATAAGGTCCTATGATATGGAAGCCGAGTATCCTTCGGGTTTTTTTATCGACTACTGCTTTTGCAAACCCTTCTTTTTCAGCCATGGTATCTCCCGCTACAGTATCTGAATAGTGCGCCTTTCCCACCAGAATTTCATGGTCCTTCTTTGCGGCCTCTTCCGTCATTCCAACAGATGCGATCTGCGGAGAGGTGAAGACTGCGTGAGGAACTGCATTAAAGTCCATTTCCATTTTGTCAGAGTTCGTTGCATTATGCCAGGCAATCTCCGCCTCCTTGTCCCCGGCATGGGTGAACATCTGCTTTCCTATTGCATCTCCAAGCGCCCAGATATTTTCTTTATTTGTCCGGAGGAAAGTATCAACTGAGATATAATGGTAAGCATCAGTCTCTATCCCTGTATTTTCAACTCTTAACAAATCAGCATTTGACTTCCGGCCCGCGGCAACCATGATCCTTTCAGCCTTCATCTTTCTTACTTTTCCGGAAGATTTGTCGCTGATTGTGACGACACATCCATTCCGCACTTTTCGGACTTCGAGGGTCTCGGTATTTGTGTAGATCTTCATCCTCTTTGAAAGTGTCTGTTTCAGGAGTTCGGAGACCTCAGGCTCTTCGGACCGGAGCAGTCTTTCCCCCATCTCCACAATCGTTACCTTTGTGCCCATGGCGGCAAAAAAATGCGCATATTCCGCGGCAACATATCCGCCTCCGATTATGATCATGCTGACAGGCCTCCTCTTCAGTTCCAGCACGCTTTCATTAGTAAGATATTCTATCTTTTCTATTCCCCTGACAGGCGGGACTGCAATACGGGAGCCGGAGACAATAAAAATCTTTCTTCCTTTTATGATCTCGTTGCCTGTCTTCAACGTGTACTCGTCGATAAAATGGGCCTCTCTGTTATAAAAATCCAGATTTTTCGAACTTCTGATCTCTCTTTTCAGAAACTTCCTGCCTTGCTGGATGGGCACCTTCATCCGGCCCATTATGAATGAAAAATCTATCTCTTTGATCTTTGTACGGAGGCCGAGTCTTTTCGCTTCTTCGATCTCAACTATCCTGTCCGCAGGATATATCAGCATCTTGGACGGAACGCAACCGACGTTGAGGCATGTGCCTCCAACATTTCCCATGTCTATCAGAGCGACCTTCATCCCGTCGGAGAGGGCATTAAACACGATGTTCATGCCTACTCCCGATCCTATTACAATAACGTCATACTCTTTCATATCGGCCCCCCTTTTCATACCTCTTGTTTTGATATGTATTCCAACACCCTCCCCTTTCTCCCCTCCCCTCAATCCCGAAAGCTTTCGGGACTCTCCCTTCGAGGGGAGAGGTAAGGGTGAGGGTAGATATACGCGCACTTTTGTATTTAGTAGCAATACCTAATGTCATCTATAGTCTCCCCCCTGCAATGCTGAATAAGAGCGTAGCAAGGACAATGAGGGTTATGATCATATATGTCCGGTCGCGCTGCAATGCAAAGGCAATAACGGAGAAGGCGACACGCGTTACAGGTGTGGCTATGAGCATAAGCAATCCGAATTGAATGACGCCCCTGCTTCGGAAAGAAATGAAGTCCTGCAGTATTCCGGATACACTTCTCAGGTCAGCCGGTTCACCCCTGAATGCATGATAATCGGGAAGAGAATTTCCATAACGCAGCAGATACAGCACTCCGCCGATCAGTGTTATTCCAGCCGCGAAAAGAACCCCTCCTCTCAAGAGGTTGCCGATGATTCCATGTATCTTTTCTTCGCTCAGTCGATTTTGTGCCTGCATTTCACAACCTTCCCGTTAACCCGTTAAATATCATTTCAACAGCCAAGACAAATATTACGATGCTGAATAATAATCTCAAAGGGCGCGTTTTCACTTTTACAAGCATCCTGGCGCCTATCAGCGAACCGGTCAGGACCCCCAACATGACAGGCATCGTAATGCCCGGATCGATATATCCGCGATTTAAATAGACCCCTGCACTTGCAGCTGCGGTCACGCCGATCATAAAATTGCTCGTAGTAGTGGAGACCTTGAAGGGGATCTTCATTACGTGGTCCATGGCAAGGACCTTCATAGCGCCCGAGCCTATGCCGAGCAGGCCCGAAAGAATTCCAGCCAGGACCATCAATCCAAACCCTCCCGGTACTGAATGCACGCTGTAAGACTGAATGCCATAAGGAGTCGGATAGTTTGAGTCGAGTTTCAGAATGCCGGCAATCCGGTCTTTTCCCTCAGCGCTCCGGCTGAGCCTTGGCCGTCTTTCCTCATAGGCTGACCAGAGCAGAATGCAGCCGAAAATTACAGCTATAGCCTGTGTTGAGACCCTTGCAGCAACAAAGGCCCCGGTCAGCGCCCCAAGAGTCGTTGCAATCTCAAGAAACATGCCAATCCGTGTATTCGTGAAGCCTTCTTTCACATATGCAGCGGCAGCGCCTGAAGAAGTCGCAATGACGGAAATAAGTGACGCCCCGATCGCATACCTTATATCCACCCCGAAAACGAGTGAAAGCGCCGGGACAATAACAAAGCCGCCGCCAAGCCCTGTGAGAGCCCCGAGAAACCCTGCGGCCAACGAAGTGATCCAGATGAAAAGCGTTAACTCGAAGGTATTCAAATAATCCTCTGCATATTTCACAAAAATGGAGGAGAGAGATGGTCTCTCCTCCTTACGCATCTTCTGATGCCTTGCTATTTCTTTTTGCCGAGTGACTTGATATATGCCACCAGGTTCTTCATATCTTCGGATTTCGGGGTCTATGGCCTTTCCTTTATTTGCCATGATAATGCAGACATTTGAAGCATCTTCAAGGCTCATCCAGGTTCCCGCGGGATTCTTCCACTCTTTCATGGCCCCGGCCTTCTCCAGTCCCTGCCCGTTTGGATGACAGGAACCGCACGATTTCTTGGCTGCACCGCCAAAAGCCTTGGGATCGTTAAAGAGAGCTTTGCCCTTTTCGATATTTCCGGCTGCAAAGGCAAAGGAAAAGATCAATCCGCAGATGATCACAGAAAGAATCAGAATCTTTAAAATCTTCATTTGTTTTCACCTCCTTCCTGTTTTCCAACATTTTCCGCCCCTACTTGAATGTATTCAGAACGTATTCGGCAATCTGCTTTGCCAGATTGTCAGGTATGACACTCTTGTCAAAGCTCGTCATCTGAGGGCCCGGATTTCTAATCAACTTAACAATGTCTTCAGGGCTTTTGATGCTGTTAGTTTCCAGATCTTTCTTGTGCAGTGTTTTTGCAGGATTAAAAATATTGCCGCCGCCTGGGTGACAGACCATGCAATACTGATTAAATGCCGCCTCACCTGGAACCTCCCTGCTTGTTTCATCTGCTGAGACCGGTACGACGAACAGACACAGCCCTAATATTGTTATCAGAACGCCCACAATCTTTCTCATATCTTCTCTCCTTTCACGATAGACTGTGCTCAAAAAAGCGCTTTGAGATATCTGATCGCGTTGTATCTTGATCACTTTTCCACTTGCAAAGTGTCCCTTACAATAGAGCAAAAGCAATGCCACGATTCAACATCTTGATATTATTCAAATAATGTTATAAGGGGTCCGCATTTTCAGGAAATCTGTCTTGTTGAAGTGGAAAATTGTCTTCTTGTCTGTGCCCATCGGAAACAGAGAGTTGCAGCAGATCGGCACTGCTTGATTCCCGACTGAAGATTTATCATAAACCGGGGATACGAACTCTCATCTCTTGTCGCTATAATATAGAATATAAGGAATCTTCAAATTCTGAGTATTTGCGTCGTTTAATGTTTTTTTGGGGGAAGTGTTATGAAAGAACGAAAAAGCTTCTTGGTCGGACTGCTGATTATTTTTCTTCTAAGCGGGGCATGTTCTTCTGAGCCTACCATCAGCAAAAGTAAATTCGCGAAATTGAGTCTTGCCGCTCATGAGGTGAAAACATCTATTGTTGCGGGAGAGTCTTACGGTCAGGTTGCGGACCGTGTTCAGAAACTCTCCGATGAAATAGAAGCTTTGAAGGACAGTACAACTACCGCTGATGAAAAGCAACTGGTTCAGGCTTACGAAATTCTTTTGTCAATATATAAGGACGGCCTGGTTCTCTGGAAGTACAAATTGGACTTTGCTTTTTTTGATTCCCAGCTTAAGGGACGGATCTATGTCGGACAGGATGTTGATCCTATAGTAGAAAAATATCGGCTTGCAACGGAATCTCACCTGTACAAGCCCACAGGTCAATATTGGAAAAGCATACCGGGAGATTCAATTCAGTTAATGTGGAGGCACGCTGATTCTCAACTGAAGGTCATCGGGAATATCACAAATTACTGATTCTCTTATTGTGAAAATCAGGTATCAGGTTCTTATCTCGGGAACTCACCCGGGTTCTTACTGCAGCCTGCAAAGCAAGGCGTACTAAAGCTGTGATTTGTCCCGCAGTCATATTTGACATCAGGAGTTTCAGGCACACACGTGAACGAGCACTGCGGAGAAATCGTTGTCTTGTCTCCGCTTTCATGGGTGCACGGACCCCATATCGGGTGATATCCCTTAGGGCACGGCGTTGCCGGCTTTTGTCGGGCACACTTAAAGTCGTCTTTTGAAGAAATGGATGCCGGTGAGAAGCCGGGCGGACATTTTACATCATGACATGTCAATGTCCTGATCATCGTTTTATCTGCTGTGTTGTGATCGGTTTGTATGGATCTCATCGGGTCAGGAAATATTTCTATCTTTATTGTCTCGACTCCAATAAGAGAACAACCGGGAACAGGGAAGTCTTTTGAAGCCTTGGGAGCAAGGTTCACGGGCATGCGATCCTGATATTGTGACTTGCCGTTCATTATTGTTGCCGTAAGAAGGTACATGTTTAGTATAGGAACCTCTCCCACATTGGTAACCTTAACGGACACTCTGCAATCGTTACTTATGTAAATATCGGTAAGAGCGAGGTCAGCCGCGGACTCAGCCTGAGGATGAGTCGCATCCGGCGATTTCTGTTTCAATTCCTCCTCAGACCATCCAGAGGAACCCCTGCCGGTTAGAAAACAAAACGACATGAATACAACAATGAGCCATCTGCAATATTTCATATTTCTCCTCAGGCATTCTTTTAAAAAAACGCTTATCAAGATGTCGTCAGCCAAGCCAGGTACAGTTATTAAGAGTATTCTGTAAGAATTCTGTTTGTCAATAATAATTGTATCCCTTGGCGGAGGCCTTCAGTTACGGGCTGACGTGTTCAAAGAATCCCCTCCTATTAGCCACAAGATATCAGAAACTGAATGATGCTAAAATAGTAAACGAGGATGGGCGGGAGGATATTGCGTGAAAACTTATCGTAAGGAACTGTGGTTCAATGTGCCGGCGCGGCGCGCCTTTATCAACATTACCGGCGAGATCGAAAAATGCCTTAAGGAAAGCGGAATTAAAGAAGGGCTTGCCCTGGTTAATGCAATGCACATCACAGCGTCTGTTTTCATCAACGACGACGAACCCGGATTGCATCACGATTATGATATCTGGCTTGAGAAACTTGCCCCGCATGAACCTGTTTCACAGTATCGTCACAACGTCGGCGAAGACAATGCCGACGCCCATATGAAGAGGCAGATTATGGGGCGCGAGGTCGTGGTGGCTGTGACCGAAGGCAGGCTGGATTTCGGCACGTGGGAGCGCATTTTTTACGGCGAATTCGACGGCAGGCGCAAGAAGCGCGTGCTGGTGAAGATTATCGGAGAATAGAAAAACCGTGTCCAGAAGATTACCTGAAGATTTTGAAGGGAAAGAGCTTGTACCTCTCTGCCTGGCAACAAAGCTTGAAGAGGCCAAGGAGATCGAAGAGATACTTGACAGGTCCGGGATCGATTACACTTTCGAGATTTCTCCTCTTACGGAACAGAGCGTTTTCGGCATCCTGTTCGGGGCGAACAAAAAAGGAGTTTTATTCCTTGTCCTTGCCGAGCAACTTGAATACTGTGCGGATCTTCTTCAGAAAGCCGGTCTTGAGAGACTGATTACAGGGCAGGCATCCTCCTGATTTTATAGAAATTGAAGTAATGCCATTCTTTAAGATGCAACTTGCAAGGGTTCCGCATGTTGACAACCAGTTGGCCTTACGTGATAATTAGACATGATTAAATTTGAGCAATTACCGTCAGATGTCCTGACAAGAATTCCCGAAGCGAAAAAAGTCCTTGCCGCAGAGGACAATGTTGTATTTGCATATCTGTTCGGAGGTCTTGCATCCGGAAAGCCAAGACCGCTGTCCGACGTAGACATAGCTGTTTATCTCCAAAAAACCGATAATCTTGCCGAATATAAACTCGACCTTTTTCATAGAATTACCAATGCGCTTGGAACAACCGAACTTGATCTCATAATATTGAATACAGCGCCTATCAGCATCACGGGAAGGATTTTGCAGAACAAGCAGGTCCTGGTCGACAAAGACTCACCAGTGAGGCATTCCTTTGAATCGGTTACTCTGAGGAAGTTTTTCGATTTTAAAGTGAAAGAGGATACTTTTTTTTTAATGAGATACGGAATTGGTAAGTAAGAGCGTTATCCTAAGAAAGATATCGGAGCTTGAACTATATCGGAAACAAATAGAAGAGTTTTCCGATATGACCATTGAAAAATACAAATCAGACTGGAAAACGCAGCGCATTATCGAAAGAACCCTGCAGATTATGGTAGAAACATGTGCCGATATTGCCAATCATATCGTGTCGGACAGCGGCATGAGGACGCCTGCGAGTTATGCCGATACCTTTAAGATCTTGTCGGAAAACAATATCATTGATACCGAATTATTTCAAATAATGGAAAAGATGTCTAAGTTCAGAAATGTTGTCGTGCATCAGTATGAGCAGGTTGACGCGGAAATTGTTGTCCTGATCTTGAAAAAGCATTTGCGGGATTTTGATAGATTTAAAGTTGCGATTATGGAGTATTTGAAAGGCGGTCGGGAGTAATTATTTCCTTCCCGGAGCACGCATCTGAAAGTGCAATCACATCGAATGAACAGTGCATTGAACGATTGGACACATTTGTGAGTAAGCGAATTCTTCAGAAATCAAGCCATATACCTCATTGTTTAACAGTTCTGAAATTCATTTTGGACTAATATAATGTTTTGTCCAAAATGCGGATATGAATATCGTAAAGGGTTTTACATATGTCCTGACTGTAATGTTAACCTGGTTGACAACCCGCCCGACAAGCGGGAAGAACAATCTGAATTCATAGAATATGTCGAGTTGTTGATTACTTATAATCCTGCGGATGTTGCCATGATCAAGAGTCTTCTGGATGCGGAAAATGTAACGTATTACTTCAATGCTGAACAGTTTATGTACGTTAGGCCTTTAGCTGAACCAGCCAGGTTAATGGTAAAGAAAGATGAGGCGGAAAAAGCAAGAGAAATTCTGGAAGATCTCGATTTATCAATATTCGGCATCAATCTTAACGAAAACAAAGACGAATATGAAAAGGAATAATTTGATCGAATGGAATAAAACCGTTGAGGTTGTTAAATTATTGACAATGCAGGATTTCGGAAAAAGGCTATTGACCCAAAAATGCAGATCAGAGGATTTACAGGGAGGCATATGGTCATAAAAACCTTTGCAATGCAGGATTTGGCTCTGTGCAAATATCAAATGGTATCACACACAAAAAATACACGGTGAATGGATAGCAGATGTTTCACTAAGGGGCTGCTGCAAAGCTTTTTCTGCCCATATGCCTCCCTGTTTTTTTATCAATTGCATTTTTTGGGTTGATATCTTCCTGAACAACGCACCCCAAAACAAAATCCGAAAGATGGATGTTTCAACAGGGATTTTTCAGGACATCCCGCAAGAATTATTGACTTGCAAAATTCATTGACAATCTGCCAGAGAAGTAATAGTCTTCTATTAAAAAGTGGAATACGCTTAAAACTAAACGTTATGCGACAAGGAGATGAACTATGGAATACAGTCTTGATTTCAGCCAGCGATTGATTGACGCTGCAAAATCATTTATTGATAAAGACAATATAGATGATGAAGCTGGGCGAGCCGTCTTGTATCTGAGCTTATTGTCGTGCGAAATATCGCTAAAGGCTCTTCTTGAACAGGCTGGTTACACCACCAAGGAATTGAAGAAAAGATCCCATGACTTCTCAGGCTTGGTCAAAGACTTATGTTCCTGTGATTTAATGGGAACAGGAATTGCGGGGTCAAAGCCATATAGTGCAGCAAAGCTTCTTGCCCAAGAAGTTGATCCAAGAATAGGAAATGGCACTGTCGGTGCCCTCCTTGAAGCCGAGGAGCATGGTGCTTCAAAATATCCGAATGAAATTCGATATGGCGAGTTGGTACAGCATTATCCGCCACTCTTAATGCTAGGATGTGCCTCTGTAATATGCCAATGGGCAAGAGATAACATAGCTATAATTAAAAGAAGGATACATGATAAAGTAACACGATAAGCCTCTGCAGTTTTTTGCACGGGCTGGTTACCACCACGACTTATTTCGCTCGGTATGCACTGAATAAAAATTAAAGGAGATAAATTATGGCGACGCGAGAGGACTTGCAAAATTGGGTAATTGAAGCGCTACATTTTTTAGGTGGCAGAGGCACAATAATTCAAGTTGCAAAACATCTTTGGGAAAATCATAGTTCTGAATTACAGACCTCTGGCGATTTATTTTATACATGGCAGTATGACATGCGATGGGCCTGCACAAAACTGAGAAATGAAAGTAAGATTCTCCCTGCGGAAGTTTCGGAAAGAGGCGAGTGGCGACTTAAATAACGTAAGATTTGCACATAAGAATTATTTAAATCCTCGACGAAAAACTAATCAAACAAAATGAGAATGAATAACAATGCCATCAAGCCAGACGCGGCATAAGGCGGGTTTGTTTTTTTGCATAGCTTTTCACCCGCACTGGTTAAGTCTAGCGTTAAATAATTCTCCTGCAAATCATCACTTTTCGTTTTCCGCAACTTTTGCGGCATAGTAGGTGAATTAGTTTGTTTATTAAAGGCGATATTGGAAGGGGTAGATAGTATGCGTAGAATCATAAAAGATTCTGATCTTTTTTACATTAAAAGATTAAACTCTGCACCATGAATACCATGAAAAGAATTGCAATTACAATGGGAGACCCCGGAGGGGTGGGGGCGGAGATTATTGTGAAGGCCTTGCAGTCCGCTGAGGTCAGGAATATCTGTGCTCCGATAGTTATCGGTGACTTGTCTGTGATGGAGGCTGCGATTGCGCTGGTGAAACTCCCGCTTAAATTGAAAAGGCTCGAATCTCCACGTGAATCGAAACCGTCTCGGGGTATGGTAGAAGTCATTGATATAGGCGGGGTGAAAGATACGATTGCGAACAGGCCTACCCCTGAGGGCGGCAAGGCTTGTGCGGCTTATATCAGGAAGGCTATTGATCTTGCGCTGGACAAGCAAGTCGACGCTATAGCGACTGCTCCCATATCAAAAGAGGCCCTCAAGATGGCGGGGGTCAAATGGCCCGGCCATACCGAAATGCTGGCCGAATTAACCAGGACAAAAGACTATGCGATGATGCTTGTCGGCGGGCCTCTCAGAGTCATTCTGGTGACAATCCATACAGCGTTGGCGAATGTGCCGGGGCTCATTACGAAACAGAGCGTACTAAAGACTATCCATCTTGCCGCGAAGGCATGCGAGATGCTCAATATCAGAAAGCCAAGGATTGCGGTTGCGGGCCTGAATCCTCACGCAGGGGAGGCCGGCATGTTTGGAGATGAAGAGATCAGAAAAATCGTTCCTGCAATAAAAGAGGCGATCAGAGAAGGTCTTCCTGTAACCGGTCCTTATCCGCCTGATACTGTTTTTCATAAGGCGTATAAAGGTGAAGTTGATATCGTTGTCTGCATGTATCATGACCAGGGATTGATACCGCTGAAGATGATTGCCTTTGACAGCGGGGTGAACGTGACAGTGGGATTGCCTTTTGTCAGGACGTCGCCGGACCACGGGACTGCCTATGATATTGCATGGAAAGGTACGGCAAATCCTTCAAGCATGATCGAGGCGATCAAGCTGGCAGCAAAGCTGAAGATTTAGAAATTATGGGTCTCGCATTTAAGCTGGAAATACCATGGATCCCCGGTCAAGCCCAGGATTTCAATCTTAAATAGATTGTTTTACTGTCATTCCCGCACTTACAAGAGTAGGTGCATTAAGCAGCGGGTATCCCTATAGTCTCATCAGCATTTAAACTTTTCTGCCAATGACTCCAGTATTTCAGTGATAAGATTGTTTCAAATCTATTTGCTGAAAATCTCTTTTAGAGCCTGGTCCAACTCCGGGTAGGAGAACTGAAATCCAGCCTTTACGAGCTTCACCGGCAACACTCTCTGGCTGAAGAGTACTACATCTGCTGTCTCCTGCAATAACAGCTTCAAAATGAAGACGGGAAATGGGAGGATAACTGCTTTTTTGTAGCAGGTCAAACAAGAGAGAAGATTCCGGAAACGCATCGGGTTGGGCGAGGCTGCATTGACCGGCCCTGACAGGTTTCTGTTTGTGATGGCTTCCTCGTAAATTCGTATCAGGTCTGTCATGTGAAGCCACGGAAACCATTGTTGGCCGGAACCGAATACAAAGGTGAAGCCAAAGCTCATGGATTTCATCAACTGCATCAGTATCCCCCCGCTTTTCAGGAGGACCGGCGCGGTCCTTATCTGAACGGAACGCATCCCCAATGATTCAGCCCTTCTTGCTTCTGCTTCCCATCCTTCGCACACATCTGCCAAAAAGCCTTTGCCCCGGGCGTCTTCCTCCGAGACCTCTCTTGTCACCTTTGTCTCCGTAATAACCCGCAGCAGAGGCAGAGACAAAGACCTCCGGCCTCTGTGAAAGACCGCCTATAAATTCTATGAGGTTTTTGTTGACCGTGATACGGCTTTCCCTTATCATCTTCCTTGCTTTGTCAGTCCAGAAGGTGAGTATGTCTTTCCCGCTCAGATTAACAACGGCCTCAACCCCATCAAACCATTTCTGCTCGAAGAGATCAGGTCTCAGCAGGTCGACCTGGAAGGACTGCAATTTAGGAGACGATATCCTGGACCTGTTCCTGTCAAGCACGACTATTTGATGGCCGCGGTCCAGCAGATGCCGGACGAGGTTCTGCCCGATAAAGCCGCCGCCGCCACATATCACGATTTTCATGATTAAATTATATCAGGAGAAATGGAAATGTTATCATTAAAATCAAACTATGGGGCTCAATAAAAAACATATCATAAGCTGGACCCTCTTTGATTTTGCAAACTCGAGCTACTCCGCGGTGATCGCAGCTGTTGTATTCCCGGTGTACTATGCCAATGTCATCGTGGGCAATAATGAAGGACAGGGCGACCTGTGGTGGGGAAGGGCCATATCTTTCAGCATGGCTTTAGTTGCTGTCAGTTCACCTTTCCTCGGGGGAATTGCCGATTACGGAGGATACAGGAAAAAATTCCTTTTCCTTTACACTTCTTTGAGTGTTGCTGCTGTAGCAAGTTTTTCGATGCTCGGGAAGGGAATGGCCCTGGAGGGCTTCATTCTTGTTTCAATCGCGAACCTCGGCATGGAAGGCGGACTTGTCTTTTACAACTCCTTTCTCCCGAGGATAGCACAGAAAGAATACCTTGGACGGGTTTCTGCATGGGGTTTTATGGTCGGCTATGCAGGGTCGATATTAGCATTGCTGGCGGCTCTGCCTCTGGTGAAGACAGGTCATTATTCGGCCACGTGGATTATGGTCGCAGGTTTCTTCGCCTTTTTTTCAATGCCTGCTTTTCTGTTCCTCCCCGGCGATGTTAAGGGGGACTCAGTGATAGGGTCCGGAATAAAGGGCTTTCGGTATACGATAGATACATTAAAGAAAATTTGGGGGCAGAAGGCGCCCAGGAAATTCCTCTTCTCATATCTTATTTATGAGGACGGCGTAAATACGGTAATAGTCTTTTCAAGCATTTTTGCAGCCACAACACTCGGGTTTTCTGCTCAGGAATTGATTGTCCTCTATCTCGTTGTTCAGGCAACCGCTCTTTTCGGTTCATTCGTTATGGCAAAGCCTATCGATATCTGGGGACCTAAAAGGGTAGTCATCCTGTCTTTGCTTATGTGGACCTCTGTTTCAGTCATAGCTTTTTTTGTGCAGACAAAGGCCCATTTCTGGCTTTTGGCAATTATCGCAGGCCTTGGCCTCGGCACTGTACAGGCTGCTTCGCGTACTTTTTATGCGCAGTTTATACCGCAAGGCTCCGAGGCCGAATACTTCGGGGTTTATTCTCTGGTTGGGAAGTCGTCAGCTGTTCTCGGGCCGCTCGTCTTTGGTTATATATCTACCACATTCGGAAATCAGAGACCTGCTATACTTTCAGTGGCCTCTTTTTTTCTTGTCGGCTTATCTATCCTATGGTTTGTCAGGGGAGGCGGACCGAATGTCGGAGGCAAATTGTCGATTGTCAATGATCAGCAGCCGGTGAAAAATGAGTAGGAGACGTCTTGGACAACATTTTCTGAGCAACCCGAAGATCCTTCACAGGATCATCGAGTCCGCTCGTCTTGAACCTGATGACCTTGTTGTTGAGATAGGTCCCGGACCAGGACGCATGACAAGGATGATTGCGGAAAAAGTGAGAAAGTTGATTGCTATTGAACTTGACGAGCATTTGTATGACAGACTGACAAATGACCTTGCCGCATACAGCAACATTGAACTCATCCACGGCGATGCCCTTCAGTATCCTTATGAGGGACTTCCGGAGTTCAAGGTAGTTGCAAACATCCCTTACTACATAACCACCCCTGTTATTTTCAGGCTGCTTGAGATGCGACTGCAAACATCATTGCAGGATATTGAGAAAGAAGGGCAAACGGTTGATCCTGAACTGAACAAAGAGATCCCGCGGTCCGGAAGAAACCTGAAATCCATGACCTTGACCATCCAGAAGGAGGTGGCCGAGAGAATAGTTGCAAGACCCGGTGGAAAGGACTATGGTGTGCTGACAATTATGGTCCAGTATTATGCGGAGCCGACGCTGGAATTCATCGTCCCTAAAGAGGCATTCAGGCCGGTCCCGAAAGTCGACTCTGCTGTTATCCATTGCAGGGTACTTGAAAGACCTTCTGTTCAGGTGGAGGATGAGAGTCTTTTCTTCAGGATCATAAGGACGGCCTTTTCTCAAAGAAGGAAGATGTTGTCAAACTCCATGAAGAGTGTGAGGGATGACGCAAAGGAATGGTTGTCAAGGGCCGGGATAGACCCGGACAGAAGACCTGAAACCCTTAGCATCGAAGACTTTGCCCGGCTTGCAGGTATCTCATAACCCCCTCGAATCTGGGCGGTCGCCGCTTGACACGTCCGGCCTTCACTTGTTAAAGTATTAGCACTTGAGCATGGAGAGTGCTAACTGTGCAAAATTTAAACGAAAGAAACAGAAAAGTCCTCTACGCGGTGATTCAGAGTTATATTAATTACCCTGATCCTGTGGGGTCCAGGATAGTCTCCAAAAGGTACTCTTTCGGTCTTTCTCCTGCGACCATAAGGAATATCATGTCCGACCTTGAGGAGATGGGTTTCCTGACCCAGCCGCACACCTCTGCAGGCAGGGTCCCGACAGACCTTGGATACAGATTCTTTGTTGATTCCATAACAGCAGAAGGAGACTCATATTCCAATATCGAGATAGAGATACTCCAGGGGCTGTACCGCAGGCTCGAGATACTCAAGAACAACATAGATTTGCTGCTGAGCGAGACGACAAAGAGCCTTTCAGCGCTGTCGCACTACCTCGGGGTTGCGATGTCTCCTGCTCATGATATGGCTACGCTGAGCAGGATCAGTCTCCTGAAGTATCATGCGGACAAGGTAGCGGTTGTTCTCTTTTCTGATGAAGGAGTGATAAGGAACAAGGTCGTGTCGGTTGACCCGGCTATTTCCCAGAAAGACCTCAACAGAATTGCCCAGTACCTTAGCTCGGAATTTTCGGGATCCACTTTTGATGAGATCCGCATGAGATTATTGCAGGAGATGTCAAGAGAAAAGGTCAAGTGTGATAACCTCATATCCAAAGCGATGACGATATGCAAGGAGGCTCTCTATTTTCCGTTTAATGAACTCTTTGTGTCGGGACTTTCAGAGGTGCTGGAACTTCCGGATTTCGCGGACCTGAAAAAAATACGGGAACTCTCAAAGGCCATTGAAGATAAACATGTCATGATCAAACTCCTGGACAAACTCTCCGACACCGAAGGTATCCAGGTTATTATAGGGTCAGAGAATTCCATGCAGGGCATGCAGGACTTCAGCATGATAGTCTCTCCCTGCAGAGAGGGAGACCGGCAGGTAGGGGTTGTCGGCATTATAGGACCAACCCGCATGAATTATGCCAAGGCAATGTATATTGTAGAAAATACGTCGAAATTTATTACCAGAATGCTTACTGGAAGGTAGAGCAATCAAGATATAGGAGTATCAGATGAGCGACGATAAAGTAGTCCCGCCTGAAGAAGAATTGAATGGTCCTGAAGTAGACACTGAAGAGGCGACTGTTGATGAAAAAGAGCGCCTTGCCGAAGAACTGAAGGAGATGACTGATAAGTATCTGAGGCTTTACGCGGATTTTGAGAATTACAGAAAGAGGGTAAACAAGGACAAAGAAGAGCTGGTCAAATACGGACAGGAATATCTTTTGTCCGAACTTCTGACAGTTGTAGACAACCTTGAGATGGCATTGAAACACGCCTCTGACTCGGTCTCTGACAGGTCTTGTGCAGGGTGTTGAAATTACGCTATAAGGAATTGCTTAAGACTCTCGAAAAATTCGGACTGTCTGCGATAGAGGCGGAAGGCAAGACATTTGACCCTGCTGTCCATCATGCCATGTCGCATGTTGAGCATGCTGATACGAAGGAAAATACCGTAGTGGAAGAATATAGAAAAGGCTTCACGCTGAAGGACAAAGTTTTAAGACCGGCTCTGGTTGCCGTATCAAAAAAACCGTCCGGGCATGGGCATAAGAGCAAGAAAGGGACTGAAGCACAGGATACAAACAACATTACAGAGGAGGAATCATAATATGGGTAAGGCAGTTGGCATAGATTTGGGTACGACGAATTCTGTTGTGGCTGTCGTGCAGGGTGGTGAACCTGTTGTAATCCCGAATCAGGAAGGGGCAAGGACAACACCATCTGTTGTGGCCATTACTGAAAAGGGAGAAAGGCTTGTCGGGCAGATTGCAAAAAGGCAGTCCATAACAAACCCTGAAAACACTATTTTTTCGATAAAGAGGCTGATGGGGAGAAAGTACAACACTCCTGAAGTGGAACATGCAAAGAAAAGGCTGCCGTACAGGATAGTCGAGGCATCGAACAATGACGCGCATGTGGAAATAAGAGGGAAGAACTATTCTCCCCCTGAAATATCGGCGATGATCCTCCAGAAACTGAAGCAGGCAGCTGAGGACTACCTCGGCGAGCCGGTCACAGAGGCCGTCATAACCGTGCCTGCGTACTTTGACGACAGCCAGAGACAGGCCACCAAAGATGCGGGAAGGATTGCGGGATTGAATGTGCTCAGGATAATCAATGAGCCTACTGCTGCGGCGCTTGCTTATGGTATGGACAAGAAGAAGGAAGAGAAGATAGGGGTCTATGACCTTGGAGGCGGGACCTTTGATATATCCATACTCGAAATCGGGGATGGCGTCATCGAGGTCAAGTCGACAAACGGCAATACATATCTCGGCGGCGATGATTTTGATCTCAGGATTATGGACTGGCTGGTAGAGGAATTCAAGAAGGACCAGGGCATAGACCTGAAAAACGACAAGATGGCCCTGCAGAGACTTAAAGAGTCTGCCGAGAAGGCAAAGATAGAGCTTTCAACGGCTACGGAGACAGAGCTAAATCTGCCCTTTGTCACTGCTGATGCAACCGGTCCGAAACATCTGCTCATGAAGCTTACAAAATCAAAGCTTGAACAGCTTGTCGGAGATTTTATTGAGGAGACGATTACACCTTGCAAGAACGCCCTGGCAGATGCAAACCTTTCCACGTCGAATATTGATGAGATCCTTCTTGTCGGCGGACAGACAAGGATGCCCAAGGTCCAGCAGACCGTACAGAGTTTCTTCGGCAAGGAACCTAACAGGTCTGTTAATCCTGATGAGGTGGTAGCAGTCGGCGCGGCGATCCAGGCGGCGGTGCTCAAGGGAGACGTAAAGGAAGTGCTGCTTCTCGATGTTACTCCTCTCTCTCTGGGCATTGAAACACTCGGCGGGATCTTTACGAAGATCATCGAAAGGAACACAACAATCCCGACAAAGAAAAGCCAGATATTCTCAACGGCAACAGATAACCAGCCCGCGGTTTCGATTAAGGTATTCCAGGGTGAAAGGGAAATGGCTGCAGATAACAAACTCCTCGGTAATTTTGAACTCATAGGCATTCCGCCGGCGCCGAGAGGTGTGCCCCAGGTTGAAGTTACTTTTGACATTGACGCTAACGGCATCCTTCATGTCTCAGCTAAAGACCTTGGAACAGGCAAAGAGCAGTCTATCCGGATAACTGCGTCGAGCGGTCTTACTGAAGAAGAGATAAAGAAGATGGTTAGAGACGCCGATGCGCATTCAGATGAGGACAAGAAGAAGAAACAGCTTGCCGAGGCGAGAAATGAAGCCGATACGCTTGTTTATTCAACAGAGAAATCTTTGAAGGATTATGGCGACAAGCTGAGCGATTCAGAAAAGCAGGAGATCCAGGAGGCGCTCGAACAATGCAGGAAGTTGAAAGATACGAGTACTGAGCCGTCTGAAATCAAATCTGCGACTGAAAACCTTATGACCAAATCCCACAAGCTGGCCGAACATCTTTACAAAGGCGCAGGTGCGCAACCCGGAGCTGAAGCAGGCGCAGGCGCAGGGGAACCAGGCGCAGGTCCGCAGGCCGGCGCAAAAGGTCCGGAAGAAGAGGTGGTCGAAGCTGAATTTGAGGATGTCGACAAAGACAAGAAATAAATTGGCTGACGGCGCAGCCTTCATACTGCGATAAATAAAAATTAAATGAACACCCCTCTAAATCCTGTTTTCAAATAAGGAATTAGGGGGGTGAATTTTGTATAATACATATCTCACAACGGAAAAATAATGAAAGACTATTACGAAAGACTTGGCGTGTCCCGCGATGCTTCTGAGGCAGACCTGAAGAAGGCCTTCAGACAGCTTGCCATGAAATATCACCCGGACAGGAACCCCGACAATAAAGAATCCGAGGATAAATTCAAGGAAATAAACGAGGCGTATTCGTGCCTGAGCGACCCGGAAAAGAGGTCCCACTACGACAGGTTCGGCACTGCCGAGGGTGTTGGGGCCGGGTATGGCAGTCCTTTCGGCGGCGCTGGTTTCGGAGATATATTTGAGGATATATTCGGCGATTTTTTCGGGACATTCTCCGGCCAGCGGAGGTCAAGACCGACCAGGGGAGCTGACCTGCGTTATGATCTCGGGATAACCCTTATGGAAGCGGCCTTTGGTATTGAGAAGACTATCGAAGTTCCCAGATGGGAAGACTGCCCTGAATGCCGGGGATCAGGCGCTGCTCCGGGAAAGGCGCCGGTTATTTGTCCGAATTGCAAAGGCACAGGACAAATCAGGATGCAGCAGGGTTTTTTCAGCATCTCGAAAACATGCGGCAAGTGCGGCGGCGAGGGCAAGATAATAACTGACCCGTGCAAGAAATGTAATGGGCAGGGCAAAATCAGGAATTCCAGGAGCATTAATCTGAAGATACCGGCCGGAGTTGACACAGGTTCACGGCTCAGGGTCTCGGGCGAAGGTGATATGGGGCAGCAGGGCGGCCCCCGCGGCGACCTTTTTATTTATCTGAATGTCGAAGAGCATCCCTTCTTCAAGAGAGATGGCAACGACCTCTATTGCGAAGTGCCTGTGTCATTTCCCCAGGCGGCCCTCGGCGCAGAGATTGAGGTCCCCACTATAGACAGTGAGGGCGCACAAAAACTCAGGATGCCTGCAGGGACGCCTTCAGGAAGAATATTTCACCTGAAAGGAAGAGGCGTCCAGAAACTTGGCAGCAATCACAGGGGCGATCAGATTGTGCGTGTTTATGTGGATGTGCCCAAGACCCTTACCCACAGACAAAAAGAAATCCTTGAGGAATTTGCAAAAATCAGCGGGGACGAGGTAGCGAAATCTTTCAAGGACAAACTGAAAGACCTGTTTACCGGCGCCGAGAAGTAAACAGAAATTCCCTTAAATCATCGGTTCGTTATTCCCAATCTCGCAGACTCATTCTTTGTAGGAGAAAATATGACAGAATAATCAGGGTTTGTCTGATATTTTATTCTGGAGTCATAGTGTAAAATGAAAAATCAGAGTAGATAACCCGAAAAATGCAAATCAGAGAATTTACAGAGAGGTATACGGTAATAAAAATCTTTACAATGCAGGATTTGGCTCTATGCAAATACCAAAATGGTATCACATAAAAACATACAGGGTAAATGGATGTCAGATGTCTCACTAAGGGTCTGCCGTAAAGCTTTTTCTGCCCATATGCCTCCCTGTTTTCTTATCAATTGCATTTTTTGGGATAGCAGGATTCAAATCCGGAGGAAGGAAAGAAGCTGAAAAGTGTATGGAGAATGCAAAGCTGAAAAAGCGTGAAAACAAACAGGTCAGGTTCGAGACTGTTCGGAAAATGCTCGTCGGAATACGACTAAGCCTTATCAATGAATCAAAGGCTGAAATTGATCAGATTCTGAATGAAGAGGACAAATATAACGGAGCATCTGACGATGGAGACCTGGCAGATATCTCTTCCAGGGACCGGATGCGGGCTGCAACATTGACCCGGCATCAGGCACAGTTAAGGGCGGTTGAAGAAGCTCTTCTGAGGATTGAAGACGGGGTTTACGGCATTTGCGAAGATTGCGGCGAGGAGATTCCCATCGGCAGATTGAACGCCCTGCCTTTTGCTTTGAGGTGCGTCGATTGTCAGGAAAGACATGAGACTATGCCCCCGGAATCCCGGGAAATTTTTTTGAACTCACGGAGTTCTTCAGGCGCGGAAAGCGGATATTGAACAAGGGGCTGAATTAACATGGATGTCGGTATGGTTCCGGTAGAAGAGATTTATCAGGCTGCCACACTCATCTTCATAGTCGGGGTGGTAGATATATTGGAGCGCACACGCCCGCGATTTCCAGTGAACCGACTGTATAATCTGCGGCTGAACATTATGGCTGTCATCGTAGTTATATTCGCCGGGGAGTTATCGAAGGCTTTGCTTATAAAGGGGTTTAACGCGATGGACCTGTCTGGTGCGCTCGCCTTTGACGGAATGGGACATCTGCCAGGTGTGGTAAAGATACTACTGGGGTTGGTAATTGCGGATTTTTGTCTTTACTGGGTCCATCGCGGAATGCATCGTTTGCACATACTGTGGCTTACTCATGCCTTTCATCACTCCATCGACCAGCTATGGTGGCTTTCCGGTTCAAGAACAAGTATGACGCATCTCCTTCTTTTCGCTGCGCCACAGGTCTTCCTCGGTTACTATGTTCTCATGCTGTCTCCTGTGGAAGCGGCCGTCGCATTCTCGATAGGTGTGATCGTCAACGTCTGGATCCACACAAACATCTCTGTGAATCTTGGTCCTTTGGAATGGCTGCTTATCACCCCGAATTATCACCGGGTGCACCATGGAGCACGGGGACTTGCCAGCAAGAATATCGGGTTTGTACTGACTATCTGGGACAGGATGTTCGGTACATACGCTGACCCGAAGGCAATAGGGGACGGGTATTCGCTCTCCTTTATTCCAACGAGTAATCGCCTTTTGCGTCTTATAGTGGGGGTCTGACAGCCTGCCGGAGGGGATATACCTATCCGAAAAAGCAGTTGGGAGCAAAGTGAAGGGCTCACACCTCAAAAGCATCCACTATATGCTCTATCTGCTTTTGACCTTTGGAAGTGCACATGATGCTGAGGACATCGAACCGTACAGGGATCTCTTTGCCCTGCTTCTTCATGTAAAGCAAAGCCAGGTTTCTCAGTTTGAGCCTCTTCTTACTGTGGACAGCCTCAAAAGGATAGCCGAAGGAGTCATTTGCCCTTGTCTTGACTTCAATAAAAACCACGGTCTCGCCGTCCAGCGCGATTATGTCGATCTCACCGACAAAAGTCTTGTAGTTTTTTTCGAGGATCCTGAAGCCTTTGTGCCGCAGAAACTCTACTGCGATGTCTTCGCCTTTACTGCCAAGCGTTTTCATTCCCTTCCAGTCTCTTGAGCAGCTTGGGAATTCCTTCAATATGACTGATCTCTTTCTGACAGAGTAGTCTCAGGAGTTCTCTGAAAGAGGCAAACTCCTCCCAGTGACCTTCAAGATGGACTGATAATGCCCTGGTTAGTTCTTCACCCTTCCTGTCCCAGTCCATGAGCAGTATTACTCTGTCGAACCTTGAAATGAGGTCCTCGCAAAAATCATACAGGTTCTTGCCGCCGTGAAGCTTGATTATCTCGCCGCTCAGTCCCAGTTCTCTCAGAGCCAGGGCGTCCTTTTTCCCTTCAACGACTACAGGCGCGCTTTCATTGATATCGTGAAGTATTTCAAAGACTTCACGGAGTCTTTCAGCCCGGTCCAGGTCGATTGAAGAAGGCAGGATCTTCTGTGTGTTGAGCATATTCAATATGATACCGGATAAGATTGCAATTTACAAATTTGACAACATCGCAAAAAGTCCTTTTCATGGCTGTCATTCCCGAAGTCCTTAATCGGGAATCCATTTTTTTCAGGAAGTTGCGCGCACCTGGATTCCCGCCTTCGCCAACAGTAGGTGCATTAAGCACGGGAATGACGACTTTTTACGAATTCATCAAATTTGGAAAAATCTCCAGCTGAACCCTTTTATTTATTCTGCCGGTTGGAGGTAAATTGGATGCTTCGGGAAGAGCGGAGCAGGTGATAGGTCCCCTCAGCATGTTAAAGGTTTGGTTTAAAATGGCACAAATCTGCTATTATATTTAATGGGTTTTCAGCGTGTTTCCAGGCTCGCGGATAATTGACTTTCATAATAGTTTTAATATAAGGTTTAAAAAATGGCTACAAGATTAGGTCAGTTGCTGGTTACATCCAAAATGATAACCGAAGATCAGTTGAAGGAGGCGATAAGTCTCCAGCGTAGAGAAGGCGGCAGGCTGGGAAGAAATCTGATAAAGCTGGGCTATATAAACGAAGAAAAATTGGTGTCTTTTCTGAGCAAGCAGTGGGGAGTTCCTGCTGTTAACCTTTCCGACTACAAAGTCGACCCTTCAGTAATTAAGATCATACCGTATGAAATTGCCCGTAAATATCTGATCACGCCGGTTGCCCGTGTCGGCGCAACATTGACGATAGCAATGGTGGACCCGTCGAATGTATTCATCATAGACGATGTGAAGTTTATGACCGGCTTTAATGTCGAGGTGGTTGTCGCCAGTGAGTCGTCTGTGCTCAATGCTTTGACTACCTATTACAAGGGAAAAAGTGATGCCCTGGTCGCCGCCGGGGACAATAGACCGAAGACGACTCTGAAAGCAAAAGACTATACGATGTCCGAAGACGAACTCGGGGATGACGGTACTTCCGCGACAGTCGACGAAAGCCTGATGGTTGATGTCGACGAGTTTGATAAAGTGATCGGCGAAGCTTTGGACGATATTGAAGTAGTTGAGGATAAAGATGAGGAGGGCATCGATAAAGTTGAACGGCCTATCGTAAAGCTTGTAAACGGCGTCCTCATCAATGCGGTAAAGGAAAGGGCAAGTGATATACATGTGGAGCCGTATGAAAACTCCTTTAGAATACGTCAGAGGGTTGACGGCAGAATGTATACCGTAATGAACCTTCCGGTAAAGATCAAGAATGCGGTGACATCCAGGATAAAGATAATGGCAGGTCTTGATATTGCCGAGAGGAGGCTGCCGCAGGACGGAAGGATTAAACTGAAACTGGGCAAAAAAAAGGAGATAGACTTCCGTGTCTCAACAGTGCCCTGTCTCTTTGGAGAAAGGACTGTTCTGCGGCTTCTCGATAAGTCGAACCTTCAGGTGGACCTGACGAAACTCGGCTTTGAAGAAGAGGTCCTGAAGGATTTCATGAGCGCTCTGGACAAGCCTTACGGGATGATCCTGGTTACAGGCCCTACCGGAAGCGGAAAGACGACAACGCTCTATTCGGCCCTTCATCATCTGAACAAGATAGGCGTTAATATATCGACTGCGGAGGACCCTGTTGAATATAATTTCCTGGGAATAAACCAGGTGCATGTGAGGGAGGACATAGGTCTTACTTTTGCTGCGGCTCTGCGGTCTTTTTTGCGACAGGACCCTGATATAATAATGGTCGGTGAAATCCGCGACTTTGAGACTGCGGAGATATCGGTAAAGGCGGCTTTGACAGGTCACCTTGTCTTGAGCACACTGCACACGAATGATGCGCCGAGCACAGTAAGCAGGTTGCTGAATATGGGTATTGAACCTTTTCTTGTGTCTGCCTCGGTTATTCTGATCGTTGCCCAGAGACTTGTCAGAACGATCTGTACCGAATGCAAAGCGGAAGAAGATATCCCTGTTCCCGCGCTGATACAGCTGGGTTTTTCAGAAGAAGAGGCCCAGTCCGTAAAGGCTTATAAGGGGAAAGGCTGCTCTGTATGCAACGGTACGGGATATAAAGGCAGAATAGCATTGTATGAAGTGATGCCGCTCAGAGGATGAACTCAAGGAGATGATACTCGAAGGCGCCTCAGCAGATGAACTGAAGAAGACTGCTGTCAGGCTCGGCATGAAAACACTGAGGACGAGCGGACTGTCGAAAATAAAGACCGGCGTTACCACCATCGAAGAAGTACTCAAAGTAACCTTTGGAGACTAAAGAGAAAACGATGGCTTTGAAACTGGGACAGTTGCTGGTTAAACTTCTGAACATCATCTCAGAAGACCAGCTGAAAGAGGCGATCGGTCTCCAGCGAAGGGAAGGCGGGAGGCTGGGGACGAACCTGGTCAAACTGGGGTATATCACCGAGGAGAAACTGGTGTCTTTTCTGAGCAAGCAGTGGGGTGTTCCCGCGGTAAACCTTTCCGATTACAAGATAGATCCTTCAGTCTTGAAGCTCATACCCTATGAGATAGCAAGGAAATATCTGATCATGCCGGTTGCGAGGGTGGGCGCTACGCTGACGATCGCGATCGGCGGACCCGTCGAATGTTTTTGTGATAGACGATGTGAAGTTCATGACGGGATATAATGTTGAGGTCGTGGTCGCAGGCGAAACCTCGGTCATCAATGCAATTTCAACCATATTATAAGGGAGGGCCGAGATGCGCTGGTAGCAACGAAGAAAGCTGCTCCTTCAAAGATAATTCAGGCGAAGGACTATACATTCAGCGATGAGGACTTGCAAGGACGAACGAGAATGTCAACGCACTCTTGATGAAGGTATGACTGTTGATGTCGAGGAATTCGACAGGGTTGTGGGAGATGCGCTGGACAGCGTCGAGACATATTCGGAACAGGATGATTACGATGCCGGTGAGATTGAAGAGCCGATCGTCAAGCTTGTCAACGGAATACTGATCAATGCAATAAAGGGCGGAGCAAGTGATATTCATATCGAGCCTTACGAGAATTCTTTGAGAGTGAGGTATCGGGTTGACGGGGTTCTGTTTAATGCAATGAATCTGCCGCTGAAGATAAAGAACCCGATAACCTCAAGACTGAAGATAATGGCAAAACTCGACATCGCAGAGAGGAGACTCCCGCAGGACGGCAGGATAAAACTGAGACTCGGCAAGAAGAAGGAGATAGATTTCCGTGTTTCGGTCTTGCCCACCCTTTTCGGGGAAAAGACTGTACTCAGGATCCTTGACAAAGCAAACCTGCAGGTGGACCTTACAAAGCTCGGTTTTGAGGAAGATGTGCCTGAACAAATTCCTGGAGTTCGCTGACCAAGCCATACGGGATGATACTCGTCACCGGCCCGACCGGAAGCGGCAAGACGACCACGCTGTATTCCGCCCTGAACTATCTTAACAATCCGGACCTTAATATAATGACCGCTGAAGACCCTGTTGAATATAATTTCATGGGCATGAATCAGGTGCAGGTCAAAGAAGAGATAGGACTCACTTTTGCTTCGTCACTCAGGGCTTTTCTGAGGCAGGCGCCGAATATTATTCTGGTCGGAGAGATCCGTGACTTTGAGACGGCTGAGATCGCGGTCAAGGCCGCCCTGACAGGTCATCTTGTCCTGAGCACCCTGCACACCAATGATGCTCCGAGCAGCATAAGCAGGCTGTTGAATATGGGCATCGAACCATTTCTCATTTCAGCCTCTGTCATAATTATTGTTGCCCAGAGGCTTGCGAGAAAAATATGCCTGGAATGCAGGGAGGAAGAAAAAATGCCCGCTGCCGCTCTTATACAGTCTCGGCTTTTCCGAAGAAGAGGTAGAGACGGTGAAATGTTATAAAGGCAGGGGATGTCCTGCCTGCAACGGTTCAGGATACAGGGGCAGGATAGCACTTTATGAAGTTATGCCTATCACACCGGAGATCAGAGAGATGGTACTTGAAGGCGCATCTTCGGATGATCTCAAGAAGACCGCGATCAGGCTCGGCATGAAAACATTGAGGATGAGCGGTCTTACCAAAGTGAAAGAAGGCATAACCTCGATAGAAGAGGTGATGAGGGTTACTTTTGGAGACTAACAATAAAGGGGTGAGTTATGGCGACGCTTTATGATTTATTGAAGATGATGATCGAAAAAAGGGCTTCCGATCTGCATATTACCACCGGAAGTGCTCCAAGATTGAGGATTGACGGAAAACTTATCAGTATCGATCACCCGTCGCTCGCACCGGCAGATACGAAGGCCCTGTGCTACAGTATTCTGACCGACGCCCAGAAACACAAATATGAAGAAAATAATGAACTGGATCTTTCTTTCGGAGTCAAGGGGTTGAGCAGGTTCAGGGCCAATATATTCATGCAGAGAGGCGCGGTCGCAGGGGCCTTCAGGACCATCCCCTTCGAGATCAGGGGTTTCAAGGACCTCGGTCTTCCGGAGATCGTCGGTGAGCTTGTCAAGAAACCCCGCGGACTGATTCTCGTTACAGGACCCACGGGAAGCGGAAAATCAACAACACTTGCAGCTATGATTGACAGGATCAATACTGAAAGATATGAGCACATCATTACGGTAGAAGACCCCATAGAATATCTTCATCCCCATAAAAAATGTCTTATCAATCAGAGAGAGGTGAATGCCGACACGGCGTCTTTTAAAGTCGGCCCTGCGTTATGTCCTCAGACAGGATCCCGATGTTGTGCTTATCGGTGAGATGAGAGACCTCGAGACGATTGAGGCTGCGCTTACCGTATCTGAAACGGGTCATCTGACCCTTGCTACTCTCCATACTAATTCAGCGGTCCAGACGATAAACCGTGTCATCGACGTTTTCCCGCCCCATCAGCAGGAGCAGATCAGGGTCCAGCTGTCTTTTGTCCTGGAAGGTATATTTGCCCAGCAACTGATCGCCAAGAAGAGCGGTCAGGGCAGGGTCCTTGCCGTGGAATTGCTTGTGCCGAACCCTGCCATCAGAAATCTGATCAGAGAAGATAAGATACATCAGATCTATTCCATGATGCAGACAGGGCAGGCAAAGTTCGGCATGCAGACGATGAACCAGTCTCTGTTTGAACTCTATTCCAAAGGGACATTTGGCTTATGAGGATGCAGTCGGGAGGTCGCCTGTGCCTGATGAACTGATACAGATGATACAGAAAAGTACGCCTGCAACCTCTGCTAAAGGGAGGACACGCTAATGGCCACTATATTTCAATGGTCCGGTAAAACGGCAAAGGGAACGATTGAATCCGGTGAGATGACCGCTGCTATCAAAGGATGATGTTATCACCCAACTTCGAAGAAGAAATATTGTCGCTACTGTCGTCAATGAAAAGACGAAGAAACCCGGCGGCTTTAGCTTCGGAGCGAAAAGGGTAAAGGACAAAGACATTGTTGTCTTCACGAGACAGTTTGCGACTATGATAGACGCAGGTCTTCCGTTGGTGCAGGCCCTCGATATTCTGTCGACGCAGGTCGAGAACAAGACTTTGAGCAAGACGTTGCAACAGGTAAAATCGGACGTGGAATCAGGCGCTACCTATGCCGATGCGTTGAAGAAACATCCAAGGGTATTTCACGGAATTATATGTCAACATGGTTGCAGCGGGTGAGGCGGGAGGTATTCTCGATACCATACTGAACAGGCTTGCGTACATACATTGAAAAAGCCATGAAGCTCAAGAAAAAGGTCAAGGGCGCAATGGTTTATCCTGTCGTGGTATCGACGATTGCCGTTGCTGTCATCGCAGTCATTATGATCTTTGTCGTACCGACCTTCTCACAAATGTTTGCTTCCCTGGGAGGCACCCTGCCACTTGCCGACAAGGATGGTCGTCGACCTCAGCCATTTTATTGCCGGTCCAGGGGGTCTGATAGCCTTGGGCTTGATAATCGCTTTCATTATTTTTATCGTGCAGATCAGGAGAACGGAAAAAGGGACAGCATGTGATAGACAAGATCCTCCTGAAACTGCCCATCTTCGGTGCTCTGCTCAACAAAGTGGCCGTTGCAAAATTCACGAGGACTCTCGGGACCCTGGTCAGCAGCGGTGTGCCCATACTCGACGGCCTTGAGATAACTGCAAAGACATCGGGCAATAAAGTCATTGAGTATGCCATCATGGATGTCAGAAAAGGGGTTGTCGGAGGTAAGACCCTTGCCGAACCTATCACAAAAGCAAAGGTATTTCCTCCGATGGTCACCCATATGATAGCTGTCGGAGAATCAACCGGCGCGCTTGATGCCATGCTTTCCAAGATCGCCGATTTTTACGACGACGAAGTGGATGCTGTCGTATCAAACCTCACAGCCATGATGGAGCCTATACTCATGGTATTCCTGGGAGGTTCGGTCGGATTTATTGTTGTTGCCATGTATCTGCCGATCTTCAGGCTCATGTCATTGATAAAATAAAACAGTGTATGAATCGGGCGGTCGTTATGTGCAGAAGCATCCTGGACGCCAATTGAATGTCTTCAGTATCTTCTGAAGGATTGAAAAAGAAGATAAAGACCCTGATCGCTTTCAGGGTCATCTTTGTCACCTTGTTCTTCGGATCAACCTTCTTCTTCTGGGGGTTACGAAGATTCCCTTATCTGTATCAGATCTACATACCTGATAGCATCCCTCTATATTATTACAATCATTTATGCGCTCCTTCTGGATAGGACAAAGAACCTTGCGGGTTTCGCATATTTCCAGTTGATATGCGATGTGGTCTTTGAGGTCATACTCATCTTTCTTACCGGCGGGATCGACAGCTGGTATTCCTTCACCCTGATTATCACTATCCTTTCAGCGAGCATTGTCCTGAACAAGAAGGCAGGCTTTGTCATTGCAACACTCAGCAGCACTCCTTTACGGGATGCTCATAAACCTCCAGTTCTATGGCGTCCTCCCTCTTCCCGGAGATTCTTTTGTGGAGGCGAAGGAATACTTTTATAAGTTGTTCATACACATTATTTTCTTCTATCTTACTGCGTATCTCAGCGGGTATCTCTCGTCCCGTCTTGAAAAGACCGAACAGGAACTTGAGGAGAAAGACCTGGATATCAGGGACCTCGAATTTTTCAACCAGGAAGTCATCGAGAGCCTCCCCAGCGGTCTTCTTACAACCGACGTGACCGGCAAGGTAGTGATGTTCAACCGGGGGGCGGAAAGAATAACCGGAATGGACCGGAGTGACGTCGTCGGCCGGAACTTTGAGACCGCACTCCCTTTCTTCAAGTTCCCTTTTTCAGAAGGGCGCAAGGAAGAAACCGTAACTGTCCGCGGCGCCCGGAAGATGATCGGCCTGACAATATCTGTTCTCAAGAGACTATCAGGGAGTACCAAAGGATTTATCGTAGTCTTCCAGGACCTGACGAAAATCAAGAAATTGGAAGAGGAAATTCAGCGGAAAGAGAAACTGGCGGCTATCGGAGAACTATCTTCAAATATCGCACATGAAATCAGAAACCCTCTGGCATCATTGAAAGGATCGATACAAATGCTGAAGGAGGATTCCGTACCGGCCAATTATAAAGAAAAACTCATGGAGATCGCGCTGAAGGAAATGGACCGTCTTAACAGGATTATTACGGATTTTCTGACCTACTCCCGGCCTGGAACACTGGAGCTGATACGATTTGATGTGCACGGTCTGCTTGATGAGACAGTCCAGCTGATCCAGAACATGGAGCAGTATAAAGCCAATTTCTCGATAAGAAAGGAATACAGCGGGACCATGGAGGCAAGTGCGGACCCGCAGAAGATAAAACAGGTGTTCTGGAACCTTGTGCTGAACGCTATTGATTCCATGCCCGAAGGAGGGTACCTTACAATAGCTACACGAAGCTCGGATGCTTATGTGGAGATAAGCTTCAAGGATACCGGCACAGGCATAGAGCATAAGAATATCGGTAAAATATTCTATCCTTTTTTTACAACGAAAGAGCAGGGTACGGGACTTGGTCTTGCGATAGCATACCGGATTGTCGAAGAACATAAAGGACATTTGAGCGTGGAGAGCGTTCCTGGAATTGGGACGACCTTTACGGTTATACTACCAAAGATTCATGAAACAGAATAAAGGAAGAATCCTCGTCGTAGAGGATGAGAAGAGTATGCGTGAAATCCTCCAGATACTTCTTGAGAATGAGGGTTGCGAAGTGGTGTTTGCATCCGA
Source organism: uncultured Nitrospiraceae bacterium (assembly GCA_963725545.1). GTDB lineage: Bacteria > Nitrospirota > Thermodesulfovibrionia > Thermodesulfovibrionales > SM23-35 > DYFC01. The sequence continues at coordinate 130,204 of CAVRZG010000027.1, read as the reverse complement.
CGGGGATGAGGGGATTTCCCAGATAGAGACGGATATTTTTGACCTCGTCATAACAGACATCAAGATGCCCGGTAAGGACGGGTTTGAAGTTCTTAAGAAGACAAAAGATATCTCACCCGAGACCCTCGTGATTATGGTTACGGCCTTTGGTACTAATGAGTCGGCAATTGAAGCGATGAAGCTTGGCGCTTATGATTACATCAATAAGCCGTTCAATATTGATGAAATGCGTCTGATAGTCCGCAAGGCCCTGGAAAAGAAGAGGCTGAGCGAGGAGATCTCTCTCCTGAGGCAAAAGGTGGAGACTACCTACGCCCTGGAAAATATCATCGGCCAGAGCCCGAAGATGCAGGAGATGTTCAGGCTCATACCTAAGATAGCCCAGAGCAATTCCAATGTGCTCATTAGCGGCGAGAGCGGATCGGGCAAGGAACTTGTTGCGAGCGCACTTCATAACCTGAGCCCGAGAAAGAACAAGAATTTCGTAGCAATAAACTGTGGAGCGTTTCCCGAGGGACTCCTTGAATCTGAAATATTCGGATACATGAAGGGGGCTTTCACCGGAGCTGCGGTCAACAAACAGGGTTTATTTGAGATAGCGGACAACGGAAGCATGTTCCTTGACGAGATCGGGGAAATGCCGATTAATCTTCAAGTTAAACTTCTGAGGGTCCTCGAACACGGGACGTTCAGGCGATTGGGAGGCACGACTGACTTAAGGTGGACGTCAGAGTGATCTCGGCCACTAACAAAGATTTGAGAGAAGAGATCAAGGGCGGCAGATTCAGGGAAGACCTGTTTTATCGGTTAAATGTCTTCCCTATACACATCCCTCCTCTGAGAGAGAGAAAAGAGGACATACCTTTGCTTATTGAGCATTTTCTGAAAAAGGCCTCTGGTATTCCCAAGAGGGTCTCGCCTAAAGCCATGAGACTGTTAATAGATTGTCCATGGAAAGGAAATGTGCGGGAACTCGAAAATATCATAGAGCGAGTTGCTTTGCTCGTGGATAAACAGGAAATAACGGCGGCGGACCTTCCTGCCGAGATAACGGCTATAGCAGGAACTGCCGGCGATAAAAGAGACCTCCCCGAGTTTTCCGACAACGGGGTGAATCTGGACGCTGTTATCGAAGAAATAGAGAAGAACTATATGCTTCAGGCTCTTGCAAGAACGAACGGAGTAAAGACAGAGGCTGCCAAACTCCTTAACCTTACCTTCCGGTCCTTTCGTCACAGAATGCAGAAATACGGACTTAAACCGTAAGAATCGACCCCTCCCATTTCCTTTACAAAGCTCTCTTTAAGTTGTTAGTATAATAATCTTTAGTGGAGAGGTGGCCGAGTCGGTCGAAGGCAGCCGCCTGCTAAGCGGTTGTGGGGGTAAAACTCCACCCAGGGTTCGAATCCCTGCCTCTCCGCCATAAAAAATTGGATTTGTTGGTCAATTATTGATGACATGCTGAAAAGCTGAAGGAGGAGAAGATGAAAAAAACATTGCTCATTCTAATGGGACTCATTCTGGTGTTTTCCTTTGCAGCCTGCAAGAAGAAGGAAGAGCAGCAGTTGCCTCAGACACAAGTGCCCATGGCATCTCCGGGACAGATGCCTCCGGGACAAATGCCTCCGGGACAGATGCCTCCGGGACAGATGCCTCCGGGACAAATGCCTCCGGGACAAATGCCTCCGGGACAAATGCCTCCGGGACAAATGCCTCCGGGACAAATGCCTCCGGGACAAATGCCTCCGGGAGCCCAGCAGATGGGTAAACCGGGAATGATGATGGCGCATGGAAAAACTCAAATTGTGGTGCCTCCGGATGTCAAAGGCAAGTGGAGCGGAGCCAAGATAATTGTTGAAGACAAAGCCACAAAAGCGAAACAGGAATATACTGTAAAACTGAACACGATTTTAAGATTCCCAACAGCAACCTTAAGATTCACGTTGGAGAGTTTCTTCCCGAGATACAATTTGAAGGGCAGACTATTACTTCCAAGTCGAACCAGCCTAATAACCCTGGTCTGACCATCCGCGTTTATGAAAACGACAAACAGATATTCCCCGACCCCAAGTCAGGGAAGCAATGGGCCTGGCTGTTCGCGAAGGTCCCTTCGATGCATGCTTTTGTGCATTCCAAATACGGTATTATCCTCAAAGAGGGTGTAAAAAAAGGTTAGAGGATTGCGCCCATAGCTCAGCTGGATAGAGCGACGGACTACGAATCCGCAGGTCGGGGGTTCAAATCCTCCTGGGCGCGCCACCACGACATACCTGTCAGCAGTATAAGTCAAAGGTCCCGAAGGCTTTCGGGACCTTTGTAATTGGAAGAGAAGTTGCCGAACCCAAATATAATCATCAACCTCAATAAACCCCGCGACATTTCATCCCAGCAGGCAGTTACAAGGATCAAAAGGCTGCTGGGCGCAAGAAAAGCGGGCCATGCAGGCACGCTTGATCCTCTGGCTACAGGTGTGCTTGTTGTCTGTCTGAATGAGGCCACAAAGATAGCGCGGTTTCTCTCGGACCTCGACAAAAAATACACTGTTCGTTTAAAACTCGGCGAAAGGACGGATACTTATGACTCAACCGGAAGGATTGTAGAAGAAAGGGATTACAGCAAAATAAATGAAGCCGATGTCAGGAAGATACTGCCTGCTTTTCAGGGACTGATTCAGCAAACGCCCCCTATGTACTCTGCTATCAAAATGCATGGCCAGACCCTCTACAAACTTGCACGCAAAGGAATTACCCTGGATGTGCCGGCAAGAACAGTTACAATCAAATCGATAGATTTCATCTCATTCGACCCTCCTTATCTTGACCTCGGGGTCTCGTGCTCGAAAGGAACATATATAAGGTCGCTTTGTGACGATCTTGGAAAGGCCCTTGGCGTCGGAGCGCACATGACGGCCCTGGAGCGAACAATGGTAGGTATTTTCTCTGTCGAAGAGTCAGTCTCATTTGAGGATTTGACCACCCGGGAGAATTTCTCTTTTTTTTCAATGGACGAGGCAATTCCTCAATTAAAAGAATGCACCCTCGACCCTGAGTCTTATCGGAAAGCCAGAAACGGAGTTCCGGTACCCGTACCCGCTGATTATGCTGATGAAAATGCAAGCAATAGCATAATTTTTTGCGGGTCCGCCGATCCGGCCGGATCAGGACGGCAGGAGGATTATGTCAGATTGAAAGACCCGGCGCATTACCTTTTCGGGATAGGAAGAATTGAAGGAGAGATGATAAAAATTGAAAGATTGTTAAACTAATTTATGAGGGTTTTAATCAAATCTGCTTGTATTAAATAAAAAAATACTTGACAAGTTTTGTTTTTTCTGGTATTCATATGCGTATGTTCTTCAGCGGAAAGAGTACCATTGGATTAGACATAGGCTCCGGATACCTCAAGATTGTTCAGCTCAAAGAGGCCAGAGGAGGCTATGAACTTGAACTCTTTGACATGTTGCCCTTGCCTCCGGAACTGATTGTTGACGGTTCAATTATTGACTCCCTCCGGCTTGAAGATTCCCTGAAGGAATTGGCCAGAAAAGCCAAGATAAAGACCAAAGATGTTGTCATCAGCGTGGCCGGACATTCTTCGGTCATCATCAAAAGAGTTGCCCTGCCGGATATGTCTGAAGAGGAACTCTATGAGTCGATAAAATTCGAGGCGGAGCAGTATATCCCGTTTGACATAGAAGACGTCAATCTCGATTTCCAGATCCTTGGACCTAAAGAGGAACCCAGCCAGATGGACGTTATCCTGGTTGCGGTGAAAAGGGAGATTATCAATGAGTACCTCTCGGTCGTGAAAGAAGCCGGGTTGAACTGCCAGATAGTCGATGTTAATTCATTCGCTCTCGAAAACATTTATGAAATAAATTACGAAATTGAGCCCGGTAAGAATATAGCACTTGTAAATATAGGCGCAAGCACTATTAATATGAATATCCTTAAAGGCGGCGTGTCCGTGTTCACCAGGGACAGCGCTGTCGGCAGCAATCTCCATACGGAAGTCCTGCAGAGAGAGTTCAACCTTACATACGACGTCGCTGAAAGACTCAAACGGGGAGAGGCTGTTGAAAATATAGCCCCTCAGGATGCTTTTTCTGTAATGGAACTGGCGTCGGAAGAGATTATCGGGGAAGTGAATCGCTCGCTCGAATACTTTCACGAAGACATCAATGAGGTGGTGCTGAGCGGCGGATGTGCTCTTGTGAGGGACTTCCAGAAACTTCTTTCAGAAAAAATAGGGGTTGAAACAAAGGTGCTGGAGCCTTTCAAGAATATCAGAATTCCGAAGAAATTCGATATGACTTACATTGAGGAGGTTGCGCCCATGCTTTCAGTGGCTGCCGGGCTGGCGCTCAGGAGACCCGGGGACAGATGATAAAAGTTAATCTTCTGCCCGTCAAACGGAAAAAGAAAGCCAAGCCGTTGCCGGCATTTCTCATCGCCTCAGTCATTGGTACGGTTCTTATCGGCGTTCTGGCAGCTTACATTGCCTTTTATTACAGTTCGCTTCTTTCGCAAAAGAAAACCGACTACGCATCCAATGAAAGAAAGATTGCGGAGCTGAAGGAGCAGATAAAGACGGCAGATGATTTTGAAGCGCGCAATAAAATGTTCAAGGAAAGAAACGACGTTATTGAACAATTAGGTAAAAACAAGGCTCTTCCGGTAAGAATTCTGGGCGAGATAGGTTCGCTGATACCGAAGGGGATATGGCTTCAGAATATGTCTGTATCCGGTCCCAGTAATATCAGTATCGACAGGTTATGGGTTCACAAACTCTGAAATTGTCGCTTTTGTCGACAATCTCAAGGCATCGCCCCTTTTCACCGATGTATATCTTCAGGAATCCAAAAGCGCGGAAAAGGAAAAGATATCAGTTTATATGTTTAAGTTGACATGCAAGATAAAGGTGTGAAATGGCGCTGAAACTGAACATAAATCTGAAAAATATGCCCAACTACGTGAAGGTCTTGCTGTCGGCCATCCCGGCTTTGGTGATTGTCATTGCTGTTCTTTTCGTTGTTATCCTTCCCAAGCGTAATGAGATAAAGGCGCTTGAGGTGAAGATAGCCGCGCAGGAAAACGAGATAGCAAAGAACCAGGCGAAGGCTGCGAAACTTCCGCAGTTGACCCTTGAAAATGAAAGATTGAAGAAAAGGCTTGAAGAGCTTAAGCTTCAACTTCCGGAAGAAAAAGAGGTCACCACTCTGTTGAAACAGGTTTCGGACCTCTGCATCAGGGCGGGCTTGAAGATTTCTCTCTGGAAACCGGAAGCAAAGAAAATGCATTCGAGCGGCATTGTATATGAAATACCGGTCAAGGTTGAACTTTCAGGCAGCTATCACAGCCTGGGGTATTTCTTCAGCAGCCTGACCAAACTAAACAGGATTGTAAATATAAGCGATTTCAAACTCGGCGATCCAAAGCCTGATAAGGGCTTTGCCGTTGAAAAGATCTCATTGACCGCAACAACGTTCTCATCGGTGCCTGAAGAGGAATTGCTGAAGAAGCCCGAAGGAAAAGGAAAACCTGCAAAAGGAGCGCCCAAGAAAAAATGAAGAACGCAATATATATTCTCATGTTCTTCCTTTTATTTGCTTTTGCGGGCTGCAAGAAAGAACAGCCTGTCAAGAAGCCGACGGCTGAAAAGGTCAAGCAGGCAGAGGCGAAAAATGTGCAGAAACCTGCGGCAGAGAAGATAACGGTTGCGCCGGAGGAAGTCGTTTATGATGCCAAGGGCAAGAGAGATCCTTTCCTCTCCCTGATAGAGATTACAAAACAGAAGCCCATGAAGAAAAAAGGGGCAAGTCCTTTTGAAAGCTACGACATTGAGGAGATCAAACTCCTGGCGATTGCATGGGCAAAGAATAAATATTATGCCACTGATAAGACTGCCTGATAAGAAGAATTATACGATTACTGAAGGGATGACCATAGGACTTCAGGGCGGCAAGGTAGAAAAGATCACAAAAGACTCGGTTGTGATCAGGGAATTTATTAAGGATTACAGAGGTAACATAAAGCCAAGGGATACGATCCTGAAACTCCATAAGGGGGAAGAAGAATGAAACATACTGCAATGCCTGATAAGCGATGTGCAAAGGGCACAGAGCTCTTACATAATAGCAGAAGGCGCGGCATGGTGAATGCCGCAGGCGCGGCCCTCTCAGTACTTTGCGTTATGCTCCTTATTTTCTCGGGTTGCGCATCTACCCGAAATGGCGACGTCAATACCATGAAAGCCGGCGCCTGCAGTTGTAACAGGGATCGATATCCAGGACAACACGGTGAGAATAATCGCCGACAAGCCGTTCATTTATACCATCTATAAGCCGGGGGACCCTTACCGGATGGTCATTGATCTGCCCGATGTCTCTCTTGGCGCCTTTACGAAGAAGATTGTGTCTAATAAAACGGGCGTTACAGAGATTATGCCTTCACAGAGTGAGATCGCCGGCCCTCAAGTCCAAACTCGAAATACTTCTCCAGGGCCCGTCTTCATATGAGCAGGAATACAAAAACAATGTTCTGACGGTAAAAGTCAAAGAAAATTCCGCCTTTGCGAAAAGCGACCCTGTGCAGGATGTCAGGGTAACTGATCTAAAGGAAAAAGGGCCTGAACCTGTCATAGAAGTACGGCCCGAACAACCATCGATGACCCCTGAATCCGTCTCTCCTGAGACTCCGCTGCAGAATGCAACGGAAATATCAGGCATCAGGTTTGAACAGTCCGGCGGCATCGTGAAAGCTTCTGATAAAGGGGAACGGTTCAATGGTCCCCAATGTATTCCCGCTTGACAACCGTATTGTCATAGATATCCCTGATGTGGCTCTGAATGCAGCGGTCCCTGATACGGTTATTTCGCCGGTCAAGGGCATCAGGTCAGGACAACATGACGATAAGGTACGGCTCGTCCTGGATCTTAAGGAAGAGACCAGATTTGACGTTTCCGCGATCGGCGATTCCATTGTCGTGGCCCTCAGAAGCCCGGGTTCAGGACCTGAGACTGTCAATGCTGTTTTGGCAAATGAGGCAAACCCTGAAAAGGCGGAACCTCTGATGTCCGAAACCGAAGAGGCGAAAATTCCTTCGGTACTGGCCGGGAGCAAGTGCGAGAGTTATCTCGCCGGCAAAGAGAATGTCAACTTTGATTTCCAGGACCAGGATATCGTCCCGATATTGAGGTTGTTTGCAGACATCAGCGGTTGCAATATGTTCCTTCACCCTGATGTCAAGGGCAAGGCGACCATGAAATTCAGAGATGTTCCATGGACTCAGGCGCTTGACACGATCCTTAAGACCTTCACTCTTGATAAATCAGTCGAGGGCAATATCATCCGAATTGCGCCCCTAAGCGTCTTCTCAAAAGAAAGAGAAGAGAAGGTGAAGGCCCTGGAGGCGCAGGTAAAGGCTGAACCCCTCGAGACGAAGATCTTCCCTATCAGTTATGCCGATGTCGCGTCAGTCGAAGCAGCCATAAAACAATCAAAGATACTTACAGCGAGAGGAAGCATAAACGTTGACAAGAGGACAAGCACCATGCTGGTTAAAGATATTGCTTCTGTCTTCCCTGAAATCGAGAATCTTTTACAATCACTTGACAAGCCGACCGCCCAGGTCATGATCGAAGCAAGGATTGTTGAGGTAAACACAAACACTGAGACCGATCTGGGAATACAATGGGGCATTAACATCAGTGCTGCCAACACACTGTCTTCCATCGGCGGATTAAAAGGCGTCCCGTTGTTGTCATCCGGTGCGGTTACCGGAAAAAATTATCTTGTTGATTTCCCTGCAACAGCGAGTCGGGCCTTTGTCAGGGTCCGGTGTTACCTTTGGGATCATAGACCCTACAAAAAGCATCGGCCTGGACATGCAGCTTTCCGCGATAGAGACGATGGGTAAACTGAAGGTCGTCTCAAATCCGAAGATCCTGACGATTGATAATGAAAAGGCAAAGATACTGCAGGGCAAGAGCATACCGGTAAGGAAACTCACTACAGAGGGGACTGTATCGACGGAGTTCAAGGACGTTACCCTGGAGTTGACTGTGACTCCGCATATAACACCTGACGGGTCCATAAGCATGAGTGTTGAGATCAAGAAAGAAGACCTTGATCCGACTGTGCCTTCTGTCGAAGGTGTACCGGGCACGGACAAGAAAGAGGCGAACACCAAGGTCATCATTAAGGATGGAGAGACTATCGTCATCGGCGGTCTGTACAAAGTCACGACGAACGATTCACAGTCAGGGGTCCCGGGGTTGATGAATATTCCTGTGCTCGGCTGGCTGTTCAGATCCAATACAACAAGCCAGAACACGAGCGAACTCCTGATATTTATTACGCCGAGGATTCTGGGAAAACATTAAGAATGAAAACAGATGAATTCGTAAAAAGTAGTCATTCCCGCGAAGGCGGGAATCCAGGTGCGTGCAACTTCTTGAAAAGAATGGATTCCCGATTACGGACTTCGGGAATGACAGCCATGAAAAGGACTTTTTGCGATGTTGTCAAAATTTGTGGCATTAAGACGCACATAATAATAACGGCATAAGCATGAAGATATTGATTATAAAATCCCTCCTAACCTCCCTTTGCCTAAGGTCCCGAAAGCATTCGGGATTTGATAAAGAGGGGACAGGGGCGATTTTTCAGTAATGAAGCCTTGCTTATGCATTTTTTCAAGCAGAGGGATTTTTGATGAAGGATATGACAAAAATAAGAACAGGGGGTAAGATGAGAAGAAGCTATTTATTTTTAACGGTATGTTATTTACTCGCGGTCATTCTTGCAGGCTGTGGAGGAGGTTCAGGTTCAGCGGGTTCCTCAGGGAGTGAGACAACCGGCATACAGATACAAGCCGTCACTATCAGCAGTGATGCAGGTCCTGACTTTGACGTCTTTTCCGCGCCTCTGGCATGTCCTGCCGACAATCCCACCGGACCCGAGGCATTACTCCACAGGGAAGATGCGGTGATATCCATAACGTGCGGCAAAGCTGAACCCCCTGAGTGACTTTGATCCCTTCCCGGCCAGTGTTGAGGAATGCACAATAACATACAAGAAGGCAAATGAAGACCCCTCCGCCCCTGTTATCGAATCCTGGACCATATTTCCGAACTGCACTTTGCTCTCTGCGGATGCAAACAGCTGCCCCGTATCTCTCATAGATATAACGAGGAAACAGCAGTACTGGAACGGAGTAGCGGATGGGCAGCATGTGCCTGCCGAATACCCGACGCATTATGTGGCAACCTTTAATTGCAAATATATGAACCAGGTAGGGAAGACCGGTCATTTCACGGTTGAATACGATCTTTGGCTGGCAGATTTCCTGATCTGCGGGTAGGAGGAATAATGAAAAGAATAACCCTGTCATTAATTATGCTTTTCAGCATTTCCTGTTTATTGATAAACTGCGGAGGGGGATCAGGAGGATCGAGTTCGCCTTCCGGTGAAAAGCCCGGCGTGCCCGAGAAAGTCCAGGTGCTGCCTTCTCATTATATTGCGCAGACAAATTCTGCGATCATAATCCGGGCCAAGATACTCAACGGGAATGGCGGTCCGGTCAAAAACCTGCCGGTAACTTTCACCAATATCTCGCCGATCGGCACATTGCTTAACATGAAAGATGCACCCATAGGCAATAGGACCGTTATAAAGACCAATGATAACGGCATGGCAACTTTAAAGGTAAGATCGACAACAACAGGATTTGTGACCATACAGGCAGAAGTCAATAAGGGAGTAGGCATTGTCCGGGACAGGAAAACAGTGTTTTTCAGTTCATCCCTTGCTCTGTCTCCTTTCATGTATCTTGACGCGGATGGAGATGGTGACCAGATTTACAATGAGCCTGACGATTACACCCTGTTCCAGAACAATAATGCGAACGATAATCAGGTATTGTTCAGGGCAACTGTATTCGATAAATTCGGTCAGCGCGTATTCGGCAGCACCGTGCTGTTCGGCGCTGACTTCCCGTATAAAGTTGGCACAGAAACCACGTGCAGTGACGGGACGACAAGCTGTTCAGTCACTTTTCCGAACGGCAATTCTGCAACAACCAATTCATCCGGCGAGGCGTTCGTCCTTGTCCAGGTTGATCCCACATTGCACAATATTACAACAGTTTTGAATATAACGGCGGTAGCCGACAATGGCGCTGCCAATGTCTATTCACTCTTCCTTGAGCCGATAACCATAAGCTCTGTGACAGTCACTGCCAACCCTTCGGTTGTAGCCCCGGACGGTACATCCACGATATCCGCTGCTGTGATGTTAAATACCGGCGGCCAGCCTCCCGACGGCACTGCAGTCGGTTTTGTCGCAGACTGCGGCACAGTGGATCCTTTTGGGCTGACAACGAGCGGCCTGGCAACAGCAAAATTTACTGCTCCTTCGGTCGTACCGTCGCCTCCTGTATGCAGGGTCACGGCGACTGTTGCCGGACAGAGCGGCTTTGCAGATATAACCATATCAGCGGCGCTTACCGTCCTGCCGAGCACCCAGTCTATAAACGGCCTGACCGGCGGCACTGTGTCCTATGTCATATCCGGCGGAGTCGCGCCGTATACAGTAACTTCAAGCAACCGTTTTGCCGCTTGCAATGACGGCAACGCGGATGGCGATTGTTCGGACGCCGAGGATTCAGGAACATGGTTCGTTACAACTCCTGATGCAACAAGCGGCGCTTACATATTTACAGTCACTGTCCCTGCAAGTACGGCAGCCCAGGGCATCACCCTGACTGTCAGGGATTCAATCGGAACGACAAAAGATGCAACACTCAACATCGGCAGCGGCGGCGCCTTGTCCGTCCAGCCGGGCACAATATCAATAAATGGCGATACCGGGGGTCCTGTAACCTTCACCATATTCGGCGGTGTACCGCCTTATGATATATTCCCGAACACCGCAGATGCCGCCTTCGCTCCGAATCCTTCACATGTTACTGCCAGCGGCGGGACGTTTGTAGTGACTGTGCCGGCAGAGCCGCCGGGTACAGCGGCAAGAACTATCATCTATACGGTGAGAGACAGCAGTACCAGTGCAAACAATACAACTACAGGAACACTGAACATAACCGCAAGCACACCAGCCGTTGTTCCTGTGGCGGATTTTGTCGGCGCGCCACTGTCTGGCACAGCACCTCTTGCCGTGAACTTCACGGATCTCTCCACGGGTAGTCCGACTGCATGGTCATGGAGTTTTGGTGACGGAGGGACCTCTACATCCCAGAATCCTTCATATACTTACATTAACCCCGGCACATATACCGTGACCCTCACGGTTACCGCTCCGGGAGGCACTGATACCGAGACAAAGACGGGTTACATAACCGTAACTGCGCCGCCAGTTGCGCTTTCAATCAGTGGGACAACAACGACAATAAGTGAAGGTGCCGTACCACAAACCCTGCTTTTCTCAGTGCTTAGGAGGGACGCCGGGATATACCATTGCATCGAGTAATGCAGCTCTTGCGTTTAACGATAATGGTGGAGGAGCGCCTGCAACCGCAAATAACGGAATCATAGATCCGGGAGAAGGTGGCCTCTGGACGCTTGCAGCGCCGGGTGCCATTGTTGTGACAATACCGGCAGGAAATATCAGTAACTGGTAGATACTCACCTGTAACACTAACTGTTATAGATGCTGCTGCAGGCAATGATACAGTGACTATAACTATTAAGGAAGCTATATAGCATATGAAAGGGCGGGCGAAAGCCCGCCTTAGTTTTGCTTTTGAAGTGCCCTGAACAGAGATGAAAAGCATTGAATGATAAAGCCATTATAAAGGAGTCGGAACCATGAAGAAATATCTCTATCTTTTTATATGTTTGACCCTTGCTGCCTGCGGCAGCCAGTCAACCTCAAACATCTCTTCAGATACTTCAAAAACGGCAATTAGCAAACTTAAAGGTCACTGCGCAATCCATTCTTTCAGAGACAGACAAAGGCAAGTACGTCCGGAACGAACTGCTTGTCAAATTCAGGAAAGGCACTGCCAAGGCGGCATCCTCGAAAGTCCATCAGGCCCTGGGTGTTTCCGTTCATCCAGAGCTTCAAGACAGTTCCGGACGTGGACCGTGTCAGGCTGCGTCAGGGGCTCTCTGTTAAAGACGCCATCCAGCAATATATGTCGGACCCGAACGTGGAATACGCGGAACCGAATTACATCAGGAAAGGCAGCCTCTGCAGAGGTAATCCCGAATGACACCTATTTCAATGCCCAGTGGCCGCTCCGAAACACGGGATATGCATATGGAACTGTAGGGGCTGATATAGATGCAACTAACGCCTGGCGGGTCTCCAAGGGCAACTACGGAATAGTAATAGCAGTGCTTGATACAGGCGTTGATTACAATCATGTTGATCTTTCGCCCAACATGTGGCGGAATGAAGCCGAGTGTTCCAAAGGACAGAATGGCATTGATGATGACGGGAATGGTTTTGTCGATGACTGCGCAGGATGGGATTTTGTCACCTGTGAGGCATTTGACAGCAGTTTCAATTGCATCTCACCGATAACCGGAGACAACAACCCTATGGACGAAGAAGGCCACGGCACCCATGTGGCGGGAATAATCGGCGCTGTGGGAAATAATAGCATTGGTATTTCCGGAGTGATGTGGAATGTCCTTCTAATGCCTGTAAGGGTACTGGGAGCCGAGGGCGGAACAGATGCGGACATAATAAACGGGCTTGAATACGCCATGGACATGGGCGCAAAAGTCATTAATGCAAGTTTCGGCGGATACGGAGAATCCGTCACTCTCTCTAACGCATTTCAGGAGGCAGCAGACACGCGGAGTCCTTGTTGTGGCAGCGGCTGGAAACGAATCAAATAACAATGACGTGACCCCCGCTTATCCGGCAAGTTATCCCTTTGACAACATCATCTCCGTGGCAGCTACCGACCAGAATGATCTGAGGGTATCCTTTCAGCAATTTTGGAACAAGAAGCGTCGATGTTGCAGCACCCGGGGTCTATATCATCAGCACTGTGCCGACCTGGTGGGCTGACTATTACGGATATGGTCAACTGGAACAGTTTGACGGCACATCGATGTCTGCACCGCATGTTTCCGGCCTTGCAGGGCTTCTTTATTCGTATTACATCAATTTTAACTCCAGCCAGATAAGAAATATGATATTGAACTGCGTGGATGTTCTCCCTTCGCTTGACGGCTGGGTAGCAGCGAGGGGCAGGATAAATGCATTCAGCTCAATGTCTGCGCTGTGGGAGCCTTATGACCTCAAGCTTAGGCAGAATGGTGGTGTGGTTGAACTTTCATGGACGGATGTTGCAACTTTCGAGGACCTTACTATCATTGAGCGCAAGACGCAGGGCGGGACGTATGCTGTAAAAGATATAATGGGACCGAATGTGAATTCCTACACTGACAGAAGCGTCATTGAAGGGCAGACGTATTTTTATCGCATTCGGATGAAGAACTGGATAGGTGAATCTCCGGGACATCCTGATAATGAGAGAAGCGTCTCTACAGCATTGATTGCTCCGTCAGGACTTACTGCAACAGCAATATCCGGTTCAAAGGTCAAGCTGAAATGGTTTGACGGCTCAAGCGCAGAGACCGATTTCAGAATATACAGACACGACACCAATGGAGTCTATACCCAGATTAAACAGGTGGGGCGGAATGTCACGACTTTTACAGACACGGGTCTTGCCAAAGGGACGAAATACTGGTATCAGGTTAAGGCTCATAATGTTACAGGATATTCTGAGCCATCTAATGAGGCAGAAGTTACAACATCCAATGCAAGCAGTAGCAGCAGCGGTGGGGGCGGCGGAGGCGGCTGCTCAATCGGCGCCAGACAGAATACCCCGACAACATTGGCTGATATATCACTAATGCTTTTGCCCTTTCTCGTCATCGCGGCTCTTAGACGAAGGAGATAACAAGGTTCTTAGGTAGACATTAATCAGAAAATCTCCCCTGGCCCCTTTACCTTCGCCTCTGCGTCTCCTCGGCGACCCGCACGAGGCGGGAATCCGCCTGAGTGCGGAAAAGAGAGGGTGTTATCCCTCCCTTTTGCAAAGGGAGGTGAGGAGGGATTTATTCCGCCCGTATGAACGTTGCTGATTTTCTTGCATTTATATTTACTTTCCGTCTTGTTATCCCATAACATAAATGGATGAAAAAAACCTGTTCCGGTGAGGCCTGCCTTTGAAAAGTTTCTTTATGAACAGAAGATTTATTCTTTCTCTTAATGTTCTCCTTGCCATTGTCTTTGTTGCTTCTGTTCTTTTCTTTGTGCGCGGCCTGATCTCGGGCTATTTCGAACAGAAAAAGGCGCTCAGGAAGAGTGCCTCAGTATCAACCGGACCGGCGTCTTCCGAGCGCAAGATGCAGTTTCCTGAATATGCGCCTCTGATGAAAAATAATCCCTTCGGAATCTCCGGCGGAGAACTCTCACTCCTCACCGCATCTTCTCCTTTAAATAATGTCCAGGCGATGAACCTTGTTCTGATCGGGACAGTCGCCGGTCCGAAAGAACTGAGTTATGCGATATTCAAGGACGCCTCAGGCATCCAGGAGGTATTCAAGGTCGGGGAGAGTATATACGGCATGGGCAGGCTATACCGGGTCAGGAAGGACAAAGTCCTGATCAGGCGTGCAGGCGGTATAACCGAGATACCGATTCAGGACATAGTGAAGGTAAGGGAGGTCAAGGCGCAGGCGCAAGGCGCAGGCTCCTCTCTATCTTCTTTTGCTCAGAGAATAGGAAGAGGTTCTTACATCGTTGATCAGGCGAGAATTCAACAGATGATAGCGAACCCCGGCCAAATGATGACCGACGCAAGACTCAGGCCCAACACATCAGGCGAAGGGTTTGTCCTCAGCGAAGTAAAACCGGCGGGCATATACCAGAGCCTCGGCCTCCAGGACGGAGACGTGCTCCTGAGGATCAATGAGTATGACATATCCAACCCTGAGCGGGCGCTCCAGGCATTCACGGCACTGAAGGGTCTTGACCGGGTGCAGATAGACCTCATCCGCTCCGGCGCAAGGATGACAATGACATACCAGATAAAGTAATATAAGTATTGACATGAGAGCATTCAGAAAGATATCCGCAGGTTTTTCCCTCATATTATTTCTTATCTTCGCGGGCTATTACATATCATCTAAAACCGTAAGCCCATCGATTGCGGAGACAGATTCTATCGAACAAAAATCCGACGAGCAGATCCCGGACAAAGAAATACGGAAGGGGAAAAACCGTACTGAGAAGGGCCGGGTTAAAGATAGAAAGGTAACATTTAATTTCGTTGATGTTGAAATACCTGTGGTGGTGAAATTCATAAGCGAAGTCACGGGAAAAAACTTTGTCTTTGATGAGAAGGTGAAGGGGACGATTACCATAATTGCTCCCTCAAAGCTTTCCGTTGATGACGCCTTCAGCCTTTTCACTTCAGTGCTTGAATTAAAAGGGTTTACCATAATTACTTCTGGCAAGGTATACAAGATCGTTCCGGTTGCCCAGGCGAAACAGTCCGGCACCGAACTGCTGAGAGACGAAAAGGGCACGGTCAATGATACATATGTCACAAGACTTATCCAGCTGAAATATATATCGTCATCAAAGGCGCTGGGTTTCCTCCAGCCGTTGATATCCAGAGACGGGCACATATCTTCTTTTGGCCCCGGCAATATGCTGCTGATTGTCGATTCTTCGGCCAATATCGAGAAGGCCATGAAGATTCTAGAGAGTATAGACAGGCCTGATATGGAGGAGCCCGAACTCGTGCCTCTGAAATATGCGAATGCAGAGGAAGTTGTAAAGATACTCAATGAATCCCTGAGCCAGAGCAGCAAGGGGCAGCAGTACTCAGGCCGCCCCGTCAGAGGGGCAGAGACAACCAGCGGGGCCTCAGTAGATGAGACCAAAGCCAGTGTTTTTGCAGATACACGACTGAATGCCGTAGTTCTGATAGCCGACAAACAGGAGAAGGAGTCCATGAAGCGGATGATAGCTCTCCTTGATGTCCCCATGCCGGAAGCTACGAGCAAGATAAATGTATATTTCCTGGAATATGCGGATGCAACAGAACTGTCCAAGGTCCTTGAGGGAATGATCTCAGGAATCTCGTCCCAGTCAAAGACAGGACAGACTGTCCAGTCCGGCCAGCCCGGCCAGCCCGCAAGGAGTCCTTTTGAGACCGGCGGAAGGGTAATAATCGCGCCGGACAAGGCAACGAACTCGATCATTATCGTGGCTTCTCCTGCTGATTATCAGAGTCTTGTTCAGGTGGTAAAACAGCTTGATCGCAAGAGGAAGCAGGTGTATGTAGAAGCAATGATCGTTGAGGCTTCGATCGACAGACTTCAGGAACTCGGTGCGCAATGGAGAATTACGGCAAAGAAGAACGGCGAACCTGTTTTTATCGGAGGCTTCGGCACCATCGATTCTTCGACCATGCAGAATATAGTTTCAGGTCTGACCGGTTTGACTGCCGGTGGGCTGGGCAACTTCCTGAATGTGCCCATACAGACTGTCGGTTCCGACGGCTCAGTTACGAACACGACTCTGACGATTCCGGGTTATGCAGCGCTTTTCAGTCTGAATGAATTCAAGGGTTCCGTCAATGTTCTGTCCACTCCGCAGATCCTCACATCAGACAATAAAGAGGCTGAAATTGTTGTCGGACAGAATGTGCCCTTTATAGCTCAAAGGGAAAGGGATGTTACGTCGGCAAACACATACCTCAATTCAATCGAGCGGAAGGATGTAGGCATAACCTTGAGGCTTACCCCTCAAATAACCGAGGGTGAATATGTCAAGCTTGATATTTATCAGGAGATATCGGCATTAACGAATGCGTCAGAGACAATACTGATCAATATCGGACCTACAACAACAAAGCGCTCGACCAAGACATCGGTTGTAGTCAAGGACAACCAGACTGTCGTAATAGGGGGTCTGATGGAGGAAAGAGAAACAACGAATATCAATAAAGTGCCTCTGCTGGGAGACATCCCGGTCATCGGCTGGATCTTTAAGAACAGGTCCCAGGAGAAGACCAAGACCAACCTCCTTGTTTTTCTTACACCTCACATTGTGAAGGAGGCTGAACAATTGGCGCAACTGAGCAATGACAAGAAGACAGAGTTCGCAAGGAAAGAAGACAGGTACGTTAAAGGTGAACTTCTCGTGCAGTTCAAAGAAGGCACGGAAGACCAGAGGATATCCGATATCCTTCAGTCGGAAGGCGCATCCGTAATATCCGCACCCAAAGGAAGGGGACCTTATCTTCTGAAACTGAAAGACGGGGAGGATGTGAAAAGCGCGGTCGGGATTTTCAGCGGTTACAAGGAAGTAGATTTTGCAGAACCGAATTACATAATGAGAATGCAGAGTATAAAATGAAGATTGCAAAATGTCAGATGAAATGTGAACCGAAGCCCCTGTCATATGGAAACAATTGATGTTATAAAAGACGAAGATGTTGAAGTATCCCTTCTGAAGAACATACCCCTTGGTTTCGCAAAAGCAAACCAGATATTCCCTATCAGGATAAGCGATTCAGACCTCGTCTGTGCCGTGGCCGATGAAAAGGGGCTGCTCGCGCTTGCAGAGGTATCGAGAGCGCTGGGATTAAAGCCGAAAGCGCTAAAGGCTGCTGCGGGTGTTGTCCTTGACGCCATCAACAGATTCTATGGTCAGATGGGCTCCGCAGAGGAAGTCATGGATACGATTGCCGGGGAAGACCTTTCATCGGTTGCCACGGAATTTGAGGCGCCTAAAGACCTTCTTGAATTGACTGAAGAGGCGCCTATCATCAGACTTCTCAATGCGCTCCTTTTGCAGGCGGTAAAAGAGAGGGCAAGTGATATCCATATAGAGCCATATGAAAAGGAGCTTGATGTCAGGCTCAGAGTAGACGGCGTATTGCACCGCGTTCTGACGCCTCCCAAGATCATTCAGGACGCCCTCATAAGCAGGATCAAGATCATGTCGAATCTTGATATCGCTGAAAAGCGGCTTCCCCAGGACGGCAGAATAAGATTGCTGCTCGGCGGACGCGATATTGATATCAGGGTCTCGGTAATCCCTACAACTCATGGCGAGAGGGCGGTCCTGAGGCTGCTGGACAGGAAGCAGGGACTTCTCGGGTTATGGGAAGTGGGGTTCGGCAAGGAAGATGAAACGAGGCTTGAAGAATACCTTCAGAGACCGGATGGGATCATCCTTGTTACCGGACCGACAGGAAGCGGGAAAACAACAACTCTTTACGGAGCGCTGAACAGGGTCCATACGGAAGAAAAGAATATCATAACTGTTGAGGACCCGATAGAATACCAGTTAAAAGGGATAGGGCAGGTCCATGTAAACCCCAAAATAGGACTGACCTTTGCTTCAGGGCTGAGGTCGATACTTAGACAGGACCCTGATGTTATCATGGTCGGCGAGATCAGGGACCTTGAGACCGCTGTAATTGCGATGCAGGCGTCTCTAACCGGACATCTGGTACTTAGCACCCTTCATACTAATGATTCTCCAAGCGCTATTATCAGGCTTATAGATATGGGCATTGAGCCTTTCCTTGTGGCATCATCACTTACAGTTGTCCTTGCGCAGAGGCTTGTGAGGACGATTTGTCCGGATTGCAAAGAGGCTTATGGCCCTTCGGATGTCGAAAAAGCATATTTTTCATCCTTTGCACATCAGCCTGCACCCTTTCTTTTATACAGGGGCAAAGGCTGCGAAAAGTGTATCGGCAAAGGTTACCTCGGCAGGACAGGCATCTTTGAATTGCTTGTCATAGACAACGAAATCCGTTCGATGATTTCGGAGAAAACCGATTCGCAGACCATTAAGAACCACGCGGTCTCCAAGGGCATGAAAACACTGAGAACAGACGGACTTGAAAAAGCGCTTAAGGGAATTACGACTGTAGAAGAAGTGTTGAGGGTGACGCAGAAAGATACAGTGGAAATATGAAAATCAAAATTATCAATGTAGAATGCAAAATGAATATAGTCCTGACGTACGGTTGTTCAATATCCTCCCCTTTGCAAGGGGAGGTTGGAGAGGTTTTGATGAATTGTAATAAAGCCACCCCATCCCCTCCTTGCCAAGGAGGGGATTTTTCGTACACCGTATTGCCTAATAAATATGCCGATATTTCAGTATAGGGGTTACAGGACAGACGGCGCTGAGGTCGCCGGCACCATCGAGGCCAACAGTCAGAGGGATGCGGCTGTGCGTCTCAAAGAATCAGGTCTCTATCCGAAGAGCGTGGCTGAAGCAGCATACAAAAGACGGTTCGGCCTCTCACAGGGGCATGAAGCATCTCTCCTTCCATCCATAACACGGCAGATGTCAACGATGCTTTCATCAGGAGTGACCTTGATGGAAGCGTTAACCTCAGTCTCCGAAGAACAGAAGGGACTATGGAAGAATGTCCTGGTAAATATAAAGGAGAGTGTCTCCGGCGGCTCAAGCCTCTCAAAGGCGCTTGAAGCCTACGGCAAGATCTTCCCTGTCTTCTATGTCAATATGGTTGCTGCAGGAGAGGCAAGCGGGACCCTCGACACTGTTCTGGGCCGTCTCGCCGATTTTCTCGAGTCGCAGGAGAATCTGAGATCAAAAGTAAGGACAGCGATGATCTATCCCATGTTTATGATCTGCATCGGGTTTATAGTCCTGTCATTTCTATTTGTCTTTGTTGTGCCGAAGATAACGAAGATATTCAGGGACACCCAGAGCGCCCTCCCTTTCATCACCGTTGTACTCATCTTCGTCAGTAACATTTTTCAGAAATACTGGTGGCTGCTTGCAGGGATAATCGCGGGCGGCATATTCTGGTTAAAGAGAATCAGGGAGAGCAGGAGATTGTTTATCGATGGGCTGATAATGCGTCTGCCTGGCAACGTCTTCCAAAGCCTCTATTTCGGACGCTTTGCAAGGACCCTGAGTTTTCTGCTTGAAGGCGGCCTGCCGGTCTTGAGGGCCCTCGAACTTGCAGCAAAGTCAGTGGGCAACAAGGTGATAGAGACAAAGGTCATTGAATGCGGGAAAAGAGTCTCAGAGGGCGCACGGCTTTCATCTTCCCTGGAAGGGTTCCCGCCTGTGCTTCTTCAGTTGATCTCCACAGGAGAAAAGAGCGGTCAGCTCTCCGGAGTCCTGGCTAAAGCTGCCGATGCCTATGAGGAAGAATTTTCGAGGCGGGTCCAGAAAGCCTTGGCTCTCCTCGAACCTGTAATGATCCTGTGCATGGGGATAATTGTCGGCCTTATTGTGCTGGCGGTCCTCCTGCCTATATTCCAGTTGAATCAATTGATAAAATAATTTCGGAGGATAAAGAAATGCAAAATTATCAATTAGCAATTATCAATGCAAAGTTAAGAAAAAATAAAATTTGCGACATGCAATTCACAAAGAGCATTTCCGGAAGGGCGGGGTTTACACTTCTCGAAATCATCGTTGTCGTCTTTATCCTCGGTCTTCTTGCTGCTATTGTTGCGCCCAAGATTATCGGGAGGACGGATGATGCCCGCATAGCAGAGGCAAAGGTGCAGATCAAGAATTTCGAGACCGCACTCAAGCTATTCAAGCTCGACAACGCGTTCTATCCGTCTACTGAGCAGGGACTTGCCGCCCTTGTTGAGCAGCCCACAACAGGACAGATACCTCAGAAATACAGGGAGGGCGGATACCTTGAGCAGAAGCAGATTCCCTCTGACCCGTGGGGAAATCCTTATATTTATATCAGTCCGGGACTCCACGGAGATTTTGACATCGTGAGTCTTGGCGCGGACGCAAAAGAAGGTGGAGAAGGGAAGGATGCGGATATAGTGAGCTGGAATATGCAATAAGAAAAGAAAGAAATCGGGTTTATTCGAAGAAAATTGAAATGCTCATCAGACTAAATGGATTCCCGCTTAAGACCTGCGGGAATGACAGAGAAGGAGGACCATTCAAGTTTGTCATCCTCGGTCTTGCTTGCCCGCCGTCTTTTTGGAGGGACCCGGGGATCCAGGTGTTGCCAACTAAGTACGAAACCCTTCAGTTAAGGTTACCAAAGATCAAAAATCCCATCCTTTGCAAGGCGTGGAAGGAGCGGCTTTGCAATTCCAGTAAGGGTTTTTCCCTGCTTGAACTCATTGTCGCATTGTTCATCGTATCCCTTGTCCTTGCCCTTGTAATGCCGTCGTTTGGAGTGTTTGGAGATAACAAGCTGAAATCCGAGGCAAGAGAAACGGCTTCGGTTCTCAGGTATCTGAATGACAGCGCTTCTTCGAGAAAAGAGACGTTTGCTCTGAAATTCGATCTCGATAAGAATATTATTTTCTGGAAAGGTCCGGAAGGTGAAAAGGAGCGCTTGGTTGAAGACCTGTCAGCCGTTACCACACAGTCTAATGGAACGGTTACAAGGGGCGAATTAATTGTATTCTTTGAGCCTCTCGGTATAAGACAGAATCTCGTTATTCACTTGAGCAGGGACAACCATTCTATCTCCGTCACACTGAACCACTTGAGCGGGAAGGTCAAAATAAAGGATGAGACAAGGATGAAGGATGATTATGAGGATGAAAGAGGAAGAAAAGGGTTTTACCCTTCTTGAAGTGCTTGTCGCTCTTGCGATTATCAGCGGACTTCTGGTCACCCTCATATATACGGTGAATTATCAACTGGGTATTGTCGGAAGACAGGAGACTGTAACGATAGCTACACTCCTGGCGAAAAGTACTCTGACCGAACTGGAAAAAAAGCCGGAGAGCAAAAAGGGACAATTTGACTCGCCGTATGAAGCCTATACGTACGAAACTGCTGTCAAAGATTCGCCTTATCCCGGGGTGAACGAAATAACGGTTGTTGTAAGTGCAGGAAACGAAGAGGTAAAACTCAATGAGTTTATAATCAAATAAAGAACAAGGATGAATTAACAAATAAGGATGAATTATGAGGGATGAATTAAGAAGAAACGGCAGAAGAAAAGAACAGCTTTTCAAAAGGGGCAGGTTGTTTTTCATCCTTCATCCTTCATCCCTCATCCTTCGCAAGGCATCCTTCATCCTTGAGAAAGGTTTTACCCTTCTCGAAGTCCTCATCGCTGTTGCCATCCTCTCCATTGTACTTGGAGCTATATACAGCACCTTCTTCCTGAGCAACAGGGCCATGGAGGGGATGGATGAATCCATGACAAAGTTGCAGGAATCCCGGAGGGCAATTGATATACTGAGGAGAGAACTCGACGCCTTGTATTATAAGGAGACCAGAGAGGACACTTTTTTGAAGATTGTTGACAAGGACAACTATGGAAAGCAGGCTACACAACTCGACTTTACGGCTTTCACCACCCTTATGCCCGGCCTGTCGAAGATCTCATATTACGTTGAAGAGAAGGACAAGAAGCAAATCCTGTTCAAGAAGATAGGTGCAGCATTCGGCAACAGAAGAGAATGAAGGGACCGATATTATCGATGATCTCGAAGAATTTTCTATCGAGGCGAAATATAATGACGCATGGGTGAAGACCTGGGACACGTCAGTTACAAAGAAGTGCCCTGAAGAGATAAAGATCAGCCTCTCGGTAATGATTCATGGGAAGAAGGTGACCCTCTCTGATATTTCGAGGCCTATGTATGGAAAGGCGATATGAAAGGATATTTTGAAAAATCTCCCCTAACCCCTCTTTGCCAAAGAGGGGGATCAATTCCGGAATTTTGCCCAAGCAGTGGAGGATTCCAAGCAGGCTGTAAAATATCCCACTTTGGCAAAGGGGGATTGAGGGGGATTTTATCTTCAAAAGGCTCTCCGCTGAGGAGTGTTCATAACCAGCAGGGAGTTGCGCTTGTTGTAGTCCTTCTCGCACT
This sequence comes from uncultured Nitrospiraceae bacterium, assembly GCA_963725545.1. Taxonomy (GTDB): domain Bacteria; phylum Nitrospirota; class Thermodesulfovibrionia; order Thermodesulfovibrionales; family SM23-35; genus DYFC01. The sequence continues at coordinate 107,337 of CAVRZG010000027.1, read as the reverse complement.
TGTCTTGCTCACGGCCATGGTGGTTGAATTCTCTTATGGAGTATATACCGGCACGAATGATCTCTACAACTGGCGTGATTCCCAGAGGCTATCGGTGATGGCTAAATCGGGCGTAACTATGGCGGCTAAATTGTTACAAAACAAAGATCTTGTTTCCGAATACACCGAATCTATTGAGATGCCGGTCGAGAATCCCTTTGAGGATTTCAATGGGATTATTACGCTAAGAATAGAGGATGAGAGACGCTAAATTCAATCTAAATGCTATAGTCCCCGAGTAATGGATATTCTGGATGAGACCGATCCAGAACAGTCCTTACAATTGTTTTAAAAGACTTCTCGATGCTCTTGCACTGGATGTGAAGATAGCAGACCGTGTAGTGGACTGGATAGACAGGAACAGCGAGGCAAGGCTGTCTGATTCGGAAGCAGGCGCAAAAAATGGACCACTCGACAGTGTGGATGAACTCTTGCTGATACATGGCATAAGTAGAGAGGATTATGATAAATTATTGCCATATGTCACTGTCAATGAAAACGAGATAACCTCATCGTGAATGTTAACAGGGCCGAAACCCGGTTTTGATGAGTTTGTCAGATGACATATCTGAAGAGACTGCAAAGAGAATAATCGAAACAGAAAAAGCATGCCTTTTAAGGACGTCAACTGGATTGGAACCCGATTGCAGGTACGATTATGGCGTCTGAACGGTATACTGACTGATGGACAATTCACTTTTTTGATCAAATCCACAGCCTCATCCGAAGGGGTGAAGAGGGTGATAGAAACTGTTCTGGACACAACATCAAATATGGTCCGCTACTGGAAGGAATACTGATGGCCAAGGCTCTTTTTATCGACATAACGGATAATAGATTAAACACGTATGTCTTTGATGTCCGACAGGGACGATATGAGCTGAAAGACAGCAGAGACTATCCTTTGCCCGAGAAATATGATTTCGTGCCTGATACGATGCCTGGCGGCATTGAGGACGCATTCCTGAGTCTGCCTGTCGGCATGCTGAATTTCAGGGTTCTGGAACTCCCTTTCTCAGGCAGGGAAAGAATCAGGGAAGTGCTTCCGTTTGAACTTGAAGGCATGATGCTTGGCGGGACCGACAAGGCGCTTATTGACGGCATCGTCGTCGGCAAAACAGACAGCAAGTATCAGGTGCTTGCCGTCTATATAGAAAAAAGCATCATCAGGGATATTCTCGGGAAGCTGAATTCCTGCGGGGTTGACCCTGCATTCATTACATCGCTTGAACTCGGGAAGATCGTCAAGGATTTTTCTCCCGGGAAGCTTCTGTCGTTTCCTTCAATAGATGCGAATGAAAGGATAGAACTTGCCCGGGAGGAGATGCGATATCCTTCTGTAAATCTCAGGAGAGAGGAATTTACATATACCAAGGATGCAGAAAAGACCAGGAAGTCCCTCAGGTCAACAGTAGTCCTTGCGATATTTGTCTGCATCGCTGTTTCCGCCAATTTGTTATTCCAGATCGTGACGACGAAGAATGAAACTGCCGCGTTGAAAAGAGAGATGTTCAAGAGTTACCAGGAACTCTTCCCGCAGGATAAGAATATCATGAACGTCCTCTATCAGCTTAAATCGCACATGAAGGAATTGAGCGGCAAGGAAGACCTTTTCATCGGCGCCGACCCCCTCAATCTCCTCTGGAAACTGGCGCAGACAGATAGAGCGTCCGCTGTCTTCTATGAAATCACGACAGACAAAGGAACTGCTCGTCCTTAAAGGCGAGGCCCAGTCTTTGGGCGATATCCAGAAGATCAAGGACAACTTTGGAAGACTTTTTGACGATGTGAATATCGCCGATTCAAAATCCTCTGCTCAGGGCAAAATGCTCTTTACTATTACGGCAAAGGAGAAGAGAGCTTGAGGGACCTGCTCAGGAATAAAAAGTTCATCTTTGCCTTGGCCGGACTCCTGGCTTTTTCTATCCTTATTGGAACAGGAGCTTCAAATGCTGTCTTCATCGAAGAAAGAGCTGAAGCTCCTGAAAGAGCAGCGGCGGGAGATGGCGCTCCTGAAAGATGAATTCATAACTCTCAGGCAGAAGGTCGCTGCTGTTGAGTCAAAGAAGAACATGGCCAATATGACCGGTATTGTCCAGGCAATAGATGAAGTCTTTCGGTCCATTGGGGTAAAGAATAAGGTTAAGACCGTGAGAGCCACAGGGCAGAAAGAGGTCAGGGAGGGCTTTGAAGAGGAGGCAGAAATTACTCTGGAGAAGGTTACGATGAACGAGATGCTGAATATCTTCTATCGGATTGAGAACGCGCCCATGATCCTTACCATCAAAAAGGCCTCCATAAAAAAATCCTTTGATAACCCCGACCTTCTCAACATCAACCTTGTGCTTTCATTTCTGAAACCGAAGTGAGGAAGAAGCTTCCGTTTATCGTCCTCGCTGCCATACCTGTCCTTTTCTGGATGTTGTGGATCGTTTTTCCCGAGTCTTCCATTCAGACCATCATTGAAGATTCTGTCGCTGACAGTCCTTTTCTTCTTGAGGTGCACGGACTGAGCAAGGGGTTTTTCTATACAGTGGCCATAGAGGAATTGCTGCTGAAAAGCGGCGAGCAGAAATTGGGAGAATTGAAAGACATCCGCAGTCGAATAAATCCACTGTTCCTTCCCCTGCTTCAGCTCCGCATGACGCTCAAAGGTTCAGTCGGCAGTGGAAATGTCTCCGGCACATTAAATTTTACGAGGAACAGAACGACCGGCGAACTCAAATTCGGAAGTGTCGAACTCGGGGACTGAGGTATTCTTCAATCTGCGGGCATAAAAGGCAAAGGAACGGTTTCCGGGATGATTAGTCTTAAAGAAGGCAATGGCCATGCTGAGTTTGTCTCAAACGATGCTGTTTTCGAGCAGGCGGAGTTTTCAGGCGTCAGGGTGCCTCTGAATATATTTCATAAGGTGACAGGTGCTCTTGATCTGCGGGGAGATACTGTTGAGATCGCATCCCTTTCCCTGCAGGGTAAAGACATCCATGCGAGGCTCAAGGGCAACATCAGGGATGGTGTGATGGATATCTCTATGGAGTTGATGCCCGGGAAGTCCTATGTTGAAAATCCATTTGTTCTTGCAGGGCTTGAGTCCTTTAAAATTTCTCCGGGATATTATATGATTCCCTTGAAACGGATAGCGAGTGCATTCCCCGTCGGCTTGTCGCGGGGATAGCGAGCGAATATAAAGAAATAATTCCATACGTTAAGATACCCTGCGGTCTTTGCCGCAGTGTTCTTCATAGGTAATTTCTCTTCGAGGAGGTAGTATGGCCAGGTATTTAGTAATCGTTTTTGCGATGCTGAGTCTTATTTCTTGCGGGTCGGGAAGCGGGACGGACAGGTCTGAACAGTCCGGAGATGCGCATCTGAGCAGGGTAGGCGTCAGCGGAAGTCCGGCTGCCGGGAAAGCCCGCTCTTCAAGATATGTACCTGGTCAAGTCCTCGTGAAATTCAGGCCCGGGGCTTCTGCAAGTGCCATTAAAGCCCTGCACAACTCCCTGAGAGCCGGCAAATATAAAAGAGATAAGGCATCTGGGGATACATCAGATGAAGCTTCCTGACAGCGTGTCTGTAGAAGAGGCTATCCGGGTCTACCAAAGTGACCCGAATGTTGAATTTGCCGAACCGAATTATATCGTCAGGACATCGGCGATACCGGATGATCCCGGCTACGGCCAGCAGTGGGGACTGAATAACACGGGACAGACAGGAGGGACGCCGGGGGCGGACATACATGCACAGAATGCCTGGGATATCACAAAAGGGTCCAATGGTATTATAGTTGCCGTCGTCGATGCGGGTGTCGCATATGACCATCCTGATCTGGCCGGAAATACCTGGGTGAATTCCGCGGAATTGAACGGTTTGCCCGGAGTTGACGACGACAATAACGGGTTTGTAGATGATATCAACGGGTGGGATTTTATAAATAATGACGGCCATCCCGTTGACTATAATCAGCACGGCACTCACGTGGCCGGCATTGTTGCGGCAAGGGGCAATAACGGTATCGGCGGCAGCGGGGTGATGTGGTCGGCGCAGATAATGCCTGTGAGATTCCTGGGGATTACAGGATCAGGCGATGTTGCCAGGGGGGCTGAGGCGATAGAGTATGCCGTGGACAACGGCGCACGGATCATCAATACAAGCTGGGGCGGATACGATTATTCGGCGACCCTGTATAATGCTATTGATTATGCGAGACAGAAGAATGTCCTTGTTGTTGCGGCAGCTGGGAATGAAGAGAAGAATAATGATACCGACCCTTTCTATCCTGCAAGCTTTAACCTTGCGAATATAATCTCGGTCGCTGCATCGGACCAGAATGATTCTCTTGCTTTTTTTTCGAACTATGGCGCGCGTCTGTTCATCTGGCTGCGCCCGGCGTAACGATCTACAGTTCAGTCCCGATATTTGCTTACGGCGATCCGGTCACCATTTATAGTGAAAATTTTGACAGTGCCTCCGGTGATCTTCCGCTTTTAGGCTGGTCAAGAGGTGGCAGCGACATTCAACGTGGGCTATTACTGCGGGGACAGGCGTCGGAGGAACCAACAGTCTCGAAGACAGTCCAGGTGCAAACTACGTTTCCAACACAGACTCATGGGCGGGATACATGACCCCAATCCATCGGTCAAGAATAACCGGTACAGGCTTTCTTTTCAATGGAAGGGGCATGTTGACCGTAACACCGATGATTACTTTTATATGAACTATTCACAGGATGGAAAAATCTGGGATTCTGCCGATTTCAGAGACGGGATTAATCCGGATTTTGTGCCGGACTTTACTGATGAGCTTACCAGTGCTGCTGAAACGTTCGACAGTTTCTATTTCGGGTTCGGGCTGCAGTCCGATTCTATCGGTAACTATGACGGCGTCTATATAGACGATGTAGTCTTCAACAGGCAGACAATTAGCATTGACGGTTATACCTACGAATCAGACGGATGGAGCGGCACTTCCATGGCAGCCCCTTTTGTCTCAGGGGTTGCGGGATTGATCTGGTCTGTGAATCCCTCTCTCAGTTATGCGCAGGTGAAAGACATCATCCTCTCCAGCGTCGATAAAAAACCGTCTTTCACGGGAAAAACAATCTCAGGGGGAAGAGTAAATGCCTATGCTGCTGTAAGCCTGCCGGCAGTTCCATCCGACCTCATCGCTTCTGCGGCATCGACAAGTCAGATTAACCTCTCCTGGCAGGACCGGTCATCTAACGAAACAGGGTTCAGCATAGAGAGAAAAACAGGAACTGACGGCTCCGTATGCGGTCATTGCAACACTCGGCGCAAACGTCACTTCATACCCGGATAAGGGACTCTCTCCGGCTACAACATATACCTACCGTGTAAATGCAGTTAGTGTCCTCGGTAGTTCGCCTTACTCCAATGAGGCAAGCGCCACGACCAAGAAAGTTTCATCGGGCGGAGGCGGCGGAGGCGGCTGCTCCATCGGCGGCACCCGGAATTATCAGACAGCACTGGCTGATACATTGGTTTTGTTTATGCCTTTGGTAATTGTATGGATTACGAGAAGAACCTTTAAAAAGTAATCTGAATCATTGCTGTCCAAAATATTATTGGAAAGGTATATATGACTCGATTTCCGAATCAAAAAACTACCTATTTTTTGCTCAAACCTTTCTCTGATTTTAATGTTAATGCAGAGTCTAAAGCTGAGACCTCCGCTTCGTCTTCGGTCTCCTCAAGGTTGCCCGTGATTTTGCTTCAGAAATCGAGCCATATATACCCTCTTCTCCGGCGATTTGTAATATCCGTTTGGGACAGGTATGGTTACAAACTTGAACCCGCTTGAGGAAAAATGAAGGGTAGATTTTTATAAGAGTTTGACTATTGGGTCAATGAAACGCCATACATCAGATTTGCCAGCAGATGAAACACAGTCCCGGGCAGTATATTATTGGTCTTCATATAAAGCCATCCCATTACAAGTGACGGCAAAAAGCTGAGAAGTACAATCCATTCATTGCTGAAAATCGCCTTCGGCAGATGTGCCAGAGAGAAGAGGATGCTGACTACAAGGACTGCTTTGAACTTCCCGCCCATTGAGTCCTGAAGGAACCCCCTGAAAAAAAATTCCTCCGGAAATGAGATACTCAGAAGCTGAAAGAGCACGTATGAGCCAGTAATGGATTTCAGGTTCCCGCCGAACAGGAGATAATAGGGCAGGAGTATAGCCGCTGATATTAAAAGCCCCAGTGAAAGATCTTTAAGAGAAAAATTGAACCTGATCCTGTGTCCGACGGCAATAGGATAAATGATCATCAGCAGCGGCAATGTGCTGAAGTAAAGATTATTTGCAGGCTTCGCCGCATGCAGAAAAAATGAAAGACCGAGAATCAGGACATAGCCTATCAGAGTCTTTATATTCATTTGTGGCGATACCTCGATAAAATTCATCATAAATCTCTGATCACAAAAGAAATTAAGTGTGGTATACTTTCACAGGATATTTTACCATTATGACGGTCTTGAGATATATAACGGCAGGTGAATCGCACGGGAAAGCCCTCACAGGAATCATCGAAGGAATACCCTCCGGACTCTCTCTGTATTCCGATGATATCGACAGAGACCTCTTGAGAAGGCAGGGCGGGTATGGCCGGGGCGGAAGGATGAAGATCGAGTCTGACCATGCCGAGATTCTCTCGGGCGTGAGATGGGGCAAAACCATCGGTTCGCCGATTACCCTTCTCATCGAAAACAGAGACTTCAAGAACTGGGCTGAAGGCATGTCCTCCGACGCCTCGGCAGAGGGTTCCATCCCGGCGGTTACCAGGCCCCGGCCGGGTCACGCGGACCTCACTGGTGCGCTGAAGTATAACCACCGCGATGTGAGAAATATCCTTGAGCGTTCAAGCGCAAGAGAAACCGCTATGCGCGTGGCACTGGGAGCGGTGGCCAAGAAATTTCTGTCATGGGTTCGGCGTAAGGACCGGGAGTTATATTGTTCAGATCGGAAACCGGAAATCAATAATCGACATACAGAAGGTGAAGGAAAAAGAACTCCTTGATTTGTTCAATAGAGCCGAGGGATCTCCTGTCAGATGCCCTGACGAGAAGGCATCAAAAAGCATGGTTAAGCTTATTGACAAGGCAATAAGAGAAGGCAACTCATTGGGCGGCATTTTCGAGGTCTTTGTCACAGGGCTTCCCATGGGTCTGGGCAGCCATATTCAGTGGGACAGGAAACTTGACGGCAGACTTGCACAGGCATTAATGAGCATACAGGCGATCAAGGGAGTTGAGATCGGTCTTGGTTTTGAGATGGGAAGAAGGTTCGGATCTGAAGTAATGGATGAAATTTTTTATAACAAAACGACAAAGGATTTTTACAGAAAGACAAACAATGCCGGCGGGATTGAAGGCGGGATGACAAACGGGATGCCGGTAATCCTGAGGGCTGCAATGAAACCGATACCTACATTGAGGAAACCTCTCCGTTCCATTGACCTTCTTACAAAAGAACCGATTGCGGCGGCATATGAACGTTCGGATGTCTGCGCAGCGCCGGCGGCTTCAGTAATCGGCGAGGCAATGGTTGCCCTGACTATAGCAGACGCCTTCCTCGAAAAATTCGGCGGCGACAGCATGGCTGAAACACGGCGCAATTACGATTCGTATGTGGAGCATGTAAAAAAGTTTTAACCTGTTTTTCGGTCTTTCCTATCTGTCCGAAGTACTATTGAAATGCCCCGTCGCTTCGTCTTCGATCTCATCAAGGTTACCCGTTATTTTGCTTCAGAAATTGAGCCATATGCCTTTCCTATAATATTCTGGATAGCAATGCCTTATCCTAAAACGTTTTCAATCACGCTTACGACTATATCCTGTATTTCCTGTATACTCCCTGACGCATGTATCAGCTTTATTCTCCCCGGTTCTTTGGCTGCAAGCTCGTGGTAGCCCTCTTCTGACACGCTGATGAAACTCCACATTTTCAAGCTCGAGCCTGTCTGTCTTGTTTATCCTCCTGTTTCTCTTTAATCCCGTTTCAACGTCCAGGTCAAGAAGCAGCGTCAGGTCCGGCCGCAGGCAGTCCGTCGCAATCCTGTCAATTGATTCCAGGAGTTTGAAATCAATGCCCCTGCCATACCCCTGATATGCATAGGTTGAGTCGGTGAATCTGTCTGTTATGACGATAGCGCCTCTGTCAACAGCCGGGAGAATAACCTCGTGAATATGCTGTGTGCGTGCGGCATTATAGAGGAGAAGTTCTGTAAGGGGTTTCATGTTCTTATGGTCGACTGAGAGGAGTATTTCACGTATCCTGAGGCTGATTAATGTGCCGCCGGGCTCTTCTGTAAGGACCACTTCACGTCCCCGGTCAAGAAGGTGCTGCTGCAACAGCTTCGCCTGTGTTGACTTGCCCGTGCCTTCAATGCCTTCAAATGATATGAATTTGCCTTTCATGGATAATCAGCAGTCAGTGACTTCTTTAATTCAGCCAGGATCCTGAAGACCTTTTCCGTCTCTTCAATGCTCCTGGACCCTGTGCCGCAGGAAGGAGTCAGCAATATCTTAGATAGCAAAAGGTCTGTTGAAATGGATTTTGATAAAGCTTTAAGCCCATTATTGAACCGCTGCCTTATTGATTCGGCGCTTTCATCTCTTATGGCATCAGTTGTCGGAACAATGCCCCAGGCAAGATAGCCGCCTTTATTGAGAAAGTCATTAAACTCTGAAGGATACAGAGAAATAGATTCGAGATAATCATAGGCGTCAAAACTGATGATATCAACGCCGCTGTTTATTACCAGCGGCCAGTCAGCCTTGCTGCAGCAATGGATTCCGGGGATAGCGCCGTTGTCTCTGATCGCATCCGATGTGTATTTTAAGAGGCGAAGCGCCTCTTCAGTGCTTACACCCAGAAAAGCTGAACTCCCAAGCGCGGAAAGGACCGGCTCATCGATGAAGACAATAACATTGTCGGAAAAAGGCCGCAGTGTTTCGATCTGCCACTTTATCTTTGCCTTCAGCACCAGGAGAGATATTTCGCGGAACTCTTCATCAAAATAGACCAGTTTTCCTCCGGAGTCTTTCAATCCGAGGGTGAAAGTGAGCGGCCCTGTAACATGTCCCTTCAGAGTGCTGAAATGTCTGCCCTGTATTGTCTTTAAAAATGCATAAAGACCCTCGCGCAAAACCTTCGGAAACCGGAAGGGACGAATTCTCATCGAATGACTCGTAAAACCTTGTGAGAGCGTCGCTGCTGTCTCTCTCTATCCAGATCTTCTCGCTCTTCTCATCTATCTTGAGGAAAGGAATGCCCTCTGCATACTGAGGTATCATGAACTCGCGGAAAGACAACGCGGGCAGCTGCGGCCAGAACGGGATGTCAAAGGTCTGCAGCACCAGCCTGCATGCCTCAGACAGCATCGGCGTGTGGAAGACTTCCTATCCCGGTTGTTGAAAAGGGAGTAAACATGTCTGATAATTGCCTCATGTTGCAAAATATTTCTCGCGACTATTATGAGATGACGAGATTTTCCTGTTGTCCGCAAGATTGGTCAACAGGAAAAAACAACCCCCTCTTTCTCCGATGATAACAGGGATTAAGGGGGTCATCAAGTTGCATGAGAAATTTCTGGAATATATCTTTATACCAAGGCAAAGAGGCAGCCGGAGTCTTACTTGCTCTTTCTTCTCTTGAACTTGGTCTTTTTCCTGAGCTTGCTGTGTTTGTGTTTGCTCATTTTCTTCTTACGCCATTTCTTAACGTTTCCCACTCATCAATCCTCCTTCTGCAGTATAAATCGGTGATACGGAGAACCCGAGAAACAGGGGTTCTCACTGCTTCTCAGCTTCTCCGTTCCACCGTTCCGGAAATATCAAATGCCTTTGCCTGATCCATGAAGGCCTCAAGCTGTATCTCTGTTGTCAGAGACTCTGTCCCGTCGTAAGGTATGCTGATGAACGGGATTCCGTAGTCCCTGTTTATCCCTCTTAAAAGAGCAGTTACTATAGTGCCGGGCATGCAGCCAAAAGGCATTGCATTTATTATACCTGAAGCCCCTTTCCCAAGAAGGTCTATGGCTTTTCCTATGCTCAGAATGGCTTCTCCTTCAAAGGAACTGTGCAGATAAGGCGAAGCCTTTTCTATGATCTGCTTAGTGTCCGGTTCCTGCAGGGTTTTCAAAAAGCCCTTGAAATATTTTGCGTATTTATGTTCAATCCGCTTCTGAAAGAACTTCTTCAGCAGAAAATTAATAATAGCAGACTTTTCCTTTTTTAACAATGCCATTTTTAATCCGATATGATTTACATAGTATATCCATTCTTCAACCGGAGCAAGCCAGACCTCTCCCCCAAGGGCCTCAACCTTTCTTACAAGGTCTTCATTCGAGAATCGATGAGACCTGACAAATATCTCGCCGATAACGCCTATTAGGGGTTTTCTGTTGCCCTGCCTGGGCAGGTTTTCAAAGTCGGACTTGATCTGCAGGAGAATTTTATCGAGATTTCCGCCGTTTGATCTCAATGTCTGATACAACCTGCCGTGGTAGGCGGCATACAGCTCGTCTGCTGATCCTTTCCCTTTTTCATACGGTCTTGTCTCATGGAGGCATTTTTCAAGAAGTTCAAACGCAATGACGCCCTTCCATGCATGCATCGTAAAATCTTTGCCGACAATGCCGAGGTCCCTGTAAAAAGCGTTGTCCTGGTTCGGTGAAAATATAGGCACATCATTATAACCAAGGCTGTCAAGCACAAGCCTGTGAAAGACATTATACTGTCCGAATCTGCAGGGACCGGTGCCGGAAGGCATGAAAAAAGCGCTTTTCTCAGGTTTGAAGTCCGACTCCAGAACCTTTCTGACCATATCGCCTGTAGTGACAGTGCATGGATAGCATTCTTTGCCGGATACATATTTTCTTCCGATGTCTGTTGTCTTTTTGTCCGACTCGGGAAGTACTTCTGCTTTTAATCCGCAGTGCTCGAATGCAGCTGCAAGAGCGAAGGCATGGTCCGACATGCGGGGGACGTAGATCGTCCAGGTGGAAGCACGGGAAGCAAAGTGTGACGGGTTGAAATACTCCCGTTTCTTTATCCGGCTCTTCCGGTTCCCGGATATCGTTCCGGTTCCGTATGCTGTCCATAAATGCCTCGCATCTCGTAATGGCCCCTGCGTCGGCGCTGTGCTCATCTATCTCAATATGGAGAAAAGGTTTGTCGCCCATCTCTTTTTTGAAGTATTTCAGGATGAAGGAATCAGGTCCGCACAAGAAAATTGCCGATGTATATCGGGTAGAAGTCTTCTGTGTCCCGGACGAATCTTGCAGCCTTCAGTATCCTCTGCCCCGACCTCCAGTACATATTAGGCCATTCCCGATCTATTGAATAGCTATCCAGAGGGAGGAAATCAAAAGGAATTGAGAGGACCCCGAGGTCTGCAAGTTTTCTCGGGAGTTCAAGATTTACGCCGCTGTCAAGGGCATTATAAGACCTTCCGATGATGACGATCGTTTTTCCTGAAGGTGATTCAAGACCTCACTGCCTTTTGCTTTTATAGCGCCATCAAATTCGCGCTGAGCCTGCTCAGCAACGGGGATTGCCTCCTGGATCCTTGATTTCTTCATGCCAAACGGTTTGAATGCCCTGGCAAGTTCTGTTATCAGGAATTTCTTCCCCAGTCCTCATATCTATCACCGGGGTGATGGTCCTGATGCCCTCGAAGGCGATCTTCGAAATGTAGGGTATGGTCTGTGTATAAGGGCAGGCAAGTCCTCTGTCCATGGGTTCCTCAGGTGTATTCAGATTAATAAAGCTCGGCATGAAGACGGCGTCAACCTGCTCCTGTACCAGGTACTGGACATGGCCGTGTGCAACCTTAACAGGAAAACATGCCTCTGAAAGCACACGTTCCAGCCCGAGATTGACTAATCTGTCTGTTCGTCTTCGGGGATACCTCGACATCAAACCCGAGTTCCCAAAGAAGTGTCGTCCAGAAAGGCAGATAGTCGTGGAAGAAGAAGATATAAGGGATGCCGATCCTTTTTTTATCTCCGGGCTGAGAGCCCTGGGCTTTGCGCCGACCCTTTCGAGGTGTTCCTTCCAGAGCATTTCCTCTCTGAATGCAAAAAGGTCGGGGATGCCCGATGCCTTTTTCTTCTTTACATCGTATTTCTCGCATCTGCCTCCATAGAAGAGAAAGCCTTTTTCGCCGGTTATCTTCACCCTGTTTATCTCACAGACATTCGGACAGCCTTTGCACTCAAAGGACGATACTTCATAAGGCCGCTTTGACAATGCAAAACCCTTAAAAGACGTCTTGCGGGCGGGTGAGACAGATCTGTAATGGTCTCTTGCTATCAGAGCCATGCCAATGGCGCCTGTAACATCATGGTTCGGTGGTATGGTTATCTTTCTGCCGAGATATTTTCTGAAGGCGGCTGCAACGGATTTGTTAAAGGCCACTCCGCCCTGGAAGAAGATATTGTCGCCGATTTTCTTGCCGGCAACTACCTTGTTGATATAATTCTGCACGATGGAATATGCGAGACCTGCGAGAAGGTCATTCTTGTCAGCGCCCTTCTGAAGATTTGAGATGAGAGAATTTTCCATAAAAACAGTGCACCTCTCGCCAAGCCTGCAAGGGTTCTTTGCAGAAAAGGCCCGTTCCTGAAATTCTCCTTTGATCGAGATGTTCAGCTTTTCCGCCTGTTCTTCCAGAAAAGAACCTGTTCCCGCAGCACAGGCCTTGTTCATTTCAAAATCAACAATGATGCCGTTCTGCAGGGATATAAATTTTGAGTCCTGGCCGCCTATCTCGAAGATGGTATCAACATTCTTATCGATAAACGCGGCTGCGGTCGCCTGTGCCGTGATCTCATTTTTCACGATATCAGCTCCGACATAGTCGGCAATCATGTACCTGCCGGAACCGGTTGTCCCGACCCCCATGATCTGCACCCGGTCTCCGATCTCATCGCCTATCTCTGATAACCCCAGCATAACTGCCTCTATCGGTCTTCCCGCTGTCATGAGGTATCTCTTTGCAAGAAGATTTCCCGTCTCATCGACGACAGCGAGGTTGGTGCTGATGGAGCCGATGTCTATGCCGAGGTAAGATATGATTTTTTTGGAGGATTGAGGATGAGGGACGGCGGATGATGGAGGAGGGACGTATGAAGAAGGATTCTCCGCGTCAATTAATGGTTCATATCCTTCTTCCGCAGGTTTTGAGGAGATCACAAATTCTTCAAGCAGTGATATGTCAAAAGTCCCTGTAGCCCCTTCGTCGATACTCTTTAATGCCGCGCCGAGAGCGCCCATCAATGCATGGTCCTCAGGCACAAACAACTCTTCGAGCCCGAAGATCTCCTTAAAAGCCCTGACCAATCCTTTGTTTGCCGCCACTCCTCCCTGGAAGGATACAGGAGGAATTATTTTTCTCCCCCTTGATATGGAGCCCCTGAAATTCCGGGCGACCGCAAAGCAGAGACCCGCCACTATATCTTCCACAGGGGTCGCGATCTGTTGCAGATGGATCATGTCCGACTTTGCAAAGACACTGCACCTTCCCGCGATCCTCGGGGGTTTTCCGGATTTGAGCGCAAGTTCGCTGAATTCCTCTATGGTCAGCCTGAGCCGCTCAGCCTGCTGGTCGAGAAATGAGCCTGTTCCGGCAGCGCAGACGGAATTCATGGAAAAATCCTTTACAGAACGGTCTTCCTTCCCCAGCAAGATGAGCTTGGAATCCTCTCCGCCCATCTCAATTATTGTTCTTATATGAGGGAAAAGTCTGCGCGTGGAATATGCCTGCGCGACAATCTCATTAACAGGCTCGCTTCCGAGGATGGAGGCGATCAGCCTTCCGGCTGAGCCGGTTATGGAAAGTGAATAAGAAGAGGGCGAGAGAGCGACAGTGTCCCCGGACCATCTTTTCTCTCCAAGTCCTCCTGATTGAACGACTTTTTTCAGCAGTTTCAGGGCGACAGGGAGTGGAAGTCCTTTATGTCTTTCATAATATCCACAAAGCTTGTTCCCCCCGGAGTCAAGTACAACAAGCTTTACACTCACCGATCCTGCGTCAAGACCAATGAAGTACATTATTGCTCCATTTCTATTGAAAAATTATACCACAGAGACTGCCTTGTCAGTTGCATAAAATGTGGGGCAGACATGACAAATCCAGAAAGCGTTCGAGATTAAAAGCGACGAGACTTGTTTAATGCATAATATTCAGTCTCAAATTGCTGTCCAAAATATTGGCGGAAAGGTATATGACTCAATTTCTGAACCAAAAAGACTGCGTGCGTTTTTGTTCAAACCTTTATCCGACTTCAATGTTAATGCACGATTTGGAGCTGAGACCTCCGCTTCGTCTTCGGTCTCCTCAAGGTTGCCCGTGATTTTGCTTCAGAAATTAAGCCATATACCTTATTCTCCGGAGGTCTAAATATCTGTTTAGGACAGGTATGATTCAGTCTATCACCTAAAAACATGCGGAAAGAAACGCGCCGGCACCTGTTTCTTATACAATTCGTACTCCGTACCAAAACGGCTCAATAATTCCTTTTCTTCGAAAGGAATAATAATTGTATTTACAACGATAAAGTCTACGACCGCGACAATGCCTACAGCTAATACCTCAGTTATGAGGAAGACACCTGTGAATATGAGTGTATGGGCAAGATACGTTGGGTGCCTCACTACTGAAAACGGCCCCTTTCTCACAAGATCGGACCTGATCTTCGAAAAAATCTCAGGCGCTCCTACGATCCCCAGTCCGCCGAGCAATATTGCGGTCCATATATGCAGAGATATGCCGATTACGAACAAGGGGTACCCTGATACATTCAATACAAGAGGCAAATCCATCCGTGACTGGAGCAGGAAAGCCCTGTTGCTATAAATAAGGAATGCGACGGGCACCCACGTCACTGAAGGCAATATGTACGCAAAAAGACCGAGCCTTTTGAACAAACCCGTTGCCATATGAACGGGTATCCAGAAGAGCGGGATTATCGGCCAGAACATAAGAGTCGCTATTGCAAGAATGTCATTCATAATGTGTCACGCATTGTCTGCTGTGAAACTTGCGTTTGAAGACAAAAAAGCGGGGCAACGATAATTTGATCGTTACCCCGCTTCTGAAAACTAATTATTTCTGAGGTGCTGGCTTCTCTGCAGCTGCTTTTTCTTCGGCTGCTTTCTTCTTAGCTGCTGCCTTTTCTTTGGCTGCCATCTTCTTAGCTGCTGCTTTTTCTTTAGCAGTCATTTTCTTAGCTGCTGCCTTTTCTTCGGCCGCCTTCTTCTCAGCTGCTGCCTTTTCCTCGGCAGTCATCTTCTCAGCTGCTGCCCCGGCAGTCATCTTCTTAGCTGCTGCCTTTTCTTCGGCCGCCATCTTCTTAGCTGCTGCCTTTTCCTTGGCTGCCATTTTCTTAGCTGCTGCCTTTTCTTTAGCAGTCATTTTCTTAGCTGCTGCCTTTTCTTCGGCTGCCTTCTTCTCAGCTGCTGCCTTTTCTTCGGCAGTCATCTTCTTAGCTGCTGCCTTTTCTTCGGCTGCCTTCGCAGCTGTAGTCCCAGTCTTCGCTGTTTCGGCTGCGAAAGAAACGACTGAAATACCAAGCACGAAAAGGATTGCTGTCATAAGCGCTATAACTTTTTTCATCTTTTTCACCACCTTTCCTGTAGAATTAACTACCCTGATGAAATGCAATATCCGTACCAATCTAACTTTCTAATGAATTCAAGATGTTAGAAACGAGCAACCCTGTTTCTATTCCTCTTTTGAGGAAACATTGGACGATTTGAGGAAATAAACTTTAAACCTCTATCTCCCACAGATACAACAGAACATCTTGCAGTGTTGCACACAGGCTAGTGTAGTGCGTCCAACGCTTCTTTACATATGTTTCAAGTGTTTTGAGTCGTCATTCCCGCAGTCTTTAAGCGGGAATCCATTGCTTCTTTGTTTTTAGAGACAGTGGATTCCCGATTGCTACCTCGGGCCAACAGTAGGCGCCTTAAGCGAATGACGACAAATAGATTTTTTCAACAGGGCTTCTATGTAAAGGGATTTATGTCGCCTACACTAGATACTCGACCTTTTGCTGTATTGAGATTTCGGAATCTTTAATCACGTAAATGAGCATATAACTGAATTTCAACGGTTTTTACTCCGGGAACGCTTTTGGCGAGTTGCTCAATTTCGGCAATCATGTTTTCATCTTTGAAATGTCTGCTTTTGGCTTTTATTGAGACAGTGCCATCCTCAGCAACCACTTCAATGTCCGGTTTCATATCTATTAATAAAACCTTAACTCTTGCAGCAACCAACATGTTATCCAGAGCTTTTTGTGATTCCGGAGTTGCTCTGAATTGCTCTAATCTGACAGTATTACAGATAATATCTACTGCATTCTCTACTGTAATCTTCTTAATGTGAATAACCAGATCATAGAGACTGGGGTCCCATTTATCAATTCCGTATATATATTTGCACCATTTACGCCTCTCCTTGTCATCATTTTTCAGGAGACGCAATGCCTCTCTTTCTGATATGTTCTCTCGCGCCATCTCGAGTTTCACACGATTTTTCATATCAGCGATAATTCTCACCTTAAGCACATTTGAAAGATTTTCTATGAAGAAATGGCCGGCAAGACCATGATAGACCACATTATCCTTTTGAAAATGCTCCAACATGGTAACATGCAAATAGGCCAGATATCTTTCCTTGGAATAGTTAAATTTGTCCAAAATGGAAGGGGCATCGTGAATCGCCCGAATCAGTTTGATTTCCGGAATATTAAATTCTTTTGATGACTCGATAATGGCATCTCTTGCAATGCATTCATAGCCCAAGTTTTGAGCTACTTTTTCTGCTATTTCTTTCCCTTTGCTATAAGAACCTCGCGAAATTGTGATAATGGACACTATCAGCTCTCCTTTAAAGTAACTATTTTCTATTATTATACGTCAAACTTATCAGAAAATGATGAGGACGATGTGGAAAGAATGTTAAGACAATCATTTTGAAACGGATAGCGAGTGCACTCCCCGTTCGGCTTGCCGCGGGGTTAGCGAGCGAATATAAAGAAATAATTCCATACGTTAAGATACCCTGCGGTCTTTGCCGCAGGGTTCTTCATATATGCTCGGTTAATGCAATTCTCGGAGGTGAATGTTTCAGATTAGCACAATTTGGGGGATAACTTTGAAGGTAAAGACTGGTAAGTCTTTGATTTATATGGTAGGCGCGAGGGGTATTGAACCCCTGACCTCTTCCGTGTCAAGGAAGCGCTCTCCCACTGAGCTACGCGCCTATAAGAATTTATAAAATAACATTTTACCCCTTAGTCCTGTCAACCTCCAATAGTTTATGGAAGTCAAGAAATCAGGGAATATCATTGCACGGGATTTCAGCTCCGTCGATATTCTTATTGTCTAAGAATCGGCGACGGCAACCGGGGTTAGTGTGTCATTGTGAGCCCGGTTTTATTGGGCGTGGCAATCTCATATCAAAAACAGGATTGCTTCACTGCTTCGCAAGACACCATGAGCAGGTGTCCCATCCTTGCTGAATTCTGTCGATCCCCCGGCTTAATAAGTTGACTAATGGATGGGCATCGCATATAAAATAACAATTATGTCCATAAAAGATTATTTCCTAAGTATCTCCCTGAATAAGAAACTCATCGGCATGATGCTTCTCCTCAGTCTTACTGTGATATCTATTCTCATGTTTCTTTATTCACAGTCTGAAAAGGCGTTACTAAACCAACTCGAAAGCCAGACGGCAGAGCTTTCCAAGGCGATTCAGGTGGGGATGGAAGAGGTCACCAGCAAGGGAAGCACAGACCAGATGAGGCTGCAGACGTATCTGAAGAAGCTCAATGCAAAGGGTGTGAAAGAAATCTCTATCATCAGCCCGGCTGACGAGATTGTTGCGAGCACAAACCTTACAAAAATCGGCGAACAGGTTGGAGCCGACGAAGAAAGAGCGAATCATAAAGGCGGAACTCGGCGAACCGGTTTCAAAAGAAGGCAAGGTCTATAATGTCATCCTGCCGGTAGTTGCAGGAAACGAGCATTACGGCTATATCCACCTGAAAATAAACATCGAGGACTTCTCCGAGATCCTGAAAAGTCATGCAATAAAGAGGGTCGTCGCGACCTCGGTGGTTTTCGGAATCGGCATTATCCTTGCCGTATTCCTCTCATTGATGTATACAAAACCGATTCATAATGTTGTGAACGCTGCGCGGAGCGTAGCAGCCGGGGATCTGTCGTTAGAACTGAAAACAGACAGGACAGACGAGATAGGTGAACTGACTCACAGTTTCAATTATATGGTCCAGAAGCTGAGGGAAGAACGAGAGCTTGAAGAAAAATTGCGCGAGGCCGAACACCTTTCAGGGATAGCGCAGCTGGCAAAAGGTATTGCCCATGAGATACGGAACCCGCTTAACTTTATCAGCCTTTCGATAGACCATCTCAAGAAAAAATATATGCCTCGGGAAGATGAAGAGAAGGCCCGGTTCGAGACTCTCATCGTCAGCATAAAGCACGAAATACAGCGGCTGAACAAACTGGTGGGAGATTTCCTTGAATACGGAAAGCCGATGCGTTTGAGCCTGCAGGTCATTGATATGGGCGATCTCATCAGTGAGGTACTCGAACTTGTGAGGGCCAAGGCGGAAAAAGACAGCATAAGAATAAACTACAGGACGGCAATATTCCAAAACTCTCGGTGGACCCTGAACTGATCAAAACATGCATCTTTAATATTATCCTGAATGCTTTTCAGGCGATGCCGGCAGGCGGCGACCTGACAGTGCTCACGAAGACATCCAACGGGAAAGCGTATATAGTTGTTGAAGACACCGGCGTCGGGCGTTTCAAAAGAGAATATGGAGAAACTGTTCGATCCTTTCTTCTCTACAAAAAGCACCGGCCTCGGCCTCGGGCTTGCCATGACAAAGAGGGTCGTCGAAGAGCACGGCGGCAAGGCGGATTTCCAGAGTACGGAAGGAGAGGGCAGTATCATGACGATATCGTTGCCCATAAACGAGAATAACCAATAAATAATAATAACCGGATAGTGTCGGTTATTGCTTTATCAGGCGGAGGATTTGATGGCTGTTATTCTTGTTGTTGATGATGAGCCTTTGCAGAGGGATATCCTCAAGACGATACTCGATGACGAAGGGTATGAGACACATACCGCTCCATCGGCTGTGGACGGTCTCAGGGTTGTTAATAGAGGTGAAACCCGATGTAGTCCTGACCGATCTTAAGATGGAAGGCATGGACGGGATAGAATTGATAGAGTCCCTTCCGAACGAGCCGTTTGAGCCGACCGCGATTGTCATGACCGCATACGGGACGATCTCTTCGGCAGTTGAGGCGATCAAGAAAGGCGCCTTCGACTACCTCACAAAACCGCTTGATAAGGAAGTGCTTCTGATCACGATAAGAAGGGCGGTTGAGAGGGTCGATCTGCAGAAGGAAAACCTGCGTCTTCAGAAAGACCTTTTCGGCAGGTTTGCGATCGAGGGCATAATCGGACATTCGCAGAAAATGGTGGAAGCAGTCGAGGTCATGAAAAAAGTCACGTCGAGCAGCGTCAACGTCCTTATACTCGGGGAAAGCGGCACCGGCAAAGAACTTGCTGCAAGGGCGATCCACTATAACGGCCCCAGGCGTACAAGACCTTTCATTGCGGTAAACTGCGCTGCCATACCGGAAAACCTGATAGAGAGCGAGCTGTTCGGCCACGAACCAGGGGCGTTTACAGGAGCGATTTCCCGCAATATCGGGTTATTCGAATCGGCAAATGCAGGCACGATATTCCTCGACGAAGTAGGCGACCTGCCGGCCCTGACCCAATCGAAGATCCTTCGGGTCCTTCAGGATAAAGAGATCCGAAGAGTCGGCAGCAGTGAGAGCATAAAGGTCAATGTGCGGATTATAGCTGCCACTAACAAAGACCTTGAAAAGGCGATCATGAACAAGTCCTTCAGGGAAGACCTTTACTACCGGCTGAAGGTGATCACGATCAATCTTCCGCCGCTTCGCGAGAGGAGAGAAGATATCCCCGAGCTTGTAACGTTCTTTATCAAGAAATATAACCGTGAATTCGGGAAAAGAATAAAGGGCATCGAAGACGGCGCTATGAAGGCTCTCAGGGAATATCACTGGCCGGGCAATATAAGGCAACTTGAAGCTGTCACGGAACGCGCCATTATCATGTGTGAAACACAGAATATAAGTCTCAACGACATTAAGAGCGAACTGAGGTTTTTGCAGGGTACGGGCATAGCTGAATTTGAGCTTCCCGAGGAGGGGGTCAATCTTGAAGAACTCGAACAGGACCTCCTGAAGAAGGCCATGCAGAGATCAAACGGCGTAGCGGCAAAGGCTGCAAAGCTGTTAGGCATGAGCTATAAGACCTTCTGGTACAGGTGGGAAAAGCTCAATATGAATTCCCCAAAAAAGGAAACCCTTCCCTAAATAAGGAACACCCGCCGGACTTCCCGCCTTGATTTATCTGCTTTTTTTGAGTGGCAAGCCTTTTGCTAACTATAGTCGGCTACAATAAAAAAATTAGTTTAATGTTTTGCATATCTCAAAAATGAAAGGAGGTGATTTGGATGAAGAAAGTATTAGCGATTATCGTATCTCTCGTATTGGTTGTTTCCTTCGCAGGTCTTTCCTTCGCAGCCGATAAGGCAGCAGAGAAGAAAGCCCCTGCAATGGCGGAGAAGAAAGCCCCTGCAATGGAAGAGAAGAAGGCCCCTGTAAAGATCAAGCAGGTGACCGGTGAAGTTGCAGCAGTTGATGCAAAGGCCAATACCATTACCGTAAAAGCCAAGAAGGGTGAAACCACCGTTACCGCTGACGACAAGACAAAGATCATGATGGGCAAAGAGAAGAAGGCCATCGCCGACGTTAAGGTTGGTGACAAGGTAACAGTAAAGTTTTCAGAGGCTGACGGCAAGATGGTAGCAAAGAGCGTTGCCATTAAGGCAGCTGAGAGAAGAAAGCGCCTGCAAAGAAGGCAGCAAAGAAGGCTGAGAAGAAGACTGAGCCTGAAAAATAATTTTTCCTGAAATATGAGCTAAGGGCACTGAAATATTATTCAGTGCCCTATTTTACTATGGCCGACTTTATCTTTTTGAGTGTCCTCGATTTTCCGGTTAGTTAAGCCACCTCTGCCGAAGATATCTCCCGCAGAAATAGCAGCCAGTTCAATCTCTTCTCCGACCCCGCCGCTTTCGGGTATTTCATACAGCCAATGATTATATATCGAGAAATTCCTTCAAACTTTATTATTTTCTTTAAGTAGCTGAAAGATAGTATATAATATACAAACTAAGAAACAGGAGGTCGGTTTGAAAAAGAAGGTTTCTGTCGAATTAGCTTCCAGGATCAAGCATCTTCCGCCGTATCTTTTTGCGTCGATAGATAAAATGAAACAGAAGGCAATAGCAAAGGGCGCTGACGTAATAGACCTGAGCATCGGAGATCCCGACATTCCGACGCCTTCCCATATTGTCCAGGCCATGCAAAAGGCGGTCCAAAACCCTTCTCACCATCGCTATCCGTCTTATGAAGGTATGCTGTCTTTCAGGGAGGCTGTTGCGCTGTGGTATAAAAAGAGATTCAAGACGGCGACTTGATGCAAAAACAGAGGTGCTCTCTCTGATTGGGTCCAAGGAGGGAATCGGCCATATTCCGCTTGCATTTGTCAACCCCGGCGATATCGTCCTGGTGCCGTCGCCAGGCTATCCTGTTTATCCCATAGGGACACTCTTTGCCGGTGGAAAGAGCCATATAATGCCCTTGACTGGCAGAAAACAATTTTCTTCCCGATCTTGAGGCGATACCTGAAAAGATCTTACAGAAGGCAAAGCTTATGTTCATCAACTATCCTAACAATCCCACGTCTGCCTCTGCGTCAGAGGAGTTCTACAAGGAAGTCATCAGGTTTGCCTTGAAATACAATATAATCGTCTGCCACGATGCCTCGTATACAGAGATATATTACAAAAAGAGACCTCTGAGTTTTATGCAGATTCCCGGAGCCACGGAAGTGGGTATCGAATTTCATTCATTGTCCAAGACATACAATATGACCGGATGGAGGATAGGGTTTGCCGTCGGGAACAGGGAGGTCCTTGCCGGACTCGGCAAGATAAAGACAAACCTCGATTCCGGGGTCTTCCAGGCCATACAGGAGGCCGGCACAGTTGCGCTTGGCACCGCGGACGCTGTATTATCTCAGATCAGGAACACATATAAGGAAAGAAGGGATGTCCTGTATAGCGGGTTGAAGGGGCTCGGCATGGACCTTACAAAACCTGATGCTACCTTTTATCTCTGGGCAAAAGTGCCTCCTGAGTTCGACTCAGCGAGATTCGTTGCGCATCTGCTGAACAAGGCAGGGGTTCTTGCCACCCCCGGCAACGGGTTCGGGGCGCCCGGGGAAGGATACATAAGATTTGCACTGACTGCTCCGGTAGGGAGGATTGAAGAAGCGGTCGGGCGGATCAAGGGCACTCTTTAAGAGACGGGCCGCAGTTTATAGATTAAGAGCGGGCTGCACGCTATTGAGGGGAAGTCTTGCCGCGTGCAGGGAATTTAGGCACAATGTCCACGGTATATATCGGCATCGGCTCAAACTTAGGGGACAGAGGATTAAATTGCAGGCGGTCTGCCGAGCTTCTCATGCAAAGAGGGATTATCATAACGAAAGAATCCTCATTGTATGAGACAGATCCCTGGGGGGTCAAAGACCAGCCGTTGTTTCTCAATATGGCGATAGAGATAGAAACAGACCTGAAGCCGGGCGACCTGTTGAGGACATTGAAAGATATCGAGGAGGAAATGGGGAGGGGGGAGACCTTCCGTTGGGGGCCACGCATAATCGACCTTGACATCCTTCTGTTCGATGAACTTGTTGTGGATGAGGAGAATCTCAAGATACCTCATCCGTACTTGCACCGGAGAGATTTTGTTTTGGATCCGCTCTGTGAAATAGCGGAACATGTCAGGCATCCGGTATTTAAGGAGAGCATAGGGGAACTCTGTCAAAGGCTGAAATTAACAAAGAACAAATAAGGAACGATTCTCCTGACTTACAATAAAAAATATGCTGCCGGCAGGCAGTAAAAACTCGGATGGCAGGACGTCATGGAGTTTCTTATTATTGATAATATCTCGTCTCTGCAGGCCCATCTATCAAAACTGACAGGCCTGTCTCTTTCACTTCACAGTGGGAAGGGAGAGACCGTCCTGCCGCCGGTAAATGAAAACAGTTTGCTGACAGCAATCAGGGCGTCATCTGTCGGAGGCCTTGAATACAGTGATTTCATGCAGAAGTCTGTAAGCATGGCCAGCCACAGAAGCGATGTGTCTGTCTTCAAGGGGCCCGGCGACCAGTATTATTTTTTCATACCTCTCTGCATCAACGGGACAATTTATGTAATCTCAGGCGGTGGAGTGTATCTCGCAGTCGAGGATTTCGATAAATTCTACAGAAGAAAAGGGCGCCTGTACGGATTGCCCGCATACCAGCCTGAGTACTGGCATCCTGAGATTGTTGTAAAGGAGCTCTCAGGATTGCATTATGCGGCGCGGTATATCTGTTCGATCTTCAGCCTCGTTGCCGAGGGCGCGTATCAGTCCGGGGTTCATGAGAAGAGATACAAGGTCATGAAGATTATCATGAGGCTGATGTCCGACATAAAAATGGATGAGCATGCAGAGAGCATTTTTGACGTGCTTACCGATATCATCATGTTCATGTTCAATACCGAGAGCGTATCCATCCTGATAAGAAACAGCGACGTTTTTGATCCGATCAGGGCAGCGGGCAGATTGAAAGAATATCTGAAGAAAACAACGTTGAGGGCAACGGGCATTCTGTCAGAACTGGTTGAAAAACAGTCTCCTTTCAGCACCGAATCCGCAATGGACATCCTTCAGATGGGGCTGAGCGATGAAGTGCTGTCCCTGCATTCCTTCCCGATTATTTCCGACGGATGCGTTGCCGGTCATCCTGAATATCATTAATTCTCCTGTCACAAAAGAAGATGCTGAGATCATCCTGGAGATATGCGGCATTGCGGGTTTTGTCCTCAGGATTACGAAGATGCAGAGCACGTACCAGCGGCACATAAACGACGTTGACGTGCTCAGTATGGCTGCTGAGCGCATTACGCCCGTGAGAGAACCGGAAGAGCTGTATGATGCCATACTGGAGACATCGGTACGGCTTGCAGAGGCTGAGAGGGGGTCGCTGATGCTTCTGGACGATGCCGATTCCTGCCTCACTATAAAGTCTGCAAAAGGCATCAACAGGAACCTGCTGGGCGAGATAAAGATCAGGGTGGGCGAAGGCATTTCAGGAAGAGTCTTCAGGGACGGCGTGCCGTTGCTTATGGAGAATATCGGACGTGATGCGAGGGGTTACGGCGAAAGAAAAAATAAATACAGGACAGACTCTTTTATGAGTATTCCTCTCAGGATCGGGGAAACCACAATCGGGGTGCTGAACATAACCGACAAGATCACAGGCGAGATATTTTCCGAAGAAGACATGCTCCTGCTGCGCTCTTTTGCGTCATACGCCTCCATTGCGCTTGAACGCTCCAATTACTACAGTCTTGCAGGGCACCTGAGAGAGCTTTCCATTACAGATTCCCTGACCGGGCTCTTTAACCGAAGATATTTTGAGGAACGGTTTTACGAAGAACTGCACCGTTCTGAACGTCACAACCTGACATTTTCTCTCGCCATGATTGATATAGATGACTTCAAACTCTTCAACGATACTGAAGGGCATCTGGCCGGGGATGATATACTCAAATCCATAGCATATATCGCCAAAGACAAGCTGAGGATCATAGATGTCATAGCGCGTTTCGGCGGGGAGGAATTTGCGGTTATAATGCCGCAGACCGACAAGACAGAGGCATTGCAGGTTGCCGAGAGGATCAGAAATGCCATCAAAGAGCAGATTCCGAAGATGTGGAATGTTTTTCCGAAAGAAGCAGTAACCATCAGTATCGGCATCGCGACATACCCTGTCGATGGAACGGAAAGAAAAGAAATAATAAGAAACGCCGACAGGGCACTCTACCGGTCGAAGATGGAAGGCAAGGACAGGACGATTTTATGGAGAGAATCAGAGGTCTGAAAACGAATCGCCCCTTTTTTCGCAAAATCCCAATCGGCTAACAAGCCCTGAATTTATGGACAAACTCTATCTGCTTCTATTCTTTAATGCCTTCTGTTGTTGTGCCCTTGAAAGGTTATTTTTCATAATCTGTAAGGACGGATTGATTCTAAGTCCCTTTTCGCATGCCTCTATAGCCTTATCCCACATGTTCATCTCATTATAGGCGGCACAGATGTTGTTGTATGCGAGGTCATAGTCCGGTTTTATCTTCAATGCTTTTTTACACGCATTGATTGAATCCTGATATCTTCCCTCACGATGATACTGTAAGCTCAGATTTAAATAGTGTTCAGCTGTTGGTTTGGCACTTACCGATTCACCTGTCGGTTCAGAAGTCATTTTTAAATTCTTTTGATTGGCGAGGATTTCACTGAGGAGCTCTTGTGCAGAACTGTGTGCGGGGCTGAGCTGCAGTGTGTGTTGAAGCAGAGATATGGCTTCGTTCTGCCTGTTTTGCTTCTTCAACCACCTTGCGTAAAAGAAATACGCTTCAGGATCTTGAGGACCGTACAGAAGGGCTTTTTTGAAATATTTTTCTGCCTCCTCCGGCTGGTTCATTGCTCCCTTCAGAATGCCCATATTGATATGGAGACAAGAATAATAAGGTGTGAGAGTAAGCGCTTTCTCGAAATATTCAAGAGCCGTCTGATAGTGCCCTTTTTCCATCTGAGTGAGACCGTAATTCATCATCCCCCTTCCATTGAGCGGACTTTTTACGGTTACGTCGTACCACAGAGATTCGCCTGTATGCCATACCTTATTCCGCTGGTATGTCCCGTACGCATTGCCGCCGAGAATTACAACAGTAATCATAATGATCGATATGCGGACAGAGGACCTTTCTCTAATGCTTTTTTCATGTTTTATAATCAATAATCCCAGATACCAAGAGACGCTTAGCATCAGTCCGACGAAAGGGAAAAACATTCTGTGGTCGTTCGTTACTTCTGCCAAAGGGATAATGCTTGAGGTGGGAATTAATGCCAGAAAAAACCAGAAAATACCGAATGTTATAGGGCGCGTTTCCTGCTTTTTTGAAGTATAGTAAGCGATATAAAGCATTGTTAGGATGAAAAAGATACCAGCGATCACCCGAAGATCAAGGATACTCGCAACAGGCTTCCAGTCGCTGTCAGCGCTCAGGTCGACAGGGAGAAAAAAGGTAACAAAATAACGCAGAATAACAAATGGCTGAGTGATGAGATACTGAAACCGTGACGTGCCGCCCGGTA
Organism: uncultured Nitrospiraceae bacterium; assembly: GCA_963725545.1. GTDB lineage: Bacteria > Nitrospirota > Thermodesulfovibrionia > Thermodesulfovibrionales > SM23-35 > DYFC01. The sequence goes on along the minus strand of CAVRZG010000027.1, from coordinate 80,848 downwards.
TATATGTCTCAGACATCATGCTTTTGACAAAAATACTGAAAGAAATGCAGACAATGAAAGCCGGTAAAGATCCCTTTATTCCGGTTAAGATATTCTTCAGCCTGAAACTGTCCTGAAGGGAATAATTCTTCTCTATAACCATAATGTAGAATAAAAATATAGGAGCAAACATGGCGGTCGGTTCTTTAATAAACATGCCGAGCACTATCGGTATTAGATAAAGATAACGGGTGCGCCATTTCGGGAAATATGCATACAAAAAAAATCCCGCCACAACCATAAGGGTAGAAAGCGAATCGCCCCTTTGATAGATATAATTGATCGTCTCTGCATTTGCCGTGTGCAAGGCCGTACCAACTTGCGGCAAAAAGCGCGATATACCTGTTCCATTCATGTTGCCTGGCGGTATCAAAGACTTTCAAATAAAAAAAGTACATTAATATGCATTGAACTACATACCAGATAAAGGTCGACAGATGAAAATAGAATGTTGAATGCAACCCCTTCCCTAACCAGTAGTCTATGGCAAGGCTGGCGGATGTCATGGGGCGATAAGTCTGATTTTGGGGATTTGAGCTGTGCATTTTTGCATCCTTAAAAAAGAGCGGAATATTATTTAAATCACGTATGAATGTATTATTTACAATGATATGTCCATCGTCGAATTGAAAAGCATTGTAAAAGTGATTGGAATAGGTCAGAACGAGAAGAATAAAACTTAAAAAACACAAAAGGATGAATGAACTGCTATTTTTTTTCATAAGATATAAGAAAAGTTTAAAGGGCTCGTTTATATTTTGTCAAATATTTAAGGCCTCCCGGACTCTTTACAATCTTTGAACCAATTGATATAGTAAACATCATTGCTGTCCAAAATATTATTGGAAAGGTATATGACTCAATTTCTGAATCAAAAAACTACCTGTGTTTTTGTTCAAACCTTTATCTGACATCAATGTTAATACAAAATTCAGAGTTGAGACCTCCGCTTCGTCTTCGGACTACTCAAATTTGCCCGTGATTTTGTTTCATAAATTAAGCCATATACCTTGTTCTCCGGCGATTTAACATAACTGTTTGAGACAGGTATGAGTAAACATCTATTTTGTTTTCTGATACAATTGCAGCAGGCTGTTCAATTTTAGGGATAGGAGGGTGTGTATGAAGAAGCACGGGATGGTTTTAGTCGTTGGAATTATATTACTTGTTCTATCAGTTATGGTTGCCGGATGCGCAAAGAAAGAAGGGGGCGAAGACAAATTGCAGACGGCGATTGAAGCAGTCGCCAGAGAGAAAACTCCGGAAAACTATTTGAACCTTAGCCTAAGATATTATGAAGCAAATCAATTTGATAAATGCATTGAGGCAGCTCAAGAGTCAATCAAATTGAAGTCTGATTATGCTCCAGCCTATAACAACATATGTGCTGCCTATAATGCACAGAAAATGTGGGATAAAGGGATAGAAGCATGCGAGAAAGGGCTTTCTATTAATCCTGATAATCAGTTGATGAAGAACAATCTTGAATGGGCAATGAGACAGAAGTCAGGCAAATAGGCAGTTTGGTTAAGGCAAGGGGAAAAGGTCTCTGGGATTATATTTATTCAAACTATATACAAGAGACATTAGACTATGCACCGTGGTGAAATCCCAATGGTTTCTGTCTGCATCCCTGTCTACGGGGGAGTTGCTCACCTGAGTCAGGCAATTGACTCTATTCTCGCGCAAGATTTTACGGATTTTGAATTGTTGATTATTGATGACCATTCTCCCGATGATATCGCAGGCATTGTTAACCGTTACCAAGATACAAGAATACATTTTTTGTCGAATCCCGAAAATTTGGGCGCGGAGGGTAACTGGAATCGATGCCTAAATGAAGCACGAGGACGTTATTTTAAACTTATGCCTATGGATGATCTGCTTACCCCTGATTGTTTAGAAAAACAAGTTAGGGTGCTGGAGCAGGATATCGAGCAGCGCATTGCCCTGGTTTTCTGTGCTCGGTCGATTATTGATGCCGAGGGGCATGTATTCATGAAAAGAGCTTATCCTCGTAAGAAGCCAGGTTCTATTTCTGGGATGACTCTTATTCGTCAATGTTTGCAGCGTGGCACCAATTTAATTGGTGAACCGGCTGCGGTAATGTTGCGCAGGTCGCTGGCTTCTGAAGTCGGTCTGTTTGACGCTGGTGTACCTTATGTCATTGATCTTGACTATTGGTTTCGGCTGTTACTCCGTGGCGATGGTTATTATCTTCCTGAAATTCTTGCTTCTTTCCGGGTATCGCACGGTTCGTGGAGCGTAAGGATTGGAACCAAACAGATCAGTGAATTTCGACGCTTTATTGCTAAAATCGCACAAAACCCGGTTTTTCAGATAAGGACCATTGATGTGATAGCGGGAAATGCAATGGCATATCTTAATGCTTTTTTGCGTCTGCTTATTTACCGTTTTGTCATCAAAAGAGGATCCTGACATTGAACAGTGAATTTAGGCGGGATTATGCTGTCACCAAGCTGTGCTATTTTTCGCTCAACTTTTCATATTTCGGCGATTTTTACACTTTCTATAAACTCAAGGTGGTCTATGACTTGGTGCAGTAAAGCCAATTTCTCGCCAATGGTTTTTTGGGGCAACTTATGGCAAAAGCGTTTTCTCCGCTTCCTGTTTATTGGCAGCATCAACACGCTGTTGAGTTATACGATTTATGCGCTGGGATTATTTATCGGCTTGAAGTACACCATCGCATACTTGTTGGCGTTATTTATTGGTATTTTTTTTAGCTTCAAAACGCTGGGGAAATATGTATTCAATAATTCCGATTACCGATTATTCTGGCGGTTTGTTTTATTTTGGGCTCTAATTTATGGCTTTAATGTCTTCTGTATTGGTATTATTATAAATTTTGGATTAAACTCTTATGCGGCAGGTGCGTTGATGATCGCACCAAATGCGATTCTGTCCTATTGGTTGCAGAAACGTTTTATTTTTGAACGTTGAGCATACTTAAATGTGAAAATCAATAAATCACATATCTGACAAATTAATGAAAAAAATTTCTGTCTCAGCAGTAATTCCCATCTACTCGGGCAAGAATTATCTTCCGGCACTGGTTGCCGAGCTTGCCGAACTTCGCGCTATCTGGAATGACGATAATGCTCCGCTACAACTCATCGAAACCATTTTTGTCGACGACGCTTCCAATGACAACTCTGCAGCAGTCCTGGAAGAATTGGCTAAACAATATGCCTGGATTCGAATTGTTACCCTTTCCAAGAACTTCGGTCAACATCCCGCAACGATTGCCGGGATTCTTTACTCGGCTGGAGATTGGGTAGCTACGTTGGATGAAGATCTCCAACACCGCCCCAAACATATTATCGACATGTTAAAAGCAGCAGTTACCAGGCATGTGGACATTGTTTACGCACGTCCGCTTGAGGCCGTGCATCGTAAAGGCTATCGTGACATTGCCTCGCGTTCCATAAAACATTTTTTGGCCTGGTCGACTGGTATTGCCATGATACGGCATTTCAACAGCTTTCGCTTGATGCGCGGTTCGATCGCGCGTTCGGCCGCCAGCGTTTGCGGGCATGAAACTTATTTTGACGTGGCGTTGTCCTGGTTCGCCGATAAATTTACAACCATGGATTTGGTATTGGAAGATTCCAGATTCATTAAGACCGGCAAGTCCGGCTATAATTTTCGTAAGCTAATGACTCACGCACGCCGTCTGCTCCTTTCATCCCAACCGAAAATTTTGCGCGGCGGTGCGGCATTTGGGTTTCTCGCTATGTTGATCGCGGTGTTTCTGACAGGTAGAATATTCTACAATGCCTGGTTTGCCCCTCATGAAATCGACGTACGAGGTTGGTCTTCTCTTTTTGTTGGCATCATATTTTTTGGCGGTATTTCGGCACTGTTGCTCGGCATAGTACTGGAATATCTTACCAATATTGTACTGCATACCCAGGGGAAACCAGTCTTTTTTCAAGTTGACCGGAGCTCGGATGTTCTCTTGCGGGAGTATTTCTCTCAAACTGATTAACAATGCGTATTCTTTATAATGATTCAAGCACTGATGTTTCTCATGCCAAAATTATCGCTCTTTGGGGCGTAGGTTTAATCGGGCAAGCGATTTATGATGCGCTGACTTCCTGCGATTGTCTTACAGAGGAAGAACATGCTTTTCCATGGCAAAATGAAGCCGTGCAAATACATTCTGCTATTGCGATAACTCAAGTCCTCGAAAAACGGGTTCTTGCAGCATTAGCATCGGGAAATTGCATGCCGCGCGTAGTTATAGTTTGGAGCGCGGGACGAGCAGGTTTTTCCGCCACTTTGGAAGATGTGCGTAACGAAATGATCGCCTTTAATATCGTCCTAACGCTGGCTGAGAAACTCCAACAACGTATAGGCGGCAACCCGGTAGAATTTCATTTGGTCAGCTCCGCAGGCGGGTTATTTGAAGGCTGCAAACACGTTGAGAGCGGTGATTCACCTAACCCTCGCCGTCCTTATGGACAACTCAAACTCGACCAGGAACAGGCGTTACTCAATGCAAGGGGAGTAATGCCATATATTTACCGGGTTACTTCAGTGTATGGCATCCCGTGCCAAGGGAGGCGGCGCAGCCTGATTCCGGTTTTGTTACATCATGGCATATTGCGGCAGGTAGCTCATATTGTCGGAACACCTGCAACTTTGCGTGACTACATTTATGTGGGCGATCTGGCAAGATATATTGCCAACAAGGTGTTTTGCGGTAATTCAACTAAAGATGAGGGTGGGTTGTTTTGGATGGTGTCGGGCAGACCGGCTTCAATTTTTGAGATTTGTCGTATTGTGGAGCAAATCATTCGTCACCCTTTGTATCTGGCGTTTCAATTCGATCCTGAAAATAGCAACGATATTACCTTCTCCCCCCATCTGCGACCGACAGATTTTGAACCACTTGCTCTTCGCGCTGGAATTTCCATAGTTCATATGCACTGGCAGGATTTTATTTAACACAGCCCGGCAAACTGGGTAGATAGCCTTGGGTTTCGTCATCTAAACATAAGCATCTATTTATCCAAGCTCTGAACGGCAGGGTTCTTCATGCAAACAGGAATAAAGATGGAGATAAAATAAATATATAAATAGAAGTCCCTGATTTTGAGACAAGATGAAAAAAGGAGTGTTTGAGGCAGCTTCCTGAGTTATCTACGACTATGCGCCATCTGCGGTTTCAGGGAATTCGAGTAAATTGAATGATCCGGCACACTCTAATCATGAACGTTCTTGGCCACGACTATAAGTCCTCTTGCCAGAGAATGTCTTGCCCAGCATATGATTTGTTGCAAGCGGTTAAATATATACGCGACAACGCGATGGATTCTATTTTCATGATGGAATATTTCGTCAGGCTGGTAGAGTATAATTTCCGTCGGAACGAACCCGCATTTCTTAAGCAGCACCGTTAAGGTTACCGGAGTAAAGAACGAGGTGTGATCCCACGCATCAACCTCATGCCCAAATATTAAGGTTTGCATAAAGTAATTAAGGGAGTTGGCGTTTGGCATGCTTGCGACAAAAATGCCATCCGGCGCGAGGTGTCGCCTCACGGAGTCAAGGAAAGACCGATGATTGGTGAGGTGTTCAAAAACCTCCCCGGCAATTACAACATCATATTTATCATGCAGCTCCATTGTCTCAACGTTTGCAACACAGACATTGTAACCCCGGGCTTTAAGTTCGCTGATTGCCATGGAGTCATAGTCAACACCCAGAACACTTGCAGCCTTGTGTTTTATGAGCCCATGCAGCCACCAATCATTTTTTTCTTCAATTGACGACTCATGCTCGACGCACCCTAAATCCAAAACTCTCTTGCCGACAACGTAGTCAAGCAAGATATCAATTCTTCGCCGTCGACTATACCTTGTAATCGGTTTAACTGTGTCAAGGTATAGCCTTCGCGTGTTATTAAAATGGTCCATAATTAATTCTGCCTGGTTTTATACTTGAAGAACTACGGAGGGTATTTTCTCTTTCATGTCATTATATTAGCACATTGGATAGTGCTTGCAAAGGCGCGAATTGAACAGCTCAGCGGGCGCATAAAGCGAGCGCGCAAGCTGCTTGGTCAGCATTGGCATTGTACGGCAAGGAGTCGCTGTTCATGAAGAGGAAATAACGGGTTGATAATATCCCTTTTGTCGTGTTAGTCTCTTCTCGTGCCGAACAAACAATTTCCTATCAGTTGGCAGACTCGTTTTTCGCCTTTTTTTGCGGCTGGATTGATTGCCGTTTTTGTTATTACCGCAGCGCTCAGCATGTGGGACAAATCCCCGACCTGGGATGAACCCTTGCATTTAACCGGCGGCGTGGCGCAACTCCAAACTGGAGACCCGCGCCTGAATGCCGATCATCCGCCGCTAGTCAGGCTGCTTGCGGCCATACCGACTCTTTTCATGAAAATTGATTCTGTGGCCGAGGGTGCCCCAGACGCCTGGAAAAGAGCCGATTTATTCGCAATTACAACCACATTTGTCGGCACTATTGAAGACCGCCTGCTTTGGTGGTCGCGTGTTACGATGCTGACTCTTGCGGTGCTGTTAGGTTGGCTTTTATATGCCTGGGGGTCTCGTCTGTTCGGTCCCGAGCGGGCCCTTTTACCTGTTGCGCTGTATGCCTTTTGTCCGCCGTTCTTGGCCAATGCTCCGATAATAGCCACGGATATGGCCGCAACGACGTTTATTTTCGCTGCGTTATATGCCTGGTGGCGTTATCTTCAAGAGCCGTCCCCGACCCGCTTGGCCTGGGTCTGCTTGTCCGTGGCCGCTGCCTTTGCCGCCAAATATACCGCAATTCTGTTAATTCCCTTTCTTTTGATTTCCGGGTGTTATCGCGGTAACTTCGACCACCGTGCTCCCGTTTAATTTTTCCCGGCGACTACGGATTGTCGGCGGCGGCTTGTTGATTATCGGCATTGCCACCTTAATAGGCATTGATTTGATCTATCTTTTCGACGGTGTTTTTCTCACTCCGCCGGAATATATTGCCCATTCCCGGGATCTGATTCCTTTCCTGCAGACCGCCTCTCAACAGTTGTCTCGCTTTTGGCCGGCGTGGCTGCCCGTTCCTTTACCTTTTTATTATGTCAGCGGTTTGTTGTCGGTATTGGCCAATGTCGGAGAACACGGACATTGGACTTATTTCCTCGGCCAAGCCGGTCCCGGCGGGTGGCCTAATTATTTTTTGATGCTGTTGCTCGTCAAGCTTCCGATCCCGACTTTAATATTCGTCGGATTGGGTGTTTCACAGGCGTTTTCCCGTCTTCCGCGGGATTGGTGGAACGTGTTTTTTCTTGTGTTGCCGCCTCTGGTGTTAATTTGGATGGCTTCCAACGGCAAAATGCAAATCGGAATTCGCCATATCTTACCGGCGTTCCCTTTTCTGTTTTTGCTCGCCGGCTACTCCTTGCGTTGCCGTTTAAATCGCTTGCGGTCGTTTTTTGTCGGCGCTTTGGCAGCGTTGATCGCAGTCAGCAGTTTGGCTGTACATCCCCATTATTTGATGTATTTCAATTTTCTTGGCGGTGGGCCGGAGCAAGGCTGGAGAATTTCCATCAACGGTGATGACTGGGGGCAAGGCGATGCTGATTTGCGACGCTGGCTTCAAGCGCGAGGCGTCACGGAACTTGCCTACGGCCCTTTCGGCTGGGGCGGAGTTGTCCTTAATAGTGCCGGCATCAAGACCAAACCGCTGCCCTGCGAAGATACCGGCGAATTGGTCGCTATTCATGCCGGACTTTTGCTGACCCCGTATACGTCGGATAATGCCCGCTGCTATAACTGGATGCGCCTGCGCGAACCGGACGAAAAGATCGGTTATTCGATATTTATTTACAATAGCAATAATCTGCGGCCCTCAGCACAGGGGGCTGAAAATATGTCATCACCCCTTGAACGGGCAGAGCAACGGGCAAAGACCAAGCCGACGGCAGAGAATTACCTGAACCTCGGCCTCAGCTACTATCAGGCGCAGAGATTTGAGGATGCCGTCAGGGCATCTTACGAGGCCCTGAAGATAAGGCCTGACTATGCCCTTGCATACAACAATATCTGCGCTTCGTATAATTCAATGAAAATGTGGGACAAGGCAATAGCGGCATGCGAGAAAGGGCTTTCTATTAATCCTGATAATCAGTTAATGAAGAACAACCTATCGTGGGCAAAAAGACAGAAGGCAGGCAATTAGACTGGATAAAAATTGTTGGTTTTTGATATCTCATAAAATAACTAATCCACGGATGTGAAGAAAGTCAGAATAATGAGCGCAGCCCAAACGAACTGTATCTTCGAAATATCCTGTTCACTTGAGCGAATTGATTGTGATTGTCCTTTATCTGTCTTTCAATGCAAAATTAAGCTCATTCAATAAATACATGCTGAGAAAGAATTCACCATTGTTATAGCGTTTTTTCTTTGAGAGGTTTTTTAAAAACAATCTTGTCATATAGTATGTAGCTCACAAAAGCGGCCAGTACGATACCCAGCATTATATTCAGAACATAATAGACAGCAAGTTTTTCAAGGAATGCAAATAAAACAACTCTGAGAAACAGTCCCGTTAAGTTTGCAACATGAAAGGATACACACTGTCCCAGGAGATCCCGGCCTTTTATTGAAGGAGTATCGCTCCATGTCCACGAACGACTGAGCATAAAATTATAGATTATGCTGACTTCAATTGACAGTATATTGGCGAGATTTCTTAAAAAATAAGTTTTAAAGCCGAGTCCTTCGACAAATAAGACCATAATGGAGACATTTACAAAGGCAGCACTCATCCCCACAATAAGAAATCTTTTGATCCTTCCTGTGGATTTCATAAATATCCGCCTGACTTAAAGGGGAGACGCTCCAACAAAAGTTACCCTTTGTTTCTTATAAAATTGTAAATTTCATCAAATCTTCTATTTGCGGAATCGAGAATAACGCCGGTAATAAATAAGATTATTGATAAGATCATAGTCCCGGAGGCAAAAATGGCGAGAGGCACATGGGTAATATAGCGTGTTTCCAGAAACTCTATAATTACCACAGATCCCGAAAGTAAAGAAATTAATAACATGATCACGGCACTCACTGAAAAGAATAGTAAGGGTTTATAGTCCTTGAAAATGATAAAGATCGTTTTTAACACCAATAAACCATCCTTGATAGTATTTAGCTTGGAAATGCTCCCCACGGGTCTCTCCCCGTAGTTTATGTCCATCTCTTTTATCACATATCCGTATTTCAAAGCTTTAATCGACATCTCCGTTTCAACCTCAAAGCCGGATGACATGATGTTGATATTTTTTGTGAAGGTCCTGTTCATAATCCGAAAGCCGGACATAATATCCCTGAGGTTGCTCTTGAACAGCTTGTTGATCAAGAGACGAACCAATTTGTTCCCGAAGGTATGAAGAGGCCTAAATGCTTGATTAGTATGAGTTTTTAACCTGTTGCCGACAACCATATCCGCGTTGTCTGTGCTCACAATTTCGATCATATCAGTAATCCTGGAAACGTCATAGGTGTCATCACCGTCTACCATCACATAGATATCGGCATCAATCTTCCTGAACATTGATTGCACGACAAATCCTTTACCCTGACGTTTTTCTTTGACAACTTTGGCGCCTAACGAACGGGCGATTTCAGAGGTTCTATCCGTAGAATTATTATCGAAAACAAATATATCGGCCTCAGGCAGGGTATTCCGAATATCCGCGATTACCTTCCCGACAGTAAGTTCTTCGTTGTAACATGGAATAACAACGGCGATCTTTCTGTCTGTCTGGCTATCCATAATAGGGGATACTCATTTTTTCTCTCCGGCCTTCTTCAGAGTAGGCATAATAACAATTATTTGGATAATTATCAGAAAATTGATAAGATATTGTCAAGGCAGAGGGGAGTATCGGGTTGGATATGAGAACCGAAGAGTCAAGACAGAAGGGATTGATTCTGATAGAGATTCCCACACTGCGAGTTCCCTTCAGCTCGAAATTAAGGTGTGTGGGGGACTTGACCTCCTGCACTTGTAACTGCAAAAAAATTAGATAAATGATGACTTCTTTGAACTAAAGTAGTACAATCTATAGTTAAATTCTTTCTTAAATTAGGATAATCGATTTATTGGTGGGGGAGGTGATGCTGAAGAGAGTATGATTTTTGTTTTATCAGTGACGCCGGGGAGAGAAAGAGTTAGACTTTTTCTTGCAAGTATCTTAATAAATGTGATGAATCCTAATCGGTAAAGGAGGCCTTTTATGAAAAAAAATCGTCAAGGAGCGGGCAACATATTTGCTTTTTGCCTGCTTGCTGCAGTTGTTCTGTTCTTCTGCGCCCGGGTTTCATATGCCCAGGAAGCGCTGCTCACAGATGACACATATACGGACTCAAAGCATGCGGGAACATCATATGCAGCTAAGGCGGTAATGAAAGTAAATTATTCTGCGGGACAAACAGGATATCTCAAGTTTGATCTGTCACCGCTGCCACCTGGAACGACGGCGGATGCCATAGAAAAGGCAACCCTCGTTCTTTATGTGAGTGATATAAAAAGCGCAGGCATATTCGAGGTGAGACGAATCGACCCTTCTTTAACGGGGGGATGGAATGAATGGAGTCTGACTTACAATACATCACCGGGGATAGCGCCGATCGCAGATTTGGTGGCGACAACGCCAATCGACACGACGTACAAAGGTAGGTTCATCGGGATAGATGTAACAAGCCTGGCGAAAGCCTGGATAAATGGAACAATTAATAACGGCCTGGCGTTAGTGCCGACAACAGGCTCAGGTATCAACGTTTCATTTGACACCAAAGATGACAAGGGACGTTCGCATGAGCCGAGGTTGGAATTCGGTCTGACTGGGCTCGAAGGATTAATTGGCGCCACAGGACCTATTGGCCCAACAGGTGATATAGGACCAACTGGTTCGACGGGTGAAGTTGGAGCAACCGGAGCAACAGGAGCAACTGGAGCAACAGGAGCAACTGGAGCAACCGGAGCAACAGGAGCAACTGGAGCAACTGGAGCAACAGGAGCAACTGGAGCAACTGGAGCAACTGGAGCAACTGGAGCAACTGGACGCACAGGAGCGACAGGAGCAACTGGAGCAACAGGAGCAACTGGAGCAACTGGAGCAACAGGAGCAACTGGAGCAACTGGAGCAACAGGAGCAACTGGAGCAACTGGAGCAACTGGAGCAACAGGAGCAACTGGAGCAACCGGAGCAACTGGAGCAACAGGAGCAACTGGAGCAACTGGAGCAACTGGAGCAACAGGAGCAACTGGAGCAACAGGAGCAACTGGAGCAACAGGAGCAACTGGAGCAACAGGAGCAACTGGAGCAACAGGAGCAACTGGAGCAACTGGAGCAACTGGAGCAACTGGAGCAACTGGTGATACCGGAGCAACAGGAGCAACTGGAGCAACTGGAGCAACTGGTCCGACTGGGACATTACCAACGTGCACTGAAGGGCAGACTCTGATATGGACCTCTGGTGCATGGGCTTGTACTGGTCCCTAGTCCTCTGACCCATATTGCTGTTAGCTGTGTGCTGCTTCCCTGACACAGCATGTCAAGAGAGCTTATAGGGCGAGGTGAATACCACCTCGCCCTTCTTATTTCTTGCGATGATTGATTTGCATTTAAACTCCCACTGTATCCTGAAAATTCGATATACACATTTGATGTAGAAATCGCGAGATCAGAGAACAGGCCAAAGTTACACGCCTTATAGGAGGTGAAGAACGCAATTTTGATCTGCTCTTGAGCTCGAATAATTCCCAAAACAAATTCGATTGATGAACCAGGCGGCGGGCCGATAAGTCCCGCCGCTTTCTTTTAAAACCGGCTTGCATTGTTACTAATAATCCGGTAATAAGTAAGCGAGCCTGAGGATGACAATCTTAGCCTCCCATATTTCTCTGCTGCTGATCTGAGCCCCAATGCCTGACCAAATGACAAAGTCGCGTTTCAGGGCAAGGCAAATGGCCGGCATTTTAGAGAATAATTCTCAGAACCCCGTCCTGTGAGCATTTCAATTGCATGCATCCCGTTGCAATATTTTCTATAGCTGGTATAATCAACATCAGGTTTATGTTTCTGTAGCTGTTAGGGGAGGCAATAGTGGCTTCAGCACAAAAGTGGCAGGCAGCTCGCCTTGTAGAAAGTCTGTTTTCAACCCCCTCGTGTAAATCATTCAAGAACGTTAGATGAAAGATCCAATCAAGTCAAAAAAGCAGCTTATTCAGAAAAGAAAAACGGCAAACAAAAGTCAGGAGTCAATAAGGGAAAAGTATCCAAAAACGAAACCCCTGTATGGTAGTGAAAGTGTTACTGTGAATTCATCAAGGGATACGCGTTCTTTCAAAGAATCGTTCAGACAACTGCAAGAATTACAATCCTCGATACTCAGTGCGATTCCTCACGCAGTTGTCGGTTTAAAAGATCGTACAATATTCTTTGCAAATGAGGCTGTTGAAAGAGTCTTCGGCTGGAAACCCGATGAAATAATCGGGCAAAAAACACAGCTGTTATATCGCACCGAGAAAGACTATGAGGAGATTGGCAGACGCTTCTATCCTTTGCTTGAGAAGCAGAGAACCCATACTGAAGATTTTCCCTGCAGGCGCAAGGATGGTCAGAAAATACTGTGCAGGATAAGCGCATCAGTGATCGGTAAAGGAATGCTGGGAAAGGGTATTGTTGTGATGTATGAAGATATCACGAAGTACAAAAAGGTTGAAAACAATCTGCTTGAATCAGAAATAAAGTACAGGACTGTGTTTGAAAATACCGGGACAGCGATGATCATCATCGAGGAGGATGCCACCATATCACTGGCAAATGCAGAAGTTGAGAAGATATCCGGTTATTCACGGGGAGAAATTGAAGGGAAAATGAGCTGGTCGGAATTCGTTATGGAAGAGGATATCGGGAAGATGCAATACTATCACCGCTTGAGGAGAAACGATCCCGAAGCTGCTCCGAGGAATTATGAGTTCAGGCTGATCGATAAATATGGCCATATCAAGCAAATATCCCTGACCATTGCAATGATTTCAGGCACAAATCAGAGTATTGCCTCCATTATGGATATTACCGACAGAAAGCAGGAAGAAAAAAAGCTTCAGGAAAGCGAACGGAAGTATCGGGAGCTCGTTCAGAACGCCAACAGTATAATTCTTCGTTGGAACCGTGAGGGAGAAGTCACCTTCCTGAATGAATTTGGCCAGAAATTTTTCGGCTACTCAGAAGCTGAAATTCTCGGCCGTCATGTAGTCGGTACTATTGTTCCCGAATCAGAAAGCACAGGCAGGGACCTGAGCCCTCTCATGGATGAAATATGTGCCCACCCTGAAGACTTTGAGAAAAACATCAATGAAAACATGCGTCGTAACGGTGATCGGGTCTGGATTTCCTGGACTAACAAGATAGTAAAGGATAATGAGGGACAGGTGCTGGAAATCCTCAGCATTGGTTCCGATATCACAGAACGGAAACAGACTGAGGCGGAGCTGGAAAAGTACCGGCTTCATCTTGAAGAGCTTGTGAATGAACGTACGGCTGACCTTGAAGCAGGCAAATAAAAAACTCAAGGAGCTTGACCGGCTCAAATCAATGTTCATTGCCTCAATGTCCCATGAGCTTCGCACACCGTTGAACTCCATCATCGGGTTCACCGGCATGACCCTGCAGGGATTATCCGGAGAACTTAACGACGAGCAGAAGGATAATCTTGCCAGAGTCTACCAGGCAGCCAAACATCTTCTCGCCCTGATCACCGATGTTATTGACATTTCAAAGATTGAAGCCGGGAGGATCGATTCATTTCCGGAGGTAGTTTCCCTCAAAAAGATTATTGACGAGGCGATAGTAACCATAGAGCCGCAGTTGAAGGAGAAGCAGTTGACTCTGAAGGTTGATATGCCTGCGGACGTGAAGCTGAATACGGACAGGAAGAGGCTGCTGCAGTGCCTCATTAACTTTCTGAGTAACGGAGTAAAGTTCACGGAAAAAGGCGGAATCACTATTACGGCACGGGAACTGTCAACGCTGATGTGGAAATTTCCGTTACTGACACAGGGATAGGAATTGCGGAAAAAGAAATGCCGAAGCTTTTCGAGGCATTTGAGCGGCTGGATACGCATTTGCGCGTGAAAGCCGGCGGTACGGGTCTGGGGCTGTACCTAACCAAGAAACTTGCCAAGGATATTCTTCAAGGCAGTGTCTCGGTCCAGAGCAGAGAGGGGCAAGGGAGTACGTTCACCTTGAGAGTTCCCAGGGACTTACATCAGATTAATAAAATAGGAGATATCCGATGAAAACAGCGCTGGTTATTGAAGATAATCCGGACAATATGGTCTTGATTACGAGATTCCTGGAGAAGTTTGGTTACCGGACACTTCAGGCCGTAACCGGTATGGAAGGATTCGAAATGGCCTTGCAAAAAAGACCTGACTTCATCATCCTCGATATCCAGTTGCCGGATATAGAAGGCACAGAGGTGCTGCGGAAAATCCGGAGTTCAGAGATCGGCAACAGTATTCCGGTAATCGCTATGACCTCATATGCGATGTCAGGTGACCGGGAAAGGCTTTTGTCTGCCGGGTGTGACGGTTATATCGAAAAACCCATCGACCCGGAACGTGTTATATCCCAGATCAGGCAACTGACCGGTGAAACAGCATGAAGATACTGATCGTAGAGGACGATGTCAACTCAAGGGTTTTTCTTGAGCGTGCGCTCCTGAGCCAGGGATATACTGTTGAGAGCGCTGCCAATGGTGTCCAGGCGCTGGAAAAAGCCGTTCTATCGCCTCCTGATCTGATTATTTCGGATATCATGATGCCGGAAATGGATGGTTTTGAACTGTGCCGCAGGGTAAAGACGGATGAGCGGCTCCACACCATCCCCTTTGTTTTTTATACGGCCACCTATATCGAAGAAAGGATGAAAAGCTGGCGATGGCGCTCGGGGCGTCGCGTTTTCTTATAAAGCCGATGGAACCGGAGAAATTATTCAGGACCATCAGCGAAGTAATTGAAGAGCATCGGGCCGGGCATCTTCCTGTGCCGGACCAGCTTCCGGCGGAGATGTCAGAACTGGACAGGATGCAGGTGGAAGTCTACGCCCGGAAACTGGACAAAAAGGTGCGGGAACTTGAGAAAGAGCGTGATGCGATCCGAAGGGCTGATGAGGAGTTAATATTTCGAAACGTTATCCTGTCCACACAGCAGGAAGCCTCGATCGACGGTATTCTGGTTGTTGACGAAAGTAACGCCATCATATCTTACAACCAGCGGTTTGTAGAAATGTGGGGGATCCCACCCAAATTGGTTGAATCTAAGGATGATGAGCCGGTTTTGCAATATGTGGCAACCAAGCCGGTTGATCCGGAAGGTTTCCTGGCTCGGGTCAAGTACCTTTACGAGCACAAGGAGGAGAAAAGCCATGAGGATATTGCTCTTAAAGACGGCAGGGTATTTGAACGATATTCGGCTCCGATGTTTGGGGTTGACGAGAGGTACTATGGCAGGGTCTGGTACTTCCGCGACATCACCGACCGCAAACGGGTGGAAGCAGA
Source organism: uncultured Nitrospiraceae bacterium (assembly GCA_963725545.1). GTDB lineage: Bacteria > Nitrospirota > Thermodesulfovibrionia > Thermodesulfovibrionales > SM23-35 > DYFC01. The sequence continues at coordinate 65,207 of CAVRZG010000027.1, read as the reverse complement.
AAGGGAAAAACTCCTGCAAGATCTGGGCGAACGGGTCAAGGAGCTTGGATGCATAAACGATATCTCCCGGCTGGCTGAGCAACACTGGATCTCGATCGAAGAATTTGTGCAGGGAGCGGTTGGCATCTTGCCCCCTGCCTGGCGTTATCCGGAGATTTGTGCTGCCCGCATAACGCTGAATTCAAAAGAATTCAAGACAGCGAATTTCCGGGAGACGGAATGGAGCCAATCAGCGGACATAATAGTTGACAGGAAGAAATTCGGAGCGGTGACGATCTGTTATCTTGAGGAAAAGCCCGCTGTGGATGAGGGGCCTTTTCTCAAGGAAGAAAGGAGCCTGATCAATACAGTAGCGGAGTTTCTGGGGCACATCATCCAGCACCGGCTGACTGAAGCGGAGATCAGGGCCTCGGAAGAAAAATTCAGGATGATTTTTGATAACGCTAATGACGGAATACTACTCGCGGATACAGAAAGCAAAAAATTCCATTCTGGCTAACCGTATGATTTGCCGAATGCTTGGGTATAGCTGAAGAAGAAATCAAAGAATTGGGAGTCATGGATATCCTTCCCGAGAAGGATGATCTCCCCTATGTTATTGAACAGTTTGAAAAGCAGGCACGGAAAAGAAATCCAAGTTGGTTGAAGATTTGCCCGTAAAAAGAAAAGACGGCAGCATTTTTTACGCTGATGTCAATTCGGCACCGGTTGAAATGTCAGGCAAGCATTATTTATTGGGTATTTTCAGGGACATCACTGAGCGAAAGCGGGCGGAAGAAAGTTTGCGGGATACGGAGCAGAAGTATCGAACTGTCTTTGAGACTACAGGAACAGCGACAGTAATCATCGAAGAAGACGGTACAATTTCGCTGGTTAACGCAGAATTTGAGAAACTCTGCGGTTACCCTAAGGAAGACATTGAGGGCAAGAAGAACTGGATTGGATTTGTGGCAGAAGAAGACATGGCAAGAATGAGAGAGTATCATCGCCTGCGAAGATTTGTGCCCAGAATGCCCGGATATGAATTTGAAGAGTTGTTAGGGATACAAGTCGCACAGTCTGGCATCATTCGATGGCAATGGAGCACATTCCTGAAGATAGTGTCCGATCTATGCGACTTGAAAGACGGCCAGTCATCATAACGTAAGGGATGAGTTTTCTGGAAGAAAGGATGGCAAAGCTTTCCTGTTGCGTACTCAAGTAACCTATCATGATGAAGGCAAAATCATTGGAGCTGTTGTAAATTTCAGGGACATCACCGAACGCAAGCAGATGGAAGAAAAACTCCAGTATCTTGCTTATTATGATGCTTTGACAGGCCTTCCCAACAGAAACCTCTTTCTTGACAGGGTCAACCAGGCCATAGCACGGGCAGAACCTACGTCAAGGATTGTTGCAGTTTTAATCACTAATATCGACAGGTTTAAGTCCATAAACGATACCTATGGATCCGAGATCGGGGACAGAGTTTTAAAGGAGATCGCAGGAAGACTTTCAACCTCTGTCCGAAAAGGAGATACCATAGCCCGTCTTTCAAACGATGAATTCGGGATAGCGCTTCTTGATGTTGCCCATCCTGATGATATCGTTATGGTTTTAGAGAAGATCATAAAAGATATATCTTACCCTTTAAAGATCGATGGAGATGAATTGGCGCTGACCTTTAGCACCGGTGTCTCACTATATCCTAATGACGGAAATAGTGCTTCCGAACTGCTGAAGGCTGCAGGATTGGCGCTTGGGACAGCTAAGAAAGAGAGGATGAAACCCTACCAGTTTTTCACTGAAGACTTAAATATTAAAGCATCGGAACTCATATTGATGGAAAAAGGTCTTCTCAAGGCCATTACCAATGAGGAATTCATCCTCCACTATCAACCATACTGGGACATCACGACAAAAAAGATGGTTGGCATGGAAGCCCTTATCAGGTGGCAAAGCAAGGACAAGGGATTGGTGCCTCCGGGGAAGTTTATCCCGATACTTGAAGATACGGGGATGATCATAGAGGTTGGAGAATGGATATTAAGGGAAGCCATGAGACAGGTAAAGGAATGGCAGAATAATGGGTATCCGGTAGTGCCCGTCTCTGTGAATCTGTCATTAATTCAATTCAGGCAGAAAGATCTGGCTGAGATGGTTAAAAAGATAATGGGAGAATGTGGTTTTTATCCATCACTCCTTACCCTGGAGATAACAGAAAGCGCATTTATGCAGGACATAGAATTTACAAACTCAGTTCTCAGGAAACTGAAGGATATAGGGGTTTCAGTATCTATTGATGACTTTGGGACCGGGTATTCATCATTGAGCTATCTCAAGAGGTTTCCGATTGATAACCTGAAGATTGATATATCCTTTATAAGGGAAGTGGTGCAAGATCCTGATTCCGCCTCAATCGTCATGGCTATTATCAACATGGCACATACCCTGAATTTAAAAACAATTGCAGAAGGGATAGAGACAGAGGAGCAATGGAATTTCTTGCGTCTTTTAAGGTGCGATATGGGACAGGGTTTCTATCTTAGCAAACCTTTGCCTGCAGAGGATCTTGAAAAACTGTTCATATAAGAACTTCTAAAACTAAAAAAACCTTCGCCTTTAAAAAAAGTCGAAGTTAGGAAAGGGAAGTTCTGGACAAATGAATCTTAAGAATTTATAAATTTGGGACTACTGATGATAAAGCAATTCTATACGGCAACCTGACTCTGTCCTTTTGGTCGTTCGGACACTGCGGAAAGATACAGACTCAGAAACTGTGCAGCAGATAGATGATCAGGAACAATCCGACTGCGAAGATCGAGAGCGTCAGCATTATGTCCAGTATGACCGAGGGACGATAAGAGTCCTCATCTATCTGCTTTTCAACATGCTTGTACCGGATAAAGGCAAGGACCCCCATAACCGCGCCGAGAGCTATAAGGAATACTCCGAAGATCGACGAATAGCCGGCTCCCTGGGGAGCATGCTGAAAAGCAGTCTTCATTTCGGGAGACCTTCCCAGGAAGAAGGATACCTGCCTGAGAAAAAGACCGAATTTCTCGACCACAAATCCGAAGGCCATGATCCCGATACTTGTTCGGATCCAGGCAAGGAATGTCCGTTCGTTCGCCATGTGAACGCGGCGATTGCGGACTTTTACAGCCTCTTTATCTTCGTTTATTTCAGCCATTCCCTCTTAGTTTATCAGGCTTCCTCTTGTCAATCAATAGGCCCTAAGGTTATAATTTGGGACGATTCTTCTCGCGAGCACATTGTTCGGAAAGAGGTATACATAAATGACCCAGAATAGCCAATCATCACTACTGCTTGAAATCGGGACTGAGGACCTGCCTGCACGGTTTATTCAGCCGGCTCTTCAGCAGTTAGGTGAGAACACTGAAAAGATTCTGAGAGAAAATTACATATCCTGCACCGGGACCCGGGTTTTCGGGACTCCACGGAGACTTGCGGTGATTGCGGAAGGTATACCTCGGATGCAGGAAGACAGGACAAAAGAGGTATGGGGACCTTCGAAGAAGGCCGCCTTTGACGCGGATGGCAACCCCACGAAGGCTGCTGCGGGGTTTGCTCAGTCTCAGGGCATCAGCGTTGAAAGCCTCATTGTCAGGAAGAAGGACAAAGGAGAATATCTTGTTGCCGTAATAGAAGAAAAAGGAGTAGAGGTCCGCGATGTTTTGCCGGAACTGCTGAAAAAGATCGTGCTTTCCATACACCTCCCAAAGGCAATGAGATGGGGCGACAAGGATGTGAAGTTTGTGAGGCCGATACGGTGGCTTCTGTCTTTGTTCGATAAGGAAGTAATCAGTTTTGATATCGATGGAATAGAGAGCAGCAACCTCACGAGAGGACATCGTTTTTTGTCTCCGGCAGCCTTTCAGCTCCGGGAGATTCCGAGCTATACGAAATTGCTCGGCAATAATTGCGTAATCGTCGATATAGAAGAACGCAAAAAGATCATAAGGGAAAAGATCGTCAAGCTCCTCCTGTCCTCTGGTGAAAGTCCCATTCCTGGACGAAGAACTTCTCGATACTGTGGTGAACCTCGTCGAATATCCCGTGCCCGTAGTTGCCGCTTTTTCAGAGGAGTATCTGAGACTGCCTAAGGAGTTGCTCATTACTGTCATGAAAGACCACCAGAAATATTTCGCGGTCCAAAATACTGACGGAAGTCTGACAAATCATTTCGTAGTTGTCAGCAACACCTCGGAGGAAAACGCCGAGACTGTCAGGACCGGAGCGGAACGCGTCATAAAGGCCAGGTTTGAAGATGCCAGGTTCTATTATGAAGAGGATGCAAAGAAGCCCCTTGCCGAGAGGGTTGAGGAACTCAGAAAGGTGACATTCCAGGAAGACCTCGGCAGTATGTATGACAAGACAGAAAGGATGACCTCGGTCGCGGGATTTCTTGCAGAGAGCCTTTTGCCTGCTGACAAAGATAAGCTGACGCGCGCGGCCCGGCTTGCAAAAACAGACCTGATAACAGGTGTTGTGAGGGAATTTCCCGAACTGCAGGGCATAATGGGCAACTACTATGCAGTTCATGACGGAGAGGGCAGAGAAGTCGGAGAGGCGATCGAAGAACACTATCTGCCGAAATATTCGGGAGGCGTTCTTCCAAAAACTGATATCGGAGCGCTGTTGAGCCTTGCCGACAAGATGGATAACATAGCGGCATTCTTTTCGATAGGACTTGTTCCGACCGGATCTGAAGACCCTTTTGCTTTGCGGAGGCAGGCGCTCGGTATAGTAGCGATACTGTTAAATAAAGAATATGAAATAACCCTGAGAGAACTCGCGGAAAAGGCGCTTGCAAACCTTAAAGGGATAAAGACTCCGGAAGAAATAATGGTGAAAATCCTTCAGTTCATTACGGCGCGACTTGAAAATGTGCTTGCAGAGCGGGGCTATGAACCGGACCTTGTCCAGGCGGTCATCTCTCTTGCCTCTGACATCCATTTGAAGAAGATAACAGAGCGACTTGAAGCCCTCAAGGCATTTAAGAATTCGACAGAATGTGAGGGTTTCCTTGCCGCAATCAAGCGCGTGAACAATATCATTCAGAAGGCAGGGGTCTCCGGGTTCAGGGAGGAACTGCTGGTCGAGGATCCGGAAAAAAATCTCTACGAGAGGTTTACGGCAGTCAGGAATGAGACTGAAAGACTGATCTCAGCCCAAAAATATCAGGAAGCTATCGGTCTTCTCGCGACTCTTACGTCACCCATCAACACCTTTTTTGATAAAGTGCTTGTTATGGATAAGCGGGAAGAAATAAAGATGAACCGGCTCTCTTTATTGTCCGAGATATGGAAGACTGTTTCCGCTGTCGCAGATTTTTCAAAACTTTCCGTCAGTTAAGTCGAAAATCCAGCCTGTTATTCAATCAAATCCCCGTTTTTCAATTCGGCAGTTGCGGTAGCGACGCTATTTTGAGATAATCTAGAAAAGCTCAAGACCTGCCGTTCAGAGTCTGTTTCAAAAAGGGTATTATGTTCGAGTGATGCGGGTCGCTCATAGAGTTGATCGAGGCACGCGAAAGGGATCCAGCTGCCGGAATAAAAACAACAAGAGACATTACAAACAGCTAGCCGCAAGAAAGGAGAATGTATGGGTTACACAAATATTGCGCTAAAGGACAAGATAGTGGAGATGTATCCGGAGATTATTCAACATGGGATTTCAGTGGGATTGGATTTTGATCCCGGGAAAAATGCCTATATCGTGAAGTTTCAGAAAGACAAACATGAACTGACCACGCATCTCGAAAAGAAGGACGCGGACGAATGCATGGACGGCATAAAATGTGTATATCTGGGTGTGCAGGTCGGTCAATTCATCAAGAATTTTGAGATAATCGAGAAAGAGTAGCCCGGACCAAATGCTCAGGATCAAAAGGGCATACGATCCTTTTTCCCCTGATGACGGCAGGAGAATACTGGTCGACAGATTATGGCCGAGAGGCATCAGAAAGGAAGAGGCGCGAATTGACGAGTGGCTCAGGGAACTTGCGCCCAGTGAGACTCTCAGAAAATGGTTCGCCCACGACCCGGCAAAATGGCAGGAATTCAGGAGACGGTACAGAAAGGAGTTGCAGACTAAAGAAGACATCATCGGTGCTCTCAGGTCCGAAGCAGAGAAGGGAACTGTGACACTCCTGTTTGCCGCAAAAGACACTGAGCACAATAATGCTGTCGTGCTTATGGAAATCATCGGGCAATGAACTGATATCCTTGTGAGACAGAATTATTTTTGCAAAAATAGTTCAGGGGAGAGAATAGATTAAGAAAAGGAGGCAAGTGGTATGAGAGGAAAGAGAATTGTGATGCGGCTTGCACTGTCTTTGGCATTGAGCGTCCTTCTGGCCGCAACGGCTTTTGCCCAGGAATGCGTGGAGTGCCACAAGAAAGTGACTCCGGGTATTGTCTCGGACTGGCAGTTGAGTAAACACAGCAAGGGAGGACTGGAATGCTCCGTGTGCCACGGGAAAGAGCACAAGACAGCCCTTGATGTGACAAACGTAAAAATGCCGACTGTCGACACCTGCGCTGTCTGTCATATGCTCAGGGTGCAGCAGTTCAAGTCGGGGAAACATGCCATCGCATGGGCATCGATGAAGGCTATGCCGACGACACACTGGCAGCCGATGGTATTGACAGAGGGCATGAAAGGATGTGGAGGCTGTCATAAGATCGGGTTGAAATCGGAAGCGGAGATCAACCAGTTAAGAAAAGAAGGAAGTGTTTTCGGCAATGCTTCGTGCGATGCGTGTCACACACGTCACACCTTTTCAGTTGCAGAAGCAAGTCAGCCCCAGGCATGCAGGACATGCCATATGGGTATTGACCATCCTCAATGGGAAATGTACTCGGCCTCAAAGCACGGTGTCAGCTATCTGCTTAAGCAGAACAGGGTATTGCCTGAAAACACCGCTGCGCCGACGTGTCAGACATGCCACATGAAAGATGGAGATCATGCTGTCATGACCGCGTGGGGTTTTCTTGCCGTCAGGCTTCCCATGCCTGATGATAAAGAATGGGCTGCCGACCGTGCGATAATACTGCAGGGTTTGGGAGTACTGGATCCCTCGGGGAACCCGACACCAAGGCTTGAGGTTGTTAAAGCTGCAAAGGTCGCGAGGCTGACTCAGGAGGAATGGCAGAAGGAACGCGACAAGATGACGGGCATCTGCAATAAGTGCCACTCTGGCAATTTTGCAAAGAATGAGCTGGCAAAAGGTGATCAGATGATAAAAGAAGCCGACCACCTGATGGCAGAAGGACTGAGGATAGTCGCTTCACTTTATAAGGACGGCATATTGGAGAAGCCAAAGAATTACCCGTATCCATTCCCGGATCTGCTTGCCTTCCATGATGCCCCCACGGTCATAGAGCAGAAACTTTTTCTAATGTTTCTTGAACACCGCATGAGGGCATTCCAGGGGACCTTTCATGCGAACCCGGACTACGCTCTATGGTATGGATGGAGCGAGATGACACGCGATCTCACCGAGATAAAGATGCTGAGTGAGGAACTCAGAAGAAATTCCGAAAGGAAGAAGACGTAGCCGCAGCATTGCATCAGCTCAATGCCCCGCAGCGTTCTCTCTGCGGGGCTCATTGTTCAGGATATCTCGCACAGTCTTAAGGAGCACATTTGGAGCCACGGGTTTCAAAATGAAATTCTGGGAATCCTTCAGGATACCTTTTTTGTGAATGATATCCGCTGTGTATCCGCTCGTGAAAAGCACTTTTATGTCGGGACGCTCTTTCTTAATGTCAATGTAGACCTGCTTGCCGTTTTTCTTAGGCATGATAACATCGAGTACGACAAGGTCGATTATGTCTTTGTGGTCACGGAAAACCCTTCCGGCTTCCCTTCCGTCCGCAGCCTCTATTACTCTGTACCCTGCCCGTTCAAGCACCTTTCTTGTCAGGTCCCTTACATGGACATCATCCTCGATGACAAGGATTGTCTCCGATCCGCCGGCTATGACAGGATGTTCAACCAGTTCTGAATGCTCTTCTTTTGCCTTAATCAATGGGAGATATACCTTAAAGGTAGTACCTTTACCCGGTTCGCTGTATAAGTTGATAAAACCGTCATGCTGTTTTACGATCCCATAGACCATCGCGAGTCCAAGTCCTGTGCCCTTTCCCACTTCCTTTGTAGTGAAGAAGGGTTCAAATATCCTTTCTTTTGTAGTGTTGTCCATGCCGTGACCTGTGTCGGCAACCGATATCATGGCATAATCGCCGTGCCTGCCGAATCCATATGTTTCTATGAAACCGTCGTCAAGCGTTACAGGATCTGTCGTGATGATGAGACTCCCCCCGTCCGGCATCGCATCCCGGGCGTTTGTAGCAAGGTTCATCAGCACCTGTTCTATTTGAGTCGTATCAGCCATTACAATCAAATCTTCTCCGGCGAGATGTGTGGAAAGTTCTATGTCTTCGCCGATAAGCCTGATCAAAAGCTTTTCAAGCACAAGGATAATCTCATTGACGTTGACGGGTTTTGTGTTTATAATCTGCGTCCTGCTGAAAGCCAGCAGCGCATGCGTAAGGCTGGCAGCCCTTTGTGCCGAATTCAGGATATAGGACACGTAGCTCTGCAAAGTCTCATCCGGGACCATCTCCGCCTGCAACAGGTGGCCGTACCCGACTATTGCTGTGAGGATGTTGTTGAAGTCATGAGCAATGCCGCCCGCAAGCTGGCCTATAGCTTCCATTTTCTGTGCCTGCATCAATTGCTGCTCAAGCTTCTTGCTCTCCGTAATATCCCTCGCAATCACAAGGACCCCGGTGGCCTTTCCTTCCTTGTCCCTCAGTGACACGGTTGCAGTACAGTGGAAGTATGCCGGCTTCCCGTCTTTTGAGAACAACTGCGTATCCTGCTCATGCATTCTGCCGTCCTGAAAGGCCTTGATCATATGGCAGGGGGAAGATCCGCATGGCTCTGTGCTGTTAAAGAAAACTTCGTAGCATTTCCTGCCGGAGGGATCATACCCGAAAAAATTCTTTACTGCGTCATTGGTCCAGATGATATTGAAATCTCTATCCACCATCATCATGGAATCACTGATGGACTGCAAAACAGCGCTCAGTTTCTCTTCACTTTCTTTCAATGCCCACTCGGCCTTTTTCCGTTTTGTTATGTCCCTGAAGTCTTCAACAATTCCGATCATTTCACCGTCCGGACTTCGAAAAGGCGTTGCCGTAACAATGCAGGGTATCCTTTCTTTACTCCTGTTTTCCCGAAAAGTCTCAAACTCGATCCGTTCTTCGCCGGCTGATACCCTATGCAGAGAACAAAGCGTCGTATGACACTGAGGTCCGGGGAATACCTCATAGCATCTTTTCCCCTTTGCTTCCTCCTTAGTAAACCCGGACATCTGCGCAAATGTCTCATTGACCCTGAGAATTGTGAAATCATTGTCGATCAGACGGATGCCGTCTGCCGCGGTATGAAATACCTGCCTCAGCTCTGCATATGCGCTTTTTGTGATCAACTCTGCCTTTTTGCGCTCATTGATATGGGTAAGCAGAGGACGGAAACCGAAGAAGTAGAGAACCGGAGATACTACCAGCACGAGTAATGCGGAATCAAAAAACACCCACGTCCTTGTTGAGATGTGGGGAAAAAATGAAAGAAGCGCCATAATGAAGGCTTCCGCAATGAATACGGACAGGATTATGATAAGAAGCAGCCTCGCCGGCGACCGATATACACTCTTTCTGAAAGAATTCTCTGCTGGGCTGCTAATACAGTTATTGCCCACGTTGGCTCCAAGTCATGACTATTTATGCTATAATATATAGCATAAGCTATAAAATATCCATTGTAATTTTATGGCTGCTTAATTCGTCCCGGGTTGTTTTTCCGCCTTTGTGCCCGCCCTTTTTCTGAGAACATATTTTTCAGGCTGCGGTAAATTAAATATTCTTTCGGTAAAATAAAAGAATGTCTTCTCCCAGGAGCGTCTCAGCATTGGGGTTCAGGGACTACAGGCTTTTCTGGTTCGGACAGCTTATTTCCCTGTCCGGAACATGGATGCAGTCTGTTGCCCAGGGTTGGCTTGTGTACAGCCTGACCAAATCTCCATTTTACCTCGGCATGGTCGCTGCTGCCGGATCTTTGCCTATACTGCTCTTCACACTCGGAGGAGGCATAGCAGCCGACAGGTTCAGGAAGAGGAACCTCCTTCTCCTGACCCAGGCCCTATCAATCGTGCCTGCCGTCGTCCTCGGGATTCTTACGGAGCTAAAAATGGCAACGGTATGGCAGGTTGCCCTGATCGCAGGTTTTCTTGGAACGGTCAATGCCTTTGATATTCCCGCAAGGCAGGCCTTTATGGTGGAACTGGTGGGCAAAGAAAGCCTGACCAATGCTATAGCGTTGAATTCTGCCGCATTCCATGGAGCAAGAATGATAGGGCCTGTTATTGCAGGGGTTGCTATAGCCAACATCGGGCTGCCTGCATGTTTTTATCTTAATGCTGTCAGTTTCGTGGCGGTAATTGTCGCCCTCTCGAAGATCAGTACCAGCGGAGAAGCAAGAATCCCCTCTCAGGGTGTTTTTCGGGAGCTTGTTGAAGGTATCCAGTTTATGAGGAACAAACCGGACATCTACAGGATCATAATAATGATAGCCGTATTCAGCCTCCTTGCCATGCCATTTGTGACGCTCTTGCCTGTATTCGCTGTAGAGGTGCTAAGGACCGGGTCGGCAGGATTCGGTTTGCTTGTCGGCGCTACAGGGGCGGGAGCCCTTTCAGCGGCATTGTTTCTTGCTCTGAGGGCTGATATTGAAGATAAAAACAAGTTTATGGCAATTGCCGCCTTCTGCATCTCTCTCCCACTACTCGCTTTTTCATTGTCGGAGAATTTTTATTTCTCTTTGATTACTCTGTTTTTCATAGGCTGGGGACTGGTCAGCTTCCTTGCGACTGCAAACAGCTTCATACAGCTTTCTGTTCCGGACAATCTCAGGGGCAGGGCGATGAGCGTTTACGCGTTCGTTTTTCTGGGTACGGCCCCTATCGGCAACTCTCTCATGGGCACAGCAGCAGACCTAATCGGGACCGCTCATTCGGTAACTATCTCCGCCCTTGTCTGCATTGCGGTTTCTGTTGTTTTTTGTGTGAAAATATGCAGGAGTTAGTGATATAGTGAATATTCTTCTTATATTTGTCTCGAAAGGGGTCTGATCAATGAAAATCCTTGCTATTGAGACGTCGACCATGCTCGGAGGCATAGCTGTTGTTGATGATTCATCGGGGCTGATTGCAGAGGTACGGCTTAATGTAAAATCTACTCATTCAGAAAGGCTGATGACTGAGATTGATCATGTTATGGTCCGGTCCTTCATGAAACTGTCGGATGTGGATGTATTTGCCATAGCGATCGGTCCGGGTTCGTTCACAGGACTGAGAATAGGCTTGAGCACTGTGAAAGGATTGTCCTATGCAACAGGAAAACCGATAGTTGCCGTCCCTACCCTCGAGGCCTTTGCATGGAATTTTCCCTATTGCAGATATCCCCTGTGTCCCATGCTCGACGCGCGAAAAAAGGAAGTTTATACAGCTCTTTTCAGATGGGACCGGGATGGGTTCGTGCGACTCATAGGCGAGGTTTCTGCAAGCATCATCAGGGTTTCTGGATAGAGTTTCAGTGACTCCTCCCGTTCCTCCGTTTGCCGAAGATGTCGGCGGAGAAAGAAAAATCGTCTTTGCCGGTGAAGGGGCGCTTCTTTATAAGAAAGAAATAGTCGGGCATTTGGGTGATATGGCCCTCTTTCCGCCGTCTGAGAAGATGGCGCCGTCGCCTGCCAATGTGGCTATTGTGGGTCTTAAAAAGGCTTTGCAGGGAGATTTCTCAGAACCGGTCGGCCTGGCGCCGTCTTATATAAGAAGCTCTGAGGCAGAGATCAAGTGGAATGGATGAGCTCATAATCCGCAAGATGCAGCACAGTGATGTTCCCCGCGTTTTGGAGATTGAACGCCTTTTGTTTTCAACCCCCTGGTCTGAAGATTCTTTCCTGAATGAAATCTACAAGAAATATGCGATCTCGAAAGTCGCTGTAATCGACGGGAATATCATCGGATACATATGTGCGAACTTCATTCTCCACGAGGCCCATATCCTCAACCTTGCGGTGCTCCCGGATTTTCAGAGACGCGGGGTTGCAACAGCGCTGATGAATGAATCTCTTAAGGAACTGAAAAAGAAAGGCTGTGTTTTCATGTATCTTGAGGTCAGGGCTTCAAATGCCGGCGCAAGGAAGTTTTATGAGCTATTTGGGTTTAAGGTTATGGACGTGCGGAAGAAAATACTATATAAATCCAAACGAGGACGCATTGCTGATGATGGGACGAGTATGACTGTTATTCCCATACCCCTCTGATTTCGGCCCCGCATTTGGGACATCTCCCGTCTTTTATCCTGTCTTCGGAGATTCTGAAACCGATGCGCGTGACAAGAAGTTCCCTGCACTCCGGGCAATACGTGTTCTCTCCTCCTTCTCCCGGGATATTGCCTTCGTATACATATTTCAGGCCTGCCTCAAATCCGATCTCCCTTGCCCTCCGGAGTACCGCCACCGGAGTTCTCGGCTTATCAGTCAATTTGTACGTCGGATAATACTGGGTAACATGCCAGGGTATATACGGATCAACAGAATTGATAAATCCTGCGATGTCTTTCAAATCATCTTCGGAGTCATTGTAGTCGGGAATTATCAATGTGGTAACCTCAACCCAGACGCCGAGTTCCTTCATAAGACGTATAGTGTCTTTCACAGGCTCAAGCCTTGCGCCGCAGACCTTCTTGTAGAAGTCGTCATTTCCCTTGAGGTCAATATTATTGCCGTCAAGATACGGCGCAATCACCCTCGCTGCTTCCGGGGTGGTATATCCGTTGCTCACAAAGACATTCTTAATGCCTCTCTCGCGGGCGAGTTTTGCACAATCATAGGCGAACTCAAAATAGATGGTCGGTTCAGTGTAGGTATACGAGATGCTTTCGCAGCCATTACGTAATGCCGCTTCGACGATATCCTCCGGTGTTACAGGCTGGCCGGCAATATCATCATGTTCTTTTGGGTACTGGGATATCTCAAAGTTCTGGCAGTGTTCGCAGCGGAAATTGCATCCCACCGTTGCAATTGAGAAGGATGTGGAAGCAGGCAGGAAATGGAACAACGGTTTCTTCTCGATGGGGTCTACATTCATCGAAATGACTTTTCCGTAAACCAGGCTGAACAGGGAGCCGTCTATGTTCTTTCTTACATAGCAGATCCCCCTTTTGCCGTCTTTAATATGGCAATGGTGGGCGCATAGAAAACACCTTACCTTCTTCTCCTCAAGTCTCTCATAAAACATTGCTTCTTTCATAGATTAATTATAGCAGGAAAGAACGCCGACTGAAATCCTGAGGCAGGAGTAAAATCAGAAAATGAATAGAGCCATTTTAAGGGCTCTGCTTGATTGGACAGCCTCTATCGCCGGCTTATGCAGCGTCTGCCTCGGCTCGGCAGGATGACCAGTTGCCCTTATATGGCTCCACTATATTTCTTGCGATATCAGAGCCAGAAAACCTTGAGCTCTTTTGTTTAAGTGGGTGCATCGGCAGATGCTTCAGGCTTCCTTCTCGATGCTGAAGGCTTGCACACCGCATCTGACTCCAGCTCCCGTTACGACTATCGATCCTCAGGTTTTATCCGGTCTGAGTATCGCAATTTCTTTTCTTGACTATAGTTTACTCTTTTAGAAATATATTTCAATAGCCGGATAAGATAGATATTGCGGTCAAAAGAAGTATCCTATGATGCATAACGACTATTATCAACATCTTTAAATCAAAATCGACTATTATCTGGTTCTTTCACGGGCTCACATCAAAGAGATCGCAGATCTCTCTCCAGGAGCATTTGTTTCTCGTTTTCTTCTTGATAAAATACACCTTTTTACATATAATGAGTTTCATCTTTGCAAAAGGAGTGTCCATGAAAAAAATAGTTGTGATTATGATAATTATGTCTCTATTCTCTGTCACTGCTGTCTGCGCTCAACAGGGCGGTAACCTCAAATATTCAATAATGGTCGCGAAATTTGAGAACCGCACGAACTGGTCAGGACAGTGGAACCTGGCGGATACCTTTGGGGCGGTTCTCACAGACAGTCTGCAGCAGACCGGAAAATTCATCGTGGTAGCGGAGAAAGATATGAGAAGCGAAGCGATGGCGGAGCAGGACTTCGCCGAATCCGGACGAACCGCCGGAGGGAAGAAGGCGCCTGTGAAAGGTCAGATGACCCCTGCGCAGCTTCTTGTTAAAGGCGAGATAACTCACTTCCAGGCTTCGACAACCGGCGGCGGAGGCGGCGTCAGGATAGGAGGCTTTAAGATAGGCGGGGGTACGGATTCAGCCGAGATAAACGCGGTAATCTATGTTGTTGACTCGACGACAGGGCAGGTAATGGCTTCAAAAAAAGTCATAGGGCAGGCTTCAAGGACCGGCCTCGATGTCGGGTTCTCTGACAGGAACTGGGGCGCAGACCTTGGTGGTTTCAAAAAGACAAATGTCGGCAAGGCGGTTGAACAGGCGATCGATGAAGCCGTTGCCTTTATCAGCACTCAGATTGAAAGAATCCCCTGGGAGGGAACGGTCGTGATGGTAAAGGACGAAAAGGTTTACATTAACCGGGGATCCAGGGAAGGGGTCACGCCCGGCCAGAGTTTTGTAATCGGGTCCGCTGAGCAGCTTAGAGACCCGGATACAGGAGAACTCCTTGATACGACTATTGAAAAAGCTGGAACTATTGTTATCGAATCAGTCAAGGATAAGATATCGATAGGCAGGCCTGTCGAGGGCGCGGATAGAATTCAGAAGGGCATGACAGTGATGTTGCCCCATGCTTACAAATAACATTCTGGGGGTCTGCAATTTTCAAAAAGGTGAGTCTGTGGCTGAAACATAATTGATAGTTTCGTAATGAGTCTCTTCCAAGCCGTCATTCCCGAAGTCCTTAATCGGGAATCCAATTTTTCAAGCGGTTGTATCGTCCATGGATACCCGCCTTCGCGGGTATGACGACTTTTTACGAAGGTGTCATATTTGAGAGTTCTATACAAATTCTTGTTCTGAAACGATCTCTCTTTTTATTCGTCCCACCAGTTCCTCAAATACCGGTAGAACAAATGTCCTGAATTTCCCGGCAACTAAAAGATACATGATATCATCGCCGACATTCAGCAAGCCTTCGTTGATCCATGCCTTTACGGCAAATATGCCTTCTCTTTGACTGTATTCTTTTACCAGAGAGTTGAGGTTCTCTTTGTCATAGGTGAGGCGCATACCTTTAACAGCCGAGCCGTTTTTTGATGAGGACCTCACCATGCCGTTATGAACGAGAATCATTCCGAGTTTGTCAAAATCGGCATTTTTCTTTATCTCCGCAATCCATTCTTCAACCATTTTCTTCTCCTGACTTTGTCATATATTGAGTAGTCCCATCCCCCTGCCGGGATGATATGCCTTTTTAATCGCGTTATCGATGAACTCCTTTGCCCTTCTTACCGCCACTAGCGGAGAATGGCCGAGTGAGATGAGAGCGGTCAGCGCCGCGGAAAAGGCGCAGCCCGTGCCGTGATATTCGCCCTTGAGCTTTTCAGATTCCACAAGGTGAACCTCCCCGTCATAATAAAGATCCAGAGCTATATTGTCCAGGTGGCCTCCTGTGATAACTACAACATCAGGCCCCATTTTTTTCAGCATCCTGGCTGCTTCTTCCATCTGATCTACAGTCTCAACCATGATTCCCGTAAGTACCGATGCCTCGTATATATTGGGAGTGATTATTCTTGACAGGGGGAAAAGTCTTTCTTTCAGGACATCCAGAGTGCCGTCATCCACAAGACTCATGCCGGATGACGATATTGTGACCGGATCGATGATCAGATCCTTCAGGGAATAAGCCGCGATTTTTTCAGCTATACTTTCGACTGAACGACTGCTGTGCAGCATCCCCGTCTTCAGAGCATCGGGTCTTATGTCGGAGAGGAGGACCGTCAGCTGTCTTTCAAAGGCATCCTGTTCAAGCGGAAAGATAGAATCTACCCCTTTAGTGTTTTGGGCAGTGAGTGCGGATACGACGGAAAGGCCATGCACGCCAAAAAACCTGAAGACCTTCAGGTCTGCCTGAAGTCCGGCACCGCCTGTCGGGTCAGAACCCGCAATAGTCAAGGCTGTCTTCATTTTTCTTTTCTCTTCCCAAGAGCTCTTTCAACGGTACGGATGGCGCAGAACTCGCCGCACATGCTGCAGACATCCTGCTCTGAAGGCGGAACCTCGGAACGCCACTGCCTGATCCTGTCAGGATCGAAGCTCAATTCAATCTGCCCTTT
Organism: uncultured Nitrospiraceae bacterium; assembly: GCA_963725545.1. Classification (GTDB taxonomy): domain Bacteria; phylum Nitrospirota; class Thermodesulfovibrionia; order Thermodesulfovibrionales; family SM23-35; genus DYFC01. The sequence continues at coordinate 48,807 of CAVRZG010000027.1, read as the reverse complement.
CCAGTCGAGGTTTTTTCTGCACAACGCCATCTTCCTGTCACGCTCTATTGCGCCGGGAATTCCTTTTGCGATATCAGCGGCATGTGCCGCGATCTTTGATGCGATGACGCCTTCTTTCACGTTATCGATATCAGGAAGCCTTATGTGTTCAGCAGGCGTGACGTAGCAGAGGAAATCGGCCCCTGCAGCCCCTGCAATAGCCCCTCCGATGGCAGCTGCGATATGATCGTAACCCACGGCAACATCTGTGACCAACGGCCCCAGGACATAGAAGGGCGCTCCCTTGCAGATTTCCTTCTCCAGTTTGATGTTCAGTTCAACCTGGTTGAGAGGGACATGCCCCGGTCCTTCAATGATAGCCTGGACCCCTGCGTCCAGCGCCCGGTCCCTTAATTCTCCAATCGTAAGCAATTCCTCAATCTGGCTTCTGTCTGTGGCATCTTCGATGCAGCCGGGACGCAGACCGTCACCAAGACTCAGGGTTACATCATATTTCTTGACGATCTCAAGTAGCCTGTCATAATACTCGAAGAGCGGATTTTCCTTATCATTGTAAATTATCCATTCAAGGAGGAAAGAACCCCCTCGGCTTACGATATCCAGCACCCTGCCTTCATCTTTCAATCGTTCAATCGTCTTCCTTGTAACGCCGCAATGCACTGTGACAAAATCGACTCCTTCTGCCACATGGTCTTCGATAACCTTAAAAATACTGTCAGGGGTCATCCTGGACATCCTCCCATGAGACTCCACAGCTTTCACAGCAGCTTCGTAAATCGGCACAGTGCCCACAGCTATTGGAGACCTTGCCGTTAGAATCCTCCGCATGTCCCCGATGGGACCGCCTGTTGAGAGATCCATAACCGCGTCAGCCCCGTATTTTACAAGGACATCGAGTTTTGCCAGTTCAGCGTCGAACGAGACTTTGTCTTTGGAGGTGCCGATATTGGCATTGATTTTAGTCCGCAGACCTTTACCGATGCCGAGAGGTTTTATGTCGTGCATGGTGTTTCTTGTTATGACAGTCACCCCTGTTCCGATCTCCGACGCCAGGCGCTCGGGAGATATGCTTTCAGCAATGGCCACCTCTTTCATTTCATCGGTGACGATTCCTTTTTTTGCGAGTTCTATTCTTGTCATTTTAGTAACCTCAAAAATTCTTCTGTAGTTTTTCCCTTATCTTCTGCCGACAGGATCGCAGAAATAAGCGCTATACCGTCAGCTCCGGCTTTCATAACCTCCGTTACCCTGTCTGTATTTATGCCGCCAATTGCGAAGACCGGTAAAGACACGCGGGACTTTACTTCTTTAAGGGTATCAATGCCGATCGGTTGTCCGTATTTCAGTTTTGACGGGGTCTCGTATATGGGGCCAAGGGTTATGAAGTCCGCTCCCTCCTTTTCCGCTTGCACGGCCTCCGTCAATGCTGTGTGTTGAGACCCCGATGAGGAGTCTGTCCCCTGAGATTTTTCTGACTGCACTTGCAGGCATGCTGTTTTGTCCGAGATGTACCCCATCGGCTTTGACTGCCAGAGCTATGTCGACCCTGTCGTTGATCAGAAATTTTGAACCGTATTCGTTTGTCAGATCTCTCATCCAGTGCGCCATATCAAGCAATTCCCTGGTGGACAGGTCTTTTTCCCGTAATTGAATAGCCTTCACTCCCGCCTCAATGACGGTCTCTATTTCCAGATACATGGAGCAATGGGCAGCAAATAATTTCCTGTCAGTGATCAGATACAGTTTGAAGTCAGGAGTCATTGTAATTAATAGTTAATGACAAAATTACTTATAAAATCCCTCCTAACCTCCCCTTGCCAAATGTCCCGAAAGCTTTCGGGATTTGATAAAGAGGGGTGAGGGAGATTCTTATATAATTTTCCTTTACAGCATTCCGTCAAAGGGGCTGCTTGCAGTGGCATAAAGCTTCCTCGGTATTCTGCCTGCTTTGCAGGCAAGTCTGCCTGCAATCACCGCATGCTTCATGGCTTCAGCCATTGCAATCGGATCTTTGGCGCCTGCAATGCCCGTATTTATCAGAACTGCATCGCAGCCCAGTTCCATCGCGATCGTGGCATCGGATGCGGTGCCCACGCCTGCGTCGACAATAACAGGAAGGTCGACCGTCTCAAGGATTATTTTTATATTATATGGATTTCGAATACCAAGGCCCGAGCCGATCGGCGCGCCAAGAGGCATGACTGCTGCAGCCCCTGCATCCTTGAGCCTCCTTGCCATAATCGGGTCATCGTTTGTGTAGGGAAGGACGATAAACCCTTCCTTTGCCAGAATTTCCGTGGCCTTCAAAAGCCCTATAGTATCGGGGAAAAGGGTTTTTTCATCTCCGATCACTTCAAGTTTTATCAGATCGGAAATGCCGGCTTCCCTGGCAAGCCGTGAATAACGCAGTGCGTCTTCGACTGTATAACAACCGGCAGTATTCGGGAGTATCTTGTACTTTTTGGGATCGATATAATCCAGGAGATTCTCTGATTTCCTGTCGATTATGTTCACCCTTCTCACAGCGACGGTAACTACATCCGCGCCGGAGATTTCAACTGCTTTTCTCGTTTCTTCAAAATCCTTATATTTGCCGGTCCCTACCCAGAGACGAGATTTGAATTCAATCCCTTTGATTATTAATGTATCATTCATAGCTTTTCTCCTTAATGAAATACTAAATTCTAATATCTAAGCTCGAAACAAATCCTAAATCCCAAATAACAAATTCTCTGATTTTGTTTCGTGTTTAGAATTTAGGATTTCGTGCTTACTGCTTATCCTCCACCGACAAAATTCACAATCTCAATCCTGTCGCCTTCCTTCAGCTGGAAAGTTGAATAATCCGATTTCTTCACAATGGTCATGTTTATTTCAACAGCAACTCTTTCCGGCCCTATCCTGAGTTCCTCAAGAAGGCCCGAAAGTGTCTCTGCTTTTTCTGCATCAAATAATTCGCCGTTGACAGTAAGTCTCATAAAAACAAAAAACCGTATCCCTGAAGGATACGGTCAATTATCCCATTCCCTACGACGGAATTACCCGTATCAGGTTTGCGGGGTCACTCCTGATTTGCAAACAGGAGACTCTCAGGCATTTCAGCCTCCCCCAGGGTCAATTTCAGTATAGATTAGACTCTATGGAGTTGTCAACCAAAGGCCCACCCCTTAATTTATTGTGAAATAAGCATCACTCGTATCTGTGACGGAACTGTTTGAGATGCTTGTAATCCTGATGGAATAATCGGATCCTGCTGTTTGGTTGAAGGTACTATGCCAGTTGCATAAGAACCCATACCATTGCTCCCTTTAGAGGCATACGAAGTAATGGTCCTTACAACAACTCCCGCCTTTGAGAAGCTCTATCTTCAGAAAAGATCCGGGGTCGACGGTATAAGTCCAGGTGATGGTCTTGGTAGAACCTGCCTTCCATGCCTCACCGCCATTTGGAGAGGTGACAGTTACGCCCGAAGGAGGGGAACTGAGGATGGTGAAGAAATTATCACTGGAATCGGTAACTGCGCCATTTGAAGTGCTGGAGACCCTTATTTTATAGTCGGCCCCTGCTGCCTGTGTAGAGGAAATCTTCCAGCTGTAAGAGCCTGCGCCATTGCTCCCCTTTGAAACAGAAGAAACAATGGTTCCAACAACACCCCCGTCTTTAAGGAGTTCGATTTTCACGTTGCCGGGATCACCGACGTAGGTCCACGATATGGTCTGAGTAGAGCCGGCCAACCAGATTTGCCCGCCATTCGGAGAGCTTGCAGTTATGCCCGGAGGGGGCGGACCGACAACGGTGAAGAAGTTGTCACTGGTGTCGGTGACGTGAAGCGTTTGAAGTGCTGGTTATCCTTATTCTATAATCTGAACCTGATGCCTGAGGTTTGAAGGCAAGGTCCAGTTGTACGAGCCCACACCATTGCTTCCCTTTGAAGCAGATGAAGTAATGGCACTTGCAACACGCCGCACCTTTAAGGAGTTCTATCCTAAGATATCCGGGGTCCCCGGCATAATTCCATGTGATGGTCTTTGTCGTTCCTGCGGTCAATGTATCACCGCCATTTGGTGATGTCACGGTCACAGAAGGCCCGAGTACGGTGAAGAAGTTGTCGCTAGTGTCCGTAAGGGAAGAATTTGAAGTGCTGGTGATCCTTATTCTGTAATCCGAACCTGATGCCTGAGTTGAAGATATAGTCCACTTGTATGAGCCGATTCCATTGGTCCCCTTTAAGACATATGAACTCAGAGTTTTCAAAACAGATCCAGCCTTCAGGAGTTCTATCCTGAGATAGTATCCGGGATCCCCGGTATAATTCCAGGTGATGGTCTTTGTTGTTCCCGCAGGCAATGCCTCGCCGCCATTGGGTGAAGTCACAGTCACAGAAGGCCCGAGTACGGTGAAGAAGTTATCACTGGAGTCAGTAAGTGAGGCGTTTGAAGTACTGGTGACCCTTATCCTGTAATCGGAACCTGCTGCCTGGTTTAAAGGCACCAGCCAGTTGTATGAGCCTACCCCGTTGCTTCCCTTTGAGGTATAAGAACTGAGAGTGGCAACAACAGAACCTGACTTTGAGTAGTTCTATCCTGAGATATCCGGGGTCTCCCGAGTAACTCCAGGTGATGGTTTTAGTCTTTCCTGCAGGCAATGCCTCGCCGCCGTTGGGAGACGTCAGTGTGACGGAAGAACCGACGACGGTGAAGAAGTTGTCGCTAGAGTCGGTAACGGAAGAGTTTGAAGTGCTGGTAATCCTTATCTTGTAGTCTGAACCTGATGCCTGGGTTGAAGGTACGAGCCAGTTGTATGAGCCCGCTCCGTTGCTCCCCTTTGAAACAGACGAAGCTATGGTACTCACGACTGAACCGCCCTTCAGAAGTTCGATCTTCAGATTGCCCGGGTTACCTGAATAAGTCCATGCGATGGTTTCTGTAGAGCCGGCTGACACTGATTCCCCGCCATTTAGTGAACTAAGCAGAACTTCAGAGGGTTCTATGGCCGAAGCAGAATAAGCTATGGTCCAGTCCCCAAAATTAACAACACTGGAAATCTCTGAATACGCAATTTTGAAATAGCCCTGATCGCCCCAGGATGTATTCCAGCTGTTCTTGACTATGAAATATTGTCCGGCATCGTCATAACCGACCAGCAATACAGCATGTCCTCCTTCATACAATCCCGAAGTGTAAGAATATATCCCGGACTTGTAGCTGTAAAAGTCGGCATATACCTGCATGGTTGTTACTAACGGACCAAATGCATTAAGGGCTGTTTTCAGGGCTGATACGGTGGTATTCGTGGTAGTTACCCACTGCCATCCGTCGATATAGTAGGCAGAATTCTGCCAGTCGTAGGAGGCATTGCCGCAGAAACCGTTCTGTGCAATATAAAGATAAGAACTCTCAAAGGGAAGCCCCGGGTCCGTAATAAAATCTGACGCACCATCAATATAACCTCCGCCGCAATCACCTGCGCCCGAGCACGAAACAAGAATCTGTTCGGCAAGATTCAGATCCGCACTTGGAGTATTATTTGCTATGAGGGTGGCGGCTTCGAGCGCTCCTGTTGCAGCAAATGCCCAGCAACTGCCGCAGTTGCCCTGGTCTCTCACAGGGGTCACAAAGTTGCCTCCGTTGTTTCTCCAGTCGAGCGAGGATGGAAGTGCCTCTGCCTGTATTTTTGCGAAAGACTCGTTGTCGGACAGGGTTTTGACATTCCCGGATAGGGTCGGCAAGATTAGTCCGAGATGTCTTTTCCTGTCCTTTGAGGGAAGTCTTGATATTCGCGTTTCGCCTGCTGTCCACTTGGCATGCGCTGACTTGATCTTCATCTGAATGTCGGTCAGTTCACCGGCGAAGGCAAGAGAGCTGATGAAGAAGGACACGCATAATATGCTCAATCCTGCCAGGAAGAATTTCTTGCTAAACATTTTGTTTCTCCTTTTATCGAATCTTTAGCCTGATAATATAGTTTTCCAGCGCCATTGAAGGGTCTTCCCATGGCCGGAAATAGAGGAACAGAATTTCTGTCAGCCCTTCTTTAACTGCCTTGAACTTCCAATAACCTGTGACTGGTGAGCCCACTTTCCGACCCGAAACCGATTTTATGCCTTCCGACACGAGTTCTGCATTTTCAGGATCGTTTTTTTCCAGGCGCCATTGATAACCTGCAGCGCCTTTTGCTTCAAGTTCTATCTGAATAAAATCACCGGGCGCAACTGCAATTTCTTTGCCGTTGCTATCTCTATCCAGAATGATTGTTTTGTGCTCTTGCATATTTTTATTAAGTGTCATCGCATCACAATTGCCGTATGAAAAAAAGGAAAAACCAAATATTAAGAATGCCCAAACAACTTTATGTCTTTTGTTATGTGTCCGTTGCGATATATGAGATTTTTCTATTTTCCATATCCCGGCGTATGAAGAAGCCATTAATATAGAAGCAATCTCCGTGCCCATGAAAATGAAGATTACTTCATAATTGCGATTTATAAAAATATGAAAAATCAGCATGTTATCTCTTAATATAGAATATTAAACTTTATATTCACCGGGAGCTCTCTTTTCCTGTCAATTAAACTGACAAAAAATGTCATATATCCAGCCGCCGGTTCATGGATAGGTATTGTTGGTTTAAAAGGGATAAGGACTATCCCATGGTAACTTCAGACTTCTGCTACCGGCAGAGAAAATTTATCTTATGTGCAAGGCAGCCGGCTCCGAAGCCGTTGTCTATGTTCATCACAGCAATACCGGGTACGCAGGAATTGAGCATGGCAAATAAAGGGGTTAATCCTCCAAGGTTGGTGCCATAGCCGACGGATGTGGGAACAGCAATAATCGGTTTGTCGGTAAGTCCTCCGACAACAGAGGGCAGGGCGCCTTCCATTCCTGCAACAACAACAATTACCCTGGCCGAATAAATGGATTTTTTCGCATCGATGAGCCTGTGGATACCAGCCACGCCTACATCATAGACCGTCTCGACCTTGCTCCCGAGAAATGATGATGTCACGGCCGCCTCTTCTGCAACAGGAATGTCCGATGTCCCTGCCGATAGGATAAGAACCCCGCCTTTTTTCTTTCGCTCTCCGTTGACGGATATTGTCCGTGAATGCGCATGATATAAAGCCGATCCGATGCCGAGTGCGTCGAATATTTCCTGCGATGCCCTTGTAATAAGGAATTTTCTGCTTTTCTTGAAAAGAGCCCGGGCTATAGCAATGACTTCTTCGTTCTTCTTGCCCTCTGCAAAAATGACTTCAGGCACCCCCTGCCGCAGATGCCTGTGGTGGTCGATCTTTACAAAAGAAAGGTCTTCATAGGGCAGATGTTTTAGTTGTGCGAGTGCTTCAGCGGAGGTCAGCTTGCCGGACTGTACCGCCTGAAGGATTCTTTTTATCTTTGAGCTGTCCATTATTCGTAGTACTATTCTTATCCATAAAATTCAGACTTGAGTGTCCGTTCCATCAGCTCTTTTACTGCGAGAGAGGGGTCTTTATCCTCATAGAGGATCTTATAGACCTGTTCGACAATAGGCATCTCTATCCCGCATTTTTGCGACAGGGCATAAGCGGATTCAGCGGTTGCCACACCTTCGGCAACACTCTTTGTCTGGCCCAGTATATCTTTAAGTTTCAAACCCTGTCCGAGTTTTATCCCAACCGTATAATTCCTTGATAAAGGACTTGTACATGTAAGAACAAGATCGCCTATACCGCTCAACCCTGAAAAGGTGCGTTCCTTTGCCCCCAGTGAGACGGCGAGCCTCGTCATTTCTATAAGACCGCGTGTTATAAGAGACGCCCTTGCGTTATTGCCAAGTCCCAGACTCTCTGCTATTCCGGCTGCAATTGCCATCACGTTTTTCAGAGCGCCTCCCATCTCCGCCCCTATTATGTCGTCATGTGTATACACCCTGAAATATTGAGTATTGAATATCTCCTGGAGTACGACGCCCGTATTGCTGTCATCGGTCGCAAGGGTAACTGCTGTCGGCAGTTTTTTTATAACCTCTTTGGCAAAGCTGGGACCCGAAAGCACCGTGACAGGATGCTTCGTCATTTCTTTCAGTATGGAAGAGACTGTCAGGAGAGTGCCTTTTTCTATTCCTTTTGATACGCTGACAAGGATCGTTTCATCATTCAGAAAGGCAGCAGCCTCTCTAAAAACCAGCCTTGTATACTGGGTGGGAACAGCGTTCACAAGATAACGTGTTTTCTCAAGCGCCTGCTCCATACTGTTCGTGACCTTCAGATTTTCAGGAACAGTAACATCAGGCAAGTAGATTCTGTTAATACGGGTCTCATTGATCTCATCAACGAGGTCTTTTTCAAAGGCCCAGAGAGTAACATCAAAACCTTTGTCAGCCAAAAGACACGCAAGGGTCGTACCCCAGCTTCCAGCTCCTATGACGGTAATATAACTCATTCCCCAACCTCTATTTAAGTTTTTTAGATATTTTCGCCCAGGTATCTTTCAGCGTGACAGTCCGGTTGAAAACGAGTTTCCCGGAGGATGTGTCCTGGTCTATACAGAAATATCCCTGCCTCTCGAACTGATATCTGGCTCCAGTTTCCGCCCCTCGAAGACCCGGCTCAACCCAACAGGATTTCAATACTGTCAGGGAGTCGGTCTTTATGTAATCTTTAAAGGTATGTCCTTCTTCCGTTTCATTTGGGTTTTCCCTTGTAAACAGGGAATCATACAGACGCACCTCGGCTTCCAGAGCATGGGCTGCAGAAACCCAGTGAAGAGTCGCCTTAACCTTTCGCCCGTCAGGAGCGTCGCCGCCGCGAGTCTCCGGGTCATATGTACATCTTAATTCTGTTACCTCGCCTGTCTTCTCATCTTTTACAACGCCGACGCATTTTATGAAGTAAGCGTAACGCAGGCGAACTTCACGCCCCGGCGCCAGCCTGTAGAACTGTTTCGGCGGGTCTTCATGAAAATCATCCCGCTCAATATACAAGACACGCGAGAAGGGGACATTACGTGACCCCATTCCAGGGTCTTCAGGGTTGTTGACTGCGTCCATTTCTTCTTCAAGTCCTTCCGGATAGTTTTCGATTATTACCCTCAGGGGGTTCAGAACTGCCAAGACACGCGGGGAGCGTTTATTCAAATCTTCCCTTATGCAATATTCAAGCAATGCCATCTCCACCGTACTGTCTCTTTTTGCCACACCTATGCGGTCACAGAAATTCCGAAGAGCTTCAGGCGTGTATCCGCGTCTTCTCAGCCCTGATATGGTGGGCATTCGCGGGTCATCCCATCCGCTGACATGTCTTTCTTCAACCAATTGAATGAGTTTACGTTTGCTCAAGACTGTGTGGCTGAGATTCAGGCGGGCAAATTCTATCTGCCTTGGATGAAATACCCCTAATTCTTCGAGAAACCAGTAATACAGCGGCCGATGGTCTTCGAATTCGAGAGTGCAGATGGAGTGGGTTATTTTTTCAAGAGAGTCGGAAAGCCCGTGGGCAAAATCGTACATGGGATATATACACCATGAATCGCCTGTCCTGTGGTGTGAGGCGTGCATAATCCGGTAGATAACAGGGTCGCGCATATTCATATTGCCTGAAGCCATGTCTATCTTTGCGCGGAGTGTTCGTGAGCCGTCAGGGAATTCACCTTTCCTCATCCGTTCGAAAAGGTCCAGGTTTTCTTCGACAGTCCTGTTGCGAAAAGGGCTGTCTTTCCCGGGTTCGGTAAGTGTCCCTCTGTATTCCCTCGTCTCCTGCGGGCTCAGGTCACATACGTATGCCTTGCCCTTTCTAATCAGTTCACACGCATACTGATAAAGCTGTTCAAAGTAATCAGAGGCATAATATTCCCTGTCGTCCCAGCTGAACCCGAGCCATCTCACATCCTCTTTGATGGATTCAACATATTCAACTTCTTCTTTTGAAGGGTTTGTATCATCGAACCGCAGATTGCAGAGGCCGCCGAACTCTGCTGCGACGCCGAAATTGAGGCAGATGGATTTCGCGTGGCCGATATGGAGATACCCGTTCGGCTCAGGAGGGAACCGGGTATGGACCTTCCCTTCATAAACGCGGGCGTTGATATCTTCCGAGACAATTGTCCGGATGAAATCCGTGGCCTGAGAAGCATCGGCCTGGTTTTCGGAAGACGATCCTACCATCGCTTTTTCTGTCGGTTTGTCGTCAGCTTTCATTTTTCTCTGTTTCTGAATACCAAAGGCATAAAATCATACTGCACAGCCTGAATATTTTAGCACATCAGGATTAATTATTATGATCTTGCACAATCATGCGCCGGCAATTGTGTTTCAGGAAATTGATTGTATGGCCTTTTCCAGTCTCCTGAGGGTCTTTTCCTTGCCAAGTATCTCTATCACCTCAAAGATGCCGGGGCTTTCTGTCTTGCCGGTCATCGCAACTCTCACGGGCTGGGCTATGCTGCCGAGTTTGATATTATTCTCTTCGGCGATAGTCTTAAAAATCTGTTCTATTTCAAGATAGGTAAAATCATCGAGTTTCTCAAGGGCTTCTTTCACTTCAATCAGATGAGGCAGGTTTTTCTCATTCAGAAATTTCTCTTTTGCCTTCTGTACGTATTCAACGTCCTCTGAGATGTAATATCTCAGCGACTCTGCGAGTTCTGCAAGGGTTTTTGAGCGCTCCTGCAATGTCACGATTGCCCCGGCAAGCCAGGTCTTATCAGGGGTCTCACCTTCTTTGATAATGCCTGCATTGATCAGAAACGGCATGACAAGATCCATAAGCTTGAGAGGGTCGGAATGGATAATATACTGGCTGTTCAGCCAGAGAAGCTTCTCAGGGTTAAATACCGCGGAGGATGTGCCGACGTTTTCAAATGTAAAGTGCTCTACAAGTTCTTCCCTCGTGAACACTTCCTGGTCTCCGTAGGACCAGCCAAGCCTGACCAGATAATTGACGAGCGCATCGGAAAGGTAACCCATGTCTTTATAAGCCATGACAGAGGTGGCTCCGTGTCTCTTGCTCAATCTGGCCTTGTCAGCACCCAGGATCATGGAGAGATGAGCAAACAGAGGCACCTGATAACCGAAGGCATTATAGATATGTATCTGTTTGGGCGTATTGTTCAGGTGGTCGTCGCCTCTGATGACATGCGTGATTTTCATGTCAACGTCATCAACGACAACAGTGAAGTTGTAGGTTGGAGTCCCGTCGGAACGCACAATGATAAGGTCGTCGAGTTGTGCATTGTCAAAGACCACTTCGCCCTTGATCAGATCATGAACAATGATCTCTCCCTCCTGCGGCATCTTGAAACGGATAGCCGGCTTTCTATCTGACGGCGGCTCCTTTAAATGCCTGCAGCGGCCGTCATATTTTATCGATTTACCGCCGGCCATGGCCTCTTTTCTGCGTTCCTCAAGTTCTTCCGGTGAACAGTAGCAATAATAGGCCTTGCCCTCTGCCACGAGGTTTTCCGCATATCTTGTGTAAATATCGAACCTGTCTGTCTGCCTGAATGGCCCCTCGTTCCAGTCAAGATCCAGCCATTTCATGCCTTCCATGATAGATTCAATATATTCATCTGTTGAACGGGTCCTGTCTGTGTCTTCTATTCTGAGGATAAAGTCGCCCTTATGGTGTCTCGCAAAAAGCCAGTTGAAGAGGGCGGTCCTTGCGCCTCCTACATGAAGATGCCCTGTAGGACTTGGGGCAAAACGGACTCTAACCTTGTCAGACAAATCAGACCTCCATACGTTTGAGAAAATGGTTGATAATTTCTGATAATCTCATGCTTGACGATTATCTCCCTTTATTCATTTTAAGCCAAAAAACACAACACGCAAAGAATCAGAATGTGTTTATAAATGCTACATTCAAACACCCTCCCCAACCCCTCCCCTCAAGGGAGGGGCGTATTCAGTCCCTCTCCCTTGAGGGGAGAGGGCAAGGGTGAGGGTGAATAACCGTTTATGGACGGCTAAATTAATCCCTTGTCTTCTTGACCTCTATTTTCAGAACTCTCTTTGTGCCTTCATGCACGATGAACCGCTCGTCACCCCTGTGTCCTACAACCCATATTATGTCCTCTCCGGAGATGAGCATGGGGACCCTGTTGCGCTCGTCCCTCGGGACTTTCTGGTCAACGAAGAAGTCCTGAAGTTTCTTCCTGTGGCTGAATCCGGCAGGGTAGAAAAAGTCACCCTCTTTCCGCGGTCTTGCTAATAATGGGAGAGTCAGGCAGTCGGCATCGAACAAACCAAAAGAAACCCATAAGCCGAATTTACTCCAGGCATCTGCTTCTTCTTTGCTTATCAGGGAAGATTTCATAACCATTCCGGCTTCCTTCAGGATCGTATCTCCCGGGACTTCAATCTGATACGTATCAAGAGTGACAGGAGCCTCAGATGTAAGAACGAGTGTAGAATATTCTTTAATTACGCGTATCCCCCTGGGAAGATATATCCTGTCCCCTGGATCTCCATCCCTGAGCAGACCGATAATGTCCTCAATATGAACGAAGCTTATACCCCGAAGCCCCTTTGTCTCGTCAATGGCCCTCCTTAAGACCCTTCTCATAATCACTTTGTCCATACTGCCGAAGGGGGAAAGGAACAGTTCGATGCGTGTGTCGGACTTTCTGCTGATAAGTTTCATCAATGTTTTGGTGACAATAATCCCGAAATACCTCTCATCGTCCCTGAATAGCGCTGCTGTCTTCGAGAGTGTCCCTATGAGATCGGGATTGAATTCCTTCAGATGCGGAATGAGTGAGAGCCGTATCTTGTTCCTCACATAATCCCTTTTGAGATTCGACGAATCAACGACAAAATCAAAGCCGTTGTCATCGAGAAATCTTTCGATCTCTCTCCGTTCAATCTCTATAAGGGGCCTTATGATATTTTTTCTCACCGGGGGAATGCCTGAAAGACCGGTAGTGCCGGACCCCCTGAAAAGCCTCATCAGAAGTGTTTCTGCCTGGTCGTCTGCTGTGTGAGCCAGGGCGATACTGTGTGACTGCAATTCGTATACTGCCATATCATAGCTCCAGTATCGCAGAAGCCTTGCCGCCTCCTGGATATTCAACTTTTCAGCGAGGGCATAAGCCTTAACATCAATGGCCTTTGTTGAAAAGGGTATGTGAAGGCCGTCACAGAGTTTTTTGCAGAAATCGATTTCAGCGGGCGTCTCATCAGGTCTCAGGCCATGGTCAATGTAGATTGCATTCAGTTCGAGCCTGAGTTTGTCCCTGAGCATATGGAGCACGCGAAGGAGACATACTGAATCCGGGCCGCCGGACAGGCCGACAAGAACGTTTTCACCGCCCGAAAGCATCGAATACTTTTTTATTATTGCCGCTGCTTTGTCTACCAGTCCGGGAGACTGCGCCTTCAGCACCATGGGTCGGCCTTCAGTTTATTCCGGTACTCTTCCCACTCGATAGGAAGCAGATATTTCTTTTTACTATTGCATTCCTTGCAGGCCGGGACCACGTTACCTTTTGTGGATTTCCCGCCTCTTATGATTGGAACTATATGGTCCATAGTCAATTCCTTCGGATGTATTTTCTTGCCGCAAAAAAAACAGATACCTTCGGAGCATTTCCTCTTCCACCACTGGGATTTTCTCAGGGTCTGCGCCTTGACTTTTTCTTTTCTGATCTCTTCATCAGAGACATCGGAAGTGAAGGGTTCCATAAATTATCTTATCAAAACATCCGGGACGGTTGTCCTTCGTACAGGGCATGTCAACAGTTTCATAATAATGACAAGGTTATTAATAAATCCCTCCCACCCTCCCGTTGGTAAAGGTCCCGAAAGCATTCGGGATTCGGTCAAAGAGGGGCAAAGGGAGATTTTCTAATTTATGCACGTTCAATTTTCAGGCCTTAATATGTTTCAAGAGCAATCATCTCGCTCGCATGATAGATTTGAAATGCCAAATGGACTTTGGAAACTGATTCTCTATTAAAATAGTTTTCCCAGGTTTCCCAATCCGGGCAACTGCAACCCCCCTGTCAGTTTCGACATCTCGCCGTTGACCATCTCCTGGGCGCGCCTCAGAGCTTCGTTGACAGCCGCCATTATGAGGTCCTGAAGCATCTCGACATCGTCCGGGTTTACAACGTCTTTTTCAATTTTGATAGAGACAATCTCCATGGCGCCGCTTGCAACTACAGTCACCATGCCTCCGCCCGCTGTTGCTTCAACGGTCTTGTTTTTGGCTTCTTCCTGCATCTTTGCCATCTGCGCCTGCAGCTTCTGGGCCTCGCGCATCATGTCACCGAGCATTTTTTTCGACATATCATCCTCCTGTTACCCAATCCGACGCCCTCTGGTGAGGACCATGGGAACGGGCCAATCTATTTTATATCTTCGTTAATCGGAGTTACGTCAACGACCCTGCCGTCAAAAAGATCCAGGACTTCCTTGATAACAGGATCAGCCATCACCTCTGCCTTGAGGTCTTTTCTCCGCACGGTTTTTTTCTTTACAGATTCAACCTCAAGCCTGATCTTGTTCCCAAGTTCTTCTGCAAATATCTTCTCTATGGTCTCCGCATTTTTCTTTATCGAATCCGAAAAGAGGGAATATCCCCCGTGCAAGGTCAGGACAAGCTTGCCGTCAGAAACTCTGAAGTCGGCTTTGGACAGTTTTGAGGCCAGAGGCGGCTCCATCCTTTTTAGAGCGCTCTCCCATATTTCGGCAGTTAATGTTGTTTCCGATGAAGAGGCATCCGCAATATGCGGCACGATAGTTTCGGCAGCAGGTTCGGGCTCCTCTAATGGTTCTTCCTCAGGGGAAACCTCGGATGCATTTGCAGGACCGGCAGTTCCTCTTGCAGGCACGCGCTCCCTGACAGGTGATTCAACCCTCTCAGGAGAACGTCCAATATATGTTTCAATGTTTTCTATGATCTCTTTCAGAGGCATCATATCCTTGAGAAAGCTTGTCTTCAGCAGGGAAATCTCAAAAGAAAGCCGGGGTGAGGAGGCATTCTTAATGTCGATTTCCGCTGCCAGAAGTTCCGAAAGGATTAGTGTGAGCTGTTCTTCTGAAGTCTTCTGCAGGATACTCTTTATCGGAGCAATCTCTTCAGCCCCGACGTCGAGTACTTTTCCCGGATCTTTTACCACGGATGAAACGAGCAGGTTCCTGAAGAACTGGATGAGTTCCCTGATAAAAGTCCTTATGTCGGTCCCCTTCTCCGCAAGTTCCGCAATAATGATAAGCATCTTTTCCCGGTTTCCTTCAATGAGAGCGACCGAAAGCTGCGAAAGAAGTCCGAAATCAGTTATGCCGAGGAGGTCCTGCACTTCAGCTTCAGTGACGTCCGATGAGAAGGATGATATCTGGTCCAGAATAGTCAGAGAGTCTCTCAGGCTTCCGTCTGCAGCCCTTGCAACCATTTCAAGCGCCTGGTCGGTAATACGGATCCCCTCGCTGTCTGCTATCGCCTTTAACCTTCCCTTTATCATATGACCGGGTATCCTTTTAAATGGCAGGTGCTGGCAGCGGGAAAGGACGGTTGCCGGGATTTTCCGCGGGGCGGTTGTGGCAAGGACAAAAACAACGTGTGACGGAGGTTCTTCAAGGGTCTTCAAAAGGGCGTTGAAAGCAGCGTCTGATAGCATGTGCGTCTCATCAATGATATAGACTTTATACCTTCCTCCTGAAGGGACATATTTTACCCTCTCCCTGAGGTCTCGTATATCATTAACACTGTTATTTGACGCGCCGTCTATTTCCATAACATCCACGGAAGATCCGTCAGCAATAGATTTGCAGAAAGAACACTCTCCGCAAGGCGCAGGCGTCGGACCGTTTGTGCAGTTTAATGCCTTGGCCAGGATTCTTGCCGTAGACGTTTTGCCTACACCCCTCGGTCCTGAGAAAAGATAGGCATGGGCGACCTTCCCCTGCTCCAGGGAATTCTTAAGGACCCGGAGTATGGATTCCTGACCTATGAGGTCATCAAACCCCTGGGGCCGCCATTTTCGCGCAAGTACTAAATAACCCATAATTTTATTAGACACTTCGAGAGCATTGCTGTCCAAAATATTGTTGGAAAGGTATATGTCTCAATTTCTGAATCAAAAAACTACCTATATTTTTCTTCAAACCTTTCTCTGACTTCAATGTCAATTCATAATTCAGAGCTCAGACCTCCGCTTCGTCTTCGGTCTCATCAAGGTTGCCCGTGATTTTGCTTCAGAAATCGAACCATATACCTTGTTCTTCGGAGCATTGAAAATGTCTGTTTGGTACAGATATGCTTTGAGAGACAAAGGTTGTCGGATGTCAATCTTGTATTGTACATTGATAATTCACCAGTGTCCCTGTCTTTCTCCAGCCTGGAAACGGCTACCTCCGGCACCCAGGAAAAATGCTTACCGCTGCTTCCTTCCGGACCTGACGGGATTCACATCCACCTGCTGCGAAGGGCCGTCCCCAGGCTGCAGAAAGACAGGATGGCGGAGAGAGTGGGATTTGAACCCACTAAGCACCGCGTCCGTATTGGCTTTGTCAGGCACTTGGTGACGGTTTGGTGACGGTTTTGATGTCAGCTACCCTGTCTTTTTGCATCTGCCTGAAAGCATCAACGACCCTTATTTTAGCATATATCTCAGTTGATTTGATGCTTGCGTGTCCGAACCATTCTTTTAATAAGTCTTTCGATATTCCGCTGTTGACATAGTGTGTGCCGAAACTATGCTTTGTGGCTTCATACAATTCGATTTTAGCGGGCATACAGTGCGGCTCTGACTTCCTTTTTCATTTCCTTTCTCTCCTTCCTTTTCACTTGGCTACCATGCTACCTTGTTATACCAACATTACCACGGCGATAGATTGTTGTCAAGCGAAATAGTTGACACGGTAACATAGGAGTTGTAAACTTTCAGTTATGAAAGAAAAGAAAGTCATGAAACAAACTGGTGTGAGGCTTGATCCAGAACTGATTAAAGCCGTAAAACATTTGGCTGTAGATGCCGACCGCTCTTTTGCCTCGCTTATCTCTGAAGCTGTCGAGGATCTTCTAAAGAAATATTCAAAGAAGATTAAATAAAACAGACTTTCATGTTACAGCCTGATATGCAGGCTATTTTTGTTTCCTTCACCTACAAGGTGTGAAAAATGGACGATGAAGAAAATTAACGATTACGAAAAGAACTGAACGTGGTGCTTCAGCCGCCGACCGGAGCGCGATCGGCTAGAAACGCGGGTTGGGCCGCCAGATTTTTTAACCCCAATATTTAACAATTCTGTTTCTGATGGCAGAAAGGTTATCTACCCAACTTGGGGATAATGAAAAGAAAGCTTTTCCGACATCTTCAATTGCCAAAGACTGCTTATGCAATTCAATAGCTGATGAATAATTATCAACGTAATCGTACTGCTGGTCTGCTCGTTTAATATGGATGATGCTGGCAAAGTGGATTTTTGGGTAGTTGTATTGTCAATATTTTCGCCTACTTTGGGATAAGATGTTTTCTGTGAATTTGTCACTGGAAGCGATAAGCCGCCCAACGTTTGAATTGGGCCTTGGGGAAGCTGCCGCAGTCTCCGTTTCGTCACGTCTCAGAAGTAGTCCATGTGTGCCGTACGTGCCTTCTTTAAGAATGTGCCAAACAGACGAATCCGCTGCAGCATGCCATGGATTCCGAAGCGGGCGAGAGTAGGAACGACCCGATAGAAGGGCACAGCCTTGGTCCAGAGCTTAGCGTATTCCGCATAGAACTCTTTCAGGGGCAGCTTCGTCGGTAGAAGTGCGTGAACCATGTCAAACAACTCCGGCTTACGGCTGAGAAGCTCCTGCTCTCTTTCAGCATAGAGCTGGGTGCCAGGCAGAGGCGTCAATACGGTGAACGTAGCGTACTTGTGCCTCATCCGTCGCACATAACTTAGGAGATTATGAAAGTCCTCATGAGTGTAGGCCGGGTCCACCATGTACGATGCGTACATCATGATCCCCAGATCGTCGAGTATCCGTACGGCCTGAATCTGTTGCGCGGAGGTGATGCCCTTGTGCATGGCCTCAAGGCGTGCGTCAGAGTAATCCTCCATTCCCACGAATACCTGGCATAAACCGATCTTCGCCCATTTGGCGAACAGCTCCGGGTGCTTGATGATGGTATCGACCCGCCCATATAGGAAGTAGCTCTTCCTGATTCCGGCGGCGGCGATCAGATCCGCCAGCCTGTCCATGCGCTTGGAGTCAAGCATGGATTCGTCGTCGCAGAAGAATACGTTCGGCTCCGCCACCGACCTGAGTTCCTCGACCACGGATTCGGGATGGCGTCGCAAGTACTTGCCGCCGGTAATGGACCAAAGTGCGCAGAAATTGCAGCGTCCGGTGCACCCCAAAGAGGTTCGGACTGACGCCAGAGGTTTGAACCATTCGCTGAAGTATTTTTGCCGTTGGCCAGCGGTCAACGATCGGTCCGGAAAGGGCAAATCATTGAGGTCGGTGTAACGCCGTGGCGGGCCAAAGCGCATGCCCTCAGGGGTAGGGACGGCAACGCCCTTGATGTCCAGGAAGCTGCTTCTGGCCTCGATGGCTCGCATAAACTCCCGCAAGGTGAAGACGCCTTCCCCAATGACTACCGCATCGATAGCTGGCGTGTTGAAATCGTCGGGGCGGACGGTCGCGTGATGTCCGCCCACTACGATCCGTACGTCGGGAAGGGCCGCCTTGAGGCGCGCCGCAATGTCTTTAACGATGTTGAGCTGGCTGGTATAGCCCGTGAGTCCGACGACTTGGGGTTGAAAGCGTCGGCAGGCCGACTCGATGTCTGGCGTCAGGCGCGCATCCAGGAGATCCACGATGTGTCCATCCGGTTTCAACCCGGCGCCCAGGTACTCCAGCGCCAATGGTTCAAACAGAAATATGCGGTCAGACAGCGGGTCGCTGCTTGGGGGCTGAATAAGTAAGACTTTCATGATCGATTCATCCGCGTAGCGAATTCAAAGGCCAAACAATCTTATTAACTAGTTTCTCGTTATCATACATCAAGCCGTAGACTTTGAAAAGGATTTGGGGATATTACGCCCATTTCTACCTCGTTTATCCACGCAAATGCGGGAGATAACAAGTTAACTCGTTATCAACGCATGAAGGATATGCACCCGACATATTGCACCATTCAACTATATGTTGAAGACCAGTGTCCCTTCCTGCAAGAATTTCCAACAGAATGCGACACTCTTCACAAATAACTAGAAAGCGTTGAGTCCAGGAAGGAAGTGAGAAATAAAGTCCAAGCGATCAGAACAGATCTCCTTGGTTTTCTCTCAACTCCTTACCCATAAATCTGCGTTCATATCTTTCTGCCAGTTTCATAAGCAGTTCTTTAAACGTCTTTTCGTCAATTGTGCCATTTTTGAAATCGTCTATAACATTATAGAATGCTTGAAGTAATTCATCTTTTAGCCAGCTGTCAGAATTGTTCATATCGCTTTTATAATATCCAAGATTGTCTATTGCAAAGTAATATACTACATTTTTTGGACATTCAACTAATTTTTGTCGGCTTAGGGTTTTATTGCCTTCTTAAAACACTTACTCATTAGAGCCTGAAATACGATATAAAGAGGTGCTCTTAATTGATAATAATCAAGAAAAGACGTTTTCTATCATAAGCGGTTAAAAATGCACTTTTTTAGGGTTAATTCGTTCTTGTAATATATCCTAAAAAGAGTAAACTAAAATCAAGAGAAGAAATTGCGATACTCAGAACGGATTAAACCTGAGGATCGAAGTAGTAGCGGGAGCGGGAGATGGATGCGGTGTGCAAGCCTCCAGCAGCGAGGAGGAAGCCTAAAGCATCTGCCAAAGCACCCACTTAAACAAAAGAGCTCAAGATTTTCCGGAGCTGAGATCGCAAGAAATATTCTGGAGCCATATAAGGGTATTTGGTCATCCTGCTAATGCAAAGGCAGAAGGTTAAAGAGCTGGGCAGACAGGTTGTCCAATGAAGCAGAACCCTTAAAATGGCTCTTTTATTTTGGTAAAGCAGTCAGTCCTATACTTTGACATCTAAAAAAGGTAATTCAAGCCTTTGTCCCTTATTCTCTCCTTCAAAAATGACGGTGTAAATCAAAAGGGAGCAATGAATAATATTTCGGGTGTAATGATAGCTATTTCTCAACAGTGTCATGGTATACTTTCTCTCATTAATATTAACGGGGGGACTTTATGACAAAAGCAGACTTAATTGAAAAAATGGCAAGTGATTCAGACATCTCAAAAGCAGCGGCAGGGAAAGCACTGGACTCTTTCATTGACAGTATCAAAAAGACCCTGAAGAAGGGCAACAAAGTTACTATGGTAGGATTTGGAACATTCTCAGTCGGTAAAAGGGCCGCACGGAAGGGCAGAAATCCACAGACTGGCGCAGTTATAAAGATAAAGGCTTCCAAGACTCCCAAGTTCAAGGCAGGCAAGGCATTTAAGGATGCAGTGAAGTAATCATATTATCTGTCTCTGACCTTAATACTTTTTAAAATACCTATGAAATGGGATTTCACACCTGAAGATGTCAGAAATGGGAAGGCTGATTATACCGTTGCCGAGTTCAAGAAGGACCTTTTTAAAGAAATCAAATTAAACATCGTCAAGAATCGTGGAGATGAACAGACAATTCAGTTCCATTCCTTTCTGACGATAATGCTTTGTACGTCCATGGCTTTCGGTAAGTCCATTGATAGCTTTGTAACCTCTACCAAAAAGTATTTCCCCAATGAAGCTCTTCAGAACTTCTTGATGGGGAACAAGGCACTTCTTGAGGATATCAAGGAGAACAATAAAGAAAACATCGAAATGCTGCGGGTTGTAATTCACCGAAGAATGCGGGATGATGCTGAAAGGGGGATAGCACCAGATAAAATAGCAGAAACTATCACAAAGGAATTATTAGTGTTCTGAGTTGTAGTTGCTAATACTTGATCTGATGGACGGTGAACGATAGAGGCCAGCCTTCTCGATACCTCTTTCTTGTTGTTATCCGCGATCCAGTGTTGTTGATTCATGTTTGGATGTTTATCAAAATCTCCGCACCTCGTCCTTTCCGTCCCCTGGGCCGCTGTCTTGTCAGTAGCTCTTTCGACCTAAGGCGATATAATATATTTTATGGTCCGAGTCGGCACATGTTCGTGGACAGAAAAGTCCCTCATACAAAGCGGAGAGTTTTATCCCAAGAACGTCAGGACCGCAGAGTCTCGTCTGCAGTTCTATTCCGAACAGTTTGATACTGTGGAGGTGGATTCTACCTATTACGCCATTCCCACAAAGTCAACCGCCTTTCTCTGGACGAATAGGACCCCGGATAATTTTGTCTTCCACATCAAGGTCTACGGCGCTTTGACAGGGCATGGGATAGACCCCAGGACATTGCCACCGGATATTCGTGACGAACTCCCTCAAAAGGAGAAGTCAGAGAAGTATTTGTATGTAAAAGAACCCGGCCTTCTCAGGATGATCGCTAATAAATTCCTGGATGCTCTATATCCCCTTATGAATGCCGGCAAACTCGGCGTACTCGTGTTTCAATTTCCGCCGTGGTTCATTTATAAGCCTGAAAACCTCGATATCATTCTGAAGTACAAGGGAATGAGCGGGCGAAATCGCATGGCGGTTGAATTCCGTCACGGCAGCTGGTACGCATCGGATGTTCGGGACAAGGTGTTTCATTTCCTCAGAAAGAATCAGATCATTCATGTCGTGGCCGATGAACCACAGTTCGGCACTCTTGCGACAGTTCCATTTGTCCCACAGACAACGGCTGACATCGCATACTACAGATTGCATGGCCGGAACAAAGAGAACTGGCTGAAAAAAGGCGTTGAGACGTCGCTGAGATATGCATACCTGTATTCCGACGAGGAATTGAAGGAGTTCATTCCGCACGTCGAGACTTCCGCGAAGCTTTCAAAGGAGACATATGTAATGTTCAATAATTGCCATGGAGGGTTTGCGATGCGGAATGCTCAAAGGATAAAGGCCCTGATGAAGGTCTGAGAGGAGGGAAGGCCTATTTTTTATCTTCTTCAGCCGCCCTTAATTCGTTCAGTAACTTTTCTATCCCCTGCTTGATACCGGGGAGTTTTTCTATAATGACTTTCCACACGATATCGCACCTGACGCCGAAGTATTCATGACTCAGCTTGTCTCGCATTTTTGCCATATCCGACCATGGAAGTCCTTTTTGCTTGTCTCGTATCGCCTTAGGAATGTTCTTTGTCGCCTCGCCCAGTATTTCGAGCTTTTTTACAACGGCGGTTTTTGTCTTTTCATCAGCACAAAATTGCTCAAAATTCATACCCTGAGTAAACTGCTCTATCCATAAGATAGAATCCAGAATGTCCTCAACGAAAAGATCGTACTTCCTCGTCATACGTAAACAACTTCCTTTATGATGATATCTCTCAACTGTGGCCTGATTCCCTGCTTGTCCACGAGATCGACTTTCTTTTTCAGCAGCTTTCTCAGATACCTCTCCAGTTCGATGAATTTCAATAGATCCGGAATCTCAGAAAAATCCACAAGGATATCAATGTCACTTCCCTTTTTTTGTCCCTCGCGCGCGAAAGATCCAAAGATACCAATCTCGCTCACCTGGTATTTCCGGACTACCTCATTCTTGTGCTCTTTAAGAACTGCTTTGGCTTCTTCGATATTTTTCACTGATTGTCTCATGCCCCTATTTTATCAGTTTTGTTCTGAGTTTGTGAGTTACTTTCTTTCCTGCAGCACATGCCGTTTTTTCTAGATATAGTTGACACTGCACAAACATCGCTCAAAATATATTTTCTCCTATGTTTGACTGCATGTTAAGGAGGCCCGTCCAGGTGCGTTGACTAAAGAAGAAAAACGACAGGCAGATGACGATATTTTGGTTGACGTTTTAATGCCATTTGGTGACGGTTTGGTGACGGTTTTGAGGGGTGTTTTTTCTGCCTAACTTATTGATATTAAAGGAAAAGTATGGCGGAGAGAGTGGGATTTGAACCCACGGTGCGGGTTAGCGCACACACGATTTCCAGTCGTGCTCCTTCGGCCGCTCGGACATCTCTCCAGAAATTTATTCAGATATTAAGATTAAATGGAAAGCGTCTATAAAATCAAGGTGGGTTTCCGTCCGGTTGGCATGTCGGCACTATCAACTGTCCAGGACTTCTCTGATCTTTTTTAAAAGCTGGTTCGGCGAAACCGGTTTCAAGATCAGATCGATTCCCTCGTCGAGGATTCCTTTTTTATGTATGATATTGGCTGTGTAGCCGCTCGTGAAAATGACTTTCATGCCTGGCGCTAACTTCTTAATCTCGTCGCAGCATTCTTTCCCATTCTTCTTGGGCATAATGACATCGAGGATAAGCAGTTGAATCTTATCCTGATTGTCTCTGAATAAATTGACGGCCTCAAATCCGTCTGCCGCCTCAATGACGTGATACCCTGACTTTTCCAGTATTTTCCTGGTCAGGACCCGTACTTGTGCGTCGTCTTCCGCTATGAGGATCGTCTCAGTACCACCGATGACAGAACTCGTGTCTATCTGCTGAATCTCCTGGTACCCGGATTTTGCGAGAGGAAGATAAATCTTAAACGTCGTGCCTCTGTCAGGGTCGCTGTATACGTTAATATATCCCTCGTGCTGTTTGATTATCCCGTAGACTATTGCGAGCCCGAGTCCTGTCCCCCTGCCGAGCTCTTTTGTGGTAAAGAAGGGTTCAAAAATCCTCTCCTTTATCTCTTCATCGATGCCGGTTCCTGTATCTTCAAAAGTAATAAGGGCAAAACTTCCCGGCCTTCCGTAGCCGTGGGCCCTGATATATTCGGTGTCAAATTCTACCATGTCTGTGCTCACGACCAGACTGCCTCCATGAGGCATGGCATCCCTGGCGTTAGTCGCGAGGTTCATCAGTACCTGCTCTATCTGAGTTGTGTCAACTACCACAGTCAGATTTTTTTCGGTCAAAACAGTTGAGAGCTCAATTTCTTCTCCTATGAGTCTTGAAAGCAGCTTAGCCAGTCCGGTGATAATATCATTAACATTCGCGGGCTTAGGGCTGATTATCTGTTTCCTGCTGAATGTCAGAAGTGCGCGAGTCAGGTTGGCGGCCCGTTCAGCCGCTGTTATGATCTGAGATGTGTAATTGGTAAGAGGATCATCTTCCTTCATTTCAGCCTTGAGCAAGTTCCCGTAACCGATTATCGCGGTGAGAATATTATTGAAATCATGCGCAATGCCTCCTGCAAGTCTGCCGACAGCCTCCATTTTTTGGGCCTGCAGAAGCTGTTGTTCGAGTTTTTTGCGATCCGTGATGTCGTGGATGATCCCGTGGTAGCCTGCTATATCCCCGTCTTCATCGATCTGCAAGGTTGAAGTAATCAGACAATCGATCTCACTTCCATCCTTTTTTACCAGTTTAGTCTCAAAGTCCTTTGCAGAGCCGTTCCGATCCACAATCTGCTTAAATCTCTGATACTCGTCAGGCATGACAAATAATTCATTCACCAACATTCTGCATATCTCCGCTCTTGAATATCCGAGGAGATCGAGTGCGGACTGGTTGATCTCCAGGCATTTTCCGTCTTTTGTTGTGATATAGATCGCGTCTCTGGAGTTGTTGAAAAAGCTGAGGTATCTTTCTTCACTGGCCCTCTGGGCCTCTTCAGCATTTTTCTGGCAGGTCCAGAGGTACTCCAGATGGCACTGTTTGTCCTCTAATTCCTGCAACTCCCTCTTCCGTTCCGAGAGGTCCCTGAAAGTGACCACCGCGCCTATCACTTCTTCTTTTTCAATCATGGGCGTGCTCATGTATTCCACGGGTATATAACTGCCGTCCTTTTTCCAGAATACCTCATCATTCGCCTGACTGCTGACTCCGCGCGCATATGTTGCATGAATGGGACAATCTTCGCCGGGGTAGGGTAGCCCGCTCTCCTTTGAGTGGTGGATCTTGTTGTGATGTATCTCTCCTATGAGTTCCTCTGCTTTATATCCGAGTATCTTTGCGGCAGAGGGGTTTACAAATATGACCCTCCCTTCTGCATTGACTCCCAGGATGCCTTCTCCAGCTGCCTCCAGTATGAGCTCATTCCGGCGTATCAGATTTTCCAATGCCTTCTCTGTCTGTCTGAATTTATTGAGATGTAACCTCATGGGCCGACACAGGAAAAAGTAAACAGCGGGAAACATAACGACTATCGATATCAGCGCGGAGAGGATAGTTGTCTCCCAGACTATCCCCTTTGAGAAAGCGGCGAGCGCAGATATTATCAGAGCATTAGAGAGCAGTATTGAAGAGAGGATTACTGCGAAGATTTTCAGTTCAAGGCGGACTCCGGGGTTATCGAGCCCCATTAACGAGCATCCTCAGGGGCGGTATTCTCTATCCCCCATTTCCCTCGGTACATTTCTCCCCCCTGGGTATTTAATTCCGTATGATTTCCGCCTGCGGTTCGAAAACAGTAACAGACAGAAAGCGCCTCAGTAAAAAATACCTTGGATATGGATTCCAAAAACTTTCTCTTTCTATCATAATCATAATTAAACATTTTTTTAAATGGCTTGCTAAATCTTCAGTATGGATTCGTTCTCACATTCTCATTTTCATTCTCACGGTGAGAATAAGAATGAGAATGTGAGAATGATTTTATCGTAATGTTTTCTTAAAAGTTTCCATCATATTTGCATTTTTTTCAGAAAGATCCTGTGGCATTAAAATTGCATATTTTCTAAATGAAATATAAAAAAAGAAACAAACAAAAAAATCGAGATACACCTTGACTTTATAGCAGGCAGTAGAACAATATCCGGGAATGGGTCTATTTATCAGCTGAAAGGGTGCGGAAGAAGAGCAGAAAAAATAGGGATAGTTCCGGTTCTTAATTTTGAAAAGTCTTAACGGATACAAACAAGGAGGAAAGTATGAAGGCAAATGAGGTGGCAATTGTATTAACAGGATATCAGAATGAATTCTGTTCACCTGAGGGGAAATTACATGGATTGATCAAAGACATGCTGGTTTCCAACAAGATAATACAGAATACCGTTGACCTTTTGGCCCGCGCGCAGAAGAAAGGGATCAAAAGTTATATCGCATCCATAGTATTTACTCCTGGATATCCGGAACTGCACAATCCCGTAGGCATTCTTAAAACCATCAAGGAGATTAACGCTTTTATGAAGGGTACCAAGGGCGCTGAAGTAATAGATGAACTGAAGCCTTTTAAGGGATATATTCAGGAAGTGGAAGGGAAAACAGGCCTCAGCTGTTTCGGGCATACGAACCTGGACAGTCTTCTGAAGGAAAACGGCGTGTCAACAGTAGCGATAGCAGGGTTGCTTACCAATGTGTGTGTCGAGTCTACTGCCAGAGCAGGATATGACGCAGGATACGAGGTCCTTTTTATGAAAGACTGCACGGGTTGCAGGTCGCAGTCATGGCAGGAATATGCCGAGCAGAATATCTTCCCCATGCTTGGAAAAGTAATGGACCATAATGAATTCCTGAATTCAGTACAGAAATGAAGGAAGTATAAGATAAACATCACCTCCCTCTCCTTAGGCATGCATCATGGTTGTCATGTTGCATGCCTTTTCTTTTATTCCGATAGTCTCTTTTTCAGCAGTTCATTCACCATTTGAGGGTTTGCTTTCCCTTTGGTAGTCTTCATCACCTGTCCGACCAGAAAACCAATGAGCTTTTCTTCTCCTGATTTGTAGCGATCTACTTCCTGCGAATTCGCTGCGATAATATCATCAACAGCCTTCTCAATGGCCCCTGTATCGGTGATCTGCACAAGGCCTTTTTCACGCACTATGACTTCAGCGTCCTTGCCGGTCCTGTAGATTTCTTCAAAAACCGTCTTTGCAATCTTGCCGCTGATAGTGCCGTCGTCCACCAGCTTCAGCATGCCGACAAGCAGCGAGGGCGACATAGAACAGTCATCGATGGTTTTCCCCTCTTCATTCAGCAGCTTCATCAAATCTCCCTTTATCCAGTTCGAAACAGCCTTAGGCCGGCCACCGAGCGCAACTGCCTCTTCAAACCAGTCTGCAACAGATTTCTCTGATATCAGCAAGTCAGCGTCCGGTTCAGGGAGTTCAAAGTCAGCTACAAAACGCTCTATCCTTTTGTCAGGCAATTCCGGCAACGCCGACTGTATCGAATTTATCCAGGTCTTTTCGACTGTTATCGGAACAAGATCAGGTTCAGGGAAATAACGGTAATCGTGGGCCTCTTCCTTCCCTCTCATGGATTCAGTAACGCCCCTTGCAGAGTCCCACAGCCTTGTCTCCTGAATGATCTTTCCACCCCCGGAGAGTACCTTGTCCTGTCTTTTTATCTCATATTCAAGGGCTTTTTCAACAAACTTGAAGGAGTTAATGTTCTTGATCTCTGCCTTTGTGCCCAACTCTTTTTGCCCTATCGGCCTCAGGGATACGTTTGCATCGCAGCGCAGGGAACCCTGCTCCATGTTCCCGTCGCACACGCCGAGATATCTGAGAATGGACCTTAGTTTTTTCATGTATTCGACGGCTTCCATAGGGCTTCTGAGGTCAGGTTCAGAAACTATTTCCATTAAAGGCACCCCGGCCCGGTTCAGATCAACATAGCTGAAATTGCCTTCTCCGCCGGCAGCGGACTCATGGATATTCTTGCCGGCATCTTCTTCCATATGGATCCTCGTGATGCCGATCTTTTTTGCAACGCCATCGATAATGATATCGAGATGCCCGTTCTCGCATATCGGAAGTTCATACTGACTGATCTGGTAGCCTTTGGGTAAATCCGGATAGAAATAATTCTTTCTTGCAAACCTGCTGTAAAGAGAGATGGCGCAATGGGTCGCAAGCCCTGTCTTTACTGAAAATTCAAGGGCTCTTTTGTTCAAAACCGGCAGCACGCCGGGCATCCCGATGCATACCGGGCAACTATGTGTGTTGGGCTCTGCTCCGAATTTTGTGGAACATCCGCAAAATATCTTCGTCTCAGTCAGCATCTGCGCATGCACTTCAAGACCTATGACCGCTTCGTATTTCATAGGACCGGCCTCCTTTTATGCCAGTCTGTTGCCTGTTCGTAAGCATAGGAGACTTTCAAAATAGATTCCTCGTCAAAATGTTTGCCTATAAACTGGAGACCGACAGGCAGGTTATCCGAGGTAAACCCGCACGGCACTGAGATGGCCGGTACCCCCGCAAGGTTTACAGAGATAGTAAAGATGTCGGAGAGATACATCTGCAAAGGGTCGGCAGTTTTCTCGCCGATCTTAAAAGCCGCAGTCGGCGAAGTCGGCGTTACGATAACATCAACGCTCTGGAAGGCGTCTTCAAAATCCTTCTTGATCAGGGTCCTGACCTTCTGGCCTTTCCTGTAGTAAGCGTCATAGTAGCCGGAAGAGAGCGCATAAGTTCCGAGCATGATTCTCCTCTTTATCTCAGTGCCGAAGCCCTGCGCCCTTGTAGTCATATACATGTCCATGAGGTCTTTCCCTCCTGCCCTCAAGCCGTACTTGACTCCGTCGTAGCGCGCAAGGTTGGATGAAGCCTCAGAAGTTGCAAGGACATAATATGTTGCCACAGCATAACCGGTATGAGGCAGTGATACCTCAACAGGAACGGCGCCGAGAGATTCAAGTGTCCCGATAGCCTTTCTTACAGATTGTTCCACTTCTTTATCCATGCCCTCTATGAAATATTCCTTCGGAATGCCGACTCTCAAACCTTTTACGCTTTGTCCGAGAACTCCTGTGAAATCAGGCACCGGAACAGGCGCTGAAGTTGAATCAGCCGGGTCATGACCTGCAATAACTTTCAGCAGTATGGCGGAATCCTTCACACTTTTGGTAATCGGTCCTATCTGATCGAGAGATGATGCATAGGCAACAAGACCGTATCTTGAAACTCTTCCGTATGTCGGTTTCAGTCCTACGACGCCGCACAATGCGGCAGGTTGACGGACCGACCCACCCGTGTCCGAGCCAAGGGCTGCAAGGCATTCGTCCGCGCATACGGCTGCTGCAGAGCCCCCGCTTGAGCCTCCCGGTATCCTCGTGATGTCCCACGGGTTCCTTGTGACATGAAATCCTGAATTTTCAGTGGAGGACCCCATGGCAAATTCATCCAGGTTTGTCTTGCCTACGAGGATATACCCCTCGTTATTCAGTTTCGTGGTCACCGTACTTTCATAGGGCGGCACGAAGTTGTAGAGTATTTTTGACGCGCACGTAGTCCTGATGCCCTTTGTGCACATATTGTCCTTCACGGCCATCGGAATGCCCAGGAGAGATGCTGAGCTGCTCCCCCTCTTAGCGTCGATTATTTTTTGGGCCTCTTCAGCCATGAGCATGGCTTTTTCATTGTTAAAAGTCAGGTATGCCCTGACCCTGTCTTCGACATCATCTATCCTCCGGAATATCGATTCTGCCAGTTCCCTGACAGATATTTCCTTCCTGCCGAGCAGGAGTTCGGCCTCTGAAATCGTGAGAGAATGCAAAGATGACATAAGGTCCTTCCTTGAAAGGTTATTTTTAATACTGGTATTATAGTAAATTAAGCTTAGTAAAAGGTATTTACTATCGTGTGTGCCGACTGAAAACTGAACAGGTGATAACATGAGCAATAATCCGTTGGTCTCTATTGTCGTGAGAACAAAAGACAGGCCGGAGCTTTTGAAACGGGCGACCCAGAGCATAGCCGTACAGACGTACAGGCCTATTGAGGTAGTCCTTGTCAATGACGGAGGCTGCAATCTGGATATTAATGAACTGACGGGCATCCTCAAAGACGTTGCCCTGAATTACATAAGGCTTGAAGCCAATACCGGCAGGTCCCATGCCGGAAATGTAGGGATTGAACATGCTCAGGGCGTCTATGTAGGGTTCCTTGATGACGACGATGAACTCTACCCTGAGCATTTGTCCGAACTGATAAATATTATTTCCCGTCATGACTATAAGGTCATATACTCCGATGCAAATATTGTCTATTGGGGTTCGACGCTGGAAAATGGAGAAGGTGGGAAGAACGGAAAGAGGCTTTTTTCTTCAAAGGATTTTTCTTACAGCGACCTGCTGCTTGATAATTATATCCCCCTTATGTGTCTTCTCTTTTCCCGTGAAGTTTTCGAGTACGGCAAAGGTTTCGACGAGAGTTTTGATATTTATGAAGACTGGGATATGCTGATACGTATCGCGGAGAAATATCCCTTCTATCATGTCAAAAAAACTACGGCGGAGTATATTCAATGGAGCGGCACCCAGCAGGTTGCCCATTCGCCTGAATTTGCCGTAAAGGCAAGAATAGCCCACCGCCAGATAATCAATAAGCACAAAAACAAATTTAGTGCGGACGTCATTATGGATTTTATCCAGATAGCCAGAAAAGTCAGGCTTGTTTGTGAGAGCGGAGCGGAGACATATATATCAAATCTTGAAGATATGATACATCAGAAGGATAAGGAAATCTTCCTGAAAGACAAAGAACTCTCACAATTCAAAAGCACATTGGACCGGATTACCAATTCCCGGGGATGGAAGATTATTGCGGGCTACTACAAGATGAGAGATAAGGCATTGCCCTCCGATTCAAAAAGGCGGCTTTTCTATGATCTCCTGCTGATCGCCGGCGAACGTCCCAGGCAGTTTCTGACCGGCATCAATAGACACAATATTAAGAGGTTTTTTGAACAATACAATATCCTTGATTCGTCTGTCATCAAAAGCAAGGTTGTCCGAAAGACTTCCATGAATCAGCCGGACCGCATTTTCCAGACAAGTTCGATGCGGGATATCGTATTGCGTGAGTCGAAGATCTTCAGCAATCCTGAATATATGACGCCTCCCGCGGAAGAAAACCGGGTTCTTGTCATCGACCGGTTTGTCCCGACCTATGATAAAGACTCGGGTTCGCTTCGTATGTTCTCGTTCCTGCAAATCCTTAGCGACCTGGGGTACAGGGTCACATTTCTTCCTGACGATCTTCAGAAAAGCGAACCGTACACCGGCGAACTTGAGGCAATAAGCGTTGAAGTAATGACGGGAAATCTCGACATACAGAAATATCTTGAAGAAAAAGGCTATGCCTTCAGTTTCGTTGTTTTGTCGAGGCCGGAGCAGACATATAAATATCTCCCTCTTATCCGTGCCTATGCGATTAATAGTGTTGTCGCCTATGATATGGTGGATGTGCACTGGCTGCGTTTTGAACGCGCTGCCGCTGTGAGCGGGAACAGGGAATTGGGCGAAAAAGCAAAGGACTTTAAATCTCTTGAGCTTTTCAATTCATCCTGCTCGGATGTCGTTTTTACAGTTACCGGCAATGAAAAAGAACTTCTCCTTAATGAAATACCGGACCTCCATGTAGAAGTCTTGCCTAACATTCATGAGGTTCTCAAAAAGGCAAGAAGTTTTCATGAACGGAGGGACATCATGTTCATCGGCAGTTTTCTTCATCAGCCGAACGAGGATGCAGTCCTGTTCTTTGTTAAAGAGGTTTTCCCTCTCATCAAAAAGAAGATTCCTGATATGAGGTTTTTCGTTGTCGGCAGCGACCCTCTGGAGTCTATTGTCAGGCTTGATTCCGAGGCAATAACTGTGACCGGATATGTAAAGGACGTGGAGCCGTATTTTGAGAACTGCAGGGTTTTTGTGGCGCCTTTGCGCTACGGGGCGGGGATGAAGGGGAAAATAGGCCAGAGTATGGCTTACGGCCTGCCGGTGGTTACTACAACTATCGGCGCTGAAGGAATAGGCCTGAAAAATGAGATCAACGCCCTCATATCGGATGAGCCCGAAGAATTTGCGGATTCTGTCATACGCCTGTATTCCGATGAAGAACTCTGGAACGGGATTTCACTGAACGCGGTTGAACATATCGAGAGTAATTATTCAAAAGAGGCGGTAAGCAGGAAGATAGCTGAACTTTTTGCTTCTCTGAAGTCCGCAAGAAATATAAAGGCGGAGACTCTTTCCGTTTGCAAGTGACGATATACAACCTTTACAGAGGCGTTATCCTGGGATTTTGTCATGCATAGGGGGCGATTGGTATCTATAATAGTCAGGACCAAAGACAGGCCTATCTTATTGAAAAAGGCGCTGAAGAGCATCGTTGCTCAAACATATAGGCCGGTCGAAACCGTCATTGTCAATGACGGAGGCCAGGACCTCGACATCGTGGAAATTCAGAAAATCCTCGGCGATATAGATCTCAGATATATAAAGCTGGAGAAGAGCGCCGGCAGAGCTCATGCAGGCAATACCGGGATTGAACATGCTCGGGGCGAATATGCGGGGTTTCTTGACGACGACGACCTGTTTTACCCGGACCACCTGGCCATACTGGTTGATGTCCTCGAACAGTATGATTATCAGGCGGCATATTCCGACGCACAGATCTCCTACCATGATTTCGATCCTGAAAAAACTCAGATGGCTGAAAGAGAAAAGCGGCTTTTTACCTCAAAGGATTTTTCTTATGAAGAACTGCTTGTCGACAATTATATCCCTCTCATATGCCTTCTTTTTCGCAAAGAGACACTCAAGAGGCATAAGGGGTTTGATGAGAATTTTGAGGTCTATGAGGACTGGGACCTGCTCATACGGATTGCCGAAAAATATCCTTTCTATCACGTCCCAAGAATAACAGCCGAATATGTTCAGTGGAGCAGCAACCTTCAGGTGGCCCAGTCCCCTGTTTTTTTCGACAAGACTGCCGCCTATCACAATCATCTTATCATCAAGCATAAGAGCAAATACACTTCTGAAATCATTAAAAGCCTTGTGCAAAGCAGGAGACTTTTGCACAACTACAAACATAATATCGAAGAAAAGGAACTCATCATACGCGAAAAGAGCAATTTCACCGAAAATCTTGAAAAGGCGATGCAGGAGAAGGAAAATCATCTCTCAGGACTGCTAAAAAACATTCAGGAAAGGGACCATTCTCTGACAGAACTCGGCAGGAAGCTTGAAGAACTGCGCAACTATGCAGAAGGGCTTGAAAAGGATCTGCAGGTCAAGGATGCCCGGATCAGCGGATTTACGCAGAGCATCGACGAAAAAGATAAATCCAACAGCAGACTTGAAAGTCTGGTCCGGGAAAGAGAGAATCGCATAAACGAACTTGAGAAAACAGTCAATACATGCAATGCGCATACTCAGAACATTGCAGACCTGAAGAACACACTGAACGATAGAGATATCCGGCTCATAGAACTTAAGAAGGCAACCCTCGAAAATGAAAGCGCTATCGCCAAGCTTGAGGAACAGATCCGGCAGAAGAATTCTTATATATCCCACATGGAAACCGCCAAGGCAAATATCGAACGGGCACTCCGGGACAGAGATACTACTCTGAACCGGATTCATAACTCCAACGGCTGGAAAGGGCTTCTATTGTACTACCGGATAAGAGATAAAATACTACCCCCATACACAAAACGTCGTTCTGTTATAAACTCGGCAGTCGACGGATTCAGGAGACTGCTGAAGAAAAGTTCCCCTGCAAGACCAACTTTTGACGAATGCAATATAACCACTGAGTCTCCCCCAGGCATGAGGATTTCTGTAACCGCTGACCGAGACTACGCACAGAGGGTGAACGAGCATGATTTTCACAAGAATGAGGGACGGTCCCGATTTGATGGTGTGACTATTAGGGACGTAAACGCGCCTTCAAGAAAGGGCGAAGTCCTTGTGGCGGGTGTTTATCTTGCAAATCAGGAAAATTCCGTCGGGCATATTGTGGCGGAATTGAACGGTTCAAAAAACTATACGGTATCCCAGAGATGGATTGCATTATACGGCGATGCTCCTTCAGAAGAGGTAAAAGCCGTTACTATAGCGATGCCGGAGAAACCGGAACCGAAATTTGTCCTGCTGAACAGAATATTGGCTGGAGAGCAACTGCAACGTTATGATTACATCCTCTTCTGCGACGATGATATTCGCCTCAGTCCGGGATTCCTCGATATGTTCTTAGGCCTTCAGGATCAGTATGATTTTTCCCTTGCCCAGCCTGCCCGCACCCACAACAGTTACATCGACCATCCCTTTGTTGAACAGTTCGATGGTCTTAAAGCACGCAGGACGCGCTTCATCGAGATTGGTCCTGTTGTCTCTGTCCGGAAAGACGCATTCCCGGTTCTCCTCCCTTTTGATGAAAGTTCCCATATGGGTTGGGGATATGATTTTGTCTGGCCATGCCTTATGGAAAAGATGGGGCTGCGAATGGGTATCATTGATGCGACGCCGGTCGACCACAGCATGAGAAAGCCTGTAATGAACTACGATTACGCCGAAGCTAATAAGTCCATGCAGAGCTACCTTTCAAGGTCCCCACACCTTTCAAAGGACGAGGCTTTCAGAATACTTGAGTCATATGCCTGAATGAAACACCTTAATTTTCTGATCGCAGCCCTGCAAATATGCTGAGACAATGGCGGCAAACCGGCAGATACCTGAAAATCAGATGCCGCGATATACTGTCCGCCGACAATATATCATCATGCACAAATGAACGTAGGGGTTTGCTCTGTCTTCAGCCCTTCTATTTTATAGAGATTACAACAGCCGGTGATGCATATACATGCTGTCCCGGCTGGATACGTTTTCCCATAGGCAATATCAGGAACAAGACTATTGAAGAAATATGGAATTCCAAACGGGCGAGGTTCATCAGGAGAGAAGATGCAAAGGGGCGAATGGCAAAACATTTGCAATCCGATATGCCCAAGAGTCTCTGAATACAAACATGAAGGCAAATTGATCCAGTATGATTATCTCGAAGCCCTTGATTTTTTGACTCCGCAACTTGTAGATGAGATACAAATGAATAAGGAATATCTTGATTCTCCTCCCACCGTGTTCAATTTGTCCAATTCGACCGTATGTAACCTCTCCTGCATTATGTGTGACCGCGTCAACCAGCATAATGACTTGCAGCTGATTCAGAAAACTGCACAGGACATTTCTGCCTATCTTCCATCTGCCAGGAAACTTATCCTGACCGGTATGGGAGATCCCTTTGCCCGGCACGATACAAGACGCTTGCTTATAGAATTTAAAAATGAAAACCCGGATTTTGCGTTTGATATAATTACCAACGGCCTTCTTTTGCCGCGATATTGGGATCAGATAAAGCACCAGAAATTCTGCAACCTCCAGATATCAGTCGATGCTTCAAAAAAGGAAACCTATGAAAAGATACGCATCGGAGGCAGATGGGAGGATCTTCTTGAGAGTCTCAACTTGGTCAGGGAGAATAAGCATTCTTTTAGATCCATAATCATAAATATGACAGTCATGCGGTATAACTATAATGAGATTCCAGCGTTTATTGATCTGGCTGAATCTTACGGGTTCGATGCTTCGTTCCAGCGTGTAAGGGGCGACTTCTGCAGACAGAATTTTTTTGAGACTAACGACGGCCACATTATCCGTGAAATGCGCAAATACCTGAAAGCAGAGCAGGAAAAGAAAAGGGCAATCAGAATTTATTGGGGAGATTTGCTTGAGTTTCTCCCTGATAAGGGCTTGCCTGCCCTCCCTTCAGCGAAATAAGGCATATGATTCTTAAGGTTAGTGACAACAACTGAGGACAGAGTATCTGAGCTCATTCTCGGTCGTTCCTCCCTCCGAGGTTTTTGTCTCTTTATTATTACATGCTGTATTTGACTATCGGCAAAAAAATCCGCTCAAATAGTCTATCCTCAGTTCGATCAGCAGAATTCATGAATTATCCGGGTTATTTTTGTTCTTATAACTGCATATTTCTGTTAAGCAAACTGCAAGACCTTTATTGAGTCACTGTAAAAACCAGATTTTTTGATTTCAGACCTGTTTTGATGTCCAATAAATAAATCTGATATTGACCTGGTTTGGCATAGAGTTCGCGCGGAACTGATGCTGTAATAAGCTTGGGGTTCACATAAGCGGTATTCAGCTTTTTTTCTCCCCATACAATCACAGTATCTTTTGCAGCATTTTCAGTTATGGCCCACATGGCAGCTTCTCCGTCAGGCTGCACATTGAATACCTTCCCAGCTATAGTTTTAGCAGGGCCGATCTCTTTTAATACCGGCTGTTCAGAAGCCTTCTTGCACCCGGTAACGACTAAAAGAATCATAAAAAAAACAACCTGAAAATACACGATCTTGAATTTCACAATTCTTCTCCTCTCTTTAAATGATAAATTTTGTCAGACGCACATAAATAATATGATTTTCGGTCCCAAATAGTTTATCATAATCGTGCATGAAATATTATTCTTTCATGTCGTTCATTTGTGATGGAAGGAATCTTTTTATCCGGGAATGCATTGAGGCATGAAGAAAACTGCGATTTCAGGCTGGATACCGTTTAGTGATGGCATAATCACAGCAAGAATATTGTCGGATCTGCAGGAGAGGGGTTTTCACGTATCACACATCACTATCGATATCAAAGAATATAATGATTTCCTGCTCAAAGCCGATTATCCGCAGTACGAAAACTATTTTTCCGTTTATCAAGTGAAAAACACCTTTATCGAAAAATCCATCGAGCATTTTCTGGCTGCAAAGCTGCTGGAGCTTTCGGGAGATGACATCTACATAGATGTGGCAAATAGCTATTCTCCGGTCCCGGATATCTACAATAAGTTGTATGGGTGTGAGACGTATCGTCAGGACATTATATTCCCCGATGGCATAAACGGTAATGTGATCGGCGGAGACGCAGCAAATATGCCTTTAGGAAATGGGTTTGCGACAAAGATGGGGCTGCACTGTTCTTTCGAGCATTTTGAAGGGGATGCGGATATAAGGTTTATCAGAGAGGCATCGAGGGTTCTGAAGGACTCCGGTCGGCTCTGCATAGTGCCCTTGTATCTTTTTACTGAATATGCCATACAAACGGACACCTCCGCATTATCTGAAGATGTGGAATTCGACATGGATGCCGCAGTCTATCATGCCGAAGGATGGGGTGAGAGGCATGGCCGGTTTTATGATGTGCCCCGCCTGATAAGCAGAATAAAGGACAACCTCAGTGACCTTGATCTGACAATTTATGTTGTAACTAATGCCCACGAGGTCGATCCGTCATGTTATGTGAAATTCGCTGCACTTTTCCTTAAAAAGTGATCCATCTGCTGTTTTGATCAAACCTTTATCCGACTTTAATGTTAATGCAAAATTCAGCTGAGACCTCCGCTCCGTCTTCGGCCTCATCAAGGTCGCCCGTGATTTTGCTTCAGAAATCGAGCCATATACCTTATTCGCCGGCGACTCAAAGTATCTGTACTGGACAGGTATTCTTGTAAATAGATATTGTAGTCTCATCGGGTAGCGGAATGGTTTTTATCTGCCTGAAGTTCAACTTACCTTTGTCAAGCAAGGACATGACATTTTGAATGTTTTCATTGTTCGAAAGATCAGGCCCGAGTTTGTCCGACTTGGTGATGACGTATGAAGACTGATGCATAATGACCTCGGCAATTTCATCGGTTTTTTTGCCTGTAAAATAATTGTGGATGTCGAAAATGACCTTCGCATTACGGTTTTTAGCATAATAGTTCAGATTTATGAAGTTTATGTAATTGTGGTCGAAGAGCAGACTTATACGTGGGTAATTATCTCTGTTTCTTGATGAGGCCGACCTAAGAATTTCAACCACTTCTTCGAGCGGCCATTTTTCTCTTATGGGTGGATGTGAATATGCAAGTTCTTTATCAAGTATTTTAAAATTTACTATTTCATAATGAAAAGATTTGGATGAAAATGAAATAAATAAGTAATTAAAGATAGGAAAAACCAAGAGAAAAGACAATAAAATGTACCCAAACCTCATCGAAGTCATTCTGACTATAAGTGTACTTATGACAAGAGAAACGACGGGTAAAAACGGAGTTATATAACGATAGTCTTTATTAACCCCGAAGGTAAATAGTATGAACGGGAATAAGAACCATGTCGCAAGAAAAAGAAAATTTGATCTCTCAAGTAAGCGTTCAGATCTGTGAAATAACGAAACAGTAATTCTCGTAACAGATAAAAAGATTATCAAAAAGAAGAAATATGCAGAAATACCATAATTTATGAGATAAAGCCAATAAGATAATATGGTCTTAACGGAAAACAACTCACCCATCCCCCACTTGCTTGCCGAATTACCGTATCCTGACGCTACAGCGAAGTGGACTACCGACGACAAGTTTTTGAAGTACCACGGTCCGGCAATTAATACCCCGATTATGACCGTGATTGCCAGGTTCAGAAATGACGAGCTTTCTATCTTTTGGGAATCACAAGTCCGTCTGATTAATATAAGAAGAGTGGGACATACAATATAAAAGATGAAAGATATTTTCATAAGCATGCCGAGGCCGAGAATGACTCCGAGAATAAACGAAATACCCCTTTTCTCAAACGAATTTGATCTGAGAAGGTAATACATCCACATGATGACAAATGTCATTAAACCGTATTCAGTGAGAAATTCACGCGACATGCCGATTATTAACGGGAAGACGTTCAGGACAAAAACACTCAACAAAGCCTCTTTCTTCCCTGATATAAGGACTCCAAGCTTGTAGAGGAAATAACCGGTTAATATCATGAATAACAGATTTACATATAATGCGCTTGTGTAGGTATTGCCGAAAACGATATAGAAAGGCACCGGTAAAATAGTGATTAATGGCGCCTTAATTTTCAATATATCGGTAAAAGCTTGGACGAGTGAAAAGAACCCTTTTTCAGTAAAGTCATGGTAGAGAATTTCACTGGTTTCAAGGTAATGAGCCTGGTCCCACATGGGAGGGGCCTGATCCATACTGAACCAGAGAAGATTGACAATGAGGAAAAAAAGAACGATGAAAGGCAGAACGATATCCGGCTTTCTTTTTTCCAATAAATCAGCTCTCATTTTATCATAAGTCCTAAACATGCGGACAAATCCTCTCAGATGTCGAGAAATATTTATAAAGCATATTGATTAATAAAATTTCAATTTTCTGGCAGCAAAAAAGCACATCTTCAGGAGAAGAAGACCATGTTCGAACCTTTTGATATTTGTAGTCCCATAGGCTCGATCCTTATATCTGATCGGCACCTCGACTATCTTCAGGTTTAACTTGGATGCGCCGAAAATCAGATCAAAATCCCCGAAGGGATCAAAATTCCCGAAGAAACTCCTGCCCTTTTTAATCTGCTCATAATGACACCTGAACAATACCTTTGTCCCGCATAAAGTGTCCTTGAATTTCTGGTCCAGCAGCCATGAAAACATTATGCTGAAAAACTTGTTGCCAAGCAGGTTTAAAAATTGCATGGCCTTTTCATCCATATTGTAGACCAAGCGGCATCCATTAATGAATTCGCCCTTTCCGGAGGCGATAACGCCGTAAAATTTTGGAAGATCTTCCGGCGGCACTGTCAGGTCCGCGTCTAAAATCATAAGTATGTCTCCCGAAGCCATATCGAAACCTTTTCTTACTGCATCCCCTTTTCCCTTACCGTCTTGCTGGGCGATTTTGATATTACGCACATTCTTGTATTTTTCATATATGTCCTGTATTTTTTGCCAGGTTCCGTCGTCTGAAGCACCTTCGATGAAAATTATCTCCGTGCGACATCCCATATCGGGAATTCTCACGACGACGTTTTCTATGTTTCCACTTTCATTTCTTGCCGGGACGATTACAGACACTGAGAATTTTTCTTTGTAATCGTTTGCCATCTGAAATGGTTTTGCAATAACATAATTGGTAATGCACAGCCTTCTGAAAAGGGGGAGTTTTGAGACGTATCGGTTGAGGATATTTGAAAACAGCGGCAAATTTACCGGGATCAGCATACTCTCTCCCTCTTTGAATGAATCGAATCCCGCAAGATATAAAATGTTTTTTATGTCATTCTTCGAAAGCCAGTTCTGCTGAGGTTGTTTCATCCTAAGATTAAATAATTCAGCTACATTCAGAAGAGGTTGCCACATGAAATTGTAATATGTGACAATGACCTTTGTATGGGGATTGCAGACCTTTTTTAATTCGATAAAAATTCTTTGAATATCTTCAATATAACCAATCAGGTTAGAAAGTATCACATAATCGAATGTTTCCTTAAAAGTTATATTCTCAGCCTCCATTACTATGAAATCGATGTCGGGATATTTCTTTTGGGCAATCCCGATCATATTAGGGCTGTAATCTATCCCGACTTTTTTCCCCGCTTTTAAACGAGCCAGAAGATCGCCTGTGCCGCAACCTATCTCCAGAACGCTGGCGTATTCAGGAACCAGAAAAGAGCACAAATTCTCCAGGTCTTCCCAGTAATACCTATTCTTTTCCTTCCATTTGTCCCGTGTGCTCGCTGTTGCCTCAAAAAAATCCAAATTCTTCATATACTCCCCTTTGATGCTGGATGCCCGAGAAGAAATATAGAATGTGATATGTCCGAAGGGCAAGCGGTAAATTATGTCAACGTTTATTCAATCGTTTCGAGTTTGATATCGTCAATATAGATGACGGCTTCCACCTCTTTTTCGAAAGGCCGTTTTTCAACGGCCACTCTTAAAGCAATATTGTCACCTTCAGGCGCAACAAATTCGGCCTTTAATTCCCGCCACTGTCTTTCTTTACGGATATTGTATTCATTGCTGACGTAATTCTTAAGCCATTGTTCGCCATCCCACAGCTCACACTTGAAAAAAGAGGTTTCATCACTGATGGAATCGATAAGCATCCATCCGGTAAAACGGTAATGCCTGCCCGGTGATATACGAAATTTCCCCGACTGACCAAAACTCCAGCTGTCAGCCTGTCCCGTCCCTGTTATTTTCAGACTTGTGCGGCCTCCGTATTGTCTGGATTTATCCTGTGCAATATGGACCCTACCCAGTGAATGCCATCCTTTTATTCCGTTTTCAAAATCAAAAAAGATCACAGGCGCAGACGCGTCTGACACGGATGATAATTTCTTAGCACATCTCCTGTTGATATGGCTGATGTCATAGATAGCCACCCGGTTGTTTTCACTGACAATTTGATAAGGGCATATGGCTTCATTGATCAAATTGTCCATGCCCATATAATCTATGAGCGCGAGGTACTTGACTCTGCGGTCCCTCAGGTATTCGATCATGTCTTCATTCAGTCTGCCATGCGCCAGATTGAAACCGTGCCTGTCCGCATAATACATGATTATCGGATACCAATAATCCTGATCAGGGGGAGAAGTGGCTAACATGGCATTTTTATCGGTATGGTCATCGATATAACTTCCGACTTCCAGGTAGTTGTTTTCTTCTCTGAAAAAGTCTGCCGCGGTTTGATAATGCATATATATGAAAGATATCGTCAAAACAGCGGCTAAAGAAACTGCGGTTGTCCTGCGCCTGAATATGCCGACAAGATAAGATGCTCCAGCCCCGCAGAATATTGCAAGGATAGGAGTGAGGGGCAACTGATAATAATTATGTACAACGTTCAAATTAAAAAAAATCATGATTGAAAGGAGAATGGAAAACAACCATAAAAAAAAGAAAGCAGCTTTCTTTTTCACAACCTGGAAGAATCCTGGAAGCAAATAAAAGACCCCTGCAAGTGAGAGAATCTGCAGGTATATCCTTTCAAGGACTGTAAAATAATTCTTAAATTCCATTCGCTGCCCGATTGTCCCGAAGTACCATGTGTTAACTGGATGCAGTTTAACCATGACCTTATCATAGAGTTCTTTGAATGGATATGATGGTACGCTGAAGAATGTCTCATTGATCGAGTTTGCATGACTCTGCCATAACATCATAAGTGCACACGGTATAAAAAAAGAGCAAAGAACCCGGACATGCAGGAAGGATCGCCATTTTTCGTGCGGCTTGTATATTGCATACATAACAGGTAAATAAAGAGGCGCAACATAAGGGCTCTTAATGACCAGGCCGAGGCTGCCTGCCAAAATACCTCCTGCAAGCAGAAAATTGTTTTTGTTGTTTATGCCTTCTATTGTAAAATCCAGCATAATAAGCGACAGAAGTATGACGAATGGGTCCGGCATGGGAACCCGCTGAAAGAATATGCTGAGCGGCATGAAAGCGTAGAAAAAAGATGCGAAAAGAGCTGATCTCTCATCCAGGAATCTGGCTGTCAGGCGGTATACGAACACTATCGACAGGAGGCCGCATAAAATAGAGAGTATCCTCGCATAAATTATATCCGGAGAAAATATTCTGTAAAAAAAAGCGGCAAGAGCCTGGTAAAGAGGAAATTCAAGGATGACATATCCAGGATCACCCAGGGTTATCAGGGTCGGATAAAACAAATCAATTCCCTGTCTGTAATAATCCCTGATAAGTCCTGCGGTCTGTGTCTGTCTGAAACTGTGCATATCATTCAGAGGATAAGTTATATGATATGTCCTTGCCACGGCAGCAAGCAGAAGGATCAAGCAAAGCAGAACGTGGGGCTTTATGCTGGAGATCTTATTCACGAGTCCGGTTTTATTCTATAAACCACATCCCACTATTTATCATAGCAAGAAGCGCTTTTTTATAGCGAAGAGATACCATCTCAGGTATTTTGGCGCCCATTTCAGTATCCTGAATCTTGAACTGCCTTTTTCCCTGTCCATCCACAGGCACGGCACCTCCGTAACTCTGAACCCTGTAAAATAAGCTTTAACCACGATCTCCATGCCGATTTCAAAGCCGCCGTCACTCTCAATCTCGATAGAATCGATCAGACTTTTTCTGTATAATTTGAAACTATTGGTTGCATCATGAGTCGGTATGGCAGCTATATGCCTCAAGCTCACATCAGCGATGCGCGAAAGTGTTTTCTTGATCAGAGGCCCGCCTATCTGTCTGCCGCCTTTCATATATCTCGAGCCGCAGACGACGTCATATCCTTCCCCGATTAAGGCACACATTTTGTCTACGACTGAATAGTCATCAGACATGTCCGCCATCGTAACCAGCAAAGACTCTTCTTCTGCTATTCTCAGCCCTGTTTTTATCGCATTAATTACACCCTGAACAGGGTTCCTGACAAGCCTTAATTCCGCGCCTTGTTTGATGAATTCTCTTGCTGCGGGAAGTGTGTTGTCTTCCTCAAAATCGTAAACGATGTAAATCCTGTGGGGTGTTTTGACTTTTTGTTGGATTTCCGTGAGGGTGCTGCCGATATTCTCTGCTTCGTTGTAAACGGGGATGATAATTCCGAGAGATAATTCTCCCATTTCATATCCCGCCTGTTTCAATCTGCTTTCTGATCCACGGGATTACTTCGTCCAATGCCTCATCCAGTGTTGTCTTTGCCTCGAATCCCAGAATCCGTTTTGCTTTTTCAACAGAAGGGACCCTTTTTTGCACATCGTATTCGAAAGGTTTGTCACTGACGAACCTGAAAGGCTTGTCGCCGTTTATCTTTTTCCATATTAACTGCGAAAGCTCAAGAACAGTTGTAGATGCCGTGGT
The DNA here is from genome assembly GCA_963725545.1 of uncultured Nitrospiraceae bacterium. Lineage (GTDB taxonomy): Bacteria > Nitrospirota > Thermodesulfovibrionia > Thermodesulfovibrionales > SM23-35 > DYFC01. The sequence goes on along the minus strand of CAVRZG010000027.1, from coordinate 5,387 downwards.
GGAAAGATTGAAGTCCTCGTTGATCGCCTCTTTACTCTCGATGCACATGCGTATTCCCGTTGCAAGGATATCTCGGGTACAGTGGTGCCGACCTCCGACAATTATTTTGCAACGCTGAATTCGGCAGTGTTTTCGGACGGGTCCTTTGTCTATATCCCGCCGGGCGTGCGCTGCCCGATGGAGCTCTCGACCTATTTCCGCATCAATGAGAAGAACACAGGGCAATTCGAGCGCACGCTAATCATCGCCGACAGCGGCTCCTACGTGAGCTACCTCGAAGGCTGCACGGCGCCAAAGCGCGACGAGAACCAGTTGCACGCGGCGGTGGTGGAGCTTGTCGCGCTGGACGACGCCGAGATCAAATATTCGACGGTGCAGAATTGGTATCCCGGCGACGAGAACGGCAAGGGCGGCATCTATAACTTCGTGACGAAGCGTGGCGACTGCCGCGGCGCCAATTCGAAGATCAGCTGGACGCAGGTCGAGACGGGCTCGGCGATCACCTGGAAATATCCGAGCTGTGTGCTGCGCGGCGAGCATTCCCGCGGCGAGTTCTATTCGATCGCCATCTCAAACGGGAAGCAGCAGGTCGATTCCGGCACCAAGATGATCCATCTCGGCAAAGGAACGACGAGCCGCATCATCTCGAAGGGGATTTCGGCTCGGCGCTCGTCCAACGCCTATCGCGGACTGGTCTCGGCGCATCGCAAGGCGGAAGGCGCGCGCAATTTCACCAATTGCGACTCGCTGCTGATCGGCGACGCCTGTAGCGCGCATACGATCCCCTACATCGAAGCTAAGAATCATCTCCTTGCGTCTTGAGCACGAGGCGACGACATCGAAAATCTCCGAGGATGTGCTGTTCTACTGCATGCAGCGCGGCCTTTCGCAGGAAGACGCCGTAGCGCTGGTGGTCAATGGCTTCGTGCGCGACGTGTTGCAGCAATTGCCGATGGAGTTCGCGGTCGAAGCGCAAAAACTAATTTCGGTCAGTCTCGAAGGCAGCGTCGGTTGACGCCTCGAAAATCAGGAGTGGTGGTATGACGGCGCTACTGGAAATTCGCGACCTCAAGGCCGAGATCGCCGGCAAGCAAATCCTCAACGGCTATAATCTTACGGTCAAGCCCGGCGAGGTGCATGCGATCATGGGGCCGAACGGCTCGGGGAAATCGACGCTGTCCTATGTGCTCTCGGGCCGTCCGGGCTATACGATCACCGAAGGCCAGGCGTTGCTCGCTGGCGCGGATCTGTCGCAGATGAGCGTCGACGAACGCGCCGCAGCCGGTCTGTTCCTCGCCTTCCAATATCCGCTCGAAGTGCCGGGCGTCGCGACGATGACCTTTCTGCGCGCAGCGCTCAACGCGCAACGCAAGAAGCGCGGCGAGGAGGAAATGTCCTCGCCTGATCTGATCAAGCGCGTCAAGGAAATCGCCAAGATTCTCGACATAGACATGGAGATGTTGCGCCGGCCGGTGAACGTCGGCTTTTCCGGCGGTGAAAAGAAGCGCGCCGAGACGCTGCAGATGATGCTGCTGGAGCCGAAGCTCTGCATCCTTGACGAAACCGACTCGGGGCTTGACATCGATGCGCTGAAGGTCGTCTCCAACGGCGTCAATCAGCTGCATTCGAGATCATCGCGGCATCGTCGTTATCACCCATTATCAGCGCCTGCTCGATTACATCACGCCGGACGTCGTGCACGTCCAATCGCCGGCCGCATCGTGCGCACCGGCGGCAAGGAGCTGGCGCTGGAGCTCGAAGAGACGGGCTACGCCAGCTATCAAAGCGAAGCGGCGTAAAAATGAGCAGCGCACCCACGACCCTCACTCGCACGCCGACCGACGCCGAGGCGCAGTTGGCGCAATTCTTCGCCAGTCAGAAAACGGGCGACGCGCCGCAACTCGCCAAGCTGCGCACCGCCGCTTTCGATGTCTTCGCTAAGACCGGTCTGCCCAATCGACATGACGAAGCATGGAAATATACGGATTTGCGCGCGCTGCTGCGCGACGTAAAGCCGCTCGCCGCGCCCCTCCGGAGCAGAGCGCGAAGGACGCGGCGCGCAATGCCGGGGTTTTCGATGGTCTGGGCGTGCGCCGCATCGTCTTCGTGAGCGGCTATTTTGCGCCGGAGCTCTCCGATCTCGCCGATCTCGAACCGGGATTGAGCATCGTTTCGCTCTCCAAGGCTTTGGCGAGTGACGACGCTGCCGCGATCTCGTCTCTTGGCAAAGTTGGCGAAGTTGACGATCCGACCTTTGCTCTGAACACCGCCTTCATGGGAGAAGGCGTGGTCATTCGCGTCAAGGCGGGAAGCGTGGTGGAGCGGCCGATAGAACTCGTCTTCGTCGCGGGGCCGCAGCCGGCCACCTATTTCCTTCGTTCTCTGATTGTCGTCGAAAAGAGCGCGCGCGTCTCGTTGATCGAGAGTCGCCCAGGGCGCCGACGACAGCGCATATCACGTGAATGCGGCAATTGAGATCGTCCTCGAAGAGGGCGCCAGCTTGATCGGATCAAGGTTAGCCGCGAAGGTTCGGATGCGATGCATGTTTCGACCCTCGTCGCCTCCTTGGCGCCGAACGCCGTTCTGCGCGACTTCGTGCTGAATTTCGGTGGCGGCTTGCTTCGCAACCAATCTTTCGTGGGTCTGCAAGGCCAGGGTGCCCGCGCGAGCCTGTATGGCGCTAATATTCTTAAAGCGAGCGAACACGCCGACGCGACATTGTTCCTCGATCATGCGGGGGGCGGCTCGGAAAGCAGAGCCTTGTTCAAATCGGTTTTGGATGATGCGTCCCAATCCGTATTCCAGGGCAAGATTTCTCGTGCGTCCTGGCGCGCAAAAGACTGACGCGCGGATGATGGCGCGTGCGCTGCTGCTTTCAGAAGGCGCCCAGGCCAATTGCAAGCCCGAGCTGGAGATTTTTGCCGACGACGTGCAATGCGCGCACGGCTCGACCGTCGGCGCGCTGGACGAGAACCTGGTTTTCTATCTGATGGCGCGGGGAATTCCGAAAGGGAAGCCCATTCGCCGCTGACGGAAGCTTTCATTGGAGAGGCGATCGACGCCATCGAAAATCGGAGCATGCGAGAGGCGATTACCGCTCTCCTTGCCGAGCGATTGCGAGGGCGAAAATGATCCCACGAGCTGTGAATGGCGGATCATATGACGTTGAGCGGTTGCGTCGGGACTTTCCGATTTTGGACATCAAAATTCATGGGCAGCCGCTCGTCTATCTCGACAATGCGGCTTCAGCGCAAAAGCCGCAAGCCGTCCTCGATCGCATTCAACACGCCTATGCGGGCGAATATGCAAATGTCCATCGAGGACTTCACTTTCTGTCCAACGCCGCCACGGAGCAATATGAAGGCGCTCGCGAGAAGCTACAACATTTTCTGAGTGCCAGTCGTTCGGAAGAGATTGTCTTCACAAGGGGCGCGACGGAAGCGATAAACCTGGTCGCGCAAACTTTCGCACGCGACCGGATTGGTGCCGGCGACGAAATCGTTTTGTCGATCATGGAGCACCACGCCGAACATCGTGCCGTGGCATTTTTTGCGCGAGCGCAATGGGGCCGTCATCAAAATGGGCGAAGGTCGATGACGAAGGGAATTTTCTTCTCGAGGAATTTGAGAAGCTTTTGACCGAACGCACAAAGATGGTGGCGGTGACCCACATGTCCAATGTGTCAGGCACGGTCGCGCCCATCAAGGAGATTGTGGCTATCGTGCATGCCCGCGGCATTCCCGTTCTCGTCGACGGCGCCCAGGCGGCCGTTCACCTCGATGTGGACGTTGTGGATCTCGACTGCGATTTTTACGTTGTAACCGGACATAAACTCTATGGACCAACGGGGATTGGAGTTCTCTACGGAAAATATGCGCATCTGGCGGAGATCAGTCCCGTTCAATGGCGGGGGCGAAATGATCCGCGAGGTGCGAGAAGAGACCGTTACCTACGGAGATCCGCCGCACCGCTTCGAAGCCGGCACTCCCGCGATCGTTCAGGCGATCGGGCTCGGCGCTGCGGTTGACTACATCAACTCGATCGGCAAGCCGCGCATTAGAGCGCATGAACGCAAATTGCTCGAATATGCGTCGGAACGATTGCGCGAGATCGATTCAATCCGAATTTTCGGCACGGCGGAGGAGAGGGGCGCTATTGTTTCCTTTACGATGGCGGGCGCGCATCCACACGATATCGCCACCATCATAGATCGCTCGGGAATCGCAATCCGCGCCGGGACCCACTGCGCCATGCCATTGCTGAATCGCTTCGGCGCAACGGCCACCTGCCGGGCGTCGTTCGGGCTCTATAACACGATGGAAGAAGTGGACCTTTTCGTTCACTCCATATCGAAAGCGCGTCAGATGCTTGTCTGAGTCCGTCGAGCTTTCCCGGTGCGGCCGCATGCGATGGACGATGTTAAATTTGTAACAAGCGACGCCGCGCACAATGTAGGGACGTGTTTGCATATTGACATTATTGTACATCGCTACTGCTTTGATTTGTAGAGAGAATTTTCATCTGAGGCACTGGCATGGTTGTTGCGATCCCTTCGACAAAATCATGCATCGCTCCGTCTCAGCCGACAGTCGGCCCAGGCGACTTTGCAGGGCAGAAGGAAGCAAGCCATGACGTCTCTGGATGTTGGAACGGCGGAGCCAGTTGAAGGGGTGAACGCGGCGGTCGCGATGGGCGACGTGATGCAGAAGATCGCCGAGCACAAGGGCTGCGGCACGTCGGGCGGCAGCGGCAAGGCGAGCTGCGGTTCCGGGGCCGGGGAGGGCGACCTGCCGACGGAGATTTGGGAGAAGGTCAAGAACCATCCCTGCTACAGCGAAGAGGCGCACCATCATTACGCGCGCATGCATGTGGCCGTCGCGCCGGCTTGCAACATCCAATGCAACTATTGCAACCGCAAATATCATTGCGCCAATCGTCGCGCCCCGGCGTCGTCAGCGAGAAGTTGACTCCCGAGCAGGCCGCGAAGAAGGTTTTGGCCGTCGCCTCCACAATTCCGCAAATGACGGTTCTGGGCATCGCCGGCCCTGGCGATCCGCTCGCCAATCCGGAAAAAACCTTCAAGACATTCGATCTGATCTCGCGCACCGCGCCGGACATCAAGCTCTGCCTATCGACCAACGGTCTTGCTTTGCCGGATCACGTCGACACGATCGCCGGCTACAATGTCGATCACGTCACGATCACCATCAACATGGTCGATCCGGAAGTCGGCGCGAAGATTTATCCTTGGGTGTTCTGGAAGCATAAGCGCTACACCGGCGTCGAGGCGGCCAAGCTCCTGACCGACCGTCAGCTGCAGGGTCTCGAAATGCTCACCGAGCGCGGCATTCTGTGCAAGGTGAATTCAGTGATGATCCCGGGCGTCA
>CAVRZG010000026.1:0-67182 GCA_963725545.1 uncultured Nitrospiraceae bacterium | reverse complement strand
ACGGACGCCTTTGTGAAGATTGTCGAGTCATACCGCAATTCGGTTGAAGAGGACCCGTACATGGCTCTTATGGGGCTCACTGCCGATCTGGGATATTTTGATTACCTGAAGAAGGAATACAAAGAGGATTCAGAAGACAGAATAGAGAATGTCTCTGAGCTCTCCAACGTCCTTCAGGAACTGGTGGAGGAAGGGAAACCCTTCTCAGAATTCATGGAAGATAATCTCCTCTCCTCCGAACAGGACAAGATAGGCAAGGAAGACTCTGTGAAAATCCTTACCCTTCATGCGGCCAAAGGCCTTGAATGGCCCGTGGTCTTTCTCCCCGCAATAGAAGAGGATATCTTCCCGTCGGCTTGGTCCCTGACGAGCGAGTCTGCTCTCGAAGAGGAAAGGAGGCTCTTTTACGTAGGGATTACCAGGGCCAAGGAAAGACTATATCTTTCTTCTGCAGAATCACGAATGAAATTCGGCCAGACCTCCTTCATGATGAAGTCCAGGTATCTGCGAGAGATAAAACATCACCTGTAAGCAACCTGCCATAGCCTTACCCCTCCCCTCAAGGGCCCGTCGGGTAATCCCGGATCGATTCGCACACTTAATGTCAAGACTTTCCTTTCTCGCCATCGAAATTCTGAATGCGTGATTATTGATACATCTCAATTATCTATTGGATATCCGACATGCCGTAACATTAGATTTAGTGTATATATTTAATTTTCTTTTAATTATGTCATCGGCCGACCTGATCGGCAGTTATGACCACAAAAGGAGAACACTTATGTCAAAAGACTACAGAGAGATGTGGAGCAGTTTGGACATGAACCTGGAAGCGCATGACGGCCTCTTGGGGGTGCTTTCAGACGCCTACAAGAATATTTATCTATCCCAGAAGAACCGGCCGGAAGGCATGAAGTATTTTGATTTCGTCATATCGGAAGTCCACGGGCTGCGCATTGAAGAGATCGTCGAGGCAAAGAAGGAGAAGCAGGAAGGTCATCGGCACGTTCTGTGTGTATGTTCCGGAAGAGCTGATCCTGGCGGTTGACGGTGTGTGCATAGGTCTTTGCGCAGGCGCTGACGTCGGCGCCGACGAAGCGGAAAAGTATATTCCGAGAAACACCTGTGCGCTTATCAAAGCGTTCATGGGGTTCAAACTTGCGGGTCTTTGCCCATATGTAAATACAGCCGACCTCATCGTCGGTGAAACAACCTGTGACGGCAAGAAAAAGGCATACGAACTCTTTGATGAGATAACCAATGGGAAGATGTACATCATGGAGTTGCCGAACAAGAAAGGCGAGGACGGGAAATCTCTCTGGAAAAATGAAGTCAAGAAATTCGCTGAAAAACTTGAGTCTGTAAGCGGCAAAAAGATCACCCTTGAAAAACTCAAAGAAGCGTCAAAGATCGTCAACGATAAGAGAAAAGCCCTCCAGAGATTGTCCCTCTTGAGAGCAAATGATCCGTCTCCAATTTCCGGGCTCGATGCACTGCTCGTAAACCAGGTTGCATTCTATGATGATCCATTGCGTTTTACGGCAAAAGTCAATGAACTCTGTGACGAACTTGAGACCACGGGTAAAGAGCAGGCGTTGGCGTGGCAGAAAAAGGGAGTCCCAGGATTCTTGTTTCCGGTTCGCCGATGGCTATCCCAAACTGGAAGCTTCACGCCATTACAGAAGGAAGCGACGCAATCGATTGTCGGCGAAGAATCGTGTGTAGGAGAGAGAAATTTCAGGTCGCTGCTCGATGACAACTTTTCCTCTCTGGAAGAGGCGATGCAGAAAATCGCGGAGAGATACATGACGATCAACTGCGCGTGTTTTACGCCGAATAATGAGCGTCTCTCCGATATAGAAGACCTGGCCAAGCAGGCTGAAGGCAGACGGCATCATCCATTATGCCATTCAGTTCTGCACCCCTTACATGATTGAAGCTTACAAGGTAAAAAAGCATGCCGACAAGATGGGCGTTCCATTTCTCAGGATCGAAACCGACTACAGCATGGAAGATATGGGCCAGTTAAAGACAAGGATTGAAGCATTCCTCGAACTGATCGGAAAGGGCGTTCGCGTTTGAAGACAGGCGGCATTGATATAGGCTCCCGGTATATCAAGTATGTGATACCGAGGACAATTCTCCTGTTGACTTTCACAGGGAAGAAACGGGAACCGCCCCTTGCAGTCTGCAATAAGCTCATAGACTCGTACCAGCCGGACAGGCTTGTGGCAACCGGCTATGGAAGACATCTGCTCGAAGTCCACGGGAACATTAACACGATAACGGAAATCAAAGCCGTTGCCAGAGGCGCAAAAGAGATGTATCCGGATTGCAGAACCATCATCGATATAGGCGGCCAGGATACAAAGGTCATCTCATTGAATGAGAAAGGCATCGTTGTCAATTTTGAGATGAATGACCGGTGTGCAGCCGGCACCGGAAAATTCATAGAAATCATGGCGAAATCCCTGGGGTTCGAATTGCAGGACTTCGGCTACCGTTGCAGTACTGACAACTCGTCACTCACAATCAACAGCATGTGCACGGTCTTTGCAGAATCCGAGGTTATCAGCCTGATAGCGAAAGGGAGTTGAAAGAGAGTCGATCGCCTCTGCGATTCACAGATCTATCATGAACAGAGTAGTTTCTCTTATGAAACGAATCGACATAAAAGATGACATAGTCTTTGCGGGCGGATGCGCACAAAACCCCTGCTTGAAGGGTCTGCTGGAAGAGCGCCTTCAGAGACCTGTTTACATCTATGACAAACCTGACATGCTCTCCGCACTCGGTGCTGCGCTTTATGCAGGGCAGATGAATTAGTACTATACCCTCAGCGTCGCAATAAGACGCTTGGGGTGCAGAAGCAGGTCAATCGCATCGACAGGGGACATGACAAGGATACTTGCAGCCTTGAGGGTCTCGACTGAACACCCTTCTTTGAGGACTACGGCTATGCCGAGCTTCGCAGCCTTTACCATCAGCACATCATTGTTTCCGTTTCCGAGTGCGACAACCCGGTCGACTCCAAGTTTCCTTACATATGCTTCCTTCTGAATTGTGTGCCCCTTTCCCTGCAGCACATGGAGGGTGCAATCAATACCTTCAAGCTCTTTCTCTGCACGCCCGAATGTATCTGAAGTCAAGACGTGGATTTGCAGTTGGGATGCAAGTTCATTAAGTCTTTCGCGCACGCCGGTGATTATCTTTCCATCCTCGGAAAGAGTACCGGAAAAATCAGTCACAAAATGCTCAAACTCAAGGGTGTCCAACCCCGGGATATCCACTTTAATCATGAATTCTATTGTATCAGTATTCCACGAAGAATAGACAGCTTTGTTCCCTCTTGAAAACTAGTGTAGTACATCCAATACGTCTCTACATATGTTGCAAGTGTTTCAAGTATTGTGATCGTCATTCCCGCAGTCCTTAGGCGGGAATCCATACTTATTTGTTTCTTAAAGACACTGGATTCCCGATTACTACCTCGGGAATGACGACGAATAGAGTTATTCAAGGTGTTCTATGTAAAACCATTTCTGTAACACTACATATAACAACTTTCGGATCAAAGAAAATATTGACGTCCCCCTTGACAAGCCCTTTTCAACTGCTATCATTTAATTATTGAGATTATCTATGTTTTCTGGCTTTATGATAGCTTTTGTAACTATCAGGACGAAAGGAGGTGAAACGGATGAAAAAACCCTTGAACAATGAGGCGCTTTTGAAAGAGGCTTCTTTATGGAGTGGCTTGAAGAAAGCAATGAAGGAAGAGCCCGTTAAGACATGCCACAAATGAAAGGGCTGAAAAAGCTAACGTTGCTGGTCAAGCAACCAACTGAACAAAAATATGGCAGACAATACGCAGTCAACTGCATGTCTGCCATATTTTTAGACTCACAATAAGAACCGACGAATATCTTATACTACTTCGATTATTGCTTCAGGCGAGCTAAATACCTCTCCAACAATTTCCGCCGCAGGCGTTTCTTTCTCGGCAAGTTTCATAAGCAACAGGTCTGCTTTTCCGGCAGGGACGGATATGAGTAATCCTCCCGACGTCTGGGCGTCCGTAAGCAAGTCCATGCGGACAGGGTCTATTTTCGGCGAGATGCGCACATGCCGGGAACAGAAGTTTCTATTACGGTGGCTGCCCTCAGGAACAATCCCCATCGAGGCAAATGATAATGCCTCTTTTATTAGCGGCACTTTATCGGCATAGATCTTTATTCCGACTTTACTGGCTTTTGCCATTTCAAGGGCGTGGCCCAAGAGCCCGAACCCCGTGATATCGGTTGCAGCGCTGACGCCCACTTCCATCATAGCCTCAGAAGCCCCCCGGTTCAGCGTTGCCATCAATTCCGTCACTTCTGCTGTAAGCTTTTCGTTCAGCAAGCCGCCTTTAAGTGCAGTCGCCAATATACCAGTCCCGAGTGGCTTGGTCAAAATGAGAACGTCTCCCGATCTCGCGCCGTCATTATTCAAAAACCGTTCAGGGTGCACAACCCCTGTAACGGAAAGTCCATACTTTATTTCCGGGTCCTCCACGCTGTGGCCTCCCGCCATAACAGCACCGGCCTTGTGTATTACCTCCAGCCCTCCTTCAAGTATTGACCGCAGAATAGCCTTGTCCATCTCTTTGACAGGGAAGCACACGATATTCATTGCCGTTAAAGGCCTTCCGCCCATGGCATAGACATCGCTCAGAGAGTTGGCAGCGGCAATACGCCCAAAATTAAAGGGATCATTAACGATAGGCGTAAAGAAATCAAGGGTCTGGACAATTGCTATCTCAGGGGTAAGTCGATAGACTGCCGCGTCCGCACAGTTTTCCACACCTACGAGGAGATTGGGGTTGTTCTCTAACGGCAAACCGCTCAGTATTTCTTCTAAGTCCCCCGGACTTATCTTGGCTGCTCACCCGGCGGCGCGGACTTTCTCCATAAGCTTAGGCGTTTCATTCATATACCTGAATGATACATCATGGAGATGTTCTGTGTCATCGCCCCGCTCAATAGATAATTTCTATGATTGTCAGATATTCCATAGCTTATTACTATTTGTTTTCTTCGGTTAATTGATAGAGAATATAAATAGTATGATGGTATTCGCTATTATCACATTTCATAATACGCACTTTGCCCTGAAGGCAAAAAAGGTGCTTGAAAGGAACGGTAAGAAATCCGAAACAATACCGGTGCCGAGACAGTTCAGTTCAGAGTGCGGTTTCTGTTGCAAAGTCCCATGGGAAGATAAGAGCGAAACAGAAGACATTCTCAGGGTCCATAGCGTTGAGTTTGATTCTGTTCATCGCTGGGAAAGAGACGAAGAGACGGAACGAAAGAAACAGTTTACATTTGTCTAACCCTGGAAGTGCAATTCAGAATACTTACCTGTCTGTTTTTCATTTTAATAAATATCTTTTTTCTACTTTAAGGAGGGGTGATCATGTCCGTAGAAATCGATGCACGGGGATTACCATGTCCTCAACCTGTCATAAAGACAAAAGACGCATTTGAAAAAGCGAAAGGAACCACGCTGCTGGTCATTGTCAGCACAGAGGAATCGCGTGATAACGTTATAAGGTTTCTCAAACACTCCGGAGCTGAAATCGACAGGATAGAAGAAAAGGCAGGGGACTTTTATATCTACACAAAAGAGATACAGAACGCCCGCGCTGCCGATATAAACCAGGATGAATATGTCTGCAGCCCTCAGCAGGCCGGCACGGGGACCACTGTGTTTATCAATAAGGACCGTATCGGGCACGGCAGCGATGAGCTTGGCCACAACCTGATTAAAGCCTTTATCGCCACTATCAAGGACCTTTCGGTCCAGCCCAGGACAATCTGCTTCATGAACAGCGGGGTAAAGCTGACCGTAAATGGGACGGATACAGTGCCTTATTTAAAGGATCTCGAAGAAAAAGGCGTTGAACTCCTTGTTTGCGGAACATGTCTCAATTATTTTAATATCAAAGAACAGTTGGGTGTGGGAAGAATATCGAATATGTACGACATATCCGAGACCATGCTCAAGTCTTCCAAAGTCATAACGATCTGAGAATGGACTAAAAAGATAATATACTTTGACAATGCTGCCACATCGGGAATAAAGCCTGATGGTGTAATTGAAGCGATATGCGACTGTCTGCGCAATGCAAACGCCAATCCCGGGAGATCAGGACATACTCTATCTGTCAAGGCCGCCGAGATCATCTACAACACCCGAGAGCTACTGGGTGAATTGTTTCATTATCCCAGGACCGAAAATATTGTCCTCACAAAGAATGCCACTGAAGCTCTGAATATCGCGATTTACGGGACCCTGAAACCAGGGGATGAAGTAATCACCACTTCAATCGAACATAACTCTGTGATGAGGCCGCTCAACCACCTTCAGAGCAAAGGCGCCATCCATGTGAAGAAGCTCATCGCTGATTCCAACGGTATCGTATCTCCGCAGCAGATTGAAAAATCGATTACTAATAAGACAAGACTTATCATCGTTACATCATCTTCAAATGTAACCGGTACAATACTGGACCTCGCGGGAATCTGGAAAATCGCTAATACAGCCAAGGTGAAGCTTCTGGTGGACGGCGCACAAGGAGCGGGATCAATGGAGATTGATCTGGAAAAGACACCTTTTGATCTCTTCGCTGCCACGGGTCACAAGCACCTTTTCGGCCCGCAAGGCACCGGTGTGCTCATAGTCAGAAACCCGGATGACCTCGATTCTTTTATGAGAGGCGGGACAGGCAGCATGTCTGAGAAGACAGTACACCCTGATTTTCCACCTGACAAATTTGAAGCAGGTACGCCAAATACGCCGGGGTACGCAGGCCTTGCAGAAGGTGTAAGATTCCTTCTCCGGGAGGGCATCGAAAACATAGTGGAGCAGGAACATCACCTTATTCAATATCTAATTGAAAACCTCCTTGACATCGAAGAGGTGGAAGTTTATGCCCCTTATGCAGACAGGGTTGCAACCGTTTCTTTTAATATCAAAGGGGCAACCCCATCCGATGTCTCACATTATCTGGATACACAATGGGGGATATACGTAAGACCGGGATTGCACTGTTCACCCGAAGCCCACAAGACATTAAACACATTCCCGCACGGAACTGTCCGGTTCTCTTTATCATGCTTCAATACCAAAGAAGAAATAGATATCGCAATCAATGCATTGAAATCGTATGTGAGAGATATTTCTTCATAATACGCCTTTTGAGAATATATAGATAAAAGTCCCCGCAGTGCTTTTTCCTTCTCAACCCTATCTCTTCGTCGCAAGCAAGTGATAGCTATTCTCTATCCTATTTATTCATATTATCAATATTAACTATTAGACTTCGCCCATTTCTATTTACTAAAATTTATCAAAATAGGATTGCGCAAGGAATGTACTAATGATTCTTTCGCTTCATCTTGACCCAAAATTTCTAAAGTCCCTGAATGAACTCCGCAAACAAGGCGGGATATCCTTCATAGCAGCCAAGAAAGCCGAAGATCTTATCAAGAGGTTATTGCTCAGAGGTAGAGACTGTTCCACAGAAATAGGCAGATTGACAAGGAACGGCGAGTTGAGAATCAAGAACTGCAAGAAATACGACTTAGGCAATGGTTATCGTCTTATTTGTCTCAGGAAAGCCTATCATCTTATCTTGTTATACATTGGCACTCACGATGAGTGCAGTCGTTGGCTTGAGCGCAATAAAGGTCTCGAATATGAACTGAATGACGCAGGTGATAATACGCTACTTACCACTGTTACATCATCAGAAGAGCAGCTTCAAATAAAAGAAACTGATCCGGCGGATGCATATGAAGAGAGCCTAATATCACAAATTGACGATAGAATGCTTCGTAGAATTTTTTCAGGTTTATGCATCAGATAGCACGGGGTTTCCAATAATCTATCCTTAGCTGAGATAGCCTCTGATGACCTCTTCAGCTTTTTTCAAAGCGAATTCATCCAGAAAGAGTTTAACAATATCCTCATCGAATGAAACACTGCCGTCCATCTCACGGTAATTCTTGCTTAAAACACACTCAAGCTGCTGATCACCCTCACCCCAATCTGAACCGACAATTGACTCGATCTCCCTGCCTGATTTAATGTGCCTGAGAGGCAGGAATAGTTCAATATTGAACCGGCTCATGAATCCCTGGTAGGCGTCGAGGGCAACTCCTATCTGATTGATTTTAATCCTTCCGTCGTGAGACTCTCTCTCCCCGCCTATGATCAGACTGCTGTGCAGTTTCCTGGCCAAAGGTATGCGGATGGCGTGCAGATAGAGATGACATCCGATACAATTAGAGAAGAAACCATATACATTAAACAGGTGGGTAGCATATCTTCCGCATAAGGTCCACCAGAATTTCGGTGAGCCGAGAATAACGGGCTTGAAGAGAGTAACCTTTTTTCCACTTAAGATGCCCTTCAGTATTTCTATCTTCTCCATGGGCGTCTTCCAGTCACCATATTCTGTTCCTGTATAGGCTATTGTTGGAACTATGCCCCGGATCGCACGGACCTCGCATGCCTCAATCACTGCGGCTATGCTGTCCCTCCCGGCTATTTCTGCAATGGCGACATTGGGCGTCTCGATGATTTTTTTTACCGTTGCTTCCGGCAGCATCCACTCAGGGAAGCCGGCAATGAGATCAGGTTTGTCTGCCAATATTGATAGAAGTCTTTTGCTCAAGTCTTTCATACGATCAGAGACCTGCAGTTTCCTGGGTAATAGGGCTGATCAACAGGTGTGTCCATAAGACCCTGCATCTTTGCCCTGTCCATAAAATTGAGGGCCATGTGCATCAATTCCCTTCCCTTCAGAACGCCCAGTGATCCGTTTGACACAGGCTATTTCATTGAAATATCCGACCTCGTCCCTTCTCACATATTTTCCAACCATTGTAATAGGCACAGTCTCACCCGTATGTATCATGCTACCCGAGCTCGCTGTCGAATGGTCAGCAGTAACAATAAGCAAGACTTCTTTATCTTGCAGTATCTCATCTACAGCAACGGACATTGCACGGTCGATAGCTTCGATCACATCTTTCTTGTACCAAGGGTTTTTTGTATGCCCTGCCTCGTCAGGCATTTTTGTATGCACATGTATAAAGTCATGCTCATGCGCATCTTTTGCCAGCCGAAGGCGGTATTTGAAATCTTCCTCAACATTACCCGAGTCCCTGACCTTTGTCACATCCATTCCCAATTCCCCGCAGAGACCCCAGTAAATAGCGCCGGACGAAATTGAAAGGCCCCTCAATCCCCACTTATCACGGAAAGGTATCAACTGTCTGTGTTTGCCCGCCCTCTGCGTAACAAGACAATTGACAGGAGGCAGCCCGCGCAACACACGGTCTTTGTTGATCTGATGATTGGATAGGGTCTGATAGCATGAGACGAGGTATTTATTCATAGCCTCTGCAGTCTTTTCTGATGACGATCGATATTCTTCAGCAGTGGGCATAACTTCCATCACCGCCCTGCCCTCATAGATAGGGTCCGAATCAGTTATCGTATCCGCAACATCTCCACTCAAGACAAGGAAGCCATCGATTCCTTTGGAAGGAATCAGGCGGATCCTGATATCATCAGCTCTCGAAAGTCTCTATTGCTTTTTCGAGTTCCCCGACATCCTCAGGCGGGAGATCAGGTCTGCCCCAGGAAAGAATGAGATTATCATCCTTTCGCTCGGCACAGCATAAATGGCATAAGACGGCAACATCATTATCAGTCACGGCGATGCCCTTGCCTTTTGCCTCAATATAACCTCTGCCCGGGAAATTCCTTCAGTTCGTATCCGAATATGATGAAGTGTGCGGTCTCGCTCGACATCGGGACGCCCTGCATTGTCGTGTGATATAACCCGTTCATGCCCAGGGAAGCAAGATGATCCAGATTAGGAGTGAATGCGGCATACAGGGGAGTCTTGCCCCCGAAACACTCCTGTCCGCGGTCGCCGAGACCATCTAAAATTACCAATATGCATCGCATTATAATTTATACCATACGGATGCTGCCTATTACTAATAAATCCTCTCTATAAATCACGGCGTTCTTATCAGATCTCCCTATTTGACATTGATGAAAGCAAAACATATCATAAAATTATGCTGCTGGACATGCATATTCATACACGTTTCTCGCCGTGCAGTGTAATACGAGTGCGGCAGCTTATCAGCGTGGTCAGAAAGAAGGGGCTGGACGGAGTCTGTATTACAGACCATGACACCACCGCGTCCTTATCCGTATTAAAACATGCGGCTGAAATCAGCGGGATCTGCGTTATCGTAGGCATGGAATATACTACAAGCAACGGTGACTTTCTGGTATTCGGACCCGTGGAACATACGCCTTCGGGAATGGATGCCGAAGACCTTATGAGATGGGCAAAAAGAGAAGGGGCAATAACTATCCCGGCTCACCCTTTTCGGAGGACAAGACCCGCGGATGCGGATATCCTAAGCAAATCCGAGATCGTAGAAGTCATAAATGGAAGAAACCGTTCCCATGAGAATGAATTATGTCAGAGATGGATTCAGGAACAAAAGACCGGCATCAAGGCTACGGGAGGCAGCGATGCCCATACCCTTGATGAGGTCGGCAAGGTCGTCACTGTTTTCAGGAGAAATATTTATGACACGGAAGGTCTGATCAATGCACTTCGCAGCAATGATTACACGCCGAGGCAGATGGCCTGACCGTCCATATTTGGCGACGATAAGCATTTTGCCTGCTCAATGATTTTCTAAAACAGACCCTGAATCTAATGATTCCATATTGTCCTTTTTGTCGCCCTTTTGTGCGCGATTCAAGACTTTCAAATTTGTCTCTCTCCTCATTGACTAAGACAAGATATTTCTGTTAAGGTAATGAATTATTTCTATTCTATTCAGGAGAATTTATGACAAAGAAAACTGATGATAAATCGACTAAAAATAAATCTTCCGCTGCTATGTCTTCCAGAGAGAAAAAGCTACAGGAGATCAAGAAGATCCTTCACATGCAGAGGAAAGAGCTGTTGGTGGGAGCTATAGAAGCTCTGAATGAGCTGCCCGGGCAGACTGTATTTCCCGACCTCGGAGACCAGGCTACTGCTGAGATAGACAGAAATTTCATGCTGAGGTTAAAGGGCAGAGAGCAAAAACTTCTGAAAAAGATCGAAGAAGCATTGGACAGAATAGAGCATGGAGTATTCGGTATCTGTGACAAGTGCGGTCAGGAGATAAATATTAAGAGGCTTGAAGCGCGGCCGGTCACAACCATGTGCATTGAGTGCAAAACACTGCAGGAAGAAGAAGAAAAACTCATGGAAACATAGTCTGCCGAACCCCCGCGACTGTTTCGACAGATTGCGTTGACCTCATCTACTGTTTTTCTCCAATAAGCGTCGTTTCTCCCGCAAACATTTTTTTGAGATTTCGAATCCCTCTAATCATTCCTTCTTGCTATTTGGCAAGGTTTTTCATACGATAACTGGGTATGGATATTTTTTCTGAATGAAGTTTCTTGACAAAGAAGAAAAACCTATGATAAGAAATCAGTGTCTACTAATTTTATAAGGAGGAATCGATGAACCCAGACGATCTCAGATACCACAAGGAACACACTTGGGTCAAGGTATCGGGCCGAAAAGCTACAATTGGCATTACGGATTACGCACAGGACGCGCTCGGCGATATCGTATACATTGATCTGCCCGAGGTTGACGTGGATGTTGAAATAAATGCTGAAATCGGAGAGATAGAATCGACAAAAGCAACTTCCTCGGTAATTGCCCCGGTGAGCGGGAAGATCCTGGAAATAAACGAGGACCTCGCCGAATCTCCTGAAATGATTAATGAAGACCCCTATGGAAAGGGATGGATTGCCGTAATCGAACTCGACGAGGCTTCAGAAGTGGATGAACTAATGGATGCCTCCGAATATACGAAGTATGTCGAGGAAGAGGTAAAATGAAATTAGTCATCCTCGGTGCAGGACCCGGCGGCTATGTTGCCGCTATCCGGGCTGCACAGTCGGGTGCTCAGGTCACTGTGATTGAGGAACATGAGGTTGGAGGGACCTGTCTCAACTGGGGATGCATCCCAACAAAGGCGATCATCTCGTCCACGGAATTGCTCTCCAAGGTCAGGGAATTGGGTTCATTCGGACTTGAATCTTCGGGCGAAATCAGGCCGAACCTTGCGAAGATAATCGATCGCAAAAACAGAATTGTGGCCACTCAGGTAAAGGGAATAAGAAACCTTCTTAAAGAGCTGGAAGATCACTCTAAAGGAGGGGAGAGGCATCATGTCCTCCCCGCGCCAGTTGAGCGTATTGTCGGGGACCGGCCTCAGAGAAAGTGTCGAGGCCGAGAGCATTGTCATTGCGACAGGCTCAAGGCCCTATCAGATACCTGAATTGCCCTTCGACGGAAGCCGGGTACTCTCCAGTGATCATGCGCTGGGTCTTACTGAAATCCCGAAGAGTATTCTTATTATCGGCGCCGGGGTAATCGGCTGTGAATTCGCATGTATTTTCAGAGAGCTCGGCTCCGAAGTGACAATTCTGGAAAAGCTGCCGAGGGCGCTTGCCACAGAGGACATCGAGATTTCCGAACTACTCGAAAGGGAGTTCAGGAAAAAGAAGATTCGGCTTATAACAAACACAAAGGCCGACAGGATACAGGTAAAGGTTGACGGTGTACACGTACTCCTCGTTGACGGCAAGGAAATCTCTGCTGAAAAGGCGCTGGTGGCCGTTGGGAGGGCCTTCAACAGCGAAGGTATCGGCCTTGAAGAAGTTGGGGTAAAGAAAGGCATCTGCGGCGAAATCCTCGCAGACGAGAAGATGCAGACAAACATACCCGGGGTCTATGCAATAGGGGATGTTGTGGGCGGTCTCCTTCTTGCTCACGTGGCATCGAGAGAAGGGATGATCGCAGCGGCAAATATCCTTGGAGGAGATGAGCGGATGGATTACAACTCAGTGCCTTCGGCGATCTTCACATCTCCGGAAATTGCCTCGGTCGGTCTCAGGGAATTCCAGGCGGAAGAAAAAGGGATTAAGGTGAAGACCGGACACTTTCAGTTCAGGGCGCTTGCCAAAGCCCATGTAATAGGTGAAATCGACGGCCTGGTCAAAGTTGTCTCTGATGCATCGACGGACAGGGTACTGGGCGTCCATATCATCGGTCCCCGCGCCTCCGATCTTATCGCTGAAGCTGCGCTTGCAGTCAGAACAGGACTCAGGACAAAAGATATTGCTCAGACAATTCATGCTCATCCCACCCTGCCGGAAGCATTGCTGGAAGCATCCGAAGATGTCTTCGGCAAAGCGATCCACATACCTAAACGATGACCTCTGATAATAAAGCGGCAGACTGGCTGCTGCAATCCAAAAAAGAACACTGTGAACTCTTTTCCGAACTTGACGTGCTCCTGAGGGCTCTTGAGAGGTTCTTCCATGTGGAGAATCTGCCCATCTCGCAGGGAGAGCTGCCTGACAGAAATTTTTTTGATGAACTGCAGGCGGTGCGAGACGTAATATTCAGGATACTTGCCGTTCTTGAAGTTGTGATCCCTGAAAGCAGAAAAAATGCCTACTGGTTCCAGAAATTTTCCGAGTCCAAGCTGCTGAGTGACCATTCAAGAGACCTTTTTGTCGGGAAATTGTATACACAGGACTCACCTGAGAAAGCGTTCTACCTGCTTTACGACCTGTTCATCAACCTCAAAGGAATCATAACAGACCTTCTGAAGACCGGCGAGATATCATACCTGAGCTACACTAACATAGGACAGCTCATAAGCAAGCAGATAAGGGAAAATATTCTTTCTCAACCCATTTCGAAAAGACATTAATCCTGATTTCGACAGCATCGATAATGCTTATATTTCCGGGGTCGTAAAGGCAATACAGGAAAGGGACCTCAGGAAGAATATCTCATTTCTTTATCTGTACCTCTTCAGATTTCTCCGGTTCCTGAAACATATTGACATTGACTCTCAGCATTCAATCGCTCTCAATTCATCGTTACTGATACTCATAATGCTCAGGTCTGAAATCGCCACCTTTCATGCCTTCATTAAGAGGGTGAGCGCGCAGATCAGAGACCGGGATTTACAGGACCTTCTGAAGTCGATATCATACCAGTTTTCCATGGAAACAAAGCGGGTCTATATCCAGGAACTCAAAAACATTATCAGAAAAAAGGCACCCCATCATTTCAGGGGGAAACTCGAAAACAGCCAGGGCATACTGAAGAACCTTGTTGAACAGTCTATAGTACAATTAACCCAGTTTTTCAACCCTGATATTCAGGGTAAGGACATTTTTGAAAGTTTTACGACAAAACTCTCGCAGTCAGTCCGGCTGAGAGAAGATCTTTTCGTTCTTCACAGATTTATCACTCTTCTGGAGGAAAAGGCTGCGTTTCCCGAGGTGAGAAAAGATGTTCTCAAATCCGTGAAAGACTATATGCACTATTTTGAACACACAACCTTTAAATTGCTTCGGTACGACGACTTTGACGAGTTTGCGTATTTCTTCGATGACATGTTCTCTTTTCAGGAGTCTGAAATGCACAAAATCCTTGAAAATACCAGGGGGTTTAAGATATTTTTAGAGACAACTCTCAGGAATATTGCAAACAGGGCTGAACTGAGCGAAGAGACTGTCGACATCGACAGGGTTGAGGAGATCGTGAAGCAATATTTATGAAATCCTGTACAGAAAGTGAAAAGCATTATATAATGTAACAATATGACTTCCGGCACGAATCTATTGAGAAAACAGGTGGCCTCTGAGATGAAGAGAAGGAGGCTGATATTCTATACTGTAATCACCCTGAGTTTTATCTATCTTCTTATCAGCCTCTTATTCGGGGACATGGGTTTCCTCAAATACAGGGAGCTTCTTACAAAAAAGACCTGCCTTGAAGCTCAGGTGCGCGATATGGAACGGGACAACCTTCAGATCAGGTCTCAGCTCAAGCTTCTCAAAGAAGACCCCTATTTTAAAGAAAAATACGCACGGGAGGAATTTGGCTTAGCAAAGCCCGACGAATACATATTCCAGTATGACAGATAATCCTCTCTATATCTGCATCCTCTGGCATATGCACCAGCCTTATTACAAAGACCCTTTCAAAGAAACCTACAGGCTGCCCTGGGTAAGACTCCACGGGACGAAAGACTATCTTGATATGCTGGAAATTCTGACTGAATTTCCCGACGTAAAACAGGTCTTCAATTTTACCCCATCCCTTCTGGAACAGCTTTCAGACTATACGAAAATAATGCCAGAGACAGCTATCTGACAGTTACGCTCAAGAACTCATCAGAACTTGGACCTGAAGACAAGCTTTTCATGCTGGAGAATTTTTTCCTCGCTAATTGGGACAACATGATAAAGCCCTTTCCAAGATACTTCGAACTTCTGAATAAAAGAGGGCTTCACGTCATCAAAAGCGATATCAGCCGAATGGTAAACTACTTTACGAAAGGCGATTTCACAGACCTTCAGGTTTTATTCAACCTCTGCTGGATCGATCCGCTTTTCAGGGAGAGGGACCCGTTCCTGAAGGGACTGGTAGAAAAAGGCAGGGACTTTTCCGAGGAAGAGAAACAGACGCTGATTGAAAAGCAACTGTCTATCCTGCATGAGATAATCCCGAGATATAGTCAGACAGTGGCCACCGGACAGATAGAGCTGTCCGTATCTCCTTTTTATCATCCTATACTCCCGCTGCTCTGTGACACAAATTCTGCAAGAGTTGCACTGCCGGACATTAAGCTCCCCCATAAACGATTCGCCCATCCCGAAGATGCTGAAAACACAGATCAGGATGGGCATAGAATACTTTGAAAAGACCTTCCTGTACAGACCCACGGGCATGTGGCCTTCAGAGGGGTCTGTCAGCGAAGAAGTATTGCGCATCGTCGCAAAAGAAGGTATACAATGGCTCGGCACCGATGAAGATATCCTGTCAATTTCTTTGGGAAGGCAACTCAGGGATTCTTCAAGGAACGTGATTGATCCCGGCTCCCTTTACAGGCCTTATCGTTTTGAGGACGTTTCCATGATCTTCAGAGATCATTCCCTCTCCGATCTCATCGGATTTGTATATTCAAAATGGGACGCGAAACATGCGGCAGACGATCTTATCAACAAGCTTCTTCACATCAGAAATACCCTTCCCGGGAACAGACCCTACCTGTTGTCCATAATTCTTGATGGCGAGAATGCATGGGAGTATTACAGGAATGACGGCCGGGACTTCTTACGGTATTTTTATGAAGGCCTTTCAATGGAGAAAAGGCTGAAGACCGTGACGGCATCCGAATATCTGAAAGAACATGACAGGGGCGAACCCCTCAGCAGACTTCATGCCGGTTCCTGGATCTACGCCAACTATGCTGTCTGGATCGGACACGAAGAGGACAATACGGCATGGGACTACCTCTCCGAAGCACGGGATGAACTTGATCTCTATCAGAAGATGAATCCAGAAAAAGATCTTTCGAGGGCATGGAAGGCCATATACGTTGCAGAGGGCAGCGACTGGAACTGGTGGTACGGAGACGATCATACTACCGAGAATCAGAAAGACTTCGATGAACTCTTCCGGTTTAATCTCATGTCGGTTTATCAGGAGATAGGCAAAGAGATTCCATCACACTTGTACGTGCCCGTGCTGAGGGAAGACAGAAGTGTTTCGCCTTCCGTTGCAATCAGAGGTTTTATAAATCCGAAGATTGACGGTCTGGTTACGAGCTATTACGAATGGTATCAGGGCGCGCAGATGGACATCAAAAAAGCAGGCGGCAGCATGCACAAATCAGAAAGCATCCTGTCGACGCTCTTTTACGGCTTCAGCAAAGACAACCTCTTTCTCAGGCTGGACCCGGCGGTTCCCTTCTCTGACCTGGCTGACCAGACTCAATTCGCTATTCATGTGATAAAACCATTTATGAAGAAGATAGTTGTTTCCATGAGACCGGTTTTACATGCCGAACTATTTGAGAAGGCGGATGGAGACTGGAAATCCATAAAGGAAATCCCGGACGTCGCGGCACAGGACATCTTTGAAATAGGGATTTCATTTAGCGAACTGGGAGCTAAGGAAAAGGATGAACTGAATCTCTATATCTCAATCGTAAAGGACAGCGAAGAAATCGAGAGGTCTCCCTGGAGAGGCTATATTTCAATTACGGTGCCTACACCCGACTTTGAAGCCATGATGTGGTACTGAGGAAGCAATTATCATTTAGCAATGGTCAATGAATAAATAAGATATTATTAAGGTTCTCATGATTGAATAGACATCAATAAAAAAAATCTCCCCTTGCCCCTCTTTGCAAAAGAGGGGTAGTTGATCCCTCCCTTTTCCGCACTCAGTCCCGAAAGCATTCGGGGCGAGGCGAAGGTAAAGGGAGGTTAGGAGGGATTTTTCAATAATCGTCCATATTATTATGAAAATATTAATAATTGTTAATTTCTAAATGATAATATTAACTTGATATTTTATGAAGGCATTGATACAGCGTGTTTCAGAGGCAAGGGTCGAGGTCGACGGGAATACTGCAGGCAGAATCAGCAAAGGGTTGCTGGTCTTTCTCGGCGTCGGCAAAGGAGATACAGAATCAGATCTTGAATATCTTGTCAGGAAGGTATCCGGTCTCAGAATATTCGGGGATGACCGTGACAAGATGAACCTGTCGATCCTGGATGTAAAGGGCGAGGCACTTGTTGTATCACAATTTACCCTGGTTGCAGACTGCGGAAAGGGCAACAGGCCTTCCTTTGATTCGGCCGAGGAACCGGCAAAGGCGAGACAGATGTATGATGACTTTGTGGACAGGCTGAAGAGAAAGGGAATTATGGTCGCCACGGGTGAATTTGCAGCGTCGATGCTGGTTTATCTCATTAACGACGGCCCTGTAACGATACTGCTGGATTCGAAGAGACAAACAAAAAGAAACAGAGAAGGAGGCTTTTGAGAGAAGCATGAAAATCAATTTTACAAAAGACCAATATGAAGGCCTGATCAAACTGGTTTACCTGGGAAACTGGGTAGTTAACTCATATCGCACCAACGACCTCATCGATAAGTATGAGGAACTTGAACAGTATATTTTTTCCTTTTTTGAAGATTTCAAGATGGACAAATATATTGAATATGACAGGACTATTGATGAGTATTTTCCGACCAGGGAATTTGAGGAGAACACGGAGGTAGAGGAATACAGAGAAGAGTATGACAATTACACATTCTGGGATGAATTGATATACCGGCTTGCAAGACGTGATATGATAAGGAAATATGGTGAAGCAGCAGTTCTCGCCATGACGCCGGACGAACTTATGTCAAAGGAAGAAGACTTTATTGAAAAATACGAGGTGGAATTCGAAGTGAACGGGATAGAGAACCTTGAGATCAGAGATCTCAGTAATATTATGCTCTTTGAGGTCAAAGGGAATGCGTAGATGTAATAAAACTCGCCTTTGAGGGGATTATATGTCTAATGATTTGAAAGATCAAATAAAACTCATCGTGAACGCGAGGCACTGGGACCCGTTTCAGGTCCTCGGCATGCACATAATTGAAAGAGACGGGCTTAAGCAGATCGCTGTTCGGGCTTTCCTGCCGGAAGCGCAGACGGCCTCGGTTATCGACATCAAAGCAAAAAAGTCATATCCCATGGACAAGGTGCACAAGGCAGGTTTTTTTGAGGCGATATGCACTGATAAAGAAGATGTTTTTCGGTATCGCATCTGCATAAAGTCAATTGACGGAACAACTGCTGACTTTTATGATCCTTACTCATTTCTTCCGGTACTATCCGATTTCGACTTACACCTGCTGGGCGAAGGAAGCCATCACGAATCCTACGAAAAGCTCGGTTCACATCTTCTGACGGTAGGCGGTGTCAAGGGAGTCCATTTTGCCGTCTGGGCTCCGAATGCGCAAAGGGTCAGTATTGTCGGCAATTTCAATAAATGGGACCCTCGCAGACATCCGATGCGAATTCTTGGAGACTCCGGGATCTGGGAGCTTTTTATCCCCGGATGCGGAGAAGGCGAAATTTATAAATATGAAATCCTCTCAAAGATAAATAAATATATTTCGGAAAAGGCTGACCCCTATGCCTTTTATGCTGAGATACGTCCGAAGAGCGCATCGATCGTCTACGACATAAACAAATATGAATGGCATGACGATAGCTGGCTGGAGTCACGGTCGGCGAACAACTGGCTGGAATCGCCTATAGCTATATATGAAGTTCACCTCGGTTCGTGGATGCGAATGCCTGAGCAAGACAACAGGTATCTGACTTACCGGGAGATGGCGGACAAACTCATCCGCTATGTGAAAGAGATGGGATATACACATATCGAGCTCATGCCTGTAACAGAACACCCGCTTGATGCATCCTGGGGATATCAGACAATAAGCTATTTCGCGCCGACCAGCAGGTACGGGAAGCCGGAGGATTTCATGTTCTTCGTTGACCTGTGTCATCAGAATAATATAGGGGTAATCCTCGACTGGTCGCCTGCCCATTTCCCGACTGACGGACACGGCCTCGGTTTTTTCGACGGCACATGCCTCTATGAACATGAAGATCCGAGGAAAGGGTTTCACCCTGACTGGGGCACCAAGATATTCAACTATGGACGAAAAGAGGTGAGGAATTTTCTGATCTCCAATGCCCTGTTCTGGTTCGAGAAATATCACATTGACGGAATGCGCGTGGACGCGGTCGCGTCAATGCTTTATCTGGACTATTCCAGAAAAGAGGGCGAATGGATCCCCAATATGTTCGGAGGGAGAGAGAATCTCGAAGCCATTGATTTCCTGAAAAGCTTCAACGAGATTGTACATAAGAACCATCCGGGCGTACTGACCGTGGCCGAAGAATCAACAGCATGGCCCGGCGTATCAAAACCCGTTTATCTCGGCGGACTCGGCTTCAGCATGAAATGGAACATGGGTTGGATGAACGACACCCTCGAATACTTTTCGAAAGATCCCATCCACAGAAAATACCACCACAATAACCTTACTTTCAGTCTTCTCTACGCATTTTCAGAGAACTTTGTTCTGGTGCTGTCACACGATGAGGTCGTCCACGGCAAACGCTCCATGCTGAACAAGATGCCGGGTGATATGTGGCAGAAATTTGCAAACCTCAGGTCTCTCTATGGATTTATGTATACACACCCGGGAAAGAAGCTCCTTTTTATGGGTGGGGAATTCGGACAATGGGATGAGTGGAACCATGACAAAAGCCTTGACTGGCACCTCCTGAGCCATCCCCCGCACAGCGCGCTTCAAAAATATGTTATGGACCTGAACCATCTCTATCAGTCCGAACCTGCCCTTGTATGAGGTGGATTACAATTACCAGGGATTTAATTGGATAGACTTCCGTGACGCAGACAGCAGTATAATTTCGTTCATAAGAAAAGCCAAAGACCCTTCTGATCATCTCGTAATCGTCTGCTCTTTCACTCCTGTCCCGAGAAAGAGCTATCGTATCGGCGTCCCTGCGCCCGGCTTTTACAAAGAGATACTGAACAGCGACTCAGCGATATACTGGGGAAGCAATATGGGAAACGGCGGGGGGAAACCTCGGAGGAACAACCCTGGCACGGACAGCCTTATTCCATCGACGTAACCCTACCGCCTTTGTCGGTCTCGATATTCAAACCGGAGAGGGGATAGTTCTCAACGAAGGCAGGCCTTCACTTGCTCTTTCCTGCATTTTTCAGGAAGGAAATAATAAACAGGATTCCGACTATGATTATTATTCCTTTCCACATGAATCCGAGAGCGGTGAATCCGATTCTGGTGACTGTCTTTCCAAAAAAAAGGAGAAGGACAAAGCACTCCGATAATAAGGGCAATTTTCTGGAATTTATTCATCTGTCCGATCTTATGTCTTAAAATGCTGATAGCCTTCGGCGGAAAACGTCCTTTCAATTCCTTCACTATCAACAATAGTTCTGCTTGATTTTACAACATCACCGATATATATTGCGCGGACTTTCTTCTCAGGGGAGGCTGTAAAGAGCAGTTCGTAATCTTCACCGCCTGTAAGGGCCAATCTCAATGGAGAGAGACCAAGTGAGGATGCCGCTTTCTTCATTCCTGCCGAGACAGGGATATTTTTTTCGTAGATTCTTGCTCCGACTTTGCTCTCGTTGCAGAGACGGGTCAGGTCGATCAGAAGTCCGTCGCTGATATCGATCATTGCAGAGGAAGAGCCTGTATATCGTTTCGGGTTCCTTGCCAGAGGCATGAGATGTCTTTTAAGCAACGGTCCAACAGCTTTCCACGAGAGGCCTTTAAGAGACATCTGAGACCCTATTACGGAGGATCGAGTCTTCGCTGATGGTTTTCGGCTTCTTGCTCTGATCTTTGAGTTCCACACTCTTCGGCCTTTGCTGCAACACTATCGGCCTGTTCATCTTCTTCAGCAACTCAAGGCCGCATGCCGAATCGCCGAGATATCCTGTCACATAGATCCTGTCGCCGACCTTCGCCCCTGAGCGTAGAATTTGTTTCTTTGCATACCCGATAAGAGTGGCTGACAGCGAAAGGTCTTTCTTCGATGCAGAGAGGTCGCCGCCTATCAAAACTGTTCGATACGCTTTCAGGGCATCCTGAATGCCGTCAAACAGGCCGTCGACAAAATCCGACTTCAGCGCCCCTGGTAAGGGCAATATTCAGGAGGACGTATGCAGGTTGTCCCCCCATTGCGTAGATGTCGCTCACATTGACGGAGATTAACTTAAACCCGAGTTGGTAGGGGGTAATGAAGTGAAGATCGAAATGGACCCTCTCGATCATCATGTCGGTAGTCACAAGCAGCATCTGCGTTTGCAGGCTTTATTACTGCGGCGTCATCGCCTATGCCCGCGATAATATTTTCTGATCTGCTCTTAAACCGCTTCCTTATCCTGTCTAACAGAAAAAGTTCGCCAAAGTCCGATATCTTTGCGGAAGCCAGGTTACGCTACCTTTTCTTCTTCTTGTGTTCTGACCGACCGCTGTTGCCGGTCTTTTTCGGTTTTTTGTTTTCTCTCTTTTTCAGCGCCACCTTGAGGACATCATCCATTGTCTCGGCAAAGACAAACTCCATGTCCTTCTTGATATATTTCGGTATATCCTCGAGGTCTTTCTTATTGCGTTCCGGTACGATGACCTTGTTGATACCCATCCTCTTGGCAGCGAGGGTCTTTTCCTTGAGGCCGCCGATCGGCAGCACCCTGCCCCTTAACGTGACTTCACCGGTCATCGCCACATTCTTGTTGACGGGCTTTCCGGTCAAAGCCGAAGCTATGGCTGTTGCCATCGTAATGCCTGCAGACGGACCGTCCTTTGGGATGGCCCCTGCCGGGACATGTATATGCAAATCTATTTTCGAGAACAGGTCCTCATTTATTCCGAGTATCGCCGCCTTCGACCTGACATAACTTAAAGCGGCCTGGGCAGATTCTTTCATAACATCTCCGAGTTGCCCGGTCAAAGTAAGATGCCCCTTGCCTTTCATGGTAGTAGCTTCCACGTAAATAATGTCTCCGCCTGACTCCGTCCATGCAAGGCCGGTCGAAACGCCCACTTCATCTTTTTCTATTTCCTCTTCAGGAAGAAATTTGGGCACACCCAGATATCTGTGAATGTTCTTTAAAGTGATTACAAAGGGCTTATCTCTGCCTTCTGCAATCTTCTTTGCCACCTTTCTGCAGAGGTTCGCAATCTCCCTTTCGAGGTTTCTGACGCCGGCTTCTCTTGTATATTGCGAAATGAGATTGAAGAGTCCGGAATCAGTAATTTTTAATATCTTGCCGCTGATGCCGTGCTCGTCGAGCTGTTTAGGTATGAGATAGTTCTTGGCAATCCCGAGCTTCTCCTCTGTCGTATATCCGGAGAGGTAGATTATCTCCATCCTGTCTCTCAATGGTCCCGGGATAGTATCAACCAGATTGCCTGTTGTAATAAACATGACCTTTGATAGGTCAAAGGGCACAGAAAGATAATGGTCTGCAAATGTATTATTCTGTTCAGGGTCGAGAACTTCAAGCAGTGCTGATGATGGGTCGCCTCTGAAGTCCGTCCCTATCTTGTCGATTTCGTCAAGCATGAATACCGGGTTGTTCGTACCCGCGGTCTTTATGCCCTGTATGATCCTGCCGGGCAGAGCGCCGACATAAGTCCTCCTATGGCCCCTGATCTCGGCTTCATCCCTGACGCCGCCAAGGGACATCCTGACGAATTCCCTTCCCAGTGACCGGGCAATTGACTTTCCAAGAGATGTTTTTCCGACTCCGGGAGGGCCGATAAAACAGAGTATCGGACCTTTCATCTTCTCCTTCAGTTTCCTTACGCTGAGATATTCGAGTATCCGTTCCTTCACTTTTTCCAGATCATAATGGTCGTGATTCAGCACCTTTTCCGCGGCCTTGATATCAAGATTATCGGTCGTCGACTTGGACCAGGGTATCTCCACAAGCCAGTCAAGATAAGTCCTCACAGTCGCTGCCTCTGCGCTGTCCGGGTGCATTTTTTCAAGGCGCTTGAGCTGCTTTTCAGCCTCTTTGAAAACCTTTTCCGGCATTTTTGCGTCTTCCACCTTCTTCCTGAATTCACGTATTTCCTCGGCCCGCTCGTCAATGTCGCCCAGTTCCTTCTGAATAGCCTTGAGCTGTTCTCTCAGGAAGTACTCCCGCTGTGTTTTATCGATCTCACCCCTTGCTTCCGACTGTATCTTCTGCTGAACAGTCAGGAGTTCGATCTCCCTTGAGAGCACCTCATTGACACGCTTCAGCCGCAGCACGGGATCTATCATTTCGAGTATTTCCTGCGACTGTTCAGTCTTCAGACCTATGTTTGATGCAACAAGATCGGCCAGTCTGCCGGGTTCTTCTATATTCTCAACAACGCCCATGATATCCGGCAGAATTGATTTCCCGAGAGATACCACCTTCTCCAGTTGGCCCTTTGTATTCCTTACCAGGGCCTCGTCCTCGATGCTGAGAGGCTCGGTTTTCTGGTCGGTTATAGTCTCAATGTTGGCTTTGAAGAAAGGCTCTGTCTGTTCATACGTTAAGGCGCGAGCTTTGCTCAGGCCCTGCACAAGGATCTTTACTCTGCCATCCGGAAGTTTGAGCATTCTCATTACAAGCGCGACCGTACCGATCTTGAAGAGGTCTTCAGGCGTGGGATTTTCCACATTCAGGTCTTTCTGTGTGAGCAGCAAAACCATCCTGTTTGTACTGAGGGAATATTCAATGGCCTTTATAGACATCTCCCTGCCGACAAAAAGAGGAAGGATCATATAAGGAAAAACAACAATGTCCCTTACCGGCAAAACAGGCAACGTATCAGGTATCTCGATTTCTTTGTCAACCTTCTGTTCCACGTCCAAGACATCCACCATATCGTCTCCTATTGTTTAATTTCTTAATTTATCCGCTGCATTTATAAGATATTCTCTGAATTGTCCGGCAAGCTCCGGATTTTTCAAGGCGAGATCAACTGTTGCCTTAAGGTACCCGAGCTTGTCGCCGGCGTCATATCTCTTCCCTGAAAAGAGATATCCATAGATCTGGCGCTTTTTCAACAGACCGTAAAGGGCGTCGGTCAATTGTATCTCACCGCCCTTTCCGGGTCGAACGTCTTCCAGCGACTCAAAAATATCAGATGTCAGGATATACCTGCCTATGATCGCCATATCAGACGGAGCCTCGGAAGGAGACGGTTTTTCTACCAGGTTGTTGATCCTGTAAACATTCTCCCTTTCTTTGATTCCGTCAACGATACCGTATTTATTCACCTCGGACAACGGCACTCTTTCCAGCGCAAGAACGGGTGATTCATATTCCCTGTAAAGATTAATCATGTCTCTCAGGAGATGAGCTCCCGGTTCAATTATATCATCACTGAGCAGGACCGCAAAAGGTTCGTCTTTGACAAATGGCCCCGCACAGTAGATTGCATGGCCGAGTCCCAGGGCCTCTCTCTGTCTTATATACGCAAAGTTCAGCCCGTTCAGACGGTTTATTTCCTCAAGGAGCTTCTTTTTCCCGGATCTTTTCAGGCTTTCCTCAAGCTTGAAAGCCGAGTCGAAGTGGTCTTCAATCGCCCTCTTGTTTTTCCCGGTAATGATGATAAAATCCTCAATCCCGCATGACTGGGCTTCCTCGACGGCATACTGTATCATAGGCTTGTCGACAATCGGCAGCATCTCTTTTGGAGAGGCCTTAGTCGCGGGCAGAAACCTCGTTCCGAGGCCTCCCGCAGGCAATATAGCTTTTCTTATTAGTCTGTTCATACCGTTAGATTAATAATACATAAAGACTTTTGAGAATTCAAGAAAGGTGATGCATCCGCTTTACGAAAACGATATCGCGGGCATTTATTATAGTTTTATATATTTATTGCCCTGCCACCAGAGAGGATTATATTATACATCTTTTATTTTAGGTTATGCGAAAGTATCCTGCTGCTGTCAAATCAATCGGTGCTTTCACCGGACCTATTTTTCACAAGGGGATTGATTCCCTGTTTCAGGAATACTAAAATATATAATATGTACTATTTACGAAAAGAATGTTCGGCATTTCTTGATGCCTGTTGCAAGTGTCTGTATTCTATTTCTCCATGAAAGGAGGTGAAGAACGATGAAACGATTCGTAATTGTCCTGGCTGTTATTGCGGCTCTAATGCTGGTGACTTCGGCTTTTGCCGGAATGAAAACCTATGTTACAAAGATGGCGATCTTGGCCCGGTCACCTTCGACGGGAAGATTCACAACACAAAACTCGGTCCCGGCAAGTGCATGGAATGCCACAAGGGAAATGTTCCTTTTGCAATGAAGGATCCCGGCTCCGAAGGCTCTGTCAAAATAACCAAGGCAGACCATGTCGAAGGCAAATTCTGCGGAGTATGTCATGACGGTAAAAAGTCTTTTGGATGGCAGGAAGGTTCAGATTGTACAAAATGCCATAAGAAAGCTGAAGCAATTCCGACATCGCCTGCTCCGGCGGCACCTGCGTCAGCACCTGCTCCGGCGGCACCTGCGTCAGCAGCACCTGAAAATAAATAAAAAAATAAAAGGGGTATAGAAAATACTATACCCCTTTATTTATTTCTGAATTCCGTAGCATTTTCGGCTTCTTAATTTTTAAACGGCTCGGGCGTGGTTAAACCCTGGTCAGCCAGGATTTATACTTATTGTTTTTGCCTTTGACTATATCGAAGAAGATTGACTGGACTTTCTTTGTGATTTCTCCGGGCCTGCCGACTCCGATTGTCCTTCCATCAACTTCCCTTATAGGTGTCACTTCCGCGGCAGTGCCGGTAAAGAACGCTTCATCAGATATATAGAGTTCATCTCGCGTAAACCGTTCTTCCTTTATCCTTACGCCCTCGTCTTCTGCTATCTGAAGAATACTGCTCCTCGTTATTCCTTCGAGGATCGAGGTGAGCGGTGTAGTTTTGAGAACGCCGTTTCTCACTATGAAAATATTTTCCCCGCTTCCTTCAGCTACGTATCCTTCCGTGTCAAGCAGAAGGGCTTCATCATAGCCCGTCGGATATCGCCTCTTTCTTGGCAAGCTGCGAATTGACATAATATCCGCAGACCTTGCCCCTTGTCATATTTGCATTCACATGGTTTCTGATAAATGAGGACGTCCTTATTCTTATGCCTTTTTCAAGACCTTCATCTCCTAAATAAGTCCCCCAGGACCATGCAGCGATGGATACACTGACAGGGTTCTCTTTAGGATAGAGGCCCATAGCGCCGTATCCGATATAAACGAGGGGTCTTATATAGCAGGACTTTATCTTGTTGACTTTTACCGTTTCTACGATCGCATCCTTTATTTCTTTCTTTGAATACGGGATCTCCATCAGGAATATGTGGGCCGAATTGAAAAGCCTCTCGACATGTTCATCGAGCCGGAAAATGGCAGACCCTTTTTCGGTCTCATAGCATCTGATGCCTTCAAAAATCCCAAGGCCGTAATGGAGTGTATGCGTCAGGACATGGACTTTGGCATCGTCCCAATCCACAAACTTTCCATCCATCCAGATCTTTTCAGTCTTAGGAATCATAGGCTATTTTTATAACAATATCATACAGCGAAAGTCAATCAAAACATAACGCCGGCGGGCAAATCACATCTTTTCAGGGGCGCTTATACCGAGAATCTGCAGACCTTCCTTAAGAACTATCCTTACGGCGTCGCAGAGTGCAAGCCTTGCCAGAGTCAGTGAAGCATCATCGCCGACAATCCTGTGCTTGTTGTAGTAGGGGTGAAACATGCCGGACAGTTCCTGCAGATAAAAGGTAATTCTATGGGGCTCATGGGCCATTGCAGCTCCCTCAAAGACCATAGGGTACAGAAGCAGCTTCTTGACGATCCTTATTTCTTCGGTGGCCGACAAGAGACTGAGATCAGAATCAGGGATTGCGGCAAAATCAATCCCGTTCTCCTTTGCACGCTTAAATATGCTGTTTATTCGCGCATTTGCATACTGCACATAGAAAACCGGGTTTTCAGATGACTGGGTCTTGGCGACCTCGAGATCAAAATCGAGGTGGCTGTCGGGTCTGCGGGTCAGGAAGATGAATTTCGTTGTGTCCGCTCCGACTTCGTCAATGACATCTTTGAGAGTAATAAACTCCCCCGCCCTCTTTGACATCTGCACCGGCTTGCCTCCCCTGAGAAGGTTCACCATCTGCACAAGAATGACCTTTAATCTTTCCCTCGGATAGCCGAGGGCTTCGATAACAGCCTCGACCCTTGGTATGTACCCGTGATGGTCGGCGCCCCAGATATCAATCAGTTCGTCGTATTTCTTTTCGATCTTCTTCCTGTGATACGCAATATCAGAGGTGAAATAGGTATATTCACCATCCTGTTTTACAATGACCCTGTCCTTCTCATCGCCGAAATCAGTTGCTCTGAACCATGTGGCCCCATCCTTTTCGTATATCCGGCCTGTTGCCTTAAGGTCATTCAGAGAGCTTTCCACCTCACCGGACCGAAAAAGCTCCCTCTCACTCTGCCATATATCAAAATCAACCCCGAACTCTTTCAGATCATTCTTTATTCCGGAGAGGATCTTTTCATACGAATAGTCAATAAAAAAATCCGACACTTCTTCAAAACTGGCCTGGATATATTTCTTGCGTTTCTCTTTCATTATGTCCTGGGCAATCTCTTCCACATACCCGCCCTTATATCCGTCATCAGGAAATGGGTATTCCACATCATGCAATTGCTGATATCGTGCAAAGACAGAGAGGCCGAGGAGCTTTACCTGCCTGCCCGCGTCATTAACATAGTATTCACGATCAACAATGTAACCGGCTGCCTGCAGCAGATTTGACAGGGCAGCTCCTGTGGCTGCGCCTCTGCCATGGCCGAGATGCAAAGGTCCGGTCGGGTTTGCACTTACAAACTCTATCTGGATACGTTTTCCGCCTCCGATATCGGAGCGGAGAAAACTTTCCTGCAGTCTCAGGAGGTCCTGCGCCCGCGAATACAGATACTTTCTTGAAAATGTAAAATTGATAAAACCCGGCCCTGCGATATCTATCTTTTCGAAGAGGTCTCTGTCTTCTATGGCCTCGACCAGCTCTTCGGCAACCTTCCTCGGAGGCTTCTTCAGATATTTTGCCAGGGACATCGCAACAGTTGTCGCAAGGTCACCCATGGTCTCCTGGCGGGGCACTTCGACTTCGATCGAAGACACTTCCGACAACCCGAGTTTCTTCAAAGCCCCTTCAAGAATTCTTATAAGATCTTTTTTCATAAGGATTAAGTTTAAAGAGCGTGCATATTGAAAGTCAATGATTCAGACAAGAAGGTTCGGGAAATCAATTAGAGACAAAACACTGAGGGTCATCAGCCAGATAGTCATTTGTGCCCTGTGCCTTTGAGAATGCATAGGCTATTGCCCTGCATCCCCTGCAATGGGCCCATCTCCTGCAAGTCTTGCATTTGCCTTCATATTTTTGCCTGCTGCGGATATCTTCGAGTACCTTTGAAGTAGCCCATATCTCTCTGAAAGAATCCGTTCTGATATTTCCCACAGGGATATCCAGCCTCCTGCAAGGCACAAGAGTGCCGTCGGGAAGGATTGTGATTCCCGATACAGCTGCAGCACAACCACCCAAGGGGACCTCTCCCATATCTATGCCATCGTCACTGACAATAGATTGCGAAGCCACGGGATCCCCGGTAACGATCTTCAGATTGCCTGTATCCATAGAAAATATCTCTTTGTAGAGCTGCCTGACCGCCTCCCGGCTCAACATCTCGCTCAGCATGGATTCTCCCTTTCCGGAAGGGACAAGCCTTGAAAAACCAACTCGGTGAACTCCCTTTTTCATTGCTAAATCTATAATGTCCATGAAGTAATGGGCATTGACAGAAGAAAGGGTTACATTGAGAGTTACTCTCAGCCCCGCATCAAGCAGATACTGAACTCCCCTCATCGAGACAGAAAAGGTACCTTTGCCGCGTATGGAATCGTGTATCTCTTCTGGCCCTTCAACACTTACCTGAACGCCGTCAACTCCCAGGTCCGCCAGCGACCCGGCTTTTTTCTCGTTGACGAGAATACCGTTTGTGAGCAGATACAGGCCGAATCCACGGCCCTTTATCTCCTTTATAACCTCTAAGATGTCCCTTCGTAGAAGAGGCTCCCCGCCAGTGACATTGAAGCTTCTTGAATACTGTATCCCATATGCCGACTCCCATTCCCCAAGGGTGTCGGATATTTCTGCCACGACCTCCCTTATCTCGGGAAAAGACATCTCATTTACAGACCTGCCTGTCTGGTAGCAGTGCCTGCACTGGAGGTTGCAGCGCTCTGTCAGGTGAAGCTGGACGAAAAAATCAAATGCGTTGGTAACAGACATGAATGAATATTATTCTCCGTATCTCTTTTACTGCCGCGCCCTTTTGATGCCGGTAATCCAGGAAAGGAACATACTGACTATGCTGACAATAAGGGCGCCCTTGAAAGCAGCGCCGAAGCCCGATATATGAAGGCTGAGATTAAATGGTTCGGAAAGCTCCGCTGTGAGAAGCAGCATCAGGGTATTGACAATGAGCGTGAATAATCCAAGGGTAAGGACGATAAGAGGAAATGTAAAAAATGTTACCAGGGGTTTTATAAGAGTATTGACTATCCCGAAGACCGCTCCGATGATAATCATCTTCCACCATTCACCGGCAAAGGTTATTCCATCAACAACCTTTACAGCCACTGAAATAGCAAGGGCGTTGATCATTATCCTCAAGATAAAGGTTCCCATACGTTATCATTCCTATCTAAAGATTCTGTGATCAATAGTACCACAATTCTTGTCCGGCCTCCACAGGCGTGTTCATCGACAACGGAATCCTTCTCATAATCCCTCTGGTTTGGTCCTTCGAAATTGCGAAGAATTATTACAAACGAACTGAGTGAACTGATGGTTACAGACCATTTAGGTTGAGTCTATTGTGAAGGTCCGTGAGGTCCGACAATCGGGCAGTCCACTGTTTCCCCGGTCTGTGAAGCATCAAAGGTCAGATTCTCGCATCGGTTGTTATGCTCGTTATTCTCAGGAATTTCATTGCCGTCATCGACTTCTACGCTAAAATTAAGAGCTGTCGAACCCGTGGCATCCCGCACATATAGAGAGCCACCGCTCTTTTCCTCACCCGGGCCTATCCCTCCCTCAATCCATTCTGCCAAAGCCAGGCCGTCAAGCAGTATCTTTATCCGGGCAGAGGTACTTCCTTTCCACATATTCTTTACATATGGTATGATCTGAATCTTGCGCTCACCTTCAAAAATTCCGCGCGTTATCTCAACCTTCGAGACAACCAGATCTATTCCGGCGTCACTCTTTTTACTGCCTGCGATATCGGGAACAACTGTTCCGGGAACTGGCGTCGCCTCCGGTTTCTCACCGGTTTGGACTTCTGCAGGCTTCTTCACATCTTCTTCAGGATAAGACCATTCGATATATCCAGTTCCTAAAAGCAGAACGACCGCAGACAGGGAAATGGAGACCATTTTTGTCCGCATACTGTTAAACATATCAGCTTTGTCCGCCTCCAGTGACCACTCTTGTTTGATATAGAAAAATATTCAGCAGAATGCATACCATTATATCAGGTTTGTAATTATTCGAGAAAGCCTCTTTTGCAGCCACTGAACGATTTCTTCGGGTCTTTAGTATTTAAGTTGAAACAACATGGATCCCCGGGTCAAGCCCGAGGATGACAATCTTGAATGGTTTTTTTTGTTTGTCATTCGCTTAGGGCGCCTACTGTTGGCCCGCAGGTCTTTTCGCCTCCGCGAATCAGACGAGTCTGAAAGCGGGAATCCATTAGTCTGTTGAGCATTTTAACTTTTTTACGAATGAACGTTTTCTTCTTGGTCCTGAAAGTCATCGGGATCTGTCATCCGGAAGATTCGTGATCTCTTTCATGATCTTCGCTGTCTTCATCTTTGTACTCCCTTCTCTTCTTCACCAGTCTGATAAACCCGTATATTGTTATGACGGCAGTAAGGGTAAAGATGACCGTATAAATATTATCGCTGAAATAAAGAAACCAGGTATGTTTTCTCTTGACGGAAGATTGCCAGGCCTTTTCAAGCTCGGGCAGGCTTATCGAGAAAGTCCTTCGCACCGCTTCCTGCACTGTATCTCCACGATGCATATTCTCCAGAAGAGCGAGCAGTCCCTGACTGCCGAATCTGGCCACTATGTACTGAACAATGCTTTTGCTTTCCTGATAGGCAAGGACGAGATTTCTTTCGTCAGAAGGAAACCTGGCCAGCCTTTGTATGTCTATCAGCGAGCCGGATATAACCGCCTTGGCAAATACGCCTTCGTCTTCGCCCGACAAAAGCTCTGCAATTCCTCCGCTCGCCCATTGACAGATTCCTTCGTCAAGCCATCGCGGTAATCGGTCCTGCTCTATCTGCCTGTGTAAAAGCAGATGGCATGCCTCATGTTTCAAGGTTGTTTCAAGTGTAAATGGTTTGGCATATATCCTTGAGGTATCAAGCACAATCAGGTTTCTACCAGGCACAGCATAGGCAACAATAATATCACTTCCGACAATATCCCTGAATTGACCCCTGTCTTTCACCAGCACTATATCCGGTTTGAAATCAGACTCCCACTTAAAGGTGCGCTCAAGGTCCAATCTGATCGATGGATATTCCCTTTCGACCTCCCGGGCGACACCGGACAAGGACCCGTCAAAGATGATGTTTGCATCCGGTGTGCGCATGGTTATCGTTTCAGCAGAAAGAAGGCTGACAGGCAGGAACAAGGACAGGACAAGGGAAATGAGACATAGACCAAACATGTTAGATTATTTTTGCTTCTTTTCCTCAGATAACGCAATCTTAATTTTTGTCGAAACGGACAGCGAGTGCATTCCCCGTCGGCTTGCCGCGGGGTTAGTGAGCGAATATAAAAAATCCATCCCTTACGTTAAGATACCCTGCGGTCTCTGCCGCAGGGTTCTTCATTTTCCCGGTCTAATGCTATAATAAGCAGGAATTTGTGATACAGGGAGGCAGGATGAGGTCATTGAGAATCGCGCTTGCACAAATAAACCCTACAGTAGGTGACCTTGACGGCAATGTGGACAAGATTGTCGATCACATCCGTAAAGCCCGGAAAGCAGGCGCCGGCATTGTGGCATTTCCTGAACTTGCCATAACCGGTTATCCTCCCGAGGACCTCCTCTTAAAGACACAGTTCATCGATGATAACCTCAACGCTCTAAAAAAAGTCCGGGATAACGTAGGCAATATAATTGCAATCGTTGGATTTGTTGACAGAAGAGACGATATCTATAATGCTGCGGCGGTGCTCTATAACCGAAAGGTCATTGATGTCTATCACAAGAGATATCTCCCTAATTACGGCGTATTTGACGAATACCGGTATTTTCAGTCCGGCACGCGGAGTCCGATATACAGGGTTGACGATACCTGGATAGGCGTAAATATTTGTGAGGACATCTGGTATCCCGAAGGTCCCGCCAGGATACAGGCCCTTGCAGGGGCCGAGCTGATCATAAACATCAACGCATCGCCGTATCACATAGGCAAAGGGCAATTCAGAGAACACATGCTCTCGACCCGGGCTTCCGACAACCTGGTGATCATAGCGTACCTGAACACCGTGGGTGGACAGGACGAACTCGTCTTTGACGGGCACAGCCTTATTCTTGATCAGGATGGCGCTGTCATTGCAATGGGCAGACAGTTTGAAGAAGACCTGATCATCGCTGATATCGATCTTGAGGGTATCATGATGAAAAGACTTCATGCCCCGCTCAGGAGGCAGGAGGTCATGAAGCTTGAAAAAGACGCAGTTGAAAAGATAGTCATACCGGTCAAGTCCCACACCAGAGGGAATAAACCGTTGACCCCAGGTAAAAACGTAGTCATGGAAGAGCTGGAGGAGATTTACAGGGCGCTCGTCCTCGGCACTTCCGATTATATAAGAAAGAACGGGTTCCATGATGTTGTCATCGGGTTAAGCGGCGGGATTGATTCAGCTTTCGTCGCAACCATTGCTGTCGATGCCCTCGGCAAGGACAATGTAAAGGCCCTCTTTATGCCCTCTTCATACACCTCAACTCAGAGCAGGGAAGATGCCTTTTCCCTTGCAGGTAATCTGGGGATAAAGGTGACCGAAATATCTATTCAGGATATCTTCGGGAGTTATCTCTCCACATTGAAAGAAGGGTTTCTCGGGCTCTCTCCTGATGTTACTGAAGAAAACCTGCAGGCAAGGATAAGGGGCAATATTCTCATGGCCTTTTCGAATAAGTTCGGGTGGCTTGTCCTTACGACAGGCAACAAATCTGAAATGAGCGTCGGATATGCCACGCTCTACGGCGATATGGCAGGAGGATTTGCCGTTATTAAGGATGTCCCAAAAACAATGGTATATGAACTGTGCGTGTGGAAAAACAGGCAGGGCAGAGTGATAATCCCTGAAAGCATCCTGCTCAAGGAACCCTCGGCTGAACTCAAACCCGATCAGAAAGACACCGATACTCTGCCTCCCTACCCTGAACTTGATCCCATATTAAAAGCCTATATCGAGGATGATAAGAGCTTTGAAGAAATACTGTCTCTCGGATGCGGTCCGGAATGTGCGCGCAAGGTGATCAGAATGATTGATACAAGCGAATACAAGAGAAGACAGGCGCCTCCCGGTATAAAGATAACTCCCAGGGCCTTCGGGAGAGACAGGCGTTTTCCATTGACCAACAAATACAGGGGTTACTGATGAAGAAAAGGATCTCTGCAATTGCAGTATTGCTTTTATCTATGGTCATATTCCTGAGTCCTGTTTTCGCTGCCGACAATAGAGCCCTTCAGATTAAGAAACAACCCGAGATTCAGCAGGTCAAACCCAGGAAGCCGGTGAAGATAAGACTGAAAAGGTCGGCAGATGGAAAATACACCTGGGACCTTACCGGTGACGACGTTGATGAGATTGTCAGGTCGGACAAAAGGCTGAGAAAACTGCTCAATCTGCAATGAGTGGCACTCTTTTCATAGTCGCAACGCCTATAGGCAACCTTGAGGATATCACCCTGAGGGCCTTGCGTGTCTTAAAGGAAGCAGATATCGTTGCCGCAGAGGATACCCGTCATTCCCTGAAGCTGCTCAATCATTACGGTATTTCCAAACCAATGATCAGTTACTGGAGAGAACGCGAACAGGCGCGGGCAGAGGAATTGATCAGGAAGCTTCTTGAGGGAAAATCAGTGGCATTAATTTCAGATGCCGGTACACCTGGCATTGCGGACCCCGGAACTGTCCTTGTAAGAAGAGCTCTCCAGGAAAATATCCCTGTTATTCCGGTCCCCGGACCTTCGGCCTTTGTTGCAGCTCTGTCGGTCTCCGGGATTTCCACGGAAGAGTTTATATTTATCGGTTTTCTTCCGTCGAAGAAGTCCCAGCGTGAAAGGCTTCTGAAAGAACTGTCTCTTGAAAGAAAGACCCTCGTATTCTACGAGGCCCCGCACAGGATCATCGAGACCTTGTCCGCTATGGAACCGATATTCCCCGGAAGAGAAGCTGCTGTGGCAAAAGAAATCACAAAAATCCATGAAGAGGTCTTTCGCGGCAATATCCCGGACATCCTTCTCCGAATGGTGAAGTCGAAAATTGCCGGGGAATATGTCGTTGTCATCGAAGGCAGGAGAGATGAAACAATGTGCTCTGTCCAGGATGCCCTTGCCGAGGTAATCTCTCTTATGAAAAAGGGTCTGGGACGAAAAGAAGCGGTAAAAAAGATATCTGAAACCTACGGCCTGAGCAAAAAGGAACTCTATGACAGGAGCCTGACAGAGGAAATCGCTTGACTTTTTCGGCCCTTAACCATAAAATTTTGATATTATATCCTAAGGGGGTAAAGTGTCACACAAGCTTCTTCTTGCAGACGACAGCATAACTATACAAAAGGTTGTTGAACTGATACTGGCCGACGAAGATTTTGAGATAAAGTCGGTCAATAACGGGGAAGAGGCATTGGCGCTGGTTTCATCGTTTAAGCCCGATGTGATACTTGCCGACATAGAGATGCCGAAAATGAACGGCTATCAGCTCTGTGAGAGGCTGAAACAGAATCCCTCCACAAATGCAATTCCGGTCATACTCCTGACAGGCGCCTTTGAACCTATAGATGAAGAACTTGCAAAACAGGTCAAGGCCGACGACTTCATCATAAAACCTTTTGAATCACAGGAATTGATAAGCAAGATCAACGCAGTGCTGACCATATTATCAGTTTCAGAGGCTGAACTGTCCGAAGAGGGTGCGGTTGTGGCGGAAGCCCTGGGGCTTGAGGATGAATCCATCGCTTTAGTGGAAGAGGCGCCCTTTGAAGCAGCCGCTCTTGAGGAGGACCTCTGGGCTATGGAAGAGGATGCCGGGACACAGAAACTTGAGGCTTGGCCCGTTGAAGAAGTCTCGACTCCCGGGGCAGAAGAATTCGTGCAGGTTGAAGAAGAGACCTTCGCTGAAATTCAGCAGCCTGAGGAAGAAGTGAAGCCCAAGCCTGCCGAAAGACCGCGTGTAACAGAAATGAAAGCGGGTTTTTCAGGTGCGGACCTTCCGTCCAACGATGATTTTAAAGAATATTTTGAAGGTGTTGTCAGCGATAAGATGTCTGCTCTCGTGTCATCTTTTGATATTAAAGAAGCGGTCCTCGCCGCTCTGATGCCTTTGATGAAAGATGCTGTCGAAAAGATCCTTTGGGAAGTGGCCCCTGACCTTGTTGAAAAAATGCTTAAGGAGATGTTGAAGAGGCAGTCTCGAGTCCTTAACAAAAGAGGTCGAAAAAGTCATCTGGGAGACAGTTCCTGACCTTGCCGAGACGATGATCTCTAAAGAAATAGAGAGGATTAGGTCAGAATTTTAGACAAAGGCTTCGATCCACAAGGTGTTGAAGAATACTGGTATGATTTCTGGGTCTCCAAAGGATATTTTACTCCGGACCCGTCCTCTGCAGGTGTTCCCTATTCTCTGGTAATACCCCCTCCAAACGTCACCGGCTCGCTGCATATGGGCCACGCTCTCAATACCGTTCTGCAGGACATATTGTCGCGCTGGAAACGGATGTCAGGGTATAAGGTCCTATGGCTGCCGGGTACGGACCATGCAGGCATTGCAACACAAAATGTCGTTGAAAAGCAGATCGCTGCGGAAGGTCTCGACAGGCATTCGCTCGGCAGAGATGAATTCATCAGGCGCGTCTGGAAATGGAAGGCCGAGTCAGGGGGAAAGATCATCCACCAGTTAAAGAGACTCGGTGCCTCCTGTGACTGGTCACGGGAGAGGTTCACCCTCGATGAAGGGCTATCAAAAGCTGTCAGGGAAGTTTTTGTCCGTCTTTATGAAGAAGGTCTCATTTACAGGGACAACCGTCTTATCAACTGGTGTCCCCGCTGTCATACGGCACTTTCAGACCTTGAGGTTGAGCACGAAGAACTCGAAGGCAAACTGACCTACATAAAATATCCGCTCTCTGACGGCAGCGGAACATATATTACTGTTGCGACAACCAGGCCCGAAACCATGCTTGGTGATACTGCTGTTGCCGTCAATCCGGAAGACAGCAGATATAAGGACTATATCGGCAAATCCGTTGAACTGCCTTTGACAGGAAGAAAGATACCTGTTGTTTCAGACCCTGCTGTTGATCCCGCATTCGGCACAGGAGCAGTCAAGGTCACGCCCGCGCATGACTTCAACGATGAAGCCGTGGCAAAGAGACAGAATCCTCCCCTGCAGTTTATTACTGTTATCGGAGATGATGGCCTGATGACGTCAAATGCCGGGAAAAAATATGCGGGTCTTGACAGGTATGAGTGCAGGAAAATAGTTCTTCAGGACTTGAAAGAATTAAACCTCATTGAAAAACAGGTCCCTCACATGCATGCTGTCGGACACTGCTATAGGTGCAAAACGATCACCGAACCTCTCTCTACGCCCCAGTGGTACGTAAGTGTTCAGTCCATTGCGCAGGAGGCGATAAAGGCTGTCAGAGAAGAGCATATCCGGATCATTCCTAAATCATGGGAGAATACCTATTTTGCCTGGATGGAAGACATAAAAGACTGGTGCATCTCCCGTCAGATATGGTGGGGACACAGGATCCCTGTCTGGTATTGTCAGGACATGCTGAATGATCACTGCAAAGGCCTGAATGGAATTATCGTGTCAAGGGTAGATCCGCAGACCTGTCCCTACTGCGGGGCATCCGGGTTAAAGCAGGATGAAGACGTCCTGGACACATGGTTCTCCTCTGCGCTGTGGCCTTTTTCAACATTCGGATGGCCCGATAATACGGAAGATCTGAAAACCTATTATCCCACCAGCGTTCTCGTTACAGGTTTCGACATCATCTTTTTCTGGGTTGCGAGAATGATCATGATGGGACTGAAATTCATGGATGACGTTCCTTTCAGTGATGTATATATTCATGCGCTTGTAAGGGACATGAAAGGCCAGAAGATGTCCAAGTCAAAGGGCAACGTAATCGACCCTCTGATCATGATGGACAGATACGGAACTGACGCGTTCCGTTTCACCCTTGCTGCCTTTGCCGCACAGGGAAGAGATGTTAAGTTCTCTGAAGACAGGGTCGAGGGTTATCGCCATTTCGTCAATAAGATCTGGAATGCCACGAGGTTCATCATGATGAACCTCAAAGATAACCAGGTGGAACAGAGGGATGAAGCGACTGACCTGGCTCCGCTGCAGCCAAACGATCTTGCCGGCAGGTGGATCCTCAGCAGGCTGGCAGCGACTGCGGATGAGATGAATAAAGCACTGGAAGAATACCGGTTCAATGACGCTGCAAACAGCATTTATCAGTTTATATGGCATGAGTTCTGCGACTGGTATATTGAGATGTCCAAGATTGAAATGCAGAACCCTGAATTGAAAAAAGGTGTTGTGCAGTGCCTGCTTTACACTCTCGATGCATCCCTGAGGCTCCTTCATCCTTTTATGCCTTTTGTCACGGAAGAGATATGGCAGAAAACAAAAGGTGAGAGGCAGGCATCACTGAGGCATGAGCCGGAGAGTATCATGATATCCGAATATCCGAAATCGCTTCAACGGTATTATCAGGAAGAAGAAGACATGTCTTATATTATTGATGCGGTCATGGGGGTCCGGACCATCCGGGGCGAACTCAATATCTCCCCATCTCTTAAACTGTCCGTATCGATTAAAACATACTCCGACTTCGCTGACAAAGTTCTGACAGAAAATGTGCAGTATGTCAGAAGCCTGGCCAGGGCCGAAGAGATCATTATCGGTACAAATGTGCGCAAACCCGAGGGATCGGCAACCGCCGTCAAGAGTTCCATGGAGATATATGTGCCGCTTAAAGGCGTCCTCAACATTGCGTCAGAAATAGACAGACTCAATAAAGACATAGCAAAGATAGAGACTTCTGTCGCATCTCTTAACAAGAAGCTCTTTAATGATGATTTCCTGCGGAAAGCGCCGAAAGAAATCGTTGACAAGGAAAAGTCAAAATATGATGAACTTGTTACAATGAAGGAGAGGATTTTAGAGAGTATTAAATTGTTAAAGGAAGCAGAGG
This sequence comes from uncultured Nitrospiraceae bacterium, assembly GCA_963725545.1. Classification (GTDB taxonomy): domain Bacteria; phylum Nitrospirota; class Thermodesulfovibrionia; order Thermodesulfovibrionales; family SM23-35; genus DYFC01. Next base: position 27,982 of record CAVRZG010000026.1, on the reverse strand, counting down.
TGAAAAATGAAAGCTAAAAAAGGAAAAGAGATCGAGAAGAGTGATATCGAATTTGTAGAGGGTGAATTCGTCAATGTATTACAAAGCACAGTGAGGTCAGTCGAAGGGGGGCATGTCAACCTTCAGCAGGTCGGCGCACTCAGTGTAGACGGTGAACGTATCGAAGCCGCCCAATGTGCCTCCGGCGTCCTCAAAGGCGAAGATGTGAACCTCAACCAGGGTATCTGCGTTATAGCCGCTGCAGACAACCTATCGGTAAATTCTTCTTTATCGGCAATCGCAATTTCAAGAGATCAGACAACGGCAAACAAATCGGCAGTCGGCATTATGGCGGCGCACAAGATCAAGGCTGAGAATAGTTCCGCCTTTCTTGTCATCAGTAATAAGATTGAAGGAAATATTACAACACTTCTTGATTGGAAGTCCGCACTCTCTCTTGGCGCCGTACTTGGAGGTATTTGGGGGTTCTTCTCACTCTTGACAAGAAGGAAATAGCATGGATATCCCCCGGAGCGTTTCTGCCTTAATCCGGTCCGCGCTTGAAGAAGACATCGGCTGCGGCGATATTACCTCTTCCCTTCTCATTGCCGAAGAACACGGGTCAAGAGCTCACATTATTGCGAAAGACGGCTTTGTTCTTGCGGGCCTTCCGTTCGTCGTCGAGGTTTTCCGGATTCTTGATGCTTCACTATCTTTCAGAACGTTTTTCAGGGACGGTGACCGGGTAACCAAGGGTGACATAATCGCTGAAATATCGGGCAGGACTATGTCGATTCTTTCGGGAGAGCGGGTCAGCCTGAATATTCTCCAGAGACTCTCCGGTGTGGCAACGCTTACGCATTCATATGTGGAAATAATCCGGGGCACAAAAGCCAGGATCGTTGATACAAGAAAAACAACTCCGGGCCTGCGACTCATGGAAAAATATGCTGTACGAATAGGCGGCGGCAGCAACCACAGGTTCGGGCTTTTCGACGGAATTCTTGTGAAGGACAATCATATAAGGGCTGTCGGCAGCATTAAAGATGCGCTGGCCATGGCAAAACGCGGCCATCACCTACTCAGAACCGAAGTAGAGGTTGAGACGCTTGATGAACTCAGGGAGGCGATTGAAGGTTCTGCAGATGTTGTCATGCTCGACAATATGCCCGTCCAACTGATGAAAGAAGCCGTAAAGATCGCGGGCGGAAAGGTGCTCCTTGAAGCCTCGGGAAATGTATCGATCAAAACCGTCAGAAGCATTGCAGAGACCGGCGTGGACTTCATCTCTGTGGGCGCTCTGACCCACTCTGCCCCCGCATCCGACATATCCTTGAAAATAGTCTCCTGATTTGCTATAGTGGGTTTTATACAAATGCTTTAAGGAGGGTTTTTATGACTCTGAAACAAGTGAAAGATATCGCGAAGATAAAAGGAATAAAAGTCGGCAATATGAAAAAAGCTAACATCATACGCACGATCCAGAAGACCGAGGGGAACTTCGACTGTTTCGGGACTGCTTCAGCAGGAGTATGCGATCAAATTAATTGCCTCTGGAAAGAAGATTGCCTGAAACAGGTCTTTTAAGAACATCCGATATCTTTATTTAAACACTACAACCCTGTTCCGTCCCTGATTTTTGGCTTGATAGAGAGCAGTGTCAGCGTCTTTGATGCACATATCTATAGTCTGCCCTTGTTTGTATTCTGCAACCCCACAGCTCAACGTCAGTCTCAGCTGGTGTCCATTTGATTTGAAAACCTCTTCAGCCACACGGCTCCTGATTTTTTCAGCTGCTATCGACCCGCCTTGCAGATTCGTATCAGGCAGCAGGATCAGGAACTCTTCACCGCCCCAGCGTGATACAAGATCCTGGCTGCGTGTACTGGTCAGCAAACAGTCTGCTACTGCTATAAGCATCTGATCGCCAATATCATGACCATAAGTATCATTAATGTCTTTAAAATGGTCTATATCTATTTCCAGAATCACAAACGGTATCTTGTTCCGTTGATGCCGGACCAACTCATACCGTAATTGTTCAAGCATTGCGCGCCGGTTCATTACACCTGTTAAAAGGTCGGATGTTGCAGTCCGTGCCAGCCTCTCCTCAACCTGTTTGCGCTCCGATATTTCATCGACGAGTTTCCGCGTGAGTTCTACTAATTCTTTTGTCCGTTCTTCAACTCTGAGCTCCAGTTGCTCCTTTGCCTTCTTTAGGTCATTCTCGGCCCGCATGTTCTTCTCCTGACTTTCCACGAGATTTGTTGACATATCGTTATAAGCGTTAATCAGGTTGTCAATCTCATCCCCGGTCTGGACATCAATGCGTTCACCCAATCGGCCTTTTGCGATGGAACTGCATCGTGCAACCAGCAACTGTATGGGGGTATTAAAATGCGACGACAGGAGCTTGCTGAAAATGATTGCGAAAATTATCGAAAAAATCAGGGATAATATGCCCGAGATACGCAGTTTGTATAATTTATTCTTTACTTCTGTTGCCCTCATATCTATACCTATAAGATATCTGCCTTCGCTGTTCATTATGGGAGAATAACCGGACATTGTTGATCCCCACTGGTCTGTGTAAATTTTTTTGTCCACTGACGCCTTCAGAAACCCCTCCATAAGTGTCGGAACATATTGACTGTATTCTTTCCCCGGCATGGCCTGTGCATCCGTCTCATCTGAATCAATGACAAAGAATGCCCTGTCATCGATTTTGCGCATGATATATAAATATGCTATATCCGGATTTGTCCTTCGGAATGTACGCAGAAGTTGCAGGTACTCCTTATAATCATCGCGAGTGATATCAGACTTGTCTTTAATCTGTTCGAGGCGTTTAGAGTCAATAGTCTGACTGATCAGGGCGGCGCTATATTTCAGCCTGTCCTGCAAGTTGCCGATGAGAATATCTTCCGCACTGAGATAAAACCATGTTCCTATACTGCCCGACACAAGCAACACTGCAAGGAAGTGACTGAAAAAAAGTTTTCTACTGATGTTAAGAGGTATCTTCACCGGTCATTTCCTGTTGAAATTTACAATATGTAATAAATATAACGTGTAATTTTATCATGTCCCGTGGACAAAAAGCCAAGCATTCCCTGTTTACTTTCATTGAATAAAAGCTTATACGCCGTGTCTATCTCTTTCGCCGGATTGAAACAAGTTCAGCTATCAGGAAATATCATCGTCTTCAGGGCCGGAGCTGCGGAGAAACAATGAACCGAATGCGCCTAACAAGGCAACACCGGAGGCAAGTAACATCGCAGGCGACAGGGAATGAGCGGCATCTGCAATAAGGCCTGCAACGCTTGGACCGGCAGCCTGTCCAATGCCAAAGAAGAGTGTGACAAAACCGAGTCCGGCAGGTGCAAGTCTTGGACCGAGCAGATCTCCGCATGTTGCAGCCATAATCCCCGGAATGCTCCATGCGGTCACACCGAATAGTACTGCAGAGAGTACAAAACCAGGCGGAGCAGGCCAGAGTGCAAACAACCCAAAGGCAGCCGACTGGACTATATAGACTATTACAAGGACGGTCTTACGGCCGAGTGTGTCCGACAAAGAACCCCAGATCAGGCCGCATAAAAGGCTTAACCATCCCATTACCATAAACAGCCGGCCGGCCGATTCCTGCGAATATCCTCCCTCGGCCATCAGGTACTTTGTAAAGAAGGTCATGTAGATAATATATGAGAATCCAAAAGCAACATATATGAGACCAAGATGCCATACTGCTCCGGACCGATAGACCCTTCCCCATTTCAGTGCCGACGCACCGACAGAGGCAATCCGACAATCTCCCGCAGCCCCCATGGGAAGGAGTCCGAGTTCCGAAGGACAATTGCGCAGAATGGTGTAGGCGAGTACCGCCAATCCCAGGGTCATACCTGCGAAAAAAAACCAGCAAACGCGCCAACCGTTCGACCCGTAAGCAGCAAGCAAGTTGGGCACAAGCAGACCCAGCACAATCAACGCCAGAGACGAGCCGGTCACGCCGATACCTGTGGCCAAACCGCGTCGCCGCTGAACAAACCACGCTGCAAGCAGTCCCATGACCGGGACATTGCTGGCGCCGCTGCCGATGCCCGTGAGCACTCTCCACAAGGCCGCAGTGACAAAACTGTCGGCGAGCCCGGTCAGCAGCATGCCTGCGGCCGCCACTGTTAACCCCACTGTGATAACAATTCGTGGACCGAAACGCGCAGCCAGCGCCCCTCCCAAAACAGACAAGGCCAGATATCCGATAAGATTAGCTGTTGCAAGTCCTCCGGCCTGGGTATTGTTAAGCCCCAGTCCCGACTGCATGGCTGGCAGAACCATTGTGTATCCGAACCGCGCCAGTCCCAGAGCGCCAAAAACAACAAGCGTCCCGACAGCGAGGATGATCCATGCATAGTGAAAAGGCAAGGCTTTTGCGGAACTGCTTGTCTGCATTATCTTCTTCAATAATATCCCTTAATGAGAATTATTAATAAACTACCCCGCAGCAGAGCTTCGAGGCTTTATTATACATCCCCTCCCTTGAGGGGAGGGGATCAAGGGGAGGGTGTTCGAAATAATTCCTATCTTATACCCTCTCCCTAACCCTCCCCCCTCAAGGGGGAGGGAACAATTGGGAACGCCCGAAGCAGCAAGCTTCGAGGAATTCTTTGATTAAAGGCTTCTGTCAGCCACTTCTGCAAATAATCTCAACTTCTCCATCATCGAGGCGAATTTCTCCGGCTTGAGCGATTGCGGACCATCGGAAGAAGCATGTTCCGGGTCGGGATGCACCTCAATAATAAGCCCGTCTGCGCCCGCAGCAATCGCAGCAAAAGACATCGGAGCCACATACTGGTAATTCCCTGTGGCATGAGACGGATCTACCACAACCGGCAGATGGGTCTTCTGTTTCAATACCGGTATAGCAGACAGATCAAGAGTATTGCGGGTTGCGGTCTCAAAGGTTCGTATGCCTCGTTCGCAGAGGATTACGGACTGGTTCCCTTCACTAAGTATATATTCAGCGCTCATGAGCAGTTCCTGTATAGTCATGGACATGCCTCTTTTAAGCATGACCGGTTTTCTGAGCTTTCCAAGCTTTTTCAGGAGCTCAAAGTTTTGGGCGTTTCTCGTTCCTATCTGGAGTATATCCGCATATTCTGCGACAAGATCGGCGGTCTCAGGATTTACAACCTCAGTGATGATCGGCAATCCGGTTGCTTCCCTGGCCTTTGCAAGCAATTTCAGGCCTTCCTCTTTCATGCCCTGAAAGGCATACGGAGATGTTCTGGGTTTAAAGGCCCCGCCTCGCAAAATCTTGGCGCCGGCATCCTTCACCGCAGTCGCCACCTCTATAATCTGCTTCTTGCTTTCAACTGCGCAGGGTCCTGCCATAACAATAATGTCTTTGCCGCCGATCGTGACATTCTTGCTGATTTTAATGATGCTGGTCTCTTTTTTTACTTCTCTCGATGCAAGTTTGTAAGGCTTGAGAATAGGGACGACATTTTCTACCCCGGGCATCAATTCGATTGACTGGAGGACCACCTTCCCTCTCTCGTCCCCGACCGCACCTATAACATCTCTTGTTGTCCCATGAATAACATGCGGCTTGTATCCGAATTCCTTGATCTTCTTGATGACCTCATCCCTCTCGTTTTTTGTTGCTCCTGTTTGCATCACAATAATCATTTTGCCTCTCCTTTCATCTGCCCGGAAACCAAAAAAGGCCGGAGAGCTTTCCCCGGCCTTTATCTGTTTTTATCAAAAATAAAAAAGCCGGGGCAACTTTCCGTCTACCCTCGGCTCCTGGTTGATCTTTTGTGTTAGTTCTGTCTATCTCTCACAATCGACCTTCACCTCAGGCAGACGGCCTAAAGTAAAAGCCGTACCAAAAGTAAAAGAAAACATGTGAGAAATAGTCAAAACGCATGTATAGTTTTAACAGATTGTACAAATGAATGTCAAGAAATTACCTGTAAAATGCAGAAGGAGGAAATAGCACCAGGCTATTTCCTCCTTCGCGTATATACTGCCTTCTTATGCTATCGTGTTAAATTTTGAACTGTAGCTGCCATCTTAAGAACTGTGCGTTTTGTGCCTTGTCGGCATAAAAATCACCCGGGATAAAGTACTCATACTGGAAAAAGGCATCTATATTTTTATTGAATTTGTGGGTGAGAAATAGTGTCGGGAGATGCCCTCTCTCATGGCCATCGCCGAACATTGCAGTCTTTGAAGACTGTGCATCCTCGTTTGCCCTCCAGTACTGATACGAGAGCGCCAATTTCGTGTCCGGAGTTAACTCCATGCCTACTTTTGCCATGAATAATTGGGAATTTGTCCAGTAACCGGGAATTGCTCCGGAATCTCTCATTACCTCATATATCTGAGTATAGATAAGAAGCTCGTTCCAGTAAGGAGCCCTCGAAAATAAGGGGTCAAAATTTTCGTTTTTGCCGGTATCGGGATCATCTCCGGATAAATACACAAAACGAAGCTCAAACTCGGGTTTCAGTGTCATGTCCGCAAATTTACGATTTCCAAAGATGTATCCCCCGTATCCTTTTCTATCCTGCCCTGCGTATCCTCCAGCACTCTTATTTCCGTCATATTCCCCAAACTGGTACGCGAATTCGCCTCCGAATGTCCATGGAGCTGCTTTATAAACCGCCCGTGCTCCGATGGTATTCAAATCAAGTTCAGGAGTAGCAATCGGAAATGGAGGTTTTGAAATCTCTTCCTCTTTTTTGTAGATATAATATGGTTCTACCGTCAGGTTTTGATTGATCTTATCTCTGCCATACACCATAAAGGCCTGTTCGTCAGACGCATTAAGTATTCTCTTATTGTTGTAATATGTGGGGCTGTTCTCAATAGCTGTGCGCCACGTCGGCAGATATCTATCCTGGGACTGGTCTGTGATATAGACAAAATCAACGTTGTGATTCTCGTTGATTCTCCATTTTGCCCTTGCTGCATTAAAGTAGAAAGCACCTCGAACCGTCATTCGGGTTTCCATCAGAGAGCAAGAATCCCTCACCATACATGTCCGGTCCCAGAAAATCCTGTCTTCCTATTTTCAGGTCAACCGGAAGTCCAAAGACATTGTTCGCCTTTATATACAAATTATCAACGACCATCTCATTCTCATCCAGTCGTGTGAAATGGCCATTTTTATCACTTGGGTAACTATAAGGACCCAGATTATAGTACACTTCACTGGTAAGCTTAAGATATACGCCAACATCCTTATTAAAGTCAGCGCTGCCCCAGAGAGACGTCTTGAAACGGAAGAAATTTCTATCGTAAAGACCATTAGATTGGAGGCAGTGTCTTCAGATCGATCACATTATCCCAGATCTCCTGCCTGATCCTTTCCGAAGCGCCATAGTTAAAGGTCGTTTCAGCATGGACCGTTGAAATGAAGAAAACAGCTCCTAACAAAACCACTAAAGCTACTGCTAACAACTTTTTCATCAGATTCCCCCTCCCTTTATTTTTGAAGATTTGAAAGAATACCATAATCATACTTTTTTTTAAAACATATTTTATTTATCCTGCAGCCCGTTACAGCATCCTTTTGTCGATGACCCTTTTTACCTTTCCTTCAAACCTCTCGAGAGTCTGTCTTCTCTACGGGTTTAACTTCTACGGGATATGCCGAGCTCCGATGCAAGTCTCGATTTGATCCGCTCAATAAAATCTTTCTGTTTCCTGACCTGGTCGAAAAAAATGGACTCAGACACCTCAACGAGAACAGTCAATTCGTCAACCGCAGCTTTCCTGTCGAGGATTATCTGATAATGAGGCTCTGTTCCTTCAATCTCGAACAAGCACAGATTCAATCTGAGAGGGAAAGACAGTAATCCCCCGTATTTTGATCATGTCATCTGTCCGGCCCATGACCTTGCTCATCCTGACAAATGTCCTCCCGCAGGCACAGGGCTCGGTTATCAGGCTTGTCAGGTCCCTGGTCCTGAACCGGATAACAGGAAATGCTTCTTTTGTCAGAGTCGTAATAACCAGTTCACCTGTTTCCCCGTCAGGCAAAGGCTCGAGGGTCTCCGGATCAACAACCTCAACAAGGAAGTGGTCTTCATTAATGTGGAGACCGTTTCGCTCAGGACACTCTCCTGCTACTCCGGGACTCATCACTTCACTCAACCCGTAGTTGTCGGTTGCAACAATCTTGAGCTTTTCCTGCAATTCATGCCGCATCGCCTCAGACCATGGTTCCGCTCCAAAAAGCCCGTATTTTAAAGACAGGGAGTTCACATTAATGCCCATTTCCATGATTGTATCAGCTATTGAAAGAGCATAACCCGGAGTGCACATAAGGGCGGTCGTCTTGAAATCCTGCATTATTTTTACCTGCCGTCTGGTGTTAACGCTTGATATAGGTATTACCGAAGCCCCCATGCGTTCGGCGCCGTAATGCAGACCCAATGCGCCGGTAAACAGTCCGTAATCAAAGGCAATCTGAACAATATCGTTTTGAGTAACACCCCCTGCCACAAGAATTCTTGCCGCAAGATTCGACCAGATTTTAATGTCGTTCCGGGTATAGCCGACTGCCGTCGGCATTCCGGTTGTGCCGGAAGAGGTCTGGACCCTGACCACCTCGCGCAGGGGGACCGCAAACATACCATAGGGATAGCTCATTCTTAAATCGTCTTTTGAGGTAAAAGGAAGTTTACTAACATCTTCAAGCGAGCGGAAGGAGTCGGGGTCGATTCCCAATTCATCGAATTTCTTCCTGTAAAAAGGAACATTCATGTAAACTCTTAATACCGTGGACTGAAGTCTCTCAAGCTGCAACTGCCTGAGAGACTCTCTGCCGATGCATTCTTTTTCACCTTCCCAGTACATAAACTTCCTCCATTTTAATTAAAAAATCAAATCTTATAGTCAACATCCCTGCCTAAATAGGCCCTCTGGACATCTCTGTTTAAAAGGAGGTCTTCCGAAGGACCCTGGAGTATTATTCTCCCTGTTTCAAGAACATACCCGGTATTTGCGATCCTCAGGGCGCTCCTCGCGTTCTGTTCAACCAGAAGCACTGTGAGACCATAGGTGTCCCTCAACTCGACGACATATCTGAAAATCTCTTTGATTATAATCGGCGCAAGACCCATACTCGGTTCGTCAAGTAAAAGCAGCTTGGGTCTTGCCATTAAAGCGCGCCCGATAGCAAGCATTTGCTGCTCTCCGCCTGAAAGGGTCCCTGCAAGCTGCTTTCTCCGTTTCTTTAAAACAGGGAAGATAGAGTAAATCATCTCCATATCATTCCTGATTTTTGAGCGATTTTTCAGTGAATACCGGTTAAAAGAGCCGAGCAATAAATTGTCCTCAACGCTTAAAGGCTGAAAAACAAGGCGTCCCTCCGGGACGTGCGATATCCCGCTTTTCACTATTGAATCCGGGCTTTCCTTGGAAATATCACGGTCATCGAATATCAAATTCCCGCTGCTCGACCGGATAAGTCCCGAAATAGTGCGCAGGAGAGTTGTTTTACCGGCGCCGTTGCCTCCGATAAGCGTAACAATCTCCCCTTTGTTTACATGGAGAGAGACCCTCTTAATGGCATGTATCTTGCCGTAATAGATATCAACATTCTTAAGTATGAGCATTATATCCCGTCTGAATCTCTTCTTCCTCTCCAAGATATGCAACGATTACTTCCGCGGTTTTTCTGTACTTCAAGAGGAGTGCCCTCGGCTATTACCTCCCCGAAGTTCAGAACAGTTATCGAATCGCTTATCCTCATCACAAGGTCCATATCGTGCTCGACAAGGACTATCGTTATCTTCAGCTCCTCTCTTATCTTCCTGATGATCTCTCCGAGATCGCGTGTTTCTCTTATATTTAATCCTGCGGCAGGTTCGTCCAGAAGAACGAGCTGCGGTTCCGTAGCCAGTGCCCTTCCAATTTCCAAAATCCTTTGCTCGCCGATGGGAAGATTGGAGGCGGTTCATCTTTTCTGTGACCAAGGTTGACATACTCAAGGATCTCTTCGCTTTTACGTTGCATTTCCCTCTCTTCTTTCATGACAGAGGGAAGTCTGAATCCGGAAGAGAAGAATCCTGCTTTGGTTTTTGCATATCTGCCGACCATGACATTCTCAACCACGGTCATATTTCCGAACAGTTCTACATGCTGAAAGGTTCTTGAGATACCCTTTTTGGCGATCTTTGTCGGAGACAGGTGAACTATCTTTTCGCCCAAAAAATTGACCTCGCCTTTATCGGGCTGATGTATACCGCTCACAATATTGAGCAGGGTTGTTTTGCCGGCGCCGTTCGGACCTATCAGCGCCTTAATGTCTCCCTGTTTTACGTCAAAACTGATATTCCGCAGGGCCGTAAGCCCGCCGAAACTCTTCCATATCTCTTTAATGCTTAGCAACAGCAAAGCCTCTCAATTTCTTTATTTTTTCGATCAGGATAGGGACCAGACCTCTTTCTGAAAAACATAAGGGACGATGTCAGGATTAAACCGTACACAAGCACATCCAGCTCTTCAAACCTTCTCAACAACTCCGGCAACACGGTAATAACCACGGCGCCGATGATTGCGCCCCATAAATTCGTAATGCCGCCGACAATGACCATCGTGAGGACCAAAATGGAGTAAAACAATGAAAAACTGCTCGGACTGATGAACGTCACATAATGCGCATAAAGGCTGCCGGCAAGAGACGCGTATACCGCGCTGAGAATAAATACTTTTATTTTGAGCGCAGCGACATTCAGCCCCATTGCATTACATGCCAGCTCGCTGTCATGGACGGCTCTCAATGCCCTTCCGGTCCTGTGAGTTAATGAGATTTATGGAGAAGAACATTACAGCCGCAACAAAACCCCAGACCAGGTAAAAATAGCCTGTTGTTGAATCTATTGTATACCCCGGCAGGCCGAAATGAGGGATATCTCCGAAACCTGACGGACCTCCCGGGCCCCATTCATTCAGGATTACATAAATAATCTCGCCGAACCCAAGGGTGGCTACCGCCAGGTAATGCCCTTTTAATCTCAAGGCAGGGACTGCCAGTATCATTGCGGCAACGGCGGCAACAACCATTGCGAGGATTACGCTGACAACTATCGGAAGACCTGAATGCAGGCTTAAAACCGACGAGACATAGGCGCCGATCCCATAAAACCCTGCCTGACCTAAAGAGACCTGGCCTGCATATCCCATAAGTATGCATAATCCTATTGCTACCAGGGCATTTATCCCTGAAAATATGCCTACGGTCAGAGTATAGGCGCCTCCCGATAAGACAGGCAATAGAATAATTAGAAAGATAAAAACAAGAAAAGCCAATAAATCTTCTTTTTTCATACGCTAAAATTTTCGCAGCTGGAGCATCGCTTTGCTGACAAATAGACCGGCCGGTTTATAAAAAAGAATCAGAAGCAGTATGATTAAAGCTACCGCGTCCTTTAACCCTGAATGTATGTATCCCGCGGTCATGGATTCGAGAATGCCGATGATAAATCCGCCGAGGACCGCGCCCCTGTTGCTGCCGAGACCTCCCATTATCGCGGCGCAAAACCCCTTTACCGCAAGCATGGGACCTTTATCATATTCCATAAGGGAAATGGGAGTTATCGCCATGCCTCCGATTGCGCCGACTATGGCGCTCAATACAAAAGACAACATGACCATCCTCGATACATTGATCCCGACCAGTTTAGCTGCTGTAGGATTTACTGCGCAGGCAAGCATGGCTTTCCCGATAATAGTTTTTTTAAAGAAGAAAAACAATAAAATGATGCAGAAACCTGTAATACCTATGACCCACAGCGTCTGCTGCTGGATAATAGCCCCGTAAATGCTCACCGGTTCTCCCTCCGTAAAAGAAGGGTACACATAGGGATCTTTGCCGAAAAAAAACATTAGAATCCCGCGCAACACGATTGAAACCGCTATGGTAATCATGATCATCAATAACAGATCCGGGTTTTTCAAAGGCTTTATCGTCAGTCTCTCCATTAAGAGCCCGACGATTCCGGCGGTAATAATAGTCAAGCACTACGGATACAAAAAACGGGAGCTTCAGTGATTCGGAAAAAAACCACATCATAAGACCGCCGATCACTACAAATTCACCCTGGGCAAGATTTATGATGGACGTGGAATTGTAGGTGATATTAAAACCTATACCGACTAAGGCGTAAACAGCCCCGACGGTAAGACCGGAAAAAAGGAATTGTAAGAAGACAGTAAGCAAATCGTGATATTCCCTGAAGTTGAATTGAGGGGATGTTATCCCCTCAATCGTTCACTCTATTTATTTCAAAATTTCCCAGTCGCCGTTTTTTACCACAACCATCTCAAATGCGCTCTTGTCTAATCCGCAGTGGTCATTCGGTGACATATTGAAGATACCGCCCGTACCGGGCCATTTCTTGATCTTCGTCTCGATATAATCCCTGATCTTCTTTTTATCAGGACCTACTTTTTTCATTGCTTCCGCCATCATCATGATGGAATCATAGGCATGTCCGCCAAACGTCCCGGGCTCGCCCTTATATCTTGCCTCATAATCCTTTGTATACTTTTTCAACAACGCCTTCTGGGGGTGCTTATCGGAGAGTTTGTCCCACACAACCAATCTTCCGAGAGGTGCGATGACTCCTTCAGCAGCCTTTCCTGCCAGCTCTATGTTCTTCTTGCTTCCCCAGCCATGGCTCTGATAGAGGGGAATCCCCATTTTAAGCGCACTGCCAGTTTTTCGTCACAATTACCTGCCCCGGTCCCACCGACCAGTTAATCACTGCCTGGGCGCCTGATGCCTTGATCTTGGTAAGCTGTGTTGTCATATCCGAGTCTTTCGGCCCATATTTTTCATCTGCAACAATAGTGATGCCATATTTGGGCGCCATTTCCTGAAGAGCCTTTCTTCCCTGCGTCGCCAAAGCCGGTAGATATGGTGATAATGCCTACCTTGGATATGCCATGTTTTTTCATATAGCCATAGATCGCTTCTGCTGCGCTGATATCATATTGAGGGGTCTTGAAAATCCAGTATCGCTCCTTGACCGGCTGAGTTATCGGAGCTCCGGCTGCACAGGAAATAAGAGGTGTCTTGGCATTATTCATAATAGGGACCAAGGGCCATTGATTCACCGGTAGTAGATGGCCCGATAATAGCCAGCACCTTGTCATTTTCGAGAAGTTTTTTGGCAGAGAGAACAGCCTGTGTTTCATCACTCTTTGTGTCCTCAATAATAATTTCCAGGGGATGTCCGTTTATCCCGCCCGCCTTGTTGATCTGCTCCTGGAGCATGAGCGCAGTATTTTTTTCAGGCTCGCCCAGGAAAGAAGCAGGTCCGGTTACAGCAAAAAGTGCCCCGATCTTGTAAGGTTCTTTTGCATCTTTTGCGTAGGCATTTACAAACAGCAGAAAAACAGACAATACTGCAACAAATACTACAAAAAATTTTTCCGTTGCTTTTTTCATAATCTCCTCCCTTAATTGAAATTATTGCAGGGATCATTTTAATGCTGTCTTCCCGGTCTTCTAATGTGATCCTTCTTACAAGAATGTTGCCACACTATATTCTACATCCGCGGTAATAACCACTATTTACGAATCATTTAAAGCGCGGAGAGTTCTTCTCCTTGAAGGATCCTTACGTCAGCTTTCCGCAATATATCTATTGACTTGTCAAACTCGTCAAAGCGAAAGATAACAATGGCATTTTCTCCGCTCTTTTCAACAAAGGCATACATGTATTCGACGTTTATTCCTTCATCCTTTATTGTTTCGAGGATGCTTGACAGTCCTCCGGGTCTGTCCGGCACTTCAATTGCCACAACCCTGGTTTTCTCTACGGTAAAACCTTTATCTTTTAATACCTGGCGTGCTTTTTCCGTATCATTGACAATGAGCCTCAGTATCCCGTAATCAGCCGTATCCGCGAGATAAAGAGCCCTTATGTTGATGCCAGCTTCAGACAGGACACTTGTTACCTCGGCAAGCCGGCCTGACTTATTCTCAAGAAATATGGATATTTGTTCAACGTTCATCTGTAACCCTGTGAGAAAACACGGTTATACAGACTATCACATATAGAAGAAAGAAAACAATATATAGCGCTGAATCTCGCGCAATACTGCGGCTTTAGTATAGGGAAAAAATTCCGACGGGCGCGGGAGAGGAATAACTACGGCTATTACCTTTCCCTGACTGGTTTATAGGGCAGCGTCTCAAGTTTTACCAGCGCTTTGACCTGTTCAAACTCAGGATTTTTGTGAACAAGGACAGCGTCGGTCACAATAGCCGTCGCAATGATCCAGCTGTCACACACGGAAAGACTATTTGTAGCTTTTATTTCAACTGCTTTTTCGACAATCGGATCGGTAATGTCTATCTTTACCAAGGGAAGATGACTCAAATATCGAAAGAAACAGAGACATGCGCATCCGAACGCAATATCCGCTCTACGGTATCAGCCCCTTCTTCATCGTTCCAGAAGGTCAGCAATGCAGAGGTATCAAAAACATAAGAATCAGGTGTTTTTGTCTTTTTCATCCTCTTTTACCATGTGGATTAAAGCAAGAATGAAGAAAGAGACGCAATACTTATATACCACTGCTCATTTGCTCATTGTGGGTAGCGGACTTTAAACCTTTATTCCTTCAGATTTATAAGGCAAAGCACGGGGTCCACCTTGACACGCATCGGCATTTATTCAGTCCACCTGAAATAGAACATTTTCATGCATATCGAAGTTTTTATTGCTTCTCACAGTACTCTGTACGAATTACGATCCTCAACATCATGAGGAGTAGAATTGGGAAACGTCATTCAGCTCTGTCCAGTGTCAAGGGCAGACCCCCACTTCTTTTAATTGATACAGCCAGAAGGCAGTTGCCGATTATCTTGGACTTCATTATTCAACAATAAGCAGACTGGTAAATGAAGATAATAAAAACGCATCAAAATGAAAGACTTGACCCCTTTGAATACTTTTGCCTTTCAACTTCTGGAGGACATTGAGAGCTAAGTATTCCACCGCTGAAAAACTCTCTTCCTATGCGGAGTGTCGACAATAAGGACAAGTGTGATCACACAACATTTCAACTAGACAACATCAATGGCTTGTACGAAATAGATCAGTTCAGATGTCTGCAAGAAACGGAGATTGATGTGCGAATATCCATAGCAAACCTGATGCTTCATTCATTTGCAGGAAATTTTAAATATATGATAGAATTATTAAATTTTTTATATGTATATCTGATTTAAGCTGTCCTTATATTTAAGAATGTGAGTTATTGAAACCGTGGCTGATATCAGCCACTAAACAGAGTCTGTGTATAAACTGATGAACACCCTCACCCTTACCCTCTCCCCTCAAGGGAGAGGGTTATAAAGTCTCCCCTCCCTTGAGGGGAGGGGTTGGGGATGGCTGTAAAATATCTGCTTTATACGCAGCCACTAAATTAAAGAGGGAAAATGGGAATTACTAACGTTCTTTTTTCAGGGGTAGGAGGACAGGGGATTATCCTTGCCAGTAAGATTTTGACCAAATGCGCCTTTGTCTCGGGATACATGGTCAAGGAAAGCGAACTGCACGGCATGGCCCAAAGAGGGGGGAGCGTCACAAGCCACGTGCGCTTCGGTGAAGAAGTATATTCTCCTTTAATCCATAAAGGAAGAGCTGACTTTATGGTTGCACTTGGAAGAGTTGGAAGGCTTGAGATATGCCTATTATCTCAAACCGGACGGAAAGGTAATCCTCAACCAGAAAAGAATAGTGCCTTCTTCCATCAATCCTGCTGTTGCTCCATATCCGGAAGACGTAAAATCCCAATTGGAGTCTATGGGTTTTCACGTGGACAGCGTCAACGCTCTCGAAATTGCAACCAACTCTGGGAAATCCCAAGGTTGAAAATATCATTGTAATGGGTGTTCTGTCCCGGTATATGCCCTTCCCTCTCGCTGTATGGGAAACAGTGATAAAAGAATCTGTGCCGCCAAAGACAATCGAGATAAACCTTACTGCATTCAACAAAGGGAGAGATATAGAGGGAAAAGAATAAGAATGTTCTGGCAAAAGGATATTGAGACAATAAGCCGCAAAGCGCTGGAAGAATTGCAGTTGAAAAGGCTGAAGCAGACTGTCCGTCAGGCCTACAAAAATATCCCGTTCTACAAAGAGCATTTTTCAAAGTCTAACGTTAAACCAGCCGATATCACCTCATTAAAAGACATCCGGAAACTCCCCTTCACTACCAGAGAAGATCTGCGTGCGAACTACCCTTTTGGATTGCTCGCGGTCTCAAAAGAGCAGGTTGTGCGTCTGCACACATCAAGCGGCACGACAGGAAAACCAAAGGCGATCTTCTTCTCAAAAAAGGACGTTGACCGTGCAGCTGAACTCATTGCCCGGTGCCTGATTATGACAGGAGTAAAGAAAGACGACGTGCTCCAGAACATGATGACATACGGCCTGTTTACCGGAGCACTCGTCATGCATTACGGCGCCGAGAAAGTGGGAGTATTGGTCATCCCGGCAGGTCCCGGAAATACAAAGAGACAGATTGCACTCATGCAGGACTTCAAGACTACTACCCTGCATCTCACTCCAAGCTATGCGCTCTATCTTGCCGGAGTCATGAACAAGGAAGGGCTCGATCCCAACAGAGATTTTTCTCTCCGGAGGGCATATATGGGTTCTGAACCCTACTCTGAAGAAACAAGAAAAAAGATTGAAAAGTCCTTTAACATTGACGTATATAATTCTTACGGATTGTCTGAAATGAACGGTCCGGGAGTCGCGTTCGAATGTCTCGAAAAAAATGGGATGCATCTCTGGGAAGACAATTTCATCATGGAGATAATCGATCCCGATACGGGCGAAACAAATGCCTGACGGTGAAAAGGGTGAACTTGTTCTCACCACCTTGTGCCGTGAAGCTATGCCCATCCTGCGTTACCGTACAAGTGACATCGCGATGATAATTCCGGGCAAATGCAAATGCGGAAGGACTCATCGCCGGATCTCACGCATCATCGGCAGAACTGATGACATGATTATCGTGCGCGGCGTGAATATCTTCCCTCAACAGATCGAGCGGGTCTTGATGGGCATCAAAGCTGTGGCTCAGAATTATCAGATCGTCCTTGAGTCCTATGACCAGATGACCGTGAGAGTGGAAATATCAAAAGAGCTGTTCGACGGCAGAGTGGAGCATCTGGTAAATCTGCAAAACGAGATAACGGAAAAATTGAGATCTGAAATCCTCGTAAAACCGAAAGTAGAACTTCTGGAACCCGGCACACTGCCGGTAAGTGAAGGAAAAGCAACAAGGGTCATTGATAAAAGAACACTGTAACGATATTGAGTCTCATAGATGAACATTAAATTCTCAGTCTGTCATGCCCGAGTTCTTAATCGGGCATCCAGTCAGGTTCAGGACCTCTGGATTCCGCTCAATCCGAAAGCTTTCGGACGGGAATGACCGATGTTCAATTATGAGACCTTTTAATGCTGAACTAACCTATCAATAAGAGGAGTGCCTTATGGACGAATTAAAGCAGCTTTCCATCTTTTCTGAAAACAAACCCGGCAGGCTTAAGAAAATAACAAAGGTCCTCGCAGAAGAAGGCGTGAACATACTTGCAATAAATATTGCAAGCTCAAACGGTTTCGGAGTAATAAAGTTCATTGTCGATAAATTTGAACCCGCCTATCAGAAACTCAAACAAAAGGGTTTTACTGTCTCCCTCAATGAAGTGCTGGCAATTGAACTGGTAGACAGACCCGGAGGCTTATATGAAGTTGCCTCGATCTTGTCGAAAAAAAGAATCAATATAGAGAATGCCTATGTTCTGATTTTGGAATCCAGAAAAAAGGCCTACCTGGTCGTCGATGTAAATGACATCGAAAAGGCAAAAAAACTTTTGAAGGATGAGAATCTGCGTTTTTTTACCGCGAAGAAGAGCTTAAAAAGAAAAAACGTATAAGGAGAGGAAAATGATCTGGAATAAAGAAGCAGAGTGCATGCGCGTTGGGGAAAGAGAGAAGTTGCAGCTCGAAAGAATGAAAGCAATCCTCAAGCGGGCATACAAGAATGTTCCCTATTACAAAAAACGGTTTGACGAAATGAAAATCAAACCCGGAGACATAAAGAGTCTCAAAGACATAAATAAATTCCCTTTCACGACAAAGACCGATCTGAGAGAAGGATATCCTTTTGGATTGTTCGCAGTTCCGCGCAAGGAAATAATAGAAGTGCATACTTCTTCCGGAACTACCGGAAAACCGACGGTATCCGGCTACACCAGGAAAGACATAGAAATCTGGGGTGAAGTAGTGGCCCGCGCTCTTACCATGTGTGGAGCGACAAAAGACGATATTATTCAGAACGGATACGGATACGGCTTGTTTACCGGAGGACTGGGCGTTCACTATGGAGCTCAGCGAATCGGGGCAACCGTTGTGCCGGTATCTGCAGGACAGACAAAAAGACACCTCGACATTATGCAGGACTTCGGTTCCACAATCCTCACCTGCACACCTTCCTATGCGCTATATTTGACAGAAGCGGTCGTGGAAGCAGGTATTAACATAAAGAAGTTAAAGCTCAAGGCCGGTTGCTTCGGAGCAGAGATGTGGACGGACAGGATGCGGGATGAAATCGAAAAGAGGTTTCACCTTGATGGCTCTCAATATCTACGGACTCACAGAAATAATCGGCCCCGGCGTCGCGCAGGAATGCGACCAGAAAAACGGGCTCCACATCTTTCGAAGACCATTTTTATCCGGAAGTCGTCTCTCCTGAGACACTTGAACCGCTGCCCGATGGAGAAAAAGGAGAACTGGTTCTTACTACATTGACCCGTGAGGGTATGCCGATGATCCGTTTCAGGACAAGGGATATAACCACGTTGAGAAGAGAGCCCTGCAAATGCGGAAGGACTATCGTACGGATGGACAGGATCACGGGACGCACGGATGATATGCTGAAGATAAGGGGTGTTCTTATCTTTCCGTATCAGATTGAAAAAGCGCTTCTTGAGATCAAGGGGGTTGAGCCGCATTATCAGATTATCGTAACCAGGCCGCAACACCTTGATGAGATTGAGGTACAGGTTGAGACTTCGAAGAAGCTGTTCTCGGATGAAGTCAGACAGCTCGAAGAAGTCAGGAAAAAAATTGAAAAACGCATTGAGAACTCGATCGGGCTGAGGGTGAAAGTAACGCTCGTTGAACCGAAGACCATTCCACGCAGTGAGGGCAAGGCAAAGAGGGTCATAGACAAACGTCAATTATAAAGGAGTGTGAAATGGAAGTAAAACAGATATCCTTATTTTTGGAGAATAAAAAGGGAAGGTTGTCGGAAGCCATGGATGTATTGGCAAAGGCGAAGATCAACATCCGGGCCCTCTCAATCGCCGACACTTCGGATTTCGGAATCCTGCGTTTGATCGTGCCCGATCCTGAGAAAGCCAAAAAAGTACTGGGAAAGAGCAATTTCACCGTCAGGGAAAGCGATGTGATCGCCGTCGGCGTATCCGACAAACCCGGGGGATTGGCAAGTGTTCTGAAGATCCTGACCGATGCTGATATCAATGTCGAATATATGTATGCCTTTGTGGAGAAGAGCGGGAAAAAGGCAGTTGTGGTATTGCGGACTGACAGCATCAGCAACGGGAAAAAAGCATTAAAGAAAGCCGGCGTTGCTCCCCTCTCAGCCGAAGAAGTATACACTTTGTAATTGTTTTACATTTTTGTCCAAAATGTTTGAGACTGTTAGCTAGATATTTTTGTTTGATTCATTCGTAAAGAAGTTGAAATGCACATCAGACTAATGGATTCTCGCCTCAGCGAGTCACTCCCGCACTCAGGCGGGTTCGCTGAGGAGAAGAGGCGACCCGCGTAAGCCCTGCGGGAATGACAAACAAGAACAACCATTTAAAATTGTCATCCTCGGGCTTGACCCGGGGATCCATGTTGTTTCAACTTAAAATTGAACCGGATACCCTTCCCATAAAATCTTGGACAAGATGACTTTTTCTAATTATTTCGGACGGCGCTTTAGTAAAAACACACAGGGCCTGCGTGAGATAACCACGTTAACTCCTTCAGAGTCTATCTTCTCTCTAAGCAGAGCTTCTGTTTTCTCGACATCGAACGGGTCGGTCACTTCAACGGAATTAACACCACAGGACTTGCAGATTCCTTCGAGAGAGATCTTTCCACCCTCTTCTCCCTTGGCAGTTACCCCGATCAACGGAGTCGGCTGGTGCCCGGTCATTGCAATCGCTGAATTGTCCAGAATAAGCACAAGTATATTTGCATTGTTATAGACCGCGTTAATCAAAGCCGGGATTCCGGAGTGAATAAAGGTAGAATCTCCGATTACCGCTGCAACTCTTTTTACCCCTTGTTTGGAAATACCTGCAGCCTTGCTTATGCCCGCCCCCATACACAGGCATGTGTCTACTATCTGATAAGGCGGATTAGCTCCAAGTGTATAGCAACCTATATCTCCGGCAGTAAACGCAGGCTGGACAGCCTTAAGAGCCGTATAGAGCTTGCTGTGCGGACATCCCGGACATAATACAGGCGGCCGGGCCGGCAACGGACCGGAAGGTTTATAGACGTCCTGACTCGTACTCCATCCGGGGATATAGTTTGCCAAAACGTCCGGACCCAATTCCCCTGTGGCGCTGATCTCTCCTGACATCTTTCCCTTCACTTTGGAAGAATACCTTCGCGCTATCTCTTCCACGAATGGCTCCCCTTCTTCCAGCACCCAGACTTCTTCCAGTCCCTTCACAAACTCTTCGATCACTGTTTCAGAAAATGGATAGTAAGAAATCTTCAGTATGGCATACTCGGGCCCGTACTCTTTTGCATAGACATAACCCAAGCCACAGGTTATGATCCCTTTTTTCCGGCCTGCATTGAATGTCTTATTCAGCCCTGATTCTTCTCCCCATTTCATCAAGCCTTCCTGCTTGCCGTACAAATTTCTGTGACATCTCAAGACATTGCTCGGAACGGCTATCATATTCCCGGGATCTTTTTGCAGCGAAAGGGAATTCTGCTCACGTACAGCACCTAACTCCACCGGTGAATAGGCATGAGAAATTCTGGTCACGGTCCTCAACATTACAGGAAGTCCGACTTTCTCTGATAATTCAAAGGCCATAATCGTCATGTCCTTGGCTTCCTGCGAATCACTCGGCTCAAGGCATGGTATTTTCGCGTATCTCGCATAAAAACGGGAATCCTGTTCATTCTGCGAAGAATAGGCTCCGGGATCGTCTGCCACCGCAAGGACCAACCCTCCTTTAATGCCGAGATACGCGGCAGTCATCAATGGGTCCGAGGCGACATTTAGTCCGACATGTTTCATCGAACAAATTGCTCTTTTCCCCGCATAGGAAGCGCCTATCGCAGTTTCAAAAGCCACTTTTTCATTGACCGCCCACTCTGCATCGCCGCTAAAATTACGGGCGATATATTCCAGTATCTCGGTGGCCGGAGTTCCGGGATAACTCGTTGCCAGAGATATCCCCGCCTCAATCGCACCCCTTCCTATTGCGTCGTCTCCCGCCAGAATGTCCTTTTTTATCTGATCTTGTTTCACGCGAAAATACCCCTTTAACTCATTTTTTTTTGCAAACATATTATTCTAATAAGTGTCTCTGTATAAAGTAAATTTTTTGGCACCCTCCCCAACCCCCTCCCCTCAAGGGCGGGGCGATTTTACTACCTCTCCCTTGAGGGGAGAGGGCAAAGGTGAGGGTGTTCAAATTTTATACACGAACTCTAATTATAATACTAATATCAATGAAAAAATTCATCTCACGTATAGTAATCTGATGCTATAAAATGTCAATAACATAGAGAAAAGATTGTCATTTGACCTACCAATACAAGGAATAATTCGTGTAGAATATCTGTGAAATGAAAGGGTTTATCGATTTTCACACCCATGCCTTTCCTGATGATTTATCGGAGAGGGTCATTAAGATGCTCGAAGACGAAGGAGGAGTCAAGGCCCGCCTTGACGGCAAGATATCCTCGTTACTCGCTTCTATGGACACTTGCGGCATTGAGAAGAGCGTTATCTGCAATATTGCCACAAAGCCGTCTCAATTCGATCCGATCCTAAAATGGTGCAAGGAAATAAGGTCAGAAAGAATAATTCCTTTCCCTTCTCTTCATCCTTATGACCCGGAGTTTAAGGAGAGGATAGATGAGATCAAGAGGGAAGGATTCAAGGGTATCAAATTCCATCCCTATTACCAGAACTTCACCGTAGATGAAGAAAAGCTTTTTCCTATATACGAAAGGATTTGTCGCAATAACCTGATTCTGGAAATGCATACCGGATTTGACTTTGCATTTCCCCGGACAAAAATTGCCGACCCGGAAAAGATACTTGCAATTATCGGAAAGTTTCCTTCCCTCAAATTGGTCACAACACATCTCGGGGCATGGGAACAGTGGGAAGAGGTCGAGCAATATTTACTCGGGAAGCCGATTTATATGGAGATATCTTTCTCCCTTGAGTACATAGACGTTGATGCCGCAAGGAAAATTATTTCAAGTCATCCTCAGGAATATGTTCTTTTTGGGACGGATTCTCCGTGGACGGAGCAGCATGCGACCATTTCTTTATTAAAAAGACTTCAACTCGGAGAAGAAAAAGAAGAACTAATTTTCAGGGAGAACGCCGTTAAACTGCTTGAGTCGGTCTGACCTTTTTCAACAGGCTGGCATGCGGGCAGAAAAAGCTTTACGGCAGCTCCTTAGTGAGACATTTGATATACGGCAGTCATATGCAATTCATGTAAAACTATTTGATATCTGTAAAAAAACCAAATCCTGCATTGTAAAGGTTTTTATGCACGGATGCCCGCCTGTAAACTACAATTGCAGCATCCTAGGGTTTTAAACACTTTACCTTGCCGTATTCACCGTCATAGCCCGGCACAATGTGGACTTGTCCTGAACGCATCCTCTCGATCGCTTCCTTCAATAGAGGAGAGCCTTTCTCTTCGATCTCATTCAAAGGTATATCCATGAGTACCGTGAACTCCGGGCCGAGGTTTTCAAGAAGACGCATGTATTCTCTCATTACTGCCTTGCTGCTGACACCGACTTTGAGAATCTCGGAAACAATCTCCTGCAAAGGTATGATCGAATAAAAAGGAAGAGCGTTGCCAGGCCTGAATCCCGGCTTCCTGGCGGCAAGTTTCTCAACCCTGTGCATTACACCGACAGTGACCCTCTTCCCGCAGACCGGGCAGAGATAATCATTCCGGATCGTCTCTTCAGGTGACAGGCTGACTCCGCAATTCCTGTGACCGTCATAATGGTACTTGCCCTCTTCGGGGAAAAATTCAATTGTCCCTGCAAACCCCTTTCGTGTCTTGATCGCATTCATAATAAAATCATATGAGACTTCTCCGGTCTTCTTCCCCGGCGCCTCTTTGTCAAGCGGAGTTGTCTCGAAAATATTCGCTTCCCTTCCAAGTTTCGCAGGAGAATGTGCGTCCGAATTGGAAATGAGTGAAATCGAATCCAGAGACGGCAGCCTCCAGTTCATGGCAGGGTCAGAGGATAACCCTGTTTCGACGGCAAAGATATTGGGCGTCAACTCTTCAAAACATTCATCAAGGGATTCAAAACCCGAGGCTGCTCCAAGGACCGAGAAGTGAGGCGTCCAAATGTGGGCAGGTACGAGCATGGTTTTATCGGAAACATCAAGGACGATCCGCAATAATTCCTTTGCGTCAAGTCCAAGGATGGGTCTCCCGTCAGAGGAGAGATTCCCTATCCTGGAGAGGGCCTTATTGATCTTTGATACAGTATTAATATCGGGCGCAAAGACAAGGCTGTGTACCTTTCGTACCTTGCCATTCTTGGAATATATGCAGCTTATCTCAGCTGTAAGCATAAAGAAGACATCAGCTCTGCAGGACAGAGGCACTGAATTATTATCTGCATATTTATCTATTTAATATAAATAAGTTACAATCTAATTCTTCAAGTTTTTGTTTATATTCATTAAGCCACAGGGGATGGGTAAAATCTCCCCCGCCGATGACTGAGATGCCTTTCATCTGTGCCCATTTCCAGAGGCTTTCAAAAGACATCTCCCTGCTCGTCGCACGGGAATACCTGGAGTGTATATGAAGATCAGCGATGAAACGCATGCTACGCGGGGTTCTGTTTTCTCTTATGCCAGAGGATATAAAAACCTATGAGGAGAAAACAAGCAATCACAACGTAGAAGCTCCATTGCCTGCTCACTTCCATTATTCTTTCCTGATTATTTCCTACGAAATAACCGATATACGCCAGGATCCATACCCAAATTCCTGCGCCAAATGCGGTATAGAAGCAGAATTTGCCGAGATGCATTCTGCACAGGCCAGCAGGAAAGGAGATATAATGTCTGACTCCAAGGATAAGCCTTCCGATAAACGTGCTGATTGTGCCGTGCTTGAGAAAATATCCCTCCCCCTTATAAAAATGCCTTTCCGAAACTCCGAAATATTTCCCGTATTTTAGAATAAAGGGTCTTCCAAAAAATACGGCAATAGCATAGTTAAAGAGAGCTCCGAGGACACTACCTGCCGTCCCTGACAAAAGCACCCCTGTCCAGCCCATCTGACTCTTGAGAGATAAGGTAACCGGCAGGCGGAATAACGAGTTCTGAAGGCAACGGGATAAAGGTACTCTCAATAAACATCAGGATGAAGATACCGGGGTAACCCATCGTGCCGATTGCGTCAATCAACCATCTGAAAAATTCGTGCATAGTTTCTATTTTAACCTATAACTCTTCAAAATAAATTCTTTAAATCCGCAAAGAGCAAGGGATATGGCTCGATCTTCTGAGGCAAAAATCACAGACCATCTCAATGAGGCTGAAGACAAAACGGAACCCTCACATCTGATTTGAGAAAAAAGTGGTCGGGGCGAGCAGATTTGAACTGCCGACCACTCGCACCCCAAGCGAGTGCGCTACCAGGCTGCGCTACGCCCCGTTCTTAGATCCTACTGAAGCTGACTCAGAATATCTCTGAGTCTTTTCTTGACATGCTCGATTGTCCGCACAGGCTGGCGGCTGTCTTTTCTTTGCACTTCTCTCGGGGTATCCTGTTCAGGCCTGGGGTCTGCTGCATTGCCCGAACTGAATCCGAGTCTCTTTCTGACGCCCTCTATCGTATACCTTTCCTGGTACAAAAGCCGTTTAATCGCCAGCAGGGTTTCAACATCTTTCTTGATATAGACCCTCTGACCCGATTTATTCTTCCTGGGCTTGAGAAAAGAAAATTCAGTCTCCCAATATCTCAGGACATATGGCTCGACACCCACAATCTTGCTCACTTCGCCGATCTTGTAAAACAGCTTGTCGGGAAACGGCAGATACGGTTTCAGGCTCTCAGAAGTCGCTTTATACATATTTTGTTTCCGTCTTTGTTTCCATGACTGCTTTCAATTGATTGCTCGCCCTGAAAGTAATCACCCTCCTCGGGGTTATCTCAAGGTCATCGCCTGTCTTAGGGTTACGTCCACGTCTGGACATCTTCTGTCTCACATTGAATGTGCCGAACCCTGATATCTTAACAGATTCACCTTCTATAAAGGTCTGCTTCATTGTATCAAAGAGGATCTCGATAATCTCCTGGGCCTCTTTTTTTGATAGTCCTATCTTTTCAAATATCTTTTCTACCAGGTCTGCCTTCGTCATAATATCCTTCCCTCAATTTTTTTAATTATATTAAGGACATACATACTTGTCAAGAAGAAATTAGTTGAATATATTATCCTAAATAGAATATTTTGTCAAAATTACTTGCACAGGAGACCTGTTTTACGTTATAAAAATTGGGACATGATATACGGAATAGGCATCGACATTGTCAGGATTGAGCGCATGGAAGAAGTCATAAAAAAATGGGGAAACAGGTTTCTGGAAAAGGTCTTTACCACGAATGAGATAGAGTACTGCTACAAGAAATACTCACCCTATCTGTCTCTCGCAGTGCGCTTTGCAGCAAAAGAGGCGTTCATCAAAGCGATGGGATCAGGATCCTCTCTGTCCTTCACAGATATAGAAGTCATCAACACCGAGTCCGGCAAGCCGTCAATAAACCTTAATAAGAAACTTGAAGATTTATTTAATAAACACCGGATAATGAATGCACATTTAAGTCTGAGCCATGAACGTGATTACGGTGTGGCATGCGTCGTCCTGGAACAGTGATTCCGGAGACCTCGTTTACTTCTGATCTGCATTGACTTGCGGCTTGGACGGTGTCTCCTCAGGTGTTCCAGCGGGTGCTGTTGGGTTATCGGACGTTCCTGTCGTATCTTTGTCCTGTCCTGGCTGCTCTCCTTCTATAACCTCATCATACTCCGGAACAACTATCCCTCGTCTGACCATGATGCTGTAGATCAGGTTGGACCGGTTTGTAACGTATCTGCCGGCGCCCAGAGGATTGAATTTCCTGGGATTAGGAAGAACCGAGGCAAGTCTCGCCGCCTCTTCAGGGGAGAGTTCAGCGGCAGATTTGCCATAATAGTGGCGTGCTGCCATCTCAATGCCGAATATACCAGCATCTCCCCATTCGGCAACGTTCAGATACAGCTCAAGAATCCGTTTCTTTGACAGGATGTGTTCCATCCGCCAGGTTATGATAGCCTCCCTGATCTTTCTGACAGGATTTTTTGATGGTGACAGGTAGAGGTTTTTTGCAAGCTGCTGGCTTATCGTGCTGCCGCCGAGTTTGAACTTCTTCGCCTTTATATCTTTCTCCAAGGCCTTCTGAATTGCCTCATAATCAAAGCCTTCATGACTCCAGAACTTGTCATCTTCCCCAATAAGCACAGCCTTGATAAGGTATGGCGATATGCGGGATAGAGGCACCCATTTCTGCTGAATCCTATATTTCTTTCCCTGCTGCTTCCACTCCTCTACCCGATATTCCATGAAGGACGTTTTTCCCGGTCTCTCTTTTTTCAGCCTTGAAATATCAGGAACCAGGAAAAGATAGAGAGTTGAAACAATCACGGAAATACTCAGTAAAAGAAAGAGGATGCGTTTATGCCTGGATTTCCGTGCCAATGCCTTCTTTCGTAAATATCTCGAGGAGCAGGCAGTGAGGTATCCGGCCGTCAATGATATGCGTCTTGGACACACCGCCTTCCAGCGCCCTGAGACATGCCTGGACCTTGGGCAGCATACCGCCTGTGACGGTACCGTTATCCACGAGCTTTTTTATCCGGGCCTTCTTCACTGTCGAGATGATTTTTTTGTCTTTGCCCAGAATGCCCGGGACATCCGTCAGGAGAATCAGCTTTTCAGCCTTAAGGGCAGATGAGACTGCAGCTGCTACATAATCCGCGTTGATATTCAGGGTCTCACCCTTTGGGCCCACCCCTACCGGAGACACGACAGGGATGAACCCTTCATTCTTGAGACTTATCAGTATTTGAGGATCAATCCCGGTTACCTCTCCGACCAGGCCTAAATCAATAATTTCTTCGGCGCCTGTCTGGTCGGATTTTTTCACAACTTTTTTCCTGGCGCTGTATCAGACCTGCGTCTTTCCCGCTCAATCCTACTGCCTTTCCTCCGTGACTGTTTATAAGCGAGACTATTTCCTTGTTGACAAGTCCTCCGAGGACCATCTCAACGATATCCATCGTTTCTTCATCTGTAACGCGCTGTCCCTGAATGAATTCCGGCTTTTTCCCGAGCTTCTCCATCATTGCCGATATCTTTGGTCCTCCTCCGTGAACAACTGCTGTGCGGATACCGATGAAATTCAACAGAACAATGTCTTTTGCAAAGGATTCCTTAAGCTCTTCTTTAACCTGTGCAGCCCCTCCATATTTGATAACAAATGTCTTGCCGTAAAAGTTCCTTATATACGGCAGCGACTCTATCAATATCTCCGCCTTCGTAATGATATCGTTCATGAAATCACTCCTGATATTCTTTGTCATTC
>CAVRZG010000025.1:0-117247 GCA_963725545.1 uncultured Nitrospiraceae bacterium | reverse complement strand
CCATCTCTATAGTAGTTGAACAAACATGTGCGAAACAAGACTCCACTTGTGTTCGTATTCTTCTCCATCTCCGATCTTGCATCTTGCCGCACTTGAACAGTATCCGAGTTGTTGGGCCCTCCTGCCTCAATCCTGTGCAGGAAATCAATACCGGAGTTTGTCCTTGACTCCGTGCCGAAGGGATTCCGGGACGGCAATTTCACGTCCGGCATCCAAGTTCTTCGATAACCCCGGCCGATTTAAGCCGCATTAGGCCCGCTAAATAGAAATCCGCGCGCGAACCGTCATTGACAAAATGGTGGCTTATGGTCTTATCAGTGACAGGCTTTCTCGATATTTGGTAATTGCCGCCTAGACGCACTGCGTTTGCCTTCGACAGAATTATCGCGGCCAGCGTCTGTTCATGTCGGTTCACCGATGGCTTCCTCCCTGCAAGTTCCGAGACCTTCTTAAAGTAAGACTCCACCAGATCCATATTACCGGCAAAGTCTCTCTTGGCGATGTAGAACAAGCCAGCGTTTATCTTATGCGCCAACTCCATCTTCAGCAGCTTATTCAGGAATTCTATGGGATAGGAATAGGCATCCTGGTAATCGCTCATGTAAAACGGCGTTCTGTTCTCCATATGTTTAAATATTTCGCCGGGTTTCTTAAAAAATAGCACATCGGAATCCAGATATAATAAGTACTCTGACTTCGTGTAGAACATCGGACCGAACAACTTGAGGGCGCAATAGAAGGACTTTATTTTGCTGTATTCCAGGCTGGTTCTGTAAGCCTTTAAGAAATCCTCCATATCCCGATGGAACCTGTCGCGCTGGATGATCTGGCAATTTGCGAAATGTTCCAATAGTATGTTTACGGAGGCTTCGCTCAAGGATCCATCATCATATATAACCAATCTTGGCCTAATCTCGCAAAAATGGTAAAACGTCTTCAGAGACCACAGGGTTTGCACCAGATCCCGTTCGCACGTCAATGTATGTAACTCGAATCGTCCTTCCGTCTCGCAGATTATCTGCTTAGTTCTGACAATGCTTCTCGCGTATATACCCTTATAATAAGCGAATGTAACCCCATTCGAGCGTATTGCCTCCGTCCGCTTCTTTATCATGTGCAGCAAAGCCTTCATCATAAGAAACTACACCATTTATCTATGTTTCTTCCGTGATTCGCCACAGCAAGTATCCAAAAATCAGTCGGGCATGTTATCTTCATTTCAGTTCCTTCCTTTGCGCCCACATTTATCTCATATCCTTTTTTCTTTGAAGATCCTTATTAAGGCAAACACAACCTTACGAAGTAATTCATTTCCAGAGCGCCATGTCTGCTTCAGAA
Organism: uncultured Nitrospiraceae bacterium; assembly: GCA_963725545.1. Classification (GTDB taxonomy): domain Bacteria; phylum Nitrospirota; class Thermodesulfovibrionia; order Thermodesulfovibrionales; family SM23-35; genus DYFC01. Next base: position 115,909 of record CAVRZG010000025.1, on the reverse strand, counting down.
CAAGTATCATCTTTGTATTCTTGATATTTTCGGACATACTCTCTTTCATTATTGAAGAATTCGCTAAAATATTCTTTCAATTTCCATGCATCCATGCCTAGTTTGATAGCAATTACACTTGCAGCAGTTTGATCATAACGATGTCCATGAACACGCGGATCCGGAGATGCTGTTCGAGGCCAGCCCTTAACGCCGCTCCACTTAGGTCCCGGGAAAGTGATTCCATCCGATGCTCTCTCCTTCCATTTCCGCAAAAATTCTGCCGATCTCTGATCACTTAAATCTAATCCCAATACGCACGACCAGCAACTCGGTAACTTAAAAGATTCTTCTCTCGTTATCCCAAGCGGTTCAAGAGCCTCATCCTTACAATACGCACCCACCGAATGAGATTCCTGAAACATGAGATATCCATCCCGTTTTATCAACCTGAATAGCGGTTCAAGCGGTTGCCTGATCTTAATAGATGCATCTAGCCAAAGAATAAGTTGGTAGCCTCGCTGCTGAACTTCATAAAAACAAAACGGTTTGTAAGCTCCATGGGCCTGTTGCTGGGTTGGAGAACCCTCCGGGTAATGTTGATCCCATGAGATAAAATCACCTCGAAAATTGAATTTAAGCAAGTTTTCTCTAATTCTTGTAAGACCACGCGAGAAGTCTTGGAACAAAGGGATTGGATGATCTCGAGGGCTTGGGCTGTTAACTCCAAGGCTAATCACACACATGCGCTGATCAGATATTTTAACCTCCTATTCCTCAATTCTTTTAGTTAACATGTTCATCAAGAATCCGGAACAAGTTTTATAGGACTATAGTACATAGTGATTCGCAAAAAAGTAAAATAAAAATGCGATGAAATGGTCTTGGGTAAAAACAAAATTCAATCCCACTTGTACTCCGCAGCAATATATCAGACTTGAAAACGCGTTTGTAACAGGAAGAATGCTTGCCTCTCAGGTCACTCTGAAATATTTCCTTTTCTCTCGCCCCGTAAGGCGCATAGCTTTTTCTCAATGCCGAATAAGCGTCATTCCGCAACTCCGCAGCGGAATGACGCTTATTCGTAAGTTTTGTCTCAGTTATTAATACAAAATCATGTATCCTTCATCCCTATCTGATGGAACGGTTTTAGGCGCTACTTGTGAAGTGATTATTGAATTATGCGGGCTTTGACAAGCCTCCTATGCGATTGCGTGTATTCTTTTCCAAATCTCATAAGTTTCTCAATGTGTTCACGAATCTCAGACACAATCATCTTATGCCCTTCCTCATCTGGCAGGTAATCAATCACTAACATTTTAAATAATGCATTTATTTCTGATGTCTCTAATTGTTGCGCCAGTTCATAAGCATCATCCAATGTCAGCACTTTTTTTGTAGAAGCTTCTTTTATTAACTCGTCAACTTGGGTTACGGAGTTCCACTGCTCGTTGCCTACTTCCATCAAACGCTTTTCTGGTGGTATCTTATTCAATATGTCTTTAAGCACTCCTATATGCATAGATTCCTCTGTTGATAACTGTATCCAGAACTCGTAGACCTTTGGTTCATGGATAAATAGATTTGCAAAATCTGAAAATAAGTCACGTGCTTGGGTTTCCCAGTTAATCGCAAGTTCCAATAACACTTGTAAGGTTTTCTTAGACATTTCTTCTATAATCTACCCTTAGCCAATTGGGATATTATTTGAAAATATTATTGTTTCCTATTGTACTACACACAACTATATCAAGATTCAGATATATAGAGTACCAGGAAGATATCTTTGCCCCTCAGAACTCTTAGGAATGTTGTGTTTCATTCGTACCGTAAGGCGCATGTCCTTTTTCTCGGAGTCACCTACACATCGACGTTTTTCGGCAAAGCTCAAGAGTGAAGATTCTCAGAAGAATTATTTAACGTCACATTTACCGGAAGCGTAAGCGATCCGGTGGAACACCTCGTTGGGCAATATTCCTTTTTCTTGCAAGGCGTTCCCCTGAGCTGAGGGCGTTCGCGGTCAGAGGGGATGCTTCTTAGGCGGCGAACCGCGACAATCAGCCCTTCGGCAGAATTTTCGCCGCAAACGACTGGGCAACGATCTTACCTTCCCTCACGAAGAAAGTATCCGTCGCCAGTTCATACCTGTTTTCGGCCGTCTCGGCGGTCCATATAATATAGGCATACTCACCTTCGATAGACTTGTGTTTCAGTTCGAAGGAAGAACCAGGTCTTGCGAACTCAGCTATCAGGCTCTCATACAACGGCTTCATAGCGTCGACTCCCACTAACGGCCCGGCTGGCGTGAACAAAATAGCCATTGGCGCGTAGTCGGAGAGAATGCCATTGATGTCGCCCTTGCCAAAGCTCATCAAATGATTGTCCAGTACTTCGCCTGTCGTCTTCATATTTGCTCCTTATTTCGTAGTTTTTGTTCTCTTGGTTGTTGGTCATATTACCCATAGGCTTTGTATCCGCGTTGCCCAGTCAACTATAAAAGGGCGAGATATTTGACCTCGCCCTCCTCTTATTAATCTGTTCCATCTATGGAATATGAAATACCATATCGCATCCTTTTTAATAAATATACCCAACCGCTATCCTGGGGTCCAGAAGGAACCAGTCTTGCCCAGCTTCTTTAACGACGATAACAATTCGCCTGCGTATTCATTGACTCGGGAGAGATAGTCTGGCTGTAAACGATTCCTGCATAGTGGCCCGCTGAAGACTGTCGCCCAGTTGGATAAAGGCATGATGGACTCAGCCGAAGCGGAATTATAAAGCGACCAATTCTTCACGTGTTCTTCCGACTGGAAGAGATTCATGCGGCTTCAAGCTGAACCCCAGGTTACTTCTCCTGTTAAAGCCTTTGCAAATGGAATATTCATGTGTCCTACGGTTGTTGGTGGAGTGACTTCGATGATCTCTTCGTCACGCATGCGGATGCTGATGGGTTGCCCACAATCCAGGCAACGGGTGTCGATATGGACCTCCGCACCAGGGAAAAGCCAGCGCACGGCCAGCACTTCGAGCCCTCACTGGCCGTACCACTTTTGTTCCCCATTGATTGTCACAAGATATTGGGTGGGCACATTGGAAAAAGGCGCCCAAGACTCGACATAGTCTGTGTCTTTAACAAACCAGCAGCCTATGCAGGACTCTGCCGCCTTATGCTGCAACTGCCTGGCTTCTTCGGGTGGCACCTGTAGAGTTCCTGCCAATTCAGTATAGTGAGGCGCCCTCCCAGTCTTGATAAAATGCTCCTCGACAGCAGTGTAAGCTCGTTGTACCAATATATCTTGCATGTGGTCCTCCTTTTATTTGTTAAAAATTTAATTAGATTATACGATTGGAAAATAGAGGAGAGTATCGGAAGACATCTGAATATTATGTAGGATTATTGCTTTTTTTCTTGTAATGGTTCTTCCTACATTGATATGAAAGAAAAAAATGTTTATTTCATGCCTTATTGAGCACCATTATATCAGGTTCAGAGAGAATGATTACAGGAAGGAAGTGAATACGCCTTAGCTGAATATAAGCTATGATTGTACGCAGTCATTTTGCTGTCTTAATGACGAGTCAAATTACAAAAATCATTTTGAGAGGGACATACTAATCGGCCCTTCAAAATACGGATGTGGTGCTGCTAAGAAGATGTAACTCGGCTATTTCTCCTGTTTCCTTTTCTGCCTCACCTTCTCGACAGCCTCTCTTACGACACTTCTGACAAGCTCAAGCTTGAAAGGCTTGGCAATATGGTGAAAGGCGCCCTTTTCCATTGCCTCATCAGCGACTTCGAGAGTCGCATAGCCGGTGATCATAATGACTTTGGTATCGGGATAAAGTTCCATACATTTTTTCAGGATCTGAAGGCCGTCAACCTTCTCCATCCTCAGGTCCGTTAAGTACAACATCAAACCGCTGCTCTTCCAGAAGTTTCAGAGCATTCATACCGCTTTCCGTCCCTACTACGGAATACCCTTCTTTCTTGAGAATATGCTCAAGGTTTTTCACCGCAATTCTTTCGTCGTCAACTACCAATATCCTTATGTCATTTTGCACGGACACTGCTCCTTTATCGAAAATACGATGACGGATCTCATTGCCTTGCGGGACTCACCGCAGACCCTTATGCAGAATATTTTGCCTGAATTCAACTAAAGCTGCAAGATGGCATTTGCCTATGATCTTTTGAGATACTGAACGCTGGTTCGACATTTATTACCACCGGAACACTCATTTAAAGTCTTATTTGAAAGTCTCATGGAAGTGTTGCAAGATACAACAATTTCGCCTATTTTGTAACATCGTCGTAACCCCATGAATATAATCATATTTTATCGCCTTCCTTTATTTCGGTTGCATGTTGCAACATGACTTTCTATGCAGTCATTTCCCGTTAAATCACTTTTACTAACTATATCAACACGTTAGGAGATGCTGCCCAGTGGCACGGAAGTTGATACATAAGGGATAAAGATGTAAATAAGGTAAAGGCGGTCTTGATTATGGAAACAAAAGAGTTGTTACAACAATTTGAAGACATAACGGCAGCCTCTTTCACAGAGGAGGGCAGATTTGAGACCGTGAAAAGAATGCTGAATGAACGCCATAAGGTTTTGCTCGTATTGACAGGCATGGAAGCTGATATGGATGCGGCCAAGTACGCATTAAACCTGAGCAGACGCATTGGGGCGGGCAGTTAATATCTTATACCTTGCAAAAGACTATTCTGAGACACCTTTGTTGGAAGAGTCCCTGAAGGAACTGAAAGCCAAGGGCATAGGATATCAGATTACACCGTGTGAAGGATCTATAAGAGATGAAATCATCAAGTTTATCAATGCAGAGAAAGAAGTAGATATAAGTTTTGTAGTAATTGATTCAAGGGATTTAGGGATTCGTTCCGTAAAGGACCAAAAGACGGATTTGCATGATTGGGATAGGGCTGAAATGCCCGCTGGTCCTCGTCTCTAAAACATCTAAATTTCTTTTGCTAAGGAGGATGATTATGGCACAGCAGTATGGAAGTATGAAAAAGAAACCAGTGGTAAAGATGCTGGTCTACGGGGCGCTCTCGGGTGTTCTGTACGCGGCATTGTTTTGGAACCAATCGGCAGTGACGGCGCTCTTCACCAGAGGGACATGGTATGCAGCCTTGCCGATTGCAACAGCCTTTGCTATCTCATTCATACACGGCGGGTTCACGAGTTATTTCTGGTCTGTATTGGGAGTGGAAGCGACCAGGAAGTCTGTCCGCACAAGGGTAGTGGAAGAGAAGCATGTTGACAGAGAACGCCCGCAGCCGCAGCCGCGCCTGAGAGCAAGATTATAAGGAAAGGAGGGTTAAAGAGATGCATAACATACCTTTTGAAGCAGCGAACTTTATAGACTTAAATTACATGAATGTGCTGTATCTGTTTATCGTAGGATTTATCGGGGGTCTGGTCAGCGGCTTTATCGGATCAGGCGGGGCCTTTGTCCTGACTCCCGGCATGATGAGTCTGGGGGTGCCCGGCCTTGTCGCAGTGGCAAGCAACATGTGCCACAAGTTTCCCAAGGCCCTGGTTGGCGCTATGAAACGGGCCAAGTATGGCCAGGTGGATGTCAAGCTCGGCCTTGTATTCGGTGTATTTGCAGAGGCAGGTGTATTCTACGGAGCTCACATTCAGGAAAAGATCAAGGCAGCCTTCGGGGATGCAGGCTCCAATCTGTACGTAAGTGTTGCCTTTGTAGTTGTTCTTGCCGTAGTCGGCGGCCTCATACTGCGTGATGCTATTAAGACATACAGGTCCGGCAACGCGGATGCAGAAGAGAAGCTCTCTTCAATCGCAAAGTGGGTGCAGTCGGTCAATATCCCGGGGACCATGGTCTATTTCAAAAGCCTTAAAGCAAAAGTATCTTTGCTTTTCATAGTACCGCTTGGTTTTGCCACAGGCATGCTTGCGGCGACTATTGCAGTAGGAGGTTTTATCGGCGTGCCTTCGATGATCTATGTGCTTGGCGCACCCAGCCTGATGGGTTCGGCGACAGAACTTGTGGTTGCGTTCGTGATGGGTCTGGGAGGATCTTTCAAGTATGCGCTGCACGGTTTGGTTGACATACGCCTGGCAGGTATTATCCTTGCCGGATCTCTTTTCGGCATTCAGCTGGGCGCAATCGGGACTACATATGTTAAACCCTTCGTGATTAAGCTGGTCATGGGTGTTATAATGGTAATAGTCCTTTTCAGCAGAGCGTTAATGGTCCCTGTGTATCTTTCGCAGCTTGGGCTGATAGAGACATTGACTGATACAACGGTCAAGATACTGAAGAACACCAGCTTTGCAATAATGTCATTCGCTCTTTTGACAGGCGCTTTTATTGTCCTGCAGGCAATGTACAAAGGACGTAAAGCAGAACGTGCAATGGAAGAGAAAGAAGAAGTGTTCGAAAACGCCTAAATTACAGAGGCTAAATCAATAAGTCATTACGCTGAATTGGTCTAACGGCAGGTTGAGAACCGCTGTTAGACCAATTTAGCATATCCCCTGCCTTTCTTTAAATCCTTTATAACATAATCTGACGGCCGGCGCGAGAAGATCGCGCCTGCTGAACGGGAATTTGCATGGGATTGCCGTTGGGATTTTGATATAATCCTTTTATGAACAAACCTTCCGGGGTCAACAATTCAGGCTCATGCGGTGTTGGTTTTGTATGCCGGATAAACGGTGAGCAAAGCCATCAGATCGTCCAATGGGGGATCGAGGCTGTAAAGAATCTTACGCACAGAGGGGCTGTCGGCGCGGACGGCAAGACAGGGGATGGGGCAGGGGTCCTCTTTCAGCTGCCTAAAAAATTCTTCCTCAGAGAGATAGAAAAGTCAGGATTCAATATATCGCATATAGACAATCTCGCTGTCGGCGTCTTCTTCCTTCGTGAGAATAAAGAATCTGATATAGAGGCCGATCCTTAAAAAGAGAGGGATCACCGCGATAGGATGGAGGACTGTGCCGACGAATGACGACGCGCTCGGACAGTCTGCCCTGTCTGCAAAACCGGTGATCAAACAGCTTCTCCTGGATATGAAAGGGATTGAAAAGGACAGGCGGGAGCTATCGCTCTATCTTGCAGGAAGGGCTATTGAAAAGGCCTTTGGCGAAGCGATCTACATCTCATCCCTGTCTTCCAGGACAATCGTCTACAAAGGGATGCTTGTTGCGCCATACCTTGACCGTTTCTATCCTGACCTGACAAACGAACACCTCGAATCTGCATTCTGCCTCTTCCACCAGCGTTTCTCAACAAATACTTTTCCGGACTGGACACTGGCCCAGCCTTTCAGGGTGCTGGCGCATAACGGTGAGATTAATACGATTCAGGGCAACAGGAACTGGATCAAATCCATTGAGCCGGATATATTCCACGAGAATTTCGGCGATGAAAATGATCTGATAAAACCGGTCCTCTCCGGAGATGAAAGCGATTCGGCGTCTCTCGATAAGATTGTCGAACTCTTCATGTTTTCCGGTCTCTCTCCTGAACACGCCATCAATCTTTGCATACCTCCTGCCTGGGAATGCTGTGAGTATCCGGAGCATGATGAGCGGCGGAACGCAGAGGCCTTCTTTACTTACCAATCCTTTCTCATGAAGCCCTGGGACGGTCCTGCGGCTATTGTTCTCTCTGACGGCGATCGCGTCATGGCTCACCTCGACAGAAACGGCCTCAGACCCATGAGATATACCCTGACTGAAGACGGCATCCTGATACTCGGCTCCGAGACCGGCATGATAGATCTTGCGGGAAGGAAGATAGCAAAAAAGGACAGACTCGGGCCCGGAGATACGCTTTCAGTGGACCTCTCAACCGGCGACATCCGGTATACAGAGGAAATTATGCGGAGTCTTGCCTCCCGCAAACCTTACAGGGAATGGACAGACCGGTTTCTTGTAAAGCTGCAGGCAAAGGGTACAAATAATTATTCTGCCTTCCCGATCTTGTCAGGAAGCAGAAGGCCTTTGGATATACCACGGAAGAGGTCGACTTTTCCCTGAAGGGGATGGCAATGAAGGCAAAGGAGCCGACATATTCAATGGGAGACGACACTCCGTTGCCGGCCCTCGCCAGGAAGCCCCAACTCCTCTTCAGATACTTTAAACAACGGTTTTCACAGGTGACAAACCCTCCCATCGATTCCATACGTGAACGGATGGTTATGTCACTGAGAATGAACATCGGCTACAAAAGGAACTTCCTCGTCGAATCTCCTGAACAGGCAAGGAGGCTCAGGCTCGAATCCCCTATCCTTCTCGATGAGGATATGTATGAAATAGATAACCAGAAGATATTCAAGACGATGAGAATTCCCATAACATTTCAAAAACTGCCTTCGGCTGACCATCTTGCAGAAGCCCTCAACAGACTTCGGGCGGGAAGTTGTTGATGCGGCAAGAGGCGGAGCAGAAATCATCGTGCTCTCGGACAGGGACATTTCAAAAGACAGGCTTGCCATCCCATGTCTGCTTGCAGCGGCAGTCTCTTTTAAAGCGCTCCAGACCGAAGGCATTGCCAACAGGGCAAGCCTCGTTATGGAAACAGGAGAGGCAAGGGATTCCCATCATATGGCCTGTCTCATAGGATATAATGCCTCGGCTGTTTATCCATATCTTGCTTTGCAGACGATCAGGGAAATGTGCGACAAGGGAACTATCGACGTCCCTTTTGAAACAGCTGTTCTCAATTATAGAACAGCCCTTGAAGAAGGACTCTTCAGAGTGATATCAAGAATGGGCATATCGACTCTCAGCTCATACTATGGTTCTCATCTGTTCGATACGCTTTGCCTCAACAAGGATTTTGTTGAAGAATACTTCACCGGGACGCCGGTCACTATCGAGGCGGACGGATTACAGGAAATAGAGCAGTCACTCCTGCAAAGGCATTCCCTCGGGTTTGATCATCCCGAGCCTGTCCTTGAGAATACAGGGACTATAAGGTTCAGGAGAGACGGGGAACTGCATGCGTGGGCGCCCCCACCTGTTTCGACCCTGCATAAGTTTCTCAGGGAGAAAGATGAGAAGATATTCAGAGACTTTTCCAGATTATCCAATGAAGAGCTCATCTTTATACGGCATCTCATGGATTACAAACGGGGCGATTCATCTTCCTCTGGAAGAAGTCGAGCCGGAAGACCAGATCCTTGAAGCGGTTTCTTCTCCGGAGCCATGTCGATTGGGGCGCTTTCGCCTGAGGCCCATGAGACGATTGCCGAAGCGTGCAACAGGCTTGGCATAAGAAGCAACAGCGGAGAAGGAGGAGAAGACCCGGCGAGATATTCTACTATTAAGAACAGCGCAATAAAACAGATAGCATCCGGCAGGTTCGGCGTTACGCCGGCGTATCTTGCTTCCGCCCGTGAACTTGAGATAAAAATGGCCCAGGGCGCAAAACCGGGTGAAGGCGGACTTCTGCCGCCGGAGAAGGTCACTGAATATATTGCGAAGCTCCGGCATTGCAGTCCGGGCATGATACTGATCTCCCCACCCCCTCACCACGACATTTATTCCATTGAAGACCTTGCTCAGCTCATCAATGACCTGAAAGAAGCAAACCCTGAAGCAAAAGTCTGTGTGAAACTTGTGTCGGAGGCCGGCGTGGGAACAGTAGCTGCCGGTGTAGCCAAAGCCTATGCCGACATCATACAGATCAGCGGGTGCGATGGCGGTACCGGCGCAGCCTCTATCACATCCATAAAGAATGCGGGCAACTACTGGGAGGCGGGGCTCGCAGAGACGCAGAGAGTGCTTGTAGAAAACGGTCTGAGGGGCAGGGTGACTCTGCGAGTTGACGGAGGGCTCAAGACAGGCAGGGACATCATAATAGCAGCGCTTCTCGGGGCTGAAGAATTCGGATGCGGCACTGCCACGATGATCGCAGCGGGGTGCATCATGGCAAGACAGTGTCACTCCAATACATGTCCCACAGGCATTGCTACACAGGATGAACTTTTGAGAAAGAGATTTAAAGGCAAGGCTGAGGACATTATCCTCTACTTCAGGTCTGTAGCAGGCGAGGTGAGGGGGATACTTGCCGGGATGGGGTTCAGAAGCATGTCTGAGATAATAGGCAGAACAGACCTGCTCACATGTGATACGTCCGATAAGCACCCTGTGGCGAAGAGGATCAAGTTGAACGGCCTCTGTCAGTTTGAGAATGACGAACTCCCGAGGATGTGTATGGCAGAGCGCAACGATAATCCGTCTTCGTCCATGAATGATCTGATACTGAAAGATCTTTTGAACAATATAGAAGAAGCAGAGCCCGTTGAAAAGGAATACTCAATCCGGAATATAAACAGGAGTGTGCCGGTGAAGCTCAATTATCATATATCTCAGAAATATGGAGACGCCGGTCTTCCCGCTGATACCATACGGGTGATTTTCAGAGGAACAGCAGGGCAAAGCTTTGGCGCATTTAATCACAGGGGGCTCTCCCTTACATTAATAGGCGAAGCAAATGACTATGCGGGCAAAGGCATGTATGGAGGCAGAATCGTTATCAGGCCCGACGGGCTTTCGGAGCCGCACAAACATATAATTGTGGGCAACACCGTGCTTTACGGCGCAACGGGCGGGGAATTCTACGCAGCCGGAAGGGCAGGCGAACGCTTTGCAGTCAGAAACAGCGGGGCGATTGCAGTTGTGGAAGGCACGGGTCAGCACCTCTGCGAATATATGACGAGAGGAACTGTGGTCGTATTGGGCGAGGTGGGATATAATGTCGGTGCAGGCATGTCCGGCGGGATTATCTATATATATGATGAGTCCGACTCACTCATCTATAAACTGAATCATTCCTATGTCCAGCCGCTTCCCCTGGCAGGCGGCGAAGAGGCCAAAGAATTAAAATCATTTTTGGAAAGACATTATGAATGGACCAAAAGTGTGAGAGCGCTGGAAATCCTGAACTGCTTTGAGAGTGCCTTACACCTGTTCAAGAAAGTTGTGCCGGAATCTTCTGAATAAGCTCTTTTTAGTATTGAAAAGGTATATGACTCAATTTCTGAAACAAAAAACTACCTGCTATTCTGCCCAGACCTTTATCTGAATTCAATGTTAATGCAGAGTTCGAAGCTGAGACCTCCGCTTCGTCTTCGGTCTCATCAAGGTTGCCCGTGATTTTGCTTCAGAAATCGAGCCATATACCTTGTTCTCCTGTGCTTTGAAATATCTGTTTGGGGCAGGTATGGAATAAGCTGTATAGTACACACAAACCAGTAAGCGTTCAGCTATAGGTTTAATCCCCTCCTTTATAATATGTCTATACTTATGAACTCCTCGGTAGGTTATAATAAATAATTAATGAAAAAATATATTATCCTTCCGCTTTTACTCATATTATTTGTATCGTCATCAGAAGCATCAACTTCTTATCCCCTATATAAACTGTCCGTCTCATTCGATCTCGAAAGAAATCTCCTGAAGGGAACCGCGGTGATAACGCTGCAGGAGGACAGAGCTATAACAATATCCGTCGGAGACCTGAAGGTGCTTTCTGCAAAGGTAAACGGCCGGCCTGTTACTCCGGATGCCGGGACCGATCTGCTTGAACTGAAAGGCAGGGGCGCTGCAGAGATCGAATATGAGATGACCTTTGGCGATGGCCGTGAAAACGGCAGCCTCGAAAATGCAGGCGTTGTCTCAGCCAATCTTGTAAGCGGCAAAGGAATATCACTTACCCGCGCTTGGTATCCTTCTGTTTCAGGAATGGCTTTGTATCATCTCGAGGCTTTGATGCCCGAGGGCTTTACCGGCATTTCAGAGGCTGATGACGTCGCAATTGCTTCTTCCGCAGACGGAAGAAAATTTTCTTTCACCTTTTCCAACCCGTTGAATGAGATAACCCTGGCGGCCGGAAAATATACCGAGTTGAAGGAGTCCTTTAACGGTATCAGCATCTATGCCTATTTTTTCCCTGAAGATGCACGGCTTGGAAAAACGTACATTGAATATGCAATAAAATATATCAAGCTGTATTCCGGCCTGATTTCCTCTTATCCTTACAAACGCTTTTCAATTGTTGAAAATTTTCTGCCGACAGGATATTCCATGCCGACTTTCACACTCCTCGGGCGTGATATTTTACGCCTTCCGTTTATAGCCGAGACAGCGCTGGGGCATGAGGTGCTGCATCAATGGTTTGGAAACAGTGTCTATGTCGACTTTGCGAAGGGCAACTGGTCGGAAGGTTTGACAGCCTATCTCTCAGACCATCTCTACGAGGACCGGAAAGGGAATGGCAGGCAGTACAGAAAGAATATTTTGACGGATTATGCGAGTTATGTCCACGCTGACAAGGATTTCCCCCTGAGGGATTTTATCGGCAGAACGGATTTTGCATCAAAGGCTGTCGGATACGGCAAGGGCGCAATGGTATTTCATATGCTGAGAAAACTCCTGGGCGATGAAGTCTTTTCCAATGCCGTGAAGAGTCTTGCCAAAGAAAGGCAATTTCAGGAGACCTCCTGGGATGATATAAGATCCATATTTGAAAAAGAATCGGGCAAGGATCTTGAGTTTTTTTTCAGCCAGTGGGTCAACAGGAAGGGAATACCGGCGGTCATTATTAAGGACCCTGCGGTTACAGTTGTAAAGGGTGTGCCTACCGTATCATTTCAGGTTGTTCCAGAACGATGAACCTTATTCTCTGGACCTGGCGGTGCAGAATAACGACTGACAAGGGAACATTGAATAAAATTATGCATGTAGAAAAGAGCAGGGAAACAGTCGAAATCCCTGTGGATGGAGACCCCAGGGAGATGGCTGTAGATCCGGATTATGATGTGATGAGAAGAATGCCGCCGGAAGAGTTGCCGCCTGTTATATCGAGGCTGCTTGGCGACAGCAAGAGAGTAATTGTGATTCCCGACGAACAGAAGGAATTGTACGGTTCTTTCATTAATGTCTTCAAGAGTGAAGGGTTTGAAGCCAAAGACGAAATGGATATCACTGATGAGGACATAAGGTCGTCTTCCCTGCTTGTATTAGGTAACGACAGTCCGGTGCTGAAACGCCTTTTCGGCAAGATGGAGGCCCCCGGCACGGGATTCTCCGTCAATGTAAGGAGAAATCCCCTGAATACGTCAAAGGTTGTTGCTGTTGCCCATGCCTCTTCCAGAGAAGAGGCTGATGCTGTCGGCAGGAAGATCTTTCATTATGGAAAATACTCTTCTCTGAGGTTTGAAAAGGGAAAAAATATGGAGAAGAACATCAGAGAGACGGAGCAGGGTATGAGATTTGTCCTGGACGGTACTGTGAGGGGGATTCAGCCTCAGCAGACCATGCATCTTGATGAGATCATAGCCCGGATATCTCAGAAGCCTGTTATCTACATAGGAGAGAGACACGGGAATTACGAAGACCATAAAATCGAACTCAGGGTCATCATGGAACTCTATAAGCAAGGCAGGAAGTTTGCCATCGGCATGGAGATGTTTCAGAGGCCTTTTCAGAAGGCGATCAATGATTACCTTGCAGGGGGCGTCGATGAAAAACAGTTCCTGAAATCGACGGAATATTTCAAGAGATGGCAATTTGATTATAACCTCTACAGGGAGATCATCGAATTTGCAAAGGCAAAAAACATACCTGTTATAGCCCTGAATCAATGGTCGGAGATCACCAAGAAGGTTGCAAAGGAAGGTCTCGATAGCCTGGATTATCTGGAGAAGCGGGAGATCCCCGAAGGGATGGATATGGCTGATGAGGATTACAAAAACCTGCTCAGCATGGTCTTCAGGTCGCACGCAAATCGCGCCAGCAGCGCCAACTTCGAGTTCTTTTACCAGTCTCAGATTCTCTGGGATGAGACCATGGCCCAGACCGCTGACGCGTACCTGAAGAAAAACCCGGACTACCAGATGGTGGTCCTTGCAGGTTCGGGGCATATCATGCACGGCTATGGAATCCCGAAGCGCATGTTGAGATTGAATGCGAAACCCTATGTGACACTTCTGCCTGCATCGCAGACACCCGAGAAGGACATAGCCGACTATGTGCTTTTCCCCGAGCCGCTGCGGCCGCCTGCCACGCTGAAGCTTGGGGTCGTCCTGAAAGAGACGGAAGGAGGTCTGAGAGTCGATGACATTATCCAGGGCAGCAGGCTCAGGAATGCAGGAGTGAAAAAGGACGACATTCTTGTCTCCCTTGACGACTGGAAGGTTGAAGCCATCGAGGACGTGAGGATCTTCATGTTCGACAGAAAAGAAGGGGACACTATCAGAATAAAGGTGCTGCGAAAGAAATTCCTCTCAGGCTACCAGGCTGTAGACTTGACCGTCACACTGTAACTATTTAAATATCTCCCCTGTTTCCTTGGACCACAGCAAGAGGTCGAGATGGGAAAGAGGAATATGCATCTCTTCGGAAAAATCGGCCATCTTCTTTTCAATCTCGAGATACTTCTTCCCGCTCAGGGACGCTGGAATTTCTTCGATGACCCCGAGAGAGCAGAGGTTCCTCAGGATGTGCCTGTCAAGGATAGCGATTTTTTCGCCAAACCCGATGTTCCTCAGGAAATGACCGGCTTCCTTGTATCCGAGTCCTGTCAGGTTTTTCACCAGCCATTCCCTGCATTGATAAACATCCGGAAAACTCTCCAGCAGTTCTTTGATCGAAATTCTGCCGTCCTTTGTGAACAAGACCCTTGCTCTCACAAGATATTCGGCTTTCTTGTTGTGGAACCTGACGAATTTTTTCAAGATCAGCCTGATCCTGTCGGGACTCCCGCTTAATAAAAGATTACTCTCATCCAACAGGTTGATGGCGTTCCAGCAGGACTTTGCCTTTGACTGCGGCGTGAGAAGGCAGAACGCCAATTCCCTGAATATATCCTCATCGCTGCTTTCCCGCCGGCACTTTCGAAAATCTTTAAGCCGGGCAGTAATCTCTCTTTTTTTGCTGCTGTAAAGTTTTTGCAGTTCATCGATGAGACCGCTTTTCGATATCATGGTGTAGTGTATCACAGAGAGGAAGATATATTTAACAGTGTCTTTCGTCTCTGCTGTTATTGCGAGCGAAGTGGAAAAATCTCTTTTTTGCGACATTTAAGTATACTAATAACCTGTCGTATAATTGAATACAGACTGTTCAGGAAATCTCCCCTTACCCCTCTTTGCCAAAGAGGGGTAAAATTCCTCCCTTTGGTAAAGGGAGGTTAGGAGGGATTTTCTCAATAATGCAGGAAAGGATTCTCGCATGAATTTTAATGAAATGGACACTGATGATAACATCTACAGGCTTGCTGAGGAGCTGAAGATACCGGAGCGGAGGGTCATTGATTTCAGTACTCCTTCAAATTCCCTGGGTGTATCGAAGAAGATAAAGGCTGAACTGAGAAAACACCTGAAATACCTTCATAACTATCCTGACCCTGAGGCAAAGAGACTGAGAAAACAGATCGGGAAGTTCCATGGGGCGGACGCGGAAATGGTCATTTGCGGTAGCGACCGTATGGAACTGCTCTCTCTGACAGTCCGGGCTCTGCAACCCGGAAGAGTCCTGATTGCCGGGCCTTATGATTCTAAATATGAAAAGACGTGCATTCTTTCAGGCGCAGAGGCGGTATGGTATGATGCAGAGGATAGGGATAGTCTCGCTATCGATGCCGATGATTTCATTGCATTCTTTACGGCTCATGCTCCATCCATGATCGTTCTCGGCAACCCGGATGGCCTCACAGGGATTTCACTGGAAAAGGAAGATATCCAAAAGATAGCCGATGCGGCGAAAGAGCTGAAGAGTCAGCTCATTATTGATGAGGCATTCATGGATTTCTGCCCTGAGAATACAATAATCGGGGAAGTCGTGGAAAATCCTTTTTTGATTGTGCTGAGAACAATGTCTTTTTTCTATGCCCTTGCAGGCCTGGGAATAGCATATGGTGTATTCCCCCGGAACATTGCTGAAAGCATCAGGACTGTCCAGGGGCCATGCGCAGTTAACAGTCTTGCACAGAGGGCCGCTGTCATCGCGCTGAAGGACGATGTTTACAGAAAAGAGACATCCCTGACTGTTCGGCGGGAGAAACAGTTTCTTGAAAGAGGATTCAGGAAACTGGGGATTGACTTCCTGCGATCTGACGTCAATTTCTATCTCCTGAAAATGGACAAGGCAGTCGAAGTCTATCAGCGGCTCAGGAAGAAAGGCTTGCTGCTCGGATATTTCTTATACAATAAAGAACCTGATAATATGTATCTAAGAGCGGCTGTGAAGACGCATAAGGCAAATGCCGGTCTTATAAAAGAGTTGTCCAGGTTCTTGCAGGAACAGAATTCGACAATAAGGCAGTAAGAAAATCATCTGAGGACTAATCTCATATGCCCTTCAAACAATGGTTAAGAAGCGCTAATTTTGCTATTGAGGGGATACTTTATGCTGCAAAGACCCAGCGTCATCTCCGCTATCATTTTTTCGCGGCGGTCGCTGTCCTGTTGGTGAGTTATATCCTCGGTGTTACAAAGACTGAGTTCCTCATCATCTCACTGTCCGTTATTGCGGTGATTCTCGCGGAGATGTTCAATACAGCCATAGAAGCGGTTGTCGACATTATTTCTCCCGGACAGAGTGAAAAGGCGCGTGTGGCAAAAGACATGGCAGCCGGCGCCGTGCTTGTAACTGCATTCGGTGCTGCGGTCATCGGTTATATAATACTCTTTCCCTATCTGCAGGATGTTTTCAAGGACGGACTGCATGTCACAAAGCATTCCAAGGAAGAGATAACGGGAATAGCATTTATACTTGTTCTAATGCTCGTTGTCATAACGAAGACATATTTCGGGAAGGGCCTTCCTTTACGGGGTGGTATGCCGAGCGGACATTCAGCGCTTGCATTTTCCGCGTGGGTGGCAACGACATATCTGACTGAAAATTTTGTCGCATCTCTCCTTTCTTTTGTAATTGCCGTCATTATAGCTCACAGCAGGGTTGTAACAAGAGCGCATACAGTATGGGAAGTGGTCCTCGGCAGTCTGATGGGCGCATTGGTGACATTCCTTCTGTTCAGGTTGTTTTCATAATTCCATCTCCGCCATGGAGAGCGTATTGTCCCAAAATTAACCACAACGAACATATCCCGAGAATGCTGCTTGACAAAAAAGGGGGAGCCTAAGCTCCCCCTGCAAGTATCACGGAAGGGAGTTTTTAATCGTCGTCGCTGCTGCTGCCTGAGCCGCTGAGAGCAATGCTCTTTGTCGGTGAGTCCGGATCGTTTGAGTAGATCCGCAGTGTCGCAGTCTTGCTTCCTTTGGAAGTCGGCGAGAAGCTGACTTTGAGAGAGTATGAGGATGAACGTTGAAACGATGAAGAAAGTAGAAAGGGGTTTGAACATGGCTGCGTTTGTTCCTGTAACATCGACTTTGGTCACCGTCAGGACGCCTTTCCCCTTGTTTGAAATTGTGATTGACTTTGTGCTTGAGCGGCCTATTACGGTCGTGCTGAAGCCGACAGAAGACGGAGCCGATATATCGGGCACAATGCTTGTCTGCTGAAGTGTGAACGTGGCAGTGCAGGATTTTGCCGCATTCATGGTCACCACGCCGTCGGAACAATCCGAATTGCCGCTCCATCCTGCAAAGACAGAACCGCCGGCTGCTGATGCCGATAAGGTAACCTGCGTGTTTGCCGAGTAGCTTTCCGAACAATCGCTGCCGCAGCTGATTCCTGCAGGACTGCTGTGTCACAGTTCCGCTTCCTGTTCCGGATTTTGTGACGCTGAGTGTGTAGTTGTCGAGTCGGAGCAGGAGAGGGACGAAGCCCTTGTGAAGTTGTGGCACCTGAACAGTCGATTCCTTCTCCTCTGACATGCCTGCTATGGACCGATGTGAAGCCCGGGGTTCGATTCGCGTTCGTGGCACTGTGAGCATACAGAAGATTCCGGAGCCTTTCAAGCACATAACCCATATTCTTCAAATTCACCTGGGTCGCTGTAGAGCCGTGGCACTCATTGCAAGACAAGTGCCTGCGACGAAGGCATCGCCTCATGAGTGATCAGCTGGTAGGTATCGGTCTCGACGAAAGAATAGCGTTCCGCCGAGTTAAGCCCCATGTTTGTAAGGCCCTGCTTGACAGCGGCAACGATGTCGCCGGTTCCCATAAATACTCCCGTGTCAAGCGCGATGAGTCTGCTCAGGTTCGTTGCAAACGGCTGAAGCGCAGTCTTATATTTGAACGGGAAGAGCTTGCTGTTCGCATCATTGATCCCTCCCTCCGGCCGTGAGGTGGGATATCTTCCCGTTGCGGGATCGATGACAGCCGTCTCATTCAGGTTGTGGTTATAGCTGTATCCGTTCCAGAAAGCATAAGCCGGCTTCAGGTCGCTTGCCCGGGTCATAGCCGGTTCCCAACGATTATTGGTAGCGCTCCATTCGGACTTGGTCCAATCTCTATAGATCTCGGTCGACTCATTTGCAGCCGTATCCGAGGCGTTCCTGGCATATGCCTTAATGTGGCAAGTCTGACACGCCACCTTATTCACATGCCTGTTAACGTCCGCAGTTGCGTGACCCTGTCGAGGAGAGTTTGTTCGTATGACAATTCGTGCAGGTCACTGCAACATCGAGATCGGTCTCCCTGAGGTCCGACCCTCTTCCTGCGATCTTGTGGTTCTGCGTGGTATGGCAGCTCTGGCAGGTGAGGTTAGCGCCTGTTGTTGCCATATGAACGTCGAAGTTTCTATCGGTCGTATTTGCATGGGCAAGTGCTATATCACCGCGCTTGTTATTGTCTCCTCCGCCGGCCTTCGCATGACACTGTAGGCAGTTGGCCCTGACAGGCTTGTGGACTGTCTGGACCGCCTGGTCCATAGTGATTGTCATGTTTGCGGTATCGGGTACAAATACGCCGTTGACCTTCTTCCTCTTGTAATCCTTCTGATGGCAGACCAGGCAGTCGATGTTCGCGAGCTGTGCCGCTGTAGCTGTGGCCTCGGGCTTTGCTCCGAGTCCGGCGTGGCAGTTGCCGCAGACGTTCCAGTTGCCGAGGATATTTACACAGTAGCTGTTGACCGCTGTGTTCAGCTTGCCCTGTATCAGGGTCCGCTGATGGCATAGGGCGCCTGTCCCTGCCACTGATAATGAACGGAACCGTGCACCTCGTTGCCTGCTGTGCATGACACTGCCGGCATGGCTGCGTTCCCGTCCATACCTGAGAAGAGTGGTTGCCTCCGGATGGAGCAGTGTAGAGTTATTGTCACCGAGCGCGCTTCTGCTCGCGGAGACATTGCCTGCCGCGTCTTTCGCCCACGCGTAAAGCGTTTTAGCTCCTGCTGAGGCAGCTGTGTAGCTCGCGGGCGCTGTTGCGCTCCACCCTGCCGCGCTTGCCGAAGGCTTTGTCGTGCTTTCGTTGACCATGTAGCCTGTCACACCCACATTGTCCGAAGCTGTGAAGGATGTTATCGAGACTGTCAGAGACGCGGATGTTGACGGAATGCTAAAAGCGTTAACCGCAGGCAGCGTGGTATCAGTCGAGGGCGCCACAGTGATTATAACGACCGCGGTTCTGCTCATAGAGACGTTACCTGCCGCGTCTTTGGCCCACGCATAAAGTATCTTGGTCCCTGCTGAGGCAGCTGTGTAGCTTGCGGGCCTGGTTGTGCTCCAACCGGCGGCACTCGCCAGAGGCTTCGCGAAACTTGTATTGACCAGATAACCCGCCACACCAACGTTGTCCGAAGCTGTGAAGGATGTAATCGAGACGGTCAGAGATGAGGATGTTGCCGGTATGGTGAAAGCAGTTACAGTCGGCAGAGTTCTGTCACTCTGGGATGCCGGACGGCTTGCCGCATCTCCAGGGAAAGTCCTGGCGTTGATCTCAACAATATTCGTGTAGCTGTCACCGTCTGAATCAAGCGGCTCGATTGTGGCAAAGTTATGCGAGTTGCTCCTGAAGGCAGTGCCATAAGGATTTGTAGCGGGAGCGCTCGTGTGGCAGACCGAGCAAGTATTCAGAGCCGTTCCGGAGGCGCTGTATCTGCTGTTAAACTGACTCAGGTAGCTTGACGTGGCATTTACTATGTTGTAACCTGCGAGCAGGGCCGTCGTAAAGAGGACCACCGTTATGCCTATTACTACTCGTACTCTTTTCATATGTTTCCTTTCTGATTTTGATATGTAATAACTTTTGCCGCATACGTCGGTGCAAGACTTGTCCAAACGTCTCAGCCCGACGCATATTTCCCATATATTTCCCCAACAAGTTTTTCTTTCTGCTTAAATATATGTTAATAGTCAAAGATGAAAATTGGATGAAATGGGGATTAACTTAATTTAATTCGGGGAATGGAGGCTGAAAGTTTGTGTGGTCAAGGTAAGCAGGATGCGCCTTCTATTATGAATACATTAAAGAGACATATATTAAAGATGCGGGGCCCGGCAGTTACTCGCTGTCAATCCACTTGAGTTCGGTCTTGCCGTCGTGACCATGAATTGCGATCACCTGCTCGACGGAGTCATATATTGTAACCGAAGGGATGTCTTTGATAGTCCAGGCAAGGGCGCACTTTCCTGAAGAAAAAATGACCCCCTCAGCGATCTTACCTATGCCTGATATCCCGGTCTTATCTTCGTACCTGATTAGTTCGAATCTTCTGAACCCTCTCATATCCAGCTGTCGCCAACCCTCATTTTTCGATCTTGCAATCCCGCCGCTTATATTCTGCCTTGAAAGGGCTGAACAAATCCAGATAATCTTCAAGGCGCCTGCCGGGCAACAGGCCGGTTGGGCGTGAGAGATCATGAACTGATCGATCAAGAGAAATTTGAGGAATAAACTTCTTTTTTTTTGACAACGAATCGCTTACAATATGGCCTAAAGTCTGCTGCAATATATTAATTCCTTATAATGCGAAGGAGGTGATTTGGGTATGAAAGGGTTATATCAGAGAACGGGTATAACAGTAATCATGCTTGCAATTGGCATGGCAGGATGCGCATCCGGAGGCGGCGAGCCTGTTGAGAGCATAACGAGCGCAGAGCTGGTCATCAAGGTGGCAAAGGACAATAATGCAACGATCAATGCGCCGCTTGAACTGAAGCTTGCCGAAGAGAAGTTGAGTGCTGCGAGGATAGCGGTCCAGAAAGAAGAATTTCTTCAGGCGAAACGGCTGGCGGAAGAAGCCCTTGTGGATGCAAAGCTGGCCGAGACAAAATCGCTTTCGGCTAAGGCAAAGAAACAGACCCAGGAGATGCGCGGAGCTATCGAAACACTGCGGCAGGAGATTGAGCGGACACAAAAGCAAAAACAATAACAACATGTACGGAGAAAATGACATGAAAAGGTTTTTCGATACCTACTATATTATGATGAAGACAGGTTTATCAGCCGCTATCACATTGATGTTATTGGTATCAGGGTGTGCGACAGTTCCGGAAAGGAACGCAGCCCTGGACAGTGCCCGCGCAGCCTATGAAAAAGCCCAGGCCAATCCGGAAGTTGATAGAGTTGCCCCTGTCGCCATGCATGAGGCTGCCCAGGCATTGCAAAAAGCTGAGCAGGCAAAGAACGTTGAGGAGAAAAACTATCTTTCCTATCTCGCAGAAAGAAAGGCCCAGATTGCTGTTGCTCTTGCTGAACAAAAGCTTGCCGATAAAGAGTCGGAAGAACTCAGTAAGGAGAAAGACAGGATTATATTGCAGGCCCGGGAACTTGAAACAAAACGGGCCATAGGGTTGGCGGAAGCGAGGGCATGGGAGGCTGAGCGTGCCAGGAAGGATGCCGAGACAAAAGCTCATGAAACCGAACGCGCAAAGGCTGAGGCCGAGCTATTGGCTCGTCAGGCAGATACTGCCCGGAAAGAAGCGGAAGCGAGGGCTCTCCAGGTTGAGCAGGCCAGGAAAGAGGCTGAGGCTTCAGCTCAGCAGGCAGATATTGCCCGAAAAGAAGCAGAGGCGAGGGCCCTTCAGTTGGAACAGGCCAGGAAAGAGGCTGAAGAGTTGGCTCGGTTGAATGAGATAGCCCGTAAGGAGGCTGAAACAAAGGCCCTTGAAATCGAACACGCAAAAGGACAGGCCGAGGCTTTAACACGTCAGGCGGATGTGGCCCGAAAAGAGGCAGAGGCAAGGGGGCTTGAGATTGAGCATGCAAAAATAGAGGCTGAGGCTTTAACACGTCAGGCGGCTCTGGCCAGGAAGGATGCCGAGGCAAGGGAGCAGGAGATTAAACAGGCAAAGGGCGAAGCAGAGGTCTTAGTCCGCCAGGCTGAGGCAGCCAGGAAAGAGGCTGAGGCAAAGGAAGAGGAGCTCAAGCGGACAAAGAGCGAAGCAGAAACCCTGACCCGCCAGGCTGAAATAGCCAGAAAAGAAGCCGAGGCAAGAGAGCAGGAGATTAAACGGACAAAGGGCGAAGCAGAAACCCTGACCCGCCAGGCTGAAATAGCCAGAAAAGAAGCCGAGGCAAGAGAGCAGGAGATCAAACGGGCAAGAGATGAGGCCGAGGCAAAGGCACTCGAGCTGGAGAAAGCCAAAAAAGAGGCGGAGGCAAAGGAAGAGGAGATCAAACGGACAAAGACCGAAGCCGAGGCAAAGGCACGTGAAGCGGAAAATGCCAGGAAAGAGACTGAGGCAAAGACCGCAGAGCTTGATAAGGCGCAGAAGGAGGCACAGTCCAAGAGACTTGAGATGGAAATGGCCCGTATGAAGATGGACGAAGCCATGGCGCAGAGGAAGCAGCTTGAAAACGAACTTAAGGACCTGCAGGCCAAACAGACCGACAGGGGAGTTGTTCTTACTCTGGGAGATATCCTGTTTGAAACAGGGAAGTCGGCTCTGATGCCGGGTGCCAAACGGACGATAAACATCCTCGCGGAGTTCCTGAAGAAGCATCCGAAACGGAATATTCTGATTGAAGGTTTTACCGATAGTGTCGGCAGCGACTCGTATAATATGAACCTCTCGCGGAAGAGGGCGCAGTCTGTGAGAGCGGCTATGACTGTGAGAGGTGTTCTGAGCGAGCGGATTGCCACAAAGGGTTATGGTGAACGCTTTCCTATAGCGAGCAATAAGATGGAGGCAGGAAGACAGCAGAACAGGCGCGTTGAAGTTACAATTTTAGATGAGGGAGTAGCGGCGAAGAAGATGCTCCGATGAGTTCGATAGCAGCTTCAAGGGGTTTACAGGCAGGTGATAAGCAACCGGGCAGGGTCTGATCGACTCTGCCCGGTTGCTTTTTTTATAAATTTTTAATTATTCTAAAGTATTACACTTTTGGAGGTATCAGAGAATGATAATTACAGAAAAGGCTGCAGAAAGGGCGAAAGAAATACTCGCCGATGAAGGCAAAGCTGCCTGGGGTATCAAGATATTTATAGCCGGCGAAAGCTGCTGCGGACCTTCCTACGGCATGAATTTGCAGGAAGAAAAATTGCCTGACGATGAAGTCGTAGAGAAGGACGGACTGAA
This sequence comes from uncultured Nitrospiraceae bacterium, assembly GCA_963725545.1. Classification (GTDB taxonomy): domain Bacteria; phylum Nitrospirota; class Thermodesulfovibrionia; order Thermodesulfovibrionales; family SM23-35; genus DYFC01. The sequence continues at coordinate 92,496 of CAVRZG010000025.1, read as the reverse complement.
GGTATATATGGACAAAGACACTTTGACCAGCCTTACCGGGAGAGGACTTGATTATTATGTGGGCGAGGATGGCGAGGGGTTTATGTTTACCGGCGGCGCCTCATCTTCATGTGAACCCGGCGGTTGTTGTGGTTCTTCAGGCGGCTCCTGCGGACATTAATACCCCCGGATATCGATGTTTCCAGTACACAGACCAAGAAGACTAAGAAAAAACGAGACCATCAGGAGAATGGTGAGGGAGACCTCGCTTTCTCCTGATAATTTTATCTACCCCTTGTTCGTTACATTCGGCAAAGGCGTCAGAAAAGAAATATCATCTATGCCCGGATGTTTTCAGGAGTCCGTTGACAAAGTGGTAAGGCATGCCAAAGAAGTCTCTTCCCTTGGAATTCCAGCTGTTCTCCTCTTCGGCATCCCGGAGCATAAGGATGAGACGGGTTCCGGCGCATACGATGAAAAAGGGGTTGTCCAGAAGGCGGTGCAGGCCATAAAGAATGCATTGCCCGGATTGTATGTGATTACCGATGTTTGTATGTGCGAGTACACAAGCCACGGCCATTGCGGATTAATTAAGGATGGCGATGTTGAAAACGACCTGACACTTGAGCTTCTTGCAAAAGAGGCTGTCTCGCATGCGAAGGCAGGCGCTGATATGGTTGCCCCTTCAGATATGATGGATGGCAGGGTTGATACAATCCGCAAGGCCCTTGACGGAGAAGGTTTCCCGGACTTGCCCATTATGTCGTATGCTGCAAAATATGCATCGGCCTTTTACGGTCCCTTCAGAGAAGCGGCAGAGTCAACCCCGCAATTCGGAGACAGACGTTCATACCAGATGGACCCCTCCAACAGGAGGGAGGCACTGAGGGAGATTGCGCTTGATATCGAAGAAGGCGCGGACATTGTCATGGTCAAGCCCGCTCTTTCCTATCTTGATATTATTGCCGACGTAAAAGACGCTTTTGATCTGCCTGTGGCAGCCTATAATGTGAGCGGTGAGTATTCTCTTGTAAAGGCTGCGGCACGACTCGGCTGGATTGATGAAGAGCGCGTAATGATGGAGATACTTACCTCGATCAAACGGGCCGGCGCAGATATTATCCTCACCTATTTTGCAAAAGACGCTGCAAAGATACTGAATAAATAACAAACAGTCTGTATCCCTCATCATTGCTGCCCAGAGTATTGTTGGCAAGTATATGACTCAATTTCTGACTCAAAAAACTGCCTGTGTTTCTGTTCAAGCCTTTTTTCTGACTTCAATGTTAATGCAGAGTTCAAAGCTGAGACCTCCGCTTCGTCTTCGGTCTCATCAAGGTTACCCGTGATTTTGATTCAGAAATCGAGCCATATACCCTGTTCTCCGGGGAGTGCTGCCTTCAGACAAAAAATACTGTTGACAAAGTAATGAGCATATGCCAATAATAAAAGTATGCCGCGTCCAAAAAAAGGCAGATGCGTTACATGCAGACCGGGTTCTGCCTATTTTAAACCACGGGGTATCCCTATGACGGATCTTAATGAGGTATGGAAAGACTTAAGGATTGAAGATGCGAGATCTAAAAGAAGTATGAGTTTTACATGCTCGTCGCTGTCAAAACTTTGCGAATACCAAGAAACCTCTTTTTAAGAGGGCAGAAAAAATTGAGGAGAAAAGAAAATGAAAGTATGTTTTCCTGTTGAAAAGGCCGATGGTATGGAGAGTCTGGTTTATGGACATTTTGGTTCAGCGCCGGTATTTATTGTCGTCGAAACTGATAACAGTGCGGTCAGGACAATCTCCAATAGTGACCAGCATCACGAGCACGGCGCATGCAATCCGCTGAAGGCATTGAACAATGAAAAAGTAGATGCGATAGTCGTGGGCGGCATAGGCATGGGCGCCCTTTCCAAGCTGAATCAGTTGGGGATTAAGGTTTTTCAGGCCAAGGCATCAACGATCGCCGAGAATATGAGAATGCTGGAGTCCGATAAACTGCCGGGTTTTACGCCGCAGCAGTGTTGTTCAGGACATTCACAGATAGGCGGATGCAGCCATTAATAAGTGAGCTGAGCGATGCAGGTCCGAAGCGATGAAGAGCAGTGACAGTTTAATGACAGCAAGGGAATTATTTAAAAAATCCCTCCTGACCTCCCTTTGCCAAAGAAAGGCTTATGCCCCTCTTTGGCAAAGAGGGGAAAGGGGAGATTTTATGGTTCATCCAAAGTCCATTTTGAGACTTCGCAAGCGATGATACAGTCGATAACCACCAAGATAATCCTCGACAGCATTGCAGACGGGGTTTTCACAGTAGACCGGGATTGGAATATCACATCCTTCAATCGCGCCGCTGAACGTATTACAGGAGTCACTCCTAAAATAGCGATCGGTCAGAAGTGTTTTGACGTCTTCCATGCCAATATCTGCCAGACTGCGTGCGCCCTCAGGGAAACCCTTAAGACCGGGAAAGAGATTATTGCCAGGCATGTGAATATCCTTAACCGGGAAGGCAGTGTCATCCCTGTCTCTATCAGTACGGCAGTCCTGAAAGATGACAAAGGGCAGATCATCGGGGGCGTTGAGACTTTCAGGGACCTCTCCGCGTTTGAAGCGCTGAAAAAAGAAATATCGCGCCAATATACAGTTGAAGATATCATCAGCAAGAACCATGAAGTCCTTGAAATTTTTGATATCCTACCTGATATTGCAGAAAGCGAAAGCACTGTCCTGATTCAGGGAGAGAGCGGAACAGGAAAGGAACTCTTTGCGCGGGCGATACACAACCTGAGCAAGAGGAAGAGGGGGCCTTTTATTGCTCTTAACTGTGGGGCGCTTCCGGACAACCTCCTCGAATCAGAGTTGTTCGGTTATAAAAAAGGGGCTTTTACAGATGCAAAAAAAGACAAGCCGGGTCGTTTTGCAATGGCGGAAGCCGGTACACTGTTCCTTGATGAGATCGGTGATCTGTCGGTGTTTTTACAATCGAAGTTGCTGAGGGTACTGCAGGAAAAGGAATACGAACCTTTGGGGGCGACAAGTTCCGTAAAGGCGAATGTGCGCATTATCACGGCCACAAACAGAAATCTTTCGGACATGGTTGTCCTGAGATCTTTCAGGGAGGACCTTTTTTACAGGCTGAATATCGTTAAAATAGAACTGCCGCCACTGCGCAAGCGGAAGGAAGACATCCCCCTGTTATCCGATCATTTTCTGAAGAAGATGATCATCAAAACAGGCAAGAATATATCTTCTGTTTCGGATGATGTCATCAGGCTTTTTATGAGTTATGATTTCCCCGGAAACATTCGGGAGTTGGAGAACATTCTGGAGCATGCCTTTGTTATGTGCAGGGGGAATGCAATAGGGGTTGAGCATCTGCCGAGAGAATTCAGGGAATCTGCAATGGCTCATGATCCCCGCTCTGATGCTGTTGTGCTCAAGGACCATTTTAAGGAGTCTGAAGCGGTAATCATTAGAGAAGCGCTGAAAAAAAATAAGGGGTTCCGGATTGCAACTGCCCGGGACCTGGGTGTTGATCCGAGCACTCTCTGGAGAAAGATGAAGAAACTCGGGATCAAGGAGGGGTGACATTGCACTATTGCAATTGAGATTGCAATAGGAGTGCATTACTGCAATATAAATGCGTATCCCCTTCTGCCTGCCCGTCTGTTAAGCTTTTGAATCCATTTAATAAATTGCTATCCAATATATGGCATCTTTTTTGCAAATCTATGAAATCGTACAGGACATGGTAAAGCGCTTGTCCACCTCATCGCGGTGAGCGAAGCGAAAAAGCAAACCCTCCTTCCCGATTAAAGCTGTTCGCTTCGCTCACGATTTCCTGTCCAGAAATTTATCGGAACACCAGGAGAAATGGAATGGCTATTTATGAGTATCTTTGCGACGATTGCGGAAAACAATTTGAAGTTAACCAGTCAATGTCCGACCTTCCCATCCAGTTGTGTCCTTCGTGTAATGGGAATGTTCGCAGGATAATTTCAGGAGGAAGTGGTTTCATCCTTAAAAACACCGGTACGAAATCTCTACAGCCGAGATGCGGAAGAAGCCACACGTGCTGCGGGAGTGAGATACCTTGCGAGACGCCTTCCTGCGAAGAAGGGAAATGACACAGAGGCGTGCAGAAGACGGACTTCAGAGGAAGTATGCGGAAAAACTGATATGCGGCAATTCAAATAAAATCCACAAGGAGGCAAAGGAGAGGATTATGAAGAAGAAAAGAATAGCTATCTTGGCATGCAAGAATATCAAGGGCGTCAGCTGTGTTGCAGGCTGCCTGAAATGTTTCAAGGGAATTGCGGATAAGGTGGGTGAGTACGAACGCTGGAAGGACTATGATGTGGAAGTCATCGCTATGGACGACTGCGGCGGTTGCCCCGGGGTGTTGATGCCGAAGGTGGCATTGATGATGGACATGGGCAGGCTATATGACAGGGACTTTGACGCTGTTCACCTTGGCACCTGCATAATGAAGGCTGTCCAGACTGCAAAATGCCCGATTGATGTTGAAGATATTAAAAAGAAGATTGAAGGGAAATTCAACAAAGAGGTAATTCTGGGAACACACCCTTACTAATCGGATCATCACGATCCATGGACAAGCCGATATGACAACATGAGGCTTCATTATCTTTCTCGTTAGTAATTAATAACAGAGACATGGAGGCGCAGAGTTGAAAAGCAAGAGAAAAGGTCGTCATGCATCATTCACCTTGGCGGCAAAACAGAATTATTCGACAGCCTGTTGTTTTCCCTGCGTCTCTGTGCCTCAGTGGCAAATTAACTGCTGCTTTTAGGCTTATTGGGTGCGTTTGTTCTGCTTAATAGTGGTTTCGACCTCTTTTAGGATGTCCGCTTTGAGTTTCTCAATCTCCTTTTTAAACGCTTCGTCTTCTAAAATTTTCTCGGGCAGTTCGTCGAAACGTTTGGTGATCGTCTCATGCAGGAGGTCGCTGACCTGTCTGACTTGTTCGTCGAGCGAGGTTTGGGTTTTGACATTGATGTCGATAAGCTGCTTTATTTGTTCGTTATTGATGGCCAATTTCTGATCGAGCGCGGAAAGGGCGAGCAGCATCTGATCGAGCTTGTCGGCGGTCATCCTGGAGGAAACAGCGTTGAAGTGATTGAGGTCCACCATCTCACCTTCGCAGACACCCGGCAGAGCAACATCCCTCGGAGGCACCCATCTGCCGAGACAGACGGCCGGTCCGGTCGCGGTCTTTACCAGGGTATATCCCTCAGATATCTGCGTTTGAGACCTGACCGATGATACTCCCGCGACGAACAGTATCAACCCCATTGCTGCAATACAGACTAATGTTTTCATAATCCCTCCAACATGGTCCGGTATTTTGTAAAGCCTTAAGTTCCGCATTATGCAATTATATCACCCCGGAGAAAATACTTCTCTCATTCGGATTGGAGTCAACGATTATGAGAAAAGGATGCCCCTGTTTTTTTATCAAATGCATTTTTTGGGTTAACTTCTTGCACGTTCAGATGCGCTGTAATTTTGCCATAAATCCGGAGCATTATCAGTTATTCGTAAGGTTACTCACTAACAAAACAGGTAAGGTGTCCATCCATATAAGAAACGGAGAACCGGTTGTCTATAAATTTGGCAAGGCAATCAGCCACGCTAAAGATGACGGGCGGTCTCCTCATCGTACTGATTTTATGGGCGATAACCTCGTAAATTTCCTTCCCGCTATCGAGAGGTTTGGCCGGAAGATACATATAAATAAAATCGGCTGCTTCGATCGATACGTTAAAAATGTCGTCGTTAATCCACTCTACACGATCAGCGCCAAGCCCAAGTGCTTGTTGAAAGATTCGACCGACACGAATCATTTCGGAAGAAAGCTCGATTTGGATTGTTTTTTGGTGGGGGTAAATACACTGCAGCAACAATCCCTGCAGGCCATTTCCCGCGCCAAGGTCGGCGACGATTGAATCAGGCCGGATAAACTGCCCTGCCTTAATCAACGGTGAAAGACCCCCCGGGTAGCATGAATATCCTCTTCTTTTTGTAAGTATTTCCCTTTCCTGAGGAGAATACTTAGAGCCTGCGCCATGCAATCGTATATACAAGTCGAGCAGAGCCCTTTCGAGAGTTGGAATATCACCTTTTCTAAGAGCATGCTTAAGATTCTTTCCGTAATGATCGATGTCCGATAATTCCGCATTAACGGCTCTGTTAGTCGCAATTTTAAGCAGAGACTCGATAATAATAGATATCTGTTTTTCATAACTTCCACTTTCGAAAAGATTATCCATATGTCAAATATATCTCACTTTCTGATTGTTTGCACTTTTGCGCGTGACAGAAATTATTTAGAATATGGGACCCCGCATTAAGACTTTCACGATGGAAATGGCAGCTCATCAACATTAAATGGTTTTTTGATTAGTAACTCTTATGGGTTTTATTATCTTGACAACGGACTCTCTTGCTAATTCTGTCAATTTATTAAGTCCTAATGCAAGCACAGGAAGTGAAATAAAATATAATGAGTACGATAACAAGTTTTTCCCGCCGATGGAATTAAAGAAAGGGTCCCAAATAGTATTGTAATTAAAATCATTTAAAATATAAATTTCAAATGAGAATAGAGATAAAAAAGAAATTACCTTATTATTCAGTATTATGTTTTTGTTGGATAAGAAAAAGATTGTGAATAGTAAAATTCCGGAGGCAAAAAAAGGTCGCATTAATCCTAATCCCGGCAAAGACTTAATATCCAATATTAATGTTGCAGAAAATATCAATGCTGACGGGATACATATCATATTAAATAATTTGAATTGTTTATGATCTTTGCCGGACCATAAATAGGCGAGGTACATCGCAATGAAAAATGTCATTATGTTACTGTAAAATCGACTTTTGCCTGACAGGAATTCAGTTTTGCACATTTCAGATATTAGAAAAGAAGAGATGAAAATTAACAGAAAAAGTGTTAATTGATTGTTTATCTTTGTTATTATTTTTAAAAATATTGGGAAAAGGAGATAGCACGTTATTATTAAACTTATGAACCAGTAATCTCCTAAGAAAGCAGAGGTCCAGTTAGTTAGAAGAAAGCACAGCCCGGTTGCGGTTAACCCTATATTTCTTAATTCCGGAAATTTAAGACCTGTGACCGCAAACCAGACGGCAAAGACAGTCATGCTGACCCATAACGCAGGATATATCTTCGTGAATCTCTTGATGTAAAATTCTGCCCAGTTATTTTTGTTCTTATATAAAACCATCAAAGTGAAGCCGGATATGGCTATGAATATGTCAACCCCGTAGCTTCCTTGGTGTATTATGCTGAAGAACCAATTATCGTTTTGGCGCCATCTGACGAAGTGGTGTAAAACAATCAATATAATCGCATAACCTTTAAGTAAATTAATCTGGTCTAATATGGTGTCCTTCTTCATGACAGGCCTTTATTGGGTTAAGTCTTCATAAATCGATAAACTTGGCTGATAATAAACTGCTTTTCAATATGAGAGTAAAATAACATGAAAAAGAGGTGCTTATCAAACAACACAATTCCCTTTGAGAAAGCAAAGGACCCAATTTCGCTGATTATTGACAAAAGTAAAGCGCAAAAACAGACATGGTGGGAAAGGGTGCAGGCTGCATATTGAGGTAAAAGTATAGGCTATGCCGGGTATGGTAAGAGGAATTAGCGGATGAAATTGTTTATCATGCGAATCGGTGATGGCGGCTCATTTCACTTGATTTTCAAAAAACCCGTCCCACTATTTTCCCTATGATGCTTTCATTGTTAATCTTCTCTTTTCAGTTTATAATATGCATGATTCGCTTCAAGGCGAAGTGCTTATTGTGGATAACGAGGAAAAGTTAATACCATCTATTCTTGGCAGACTGGACAAGCTTGAAGCCGATATTGCCCAGATCAAAAAACTATTAGTATCAAAACAAACAGTACAAATAGAACCGAAGCCCGCCCGGATAATCAAACCGACCGAAAAGATTCAGGAAAAAAATGCTGTAAAGAAAGAGAAAGTTTCCCTCGAAAGCGTAATCGGCACTAAATGGTTAGGAAGAGTCGGCATGATTGCAGTAATATTCGGCATTGCTTTCTTCCTGAAATATTCCTTTGACAACCAGTTGATCGGAGAGACCGGAAGGATAATATTAGGAATAATCTCAGGCGTCTGTTTTATTGCGGCAGGTGAATATTTTCAAAACAGGCAAAACTGGCCTGTCTACGGTCAGATTCTTGCAGGCGGAGGCTTGGCAATTCTCTATTTTGCAATATATGCAGCCTTCTCATTCTATCATCTAATATCACAGTTGCCCGGATTTGCCGCATTTGTCGTCATAACAACTACTGGGATCATTTTGTCGGTAAGATATAATGCCGTTTCGATAGCTGCCATAGGAATGCTCGGCGGGTTTCTGACGCCGGAATTTCTATCGACAGGCGAAAACAAACCCATTGCTCTATTTTCATATATTCTTCTGCTGGATACAGGCGTCTTAACAGTAGTTTATTTTAAAAACTGGCGCTCTCTTGCCATAGCATCTTTAGCAGGCACAATAATTATTTACGCTGCCTGGCATAAGACTTTTTACACGATTGACCAGCAGGCAATAGCTTTTAGCATCACTACTGTTGTCTTTCTTTTCTATAACCTTTTTGTGCTGTTGTCAACTTTCTTTAAGGAGCACAAGACATTACATATTGAACAGGCAATAGTTTTTCTTGCGGCCCTGTTTTACATGCTGTCTTTCTATGAACAGAATCATCAGGTTAATGACTGGAATCTGAAGTCTTTCGTTCTTGCGGTTGCAGTTGCAGAAATAATATTTGCGGCCCTCAGCTTGAGGTTGGATGCTGCTTCCAGGATTATCCCATTCAGCTTTACAGGCATATCGATAATCTTTAATGTTATTGCAGTTTTTACAGTTTTTGAAAAAGAATGGATATCCGCTGCGCTCGCAACAGAAATGGTAGTTTTCGGATATATCGGAATAAAACTTGATAAGCCTCTTTTGCGTCTTGTTGCCTATGTACTCGGCGCTCTGTCCCTCTTGAGGTTTGTCGGGGAACTGGAAGTCTTTTACGGGCCTTTTGAAAAATTTACTATTCTTCTGAACGGCAGATTTCTTGTATGCAGTTTTATCATTGCGGCATTCTATGCCCTGTTTATCATGCTTTCCAAAAACCAAGAACATCTCTTAGAGAAGAATAATGAACTATTGGTTATTCCCGCCACCCTCGTAATAACACAGGTGCTCTCTGTTATTCTTATCTCCATGGAGTTTTATGATTTTTACCGGTATCGAGGCTTTGTGGAATTCAAATATGCAAGACAGCTCTCTCTTTCGATAATATGGACACTCTATGCATTCGCAATGATCGGAATCGGAATAATCAGAAAGGCAGCGCTGCTGAGAATACTCGGCATTCTGCTTACAGGAATAGCCGTAGCAAAGGTCTTTCTCTTCGATCTCTCGGAATTGAGGACCATTTACAGAATTGTTTCCTTCGTGGTACTCGGGTTGATACTTTTGACCGTTTCCTTTTTTTACAACCGTTTTAAGCACCGCATCTTTGGAGAAGAAAGCCGTGATTAAACATTTATTATTCCTGCTGATTGTTATAAATAGCGCTATTGTATTCGTTCGGGCTAGCCATGCCGATTTTGACGAGCGTTACTGGGAGCGATACGCAGAGATTCAAATGCCGATGGAATCCCGATTGCCTCCGCTTGGCGGTATAGCGCTTGAGTCATGGTATTTTGATGGGGCAAGGAGCTCATCAAATTTCTCTGATATAAGAATACTGAATGAAAACAAGGAAGAAATCCCGTATCAAATCATTACAAGAAGTCCGGAAACATACAGGGAAGAGCTTCCGGTAAGGATGCTGAACCTTTCAAGAACAAAAAAGAATGAATCGTATTTCACAGGTATTCTGGAGAAAACGCCAGTTCTCTATAATACAATTGATATCCTTACAGAAGAGCACAATTTCTACAGACAGGTTAAAGTCTTTGGGAGTGTGGACGGCTTGAACTGGAATCTTATACGCGGAGATGCCGTTATATTTGATTATTCTCAAGAGGGTAATCTCAGGCACACTACAATAACTTTTAATGATTCTAATTACAGGCAGCTGGGTATACTGATTATTAATGACGATAGACCTCATCTGAAAATAAAAGGCCTAAAGGTTTTTCATGTAAGGACCGATACGGCTCAGGAAGCTGTCATAAGTTCACATATAAGCAGAATAGAAGACGATAAAAAGAATAAACAAAGCATACTCATCGTGGGTATATCTTCTGCTTATCCGGCGGATAAAATCAGCCTGTCGACGTCCGACAGGAACTTTCAGAGAAAAGTGGAGGTTTTTGTAAAGAATAACCGGAATGAATGGATAAAGTGGCATGAAGACATAATATTCAATTTTGATACAGAGCGAGTCAAAGATTCAAAACTTTCAATCACTTTTCCGGAAATATCTGCGAATGATATAAAAATCATTATACACAACTATGACAGCCCTGCTTTGAAAAGCCCGGAGATCGCCATATCAGGCTATAAGAAAGTGGTTATATTCAAGACGGACGGAAAACAGCGGTATTATTTTTTCTGGGGAAATCCACTGGCAAAGCCTCCTCATTATGACATATCCGAACTTGTTGCAAAACACGGTATAAATACTATTCCGCTCTTTAATGTCGGCGTTCAGAAGAAGAATCCGGAGTTCTCAGGACATAGAGAAAGATTACCCTTTACAGAGCGATATAAATATCTTCTTTACGGAACTGTTATCCTTCTGATTGCAGGGTTGATAGCACTGCAATATAAGGTTCTGAAAAAGGCATGAAATGAAGTTACACGGTTAAGGAGAAAAAGCGGACAGGCTGCATATTGGCAGAAAAGGAAGGCCAAAAAACGAGAAGCAGGCTTGAATAAAGTAGCCTGTCCCCGTTTTCTTTCACTGTATTACAATAAAAAAATTGTCTTTATCTCTCATTGAGTATTATTTGACAGGAACTCTCTTTCAAGGGGGTTTGAGGGTTATTGTTCCCCCACTTAGGGTAAGAGGGGGATGGGGGGCGTTACTTTTGGATAGAATGAAGATGTCAGGGGTAAACCGTCAAGCCGAGGGTTTTGAAGTCATGGTCGAAAGTGAAACAGGGGATGTTGTCGAGCATATGCGTGATAACAACATAGGAAACGGCGTCGCAGAAAGAAATCCGTTTGTCCTTCGAGAGCTTCGTGAAGATTTCCTCTGCGGCTCTTCTTGCAGAATCGTCATAATTCACAATAAACAGGGACGGTTTGATGTTTTTAATAAATTCTACGGCAAGATTATAGCTTGCACGGTATCTCAACAGGGTAACGGTCTCGCTGATAATATCCCACGTAGTGTAAAGCGTCACGGAGTTGTTTTTACAGTGTTCAAGGATTTCACCGGCTCTGTAGTAATTGGAGTCGTCCGGAGCTAACGATGCATAAAAGAATGAAGTATCACAAAAGACTTTATTCTGAGGCAGAATCATTCATCACCTTCTGCAACGTACAGGTATTCCTTGATGTTTTCGGACACAGGCTTTGTTTTATATTTTTTGGGACCGAGCCTTTTTCTGAGTTCAAGAAGTTTGGCTGCCGCCTCGCCCGGCTTTATTTTCGGCGGAGTCCTTATCTCAGCGACAACCTCGTCATGAACAGTTATCTGATAGACAGTATCGGGTGAATTCTTCAGGGATTTAATGATCCCCGGAAGTCTCTTCCTTGCCTCGGTTATGGAAATAACGTTTTTCATATATATACCCTCGCCCTCGCTTCACATTGCATTATCTGTACACTATTGTACAATATTCTCAAACAGTTGAGAACAAGAATATCGAACGGTGCGACCGGGAAAGAGGTAACCCCACCCGATTGGCGATGCTCCAAAGGGGTCAAGTCTTTCATTTTGATATATTTTTATTATCTTCATTTACCAGTCTGCTTATTGTTGAATAAGTCCAGGGGGATAGGGTGATGAATTAGTTGACTTCTCTTTGTTGACAAGAGGTCGGGATGATATTGCCGGAAGTGAAAGAATTACACCAGCTTTGCCGGGCTGACTTGTTGAATAGGTGATGAATCTGTATGACAAACCACCCCTGACCCCTCCTTAACCAAGGAGGGGAGTTATGTGCCGATATTGTTCATCGTGCGAAGATCGTGACGATGGCAGTCAAGAAGCATTTCATAAGGCACGACTTGGAGAAAGGAGTCCCCATTGAAAATACCGGGTTCCACCTGCGAGGCGGATGCCTATCTTATCAGTTCATTCAGCTTGACCTCAAGAAGTCTGACGATTTCTTTTTTTACAATAAGTCCGCCGGGACCCATCAAATGGAACTTGTCGTATATGCGACCATCCTCAGTCGATACGGAGAAGTCCCAGGGGAATAAGCCGCACGATGAGAATTTTTTCATAATTCCCGCAAGGAACCCTATCTGGTCATGTCCCTCCATCTCGATGTAAATTGATCCATTGGCTTTGAAACAGGGCTTTACGCTGTATGCATTTATCGACAAGTCCGGGGTCCGCACAGACCCGGTTGCGTTGTCGCGGACAAGTCTTGCAAAATCGATTCCGGTAACAGCCGATGAATGGAGAGGCTCCACGATGAATTCACCGTTCCATTGGCTCATATTTGCCCTTTTTGCGGAACCGGATATGATGCTGATATCTTTGTCGTAGAGTCCCTGTGTTAACGCCCCTACCCATCCAAGCGGAAGATATCCATGGAAATCCAACCTGTATCTTCCCGACGGCATGGCATTATAATGAAAGGCCTGTCCATGATGTCTGCTTCTTTCTTTAACGGTCATTGCTGCGCTGGTATTCATTTGATCCTCCTTAATATTCAAGTCGTATTTCTAAAATGAAACCACAGAAGCTACAGAGAGAACCCTGCGATCCCTATGGGTTCAGGGTGCAGGCAACAATAAAGCCCCCTCCCAAAAGGGAGGGGTGAAATGGAGGGGAGTTTTGCAATGTAAACATATTATATATAGAGCAAATTAGATGCCACAGGAGAATGCTTTAAAATAAAGGAGTTATATGAAGAGAGATTTTGAATATAAACATAATTGTCGATTGAGTGACAATTATGTTTATAGGGGACTGTGGGTCATCACCCATAACAAACCACCACTGACCCCTCCTTAACCAGGGAGGGGAGCTATGTGCAGTTGGGTGGCGTTTTGATATGAGTCGAGACCGGCACTTTATTCAGAAGGGAATTGAACGGACACCGATAACGAACGCGGAAGGCGGATTGTGTTATATTATGTGTATGAGGAGGTGTATGATGAGGACAAACATAATGCTGGACGATGATATTGTGAGAATGGCTTTCCGGTATTCAAAGGCAAAAACAAAGAAAGATCTTATACATGAGGCACTCAGTGAGTTCATTCAGGCTAAACAGAAGCAGGATTTGAGAGAACTGAGGGGAAAGATAGAGTTCAAGTCGGGATATGATTACAAGAAATTAAGAAAGGGAGCCTGACGTGGTCCTTGTTGATACGTCGGTAATGATCGATTATCTGTCAGGCAAAGAGAATAATGCCACGCATATATTCCACTATGTTCTCGACAACAATATGCCTTTCGGCATAAATAGCTTTGTTTATCAGGAAGTCCTCCAAGGTGTAAGAACGGAGAAGGACTTTGACAAGGTGAAAAAATATCTGGACTCTCAGCGGTTTTATTCTCTCGAAGACGAAAAAGGATCATATGCCTCTGCAGCCAAAATCTATTTTAAGTGCAGAAAAAAGGGAATAACGATCGGAAGCACGATAGATTGCCTGATTGCTCAGACGGCCATCGAGAACGATTTATTGCTGCTGCATAATGATTCCGATTTCGATAATATCGCAAGAGTTTTTCATGAGTTGAAGATTTTCAGGGTTATGGATAACCCATCCTGAAGAAATCTTCTCCAAACCATTTACATAACGCCCCCTGTCCCCCACTTAGCTTAAGAGGGGAATCGGAATCACTGCAAATTATCGATGATAACAATGTAAAAAATGGCCTTGACATTGTGCTTACATTTTATTTAACATGAAATTGAAAACCAATATCATTAAAGAGGCGAAATTAACTATGCCGCGGAATAATGGAACAGAAAGTCCGTCGATACAGGGGAAACTGAGCGGGCGGGGCCACAGAATGACCGTTCCGAGGAAGGCTATCCTCAATGTCCTGAGTGAGACGACCGCCCATCTGAGCGCTGAAGAGATATATTTGGCGGTGCATAAGGTATATCCGGCCATCGGCCTGACTACTGTTTATCGCACACTGGAACTGCTTGTCCAAAACGGGTTGGTTTTCAAGTTCGACTTTGGAGATGGAAGGGCGAGATATGAATTGACTGAAAGCCCGACAAGCATCGGGCATCATCACCACCTTGTCTGCACAAGATGCCGCAGGATAGTCGATTATTCGGATTTTATAGAAGAGGAAAAGGAACTCCTGAAGAAGACCGAGAAAGGGCTCTCGAAAAAGTATAATTTCAAGATTGGAAACCACTTTATCCTTTTCGAGGGTCTGTGTGAAGAGTGCCGGAAGGCCAAATTATAAAAAAATTTGCATGCTAATGGTAATGATTATCATTCTTGATTAATAAAAGTGAAATGATATGGCAATCTGCATGAATGTTCACCTAAAGACACGAAGCTTATCGCGCATTATCGCAGTCACGAGGGGATTGGGATTATGGTCAGCCTGAAGACAAGAAATTGTGAAATATGTGTCAACCCCCTGTGTTTTGTTATTGAACTGGCAGCCATCTTCTTTCTTATGAAGGCAGTTCCATTTTTTAGCGGTCTGGGGATGAGTAATCTTGATTTTATGATTGTTTCTCTCCTAATACTTGTCGGGTCGCTCGTCTCTTTATGCCTGCATGAGTATGCGCACTTTTCGGCGGCGCGATGGATGGGTATGCCGGTCAGGGGGATTGCAATATCCCTGTTGGGCGCTTACACTTCATTCGAACGTGAGCCCTCAACCCCGAAGGAGGCCTTTGTTGTTTCCCTGGCTGGGCCTCTCATCAATATCCTGGCCGGGTTCGTTTTTTATGTATGCCATCTTGCATTTCAGCATTTCAGCATTCTTGCGGGTACTGCATTTTTGAGCATAGCTGTTTTTAATGGTATTTTCAGCGCATACAATCTCCTGCCGGTCATGCCGCTTGATGGAGCCCTTGTTGTGCGGTCGGCATTCTGGAGGGCAAGCAGCAACCATGTATGGTCTACCAGGGTGTCATTTAATATCGGAAACTTTGTTATATTTATCTGCGTTATTGCAGGAATGGTAAACATTGTGATATTCAAACTTGTCATAAGCGCTGTCTTCTTTATACTCGGGATATCCCTCTGGCAGACAGAAAGGCTCGCATATCAGCAAATGATGTCAGCCAAATTCTTCAATATACTCAGAACCAAAAGTCATTAGCCCGAGAAATGCAAATCGGAGAATTCAGAGACGGGCATCCGGTTATAAAGACCTTTACTATATAAATGGTCCAGGTATGGTGCAGCCCGAAGGTGATTCGCTATTTCATCACAGCGCCGCTGCCGGCTGAGCTTACCATCCGCGCATACCTTGCAAGATATCCCTTTGTTATCTTCGGTTTTATGGGCTTCCATTTGGCGAGTCTTTCCTTAATCTCGGCATCTGAAAGCAGAACGTCGATCTTTCTCTTCGGGATGTCTATCTTTATTCTGTCTCCGTCTTTCAATATAGCAATAACGCCGCCTTCCATTGCCTCCGGCGAAATATGTCCTATGCAGGGTCCCCGCGTACCGCCGGAAAACCTTCCATCTGTTATCAAGGCAACAGACTCGCTGAGGCCCATGCCGGCGATTGCTGATGTGGGTGACAGCATCTCCCTCATGCCCGGGCCTCCTTTTGGTCCCTCATACCTGATAACGACAACATCCCCGGCCTTGATTTTTCCGTCAAGGATTGCCTTCATCCCGGCTTCCTCTGAATCAAAAACCCTGGCTGTGCCTTCAAATTTCATCATATTCTGGGTGACGGCAGACTGCTTGACAACAGCGCCGTCCGGGGCAAGATTGCCCCTGAGAATTGCGATCCCGCCTTCTTTGTGATATGGCTTGTTCAGGGGTCTTATGACGTCTTCATCGACGACCTCTGCAGAATCAGCGATATCGTAAATCTTCCTGCCGCTGACTGTCATATTGTTGTGCATAATGTTCCGCAGCCTTTTCATGAGAGCGGGTATTCCGCCTGCCCAATCGAGGTCTTCAAGATAATGCTGACCGCCCGGAAGCATGTTGGCAAGATGAGGGGTTATTTTGCTCAGGATATCAAAGGTATCGAGAGGCAGTTCAACCCCTGCATCGTGGGCGATTGCAGGGATATGCAGCACGGTATTGGTAGAGCCTCCAAGGGCAAGGTCTGTCATTATTGCATTCTCGAATGCGGTCCTTGTAAGGATCTTTCTCGACGTAATATTCTTCTTTATCAGCTCGACAATCCGCTGCCCGCTTTCAAAGGCGATCCTTCTCTTGTCGGCGGACACCGCGAGGGCGGTCGCACATCTCGGGAGGCTCATGCCCAATGCTTCAGTAACACATGCCATGGTGTTCGCGGTATACATGCCCTGGCACGAACCCACGCCCGGGCAGGCGCACATTTCAAGGTTTTCGAGTTCGGTTCTCTTTATCAGGCCTTTCTTATACTTGCCGACAGCTTCAAAAGTGTCGTTGACGAGTGAGAGTCTCTTCCCGTGCAAGTGCCCGGCCAGCATGGGGCCGGCTGTTACGACTATGGCCGGAATATTCAGCCTTGCGGCAGCCATAAGCATGCCGGGGGTAATTTTGTCACAGTTCGTAAGGAGCACAAGGCCGTCCAGTTGATGCGCCTCTGTAACCGATTCAACCATGTCCGCGATAAGCTCCCTGGAAGGCAGGGAATAATGCATCCCCAAATGCCCCATGGCAATACCGTCGCAGATACCGGGGATGCCGAAGAGAAAAGGATATCCTCCTCCGGCGTGGACCCCTTTTTCAATAAAGCGTTCAAGGTCCCGCATGCCGATATGTCCCGGAATAATATCGGTGAAGCTTGTGGCAACGCCGATAAAGGGTTTCTTCATCTCATTTTTGCAAATGCCTGTAGCATATAGCAGCGCCCTGTTAGGAGCGCGTTCAATGCCTTCCTTGATGGTCTTGCTTCTCATGTTGGTTGCCCCCTATCTGTCGGATAAATATTTATGTCAAAATAGTAACACAAAGCGCAATAAAAATCCCCTCTGCGCCCCTTTATTTGAGGAATGCAGAGGGGATACGATAAGTCTATTGTCAGGTTAGTTCTTCTTGTATTCCCTAATCAGTTCCGCCATCCGGTCTTTTCTCAGGAGTTTCAGTTTCTGAATTCTCTTTCTTTCGACTTCTTCTTCAGCGGTAAGGTAGCGTTTGTGGTCTATTTCTGCAAGGAGTCCATCAAGATTTCTGTGTTCTTCACTGAGTTTTTTGAATTCCTCATTCTCTTTTTTTAACAGTTCAACAATCTCCTGTTCGTTCAAGGTGCCCTCCTCTTAAGTGATATTTATGTTTATAAAAAAGTAACACGGCAACTTAAGACATGATCCGGAATATTTTTGTCTTGCAGGAACGGACATAATGGCTGAAGACCTGTCATTTTCAGTTAAAATTATATCCCCTGCAGGATTCTTTCTGCAAGTTTTGCAGAATTCTCTATACAATCATTCACGCCTATGCCCCGGTATGCATTTCCTGTGAGATAGAGCCCTTTGAACCTGTTCACGATATCATCTACGACTTTAATCTTGCTCTCATGTCCCGGGAAATACTGCGGGATACCCTTTTTGATGGGTATAGACTTTAGCGAAATCAGGTGGTGTATTTATCTCCATGATATCCTTCAGTTCACCCATAACAAGATCTATAAGCTTCTCTTCTCCAATTTCAGCCAGTTCGGACCTTCTGGCGCCTCCGAGCATGGTCCTCAGCAGCACATGGCCCTCAGGCGCCCTGTTCGGGAAGACGCTTGAGTCCCAGAGCGTCCCCAATATCTTTCTTCCCTCTCTGAACGGGACAAGAAAACCAAACCCGTCAGGGGAGCGGCCAAGCCTCTCTTTCCTGTATCCCAGACACACGACGGAGACGGATGGGTAGAAGATCTCATTGAGGGTTGATGAAAGGGTTTTATCAAGGCCTTTCACCATTTCAGCGGTTGCAAATGCAGGCGATGCGCAGACCACGGAATCAGCTTCAAGCGAGGTCCCGTCTGACAGGTGCACGATATAAGTATTGCCTTTTTTATCAATCGATTGGGCGCTTATGCCGGTTTTCAGCCTCTCCCCCAGAAAAGCAGTGTGGGCATTGATGAAGGTACCCATTCCATCATAAAAGGAAGTGAGCACCCCGCCAGGACCGGCCCCGACTTTCTTGCCGGTTTTTTTTGCATCTTTCTGAAGTCTGAGCATGCCTTTGATAAGCCCGCCGTAAGTCTGTTCGAGATTGTAGACCTTCGGAAAGCAGCTCTTCAGGCTCATCTTTTCCGGGTCGCCCGCAAAAATTCCGGAGGCCATCGGGTCTATCAGCTTTTCAAATGCTTCTTTGCCGAGTCTCCTCCTTGCAAAATGAGCGAGTGTTTCATCCCCGCCTTTCCATTTCGGAACAAACAGTTCCCCAATGATTCTCAGCCGTCCTGAAAGACTCAGAAGGTTTGACATGAAGAAGGCAGGCGGAGAGTCAGGCAGGAGATTCAATTTGCCATCGGAAAATATATACCTCTTTCGTGCGTTATCATTGCTCCTCAGGGGAGAAAGGGCGAGTTTAGACGCCAGTTCAAGAGTCTTCGGCCTGTTATCGAGAAAACCGTTTACCCCGCCTTCACAGAGGAAACCCCCAACCCTGTCAGTCCATATCTTGCCGCCTGCTTTTTTTTCAGCTTCGATTACAGTGATATCCAAAGATGGTTTTTTCTCGAGGAGAAAATACGCCAGAGAGAGACCAGAGATTCCGCCGCCAATAATAATCAATTTCATAAGATCGTCTAAATTCTACCACAATCAGCATTATTTTATAAATTGAGAAGCCCCTGAATCAGTTGAGAATACGGTCACTTGGCTCAGTTTCGGGGTCTGCCGGCAGGCACATATAGGCAGGACTAATATATAGCATAAGCTAAAAAATATTGACATTGAGGCAGGACTTTACTTATGTTATTAGACGGGAAGGCACGTAATCACTGAGACAACCCTGGAATATTAGTTTAGCTGTTGTTAAAAGTAATGTTCCGGCACTTGCCGTTAGCCTGTCCTGACAAAACGTTTCTTTCGCATAGCTTGGAAAGCTTGACGAAATCATGTCATGGAATGCTCAAAAAGAAGGAGGTGAACAGAAGGGAAAAAGGATCTCTTTAACCTCTGTAGGGTGAGCAGTATAGACTGCTAAAATGTTCATCTTTCAAAAAGGAGCGTCTACGATGTCAAGAAAAAAAGCGATTAGCGGATTATTCATTACTGCAGTGGTATTGTTGATGGCAACAGCCTGGCTGGTGTCAGCGCGGAGCAGAATGAAAAGGCCATGGTAGGGACTCTGTCAGCCACTATAGACAGGCAGAGCAGCACGGTGACCGCCATGTCCGTAGCGTATTGTGAGGGTGAGCCTGTTATCATCGGACCTACCACATGGGCCATCAGCGGAGAGGAATTCTCGGATGCAAGCCCGGAAGATATCGGGAATAAACTCTGCGGAAAGAATAATTCTGTCAGGAAAGTCACAAAAGCAACAAATGCAGGCAAAGATATGGTGGCGGAAGTTGTTATAGTGGGACCAAGTTCAGCGGTATTAGTAGGCAGATAGAAATGAGGTTGTTTGGTTATGGGAAAAAGGCCTCTTCAATATGCTCAGAGGCCTTTTTTATCTCTAATAAAGTCTTGAAGGAGGTCGGATGGAAGGCTCTATCGTTATGAATAATCTGCGCTCTTATGAGAGAACTCGTTCTGTTGAATCACTTGAGTACACTTTGACAGTCACGGACTATAAAAGATCAAGAAAAATCGATGATGTTGCGGTCATGATCGACCTCAGCATCAAAGGCATGGGGGTCCTCATAAATCATTCTGTTCAGGCCGGCAACGTGATGAATTTCAAAAACGGGAAGAAGATGCAAGCTCCTATCGCAGAAAAAGCCATAGTGAAATGGTCCTGTAGAATCGATGATACTACCTATCGGGCAGGTCTGAAATTCATCTGACCGTCCTTCATTAAACAGTTTTGCTTAAGAAATTGAGCCGTATATCTTGTTCTCCGGCGATTTAAAATAACTGCTTGGGACAGATATGATTTAACAGGGTGTGACAGGTCCGTCGATCCTGGAATAATTGACTCTTTTTTCGGGCCCTTCGATCCGTACTATGGAATCTCCGTCAATAATCTGTAAGAGCATGTCCGTATTAATATGGTTATAAAAGACCGGTTTTACCAGTGTCGGGTCGTCTGTGTTTCCTATAAGCTTTGCCCGGAGGTCGTCGTCTTTGATAATCATACGTGTGATCGGCATTGCTCGAAGAGTCTGATGTAGGTATTGACCCCGATACTGTCAGGCAGGGGTCTTCTCAGAGTATCAAGATATTCCCTGACATCGGCCTCAGTCTCATAAGGGAATCCTGTCAGGAAATCCACGGCCACTCTGATCCCGCAGGACTTCGCCCCGAAAATAAACTTCTCGATATCTGTCCAGTAAAGGTCGCATTTCTTCCAGGAATCGACCGACAGAGTGATCAGGTACACCCCGGTGTCCTTCATCAACTGAAAAAGTTTCCTGCTGAAATTTACGGGCTTCATATACACGGCCCACCTCATGCCGAGATTTTCCTTCTTCAGGGCAGTGCAAAAATCCACTGAGTATTCGAGGCTTTCATTGAATTCGGAATCACACAGGTGAAAATGACTGAATCCCCGGTCAACAAAACTCCTAACTTCTTCGATCACATCAACGGGATTTTTGAAGCTCACTCTTGAATTTGCTTCAAGACAGTAAGGGCATGACGAACTGCACCCCTTGTGGGTTTCAAAGCCTGCTATGCCTCCGTTATCAAGTACTTTTTGTAGTTAATAAGGGACCCTTTCCCTGGAATAAGATCTGCCCTTTTCTGTATCGGCCGTAATAAATCTTCCTGGCGTTCGGACCGGTCAGATTGCTCAGCACCTCATGCACGGTGTCTTCACCCGGGCCTGTAACGGCATAATCCGCACCCAGATATGCAACTATTCCCTCGGGATTTGCAGAGACTCCTGCGCCGCCTATTACAGTTTTCAGTCCGTATGCGGACCTGATATGGCAGACAATGTCTTTAATCCCGTCGAGGAAAAACTCATTGGTATGAAATAAGGCTGAATCTACATTCCTGACTGTCAGTCCGGTTATGTCGGGACCGAAGGATATGACAGCTTCATCTATGTCAGCACGGACATTCTCAGAAAAACAGAGATCAAGGATTTTTGCACGGTGTCCTTTTTCTTCAAGGGAGGCAGCAATGTATTCCAGACCAATCGGAGGAACAGGAGGGGACTGATACCTGTTTGGGTTTATCAGTAGAACTCTCATTTCACGCTCATCCCCGCCGCCAAAATCATGTTTTTGATCTCCTTTATCTTGTCCCGTATCCTGGCGGCTTCTTCAAATTCCAGTTTTTTGGCAGCCTCTTTCATCTGAATTTCGAGTCTTTTCAGTGTCTCTTCATCATATCCATATTCGGCTTTTCCCTCTGCTGCGACCGGCACAGTCCAGTAGTCCGACTCATAGATGGAACTGAGGACGTCCTTTATACTGGATTTGATGGTTTCCGGGGTTATGCCCATTTTCTCATTGTAAGCAGACTGTATCTTCCTCCTTCTCCCGGTTTCCCTGATCGCCCTCTGCATAGAGCCGGTCTCCCTATCCGCATATAGAATTACTTCTCCATTGATATTCCTCGCAGCACGTCCCGCGGTCTGAATGAGTGAACGTTCCGACCTGAGGAAACCCTCCTTGTCGGCATCGAGGATTGCGACCAGTGAGACTTCAGGCAGGTCGAGCCCTTCCCTCAGCAGGTTCACGCCTATGAGGACGTCAAATTTGCCCTCTCTCAGGTCTCTCAGGATCTCGATCCTTTCGATGGTTTTGATATCGGAATGGAGATATCGTGCCCTTACATTCAGGGTAAGATAATGATCGGTAAGATCTTCAGCCATCTTTTTTGTCAGTGTCGTGACAAGTACCCGCTCGCCTTTTTCAGAGCGTATTCTTATCTCGCCGAGCAGGTCATCCACCTGTCCCGAGATGGGCCGGACAATGAGTTCAGGGTCAATAAGACCTGTAGGTCTGATGATCTGCTCAACCACATGTCCCCTGGATTTCTCGATTTCATAAGGCCCCGGGGTTGCAGATATATATATCGCCTGAGGCACCCGGCGCTCAAATTCAGCAAATTTCAGCGGCCTGTTGTCCAGGGCTGAAGGGAGCCTGAACCCGTAGTTGATAAGGTTCTGCTTTCTTGACCGGTCGCCCTCGTACATGCCTCCGATCTGCGGGACTGTTGCGTGGGATTCATCAATAACGATCAGAAAATCCTCGGGGAAATAATCTATTAATGTGAAGGGAGGTTCACCGGGCGCACGGCCGCTAAGATGGCGCGAATAGTTTTCAATACCGTGACAGTAGCCGAATTCATTCAGCATCTCCATATCGAACCTTGTCCTCTGTTCGATCCTGCCGGCTTCCAGGGGCTTGCCCTCTCTCAGAAAATACTCGACACGTTCATGCATCTCCTTTTCGATATTCTTCAATGCGGGTTCGATCTTCTCCCTGGTTGTTATCCAGTGGCTGTTGGGAAAGATCGACACTTTGTCGAGTCTCCTGATCCGCCGGCCGGTGAGAGGATCGAATTCATGCAGGGCGTCGATATCATCTCCAAAGAACTCGATGCGGATAGCTTTATCAAGAGTGAAGGAGGGATGGACCTCGACAATATCTCCTCTGACGCGAAAAACCCCCCTCTTGAATTCAACATCGGACCGGGCATACTGCATCTCGACCAGCCTTCCGAGAATCGCATCCCGTTCAATATGCATCCCTTCTTCCACGGTAAGGTGCATATCCATATAGTCCCGTGGAGAGCCGATGCCGTAAATGCACGATACGGAAGCGACGACAATGGTGTCTCTTCGTTCGAGGACCGACATGGTTGCAGAATGCCTCAGGCGGTCTATGTCGTCGTTGATCATAGCATCCTTATCTATATACGTATCAGTTGTCGGTATATATGCTTCAGGCTGATAATAGTCATAATAGCTCACAAAGAACTCCACTGCATTCTCCGGAAACAGCTCCCTGAACTCTCCGTAAAGCTGTGCCGCAAGGGTCTTGTTGTGAGCAATCACAAGGGCCGGCTTATTGAGATTTGCAATTACATTGGCGACAGTAAAAGTCTTTCCGGAGCCTGTGACCCCGAGAAGGACCTGGTGTTGCAGCCCTCCTCTCAAGTCCTTCCGACAGTTCCCTGATAGCGCTAGGCTGATCCCCTTTGGGAGTAAAAGATGTAACGACCTTGAACTTATCCATGTGTATATTGTAATCCATGAAGCGGACACTTAATGCACAACGGCTCTCTTCTTTTGCAGAAGGACTTTCCCACTTTTACGAAAAGGGCGTGGTATTCGTTAAAGAGTTGCACATCCCGTTGCAAAGTTGAATGGAAGAGTTCCTGATAGTCTTCATAGGACCTGTCGTGGTCCATAACATTATGTCTGGAAAGGACCCTCTTTGTGTACGCATCAATGACGAATACAGGTTTTTCAAGTGCGTATAAAAGGATTGAATCTGCAGTCTCCTGTCCGATGCCGTTGACACCGAGCAGCTTCATCCTGAGTTCCCGAGCATCCCTGTTCTTCATGATTTTCATGCTTCCATGGGTTTCGTTCATCAGGAAATCAATGAAGGACTTGAGCCTTTTTGCTTTGACATTGAAATAACCAGCAGGTCTTATCAGTGAAGCAAGTTCGTCCTGAGGCATCTTATGTAAGGCCTTTGCCGAAAGGACGCCCTGTTTTTTGAGGTTCAGTATCGCTTTTTCCACATTGCCCCAGTTCGTATTCTGGGTGAGGACAGCTCCGACAGCCACCTCAAAAGGCGTATTTCCGGGCCACCAGTGCTGCGGCCCAAAGGCTTTGTAGAGTTTGTGATAGATGTCAAGCAAAATTGTCATTTATTATTTTAACGAATAGTCTCTTGCTTTGTAATAGGATCGGAGAGATTTGCTTCAATGCGACTTGTGTATAAAACGATAAATTTCCTATAATATCAATCTGAATTCTTTTTTCTGAATATGGAGGACAAATGCTGATTAAAGGGAAAACATGGCGTTTTGGCGATGATATAGATACGGATGCGATCATACCTGCGAGATATCTGAATACGTCCGATCCTGCGGAACTTGCCAGGCATATCATGGAAGACGCCGACAAAGACTTTCCGGTCAAGGTCAAGGCAGGAGATGTCATTGTTGCAGGCAAAAATTTCGGATGCGGCTCTTCGAGAGAACATGCTCCTATCGCAATAAAGGCCGCCGGCATCCAGGCGGTAGTTGCAAAGAGCTTTGCCCGTATATTTTACCGCAATGCCTTTAACATAGGACTGCCGATCTTCGAGTCCTGAGGCAGTCTCAGAAGCTGTCAAAGAGGGCGAGGAGATAGAGATCGATGCGGACAAAGGCATCATTAGGAACCTTACCACAGGCGAAGAATACAGGGCCAATCCTATCCCGCCCTTCATGCAGGAATTGATCGCCGCCGGCGGACTCGTGGAGTGGACCAAAAGGAAACTGGCAAATCAGAATTAGCAGTTAAGATCCGTGATAGAAGGAGAAAAGAAATCATGTCTAAAACATACAATATTGCTGTTATCCCCGGAGACGGGACAGGTCCCGAGGTCATAACTGAGGGGCTGAAAGTTGTGCGCGCTGCCTGTGCCAGATTCGGAATTAAATTGGCTCTCAGCCACTATGATTTTGGCGGGGCAAGGTATTTAAAGACCGGCGAAGTGCTCCCTGATGGCGCCATAGATGAACTGAGGAATTACGATGCCATCTATCTTGGAGCGATAGGTCATCCCGATGTGAAGCCGGGAATGCTTGAAAAAGGCATCCTCCTGAGGCTCCGGTTTGAGCTTGACCAGTACATAAATCTGAGACCGGTCAAACTCTATCCCGGTGTTGACTGCCCCCTGAAGGGCAAGAAACCTGAGGACATCGATTTTGTAGTTGTCAGGGAAAATACAGAAGGGCTTTATGCGGGCGCCGGAGGTGTTTTAAAGAAAGGCACTCCTGATGAGGTGGCAATACAGGAATCCATTAACACACGTAAAGGGCGTTGAACGCTGTATAAGGTTTGCCTTTGAATACTGCAAGAAGAGAAACAAGAACAACAAGCTTACGCTCTGCGGCAAGACCAATGTCCTTACCTTTGCCTTTGATCTGTGGGAACGCACATTTTATGAAGTCGCGAAGGAATATCCGGAGATAAAGGCTGACTATGCCCATGTTGACGCAATAACCATGTGGTTTGTCAAGAACCCGGAATGGTTTGATGTTATCGTAACGGACAATATGTTCGGCGATATCATTACGGACCTCGGCGCCATGATACAGGGTGGAATGGGTATAGCCGCGGGAGGCAATATCAACCCTGAGGGTGTTTCCATGTTTGAACCCATCGGCGGTTCAGCCCCGAAATATACAGGACAGCATGTGGTCAACCCGTTGGCGGCGATCTGCGCAGGCGGGATGATGCTCGAACAACTCGGAGAGGAAAAAGCAGGCAGGCTGATTGAAAGGGCGGCAATTGAGGTCACGGGAAAACATCTCAAGAGTATGGCTGCGGGAAAGATGGGTTACAGCACAACAGAGGTTGGAGATCTTGTAGCGAAATACGTCACTGAATTGCCCGTCGATTGACAAAACCCGTTGTAATTTGATATAAAAAATATTCGTTTGTAACTACTCCCGGGTAGCTCAGCCGGCAGAGTCCCGAAAGCATTCGGGATTAACCACCCTGAGCACGGGAATGGAGTGAAGTCAACTGGAGTAGTTTTATTCATGTCTACTCCCGGGTAGCTCAGCTGGCAGAGCAGGTGGCTGTTAACCACCCTGTCGGGGGTTCGAATCCCTCCCCGGGAGCCAATTTTCCCAATGCCATATTTTGTGTACGTCTTGCAAAGTCAATTGACTTCTCAGTTTTACATTGGCCACACAGATAATCTTGCCCGTCGAATCTCCCAACATAATGATGCTGACTACCATGGGTCGAAGCACACAAAGCGCAATAAAGGTCCATGGGTTTGTTTGTATACAGAGGCGTTCGCAACTCGTTCAGAAGCCATGAGAAGAGAAAAAGAGCTGAAGGCGAAGAAGAGCAGGAAGTACATCGAATATCTGGTGCTCAGCCGGCAGAGTCCCGAAAGCGTTCGGGATTAACCACCCTGTCCCGACGGATGTCGGGAATCCCTCCCCGGGAGCCAATGAAATCAATGGTTTGCAGAGATGTAAGCCTTTCTTATTAGAAAAGAAGCCTATCTATTGGAACAAGGCTTCTAAAACCCTTTGCTATCAATGAATTGTAATTTTGCGTTTGCTTCAAAAAGTTGTCCACAGTTTGTCCTTATGGAACTGCTGTCTGTTGAGTACTCTCGAAAATCCACAGGGACAAATTTCCTATGTTGTGCCAACTTGGTATTTCATGGTATTAAGGAGTAAAGGCCAAATAAGCTTTCATCCGCCTTCTTGACCATTGCAATAATTTTCTCTTTCAAGTAGTTTCTTACTATGCTATATTCTTTCAAGAACACTGGAAGAACTAAGTTGGTATAATCCATAGATGGCGGAAGTATTCTAGAAATCAAATTACGGGAAAAAGCGCATAAGACTATTTATGATCCCTAATGTTTTTGTAAGCTCAACGGTCGAAGATTTGCGTTATCTTTGTGACGGCTATCATATTTTCATGCACTGAGCGATTTGTCTTTGCGACAGTGCGGATTTGTAGCGCAGACATAAATACCATAATATCTCAAACGAGGTAAAAATGAATAACTCAGAAGAACTTGTGATCGCAAAAGGGAAAGAGGATATTGCAATACTTTCTAAAATGGCCAACCGTCATGGTCTTATCGCGGGAGCAACCGGGACAGGAAAGACTGTGACGCTCCGGGTCATGGCGGAGCAGTTCAGCCGGATCGGGGTCCCGGTCTTTATGGCTGATATTAAGGGTGATCTCTCGGGGATTGTCCGGCCGGGGGGCGATAACCCCAAGGTAAGAGAGCGCGTTCAGCAGCTTGGGCTTCAGAAGCGTGCGTACGAAGGTTTCCCTGTGACATTCTGGGATGTATTCGGAGAGCAGGGGCACCCTGTCCGCACCACAGTCTCTGAAATGGGCCCCCTCCTCCTGAGCCGCATCCTCAGCCTCAACGATATACAGAGCGGGGTGCTCAGCCTGATATTCAAGATCGCTGACGATAACGGACTTCTTCTCCTTGATCTCAAAGACCTGCGGACAATGGTTCAATTTGCAGGAGAGAACTCCCGGCAATTTACCACAGAATACGGAAATATTTCGGCAGCCAGCGTCGGGGCTATTCAGCGCAACCTCCTGACACTTGAAGAGCAGGGTGGCGACAGACTATTCGGTGAACCAGCATTGAATCTCTATGACCTTATGCAGACGGACAGCAGCGGAAAAGGCATGATCAACATCATGACAGCCGACCGGTTGATCAACTCCCCGAAGGTCTATGCAACGCTTCTCCTCTGGATGCTCTCAGAGTTGTTCGAACAGCTTCCGGAAGTTGGCGACCCCCCCAAACCGAAATTGGTTTTTTTCTTTGACGAGGCCCACCTCCTCTTTGATGATGCGCCAAAAATCCTTGAAGACAAAATTGAACAGGTGGTGCGGCTCATACGCTCAAAAGGGGTGGGAGTGTATTTCGTTACTCAGAATCCCGCTGGATCTACCCGATACAATTCTCGGGCAGCTGGGCAACAGGGTGCAGCACGCGCTCCGGGCCTTTACTCCGAAAGATCAGAAAGCGGTAAAGGCAGCCGCAGAAACGTTCCGCCCGAACCCTGCGCTTGATGTTTCACGGGTCATCACGGAACTTGGGGTCGGGGAAGCTCTGGTATCTTTTCTGGATTCCAGGGGATCACCATCCATCGTAGAGAAGGCTCTCATCTTTCCTCCTCAAAGCCGTCTCCAGCCACTTGATCCGCAGGAGCGGACAGAGATAATCCGGCAGTCGCTTATTGGCGGGCATTATGAGCGCCTGGTCGACAGAGATTCGGCGTATGAAAAGCTGAAAGAGAGGGCTGCGCAGGAGAAACTTCAACAACAGGAGAGTCCGCCGCCGGCTGAGGCTGCAACGCCAAAATCTAAGGGCAGATCATTGTTCGAAGCGGCTGCAAAAAGCGCGGCGCACGCGATCGGCAGTCAGATAGGTCGCCAGATAATAAGAGGAGTGCTCGGCTCAATACTGGGGGGAAGGAAGACATAA
Organism: uncultured Nitrospiraceae bacterium; assembly: GCA_963725545.1. GTDB lineage: Bacteria > Nitrospirota > Thermodesulfovibrionia > Thermodesulfovibrionales > SM23-35 > DYFC01. The sequence goes on along the minus strand of CAVRZG010000025.1, from coordinate 63,876 downwards.
CAGTACTATGAAGATCAATCAATTACAGTTGCCGGAACTTTATATGACGGACAGGGTAAGATGACACTTCGAAAGGCGTTTGTCTCACGATAAAGGAGAAGGCAAGACACAGAAATACCCGAAGTACACATTCTTTTGCTTGATGAACTCGACAATACATGTATCGTTATCCATTGTCTTCACCCTGTGAGGTGGCCGCTGATACGCCGTCTCTTCGTGCATCACACCGCGGGCTGCTTCCCTAACCGCCAACGTTGCATTATAATAGTTACAGAAGGGTATATGGTATAGTACCTTCAGGTTTTCGGCACGATGACAACAGGTCTTTCTCCCGGTATCTTTTGTAAAGGAGGGATGTGCTCATGCGATGGAAAGATGGACGCAAGAGCGAAAACGTAGAAGATCGGAGGGGTGTCCGCGTGTCACGCGGGATGATAGGGGGCGGCATCGGAACTATCATCCTTGTGCTCGTCGCCATGTATTTTGGTGTGGATCCTTCAATGCTTCTGAATCAGGTGACGACACAGGATGCCGGTGGGCCGCCAGGGTCAGTCTCCAAGGAGAGGCCTGCCGAGGAAAATCGGATGGCCGACTTTGTATCTGTCGTGCTTGCAGATACGGAGGACACATGGCACGAGCTGTTTCGCCGCAGCGGCAAGTCCTATAAAGAGCCTAAACTGGTCCTATTCACCGGCGCGGTAGATTCTGCCTGTGGTTTTGCCCAGTCTGCCACGGGTCCTTTTTATTGCCCGCAGGACAAGAAGGTCTATATTGACCTCCAGTTCTATCGGGATCTGCAAGACCGTTTCCATGCACCGGGTGAGTTTGCCCAGGCCTATGTCATAGCCCACGAGATAGGCCACCATGTACAAAACCTCCTGGGCATATCGGACAGGGTGCATTCGCTGCAGCAGGGTGCGGACAAGGCACAGGCCAACGAATTGTCGGTAAGACTTGAGCTTCAGGCCGACTGCCTTGCCGGTATCTGGGCGTATCATGCCGATAGATCAAGAAAAATCGTTGAGGACGGTGATATCGAAGCAGCTTTGCGTGCGGCAAGCAGCATTGGAGATGACCGCATCCAGAAGCAATCGCAGGGTTATGTCGTGCCCGAGTCGTTTACCCATGGCAGTTCGGAACAGCGGGTCCGCTGGTTTAGGCGAGGCAATGAAACGGGGACTTTTGCTCAGTGCGATACATTTAAAACAGAGCGTCTTTAATGCCCGGCAGGATAATAATAATTGGGGCAGGAGGTGTTGCAACCGTTGCAACGCACAAATGCGCCCAGGTTCCCGAAGTATTCAAAGAAATACTGCTTGCCAGCAGGACTTTTTCCAAGTGTGAGGCGATCGGTAAAGATATTAAAAAGAGATATGGCAGAGATATTCAAATAGCACAGGTGGACGCGGACAATGTGCCGGAGCTCGTTGCTCTGATAAATAAATATCAGCCGGACGTTGTCCTTAACCTGGCATTGCCTTACCAGGACCTCCATATCATGGATGCCTGCCTTGAGACAGGGGTCCACTATATTGACACCGCCAACTATGAACCTCTGGATGAGGCGCATTTTGAATACAGCTGGCAATGGGCCTATCAGGAGAAATTCAGAGAGAAGGGTTTAATGGCTGTGCTCGGTTCGGGCTTTGACCCCGGCGTAACAAATGTCTTTACAGCCTATGCTCAGAAGCATCTCTTTGATGAGATACATTATCTCGACATATTAGACTGCAATGCCGGGAGCCACGGCCATGCCTTTGCGACGAACTTTAATCCTGAGATTAATATCCGTGAAGTGACGCAAGTAGTGCGACACTGGGATAAAGGAGAATGGATCGAAACGCCTGCGATAATTGAAGAGGGTAGCGTCCATTTCAGCTTTGACTACCCTGTGGCAGGGCCAAAGGATAGCTATCTTCTCTATCATGAAGAGCTTGAGTCGCTTGTAAAGAATATTAAAGGGCTGAAAAGGGCCAGGTTCTGGATGACTTTTTCAGAGAACTACCTTAACCACCTCAGGGTGCTGCAGAACGTAGGCATGACAAGGATAGACGAGGTGGAGTATGAAGGCAAGAAGATTGTGCCGGTGAAGTTTCTAAAGGCATTACTCCCCGAGCCTGCCTCGCTGGGAACAAAATATACCGGAAAGACTGTCATCGGCAACATAATGACCGGGACAAAGGACGGGAAGACCATAACCAGATACATCTACAATATCTGTGACCATGCAGAGGCATTCAAGGAGACCGGGACGCAGGCGATTGCTTATACGACCGGCGTGCCGGCCATGATCGGCGCTATGATGGTGCTCACAGATGTCTGGAAGGGGGCAGGGGTATTCAATATCGAGCAGCTTGATCCCGACAGGTTTATGGAAGCGCTGAATAAATACGGCCTTCCATGGGAGGTAGTAGAACATGCCGGTCTGCCTGATAGCATTTAATCTTGCCTATGGACACAAAAGAAGTAAATAGGTTTCTGAAGATCGCAAAAGGGGCCATAGAAACCCCGGTATATCTGTTAGACGAAACCCTCATCGAACATAACATGAAGGTGCTGCGTCAAGTGAAGGATCGCACAGGCTGCAAAGTTTTTCACGCATTGAAAGCCTATGCCTCTTTTGCAACATTTCCAATGATGTCGCGGTATCTTGACGGCGTGTGTGCAAGCGGCCTCAATGAGGCGAGGCTTGGCTATGAAGAATTCAAAAAGGAAGTGCATACTTTCAGTGCGGCATACCGGGAACAAGAGATTAAGGCTATCCTGAAGTATTCTGACGCCATCATATTTAATTCGTTTTACCAGCTGAAACAATATGGGAGAGCTGCAAGGAAAAGCGGCGTTGAAATCGGCTTGAGGGTAAATCCCGGACACTCCGAGGTTGAACCGGATCTGTACAACCCCTGCGCGCCATATTCGCGGCTGGGGATAGTTCACGTTTTATTCAAAAAAGAATTCCCAAAGCACAAGAGCATTGTGGACGGGTTGCACTTTCATGCGATGTGCCAACAGAATGCAGACGTGCTCGAAAGGATATTGAAGTCGTTTGAAAAGCTTTATGGGAAACACATCAAAGGCTTGAAATGGGTGAATTTCGGAGGCGGCCATCATGTAACGCGGGACGATTACGACATAGAGCTCCTGATCAGACTCATAAATGATTTCAAGAAGAGATACGGGGTCCAGGTATTTCTTGAACCGGGGGAGGCAAGTGTCTACAATGCAGGAGTGCTTATATCGTCGGTCCTGGATATAGTGAAGAACAAGTCTGAGATAGTTATTATGGATACGTCGGCAGAAGCGCATATGCCTGATGTGCTGCTCATGCCCTACAGGCCGCACATCCTCGGGGCAGGTGAAAAGGCCGAGAAAAAATACAGATACAGGCTTGCAGGGCCAAGCTGTCTTGCAGGGGATGTCATCGGCGATTACTCCTTTGACCGGCCTCTCAGGAGAGGCGACAAGCTTATATTTACGGATATGGCCCTTTACAGCATCGTAAAGAATACAACCTTCAACGGCATAAACCTGCCTAACATTGCGGTGATAAGGCCCGGCGGAAGAATTGAAGTGGTTAGGCGATTCGGCTATAAGGATTACAGGAACAGACAGTCATGATTAGGTCCTGGTCATTACCTGTGTGCGTAGATATAGCTTAAAAGTGTGTAAATCAATTTAGCGGCAAGAAAATCAGGGGCCTTATTTTTGGATGGGCAGAGCTCAACTACGTCAAATCCGACAATGCGTTTTGCCTTCGATACGGAATCAAGGAGCTTCATAACCTGATACCATCCTAAGCCGCCCGGTTCAGGCGTTCCTGTTGATGGCATGATGCCAGGATCAAAAACATCAAGGTCTATCGTGATATAGACGGAATTAGTCAATTCGCGGACTGCATTGTTTATCCACTTGTCAGAATTATGAATATCGTGAGCAAAGAACATCTTTTTGTTGTTGATATTGGGCCGCTCAGAAATATCCATGCTGCGTATTCCGACAGAGATGATGTTCGTGGTGAATTCACGAGCCCTTGCGATAACACAGGCGTGATTGTAAGGAGAGCCTTCATAGGTTTCACGTGAGTCCGCATGGGCATCCAGTTGCAAAATGCTCAAATCCTTGTAGTGCTTCGCATACGATTTGATAACGCCGACAGATACCGAGTGATCACCTCCGAGGGTAACGACAAATTTATTATCTTTAAGATAGCGTGAGATGGCGGCATCGGTTTTTTTTATCAAGGCAGAAGAAGATGCGGCATGAATTAATCGAGCAGTAAAAATCCCTTTTTTATAGACTTCGCTATCGGTCTGTATATCGTAGAGTTCAAGATACTTTGAGGCATCTATTATTGCAACCGGACCTTTATCAGCGCCCTTGCCCCATGTGCTTGTTTTGTCAAAGGGAACAGGGAGTATAACTATGCCTGCCTGGGAGTAGGCGTTGAGTTCTCCCGACAATCCGCAGAAATTGGCAGGAGTTTTCGACATCTCAGCCCATGATGAAGACTGCGGCCGCTAAAACAGTGGTCCAGAGGCCGTCTTTATTTCCCTCGGCGGACTGGCAGATATGCCTTGTTTTGAATATATGATCGCTTGCAATATACACCTGCTTACGTTCATCCCATGCCTGGTTAGGGTCAAATGGTATGCCAAGTGTCGTTGCAAGCATTGTGGCAGCAAGGTCTTCTGCGTATTCCCCGGAGATTATGGCCTTCTCACCAAAGGCATGGTGTTCTGATAGATATCCATAGTTAGAACAGTCTGTTGGCATGGCAACACCGACAGCTGCAGATATAAGCCGGTTCGGCTCATTGGTCTCATTGCGGGCCATCACGCAAAAGGTAATCTCTCCCGGAGATAACAGTTTTAATCCGGCAGGCCGCGTAATGATTTTACAATTAGGAGGAAAGATGCTCGATACATATACAAGATTACACTTCTCTATGCCTGCACTCCGCAAGGCAACCTCGAAAGACGAGAGTTTGTCTTTATGGACACCCACACCTTTAGTAAAAAAAGTCTGTTTTGGGGTCAATATAAACCTCCGGTCAGAAATATATCATTACACGACAAGCAGTTGTCCATATAATTGTAGGAATAATAAGACATATTATTTATTCATGTCAATGCTATTTCTTTCGATTTAGAAGATAAAAGAGTTGATAAGATTTCAACTCTATAGAAAGAGATGTAAGTTGTCTGATAGGGTCTGCATGCGCAGGTCGCCTACAAATCTTCAAATCTGAGAAATCAAATCAAATATTCAGTACTCTCTATACTGCACATGAATAGAGATCCCGCATGGAATGCGGAGTTTATCGAGAAATGATGGATTTAGCTATAAGACTTATATCCGCATTAAACACTGTCGAGTTTTTCTAGTGAAGAGACTTTCAAATCGAAATGAATGGCAGCCTACTTTGAGCTGTCTAGGACTTCTCTGATCTTCCGTGACAGTTCTTCAACCTTGAAGGGTTTCTGTAAGAATCCCTTGAACCCAAGTTCAAGCATGTCTTTGGCTTCATTATCTATGCTGTACCCGGTTGAAAGCACTACACGGACATTTTTGTCTATCTTCATCAGTTTCTCAAGAGTCTCCTTACCGTTCATCTCCGGCATAACCAGATCCAATATGACAAGGTGGATGTCTTTAGAGCGAGTTCTGTAGATCTCTATTGCTTTTTTGCCGCTTTGCGCTGTCAGTATCTTGTAGCCAAGGATTTCCAGAAGTTCTTTCACTGCCCCAATATTTGCCTGCTCGTCATCAACTATGAGAAGAGTTTCATCTCCTGTATGCAGTCTGCCTTCAATCGTTTTTGTTTGACAAGCTTCTTCCCCTGAAGCGGGCAGATAAATAGTAAATGTTGTGCCGTGTCCCTTTTCACTATATACACTGATGACGCCGCCGTGATTCTTGATAATACCGTATGCCGAAGCCAGTCCTAACCCAGTTCCTTTCCCAACATCCTTTGTTGTGAAAAAAGGTTCGAAGATCCTCTGCTGTGTCACAGCATCCATCCCAATTCCTGTGTCAGTAACCATTATCTTGATGTATGTGCCGGGTTTAAGATCATAAGGAATGTTGTCTTGTTCCTTAATAAAGATGTTCTGGGTTTCAAGATACAGATCGCCCCCCGTCGGCATGGCCTGCCATGCATTTACATACAGGTTAAAAAGCACCTGTTCAATCTGTCCACTATCAACATCGACAGTATGCAGGTTATCCTGCAGTTTCTTGTGTATGATGATCTCTTTCTTCGTCCTGCCAAATATTTCCGACGTCTTTATTAGCAAATCGTTTGCATTTACCGGTTTAACCTCATATTTGCCACCGCGTGCAAAGCCAAGCAGCTGCTTCGTTAAATCTGATCCGCTTGTCACTAGTTGTTCAATAATTCTTAGCTTTTCATAAAATGGGTGAGATTCTTCAGTCTTCATTAGCAGCAGAGATGTATAACCGAGAATACCCATGAGTAGATTGTTGAAGTCGTGGGCAACCCCTCCTGCAAGTGTGCCTATGGCTTCCATCTTCTGTGCATGGAGCAGTTGCTCTTCAAGCTTCTTTTGGATGCTTATATCCCTGAGAAAAGTCAGAGCGGCAGGACTACCTTCCCAGGTTACAAGAACTATACAGGCTTCAACCCATATATTCTCTCCTGATTTATTTACTGTCTTAAACGAATATGTTGACGGAACGCCCAGGCCCTGAAGTCTCTTCCGGTGCCTGTTGACAACCATCTCTCTGTCATCCTGATGAATGAATCTGTAGAACGGGACACTCGTCAATTCCTCTTCGGTATATCCGAGAATGCTTGTTGTCTTACGGTTTGGAAACTTTATTTTTTCATTCTGCACGATAAAAATGGCATCATTTGCATTTTCCACGACAAGACGGTATTTCTCTTCAGAATCCTTTAGAGCTTCTTGTGCACGGACGAAATCCGAAATATCAATGCCAACGCCCAGAAAATACATCTTGTCATCAATGTTCATCAAACGTCCGGTAAACGCATAGGGTACCTGTGAACCGTCTTTCATGTGGAGCTTAAGATTGGCCTGCGCTTCACCATTTCTACCAATTACACCAATTGCTCCGACCGCCTCTTCAAGCACGTCAGGCTCAAACCAATCCTTAATCTTCATGCCCTGCAGTTCTTCGGGGGTATAACCGGTCAGAGTGGAATGCTTCCTGTTAAAACGCATCAATCGGCTGTTCGCCGGAGATTGCATGTCAAACTCATAAAGGTAAAATAGTCCAGGTAAACTTTCCAGCAGGGTTTCAGTAAGCTGTTTCTCCCGGCGCATTGCCTCATCTGCACGTTTGCGTTCACTTATTTCATTTTGAAGACGTGTATTCATCTCCTCAAGATTTAACGTATATCTGACCAAAGGATAAGCGAGAATTGTGCAGAGTGAGGAAACAAACAAAGCATCTATTGAACCTATAATCAATAAATCAAGATCTATTCTGTTCCACCAGAGCATGCTGTTTATAGAGTTTAATAATGCTGTGAAAATCTCTGCCAAAAAGACTGATATGATCAGAATATGGATAAACTTAAGTTTTCTGAGGTTACTTTTATTAAATAGATTGTTCATTATTTCCTATCAGAAATGCAAAATATTCTTCGCTTCATGCAATAGAATCTCGCTCATAATATACTTTACTCTTCCTATATCAGAATTATAACTTAACTTATAGAAACATTGGATTTTTAATATGCATCGGAACTTTGTTCGGGAAGGATATTGAACAAAGGCAGCTCTGATTAACAATGAAGATGTCTATCACCAAACCTCTTGGGAGGTTTTAGCTCACCACGAATTTGTACTTTGATGCTGGTCTGAACTATTGTTATTTCTATTTCTGCGTGGACTTAACGCTCTACAGATTTTAGGCAATATTTCCTTAATTGGGAAGAATGCCCTCTCATCAACCCCTGCGTTGTTTGCTTCGATCGGGAACAAACATCCCCGATTACTAATGTTTTCTTCTGTAACTGTTATTGTGTCATATCATACTGCCGTATTTGCTTGTGGCTGGATGAGAGAGTTTCAGATTTTTCGGACGGCTGTCACTTCCCTATAGAAAGTACTAAGGGAACTTTTACTGTGCAGTCTTCAATATCAACAAATACTGACGAATATGAGCATGTGATGATATAAAATGTGTGAAGAGCTTATCTGTAGATGAGGTCTTGGAAACAATTATTGCAAGAAAGGTCCCGACGTAGACAGTTTGTCATGATGAATTTTTTCCGCATCTCCTAAAATCAATAAGTTATGAGACCCTGAACTCGTTTCAGGATCTCATAACTAGACTTTTTCAGCACCCGGCTAATGGGTAACACTTCAACTGATTATCTTTCATCAACACTCTCGCTGTCATAAGCGAATACGGGCCCTATTGCTCCTCACCACGGCTTTTTCGGACAGTGCAGGCGCAAACTTTCGTCCGTCATCAACAAGAAATGGCTTGGAGGGCATTACGAGATCGAAATTTCTCACAATATCCGCCCGGTAAAAGTCCTTGCCCACTTTCGTTGTGACAGAGGTAACTCCGGAAATCTTTTTAGCTTCATACTGAAGACTGTTTTCAAGCCTTTTCAGCATAAGCACATTCTTATTTTCGTCAAAGTTACTGCACCGGCATCTGCCTCCGCGGCAACATAATAATGTCCCTTTTTGCAATATGCAACTGGAATATATGAAACAAGAAAATATACAAATTTTATAAAGAGTTGCAGAGATGTTACAGAAAAGGCTTTATTGTTGCATTGTGTTTTCCTCCAGCAGAAAATAATCTAATTTGTTATACTATTAATATGTAATCAGCTTGCACACGGAAGTTTAATTGTTTGATCCTATCTGATTCTTTTCTGTTGTCAAAATAAAAGGAAGTGCTGAAACATATTAAGCTGTAAAGACTCTCGTGTTAACGGGTGACGCGAATAATCTTATTTTAAGGAGTGCCATGAAAGAAAAAGATGTTCTTGAAGACGTTATGGATATGGGCGAGAGGCGTGGAACGCTTACTTACGATGAGCCAAATGACTCTGTCACCTCCGAGGATTTCTCTTCGGATGAGTCGGAAGAATTCGCCGATCAGTTGATTGATTCGGGAATTGAAGTTGTGGATGATCCGGAGACCGAGACATCTGAAGAGGATCTGGAGGAAGAGAAAGAGGAGTATGAAGAGACAGACGATATTGTTCAGGCATATTTCCATTCGATGGGGAATATTTCGATACTCAAGAGGCATGAGGAAACAGAGCTTGCGAAGAGTTTGGAAGAAGGAGCAGCCATAATCAAAGAAATTGTTGTTGCACTCCCTTTGTACGCGAAGATAGAAGCAGGCCTGCACGGGAAAAAAACCGAAGAGGGGCGGGACAGTTCTGTAGAAGATAAGAAGGATGAAGCTCTCGAAATTAGCCTGAAAATACTCGACAATCTGATGACAGAAATAGAAACCGCAGATCGGAAGATTGCCGGGTACGGGACTCTGAAAAACCTTGAAAAACTGGTAAAGGAAAAAAAGAAAAAAGGCGTCAATTCCCTGCACCTTGCTGCCATTGCAAAAGAACTCAGGGGCGAGTACAGACGGGTCGAATCCGAGGTAGGAGTCAAGATTGATGGCTTGAAAGGTATGTGGGATAGGATAATCAGGGCGAGAGCGCTGGTCAGCGAAGCGACGAACGAGTTGGTAACCCGTAATTTGCGCCTGGTAATCAATATAGCCAAACATTATGTTGGAAGAGGTTTGTCCCTGCTGGATCTGATTCAGGAAGGTAATATCGGCCTTATGAGGGCGGTAGGCAAGTTCGATTATAAAAAGGGGTTCAAGTTCAGTACCTATGCAACATGGTGGATAAGACAGGCGATAACAAGGGCGCTAATTGACCAGACGAAGACTATTCGAATTCCCGTACATGCAGTTGAATTTTACAACAAGGTTACCAGAGCGTCCAGAGAACTGACACAACAGATAGGAAGAGAACCGAACAAAGAAGAACTCGCAGAAAGACTTGCAGTGTCCAGAGGAAAGATCGAAGAGGTTCTCAAGGCCATCCAGGATCCGATAGCTCTTCAGACTCCTGTGGGCGATGATGACTCAAGTCTCGAGGATTTTATCACTGACAAAGACAGTCCTTCTCCTTACTCCAATACGGAAAGAAACAATGTGACTGAACAGATACTCAGGGTCCTTAATACTCTGGGTCCCAGAGAGGCAGAGATTGTAAGAATGAGATTCGGCATAGGCTTTGATAAAGACTATACCCTTGAAGAAATAGGCAAGCATCTTTCCATCACGCGTGAGAGGGTAAGGCAGATAGAGGCGAAAGCTCTGAGAAAACTCAAACATACAAGCAGGCGCAGCGAATTGAAGATTCTGACCGCTTAAGAATTCGCGTTATCGCCCTTTAGATTTCTTAGCCCTCGGAGTGGCAAGCTCAAGAAAACGCATGGCCATTTGAGCTCCTTCGGCCCCTTCCTCGTGTTTGAAGAAAACGAAGGCCATCTCCCATTTTTGCGAAAGGATCCTTTCCATCCAGTGTGACAGATCAGCTTCAGTATAATCGGGACGGCGCAGGCGAAGGTACCCCCATGGCGCTGTCTTCATGATCTCATCTGCCGGTTTCTCATCAGTATCCGCAATGCACAAGCTGAATCCCCTTTCCCGGAGGAGATCCAGAATCTCAGAATCGAACCAGGAGGGATTGCGGAACTCAAATGCGCAAGAGGCATTTTGAGGAATCAGAGCGAGAAAATCTTGCAATGCAGGGCGGTCCGAATGAAAACTGCCGGGAAACTGAAAAAGGACCGGCCCAAGTTTCCTCTCAAGAACTGACAGAGTATTGAATAGATACTCGGTTTCCGAGCCTACATTTCTCAATCGCTTCAGATGCGTGATGATCTGCGGCACCTTGATCGCGAAGACAAAATCATCAGGGACCTGTTCTGCCCAGGATTTGAGGACGCTCTCCTTGGGCATGTGATAAAAGGTGTTATTAATCTCAACCGCGCCGAGGCGTCCCGAATAGAAGCGAAGCATTTCCTTTGCCGGGATCTTTTCAGGATAGAATTTCCCTTTCCATTCCGTGTAACTATACCCGCTCGTACCGACATGGATTTTCATAGATCACACTCCTTCACCACTGCCGCGCCTGCAATATAGTGAGTGCAGGTGTAGTATTGGTTCTAATTCTTAAATTGGTCTCCTATTAAAAGGATACCACTGACAGAAAGGAGATGTAACCCCAGCGATCTGACACAAGACTTTTCTCATATATCATGAACAAAAGCCTTCGGCCTTCCATTCACATCATTTTCCTCCTATAATCTAATTAAAAGATTAACCAAGGTGTCGGAGAATTTATTCATAGGCCTCGTGCGTTGCTCGGCACGCAGACCGGAAGGAGGATAATCGATGCATAGTAAGAGAATGTTAGTATTCGCAGCAGTAATCTCAGTTTTTCTCATGGTGGTCAGTTCCGCAGGTGCGGAAGATACCTTACTAAAACCTTATGTCCTGGCCTGGACCGGGGCCGGCACGATTGAAAAGAAACTCGGGGAGGTAAAAAATGCCGTTACAAAACATGGTTTCCAGGTAGCAGGCGAATACTCACCGTATAAAGGCGCACATGTTGTCGTGGTTACCAGCGATTCTCTGAGAAAGAGCGCTGCAAAGTCCGCCTTTGGCGCCTATGGCGCGGGGGTGCGGATTTCCCTGACAGAAGTCGGCGGCAATCTCCAGATCGCATATACGAACCCTCTTTACATGGGAGATGCGTACCGGATGAAGGATCCTCTCTCTGATGTGGCTGCAGGACTCGAAAAGGCCCTGGGCAGGAAAGAAGATTTCGGGTCGAAGGAGGGGCTCAAAGCAAGCAAACTCCGCAAGTATCACTATATGATTATGATGCCCTACTTCACCGATCAGGTGAAGCTGGCTTCTTATGGCTCACAAGAAGAGGCGGTCAAGGCGGTCGAAACCAATCTCGCGGCACACAAAGGTGGTACTGTCAAGGTCTACAGGGTCGACCTTCCCGGCAAGAAGGAGTCAGTTTTCGGCGTAGGCCTGTCTGAAGGAGATGGCGCTGATGCAAAGGTGATGAAGATCGTAGATAGCGGCGAATTGAAACATACCGCCCATCTTCCTTATGAGATCGTGGTCTCCGATGGTTCGGTTTACATGCTTCATGGAAAGTTCCGCATTGCTATGGATTTCCCGGATCTCACAATGGGCACATTCATGAAGATCTCAGGCGCGCCGTCGGCTATCGAAGAGAAATTGAAGCTTGTTGCCGGAGGGAAATAGACACTTCATTCTGAGATACTGATGAAATTTCTATCGAGAGGGGGAGCCTACCCCTCTCGCTCATTTGTTTCGGTCGGATTTTCCCGTACCACTTCGCGAGCATCTTTGTCCACGCGCATCCGCAGAAAACTCGGCTGTCTCATGAGACCCTCATCGGTCCAGCCGTGGAAAACAACCTCACAGATAAGCTCCGGCTTTACCCATGTGACCGGCGCATTAGTCTTCGGTTTTTCTTTAAATGGGCATTTGTCCTGGATAAGAGGCTTCAATTTCTCCCGGATTTCCTTTAGTTGTTTGGCGTCGAAACCGCCTCCTGAATGGCCGATGTGAATCAACTCGTCCCCTTCAAACACGCCTAAGACTAAGGAGCCGAAATATTTTCTGCTTCCTCTCGGTTCTGTGAAACCGGCGATTACGCCTTCCTGTGTTTGATGTGTCTTTACCTTCAGCCATTGCCGGCTCCTTCTGCCAATCCGGTATGCGCTCTGAGAATGTTTGGCGATGATCCCTTCAAGTCCCTTTTCTTTGACTACTTTGAAAAACAGGACGCCCTCTTTAGATACGTGATCGCTGAATTTCACTTTCGAGGCCGAGGGGAGAATCTCTTTTAGTAGCTCTTTTCTCCTGAGCAGGGTCAGGTTCGTCAGATCATGTCCCTGGAAGTAGAGGAGATCAAAGACGTAATAGAGCAAGTGACCTTTGCCTGATTTTTGGTAATTCTGCAGCATCTGAAAATCAGGATGCCCCTGATCATCCACTGCAACAATTTCTCCGTCAAGAACAGCTTCAAATTTTAATTTTTTTAGCGACTCTGTAATAGGTGGAAACTGTTTTGTTTAACGGGATATGGTTTCGGGAATAGAGCGAGACGCTTCCATCCCGGATTTCGGCAATGGTACGGTACCCATCCCATTTTACCTCAAAGACCCAATCCGGATTATCAAAAGGTTCTTTGACCAGGGTCGCGAGCATCGGTTCAATGGCATGCGGCATCGGGATAGCTGGCTCGTCCTTCAGGTCTTCCTTTTCCATCGCTTCGCGAAGACGGATCTCGTCTATTTTCTTTTCTCTGAAAGATTTCTTGGGCTCGCTTTCAGAAATATCCTCCAGAGACTTATCGGATACTACGGAACGATTTCTATTTAGAATGTCTTCTTCGATTGTGTATCGATCTTTTTTTTTCAGGAGAAGCCATGACTTCTCGTCAAATCGTGTTTTTACCAGAGCGAATTCACCCTTAAGCTTTTCACCTTCAAGGACGAACTTGATGTCCCCTTTTCTCAATCCCTCCAGCAGAAGTCTTTCACTTTCTCTTTTATCTTTTGTGGAAGGGTGATGATAAAAGCCCCTGTCCCAGATGATAACGCTTCCCGCGCCGTAATTGCCTTCCGGGATAACACCCTCAAAATCCTTGTAATCAAATGGATGGTCTTCGACCATTATGGCCAGCCTTTTCAGGGAAGGGTCCAGAGAAGGTCCCTTCGGCACGGCCCAGCTCTTAAGGACTCCTTCCATTTCCAGTCTCAGATCATAATGAAGGGCCCGTGCCGCGTGCTTGTGAACGACAAAAATGAGTTGTTCTTCCCTGGGCGAAAGTTTTGGTTTCGGCTCGGGTGTTTTCTCGAATTTCCTCTTGGATTTGTATTCTCTTAATCCCATGTCACAGTATATCCTATAACATTGTCATAGGGATCGTAACCCCTCCTGACCTCCCCTTAGTTCAATGGGAGGGAGACGTACCCCCTCTTAGGTTAAGAGGTTGAAGGGGGAGTTATTTCGATCAGTTATGATCCGCTATCACAGATGAGGAAGCTTCTGCTTCTTTGTGATTACCTCTCGGAAAAGGTCGCCTTTCTTTTCTGCCCTGTTCACCGCTTCCGAATACGTGATCTGCAGGTTCCCCGGGTTCTTCTGCTCAGCTAATTTCTCCAGTTCCTCCCATGCAATTGGAAACGACACGATTGGTTTTTCACGGGCCCGCAGGGAATAAACGCATACCATTGTCTTTGAAGGGTCGTTCTGAGACCAGTTGATAAAGACCTTTCCTTTTCTGTATTCCTTTGCCATCTTTGAAGTCACCAGGTCCGGATAATTTTTCTGCATGATTTCAGCCACGGCTTTTGAAAATTTCTTGGTATCCTCAAAGGTCGTTTCTCTGCGATTCAAGGGCACATAAACATGGAGTCCTTTTTTGCCTGAGGTTTTTAGATAGCCGGTAAGCTGCATCTGGGAGAGCAGGTCCCGAAGTATCAGCGCCACCCGGCCACAATCCAGGATGTCTGCCTGATCTCCTGGATCCAGATCAAAGACCATGGAATCGGGTGTTTCAGGGGAATCCGCCCTGGCCAGCGGCACATGGAGTTCCAAAGACGCAAGGTTCTCCACCCATATCAGCGTTTCCAGATCGTTGACAAGGCAGACAGTCATGCGCTCTTTATCATCCCGACGGACCTCTGCGGTCTGCACCCAGAGCGGACGGTGAGAAGGACAGCGCTTCTCGAAAAAGAAATCCTTTTCCACTCCTTCCGGGTATCGCTTTAGAGTCAATGCGCGGTCTCTCAGATGGGGCAGGATGAACTTCGCAATCCTGCGGTAGTATTCAAGGATGTGGGCCTTCGTAAAACCGTATGATGGATAGAGGTCTTTTTCAAGGTTCGATAAAGAGAGTCTTTTCCCGGCTATCTCAATGATCTTTCGGCTCACCGTTTCTTTTTCACTTTTCGCATGCTCTCCTCGAGTGCAGCGATGAGATCCGGCGGACCTTTCCCCTCTTCCTCTTCGACTTCCGGAGCTTCAGCCAGGGCTTTTCCTCTTGTTTTCTTCTTCAGGAGGTCCATTATCTTTTTTCTGCGGTCGTTCGCATATTTTTCCGGATTAAAATCCGCAATCAATTTATTAATGCTTTTCTTTATGCGGCTTTTCTCCTCGGCTTCGATCGTTCCTTCCTCCGGTACGATGTCTTCATCGGGAAGTATTTCTTCGGCGTAATGAAGAGTGATAAGGGACAGCGCACCCTTTGTGTTTTTGATCGCTACGAGATACTCGCGTTCCCCCAGCACGAATTTTGCGAGGCCTGCTTTGTTGGTTCGGCGCATCACTTCTGCGAGCAGCTGATACGCCTTTTCACCCCCTTTGGAAGGGACAATATAATACGGGTGGTCGTAATAGATAGAGTCTACTTCCTTCATATCTATGAACTTGATTATCTCTATTGTGCGGCTGCGTTCGGGAGATACGGATTCCAGTTCCTCATCCGTTATCACTATGTATTTGCCGGCTCCGATCTCGTATCCCCTGACAATTTCATCCGGGGGGACAATTGTATCCTCTTCTGGACAAAACATTCTTCTTGTGAGTGGAGAGTAATCCTTGTTATGGAGCATACGAAAAGATACACGCCCGGTCTCGACGGCCTTGACCAGCTGCACCGGGATCGCTACCAGGCTGAAGCTGATCGTCCCGCTCCATATTCCGTGAGCACCCGCCTCATTCTCTTTCTCTGAAGACGGCTTTGGCGCCCCGATAGGATTGCGCGTTTTCATCCTATGCAACCTGCTTCAGACTCGCTTCAAGGGCCTGAAGCAGCTTATCCGGCGCAGTGGGTTTTAATCGCCTTGGGTGAAGAACAGCGATCTTTTCCCCGCGCGCTTTCTTAGCGATCAGGCTCTGCAGCTTTTTCTGATGTTCATTTTCGAATTTGTCCGGCTGAAAAGGACCGCTCAAGTGATTTATCAGATCACTTGCGATTTTCACCTCTTTTTCAGACAAGGAAAATTTCTGCAGTTCGAGAGATTTTATTGAAATCACTTCGTCGGCATATCGCATAGTATTCAGGCGAAGGATCTTCCCGCTCGCCTGCAAAGCCCCGAGATAGGACCTCTTTCTCATGGTCCACGTGCAGACGCCCTGAACATCCATCTCCGCCAAAGCTCCTACAAGCGCGTTATACCCTTTCAAGTGACCATCCGGCTCCAGGTAGTAGACGCGCTCAAGAAATACAGGGTCGATCTGCCGGGTTTCTACAAATTCATGGACTTCGATTACCCGGCTGCTTTCAGGTGCGATCTGTTCGAGTTCCCGGGGGTCGACGATGACATATTTCCCATCCTCTACTTCATACCCCTTGACCTGAGCTTCCATCGGCACCGGCTGTTTTTCATATGCACAGACCATCTGTTGGCGCAATTTCGCGTGATCATGCTTATGAAGGAGGTGAAACTGGATCCGATCTTCCTTGATTGCGGTATGCAGCTTCACTGGTATGCTTGTATCCCCAAAATTAATATATCCCTTCCAGATCGTTCCTCCCGCCATTTAAGTCCTCCGCAGTTAATTTGTCAGATCAGGTTTTTGTTTCGCCTCTTTATCGGCCTTATCTATAAGAGAATTATCTCACAAAATGTCCTGCTGTCAAGCGGATCTCTTATCTTTGATGGAAGACAACCTGTCCTCGGTCGATTGAGCTATTTCCTGAGGAGGCTCGTTTTCATAATTTATTCATATTTCCTTCGCTATTCCTTCATATTTCCGATGTATTCTAATAGGTAAGAAAAGTAACTTTCTTCATTTTTCAGCAGCCAGTACCCTCCTACTGGCTGCTGCCTCCATCCCTCTCAATCGCGACTTTTACAAGGACAGTACTTGCCCGTTACCAGAATTCAACTGCATAATAACCGGGGATACTATCAGACAAAAGGGACAAGAAGAACTTCAGCGGCTTAAAGAATCATCCGCCGGGGACAACTGATTTATTTGATTACTTCAGCGGTAAAACTGTACAGATCCGCATCTTTCCATGAGTCATCAGGCAAGCCGGCTTTTCTGCAGAGCTGCCTCAGGAATGTCTCCCTGTCCCAGCCGTATTCTGAAGCCACCTGGGGGAGGAGAAGCCCGCTCTGATAACCTTTTCTGATGACGAGACCATGCCTTCCAACCTGTATATCGCTGACGTTTTTCACAGGAGCCAGGGGCGAAAGAATTGAGATCTCTATGTCGATGTCTCTTAATTCCTCTTTTTTCAAGGGTAGGAATCGCGGGTCGCTTGAAGATGCAGCCACTGCATTCTTAATGACAGACTGATAGAGGGGCATGACTGCCTGGACGTGCCCGATGCAGCCTCTCAAAGAAGAGTCCTTCTTTATGGTCACAAATACTGCTCCGTCAGCCCTGAACTTTGGATCCGTTGTTTCTTTATCGGAGACCTTTCCGCTTATGACATACTCTGAAATGGCGTCCTTGGCCATTGAAAGCAGCTCTTTCTTCTCTGCTTCTGTGAACGCGTCTCTGAATAGTCCGATTGAAGCATAACCGACAACCCTGCTTTTGTCGTTTGTAACATCCCCTGAATTTGCATACCGGAAAAGAACTCCGCGCGTGGCGCCTGATCTCCGTGCCGCCTCAATCGTGATGAAGACGGGATAGGCTCCGCAGAGTTCGGCCTTTCCTGAATTCAAAAGACCGTCGGCATCTGTAAGAGAGAGCCTTTCTATCGCAGAGACGATTTTGCCGTCCATCTCCTTTGCCTGGGCGTAGTCATGGTAATGCGAAAGGTCAGAGCTTGCCACGATAATCGTGTTGTCATCGAGCATATCTGATATCTTTGAGACAAGATGGTGAAAGCTTTTTGTTGTGGGAGAACCTATAAGTATCGGTACGATCGTAAAATTTTTCAGTACCGTCTGAAGAAAGGGAAGCTGCACTTCAAGGGAATGCTCCTTCTCATAAGCTTCAGCGGCGAATGTCACATCCGACTTCTCGTCCAGGAGATCCGCCGCAAGCTTTTCATTTATCTTCACCTCTCCCAAGGGGGTGCTGAAACTTCCTATTGTATAGACCGAGGCGCCTTTGAATGCCACATGATGGCTCGGGCCGATGAGGATCACTTTTCTTATGTCACTACCCTGAATTTGCTTGAACCCGTAAGCCGCCACCTGTCCTGAATATACATACCCTGCATGGGGTGAGACAATAGCGAGGAGTTTTCCCGTGGTCTGAACTTTCTCAGCCTTCGAAAGAAAACCGTCAACAGAGGCCTTGAGGGCTTCCTTTTCAGCCGGATAGAATGAACCTGCCACTGAAGGCTCTTTGCCCGCTACTTTGCATGCGAACATAAGCAGGACAGTTATGAGCAGGAAAGATATTGTTCTCTTATTCATCGTCAAGACTCCTCCAGAACATGGCCTCTTTCAATGTCTCCTCCGGTTTTTCTTCAGCCTTAATATCCTTGCCGAACAGGCTGAGAATGAAGCTTATTAAACCGATCCTCAGAAAATCTCTTCGTTCCATATTTTTTAACTCCATACACCTGGAACGGCTGTATTGCAGAATCTGCATTTACCGTTCAATATGTTGTTTTGGACAACTGTAAAGACTTTCCTTTCAATCAGCAATTTTTTGCATTTAGGGCAGAAGGTGTTTTCACCATCGTGCCTTATGTTGCCGATATAGACGAATTTGACCCCTGCTTCCATAGCAGTCTTTCTCGCGTCTGAGAGGGTCTCGATCGGGGTAGGGGGAAGGTCAGCCAGTTTATAATGGGGGATGAACCTTGAGAAATGTATGGGTACATCCTGTCCGAGGTTTTTCACTATCCACTTGCTCATCTCACTGATCTTCTTCATATCGTCATTCAGCGTGGGAATCACGAGATTGGTTATCTCCAGCCAGACACCTTCCTCTTTCAGCACCCGGAGAGAATTAAGGACAGGCTTCAGACTGCCGTTGCATATCCTCTCATAGAAATCCTCAGTAAATGCCTTAAGATCTACATCTGCCGCATCCAGGTATTTTGCCAATTTCCGGAGTGGTTTCTCATTTATATATCCGCAGGAATGTATCGTGTTCCTCACTTTTTTGTTCCGAGCAATTACTGCGGTGTCATACATATACTCATAGAAAGCGGTCGGTTCTGTATACGTGTAAGCGATCGACCTGCATTTATAGGCTATTGCGTTGCTCACAACTTTGTCCGGCGGCAGGTCGTAAGTATCTGTTTCATCCGGTCTTGCCTGGGATATCTGCCAGTTCTGGCAGAACTTGCAGCTCAGGACGCATCCGGCGGTTGCAATCGAGAATGCGGTAGTGCCCGGAAGAAAGTGGAAGAATGGTTTTTTCTCTATTGGGTCAACGTGGACGGCGCAGGGTTTGCCGTAAACAAGACTGTACAACTTCCCGTCCCTGTTGATCCTCGCCCTGCATCTGCTTGTCTGATTCAGATCAAGAACACAGCGGTTAGGGCAAAGCTCACACTGAACTCTCTTACCCATGCTTTATTATAAATCTTTTCCTGATCTAAAAAGTGCTATCTACAAAATAAGTTGTGTGAACCGTCAGGTGATGGAGCATATTTTAGAAAACAATTACTGAGTGTTTGTTTTGGAGATTACGCCCACAAGTATTGAATTTTAGACAAGGTAACAATTGATAATTATCGTTCGAAATTAACAATAAAAAAGGGCGAGATATTGCACTCGCCCTCTCTCTTTTAATTTCCTGATATATTCATCTATTCACTTTTCTCTGTCTCCTTATGTAAAAAATGGATCCAAGACCTGCAAGCACCATAAAAAATATGTATCAATTGGATTACATCGATTGGTATGTCTTTTTGAAAGCAATAAAATCGTAGACCCAAAATGTTGGATGGTGTTGCCCACTATGTAAGCTCTTGCGCTCTATCCAGAATTTACGAAGCGTTACATTCAGGAGGAAAAAGTTCAGATTTTTTGTCACACGATGGGCACTAACGAACTATCGGGCGGTAGCTTCGGTCATATGAGATCAATATGTTCGATTAAGCAACAGAATATTATAATTCCCTAATTCAAGCTCTCTACTAACAATTTCGTCGAATTCTTTCTGCGTTACTATTCTTGCCGCTTTGTATCAACTTAAATCAGCCAGTTTATTAACAAAATCTTCTAAGACACTTAATATCGACTTTGTTCCAAAACTGCTTTGAGAAAAATCTGCTGATGCAACAACACTCCCATTCTTGAGGTCAACAACCGACGCTGAGAATACTTTGAACATATAATCTCTATAAGACACAGCAGAATAGAACTCATAGCTAAAATTCAGGATATATATTGAAGGCATTTCTTTTGATCTTTTCGAAAATGTTCCATCTTTGCTTTCGACACCAGTATGTTTTCCATTTTGCATCTTGGCTTTGATTCTTGCCACCCTTTCTGGAACAACATTGAAGCCTTTTGATATTAATAGATGTTCTAATTTCTGCTGGATGCTCAAAGGGTCATCGCTATTACAAGATACCGCGATAGTGCAATGAGGAGGATAAATAGTATCAGCCTTAGATGAAACATGAACTGCACTTGTACAACCAAGAAAAAAGAATATTAACAAAACGACAATTATTCTCATTGTTTTCATTTTAATGCACTACCTGAGTAATTACAATGGAACTATCAAATGCAAATAGAAAAGACTCTCTTCTGCTAATATTCAACCTATCAGGAGATCAACGTTTTGTCAAACAAAATAAATTTGTGGGATCGATATATAACATGCATTTATTAATCATGCTCATTGAAGGGTCCAAGGCGTGCCCTGGGGTTAATATCTTATTTCTCTTCGAAGTCGATGCAGTATTAAGTGCGTGAGGCTTTTTAGAAACCTAACAGATAAGAAAATGGGGCTGAGATTATCTCAGCCCCATTAATTGATTAACTCTTATTGCTGAATGGTAAAAACGCCGCTGCTTACAGCATTGCCTACTGTAGTTCCGCCTGCACTCTTCAGTACTACATTTACTTTGCCGCCAGTACTTAAATTTGATACGGTCGGCACTGTCCAGTTATAACTACCCGTATTACCCTTCAAAGTCTTTATCGCTTTCCAGGAAACCCCGCCATTTATGCTGTAAAAGAGTTTTACATTTGCCACAGGCTTTGTAGTCCCGTTAGTCTGCCACGTGATTGTGCGAGTACTTCCCGATTCCAGTGTCTGCCCTCCGGCAGGTGATGTGACCTTCACCACTCCTATGGTAAATGGAGAATCTGATATATCTTCGCCGACTTCCTTTCCAGAGGAATCAAAACCCATTACCTTGACAAGACAACTCGTTTTGCTGGTTGAGGGAATAGGGACATGCCAGTCATAACTAGTCCCGGTTACTTCACTTGCTATTGTCTTCCATGTTGAGCCATTATTGATCGAATACTTCAGGTCGAACTTTACTGCATTAGAAGGGGCGCCCCACTGAATAGAATAGGTTGAGCCGGAGGGAATAGCCTCATCCCCACTAGGCGCAACGACAGTCACTGTGTCGAAGCCTGTTCCACTTAATGACACATAAAGAGGCAGTTCATCGGGGCCGCCAAAAGATATACCGAGTGCGGCGGTCTTCCCATGCGTTGATGTAGGCGAGAATGTTACATTCACTGTGCAGCTTTCTCCCGGAGCTATTGTTGGAGTCAGACTCGAACACGGGGTTGGACCGCCAGTTTCTACATTGAACAGGCCGGCATCGGCGCCGGCTATAGCGACTGAACTTATTGCAAGGTTTGCGGGACCCGTGTTAGAGATGGTTACGGTCTGTGGTGCTGATGCGCTCCCGACTAATATCTGTCCAAAGCTCAGGTTTGTTGGAATAACTGTGCCGCTAGAGGAAAATCGGAAAACCATTATCTGATTGCTTTGTCTGTCAGCAACAAAGAGCTGATTGTCACCCCAAGTTTCAGCCCCAATATTACCATGGTCACCTTGAACTGAAAAGATGATGTCAGATTTCAGAAAAGCACCGTTTGGAGAAAGAGTAAAGACTGTCCAGTAATATCTGTCCGATAGAGCGTCTTTGACCCATCTGCCGCCAAGCAAATTAGTTCCATCGGAAGCGAGAACCCTAGGCAAAATTCCGAGGGATTCCACATTAAGGCATCCTAAGAACGAGCCATCCTCCTTGTTTAGCCTGACTATACCTCCATCACCTCCATTACAATTTTCGGTAGTCGCCCACTGAAAGATGTCGCCGTTGAGAAGGGCAAGTCCTCCTAGAAGATTTATTATGGACACGCCGGAGGGGTGAATGGTTTCCAATATGGAACCGTTTGTTGGATCGAGCTTAAGAATATTTCCTGCTGTTGGGGCATACACATTGACATAAAGGTTAACTCCATCTGAAGTTAAGTCGCCTCCATTTGGTGGCATTGGAAATGAATTCAGGATATTCCCGTTTGCGGGGTCAAGCACATAGATTTTTGCTTCATTTGTTTGTGTGGAAGGATCGTAAAATGAATTCGTTGCAAAGAGCTTTCCGTTTCCAAAAGCAAGTCCGGTTACGTTAATGCCGGGATCGGGAAATGCGGGAAAGGGGAATGATCTGGTTTGTGTAAGAGTTGGGGTGCTCAGAATAATAGTGCCGTTACAAGCGTTAGACCAGTTGCCTGCATTGTCTTTGAATTTTACATAAACAGTCTTTCTCCCATCTCCCGGTGATAAAGTCCACGTTTTATCCCTTATATAAGGCTCCGGGTCCGACCAGTTTATGTTGTCGTTGCTGAACTTCATTTCTTGACAGGTGTATCCCACAGCAGGATAACAAATCAAGGAAAGGTCTACGGAGGCAGAGGTAGTAAGCAGCACACCGGAATTAATTTCGATCTTACCGAAGGGTGCCGCATAGCCTTTCCTGCAATTGGCAGGAACTGATGACAAGAATTGGAAGATACCTTTAAGCCGTCCGCCTTGCTCGCCAGTAAAGGCAAACGGTATCTTTGTCACATCAGGTATGAGTTTAGAAGAGCCGATTGGAAAATCAGGACCAAAACCTGTCCCGAATGAGTCAACTGCGAGGAAGTCAACATAGTCGCCTGTGGCAAGCTGGAAAAGGGGCCCGACGCAAGCCGTTCCTCCAGGGGGCAAAGGGTTGTCCTCCGCCATCGGAATTCCTCCGATCTGAAAATCACCTATGTTGGAAGGTGCCAATCCGTCGCCTACCGTAACGTCGAGTGTCTGACCTGGATCAAGTGGCGGTACATCAAATCCTAAGGCAGCATTAGTAATAGGCACCGAGCCGGTATTTTTCAGTGTGATTATGATCCCTTGGGCTGTGCAGACTGAGGCAGACAAGACGATAATAAAAAAAGATATGATCAGAATTGCGGCAATTTTGTTTTTCCTTCCTGAGTCTTTCATGTGCGCTCTCCCCTATTAAGTTTGAAGGTTGGTGGTTATAGTATACGCTATGATTTCTTCATCTGCACTCTCCTCTCATTTCCTGGATTATTTAATATGAAAATTGTGAAGAACTGATGAAGTGAATATGAAAATGTCGTGAAGATGGTTTTCTTACTGACCTTCAACGTAAAGGCAGAGATTATGACTGCAAAAAATGATTAGTTTTCCATCAAGAGCCCTTGCCACCCTATCGGGCAGGTCAAGGATAACATCCGCTTATAAATCAAGCTTTAACGGGGCTTATCGCCAGAAGGACGGCAAAATAATGCTGGATACTGCCGGCCAGAACGAACACATGCCAGATTGCGTGGTGGTATGGTAGTCGTCTCCAGAGATAGAAAATGACCCCGACAGTATAAGACAATCCTCCCGCTACTATGAGTTTCATTGTGCTCAGGGGTACGGAAGCGGCCAAAGGTTTGATTGCAACTACGATTGCCCATCCCATCGTTAAATACAGTATGAGCCTTATAGAGGAATATTTTCGCAGAGGGGTGAACTGAAGAATAATACCTAATAAAGCAAGTCCCCAGCTTACTCCGAAAAGCGACCATCCCCAGACACCCTGCATGTTTATCAACGTAAAAGGTGTGTATGTGCCTGCGATGAGAAGATAGATCGCTGAATGGTCTATTATCCTTAAGATATTCTTTGCTGTGGGATGCTGAATACCGTGGTACAGCGTAGAGGCTGAATAAAGAACAACCAGCGCAGCGCCAAAAATGCCGCAGCCGATAATATGACGTATGCTCCCGCAATCAGCAGCATGGGAGATCAATATTATAAGACCGGAGATGCTGAAAATTATCCCTATACCGTGAATGACGCTATGGGCAATTTCTTCTCTCAGACTGAATGAGTTAAGGCGAGAGTTTTCTGTCATACTGTCAGGTCCTTTAAGTTATGAAGATACTCATCAACTTTGCTATCCTATTTATTGCATGGTGTAGTGCGGCATAGATAGCTTTACATTGAAGTTCTTGAAAAAAGCCAATTATTGTCATTCCCGAGGTAGTAATCGGGAATCCATTCTCTTTAAGAAACAAAGAAGCTTTAGATTCTCGCCTCGGCAAGTCGCTGAGGTGACCCGCCTAAGGACTGCGGGAATGACGACTCAAAACATCTCTAAATAAGCATTGGACGTACTACAATAGTTACAGTATAACAAAGGTTTTCAAAAATACAAGTTATAGTGTATAGTTCATTAAGAACTTTTCGTTACAGAGGATAAAATGGATATAACGACTTTTATAATTGCCGCGGCAGCCATGTTCCTGGTTTATATTATCATCAGGCTGCTGACACGCCCAAAATAACCCGACAGCCTCTGTAAATCCTATTGTCTCGCCTGAACAGCTATTCCCATCGCCTTCTCAAGACTTGCCTGTGCAACCCTGTAGTCGTAAAGGGCCTGTATGTAAGATGTCTTTGCGGTTATAAGGGAGACTTCCGCGTCGGTAACCTCTATCGGATTTCCGACGCCCGCCGAGTACCTTCCGTTGGCTATGTCCAGATTTTCCTGGGCCTGTTCCACGTTCAGTTTTGCGGTCGGTATCCTTTCCTCAGCAGCCGTCAGGTTCAGAAAGGCCTGTTGCACATCTGAAATTACTGTTTGCTTCACTGATTCTTCATTCGCTTTCAGAACGTTCAGAGTTGCCTTTGCCTCCTGCACCTGATATTTCGTAAGATACCCGCTAAATATCGGGAATGAAAGGGCTGCTCCTACATCCCATCCATGTTCAAGCGGAAACCTCTCACCTGACCAGCTGTAAGCTGCATTGCCCGTCAACACAGGATAATAACCGGTCTTTGCAAGGTCTATGGAACTCTCCGATGCCTGCCTTTTTGCGACGACCGATTTTAGATCAGGCCTTTCCTGAAATGCTTTGGACAACGCGCCTTCGAGGGTTATGTTGTATTTCTGAAATGAGAGGTTGTCCTCGATTGTATATTCAGGGGCGTCCGGCACACCGAAAGAATTATTCAGGTTGACTATGGCCAGTCTCAAAGCGTTTTCTGCGAGTATCAAATTCAGCTTGGCATTTCCCAGGTCCACTTCCGCCTTGGTGACATCAAATTTAGGCTTTGTCCCGACTTCGAAAAAGCCTTTTGCCTGTTCGAGATGCTGTTCGAATTGCCTGACGGACTCCGCAGAAACTTCCCTGTTGCGCTTGGCCTGCAATACGCCGTAATATGCCTGTCGCACATTGAAGACTATCTGCTCGCTCACATTCTCAAAGTCTGAACGGGATGAGTCAAAATTGAGCTTCTGGATCCTGACCTGTGTCGGTGTTTTGCCGAAATCGTAAATTGTCTGGTTGACATTGAACCCTGCAGAGTACTGGTCAAACGACTCGTTTGTCCTGCCGGAAGTTCCGGTTGAAATGCCGGATGAAGAACCCGATGAAGAGGATGCAGGCTTAATCCTGCTGTAGCTCGATGACCAGTTTACCTGGGGATAATAATTCGACTCAGCCTGGCCGATCCTGCTCTCAGTCGCACGCAACGTGCCGGTCGCGGCAAGAATATTGGGCTGCATTTTTAACGCTATCTCGATGCATCTCTCGACATTAAGAGATTCGCCCTTCTTTATGATCTCCTGTGCGCCGGCTTCAAAGGGCACAGAGATAATAAGAAATGCAATAAAGGGAAGAAACCATTTCATATTGACCTCCTGAAATTTATTGAGGATATTCTGTTTGTCATATTGTTCTCTTAAAAGAGATTATCGCTACAGTCATCATAACGGAAGTAAAGATTATCAAAAATGCTATATCTCCGGCAATACCGCTTAAACGCTCGCCCTTGAAGAGAATGGATTTCAGTGCATCAACCGCATATGCCTCGGGGTTGACCTTTGCGAATGCCTTCAGCCATCCTGGAAAGCTCGCAATCGGGTATATCGCGCCGCTCGGGAAGAAGAGTATGACATTGAGAAAGCCGCTCAGTACCCCTACGATCCTCGGATGATTTACCCTTCCTATGATAACAAACATGAGGCTCAGAAGGCAGAGAGTAGTGAGAATAATCACAGTCAATATCGAGGCGAATTGTCCTATACCTTTTGCCAATGGTATCCCGGTCATGGCTATGCTCACGCCGAATATCAGGACCGCGATGATCGTTGTGATGGAGAGACCGCTTATGATAAGTCCTCCGACAATATGAGATTTTGAAAGTGGTGTAAGGAGATAGCTCTCGTCGATGCCGAGGAATCTGTCCATGACAAGGTTAAAAGCGCCTGTTGTAAGGGTGCCCAGAAAAATTGCCATAATCACAACGCCGGGGACAAGAGACTGATAATAATCAACCTTTCTGTAGAGGTCGATGTCCCTCAGGTATATCTGGTCAGTCTTTTCCCTGACGGCCACATAATCGGAACTGATCGATCTAATGGCGCTGTTTATAGTATTCCTGATCGTATCGGCAGATATGGCGTCAGTGTTGTCGAGGAAAAGGCCTGCCTCGGGTCTTGCCTTAAGGGCCGCTTTTTTGCTGAAATCAGGAGGGATGATCAGACAGGCCTTGTACCTGCCTTGCCTCACACCATCAACAGCTGCTTTCATGTCTGTTGCAATGAGAACTGTAAACGTCTGCGGTCCTGCCTCAACAGCCCGCAGGTTGTCCACGAGGCTCCTTGCCTGAGGACCGGGGTCCTGGTTTACAACAACCAGAGGAAGTCCCTGCAATTTCCCCTGAAATGAATTTCCAAGGATCACAAGGTAAATGATCGGCATGAAGATGCTCATTGCAAGCACCATAGGGTTCCGCCTGAATTTCTTCAGGTCCCTTTCAACAACTGCAAGAAGTCTTACCAGATCGGCCTGCATGCCCCCTATCTCCCCCACCTTTGAGGTATTCCGGCGCCGATAAGAAAATTGACCTTTCTGACCTCTTCTTCCCTGATGGACTTTCCAGTGTAGTGGATAAAGACATCTTCGAGAGACTGCTCGTGGATGGAAGCAGACAGAATCCTGCCTCCCGAGGACCTGGTCTCATCAATCAGGAGAGGAAGATTCAATGCGCCGTTGTCGACATAAACTCTTATACTCTTGTCTTCAATAGCGATCTTGTGCACGAATGTCAAACCTCTAATCCTGTCAGTAACTCCTTCTGTCAGGGTTTCGAGAGTGAGGGATATGATATCCTTGCCGGGTATCTGGGCCTTCAATTCATCAGGACTTCCAATCACTACTATTTTTCCTGAATCGATAATAGCGACCCTGTTGCACAAGGCCTCTGCCTCTTCCATATAATGCGTAGTGAGGAATACTGTCATTGAAGTCCTTCCGATGAGTCTCTCCAGAAAATCCCACACAACGCGCCTGGACTGGGGATCGAGTCCGATAGTCGGTTCATCCAGAAAGAGTATCCTTGGTTGATGAACAAGGACCCTTGCAATCTCCAGCCTTCTCCTCATCCCCCCTGAGTATGCGGCTACCAGGTCCTTTGCCCTTGAGGTCAGTCCGACCATTTCAAGGAGTTCCTTTATCCTCTCTCTTCTGTCTTTGGAAGAGATACCGTAAAAGCGGCCGTAAATATCCATGTTCTCAAAACCCGTAAGGTCCAGGTCGCTTGTCATGGCCTGGGGAACAACCCCGATCTCACGCCTGACATTCCCAGGCTCTTTTGAGCTACATCGCAGCATGCAACTTTGGCGCTGCCTTCCGTGGGTTTTATGAGAGTAGTGAGCATCCTGATCAGGGTGGTCTTGCCTGCTCCGTTCGGCCCGAGAAATCCGAAGATTTCTCCCTCAGCCACATCGAAGCTCACGTTGTCAACCGCGGCGACCTGTCCGTATCTCTTTGTTATACCGTTAACCTCAACAGCCTTTCCCTTCGGCATTCCCTGCTACCTTTTCCTGGGTATTTCCACTTCAACGGTCATGCCCGGTTTCAGTCTTCCTCCCGTGTCTCCCAGCTTTATCTTGACTCCTGAATGTCCTGATATCCTGCCTGCCGCGTGTTACATCTCTCTGGGTTGCGAACTCGGCGTACCTGCCGATTTCCGACACCGTTCCCTTAAATTCTGTTTTTGAACTTCCTTCCGCCCTGATGACGGCTTCGCTCTTGAGTGCAATGCTGTTTATCAGAGTTTCGTCCAGGTCGACCCTTACATAGAGATCTCCCATATCCACAATGGTCAAAACAGTCATGCCCGGACTGACTAGCTCACCCTTTTCCAGGGCTTTCAGTACTATAGTCCCTGATATCGGACTTGTCACTGTAGTATCATCAAACTTTGCGATGTTATAAGAAAGGTTTGCTTCTGATTCAATGAGGCCTGCCCTGGAAGCTTTCAGTTGGTTTTCAGCCTGATTCAACTGGGCTGCGGATGCGGACTTTCCGGCATGAGCTGCGGAGAGTCTCGACTTAGATGAGGCATAGTCTGCTTCGGAAGCATCGTATGTTGCGACCCTTGAATCAAGAGTCTGCTGTGAAAGAAACTCGTCTTTGAAGAGCGCCTTTGCCCTGTCCATCTCCTTACGCGCCAATTCCATCTGGACCCTTGCTTTTTCCACATCAGACTCAGCAGTCCTGATGTCCGCTTCAGCACTTGCAATGTTCGCCTTTGAACTCCCGATTGCCGATTCGGAAACGCGGATCTCAGCTTTCGACATTTCAACCCCGGCCTTTGCCTTTTCAACCGATGCCCTGAGGTCATCACTTTCCAGCCTGAAAGCGACTTCACCTGCCTTGATTGGATCGCCTTCTTTGCAGCACATAAAAGAAATCCTGCCCGATACTTTCGGGGAAAGGTTTACCTCAATGCCTTCTATAATGCCGGTTGACTTGATGGACTCCGGTTTCTTTGACCTGTTCAGATAGAAGAAAAGAGCCACAGCAGCGACTATAAGTATAGCAATTATAATAAAGAGCTTTTTTTTCTTCATAGACTAATCTTATACCGTATCCTTATGTTTCCCAAGACGGGTCTTCATTTTTTCCTGGACCTTGTCCATGTAATAAAACACCACAGGAGTTATGTACAGAGTCAGGAGCTGTGAAACAATGAGACCTCCGACAACAGCCAGACCCAGCGGGCGGCGTGATTCCGCTCCTGCACCGAAACCTATAGCAATCGGCAGGGTACCCATAAGCGCCGCCATCGTGGTCATCATGATGGGACGGAAACGGATAATCGGCGCCCTCATAGATTGCATCCAACGGCGACTTGCCCCTTACCCTTTGCGCCTCAAGGGCAAAGTCGATCATCATGATCGCATTCTTCTTGACTATCCCCAGGAGCATGATGACTCCGACAAAGGCATAGATATTCAGGTCCTTGTGAAAAAGCATGAGTGTTATGAGCGCCCCGAACCCGGCAGCAGGAAGTCCGGAGAGAATGGTGAGGGGATGAATAAAGCTTTCGTAGAGGATTCCCAGAACAATATAGATGACCAGCAGAGCCATTATCAATAATACCCAGAGTCCTTTCATTGACGACTGAAACGCCTGCGCAGTACCCTGAAAACTCGTGCTTACTGTTTGGGGTAAGGTCTCGCGGGCAACTTTCTCAACGAGATTCACTCCATCACCCAGTGCTACGCCCGGCTTGAGGTTAAAAGAGATGGTGACTGCCGGGAGCTGTCCGAGGTGGTTTACGGTCAAAGGGCCGAGATTTCGTGTCAGAGTTGCCAGCGTATTTAGCGGCACCAGTTGGCCTGTGTTTGAACGGATGTAAAGCAGTGCCAGAGCCGAGGGGTCCGTCTGGTACTTTGGCTCCAGTTCAAGAATCACCTGGTACTGGTTATTGGGCGCATAAATGGTAGATACCTGCCGTGAGCCATAGGCATAATAGAGGGCATCTTCTATCTGGTGTAGCTGTTATCCCGAGGGCGGATGCCTTGTCGCGGTTGATATCGATATTGACCTGGGGATTGCTTATCTGGAGGTCGCTGGTCACGTCCTGCAGTTGTTGCAGCGCCCGCATCTTGCTTTCCAGTTCCACGGCTGCCCGGTAAAGTTCTCCCGTGTCGGGACTCTGCAGTGTGAACTGGTACTGGCTTTTGGTCAATGTGCCGCCGATACGGATAGCAGGGAGATTCTGCATGAACATCATGATGCCCGGCACCTGCGAGACCTTTGGCCGCAATTCCTGTATAATCTCGTCCGCGCTCAGAGTTCGTTCTTTCCGGGGCTTAAGGCGCATGAACATGCGCCCGGTATTAGTCGCAACGCTTACTCCGCTGGCGCCTACGGCGGACATAAACGCGGCAATATTGGGATCCTCGCTGACTATCGCAGCCAGTGCCTTCTGGTGCTTCACCATGTCTTCAAATGAAATACCCTGGGCAGCCTCGGTCAAGGCAAATATCTGGCCTGTATCTTCCGAGGGAAGGAACCCCATCGGAATCTTTGTGAACAGGAAGCCTGTTGCAATGGTAAGAACAATAGTGAGCACCAGGATAGTCAGCCGATGCTTGAGAACAAGTTTCAGTGTCCATTCATAAGTATTCCGCATCTTGTCGAAAAAGCGCTCCATCAGGAGATAAAGTCGGCCGTGTCTCTCAGCGCCTGCCGGGCGGATGAAGCGGCTGCACAGCATCGGAGTGAGCGTTAGGGATACAAATCCGGATATCAGGATCGCCATGCTTATTGTCACCGCAAATTCGTGGAGAATTCGCCCGAGAATCCCACCCATGAACAGCACCGGTATGAATACGGCGACCAGAGAAAGGGTCATGGACAAGATGGTAAAGCCGATTTCTCTTGAACCGGTCAGAGCGGCCTGGAAGACCGGTTCCCCCTTCTCGACATGACGCATGATATTTTCGAGCATTACAATAGCATCATCCACCACAAACCCGACCGACAGGGTCAGGGCCATAAGTGAGATATTGTCCACGCTGAACCCCATGACATACATGGCGGCAAAGGTCCCTATAATCGAGAAAGGCAGCGCAAGGCTTGGAATAAGGGTCGCTGAGATGTTGCGCAGGAAGAGAAAAATGACCATAACCACGAGACAGAGTGCAAGCAATAGTGTGAACTTGACGTCCCTGACCGATTCGCGAATGGATACGGACCGGTCGTACAGGACATCAAGCTTAACAGAAGGAGGAATCTGAGACCTGAAGGTGGGCAGAAGCTTTTTAATGCTGTCCACCACTTCAACGGTGTTTGTGCCGGGCTGGCGCTGGATTGCCAGAACAACGGCACGCTCGTTATTGAACCAGTTCGCCGACTTGTCGTCTTCTACACTATCGATAACCCTGCCCAATTCGTCAAGCCGGACCGGCGAACCCCCGCGATAGGCCACAATCAAAGGGCGGTAATCTGCTGCATTGTAGAGCTGCCCCGTTGCCTGGATAGTAAATGCCTGCTTCTCTCCCTGCAAAGTCCCTGTGGGCAGGTTCACATTCCCGAGAGAGAGTGCGTTTCCTACTTCATCGATACCGATCTTTCTGGATGCCAGAGCCCTTGGATCAAGCTGGACCCTGACAGCAAATTGTTGGGTGCCGAAGACTTGTACCTGGGCAACTCCGTTGATCATCGATATGCGCTGGGCGATGAATGTGTCCGCATATTCATAGACTGTTGAGATAGGAAGTGTCGGAGAACTCAGCGCCAGATATATTACAGGCTGGTCAGCCGGGTTCACCTTTTTGTAGGTGGGAGGGGTCGGCATGTTCTGCGGGAGCTGCTTCAGCGCCTTCGCGATCATTGCCTGAACATCCTGGCCTGCAGCATCGATATTTCTGCTCAGGTTGAACTGCAGAGTGATCCGGGTATTTCCGAGTGCGTTCGTGGATGTCATGGAGTCGAGACCGGCGATTGTGGAAAACTGCCGCTCCAGAGGAGTTGCCACAGCCGATGCCATGGTCTCGGGACTTGCTCCGGGAAGGCCCGCTGTTACCTGGATGGTAGGGTAGTCCACATTTGGGAGGTCGCTCACCGGCAGCAGCCTGTAAGCTGCTATCCCGAATACCAGGATGGACATCATGACCAGCGTGGTCATGATAGGCCGCCGGATAAAAAGTTCCGGGATGTTCATGATCTATTTGCCCTCTGTCTTTTCTTTGATCTGTATTTTAGCCCCGGGGACAAGCCTCAGCTGTCCGTCAGTAACGACTTTTTCACCTGCCTGAAGACCCTTATCAATGACTGTTTCACTGTTAAGGGTTCTGCCGACTTCCACAGGCCGGGATTCAACTGTGAGATCGTTCTTTATCATGAAAACATACTGACCATTCTGCCCTGTCTGAATAGCTGACGAAGGCGCCACTATTGCATTGGGCTGTGTGGTCAATGTTACGACCGTATCAACAAACTGACCGGGCCAAAGGCGCCTGGCTTTATTGACAAATGTGGCCTTCAGCTTGATTGTGCCGGTAGCAAGATCAACACTGTTATCCACAAAAGTAAGTGTTCCCTCTTCCGGATTGTCTTCCCCTTTTGTTATGAATGCCTGGACCTTGATTTTTCCTCCGGACATATATTTTTTTATTTCCGGGAGATACTGTTCAGGAACGGAAAAGGTCACATAGATGGGCTGTATCTGGTTGATGACAACCATCGCATTATCTGCAGTCTGCCTTAATAAGATTGCCCTGGTTTGCCATGAGCGCGCCTGTCCTGCCGGTCAAGGGAGAATATATGTAACAATATTTCAATTGCAGATGTGCATTCTCGACCACAGCCTTGTCAGCGTTGACTGTTGCCTCAAAGGCAGCGGCATTGGTACGGATCTGGTCATACTGTTCCTGTGCCACGTACCCTTTCTTTCACGAGTTCGGCGTAGCGACGGACCTCTTCCCTTGCATTTTCGAGTTGGGCAATATCTTTTGTCAGGTTGGCTTCCGCCTGTTTCAGCGCAGCTTCATAAGGACGGGGATCGATTGTAAAGAGCAGTGCCCCTTTGTTTACATCCTGTCCCTCCCTGAAATGAACATGGGTAAGGACGCCTCCTATCTGGGATTTTACGGAGACTGTAGAATAGGCCTCGACATTTCCGACAGCCCGGATCTGCACAGGGACGGTCTTCTGAACCACTGTTCCGGCTGTTACCGGAACAGGAGGTTTTTGAGGCGGCTGCGGTTTTCCTGAGCAGGCAGAAATAGTTGCAATTAGTGAAAGCACCAGTATGGAGCCTGACACTGCATTTGCAGCCCTGAAACACCCGGAAAGTATTGAAATGCCCATTTGTTTCTCCTGATTAGTCCTTTTGGATTTATTTTTCGTTATGATATTGATCGGAAATCTCTTCTTTCAGAAGGTTGTCTAAGAAAAATTTGCTCAGCATGCCAGGTGAGACACTCGTGCCTTCATCCAGCGCTATCGAGATAATAATGCCCCTGAGAGATCCTGCAATGATCTTTGCCATATCTCGTGGATTGCATTCCCGGAATTCTCCTTCAGAGTGTGCCTCTTTTGATGATCTTTTCAAGATGGGTGATCTGCTGCCTGAAGAATTGTTTCTTTTCTTCCAGTCCGTATGCAAACCCGTGCTCTCTGATATGGAGGAGAATAAATTCTTTATGCTTCACCAGATAGTCGAAATTGAGTTTTACGAAGGCTGATAATGCCTCTGAAGCTGTCCTGGCTTGCGCGGAAGACGTCTCTATCATGCTGCTGAGACTGCTCCTCTTTGCGCTGATAAGGCTCTTGTAAAGTTCTTTTTTGTTCTTGAAATAGAGATAGACACCGCCGACGCTTGTCCCTGCAGCCTGCGCAATCTCCCTCATGTTCGCGGCCGCATATCCTTTTGCAGAGAATATCTCCATGGCGGCATCAACGATCCGCTTTCTTGTCTCTATACCTGAACGCTTGTTCATGTGAACCTATGTTCAGTATAAAAAAATGGACCCGGCATGTCAACAGGAAACTGCAATATGGGGTACCCGACTTTCTCCGAATTATGATAGTGTAGTGTTACAGAAATAGCTTTACATAGAAGCCCTTGAAAAAATGCAGTTGTCGTCATTCCCGAGGTAGTAATCGGGAATCCATTGTCTTCAAGAAACAAAGAAACCTGGATTCCCGCTTAAGGACTGCGGGAATGACGACACAAAACACTCGAAACATATGTAAAGAAGCGTTGGAAACACTACACTATCAGGGCCTTTTATTCACGAACGCATCGGATCATTGCAGCCGAGAACGCCTTTAGGGTCGCTGTCAATAAAAGCGCGTTATATAGCCCGAAAAGCGGTATGACGATTATCGCTGGA
The DNA here is from genome assembly GCA_963725545.1 of uncultured Nitrospiraceae bacterium. GTDB lineage: Bacteria > Nitrospirota > Thermodesulfovibrionia > Thermodesulfovibrionales > SM23-35 > DYFC01. Next base: position 29,186 of record CAVRZG010000025.1, on the reverse strand, counting down.
ATCAGCGCGCCAGAAAAAGAACCTGCCAGGTCCATTCCGTACAGTTTTCCCGCAGCTTCCTTATCAGATGAGGCGGCATTTGCAGTACTGAACAGACTGCCTGTAACGGTCCCTGATAAAAGGACAAATAAGAAAATGAGCGGTCCCGTGCCGAAAAAAAGAGGCGATAGAGACCGCAAGTCCAATTGTCGCGAACTCCAGAGAGAGAAGTGTCCGCAGAGGATCTCGCGGATGTTTTATCAGAACAGTGCCCAGCCAAAGGCCGATCATGAATACTGCTGAGATAACGCCCATCATTTCGTATACATAGCCATACATGGCCTGATAAGCAAGAAGCGCTGCAACTGTAAAAGTCATTCCGGAAAAACCTGTCGTAAAAATAGAGCAAAACACGGTCCGGTATCTTTTCCTGAAGATTAAAAATGAAGCCGAGAAATAGACAAGAATCAGAAATAAGACTGCATGCAGGCCCCTGATCTTGAGAAGGAAACGAAAGCCACTTGCCGCCGTGCACCTCCGACCAGAGCATCAGATTGTACAGATACGCTGACGGCTTCAGGTCAGTATTTATAGTACTGATTTTGCTGAGCCTGTCTTTGACATAATCCATGCTGAGCGGATCAAATGCGTCCCGGAATATATATGGACTAAAGTGCTCGGTGCGGATTTGCCGCATGACCAACCTGTCTTCAAGGACTTGCGGGTCTTCCGTGATATCAGAGTCCGACGCGAAGAAACCGCCGTATTCCTGGGCTGTGACGCCTGTATGACTGAAGACCTGCCTTCAATGAATTATATAGGGAGCCGTTGGCAGTCTGCATGCTTTTGCCTATATACCCTGTTGAGGTCGGCAGGTTGATATAGAGAATGCCGTTGTCATTCAGAACAGCCTTTGCCTCCCGAAAGAAATCTGCTGTATAGAATCTGTTGATGCCTGCCGAGACAGGCGGCGGCAGGTTGATAAGTACGAGGTCATATGTCTGCCTGTTCAACGCTTTTATAAATCGCCTGCCGTCGTCCACTATTATTCTCAATCTTGTGTCCTTCAACGCACGCCTGTCTTCCTGCTCAGTGAGAAGACCCTGTGATACAGATATTATCCCGGGGTCGAGTTCAATATAATCGATGCCCGCGACAGGATACTTCAGAAATTCTTTAATGGTCCCGGGAGAGCCTCCGATGACAAGTATCTTTGACGGCGACGGATGCAAAGTCATCGGGAGGTGTACGGTCATCTCTTCAGCCGGGAGGTCCGGATACGTGAATAACAGATGCCCGCTTGCGTAGATACTCACCTGTCCCCTGATCCTCACAACCGAAATCTCTCCGTATTTTGATTCGAAAGTCTGAACGAGTTCCAGGGGATGCCAGGGGATGCTGGGAAGAGCCTTATGAAAACCGAAATATAAGAGGACCGGAAACAGCAGCATAACGGGGATGATCTTCTTCCGGGAGATATGTGCTGCTATCAGCACATTTGTCAGTGACACAAGCAGGCAGAGATCAAATGTCTGAATCCTCGAAGCAAAAACAAAGGTGAAGAGTGTTCCACCGATGAATGCGCCGAGCGCTTCAAGTCCGTAAACCCTTCCGGCGGATTTTTCATCACCCGCATAAGAAACAGCAAGCGGAAACTGCAGCCCGATAAGAAAGCAGACCGGCAGGAGTGTTACCACCGTTGACAATATGATGGAAGCGAGGGAAACCGTCTCGCCGGGTTCCAATGAAAGTGCAGGCCTGATCGCTTTTATCGCAATCACAGTCGGCAGCGCAAGGAGAGATATGAGAAGGAAAGACAGCATAAATGCATGTCCTGATCTGACCTTTCTCCCTGCATAGCTTCCAAGTCCCGCAAAGATGAGCCAGAAAGACAGGGTTATCCCGATATCAAGCTCATTCCCTGAAAAAGTGGAAAGCAGCAGACGGAGAACAATGATCTGCAAGAGCATGGATGTTGCGCCCATGGCGACAAAAGGGATTTTGGCGTTGAAATCGACCATGACTTAAGATTATATGTGATTCAGAAAACAAAATGTCCTGCAATAAAAAACGGGAGCAGGCATCAGACCTGCTCCCGTTATGAAAATTGCCGCTTATTCTGCCTTGACGGAAATCTTCTTTGTTCCCTTTATTGCTTTCACGGTTTTGGGCAGGCTGATATTGAGAACGCCCTTCTTGAACTCGGCCTTGACTTTGTCCGTATCGATTTCGGCTGGAAGCGGTATCGTCCGCGTGAATGAGCCGTAGGACCGTTCCATGCGATAAAAATCGTTTCCTTTGGACTCTTTTTCCCGCTTCTTTTCTCCCTTGATAGTGATGGTGTCTCTGGTGAGTGAAACGACTATGTCCTTGTCATCAAGTCCCGGAAGCTCGGCAGTTACCGAGATCTCTTTGCCCGACTCCTTGACATCGACCCTAGGATTGAATGCACCGAGACGTGCCCATGACGGCTCCAGCTCAAATCCCTGGAAGAAACTATCAAAGAGCGAGTTCATCTCGGTCCTGAAATCCGCAAAGGGATTTGTCTCCTGTTTCCTCGCCGGCACTACCTGTTTTGACGGGGCAGGACTCTTCTTCGGCATGGTTCATTCCTCCTTTTTAGCCTTCTGACATGACAGCTATCTTTCTGGTCTTGACAGCTTCAGCCTTGGGCAGAATTATTCTGAGAACGCCGTTTTTCACAGTGGCCTGTATCTTGTCCCTGTCTACTTCTTCGGTAAGGGCAAAGACCCGCTTGTAGTCCCCGACGCCATATTCCGCGAGATGGAGGGCATGTTTTTCAGGGACTTCGGGATCTATCTTTCCGTAGATGCTCAGCTCATTCTTCTCGAGGGTTATGTCCACTGACGTTTCATCCGCGCCCGGCATGTCTGCTATAACAACAATGTCGTCTTTTCTCTCGATAATGTCTACAGCCGGAGTATAAACCCTTCTTGCCCTCGTATGTTCACCTTTTTCCGGAGTTGCCGCCTCCTGCTTCTGAATATCTTTTTTTGTGTTGTCCATATACGTTCACCTCCTTGAAATCGATCAGACGGATTTCACAGAAATCTTTCTCGGTTTTTCAGCCTCTGCGCGCGGGAGTGAGAATATTGAGCACACCCTTAACAAATCTTGCCTCGACCTTTCCTGATTCGATGTTGAACGGCATTTCGACGGTCTTGGTGAACTGGCCGTGCCATCTCTCTCTCCTGTGATAAGATTCACCTTCCCCAAGGTCTTCAGGTTTGCGTGAACCCCGGATAGTAACAGTCTTCCCCACCACAGAGATATCGATCTCATTAGGATCTATACCCGGAAGTTCTGCGGTGACAATGGCGCTGTTCTCTGCGATCCACACATTCACGGCAGGAAACTCTACAGTTGTCGGCGCGTTCCACCTTGTCATAGCACGCCTCATGTGATCGAAATCCCGCCACGGATCCAAAGGCCAACCTAATCTCTCAAACTCTGACCATAACATAGATTTCACCTCCTGTTTTGCGATAGTGTTTCCATTATTAAGTATTTTAACTCAGCGGGTTAGCACTCTCAAGCCGCGAGTGCTAACTTTCTATATTTATAATGAAAATTAGCAGAAATGTCAATACCCAGATGAAAGAATTGTCAAATATGCATTTGATATCTTAAAATCATGGGACGACAATTAGCCCATATTATTCATAATGTATGAAATAGCAGAGCAGATGCAGTATCATCGCTCATTCTCGGTCCGCTTTGCGGACCTCCGAGGTATCCCGAAAGCTTTCGGGATAAAGCCGCTCTGATACAGCATCTGCTCTGATTGGTCAAAAAATTTATGAATAATATGGGTTAGAGTGACTGCGAGAAAAGGGAGGAATTTGGTTTTGTGGTTATCTCGATGCAGAATGTTTCATGGAGAATTGACGGCAAGTATATCCTGAAGGACATAAACTGGACGGTCAATAAGGGCGAACACTGGGCAATCATCGGCCTGAACGGTTCAGGGAAGACCTCTTTGCTGAACCTGATAACAGGATACAACTGGCCTTCAAAAGGCGAGATCAGTGTGTTGGGGAAACATTTCGGCGACTACGATATCAGGGAATTACGTAAAAGGATAGGGTTGGTCAGTTCTTTTTTCCAGGAAAAGTTCTATGCGGCAGAGACCGCGGAGGAGATCGTCCTGAGCGGAAAGTTTGCCACTATCGGATTGTATGACAGAACAAACAGAAAGGATGCGCAGACTGCTGTGCGCTTGCTGAGAAAGAATGCAGTGCGCACATGTTGCAAAACAGGAGTACCGGACATTGTCTCAGGGAGAGAAGCAGAAAGTCCTCATCGCGCGCGCTCTTATCAGTTCTCCGGACGTGCTCATCCTTGACGAACCCTGCGGAGGACTCGATATGTTTTCGAGAGAACATCTGCTGTCTTCGATAGAAAAGATCGGAAAACAGAAAGATGCGCCGACCCTCCTTTATGTAACGCACAGAATAGAGGAGATACTGCCTGTGTTTACGCATACTCTTTTGATGAGGAAGGGGCGTATTTACCTGCAAGGGGAAACTTCTGAAGTCCTGACACAGAAGAACCTCTCAGGGTTTTTCAGGAGAGATATTCAAGTACGCCGGCGGAAAGGCCGTGTCTGGCTATCTCTTTAGACCCATCGGTTTCAGAATATACAACCGGCGACTATTTCCTGGTTCTGAAGGAAGAAGTTATCGGAACGGTCTGAGGTGTGTTGATAAAGCGATAGAGTCTGAAGAGCAGGTCTGCAAGGACGACGATCGCAAGTCCTGCCATGAGCATAACGAGAAAGGCGTCTATCTTGAAGGTAAGGGCCTCAACCGGCGTCAGCGCGTTCAATGCCTTTCCGATGAAGATCAGTGTCAGTTCCCATGAGGCGGTGAGAGTGGTAACAAACATGAATACCATGGGCACAAATGTCACCCATGCATATTTCAGTTTGCCCGCCTTGACGATTACGACAGTCCCTATTCCAAAGGCAATTGCCGAGAGAAGCTGGTTGGCAACGCCGAACATCGGCCAGATCGTGGATATGCTTCCGGAATAGATAAGAAGGCTCCAGGAACTCACAACAAGAAAACTTGCGGCAATATTGCCGGGCAGCCAGCCTGTCTTTGATAAAGGCTTATACAAGGTGCTGCCCAGTTCCTGCAGAAGAAATCTGGCAACCCTTGTGCCTGTATCAACGGTGGTAAGAATGAAGAGGGCCTCGAACATTAAAGCAAAGTTATACCAGTAGGGCATCAGCGAATACATACCCGGGATGCCGGACATTATAGAGGCCATCCCGACAGCGAGTGAGACAGCGCCTCCCGGCCTTCCAACAACGTCTGTCCCGACCATCCTGGAGAATTCCATTACTCTGTCAACAGGAAATCCAAGGGCGGCAATCGCATCAAAGGAGAGTTTTGTGTTGATGGCAAAGTAGTCGCCCGGGATGAGTACCGTTGCAGCTATCAGCGCCATGGCAGCGACAAAGCCTTCAACCAGCATGGCGCCGAACCCTATCATCTTTATCTCTTTTTCGTTCATTATCATCTTCGGGGTTGTGCCTGATGAAATGAGGGCATGGAAGCCGGATATTGCGCCGCACGCAATGGTGATGAACATAAACGGAAACAATCTGCCGGGTATGATAGGGCCTCCGCCGTCCGCAAACCTTGTGACAGCCGGCATCTGGATCGTCGGCGCTATGATGATAACGCCTGCTGCGAGAATGAGGATTGTTCCGATCTTCATGTAAGTGGAAAGATAATCCCTCGGGCACAGAAGCATCCAAACCGGCAGGACTGACGCAACAAATCCATAGACGGCTATGGAAAGAACAAGGCTGTTTTTTGATAGATTGAAATAGGGATCAAGGAATGATCCCGGAACAGAATGTCCTGCAGCCACTGCAAAAAACAAGAGGGCGACCCCTATAGCTGTTGCTTCTGCGACCCTGCCCGGTCTCAGGCGATAGAGATATATGCCCATAAAAAAAGCGATAGGAACGGTCAGGGCAATAGTAAATGTGCCCCACGGGCTTTTTGAAAGGGCATTCACGACTGCAAGTCCAAGACCCGCAAGGGCGACTATTATGATGAAGAATACCGCAAAGGCAGCGGCAACCCCGCCTATCGGGCCGATCTCATCCCTTGCTATCTGCGCCAGAGACTTACCGTCCCTCCTGACCGAGGCAAAGAGGATGACCGTGTCGTGGACTGCGCCTCCAAGGACTGAGCCTATCAGAATCCACAGGAAACCCGGCAGATATCCGAACTGTGCCGCAAGCATAGGGCCTATCAACGGCCCGGCGCCGGCTATGGCGGCAAAATGATGGCCGAATAATACGAACCGGTTTGTCGGATGATAGTCTATCCCGTCGTAGAGTCTCTTTGCAGGAGTAGGCCTGGATTCATCAAGTGAGAGGACCTTTGCCGCAAGAAATGAGCCGTAAAACCTGTATGCGATGACATAAAAGCATGCTGCGGCAACCACGAGCCAGAGGGCGTTTATTTTTTCCTGCGGATTGATAATGCCTGTAACTACAGAAAGGGAGACGGCGGCAACGAGTGAAACGATTAACCAGAGGAATTTCTTCAGCATAAGGATTTCATTTTAACATACCGGGTTTTCTATTTTTCGTCTGAGCTCGTTTCTTGCCTTCATGAACAGGTCGATATTGTCCTTCTCCTGGTAGTCCGTATATGTGAAAAGATGCGGGGTATACGTGCGTTCAACGGCCCTGTATATCAGGGTGATCTCCGCGAAAATCCCTTTCCCCAAATAGATGCGGTGAGAGTAGTTCTTTGTCGATGCCAGGACCACTTTTGCAAGGGTGATATATCCGGGGTCGAGATTGATCCTCCTCTTCCCTCCAGCCGAAAGGGAATCTTCAATTTCAATGGTTTTCAGTTTGGTATCCGCGAGTGAACCGGTGTCGATGACACTGCTGAAGAAGACAAACTGCCTGAATATCGGCCACCCCAGTTCGTCCTTATAGTGAGAAGAATGGTCCCAGGCGACAGCGGGACTTGTCAGGATGATCTCACCGAATTGCTCCGCGAGAATATGCCCGGCTTCCGCGAAGATCTGCCGGTCTGAATAGAGAGCTCCCAGGAAAAGCAATGCCTGTTCAGGGTGCCTTGCCTTTCTCATCTCTGTTTCTTACGGTTCGTTGATAAGGGTCCGGAGGGTGTCAAGAACGCGCGGGGTGTCCCACTCTTCAGGGCCTATGACTTTATGCCGGAGTATACCCTTTTTATCCAATATGAAGGTTTCGGGTATGCCTGTGATGCCGAAGGTCTTTTCCGCAGATGAATCGGGATCTAAGTAAACCGGAAAGGTATAGCCGTTCTGCAACATGTAGTCGGTTGCCCTTTGCAGATCGTCTTTATAAAGGATCGTTACCACTTTGAAACGTGAATCACCCGAGAGCAGTCTGAACATTCTTTCCATTGAAGGGATCTCTTCTACGCAGGACCCGCACCAGGTTGCCCAGAAATTTACAAGCACAACAGAACCCTTGAGGTCCGATATCTTTAACGCGCTTGTTGTTGATGTCCGTCAGTTCAAAATTGGGAGGTGCGGAACCTATTTCCGTTAATGTTACCTTAGTGGTCTGCGGGGTTTTGAATGTGATGAAAAATACGGCAACTGCGGCAACAAAGATAATGAGAAGAATCAAGACCTTTTTTTTTCACTATTTCACGAACACCTTATCAAGAATTAATTGGAACCGGTAAGCACAGGGACTGCTTCTTCAGCTTCGATGAATGACGGCTTGTCAGCCTCAAGAACAACTGATATCTTGTGAGCGCCCTTGAATCTTCCCTTCAGGAGCTCCTCGGATAACGGGTCTTCTATCTCCTTCTGCACAGCTCTCCTCATCGGTCTCGCGCCGTATATCGGGCTGATAATAGCGGCTGATGATCCATTCCTTGACCTCCTGGGATACCTCTATTACGAGTTCCTGGTCGAGAAGAACCCTGTTGGTCTCTTTCACGAGCAGATCAATAATGGACATGAGATGTTCTTTTTCGAGAGGGTGGAATACGACGATCTCGTCTACACGGTTGAGGAATTCAGGGTTGAAGGTCTTTTTTAATTCATTCAGTACATTTTCCTTTATCTTTTCGTAGACGATACCGGTAGACATTTTTCTGGAATCCCAGGGGTGTGGCTTTTTCGATCAGGCGCGCCCCGAGGTTTGACGTCATGATAATCACGGTATTCCTGAAATCCACTTTCCTGCCGAAGCTGTCAGTGAGAACGCCTTCGTCAAGGACCTGGAGGAGAATGTTAAATACGTCCGGATGGGCCTTTTCAATCTCGTCGAAGAGCACAACCGAATAGGGTTTCTTCCGAATCTTTTCAGTAAGCTGTCCGCCTTCCTCATAGCCGACATATCCTGGAGGAGCGCCGGTAAGCCTGCGATACGTTAAACCGTTCCATATACTCGGACATATCTATCTTTATGAGCGAATTCTCATCATTGAACAGGAACCATGCAAGGGCTTTGGCAAGCTCGGTCTTCCCTACGCCTGTCGGTCCGAGGAAGAAGAAGGAGCCGATAGGTTTCTTGTTGGATTTCAGACCCGCGCGCGATCTTTTTATCGCGGAAGCAACAGCCTTTATAGCCTCTTCCTGGCCGATGATCCTCTGGTGGAGTTCGATGTCCATCCGAATGAGTTTCTCGGACTCTTTTTCTTCAAGCTTGGACAGCGGGATACCGGTCATCTTGGACAGGGTATATTCTATGTCCTCTTCTCTTACAACCGGGATCTCTTTATTCAGGTTATCTATCCACTGCCTGTGCATCTGTTCGTGGAGGCGTTTCAGCCTCTCTTCATCCAGCCGTATTGAGGATGCCTTTTCAAGATCGTGGAGCTTGATATAGAGATTCTTCTCCTTGGCGGCCCTCTGGATATCGGCTTCCAGATCTTTCAGTTCATGAGGAGGCGTGTATTTTTTCAGCTTTATCCTTGATCCTGTTTCATCTATAACATCTATTGCCTTGTCCGGCAGATACCTGTCTGTGATATACCTGTCCGATAACCTGGCCGCAATCTCGATCGCGGTATCGCTGATCTTCACCTTGTGGAACGACTCGTACCTGGACTTGAGACCTTTCAGAATACTTATGGTATTTTCAATTGATGGCGATTCTATGTTGACCGGCTGAAATCTCCGTTCGAGCGCGCCGTCTTTTTCGATATGTTTTCTGTACTCATCAGGGGTTGTGGCCCCGATGCACTGGATCTCGCCCCGCGAAAGTGCCGGTTTCAGCATGCTGGATGCATCCACAGAACCTTCTGCTGCTCCGGCGCCGATCAGCGTATGCAGTTCGTCGATAAAGAGGATTACATTGTCAGCCTGGGTGATCTCCTTCATGACTATCTTCAGCCGCTCTTCAAACTGGCCTCTGTATTTTGTCCCTGCTATAAGCGCCCCCAGATCAAGGGCGATAAGACGTTTCCCCAGAAGGCTATCGGGTATGTTGCCGGCGATAATCTTCTGTGCCAGACCTTCAACGATAGCGGTCTTGCCCACTCCCGGCTCACCTATAATCACCGGATTATTTTTTATCCTTCTGCCGAGTATCTGAACCAGCCGCTCAATCTCATCCTCTCTGCACATCACCGGATCGAGTTTGCCTTCCTTGGCCAGCTGAGTCAGGTCCCTGCCGAATTCGTCAAGCGCCGGAGTAGTGCTCCTTTTTTCTTTTGCATTGGTATGCGCCCTGATGGAAAAATTTATCGTAAGTTGACGGGCGCCGAGAAGGTTGGCTCCAAAACTCCGCAGTATCTTTCCACCAATGCCTTCCTCTTCCCGGATAAGTCCGAGAAAGATATGCTCGCTGCCTATGTAATTATGTCCAAGAAGCCTTGCTTCTTCAACGGCAAGCTCCAGGACTTTTTTTGCGCGGGGAGTAAAAGGTATGTCGCCGAATGTCATGATGTTCGTTCCCTGGGGAAGGTTTCTTTCTATCTCCATCCTGATTTCTTCAGGGGTAATCCCCATTCTCTTGAGGATGGCAACCGGAAGACCGTCGTCTTCCTTCAGGACCGCCAAAAGAAGATGCTCAGTCCCAAGGTAGTCATTTTGCCTTTTTTCTGCTTCTTCTTTGGCATAAATGATGACTTTTCTGCCGCGCTCTGTAAATTTCTCGAACATTATTACCTTTCAGCGTTTTATTAACTTAATAATAATTCTTTTTTGGGATGAAAGTCAACAAAACTTATCCCCCGATTTCCCCTGAGATTACCAGTGCCCCGCCATGATAATCGAAAATAAAACTATAAAAATCAATATATTATGAGATACGGTTTCTTCTGCACTTCCATCATGTCAACAGCAGGATGATTCCTCCCACCAGCACAGTTCCATATCCATCCTGTCCTATATTAGCCTCTTGATATCAACGTATTTCTGTCATTAGAGTACAATGCCATAATTACTTGATATAATATAATATAGGCGATGGCTAAATATATGGGAAGAGACGTCTCAAAACAGAGACGCGCTGAATCAAAGGGGGTGCATTCCGAAAAGGTTCAAACCTCATCTGTGAATATATGCTCAAATTCAGCTTGCCGCTTGAGAAAGGCGGGTTGCAGAGGGTTTGAGGGATGTCCCGGGTTCAAGGGGAAATAGGTAGAAAAACAAGGATAAATAATGAGTTATGAAGTGATGAATAATACAATATCTATACAGGAGGTAATGATGAAAAAGCTGATGTATCTCATATTTTCATTTATGGTTTTAACTGTCTCAGGCTGCGGGTACAACACTATGCAGGCAAATGAGGAGGCTGTTAAGGCGGCCTGGGGAGATGTGGAGGCTTCTTATCAGAGGAGAACCGACCTCATACCCAATCTCGTGGAGGTCGTAAAGGGCTATGCCAAACACGAGAAAGATACGCTAATGGCCGTAACAGAGGCAAGGGCAAAGGTGGGTTCGATACAGATGTCGAAGGACCTCATCGATAATCCTGCTGACTTTGAGAAGTTTCAGCAGGCGCAGGGCGCTATGAGCAGTGCCTTGTCAAGACTCATGGTCGTTGTCGAGCAGTATCCGGACCTCAAGGCGAACCAGAATTTCCAGGACCTTCAGAATCAACTCGAAGGGACGGAAAACAGGATAAATGTTGCCCGCGTGCGGTATAACAAAGCCGTGGAGACCTTTAATACCTCTATAAGGATTTTCCCGAACAGTATGACAAATTCCATGCTCCTGCATCTGAAGATGAAGGAACCTTTCAAGGCTGAGCAAGGGGCTGAAAAGGCGCCCCAGGTAAAGTTTTGATAGTGGACGGGATCGTTACTAAACCATGTAAGAAGGAAGAACTGAGAAGTGATTTTTGGAAGACGGCAAAAAACGACTATGGTGCATCTTATGGCTTGCAGTCCTGCCTGTTTTTTCTGTGCACGTCCGTCCAAGCCCTTGATGTCCCTCCTCTCAAAGGGCTATATAAATGACTATGCCGACATGATTTCTCCTCCGGCGAGGGCCCAGCTCGAAAATGAATTAAAAGCCTTTGAACAGTCGGACTCAACTCAGGTTGTTATACTCACGATACCGTCCCTCGAAGGCGAGGTCATTGAGGAATACGGCATCAAGGTTGCGGAAGCGTGGAAGATAGGCCAGAAGGACAAGGACAACGGAGTCATCTTCCTTGTTTCGAAACAGGACAGAAAGATCCGGATAGAGGTCGGAAGGGGCCTTGAAGGGAAATTAACAGATCTGACAGCGGGAAGGATTGTTGATCTCGTTGTGAAACCTCGTTTCAAGCGGGGGGATTTCGATGGGGGGTTTGTCGCAGGTGTATCAGCCATAATCGACGCGACGCGCGGTGAGTTCAAGGCCGATGAAAAACGCTCTGGTTCCAAATTTAATGGGTCTTCCGGTATATTATCCATGCTGATTTTCGGTGGAATCGTTATGCTCGTCCTTGGAAGCATCTCCCGTTCTTTGGGCGGGGTTGCCGGCGCCGTAATACTCCCTGGAATAGCCCACCTCGTAATGCCGGGTATTATTGTTTCCATAATAGCGGCGGTGTTGGGTTTCGGAGCCGGGATCCTGCTGCCGTCCCTGTTTTCATCCGGCGGCAGATATCGTGGAAGCGGCGGGTTCTGGATGGGTGGAACAGGTCTTGGCGGCGGCTTCGGAAGCGGCGGCGGAGGCTTTGACAGCGGCGGATTCAGCGGCGGCGGCGGCAGTTTCGGCGGCGGCGGGGCTTCGGGAGACTGGTAATGAGACACATCACAAAGGCAGCCAGGTTCTTCACGGAAGACGAAAGGAAAAGGATAAGCGCAGCGACCGCTGATGTCGAGACCCGTACGATAGGCGAAGTCGCTGTTATGGTTGTTGACAGCAGCGATCAATATCCGGAAGCTGAAGTGATCGGAGGCTTTTTCCTTGGCAGTCTGATCTCATTGGTACTTACGGGTCTCTTTTTCCATTTCTCGGTTTGGTGGTATATTCCTATAAGCTTCCTCCTCTTTTTCCCTGCAAAGTATATCTTTCAGAAGATACCTGTCCTCAAGATCGCTTTCATAGGTTTTCGAAGAAAAGAACATGCCGTTATGCAGCGGGCTGAAAGGGCATTTTTTGAGAAGGGACTGTACAGAACGAGAAGAAACACAGGGGTCCTGTTCTTCTTGTCGTTGCTTGAGAGAAAGGTATGGATACTGGCCGACAAAGGTATTTATGAAAAGATAGAGCAGGAGACCCTGAACAGATTCGCCGGGACTGTTTCGCAGGGGATCAGAGAGGGGCGTGCCTGCGATGCCCTTTGCATTGCGATTGAAGAGGCCGGAACCCTTCTCTCCAGGTATTTCCCGATTACGCCCGGAGATATCAATGAACTGTCTGATGAGGTAATTACTGAATAATATGCTCTGCAGTTCGATCAGCAGTGTTCATATCGATGCTTACAGGGCAGGGACTGAAATAGGGACAGCTCTGCGTGAGATCAAGCCTGAAGTCATAATCCTTTTTGCTTCAATAACTTATGAAAGTGAATTCCCGGATTTTTTTGACGGACTATATGATAGTCTTGGTTCGCGGGACGTCCTGATCTTCGGCGGCACCGGCGACGGAATCTATGAGACTGCAGGGGCCGCTCATTATGGCGTCTCTGCCATGGGTCTTAATTCAGAAGGCAGGATTCAGTGGTCTTTTGCCGTCGAGACCGGAGTCGGGGCGGATTCGTATGCTGCAGCAAAAAATTGCGCTCTGAATGCCCTTAATAAAACCGGAGGAAAGGCAGACTTTGCCTTTGTCCTTGCAGACGGCATCAAGGCGGACGGAAGCATGATAGTTGCCGGGATAGGCAGCGTCATGAATAAACCTTTTTTTGGCGGTCTGACAGGGGATGACCGGAAATTTACCCGGAGCATGGTCATGCTGAATGGAAAGGTGATGGAGGATGCAGTCGCCATTCTTACAGCCTCCGGAGATTTGTCTTTTGTGCTGAATGCGGCAAGCGGATGGACGCCGACCGGAGACATTGGAAAAGTGGAAGATTGCCGGTGCAACATTGTAAAACGCATAAGCGGCGTGTCAGCCCAGGCTTTTATGAAGGAGCAGCTCGGAAAGCCCATGGGAGAAGATGATCTCGGCGTAATACCGCTGGCAATATACCACGAAGAGGATAATAACCATTTCTATCTTCGCACTCCTTCGAAATTTGATCCTGCTTCAGGTGAAATAACCACTTTCGGCAGTATTGAACAGGGAGCATCGGTAAGGGTATGCACCGCCACTCGGACTGAGGTTATCAGAGGCGTAAAAAAGGCCATGGATGGCGTCTATCCCTCCGGGTTTGAACCGGTTGCTGCGATTGTAGTCAGCTGCGCCGGCCGAAAGTGGCTGATGGACGACAGGGGGAACGAGGAAGTCGGGCAGGTCTTCTCATCGCTTGGAAGAAAGATCCCGCTTATCGGCTTTCCGTCTTTCGGTGAAATCAGTCCCTTCATGAACTCCGGCGGCGCTTACACTGAAACGTATTTTCACAATGTAACATTTGCAATCTGTCTCCTGGGATAAGAAGATGAAATTCGACCTTTTTTCACTGAACAACCACCCACCGCCGGGCTTTGAATACAGAGCTTCTTTTTCACGGGGGGATTTCAGGTTAAGGGCATTTGCACTCTTCGCGGATTCGATTGAACTGGCTGAAAAAGAACTGAATGGACTTGTAGGAAAGATCGACGGCATCATTGTTACTTATGCAGACAGTCTTTCTTTCTCGCAAAAAGCGCCTTTTTTTTATCACCTCGGGATCCCTGAGTATCTCAGTCCGTACATAAAAGACTTGCTGGCTTTTTTTCTTGACCTTCTTGAGACTCAGAAAAACCAGGACTATATCATCAAAAAGAATGCCCTTGAACTTTCGCGGTCTTTCGATGACCGCCAGAGGCTTGCCAATGATTTTGCTCTTTCCCGTCAGAGCCTCATTGAGGAGATTTCCGAACGGAAATCTGCGGAGAAGGCCCTGCGCGAAGTTCAGCGGCGGCTGGAAATGGCAATACAGGGTGCAAAACTTGGCACGTGGGATTGGGATATTCAGAACGGCACGGTTGTATTTAATGATCGCTGGGCAGAGATGCTGGGGTTCTCTTTGCACGAGATCGAACCGAATTTGGATTCCTGGAAATTACTGGTGCATCCGGAAGACATGCCCGGGGTGATGAAGACTCTGGAGGAGCATGTTGAAGGCAGAACGCCTTACTATCAATGCGAATACCGTCTGAAGACGAAATCCGGAGGATGGAAATGGGTACTTGACAGCGGACGGGTCTTTGAAAGAGATAGAAATGAGCGTCCTCTGAGGGCTGTCGGAGTGCACCTCGACATTACCGAACGCAAACTGGCAGAGGCCGCTCTCAGAGAATCCGAGGAAAAATACCGACTTGTGGTGGATACCGCCAGTGAAGCAATATTTGTGATCCAGGACGGGTTTGTGAAATTCCCAAATAAGAGCCTCCTTTCAGTTTCAGGATACACAGCTGAAGAATTGAAGCTGATTCCTTTTCAGAATTGTGTCCATCCCGATGACAGACGCATGGTCCTGGAGACGCATATTAAGAGACTCAGGGGAGAGGAGGTCCCGACTACCTATGCATTCAGGACACTGAAGAAATCAGGAGAAACAGTATGGACTGAAACGAGCGTTGTCACTATCACCTGGGAGGGCAGGCCTGCGACACTGAATTTCATCAGGGACATAACGAGGCAAAAGAAGCTGGAAGAACAACTTCTTCAGGCCCAGAAGATGGAAGCCGTGGGCACACTGGCAGGTGGAATCGCACATGATTTCAACAACCTGCTTATGGGAATTCTGGGTTACACTTCTCTGATGCTGCTCCATTCCAATAAAACGGATTACAGCTATGACAAACTGAAACGGATCGAACAAATGGTCGAAAGCGGGGCCGAGCTGACTAAACAACTGCTGGGGTTTGCGCGCGGCGGCAAATATGAAGTGAGGCCCACGGATATCAATAAACTGATAAAAGAATCCTCTGATATGTTCGGGAGGACGAAAAAAGAGGTAGTGATTCATCGCAAACTCGATGAAGGTCTTTACACTGTGGAAGTTGACAGGGGGCAGATTGAGCAGGTACTCATAAATCTCTATGTCAACGCATGGCATGCGATGCCAGCCGGGGGGGACCTGTATCTTGAAACCCGTAATGCACAGATGGATGAACGGGATTGTGCCCAGTATGATATAAAGCCGGGAGCTTATATCAAGATAATAGTGACTGATACAGGAATCGGGATGGATCAGGTAACTCAGCAGAGAGTCTTCGAACCCTTTTTTACAACAAAAGAAATGGGGAGAGGGACAGGACTTGGTCTTGCCTCCGCCTACGGCATAATAAGGAATCACGGTGGCGTCATCACCGTATACAGTGAGAAAGGGCACGGCGCCTCATTCTCGATTTATCTGCCTGCGTTGGGAAAAGATGTCGCAGAGCAGAAGAAAAGGGACAGCAAGATCATCGGCGGAGACGAGACACTGCTCCTGGTGGATGATGAGAAGACCAATCTCAATGCTGTAGCGGAACTACTGAAAACACTCGGGTACAGGGTGCTCAGAGCTCAGACCGGGTTGGAAGCGATAGAGATTTTCAGGTCTCACCAGGAGGATGTGGAGCTGATCATACTCGACATGATCATGCCGGGTATGAGCGGGGGCGAGACCTTCGAACGGCTGAAAGAGATAAAACCCGATATTAAAGTCATTCTGTCAAGCGGGTACAGCATTAACGGACAGGCCGACAAGATTCTGAAGATGGGTTGCCAGGGGTTCATACAGAAGCCTTTCCATGCGGGAGAACTGTCACAAAAGATCAGGGAGGCGTTAGACCGATAAAATCAGCAGACCCAAAATTGCAAATCTCAATTTGCTATATGGTATAATAATTTCTTGTTATTTTTTGGGGAGTCGTCCAGGGGCAGGACGGCAGACTCTGGATCTGCTTACAGGGGTTCGAATCCTCTCTCCCCAGCCATCCGGTCCCATCGTCTAGAGGCCTAGGACGTGGCCCTCTCAAGGCTAAAACACGGGTTCGAATCCCGTTGGGACCGCCAATTAAATCAATGGCTTACAGCGTTTTTACGCTTTCTTGCATCCCCGAATGTAGCAAAAACGTAGCAGGTGTTATCAGTAACGATGTTTACTCTCTAATAGTTTAATATTTCATGTCTAATAATCTGCTATACTTGATCAATGAAGCAACGAAAATAGTTGACATTAAAAACAGTAAGTCAAAGACTCAGGAGATGATATTAAAGAGTGAGCAAAGCTGATTTTTCAGACATAAGACTTAAGCATGTAACTTGGAGAGTTAAGCTCGATGACTTTCTTGAAGGAAAACCGAGCATGACCGAGGAACAGGCAACTTCTCACGAGGCTTGCGACGTGGGTAAATGGTTGCACTCTGAAGGTTTGAAAAAATATGGCACAATGCCGGAAATGCAAGAACTTGAAAAAATACATGTTGAACTTCATTCGACTGTCAAAAAGATTATATCTCTGAAACAATCCGGGAATATTTCAGCTGAAAAAGAGATGTTAGAGAATTTAGATAAAATCTTAAGGAAGATAATGTTCTTGTTGGTTGATATCGAGCAGAAGCTTTTATAGGCTCTTTTAACTAAAATCTCAATTATTGGCCAATCCTTCCTGAATTACTCTTCCCCTAACCCTGATATAATTGTGCTTAGTACAAGCATAAATCTGTGAAGAGTCATGAGGGTCAGGTCTACACATTGCACAAATCAAGAGTTATTTCTTAATGGTCGCGCCATGTCTGGTGATGCCAATTGTACGGATATGGCATTCAATTGTCAAAAGTGTAGACCTGACCCTACGATCCTCTCCTACGATACTCCAGAGCGGATAACGAGCTTTAAATGCAAAGTACACTTGGAAATTCGCAGCATGGAAGTCAAAAAAAGTATTTTAGAAATACGCATAACGTTCTGGAAAGGATAAAAAGGCCATCTTTATATGAGCATCTTTTCAAGATCCTCTGCAGGCAAAGGTTTGCTAAGATAGAAACCCTGTCCCATATCGCACCTTAAAAGACGCAAGAAATTCCATTGCTCCTCCGTCTCTATTCCCTCTGCAATGGTTTTTAAATTAAGGGTATGTGCCATGTTAATAATAGCCATAACGATTGAGGCAGAGTCAGGATCTTTTACGATCTCCCGAATAAATGATATATCAATCTTCAGATTGTCAATCGGGAACCTTTTCAGATATGCCAATGATGAATACCCTGTCCCAAAATCATCAATAGATACCGAACACCCTATCTCTTTCAATTCAGTAAGCACTGATTTGGTAAATTCTGTATCCTGCATAAAGGCGCTTTCCGTGATCTCCAGAGTAAGGAGTGAAGGATAATAACCTCTGTCTTTCATTATCTTTTTTACCATCTCTGCCAGGTCTTTTTGCCTAAACTGAATCAGAGAGAGATTCACGGAGACGGGAACTACAGGATATCCATTGTTCTGCCATTCCTTCACCTGTCTCAATGCTTCCCTTAATATCCATGCTCCAACCTCTATGATCATTCCCGTATCCTCAAGCACGGGAATAAACTTCCCCGGGGGCACCAATCCTTTGTCCTTGCTTTGCCATCTGACAAGCGCTTCCATGCCGACCATCTTTTTTGTATTGATATCCCAGTAAGGTTGATAGTGGAGGATGAATTCCTTATTTTCTATGGCCTTGATAAGTTGTTTCTCCAACAACAGCACTTCTGATGCCGTCACAGTCATGTCTTTAGTGTAATACTGGAAGATTTTACTTCCCTGTTTTTCAGCTATCGAGAGTGCCAGTCCTGATGATTTTAAAAGTTCAGAGGCATTTTCTCCGTCATGAGGATATAGTGAGATTCCCGTACTAAAGGTCAAGGTTATTTCATCTCCATCGATCTTTAAAGGGTAAGATATATCCTTTATGATCTTCTCCAGCATAATGATATCATCAGCATCGGTAAGGCCAATACATGCTATTCCAAATTCATTGTTTCCAAGATGTGCTACGGTATCTCTTTTTCGGACAGCGGTTGAGAGCCTTTCTGCAACCTCTTTTAAAACTCTATCCCCAACCTCAGAGCCATAGATATCGTTTATTGATTTGAATTTGTTGATATCCGTTATAACAACTGCAAGAGAACCTGAACTATCCTTTGCTTCTACTATCTCCTGGTCGATCCTTTCAAAAAAGAGGTTTCTGTTGGGAAGGCCTGTCAAAGAATCATAATAGGCCAGATGCTGGAGTTTTTCTTCCGAGATCCTGATCTCCGCTTCACTCAGCCGGTGCTGGATGATATGCCCCAGAAACTCTGCTACTGTATTGATTAGGCCCCTTTCTTCCTTGAGAAAGGGCCCCTCGTCCGCAGCGGGCTTTTCCTCAAGGTAACAGATCGTCACCGCTCCGAATTGTTTCCTATCAATCATTATGTCCGCTGACAGGCTCCATTCCGTCTCACTGAAATTTGCTGTCTTGAATTCTTTTGAATTGAGCGTTACGCGGGCAGCACAAATCTCCGGATAACGCCATGCGGGGGGCAAGATGCTAACCGCTCTCTGCACAAATTCTTCGATTGAGAGCCAGAGTTTCTCAGCCAGCCGGGAGATATCGTTTATGCATCCAAGCTCCTTGACCCTTTCGCCCAGATCTTGCAGTAATATTTCCCCTTCTGCTTCCCTCCGTTTGCGTTCAGTGATATCTGCTTGCAGTATTTCGTTGGCTTGTGCCAACTCCGCCGTTCGTTCCTGCACTTGGCAGTCCAACTCATCGTGGGATTTTTGCAGCGCCTCCTCCGCACGCTCGCGGTCGTCGTTGAGTTCCTTCACCTTCAACAGTATCTTTATCCTCGCGAGCGCCTCCGTCTGGTCGAAAGGTTTTGACAAAAACTCCTCTGCCCCGGCCTCGATACCGCGAATACGGTCCTGTTTGGCAGTCAATACCGTAATCATGATGACCGGTATGTTCCTGAGCTTTTGGTCTTCTTTGATCTGCCGGCACACCTCAAAGCCGTCCATCCCCGGCATCATAATGTCCAGAAGTACGAGGTCGATTGTCTGACTTTTGATCTTCAGCAAGGCGTCTTTCCCGCTTGCGGCGCTGACTACCGTGTAGCCTCTCGGAACGAGTATGTTTTCGAGCAGCTTGAGATTCGCCTCTTCGTCGTCAACGCAGAGAATGATCGGATTTTGTGAATTCATGGCTGCATCCGGGATAGGACTTGCTTGATCAGTTCCGGGAATTTCCGTGTATCGATAGGCTTGGTGACGTATTCATCGAAACCGGCCTGCAACGCCTTTTCCATGTCGCCTTTCATGGCAAAGGACGAAACAGCAATGACCTTGATCTTTCTGAGCTCAGGATCATTCCGCAACTCACGGATAACCATAAATCCGTTCATCACAGGCATCTGAATATCCAGCAGGATCAGAGCCGGCATGTGCGTGCGGGCCATCTCCAACCCCGTCATCCCATCCTCGCTTCCAGCACGTCATAGCCATAGTGGGCCAATACCTGGCGCACGAGTATGCGGTTTTGTTCGTTGTCTTCTACCACCAATATTTTCTCAGACATTATTTTTCCTCGCTTGTCTTACTGGTATGACAAAGGCAAAGCGGCTGCCCTTGCCGAATTCGCTCGACACCTGTATGCGCCCGCCATGCAGTTCAACCAATTTTTTGGTGAGCGCCAGCCCGAGCCCTGTACCCTCGTACTTTTTATCATAGACAGAATCCAATTGAGAGAACTCCTTGAAAAGCTTCGGGATGTCCTCCAGCTTGATCCCGATGCCGGTATCCTCGATACTAATCTCTATTTCTTGTGCCCCGGTGATTCCCCTCGCCATGACCCGCACGGAGCCGCCGTCGGGTGTGAATTTTACCGCATTGCTCAGAAGATTGAACAATATCTGCTTGAGTTTCCTTTCATCAGCCTCGATCTCCATACCCGTGACCAATTCTATTTGCAAATCCAGGCTGATCCCATGCCGCAATGCCTTCTCTCGATGCATGGCCAGCATGGCATCAAGCATCTCCTTTAATGGCACTCGGTCCACTTCAAGGTTCATCTTGCCCGATTCCACCTTGGAGAGATCGAGGATGTCGTTGATCAGGCTGAGCAGGTGCCTTCCCGCTTTGAGGATGTACTGTACGTTTTCGCGCTGCGACGCATTCAGCGAGCCGAGCAATTCGTCCTCCAGTACCTCCGAAAATCCGATGATCGAATTGAGCGGGGTCCGCAGCTCATGGCTCATATTGGCCAGGAAATCAGACTTGGCTCTGGTTGCAGCCTCAGCGTCGCGTGTTCGTTCTGCCAATTCTCTTTGCAGTCTCATTTTTTCAGTGATGTCTTCGATAGCCAGGAGGATAAACTGAGAACCGATTTCCTTTTGAGTGATCCGGCGGGCATTGAGCAACATGATTTTGCTGCCCGATGTTTGAAAAGTCATGTTCAACTTCATAGTCGTCGAACTTTTTATCTTTTAGAAGAATCTCTTCCAGCAATGTCCGGAGTCTGGGAATATCCCATTGTCGATTTCCGAGGTCATAGATAAGGTTACCATAGTTTCCTCAGGCGTGACCTTGAAGGAATTCATAGAAACGACGGCTGGCGGTGACTACCCTTAAATCTTGATCCAGAGCGATTAAGGGTTCACGCACGGTGTTGATGATGCTCTCGGCGTATTCGCGGGCTGCATCTTCGGATATTTTAGTCGTTGCCAGTTCTTTACGGGTCTTTTCCAGACCGGCTTCTATCTCCTTACGCTCGGTGATGTCCTCGATGGCCAGGAGGATGATCCGCTCTTTTCCCAACACTCTTTGAATCTGCCGGGCATTCAGAAGCATGATGCGCCTGCCTATTGCAGCGAAATCGTGTTCAACCTCATAGTTGTCAAAGGTTGCCTTTTGGGGAAGGATGGTTTCCAGCAGTTCCCGCAGCTTGGGGATATCCCACTGTTTATTGCCCAGGTCATAGATAAGCTGTCCCACGGTCTCTTCAGGCTTTACCTTGAAGAATTCATAGAAGGAGCGGCTGGCGGTGACCACCCTTAAATCTTGATCCAGAGCGATTAAGGGTTCACGCACGGTGTTGATGATGCTCTCGGCGTATTCGCTGGCTTCATCTGCGGATTTTTTTAATAACCGCCAGTTCTTTACGGGTCTTTTCCAGACCGGCTTCTATCTCCTTACGCTCGGTGATGTCCTCGATGGCCAGGAGGATGATCCGCTCTTTTCCCGACGCTCGTTGGATTTGCCGGGCATTCAAAAGCATGATGCGCCTGCCGATGGTGGTAAAATCGTGTTCAACCTCGTAGTTATCAAAGGATGCCTTTTGGGGAAGGATGGTTTCCAGCAGTTCCCGCAGCTTGGGGATATCCCACTGTTTATTGCCGACATCGAAGATGAGATGTCCGATGGTCTCTCCCTGATCTACCTTGAAGATGTTATAGAAGCTCCGGTTGGCAGAGAGAATATTCAGGTTAGCATCCAGAACTAAAAGCGGTTCGCGGACCGTTTCGAATACGTCTTCAATCCCAAGAAGATCATTTTTCTTCATAAGCAGTATAATCTTTTTTAGCTCACAGTATAGCAGAGGTGCGGAATAAGTCAACCACCACGTGTACGTACGAATTGACTCACAATAAACGTTACCGAAGTAAGGAATAAGAAGGAATCGTTGACTCATAATGCATGTTACCGAAAAAACATGCATAGAAAGGGACTGTATTATGAGCTCACGATCCAAGCGAGAGTATCTTGAAGCCATATACCTAAGGTACAAGAGGGCTTCTCGAAAAGACAAAGCGATTATTCTGGATGAATTTTGCACTACCTGCGGATATCACCGAAAACATGCCATCCGGTTGTTGAAGAAGTTTACCCGTTTTATCAAACCAAAAAAGAAGAAGAGAGGGAGAAAACCTTTATACAGCAAAGAAGTGATTGTTAAACCTCTGAAGAAGATATGGTTGTCTGCAAATCTTCCGTGCTCAAAGAGACTCAAAGCAGTGTTGCCGTTATGGTTGCCAGGCTATGTTCAGGAGTACGGGAGTCTTCCTACAGAAGTTACTAAAGCACTCTTAACCGTATCTCCTGCCACTATTGATAGGCTTCTGAAACCTGTCAGGAGTGCCTCGACAGGGTCAGACTTGTTTATTGCATATTGATTTGTCATCCAGTATATTTAATGCACGCTCTATTGCTTGATTCTGATTCGATGGACTTCTATAAGGAACAATTTCCCGCTCTATTCATGGAGGCCTTAAATCCCCTTATGAGTGCCGGCAAACTCGGCGTGCTCGTGTTTCAATTTCCTCCGTGGTTTATTTATAAGTCTGAAAACCTCGATATCATCCTGAAATACAAGGGACTGAGCGGGCGAAATCTCAATTATTCCCACCATCGGCATGACCGAATCCCAGATAGAAAGGACCAAACAAGGTTTCATAGCCGATAAAAAAGCTTCCTCCCAGCCGGAGGTTGTCAATCTTTATATCTTCGTCCTTGTCCCAAACATTGCCTGACTCCAATGAACCTTCCAGGTAAAAATTGCCGAGCAGGGATTGGCTCGCATTACTGCGTTCAGACTCGTAGAGACCCACCCGATGGTTAATGACGGGACAGAATCTTTTATTTTTTAGAATTTTATAAGTGAATTCCAATACAACTTCAACTGTTTCTGATTACAGAAGGATTCCTGCATGTTCACGATTATCATTCGAATCTATTTGTAAACGCAATGGCGAAATGGTAATATCGTATTACTATGGAATCGGCGAAAAGAGACAATCCCTTTCTGTCCTTCTTTCATTACATCGGCAAAAAGACAATGAATGTCATAGATAACCTTGGCGCGGCAGCCATCTTTTTTACGCTTGCCTTTCTGAAGATCTTTCGTCGCAAACAGCTCCGGGAGATTATTCAGCAGGTCTATTACATTGGCGCAAAGTCATCGAATATCGTTATGCTGGTCGGCCTCTTTACCGGCATGGTGCTCGGTCTTCAGCTTTTCTATACCCTTTACAAATTCGGTTCTCAGGGGGTCCTCGGTTCAGTCGTTGCGCTCACGCTCATCAGGGAACTGGGGCCTGTCCTTACTGCAATAATGATAACCGCGCGTGCAGGCTCTGCAATGACCGCAGAGATCGGGAACCTCCGCATCTCCGAGCAGATAGACGCCCTATATACCATGCGTATAGACCCCCAGCGTTATCTCGTCAGCCCGTGTATTGCAGCCTCAATTATCAGTTTCCCTTTGCTGACCACCTTATTCGATCTCATCGGCATCCTCGGAGGATATCTCACCGGCGTTGTGCTCCTTGGTGTGGATAAAGGCGCCTACTTTTATCGCATCCATGCCTATGTGGGTATAGTGGACATCAGGGGTGGGTTAATAAAGTCACTCGTCTTTGCCGTGCTCGTGTCCACAATCTGTTGCTACCAGGGATACTTCACGCACCTGCGTACCGACAGCTACGGCGCAAGGAGCGTGAGTCTCTCGACCACATCGGCAGTCGTATTCTCCTGTGTAACAATACTTGTCTCAGACTATGTTGTTACATCTTTTCTAATGTAGAGGCATATATGGAAACGCCATTGATAGAATTCAGAGGGATTACCAAGCGCTTTGCGGAAAAGACCATTCTTGACAAGGCCGACCTTTCTATTTATGAAAACCAGATTACGACAATTATCGGTAAAAGCGGCAGCGGCAAGAGCGTTCTGATTAAGCATATCATCGGCCTCCTCTCTCCTGACGAAGGGAGCATACTCTTCAAGGGAATGCCTGTTCAATGAGATGAAGAAAAAGGAATGGGAAGGATACAGGAGCCGGATCAGCTATATGTTCCAGAACAACGCCCTCTTTGATTCCATGACCGTCTTTGAAAACATAGCCCTGCCGCTAAGACAGACGACAAATCTCAAAAAGAAAGAGATCGAAAAGAAGGTGATGTCACGTATCGAACAGATGGAACTCACGGATGCTATCCGAAAGTACCCGGCAGAGCTCTCAGGCGGTATGCAGAAACGTGTGGCTCTGGCAAGGGCCCTTGTAACAGATCCGGCCATCGTGCTCTTTGACGAGCCGACAACCAGCCAGGACCCTATAAGGAGAAACATAATCCTGAGCATGATCGCCCATTACAGAAAAAAGTTCGGGTTTACCGCTATTCTCATCAGTCATGATATCCCTGATGTCTTCTTTATCTCTGACCGCATACTGCTCCTGTGGGAAGGGAAGATCGCCTTTAGCGGGTCCTATGAAGAGTTTTCCAGACTCAAGCATCCAATGATCGATGAATTTATCATGAGCATCGAGGGCCTCAGGGACGAGCTCACCGGACTGCTCTCAAAAGAGATGTTGAAGTCCAGGTATGCCATGACACTGGGTAGTGGACGTGCGGACACCTCAGTAACTGCTGTGCTATTCAGCTTTAATCTTAACTTCCTTTCCGATCTTTTCAGGCCTCAGGCTGCCATAGAAATCCTCAAATCCATAGGGGAGAATCTAAATAACTATTTCGGTCCTCTGGGAGGATTCTCGGCACGCCATAGCAGAGAAGAGATCCTTACAATATTGCCCCATTTAGGGCTCGAAAAAGCCGGAGAATTAGTGAATGATTTTGCTCAGAGACTCGAGAAGAAATTTCTCCCCGAAATTAAGGATCTTATAAGAGACAAAATAAAAGCAGGGGAATGCTTCGAGATATTTGTGAATGCAGGCATAACTGAAGGAAGTTCCTCTGATGACATCGAACAGATCATAAAAAGGGCTGATATGAACAAGAAAAGAATCGCAAAATATATTTGTGGTAAGGAGCGTGATTCAATATGAAAAAGTATTCGCTGGAAACAATCGTCGGCATTTTTGTAGTAATAGGCCTTCTTTGCATTGGATATATGACCATCAAATTTGGCAAGATCAGCATGTTCGGCGGCGATTACTATATTCTCTATGCACGTTTCAGTTCAGTATCAGGACTTCGCGTTGACAGTCCTGTTGAGATCGAGGGCATCGAGGTCGGAAGGGTGGAACAAATGAACATAGACCAGGATAAGCAGATGGCTGTGGTCAAATTAAGGATTGAAAAAGGCATCAAGGTTTATGAAGACGCCATCGCATCGATTAAAACTGCCGGCCTCATCGGCGACAAGCTCATTAAGATAGATCCGGGAGGAGGCGGTGATATCCTGAAACCGGGCGGGACGATCACAGAAACCAACTCGCCCTTTGATATTGAGGACCTTATCAGTAAATATGCATTCGGAGATATCGAAAAAGAGGACAAAAAAGAAACTAAATAAACGGCGAGCTTTTTATTTTATGAGAAATCGCCGATAAATTTTACTATTTTTTCTTTTATCTCATCCCTGACTCTCCGGAACTCTTTCAAGACTTCTTCTTCCGGTCCCGCTGCATGAGCCGGGTCTTTCAGCGACCAGTGGATGCGTTTTATTGCAGGCGGCGTCCACGGGCAGGATTCCGAAGCGTTGTCGCACAGCGTAATAACCACATCCATTTTTTCAAGCAGTTCGGGGTCAATAGCTTTAGATTGCTGTTTAGAGATATCAATCCCGATCTCTTTCATTACGGCTACGGCTTTGGGATTGACTCCCTGCGGACTAAGCCCGGCGCTATAGGGCTCAATCAAACCTTTGCCGAGTTCCCGTGCAAAGCCTTCAGCCATCTGTGAACGGCATGAATTGCCGGTGCATAAAAACATGACTTTCAACACGCATTACCTCCTGTATATATGACTGTTAGTTCATGTATTATCCGAAAAGATCCCTCTTTTTTATAGAAACATTCTTTAAGTCAAAATGTCCAGTAAGTCTTTCATAATTTTTCTATATAGAGAGAATTCATCAAGAATTAACATTACTTTCATAGTCCTGTAAAGATAGCGTGGTTTAATTAAAGTAATATTTCACGGAAGGAGGAGAGAAAAAATGGAGACTTGCCAAACATCATATAAAGTCTTGTTTCACATCAAAGGGTATATACGCCTGGAGGTGCCGTTGCTCAGGAAGCTTTCATGGTCATATTTATATGATAATTTTAAAAATTCTTCCCGGTTTCCCTTACCGTCAGGGGTCAAGAATTTTTATCTCAATCCGTTGACCGGGAGCATGGTGATTACGTATGAGCCCGATATGAATATTATTGAATATATCAAAAATATGGCAACAGACATAGAAAAATATTATTAAAGGACAAGAAGACATGAAATGCCCGCATCTTATAAAATGGCTGACCTTTACATGTAAGGCAAAAGAGACGATTTACTTCCCAAGCTCCTTCCAGCTTCAGGAATATTGCAAGACGATAAGTTATAAAAAGTGCCCTTTTATAAAAATCCAGGGTCCCGGCATGAATGAAAATATCGAAGATTATATCACGGCGTCCCGCTTCTAAATGTAACATTTTCTTAATATTCCCGTAACAATATTTTGCTATTTTATAGAGAAGTGTTGTTCATATTTTTGACCGCGATCATTTTATCGATAACAGTCTTCGTTCTTGTAAAATGGCGGCCAAACCTCTTTATTTTTAAACTCATAGAGAAAATATTTGGTGAAGACTCTGAAAGGAAGCGGGAATAAATAAAATCATGGGCCTGCCGACGCCTGTTTTGCCCGGCTGTATGAATTGGAAAGGGGGGTGGGATATGTAACAGAAATGCAGGACAATTGTAATAATCAAGCGGTATTGTAAAAAACAAAAGGAGGAATCAATTATGAAGAGATTATTAACAGGGTTGCTTTCGGTCTTGTTTGTTTGCTCACTCATAGGTATTTCATATGCCGAGGATCTGAAGATTGACGGTTCAACTACGGTTCTGCCTATTGCCCAGAAGGCGCAGAGGTTTTTATGAAGAAAAACCCCGCTATAAAGATATTCGTATCAGGAAGCGGTTCGGGGACCGGTATTAAGGCTCTCATCGACGGGACTACCAATATAGCAACGAGTTCAAGGGCGGCAAAAGACAAAGAAGAAGCCTCTGCAAAAGAAAAAGGCGTTACACTTAACGGCGCACAAAGTTGCGCTTGACGGCATAGTGCCGATTGTTCATCCTTCGATGAAAATCAGGACATAACCATGGAACAGCTCAGAGATATTTATAACGGAAAGATCAAGACTGGAAAGAACTCGGCGGTCCGAACAGACCAATATCTGTGGTTTCCAGAGACACAAGTTCCGGGCACCTATGAGGTCTGGGAAGAAAAGATACTAAAAGGGCGACAAGGTAAGACCTGATGCACTGCTTGTGGCTTCAAACGGTCAGGCTGTTCAGACTGTTTCACAGAATAAATTTGCGATCGGTTATATCGGGATCGGATATCTAGATAAAGTCCAAAGGGCTCTCAAAGGTAAATGGAAAGACTGCTTCTGCAAAAACCGTGCGTGACGGCTCCTGGCCGATAGCGAGACCCCTTTTCATGTATACAAACGGCAAGCCTGCTGGTACAATAGGTAAATTCATCGACTTCATGCTTTCTAAAGAAGGGCAGAAGATTGTCAATGAAGTGAAGTACGTAAGCTTAAAGTAATATAAATAGCATATACACACTTCACTCATCAGGGTGAAGTGTGTATATGGCCTCTTTCCCGTCAATGTCAATCGACAAGCGCAACCTCAATTATCGGAAATTTTAGCACTCTGCAGGATTTACTTTTCCGGTTTGCTTCTTCCTCATAAGACAAATTCTTTAAAAAAGTAGTATATTTCTATTAGTAATAAATAAACGTATAGGCGCCCAAAATGAAAGACGGCAATAAGACAAAAGATCAACTTATAAAAGAATTAATAGAATTAAGACAACGAAATGCTAAATTGGAAAGATCAGAGATAGAATCGAGTTTATCCGAGGTCTTTAATGCACTGGAAAAGATTTCTTTGGGAGATCCTGCAGTAAGGATAGAAGAAACATCGGAAATTGAGTTTATTGGCAAGTTAAAACATATGGTCAATTTGACGGCTGAAAATATTGGAGAAATCGTTTATCTCTCTCATGAGTTTGCCATGGCACTTGCCGAACTCTTTGATGTGATGCACAAGGTCTCAAAGGGTGATCTAAATGCAAGAGTATCCGGAAGTTCACGAATAGAATTATTGGAATCTCTGAAGAGAGTAACAAACGACATGATTGAGAGTATATCCAGGGAGAATATTGAACGCAGGAAGGCAGAGGAGGAAATAAGGAACACCCTTTCATTGCTGAAAGCTACTATAGAATCAACCGCCGATGGAATTCTTGTAATAAACAGACAAGGCAAAATAGTCAGTATTAATCAAAAATTTATAGAAATGTGGCATATCCCTCGCCAAATTATAGAGTCCGGTGATGACGAGCAGGCTTTATCCTTTGTCCTCGATCAACTCAAAAACCCGGAAATATTTCTCAAAAGAGTAAAGGAATTATACTCTAATCCCGAATCCGAGAGTTATGATGAATTGGAATTTAACGACGGAAGAGTTTCTGAACGATATTCACAACCTCAACGAATAGGAGAATCGGTTGTTGGAAGAGTATGGAGCTTTCGGGATGTCACGGATCGTAAGAGGGCCGAGGAAGCATTACTTATATCCGAAGAAAAATACCGTCTTGTTGTGGAAAATGCAAGTGATGTTATTTTTATTTTGCAGGACGAAGTG
>CAVRZG010000024.1:0-52475 GCA_963725545.1 uncultured Nitrospiraceae bacterium | reverse complement strand
CATTATTCACAGCAGTTTTCGGAATTGAATACTACAATCTCTTCGCTGAAAAAGACTGAAACAGATTTTAAACGGTTGTTCTCTCTCGGTTCGAAAGAGAAGGTGCTCGAGCATGCCGATACCCTGGACAGTGGCTCCATTGACATGGAAGACTTAAAGAAACAGATTATAAAAACAACTGAAACTATCGGTGAAATAAAGGAATATTTGCATACACAAAGAGCGATATATGTCTCAACGCCGAAGAGGGTACCCGGTTCCCGGCGACATTTCATCTCCGTTCGGCATGAGGGAGCACCCCACGTCAGGAAAAGACGATTTTCACTCCGGGATAGACCTTGCAATATCCCCTGGCACACCTGTGAAGGCTACTGCAGATGGCATTGTGAGCTACTCAGGATGGCATGGAGGGAGCGGAAATCTTGTCGGGCTTGAGCACGGTCACGGTTTTTCCACATTCTATGCCCATAACAAGAGCACTGTCGTAAACATTGGCCAGAAGGTCAGGCGAGGCGACATAATCGGCTATTCCGGTACTACGGGAAATTCTACGGGACCTCATGTCCATTATGAGATATGGAAAGACGGAAAGGCTATTAACCCCGCCGCATATTTAAAAGGGAGGTCATAATGTTCACAAGAAATACCGAAAAACTTGAGGCATTGATTGGCGCGAATTCGCATTTCAGGGGCGATGTCGACACAAAGGGCACGCTCAGGATTGACGGCACTTTAGAAGGTAACGTGAACGCCGACTGGGTTATTCTTGGCGAGAAGTCCAGTATAAAGGGCGACATTGCATCAAGGGGCATCGTTGTGGGGGAAAGATTGAAGGCAATCTGAGGGCCAAGGAGATCGTCGAGATCAAATCGAAGGGTCAGGTATACGGAGACATTCACACGAGCAAGCTGACCGTCGTCGAAGGCGGACTGTTTGACGGCAGATCGAACATGACAAAGGAAGAGTCAAAGATAGTGGAGTTTCAGGCAAAAGGGTAACACCTCTAACCCTGAGAAATATAGTTTAGGGAATCTGCAGGCGGGTGCATTTTCCGAGGCGATCCTGCAACTGATTTGCATATGCGCTGATCTTCATATGCCTGAATCATCGACTGCTAACCTTCTATGAATGTGGCTCTATGCAAATATCATTGGTATCACATAAAAATATCATAGACTGGATTCAAATGTTACTAAGGGGCTGCTCCTTTTACACCTATTTTTAGCAACAATCCCTTAATCAGAATCCGCGCTAATAAGCTGATATTGTCAATCATAGCAAATCCACTTTATGCAAACCCCAAAAGATTTTTGTCTATCAAGCCATGGTAAAGGTCTGCGGTTTCCACAAAAGGAAGGTAAATTGGTGTTTAAAAGAATATGGCGTATGAGACGATAAAAAAAATTCTGACATCCTCACCTGCTGCAGAGAGAGCGTCTCTGGAGATATACGAGCGGATGCCTTTGTATATTCGTCACAGATTTCTCCTGGGTCCCGCATACTTCAAATGGCTTTCCCTTTTAAGAGAAGCAGAGCATTGGGACAGAGACAGGGTTCAGGCATTTCAAATCGCACAGACTAAAAAGCTGCTTGAACATGCAATGAAGCATGTCCCTTATTACAGAGATCTTTTCGACGACATTGGGTTTAAGCCGGAAAAGGTACAGAGTCTTGATGATTTGAAGCTCATTCCGATTCTCGATAAAGCAACTGTTCAGTCCAATCCCGTTGCATTTGTTGACGAGAGAATACCGTTGAAATCCCTGAGCAGAAAAACTACCGGCGGATCTTCAGGAGTGCCGTTAACCGTATACCGCAGCAAGGAAAATGAGGCAGCGTTCCTTGCCTTCAGATCAAACATATTGGACAGGGCCGGCTACAGTCCTAAGAAGAAAGAGGTTTCAGTCTGGACAGATGCAAAGTTGGGCGGCAAAAGAGTTCCTGTTTTCCGGTACGGGAAAAAGCTGATACTTTCAAACGGTTTTGTGACAGGCAGATGGATTATGAGGTATCTGGATTTGATCAGGGAATTCAACCCTGAATATATTCTCGGATATCCTTCTGTCCTTGCAGTCCTTGCAGCTTTTAACGTATACAACAATCTGCGGCCTTTTGATGATATTAAGGCAGTTATCACGTATTCAGAAAATCTCTATGACCGGCAGAAAGAGCTGCTGCAGAAATGTTTCGGAGGCAGGGTCTTTTCAATCTACGCAATGACCGAACGTGCTGCAATAGGCGGAGGATGTGATCTCTCTGACAACCTGCACTTCCACCCGCTTTACGG
The DNA here is from genome assembly GCA_963725545.1 of uncultured Nitrospiraceae bacterium. Taxonomy (GTDB): domain Bacteria; phylum Nitrospirota; class Thermodesulfovibrionia; order Thermodesulfovibrionales; family SM23-35; genus DYFC01. The sequence goes on along the minus strand of CAVRZG010000024.1, from coordinate 50,188 downwards.
CGCTATTGAATTCATGGAGGGGCAGGGCGGTTATAAAGAGATAGTAGCCACCGGCTTCACAAATTATGAAATGCCGCTGATACGTTACAGAACAGGTGACCTTGTAGACGGGTATAAGGAATGCTGTCCTGCCTGCGGAAGACCTCATGTAACCATCGGCATGATTGAGGGCAGGACACATTCATATCTTGTCGGCAAAAACGGTGAACTTATTCCCGGGATTACCTCATGGCTTGGCACCTTCCCGAATGTTCTGGAGTATCAGTTCGTTCAGCAGCAGCAGTGGAATAGCATATCTGAACATAGTGCCTTCGGAACAATTTTCAGAGTCAGACCGGGCTTTCATCCTGGAGGAACTCAAAAGAATATTCATTCTTTCGAAAGAAGCTATAGAAATAAAGCTTTTCTTCGCCGATCATCTTGAAAGGACGCCTTCGGGAAAAATCAATATGGTGGAGCAGAAACTGGATATACACGAATCATTTTAATAACGGGGGAGTGAAGCTCTGGCGATTGGCTCGATGACTACCGGCAATTTATCGGAGAAGGAGATAAATATGAAATACCTGCTTGGATTTGCGGATGGAAGAAATGAACCGATAAAGGACTTGGAAAACGCGAGGCGAGTAGTTCTCGTCGACAAAGATACAGTTGGCGCGGAGGACATAACCTTCGTGTATTGCAGAATAAACTCCCCCATTTAATCATAGGAGGGGCCTAATTTTAAATCTATTTAAAATAGATATCTGTTAAGATGAGGATTGGGTATGCTAAAATGTGCAAACATAAACAGAAATTACATAATTACTCATTATGCGGTGAATAAACATTGAAGGTTTCCTTCAAGAAACTGGTCCGAATTTATGCGATTTTCACGATCCTGAATATTGCAATTTTTACACTATTGTATTTTTTGTTTCCCAAATTATACCACTTTTTGTTTGCTGAGGATAATCTTGTCGAAGACCTTACAGTTCTCTTCTATTTGCTAAGTTTTTCAATTGGTATTTATTTCATTGTCAGATTAAAGGAAAAAAAATTCCGGAAGATATTTATAGCAATTCCGCTTATTAGCCTTATGGGGGCTCTCGAAGAGTTGAGCTATGGTCAGCGGATATTCAAATTAAAGATGCCTTATTTAGATGATGTGCAGATTGATGCTATCCACGATTTTATCGAATTGGGCCATAAAATAATAGTGGAACAAGGCAACACTTTATTATATTTTCTTCTCCCAGCAATTTTCTGTTTTATCTCGATAGCAGTCTTCTTGAAATATCGTAAATATGTTTCTCAGATTCCAGGCATGCTGACGGAAATACCCACTATTCGGATTTTTTCTGATTTCGCTATCGTTTAATTTAAATGCACAGGTATTTGATCTTGATCTGGTAAAGCCACTATTTTTTGAAGCACTTGAAGAGATATTTGAAATGAATGGTGCGTTAGCAATCTTATTTGCTACTTTCTCAATGGTATATTCCGGCATATCCTATGAGAAATCAGATAAACTTGAAAGAAAGTTTTTTAAGAAAATGCCTATTTTGGTCGGGACTATCTTAATTTTATTTATGCTTTTTGGTTCAACTAATTTCATTGTATTATCTATTTATACGAACAAGCTGAAGAAGGAGAGCAGAGCATATGCTGAGAGAGTCATTCCTTTAATATTTTCTTCGTGGGATGCTGAAGTAATGATTAATAATATGCCGTCTGATTTTCATAATAAGGCAGTTTATCAAAAGATCCAAGCATCGTTCGGAGTACATGAAAAAGAATTAGGAAAGTTAGAAAACCATAAGATAATAAAAGATAAACTAAGAATGGTAAAACTAACTCCTGAGGACAAAGATAGATCAATATCGTTTCTATATTATGCTATTGCTACATTTCAAAAGACATCTGCCAAATTAATAATAATGACTGTTCTCAGGGAAAATGAATGGCATCTTGTATACGCAGGGATTCGGAACATTCAGTAATTTTCAAATCGGAAGGTCCAGCTCCCTTAAAAGATACACCAGAAGGCGTAGATAGCTGTTGAATCAAGTATTATTACGACTTGATTGCAATTTCTTACATTCCCCAGAAACCGGTGCGGGTCGTTTATAGCCTTTTTCGGATGCCAGGATGTCCAGATGGATTGTAACTATGTCTTCGATAGCGAGGTCCGGCTCATAACCGAGTTTCCGCAAGTCAACTGTCTTAATATATTGATGACAGTTTTCACAGAGGTCAACCCTGTGAGATTCGTTGCCTTCCGCGTAAAAATAGTGGAGGTTCTTATGGTCCCGGGTTTCGCAGAAGGGGCATTTGAGGCGCTCCGAAGGCCATTCGAAAGTGCACAATGAACACCGAAAGGATCTTTTGCCTTCATCTTTCAGGAAGGATATCTGGGGCAAAGAGCCGCAGACAGGGCAATAGCCTCTCAGCCAATTATTGAGGTCGATCTGATCTCCAATCTTTTCGACATTCGCGGTAGAGGGAAGGGCGAATGCTTTCTAATACAAGAAACTTCAGGACAGCAGTATCGATATCGAATTCTCCGGCAACTTTGTCGATAAAGGAGTCGTCGTAAAATCTCCTGAGCAGTTCCTTAATGTTCAGAGCATTAATTGTCACTGCCTCCTCAAGCGCCTGAATATTCTCCCTCATCTTTTCATTCTCATCTCTTGCTATGTTGCATATTGATTCAAAGAGGTTTTTTGAAGAATTTATATCCAGAATAAAATCCTGCTTTTCAAGGAGAGGGAACCCTTCCTTCATCTGCGATCGCTTGATATCCATATTAACGGCAGGAGGCGTAACAGAGATGCTATTTCTGAAGGATTCCTGCTCTGCGGCAATCTTCTCATAGAAACTGAGAATGGTTTCATATGCGGGATTTTTTTTCTTATGGACCGCGACCAGTTCTTTTATTTTATCCGAGTGATTTGCTCAATGAATTACCCTCCGGGTATGATATCATTTCTTTCAGAAAATAAAAACGGCTTGATTCCGGGAGCCGGAATCAAGCCGTCATCCTGTATCAGAATAATACTTTTTATCCGGCAACGCCGGCAAGCTTCATGGCTTCGGCGACAATTGTGTTCCGTTCCGGATCGTCTGCTGCAGCATGCTTGTAATATTTTGCCGGATCGTCAATCACAAGGAAGATGGCCCTGTGAAAATCGATATTCAGAAGATCTGCCTTCGGGAATAGTGGTTTCAATTCCGCCAGTCTCTTTTTTGCCATCTCAAGGATCTTGTCCCTGTCTCCAAAATTCATAGTGCCGGTAGGACATGTCTTTACACATGCCGGCAAAAGTCCTTCCTTAATCCTGTCGATGCACATAGTGCATTTTGCCATTCCCTGTGTTTTTTCGTCCCAGCGGGGTATATCCCAGGGACAGGCTTCTCTTATCTGTTTGAAATCCGCTGCCTTGACCTTGACTTTAGGATTATAGAGCACGGCGCCTGTTGACTCATCCTGCGTAATCGCTTTCACATTTATTGATTCAGCCATTACCTTGCAGGGAGGCGTAATGCAATGCCTGCACTGGTCCGGGAAGAAATACCATTTGGGTTTTCCACCCTCTTCCAACTCGCTGAACCTGACCAGTTTATAAGTAGCGGTTGAAAGGTCTTCGGGGTTTTGATGGCTGCCGCGCTGGACGGTCTTTGTTCCCGGGTTCATATTCCACTGCTTGCACGCTATCTGACATCCACGGCAAGCGGTACATTTTGTTGTATCTATAAAAAAGGATTTATCTGACATTGTCTATCACCTCCCTTAGGTTTTCCTGACCTTTTTGGCCGGTTCTTTGCTTAATTTAGTTACATTTGCCATAAATGCCTTGGATTCAGGGATCAAGGTGTTCGGATCACCAATCGTAGGCGTAAGCAGGTTTGCGCTGTCACCGCCGTCTTTCGGATGCAGCCATCCGAAATGCCATGGCAATCCGATCAGGTGAACGGTCTGTCCGGCGATGACAAAGGGTTTCAGTCTCAGGGTTACAATAGCTGTAGCTTCCAGTTTGCCCCTCTGTGTTTCCACGAGGACCTTATCGCCGTTCTCGATGCCCCTCAGTTTTCCCAATTCCTGGCTCAACTCACAGAACATCTGGGGCTCGGCTTCAATAAGCCACGGAAGCCAGCGGGTCAATACGCCCGTCTGCCAGTGTTCGGTTACCCGGTAAGTTGTACAGACAAAGGGATATCGAGGATCACAGGTCGCAAACGTGTCGGGTCCTCCTTCGAATATCTTAATAACAGGATTAATCCTCTGGCTGGACATGATGTTCTTCTCGATCGGACATTCCAGAGGCTCGTAATGCTCGGGGAAGGGGCCGTCTTTTAATCCCGGTCCGAATATGGACGCAACTCCGTCAGGTTTCATGATGAACGGATAAACGCCCTCAGTGCCCATCGGAGGCGCCGGTCCGTCAGGGATATCGCCGAGCCATTTCTTGTTCACAGTGTCCCATTTCAGTAAGGGCCTTGATGGGTCGCGAGGCTTTCCGTCAAGATCAACTGAAGCGCGGTTATAAATAATCCTCCTGTTGACCGGCCAGGCCCAGGACCACTCAGGATAGAGACCCAGCCCTGTCGGCATCTGTCTTTTTGCGGCGGGCAGCCATGTTGCCTGCCTCTGTATAACTGGCAGAGTAAATCCAGTTTCCGCAGGAGGTGCGGCCGTCATCGAGCAGGAACACGAAGCTCGGCACCAGAGTGCCTTTCTTGTATGCCTTCTTGTCAACAGGATGCTCCGGGAATATCTTCCAGGAAGTAACCATTAATTTCTTTGGCTACTTTATGAATATCAAATTTCCCATCGGTTTCATAATCCCATTTCATGTTCATGATCGGGTCAGTGAAAACGCCTTTTTCTTTCTTGATAGAGCGCCCGGACTTTCTTGAAGAGATCATACATGATCTCGCCGTCAGGCATTGCATCTCCCGGAGGATTGGTTGTCTTCCATCTCCACTGCATCCATCTGCCGCTGTTGGAAATACTGCCTTCCTTTTCGATGGAAGGCCGCACACGGCAGCTGGAAGACCTCGGTTTTGATCTTGTCCGGTTCCATTCCCGGACCTTTCCAGAACTCGCCTGTCTCATTGTCAAAGACGATTGACATTTACCATCCAGTCGAGTTTTGTCAATGCCTGGCGGACTTTACCTGCATTTGCACTTGAACAGGCAGGGTTCATGCCCCATGCAAAGAAACCGGTAAATTTCCCTTTATACATCTCGTCAAAGAGATTCAGCCAGGACGCGTCCTGGGTCGGATCCAATTTTGGAAGCCAGGCATATCCGAAATCGTTATCTTTGGTGGCCTTATCACCATAAAATGATTTCAAAGAGACTGCCACATATTTCGGCCTGTTTTTCCACCAGTTGACACTGCTCGGGTCTTTTGATGCAGGAGTGGTCTTATTATAATCTTCAAGAGTGGCCCATTGTGCGCGGGGCGCCGGAAGATATCCGGGAAGGATATGGAAAAGCAGACCCTGATCGGTTGAGCCCTGCACGTTGGATTCGCCTCTCAGCGCATTTATACCGCCGCCTGCAATACCCATATTGCCAAGGAGTTCCTGGATAATCGACATTGCACGTATATTCTGAACGCCTACGGTATGCTGGGTCCATCCCATTGCATATAGAACGGTGCCGGCCTTGTCCGGTTTACCTGTAGAGCCGTAAACGCCTTATAAACCTTTTCAAGATCATCCTGCGGAGTTCCGGTAATAGCAGTCACTTTCTCCAGGGTATACCGGGAATAATGTTTCTTGAGAAGCTGGTATACGCATCTCGGGTCCTGCAGTGTCATATCTCTTTTCGGAATACCCTTTTCATCCTTTTCCAAGCGCCCAGGTGGATGCATCGTATGATCTCTTGTTAGGATCATAGCCCGAGAAAAGACCGTCGTCGAAATTGTACTTCGGGTTTACGATAAAAGAGGCATTGGTATAATTTTTTACATAGAATTCATCGTAAAGATTGTTGTCCAGTATGTACTTGATCATGCCGCCGAGAAAGGCGATATCCGTGCCTGAACGAAGCCTAACAAAGATATCGGCTTTTGCTGATGTACGGGTGAAGCGGGGATCTACATGGATGAAGGTAGCGCCCTTGTTTCGGGCCGCCTGGATCCATTTAAAGGAAACCGGATGGTTCTCAGCAACATTGCTGCCCATATTCAGGATAACATCTGCATTTCTGAAATCGATATAATGGTTTGTCATTGCGCCGCGACCGAACGACTCTGCCAGAGCCGCTACAGTTGCGCTGTGTCATATTCGGGCCTGATGCTCGATATAGACGAGTCCAAGCGACCTGAGCATTTTCTGGTAAAGCCAGCATTCTTCGTTGTCCAGCGCTGCGCTGCCGACAGAAGCGATGCCGTTGGTCCTGTTGACGACCTTTCCATCTGCATTCTTTTCCAGTAAAACTCTTGTCGCGGCTCTTCTTGATGTTTGCGGCAATTTTGCCTAATGCCCATTCCCAGCTGACCTCTTTCCACTTGTTGCTGTTTGGAGCACGATAGCGGACTTTCTTAAGCCGGTTGTCATTTACAGCGATCTGATATGTTGAGCCACCTTTTGGACAAAGACACCCTTCACTGATCGGGTGATCAGGGTCTCCTTCGGCGTTGATCACTTTTCCCTTTCTGATCGGTGGAAACCAGAATGCCGCACCCCACTGAACAGTAGCAGCAAATGGTCGGGGTTTCCTTTGCGCCTTTGATGCGAAGTTCTGTCCTGAGTTCTGCAGCGTATAGCTGTGCCGGAGTGAGATCGAAACCGAGACTGGCTCAAAGTCAGCCCTGCTGCAGTAATCCCGGAGAACTTCAAAAAATCTCTGCTTGTAAGGACTTTCATAAAAACCTCCCTTCTAAATTGTTAAGAAAACAGATTATACTGAAAACTTATCAATAACATTCATAATTATGAATTTATTTCAACTATCACATGAAATTTATTCCTATATATACTACATCTATATCACATAGTACAGAAGATGTCAAGAAAATATAATTTATACTAAAACTACTTGATTTAAAGTAATATATCAAAGAGGACCGAATGATACAGGACTGGGTTTTCTTCTCGATTTTAACCGCTTTTACCCTTGCAACGAGTGATGCTTTTACCAAGAAAGCGCTTGCTGACACTAATGAGTATCTTGTCGCTTTCTTCAGACTCCTGTTTTCGCTGCCTTTTCTGCTCTGTCTCCTCTTTTTTATCCCTGTTCCCACGAATTGATGCAGAGTTTTACAGGGCTTTTGCCATTTCATTGCCCCTCGAAATTCTTGCGATGATCCTCTACATAAAGTCATTGCAAGTTTCACCCCTCAGCCTCACACTTCCTTTTCTTTCTCTTACACCTGTCTTCCTGATCCTTATCTCTTACCTGATACTTGGCGAAAAAGTCTCATTCAGGGGCGGAACAGGCATCTTCTTGCTTGCTGCCGGCAGTTATCTCCTTAATTTCCACGAAGTGAAAAAGGGTATTATTTGAGCCGTTCAGAGCAGTGGCCAGAGAAAAGGGTTCGGTCATGATGATCGGAGTGGCTGTCATATACAGTGTTACCTCGTCTCTGGGGAAGATGGCGATTGAGCACTCATCTCCCCTGTTTTTCGGGGTTACGTATTTTGTTGTGATGACAATTGTTCTGGCGCCGATAGCTTTATTCATGGGACGGGGCGACCTGAGAAAATTCGCTGGGGAGAAACAATACAAGGCTTTGCTATTACCCGGGACTTTTCTATTCAATCATGATAGCCTCTCACATGACGGCTATCAGTCTGACCAAAGTGGCATATATGATATCACTGAAGAGAACGAGCATAATAATGGGGGTAATTTATGGATATTTTTTGTTCAAGGAAAAAAATATAAGAGAGAGGCTCGCAGGAGCTGTTATAATGTTCATCGGATTTGTAATGATTGTAACTGCTTCATGAATTGTATATCATATTTGAGAAAATCATGACGGAAAAAAAGCTGCCTGCAAAAGATATTATTAAAGCTCTTGGACTTGTTTTCGGTGATATCGGCACGAGTCCGATCTATACAGTAACAGTAGTCTTCCTGATACTTTCATCCTCGACGGAGAACATCATGGGAGTGGTGTCTCTGATCGTCTGGACGTTGGTAACGCTTGTTACGGTCCAATATGCATGGCTTGCCATGAGCCTCAGCAAGAGAGGCGAGGGCGGAACGATTGTTCTCAAGGAGATCCTGCAGTCGCTTATCAGCTCCAGAAAAGGCATAGCTTTTCTTTCGCTCCTCTCAGTAGTCGGAGTTTCACTGCTCATCGGTGACGGTGTTCTTACTCCTGCCATCAGTATATTAAGTGCCGTTGAAGGCGCTGTTCTCATACCAGGGCTTGAGAAGCTTTCAGTCACAGATATCGTTCTTATTGCCATGGTTATTTCCATAGTGCTCTTTGCTTTTCAGAGTAAGGGAACGGACAAGGTGGCAGGTGCATTCGGACCGGTCACCGGTATATGGTTTTTGTCCCTTGCCTTTTCGGGTGTCATATCTATCATGGAGTCACCTGAGATTCTTAAGGCGTTGAATCCTTATTACGGAGTAAAATTTCTATCGGATAACGGATTTAAGGGGTTCATATCCCTGGGTGAAATCATACTCTGTGCTACAGGCGGTGAAGCCCTTTATGCGGACATGGGCCATTTAGGAGCAAAACCGATACGACAGGCATGGTCAGTGGTTATTATTGCGCTCGTCCTCAATTACCTGGGACAGGGAGCATATCTGATAAACCATCCGCATGCAAAGAACATCCTCTTTGAAATGGTATTTCACCAGGCAAATGTTCTATATATACCGTTTCTTCTTCTCAGCATATCGGCAACCATTATCGCATCGCAGGCCATGATAAGCGGTATGTTTTCGATAGTATACCAGGGGATTACGACGCGGATTATGCCCATGTTCAAGGTGAATATACTTCTGTCGAAAGAAAGTCACAGATTTATATAGCATCTGTCAACTGGTTTCTGCTTATTGCTGTGCTCTTCATCATGCTGGAATTTAAGGAATCGAGCCGCCTTGCAGCTGCCTACGGGCTTGCTGTTACCGGGACAATGACCCTTACAGGGTTCCTGATGACGTCTATATTTTATATCAAGAAGAAGAAAATACTTGCCGTTGCTTCACTGCTCGTTACATTTGTAGATTTGGCCTATCTTTGTTGCTAATTTCTATAAAATACCCCACGGTGGCTACTGGTCCCTGATACTTGCATCGATCCCTTTCTCAATGATAATACTTTACACAGAAGGACAGAAGAGGCTCTACCGGATGATGGATTTTATGCCTTTGGAAGATTTTCTTCATAAGTTCAGAAGAGTCTATGCATCTGCCGAGAAGCTCAAAGGAACATCCCTTTTTCTGATCAAAGACGTCAAGGAAATACCCTTTTTACATGATACAGACAATGTTTTTCCACGCTATTATTTATCAGGAGAATATCTTTGTGTCGATTATCAAAAGGGATGACCCGTTCGGTATCACAGGGTTCTTCAGAGAGGACCTTGCAGACGGTCTCAGGGTCTTTGAAGTCCAGATGGGATATACGGAAGTGATAGATGTCGAAGAGATTATGAGAGAGGCAGGCATAGAAGAGAGGGTTGTTTTTTACGGTATCGAGGATATCCTTACAGGCAACATTATCTGGAAGATGTTTGCTTTGATCAAGAAATTAACGCCGACATTTATAAAGTTCTATAACTTCCCGCCAAAGAAACTCCATGGCGTAATAACAGAAATAAGGATGTAGAAATCCGCAGTCCTATGAAGGCCCTCGATAAACTAAGAAACATGCATGAGTCGCTTGAAAAATCCGGTATTGATGATCTGACAGAGATGCAGAATTGATACTATCTCATTGGCTTGGAATAGACAGGGTAGACCTCTACAAAGACAACCCTGATATCCCTGATAATATTATCGTGGAAATTGATAGCTTGGTGAGAGAGAAGGTCAAAGAGGGAACCCCTGCAGTATATTCTCGGATATACCGAGTTCTATGGGTTAAAAATAATGGTGGGACCCGGAGTATTGATCCCGAGACCGGAGACGGAACTACTTGCTGAGAAAGCGATAGAAATCATAAGAAGTCAGAATGAGACTAGCGTTTCCGAAGAGCCGGGTATTTCATCCTTCATCCTTTATCCTTCGTCCCTGGTCGTTCTCGACCTCTGCACAGGAAGCGGCTGCCTTGCCATTGCGCTTGCAAAGGAGTTTCCCGATGCGGACGTATATGGAACAGATACATCTGAAATTGCGCTTGAATATGCAAAAAAGAATGCGGAATTAAACAACGTGAAAAGTGTCACTTTCTTGAAAGGTGATTTGTTTGAACCGGTAAAGAACATGCGGTTCGATATGATTGTATCCAATCCCCCGTACATTCAAAAGAGTGATATAGAATCATTGCAACCGGAAATCAGGGACTGGGAGCCTGTCGAAGCCCTTGACGGGGGAGAAGACGGGCTGGATTATTATCGAAGGATTATCTCGGGGGCGAAGAATTATTTGAAGGACCATGGGACCCTTATCTTCGAGATTGGCGCGGGACAAGCGGAGGAAGTGAAGAAAATGGCAGGAGAGGCATGCCTGGGAAACATATCCCTTTTAAAGGATTACGCGGGCATTGACAGGATAGTAAAGGCCCAAAAGGAGTAGATATGGGAATTGCTGAAGATAACGAGCATCTCGAAGATCTTGACAGGCAGTACATATGGCATCCCTTTACCCAGATGAAGGAATGGGTTGAAGAAAGGCCGATGGTTATCGCAGAAGGCAGGGATTGTTTTATCAAGGACATTTACGGGAAGTGGTATCTCGACGGCGTTTCTTCTTTATGGGTGAATATCTTCGGGCACAGAAAGAAGGAAATAGATGATGCAATAAAGGCGCAACTCGACAAAATCAGCCATAGCACACTCCTTGGATTGAGTAATGTCCCTGCAATCAGATTGGCTGAAAAGCTGATACAGACAATGAATTCATCCTTCAATCCTCGGCTATCCCTTTCAAAGGTCTTCTATTCGGACAATGGTTCGACAGCAGTTGAGGTCGGTCTCAAGATGGCCTTTCAGTACTGGAAGCACAAAGGGGTTGAAGGCAGAACCGCATTTGCGTCTTTGCAGAATGCCTATCACGGAGATACAATCGGCGCTGTCAGTGTGGGAGGTGTTGATATATTCCATGATGCCTTTGGTCCGCTGCTATTTAAGACATATAAGGCCCCGTCGCCATATTGTTACAGATGTGAATTTTGCAAAGAATATCCCGACTGCAAATTCGCCTGTCTTTCAAAGCTGGAAGAAATATTCCAGGAGCATGGTAATGAAATAGCGGCGTTCATTATTGAACCCCTTATCCAGGCGGCAGGCGGCATGATTACTTCTCCCGCGGGATATCTGAAAGGCGTCAGGGAACTGTGCTCCAGATATAATATTTTGATGATAGCCGATGAGGTTGCTACCGGGTTTCGGACGAACAGGCAGGATGTTTGCCTGTGAACATGAAGAAGTTGTGCCGGATATTTTGTGCCTTTCAAAGGGAATAACAGGGGGGTACATGCCTCTTGCCGTGACCGTGGCAACCGGGGAGATATATAACGCCTTTCTGGGAGAGTTCAGGGAGCTGAAGACATTCTTCCATGGGCATTCATATACAGGCAACCCGCTTGCGTGTGCTGCTGCGCTTGCCTGTCTCGATCTGTTTGACAAGGAGAGGACCCTGGAGCACCTTCAGGGGAAAATCCGTCTTCTCGAACAGTGGCTCAAAGATGTTGAGAAGCTGGACAACGTGGGCAATGTCCGCAATGCAGGATTTATTGCGCGGAGTTGAATTGGTAAAAGACAAAAAAACAAAGGCCCCTTATGACTGGGCTGAGAAGATAGGATGGAGTGTCGCAAGACATGCGAGGGAAAACGGGGTATTGATCAGACCTCTCGGCAATGTCATCGTGATTATGCCTCCTCTGAGCATCAGTGAACAGAACCTGAAGAAATTGCTTGAAGTGCTAAGATCTGCGATAATTAGTGCAACGGGAAATAAGTAAATGAGTCACTGCTCTCCGAAATATTGCGGGAAAGGGATATGGCTCAATTTCTGAACCAAAAAAACTACCTGTGCCTATATTCGAACCCTTGTCTGACTTTAATGCTATTGGAAAGTCCAAAGCTGAGACCTCCGCTTCGTCTTCGGTCTCATCAAGGTTGCCCGTGATTTTTGCTTCAGAAATCGAGCCATATCCCTATTCTCTGGCGAGTTGAAATATTTATTTCCGACAGGTGTGAAAATGAGTAAAAAAACCATAGTGCTCATATTTCTTATCATCATTCTTCCCGTTGTTATATATTTGCTGTTGCCTTCCGATTCGAGCAGGATAAAGAAACTTTTCAGGGAAGGCGCAAAGGCGATAGAGAAGAAAGATATCGATGCTGTAATGTCAAAGGTTTCTTTCAATTACCGTGATGAATACGGCTTCACATATCTGTATATCAGGGAATCCATGAAGTCGGTCTTTCAAAGGATGAGCGACATAAAAGTGGAATATGAAAAGCTGACCGTAAATGTGAAAGGTAAATCAGCAACTGCCGACATGGATGTGAGTGGTCATAGCGTCTGTGGGAGATGACACGGGTTACATCATGGGCGATGCTTCCAATCCTGTGCATCTGACCTTCACTCTTGAGAAGGTGCGAACAAAATGGCTTATTGTAAAAACGGAGGGATTACCATTTAACGAGTAGATTTGTCAGTTGCATATCCCCTGACTTCTCCCTTGATAAGGTGGGGTTAAGAGAGGTCTATTTCCTCCCTTTGGTAAAGGGAGGTGAGAAGGGATTTTATAATTAATGTCCTCGTATTGACGTATTACTATAAGGAGGTAAGTTGATGGAATATAAGAAGATGGAGATGGGGCAGGAGAAGAACATTGTTCTTGTTGCACATGATAATAAAAAGCAGGACCTTCTGGAATGGGCGAAATTTAATAAGGACCTTTTGGCCCGGCACAAACTATATGCAACAGGAACCACGGGCACTCTCCTTGAGAGTGAACTCGGGCTCGAGATAAGCAAGCTTCAAAGCGGGCCTTTAGGCGGTGACCAGCAGATTGGGGCCAAGATAGCAGAAGGCGTCATTGAATTCCTGATCTTTTTTTGGGACCCATTGGAGCCGCAGCCTCACGACCCGGATGTGAAAGCCCTTTTGAGGATAGCCGTGGTATGGAACATCCCTGTGGCCTGCAATCGGTCATCAGCTGACTTCATGATTTCATCCTCATTGATGACGGAAGAATACCATCGACTTGTACCTGATTATGAAGCCTACAGGCGAAGGTTTAAGGACAGACAGAAAGAAGAATAGTGTCATGCGGCCAACGCTTCTTTAAATATGTTCAATGTTTTTTAGCTGTCATTCCTGCGAAGGCGGGAATCCAGGACTCTTTGTTTTTTGAAGACAATGGATTCTCGCCCCGGCGAGTCGCTGAGGTGACCCGATTACTACCTCGGGAATGACGACAACTGGATTTTTTCAAGCGCTTCTATGTAAAGGTACTTATGTTGCAGTGCACTAGTGTAGTATGAGAAGTGAAAAGGCTTTATCGATTCTATGCGAGACGTTTTCGGCCTATTGACAATTTGAGATTCCGGTACTAAAGTATAAATCAATAGCAGCCGAGATCCATTCAGAGAATGGATGCGGGGGACCCAGAACATGGGGCGCATTTCCCGGTTTCTTTAGGGAATAGGACACTTCCAGGTCCGAGCCCGTCAGCTAACCTCGCAGGCATTTGGAAGGGCAAAAGGGCTGAATTTTAAGCCGCCGTTTGCCGGCGGTTTTTTATTTTCATCCTTTCCTGCCCCTCTTTGAAAGGAGGGTACATGCTTCTTCAGGTAACACCCATTTAAAAACATCAAATATTGCGCTATCATTTTGTCAACGGACATCGTTTTCTCTAAATTTGTGAAGAGGGAAGGACACAATGAGAATAAAATTAATTATTGTTTTGATGGCCGCTTTGTTATTGTTTGCTAACACTGTATCAGCTACATCACCCATGCCGGGAGAAGAGACGCTGGGACTTCAGACTGCAAACGTCTGCACTATTCGTATTGTCTACAGCCCCGGTAAAGACGTTCTCAGGGAGGCGATCACTTCAACCCTAACTTTTGAAGCCTCCATGCCGAAAAAGGATGTGCTCGAGAAAATGACCAGGCACATTAGTGATAAAGTTGAATGAAGGAAACGCATCAGAGTTCAGTGCCGAGTGCAAGTTTGCGAGGCAATAAGCGACGACCATGCAATATACAGACATAGTATTCGATATTTCTCAGATAGTGGCGCTTCTTCTGCTTGTGACACTCATTGTTAAGCCTTTGGGACTCTACATGGCCAAAGTCTATAGTGGGGAGAGGACGTTTCTGACGCCTGTGCTGAGTCCTTTGGAAAGGGTCTTTTACAGAATTGCGGGAACCGGGAGCGATTCTGAAATGGACTGGAAGCAGTACGCGACAGCGATGCTCGCGTTTAACATTATTGGGATGGTCGTGCTCTTTGCCATTCTCATGCTGCAGGAACATCTGCCTCTCAACCCTCAACGATTTTTCGGATTTTCATGGCATCTTGCGTTCAATACTGCAGTGAGTTTTGTTACCAATACCAACTGGCAGGCTTACAGCGGTGAGTCCTCGGCAAGTTATTTCACGCAGGTTTTTGGCCTTGCGGTCCAGAACTTTGTTTCTTCTGCCACAGGAATGGCAATTCTCATTGCACTGATACGCGGTATCGCCCGCCGTACAGCGGAGACCATTGGAAATTTCTGGGTGGATTTGTGCCGCAGTGTCCTCTATATATTTTTGCCGATGGCTTTTGTGGCGGCGCTTGTGCTGGTGTCTCAGGGCGTTATCCAGAACTTCAGCCCTTATAAAAGCGTTCCCCTGAGGGAGTCTTTGAGCTACGAAAAAGCAAAACTTGATGTGAATGGAAATGAAGTGAAGGATCCAAATGGGAAGCCGTTAACTGAGACGGTGGTAGTCAAAAGAACAGGTATTACCGATGGGACCTGTAGCTTCACAGGAGGCGATAAAGGAATTGGGGACTAACGGCGGCGGATTCTTCAACGCCAATTCGTCGCATCCGTATGAAAATCCGACCCCGTTCTCAAACTTTCTCGAACTACTTTTGATTCTGATGATTCCCGCCGGTCTGACATACACCTTCGGCAGAATGGCCGGCGATACAAAGCAGGGCTGGGCTATATATACAGCAATGTTCCTTCTGTTTGTTCTGGTTTTGAGCGGCATCTACCTGGCAGAATACCATGGAAATCCACTTCTTCAGAAACTCGGGATTGAAGGCCCTTACATGGAGGGTAAAGATGTCCGGTTTGGTCTCGGCGGATCCGTATTGTTTTCAACTTCTACCACCGCGACATCTTGTGGCGCGGTGAATAATATGCACGATTCCTTAACACCTCTGGGTGGCATGGTACCCCTGGTGCTCATACTCTTGGGTGAAGTTGTTTTTGGAGGTGTCGGGTCAGGTCTTTATACCATGCTGGCTTTTGTTGTCATCGCGGTATTCACCGCGGGTCTGATGATAGGAAGGACGCCGGAATACCTCGGGAAAAAGATCGAAGTCACTGAAATGTGGATGTCGGTGATTACTGTGCTCACTGCGGGGGTCTTTGTTCTCACATTTGTGTCAATAGCCCTGATTACACCGGGAGGCTTGAGTTCGATTGCGAACCCCGGACCTCATGGTTTAAGCGAAGTTCTTTATGCCTTTGCTTCGGCATCCAACAACAACGGCAGTGCTTTTGCCGGACTGAATGCAAACACCGTGTTCTACAATGTCATGACAGCTCTTGCCATGCTTGGCGGAAGATTTGTTCCGGCAGTTGCAATTCTGGCCATGGCGGGATCACTGGCAAAAAAGAAATATGTACCGCCCAGTTTGGGAACACTTCCGACTCACCAACTCCCCTTCATTTTCTGGGTCATGGTTGTGGTCCTCATAGTCGGCGCCCTGACCTATTTCCCAGCCTTGGCGCTGGGTCCGATCGTTGAGCATATGATCATGCAGGGAGGGGTATAGTTATGGCGCGGCAGACGCAGAAAAGCAAAGGAATGTTCGATCCCGGTCTGATGAGGGAGGCCCTCACAGATTCCTTTAAAAAGCTTGACCCGCGCGGCCTGTGGCGGAATCCGGTCATGTTGTCTGTTGAGGTAGGCAGCATCATTACCACAATAATTTTTATTCTGAACCTGATAACCGGGAAGGGCGAGCCGGCCTGGTTCACAGGAACTATTTCGGTCTGGCTCTGGCTGACCGTTCTCTTCGCTACCTTTGCGGAATCCCTGGCTGAGGGCAGGGGGAAGGCGCGTGCCGAGTCCATGAAGAAGACGCGGAAAGAGATTATGGCAAAGAAGCTGAAAAAGCCCGAACTGGGCGGTCAGTACGAGCTTATATCATCCACTGAACTCCGAAAAGATGATCTCATATTGGTGGAAACAAACGATCTGATAGCCGGCGATGGTGAAGTGATTGTCGGCGCGGCGCTCGTTAATGAAGCAGCTGTTACCGGTGAATCCGCGCCTGTGGTAAGAGAGTCAGGGGGAGACCGGAGCGCTGTGACAGGCGGGACCCAGGTGATTGCAAACAGCATAGTCGTGCGAATAACTGCAAATCCCGGCGAGACCTTTCTTGACAGGATGATCTCTCTGGTTGAAGGGGCGAAGCGCAGAAAGACGCCGAATGAGATAGCATTGGAAGTGCTGCTGATCGCCCTGACAGCGGTCTTCTTTCTCGTTGTGCTCAATCTCAGCCCGTTGTCCGTCTATAGCGTAAAGGCAACAGGACATGGTCATCCGGCAACCCTCGTGGTGCTTGTTGCTCTGTTTGTCTGTTTGATCCCGACGACGATCGCGGCGCTTTTGCCTGCGATCGGCATTGCCGGCATGGACAGGCTGTTTCAGAAGAACGTCATAGCTCTCTCAGGAAGGGCGATAGAGGCTGCCGGTGATGTTAATGTCCTCCTGTTGGACAAGACCGGGACAATTACGCTGGGCAACAGGCAGGCAGTCGCCTTTATACCTGTGTCGGGCCGCTCTGAAAATGAATTGGCAGAAGCGGCACTGATGGCATCCCTGACTGATGAGACACCTGAAGGCAGGAGTATAGTTGTACTTGCCAAGCAGAAATACGACCTCCGTGTGCGGACTCTCCCGCAGAATGCCGAGACTGTTCCATTCAGTGCTGAATCGAGGCTGAGCGGGGTGAATGCGGATGGACGTGCTTATCGTAAAGGAGCTGCAGACGCAATCATGCACTACGTTAAAGAAATGGGTGGCGCCATTCCGCAGGATATCGAGAGATATGTTACCGAGATTGCGAAATCCGGCGGAACTCCTCTGGTGGTTAGTTGCGACAACGAGATACTAGGCGTCATAAACCTGAAAGATATACTGAAGGGAGGTATTCAGGAACGCTTCCGGCAGCTTCGCAGCATGGGTATCAAGACAGTGATGATAACAGGTGACAATCCCCTCACAGCCGCTGCAATTGCTGCGGAGGCCCATGTAGATGACTTCCTTGCCCAGGCAAAGCCTGAAGACAAACTCAGACTAATCAAGGACAACCAGGAGCAGGGTTATATGGTTGCCATGACCGGTGACGGCACTAATGATGCCCCGGCCCTTGCCCAGGCTGACGTTGCGGTTGCAATGAACACAGGGACACAACCTGCCCGTGAGGCGGCAAACATCATTGACCTGGACAGTAACCCTACAAAGCTGCTGGACATCGTCGAGATCGGCAAGCAGATCCTTATGACGCGCGGGACGCTCACTACCTTCAGCATCGCAAACGATGTGGCAAAGTACTTTGCTATTATCCCGGCTGCTTTTGCTTCCATTTACCCGCAACTTGAGGTACTCAATATCATGCACCTTGCCAATCCTCACAGCGCCATACTCTCGGCTGTTATTTTTAACGCGGTCATTATCCCTCTGCTAGTGCCGCTCGCACTCAAGGGCACGCGCTACAGGCCGATGCCCGCGGAAAGGCTGCTGATCTATAATCTGTTAATTTACGGGGTAGGTGGGCTGCTTGCCCCATTTGCCGGCATCAAGGCCCTTGACGTGTTCATTAATGTTTTTATTTGATTGAGGAGAGAGAAATGAAAGTGATAAGAGCAGCGGTCATGTTTTTTATTATGCTGTCTTTGTTGACCGGCGTTTTTTACCCTGTGGCTGTGACAGTCCTTGCGCGGGCGATTTTCCCGCGACAGGCAGCGGGAAGCATGATTCAGAACCCTGATGGCTCACCCATCGGATCTTTGATGATAGGCCAACCTTTTACAGGGCCGAAATACTTCTGGCCGAGGCCTTCCGCCACCGCGGATTTCCCCTACAATGCACTGGCTTCCGGTGGATCAAACCTCGGGCCCACCAATAAGGAGCTTATCGATCGGGTCGCAGAGAGGGCCAAACTACTTACGGGAATCCGGCGTCAAGGGACTTTTGCCTGGTGACATTGTGACTGCTTCAGGCAGCGGGCTTGATCCGCACATCAGTGTTGACGGCGCTGCCTTACAAGTACCTCGCATTGCGCGCGAGAGGCATGTACCGGAAGAGAAGATTAAGATGATAGTGAGCAATCATATCGAAGACCGCCAGTTCGGGTTTTTCGGTGTGCAGAGAGTCAACGTCCTGAAGTTAAATCTCGCATTGGATTCAGACTAAGGAAATTATGGCTGAAGAAGAATACAAAAGGCCTTCTCCGGAAGCACTGCTTGAGGTCGCCCGGAAGGCCGAGATTTCTGAGACGCGCGGAAAACTGACCATATACTTCGGATCTGCGCCCGGCGTGGGAAAGACTTATGCGATGCTCACTGATGCAAGGATCAGAAAGCAGGAGGGCATTGACGTTGCAGTAGGATATGTGGAGACACACGGACGGGCAGAGACCGATGCCCTGCTTGAGGGTCTGGAGATCATTCCTCCGTTGGTTGTTAAATACATGGGTGTCAAGCTCAGGGAAGTGGATTTGGGCAAGGTCTTGGCCCGCAAACCAAAACTGGTCCTGGTGGATGAGCTTGCCCACTCGGATGCTCCGGGTCTTCGTAATGCAAAGAGATACCAGGATGTAGAAGAGATACTGAATGCAGGGATAGATGTGTATACCACCATGAATGTTCAGCATGTCGAGAGTCTTAACGATATTGTTTATCAGATTACCAATATACGTGTGCGTGAAACAGTCCCGGATACTGTTATCGAAGGAGCCGATGAAATCAAGCTGGTTGATCTGCCGCCTGAGGAACTGATAAAACGGCTTCATGAGGGAAAGGTTTATATCAAAGACATGGCGCTGAGCGCGGTCGGACAAGTTTTTCCGGCCGGGCAACCTATTGGCACTCCGGCAGCTTTCACTCCGGGCTGTGGCAGGCAGCGTCGATGAGAAGATGCGGACTTACATGCGGGCCCATGCCATAGCAGGACCGTGGCAGGCAAAAGAGAGAGTTATGGTAGGGGTATTTGCCAGTCCTTATGCAGAGAAACTGATACGCGCGGCTTTCAGGCTGGCAAACGATATTGATGCGGAATGGATCGCTCTTTATGCAGAGACGGAAAGGCACAAGACACTTTCCGAGAAGGAAAAGGAGTGGTTGAATAAGGCACTTGGACCTCGCGAAGCAACTTGGGGCGCGCATGATCTGGATGAAGGGAAGCGATGTGACAGAAGTAATGGCCGACTATGCGCGGAACAACAATGTGACAAAAATCATTATAGGCAAACCGCGCCGCTTCTGGCTGCTGCAATCGATCCCAAGAAAACTACTGACCAGAACACCGAACATCGATATTTACTTGTTGGATGCCAGGGTCGAACCTAACGTTATGCCCAGGAAGCGCATGATTTTTGCCAAACCAATGAATTATGCGCTCGGCATCCTTGCTGTTGGAATTGTCTCGCTCATAGCCTTTCTTTTGCGCAACAGCCTCAATCAGGTCAGTGAACTTTTCTTGCTCTTGCTGCCTGTAATCATAAGCGCGCTATACCTGGGAAGAGGTCCGTCTATCGTATGCAGCAATAGCAAGCATACTCCTTTTTGACTACCTCTTTATCCCTCCGTACTTCACTTTCGTCGTCGGCGACGTTCAATATTTCGTCTCGTTTGTCGTGTTTATTATTGTCATCGGGGTAATAAGCAACCTTGCATCCAGGTTGCACGGCAAGGTTGAGTTGCTCAAGCAAAGCGAAGTAAAGAACATAGCTCTCTTCGGTTTGAGCAGGGATTTGGTGACAGCCAACACGGTGGAACAGGTGCTTTCTCTGATGGTCCGGCATACTCTGCAAGTATTCCCATGTGAGATGGTAATCTTTCTGCCCGAAGGAGAAAAATTGTCGGTCAAAGCTAAAACGCCGGATTTTGAGATAAACTCTCAGGCGCTCGGGGTGGCGTCATGGGTTTTCATCAACAGACAGACAGCAGGTCGCAGCACAAATACTCTGCCGCAGGCCAAAGCGTATTATTTACCTATGATCTCGGGTGACAGAATCCTGGGTGTTGCAGGAGTAGATTTCAAGGGGAAGGAAGAGGCTCTGACGTCGGAAAAAAGGGTGGTTCTGAAAACCATCGTCCGCCTCGGAGCCATGGCTGTGGACAGGATAAAAAATGTCTAATTAGTTCCCCGTCCTATTTGATTGGTCCCCGTTGTCTTTGGGTTTATTCTTCTTCTCTACGGACAGACCGATCTTTTGAGCTATTCCGATCTTCAGATCTTCGACGATGCCTCCGGCAATACTCGCTTTCGGGTCGGAGAGGCTGCTCTCCAACGTAAAATCAAATGCCATCTGGTCTTTGTTTTCTTTAAGAAACGCTATGATGGACTGTACAGGCAGGCTTAGGAACTTCGTGTCCGGGCCTTTCTGCGATTCAAACTGCAGGCCTTTAATTGTGGCCTTCCCCGGCGCCTTCACCTTGCCCGAGTCAATTTTCACATCCATGTCAAGATCGAGAAGACCTTTCTTTACATTCACACTGCCTTGTTTCTGATAATATGGTTTGAATTGAGTCACATCAAGGTCTTTTGCCTCAACCCTGGAATCCATGTCAAAGCTTTTCAGAGCTATTTTACCTTCACTCTTGATAGTGCCCGCATTCAGTTTGCCCGAGACTTTGGCTGTGAAGCGATAATCAGTGAAATTGTCCTGCAGTGGGAATATCACGTTGTCGGATTCAATGTCAATATTCCTCAACTCTGTTACCACAGGTTCCCCGGAGACCTCTTCATCAACATAGTCGAGAGAACCGTTTATTATCTCGATCTTCTGTATGCGAAATTCTTTAGACGGTTTTTTTTCAGCGCCTTCTTTATGTGTCGGAAAAGGATTCTTAAAGGCGCCTGACTTGTCTTTCTCAAGCAGGAGATAGGGGTTTACCAATGTGGCGTTTGAAACACTATAGTCCTTCTTAAGCAGGCCCGTTATGTCCGTGCTGAGAATCAGGCTGTCGGTGTGGAAGACCGTCCTGCCCTCTGAATTCCTGTAACTTACGTCCATTGCTTCGACTTTGTTCCACTTCAGCTTCACGTCCTTGACAGTGAAATTTTTCCCGAGAATCTGGTCAAGCTGGTGTTTTGCAATCCTGTTTGCGTTCTTTATCAGAAAGACAGAGCCGACAACAGCTATAACGATAAATGCCGCGATCAATGCAAAGGCTATCTTGGAACTTTTCTTCATATGTATTTAACGATACCATAAATAATGATTTTTTTAAACCAGGTGCGTATAATATAATACTCACATGCCGAAGTGGCGGAACTGGCAGACGCGCTAGGTTCAGGGTCTAGTGGTCGCAAGGCCGTGCGGGTTCAAATCCCGCCTTCGGCACCAAAGAAATCCTTTTCAATCAATAAGTTATCTCGCCTGACTTTACATAATCACTGTCATCAAACCGAAAGACGAAAAGTGATGATTTGCAGAAGAATTGTTTAACGATAAAGCTTACCCGCGGCTATATTTTACATCTTTACCTCAGCAGCCAAATATCCAGGAATGTTAGAGGGATCAATTATATCGAACTGTTCAGGTTCAAGATACTGCTTAGCATATCTTAAAAACACCTTTTCACTAATAAATATATCAAAAAGATCGGGGTCTATCTGTCCATTTAGCTTCATCTCATATAGTTCCCGTATTGCATCCGTAAGAGACATCTTCTTTTTATAGGGTCGGTTCTTCGCAGTCAACGCTTCAAAAATATCTGCAATAGCAATGATTCTTCCCTGCAACGGAATATCATTTTTTGTTAATGCATTCGGATAGCCGCTTCCATTCATCCGTTCATGATGAACAGCAGCGAATTTAGGAACATTTTGCAAAGCTTTAGGATACGGTAAAGACTCGAGCATTTTCACAGTAATGATTACATGCTGATTGAGTATTTTGCGTTCTTCAGGCGTAAGGGTACCAATGGAGGCGGTCAGGGCATACAACTCATTATCAGAAACAACAGGCTCTGCATTACCAGATGCATTTATCCATCTGTATTTCCGGGCAATCTCTTGCAATATCAACTGACTCTTTTGTGGTGTTATTCCCTTAGATCTATTGCATGTTTGAATCAATTGTTTGTCTTTTTCGAGCTGCTCCATGATATCTTTCAGTTCATTTTCAGGACTTGATACCACTCTGCCAGGAATATCATTTAAAGCCTGAAGCTTATTGTTCAGAAAAGCAATATGAAAATCACGTTTTATAATCTCAAATCTTAAATTAATCAGCTGGATGCGATCAATAATAGCTTCGAGTCGTGTGGCCTTATCAACGATATGAACTGGGGTGGTTACCTTCCCGCAGTCATGGAGCAATGCTGCCACTTTTAGTTCATAAAGTTCCTCTTCTGTCAGGCTAACATCTTTAAAAACTCCCTCATTTTGATTTATTACGGCTTCTGCCAGCATAATGGTTAATTCCGGCACACGTCTACAGTGTTCCCCGGTAAATGGGGATTTTTGGTCAATTGCTTTTGCAATAAGTTCGATTAATGAATCAAATAATTTCTTGAAATCTTCAATCAGTTGATTCTTTGAGAGAGCAACAGCAGCTTGAGAAGCGATAGTCTCTATAATGCGCTGATCCTCTTCTGAGAACGGGATGATTTCTTGAGAAAACTTATCAATCTTATTGATGAGTTGTAGGACCCCGATAAACTCATTTTCATGATTCTTCATGGGAACATTGAGAAGAGATTGGGTATGATAAATAGTTTGTTTATCAAAATCTCTACTATCCGAAGAATCGAAATCTCTTGCTGTATAGATGTCAGGAATCGCAACTGTTATATCATTAAGCATTGAATGGACTATACAGTTTCTGCTATCAGGGGTTCCGGTATCATTGTAAAGCGGTATATTTATTTCTTTGTAATCATAGTTAATCAAGGGCAATGCATCTATCTTCATAATCGATAGCGTTAGTCTGTTATCTTTTGTACAGGTATATAAGGCGCAGCCATCAGCACTGGTGATACTTTTTGCTCCTTCCAAAACAATTTCCATCAAACGGTTTGTATCTCTCTCTACACTGAGGGCTATACCAATCTGGTTTATTGAAGTCAAGACCTTAAATTGTTTCTCAAGATGTTTTGCCATCTCATTAAAAGACGCTCCTAACTCTTCAAATTCATCGTTGCTTTCTATTTTTACTTGCCTGCTGAAATCTTTTTCTGCAATCCTTCGAGTTGCATCCTGCAGGCTCTCGATTGGAATCAGGTATTTCTTGATCTGCCTGTAACTCAAAAACAGAATTATCAGAAATGTGAGCATAACAACAAGCACGAAAATT
Source organism: uncultured Nitrospiraceae bacterium (assembly GCA_963725545.1). GTDB lineage: Bacteria > Nitrospirota > Thermodesulfovibrionia > Thermodesulfovibrionales > SM23-35 > DYFC01. The sequence continues at coordinate 26,301 of CAVRZG010000024.1, read as the reverse complement.
CTTTTAAACAAATACAGAGGTCTGAATATATCTGCTTCCGGCTGACTATTTACCATGATCCAATTATCATGAAATTGTGGAGCCATAAAGATTGTCCAATAACCTGCCAAATATTTGGTTTCTTTGTGTTGCCATGTAAATTGACCAGCACCTTTATTTGCAGTGTAGGCATTTCCCAATTCTTTAAGTGGAGGATGTTCTTTAAAAGATGCAAAAAGAACGTGCATAGCTTGATCAACAATGAGGTATTCATATTCTTGAGACATGTACCTTTCGCTTCCCCATAAGTATTCTTGGCGTATTTCTCCAATCACTAAGTTTCTATCAGGATGAGCAGAGTCAAGAGCTCTGATCATAAATATTTTTACAGGTTCGTTGGTCCTGACACGATGCACGATCAATGTTTGGTTTTCCCTTATGTGTATCTGTTGATCTTCATTCAATCGGGGAGGATCTGTAATACTTCCCAGTAAGTTAATTTTTTGGTTATGTTCTGCAAGAAAAATTACACCCGTGAACCGCCTCCTGAGACGTTCATAATATTTATTTGCAGAACTATTAATGACAACAGGAGTGCCATACTGGTAATCAGGAAGGGCACTTGCAAGATCATCCTCCAAAAGTTGTAATCGCTCGATAATAGACATGCCGGCTGATTTTGATGTCATATATAATCGTTTACTGGCTTGGGAATAGAGTTGTTTCGTAACTTGTGTATAGCCTAAATAAGCAAGTGTACTCAACGGGATAAGAGAGCAGAGGACAAACAGAAAAAAAACACGTTTTGCAACCATGCTTCGGAAAAATTCACGTTTTACTTTGAACTTCGACAGGTTCATCTATCCCCCGGCATTACCTTAGTATGCTTAGAATCCCTCTGCCGGACCAATATACTCACCATCATGTGCATAGATTATGTCATCTCTGCTTACTTTGGCAGTTAAAGGAGGTATGCTTTGACCATCCGGGCCCATACTATAGAGATCGAAGTAGGTGTTTATCGGAACCATAAACCGATCCTTCCTCATTTGTCCCTTCCCTTTTGCTGTTTTTATATTGAAGTACTGGTAAGGATGTGCCCATGGATCGAGATAATTTTCACAGTGAACCTCAGCAAGTGATGCGGGACCGATGCCATTATCACTTAAGTATCCATTTAGTTTCAGAGCAATGGCTGCTATATCACTAATAGTAAGTCCGATTCTTGCCCGTTCTTTATATCCTATGTATGAAGGAATAGCAATACCGGCTAATATTGCAATGATTGCCAATACAAAAAGGAGTTCAACTATTGTGAACCCTAATGATTTGTGAATATTGAACAGTTTCGTCACGCCGGACTTTCCAATTTGACTTTTTCCCAAATATCATTTTTGTTTTTTATTTTGAGAGTACCCCCAGAAGCAGTACTATAGATTAAAATAAGACTCCATCTTTCTCCTTCTGTATCTTTGTAATGAATGGTATATATTGTTTCGCCATTTTCTTGTTCGACATTAACTTTTTCTATGTCTTGTGACAGTTCTTCACCGTCGCCAATACCAAATATCAATGAGTGTTCGGCAATCTTCAAGTAACGGTCTTCATATTGTGGTGCAGAGGTTTTCCATTCTCCTATAAGATGCTGCGGGACAGGTATATTTTTTTCACATCCAATAAAAGAGAAGAATATTATTAAGAAAACATAAAGTCTACTTAAGTTAATGCCAATCCTATATAGTCTGCAACGGCTGTCAAATTGATTATAGATTGAAGGTAGCATAATGGCTGGGTAATCAACCAATCGTTTTCTTAGTTCTTTTTTGCTCATACATCAACCTATCAGCCTGAGACAAGAGTTCATCTATAGTGCAAGGAGACAAAGGGTCAAAGAATGCTGTGCCTGTACTGATTGACAGCCTATATTCACGCTTACTTCTTGTATTATCCATTTCTACTGCTTTCTGTAAACGATTAATAACTACCTCAAGATTGTCCCCAGTGGTTGCTATTGGCATAACCACAAACTCATCCCCGCCAATTCGAGCTATAATATCAGAGCCTCGAAATGTTTCTGTCAGTACGTTCGCAGCATCGATTAATGCCCAGTCCCCTTTTTGATGCCCTAAAGCGTCATTAATTCCCTTCAGACCATCCAAGTCACAATAAAGCATGAATAAACCCGTCCGCTGACGTTTAGCCGTCTTGAGTAAATGTTCAGCCAAAGTAAAAAAGCCACGACGGTTGTACAGTTCAGTAAGCTCATCATGGACTGATATGTCATGCAATCTTTCATGCATCTTGGCGTGTTCAATTCTTGCGATAAGCTCTTTCACACTAAACGGCTTTTTTATGAAATCTGATGCTCCGGATTCTATCGCGTCTTCATAGGAAAACTCATCAATATAACCAGTCATTATGATAATTGCCATATCAGGCTTGATTTTTTTCGCCTTGGTTGTAAGTTCAAACCCACTCATATCAGGAAGAACAATATCAATAATCATCGTATCAAATAGGTCTTTACTTAATAGTTCAAGAGCCATGGTGGCACTCATCTCAGATTTACACTGATAACCTCTCAAGGAAAGACCTTTATTCAGAGTATCAAGTAACGATATATCATCATCGACGACAAGAATACGTTCTTGCTTTGATTTTTCACTTCGAGTGACTACGTCATCCATGTCTTTCTCACATTATTTAAGAACTTCTCTTATCTTATCCATCTTCTCTCTTTTATTATGAGGGGTTCCAACGTAAACTGCAATCCTACGTTGGTAGGGGTATAGTAATGAATACATTGTAATGCTTTGATGATTATCGCTTTAAATATTGCCTAATGGCACAATTTCCATAGCTCACTTTTTCAGGAAATAAAAGGTATATTATTTAAGCCCGATTTTTCTCCAAAATATAAGCCCAAGGCAAATACTATGCTCTTAGAGCTGAAGACATAGTAATCCTCCTTTGTCAATTACCTTTTGTACTGAACACAATTATATTAGGTTTCCATGGAGTGCACTACAAGGAAGGAACACATTTCAAATATTTGTTACACTGCTTTATAAACAGATTTAGAGCGCCTTTCCTTTTTCCTCCTTTTAAGATAGAATTGTCGAAAAGGGGGTTGTCATGAAAAAGCTTCTTTTGATTGTTTTGATCTCTTTTTTACTTTCCGGGTGTGTCTTCCATCGTGCAGAAATGGCTTCCAGAGCAAAATCGGAACTTATAGGTATGAGCAAGGAGGATCTTTTGATATGCGCTGGGGTTCCTGTAAAACAGGAGAAAATCGACAATCTTGAGTATTTAACCTATTCAGGAAGCGGTGGCGATCTTGGGGGAATACTTTACTCCTGTGAAGCAACTTTTATTCTGAAAGACGGCATTATTAAGAAAATAAACTATCAGGGCTATACAGGTGGTCCATTAACAAAGGATGAGCAGTGCGCTTTCATAATTGAAAACTGCCTCAAACCCTAATTGTCAACCCAAATGCATTGGACAAGAGAAGCGTTGAGAAGGTGAACCGCAGCCCGCGATATTGCGTTTAACAGGGACACATCCCATTTTAATGAGATGCCTTTGGGGGTCTTCCTTTAGGGCGCTGCAAAAGTCGAGTCAGATTACTCTTGTGTCTTTTATGGCTTTGAGGTCTGTGAATATATCTTTTATGCTCTGGTATCTGTCTTCTCTCACTTTCCTCAGACACCGAATCACTATATCATCCAGCCACTCAGGAACATTTTCTACGGTATCAATAACACCGACCGAGCCCAAACCCTTAAGTCCGCCGGTCAGCATTTCATAGAGAATGACGCCTGCCGAATAGATATCAGCCCTTTCATCCAGATCAACTTCCTTCAAAACTTCCGGCGGGATATAATCCGGTGATTGTATCCTCTTTAGAAAAGATATATTATTCTTTCCGTCAATAATTATATTGTCCGGATTCAGGTTGCCAAAGGACCAGCCATTCTCATATGCTTCCTTCAGACTCTTAAGGATGTGTACCCAGAGCCTCAGACCGTATCGCGGCTCGATTCCGCCCTTCCGGATAAAGCTTCTGAGAGTTGTCCGACCTTCGGGAACCGGATTCCTGAGTCGGTACTTCCTGAGAAGGAGGCATCATAAGGACCTTCAGCCTGTCTTTCACATCTTTGAATACAGGGTTAGTCTTGTTTATCTCCTTAAAAACCTCAACCGCTTTTTCAATTTGTCCCGTGCTCTCAAGCATGAGGGCATAGGAGTAATAATCCTCAAGGTTTGAGCTTTCCGGCTTCTTATCGTAAAGATAGAATCCGAACATCTCTGCCGCCTCTTTCAGCATACCTTCCTGCTTGAGAAGTAACGCGGCTTTCTTATATTCTCCAGCCTCTCTTAAAGCCTTCACTGCATAGATTGTCTTTCCTGATTGTTGCATGACTTTTGCCGCATCAATCTTCTTCCCGGCCTTATCATAGAGGGCTGCCGCCTCATCAAACTCGCCTTCCATCAGAGCAACCTCTGCAGCGTCCTCAAGATTCCCGGACTTTTCATACATTTCTTTCGCTTTGCTGCTTAGGCCCAGTAGGTCGTAAAGCATCGCAGCCTGTTTATAGTCGCCGCCTTTTTCATACAACTCAGCGGCCTTACGGGGATTTTTGAGTTTGTTGTCATAAATATGTGCAGCCGAGACAAATTCCCCGGCCTTTTCATATCCTTCGGCCTCCTTTTTATCGTCCTCGATTACAGTGGTTCTAAGTTTCTTACCAACGGTTCGCCTGTATATGAATATGATCAAACAGAACAGGGCTATGAGAACAGGAATGAGTATGACAAGAAAAACGGCAAGAAGACTTTTTGATGCTTTTTCTTCAGCTGAATATCCTGAGGCGGCAACCTGGACAAAAAGAGTGTTTAAATTTTGTATCAGAAAATCAAGCAATTTGACTCTAATCAAAGCATACCTCTAACTCTCCACTATTTGGCGTATATTATCATATTCCCCGCGTTATATGCAGTTCCTCTTACATCTTTAGTCTTCTTCACTCAGACTAAGGAGTTTATACGTGAAGCCACATTATTTATAAAATCCCTCCGAACCTCCCTTTGCCAAAGGGAGGCAATCCACCCCTCTTTTCCGCACTCAGGCGGATTCCCGCCTCGGGCGGGTCGCCGAGGAGACGCAGAGGCGAAGGTAAAGAGGGGATGGGGAGATCTTCTGGTGAATGTTGCTTTTCTAATGAACTTATTAGTAGTTACGATTTCATTGAAGGCCGATAACTATTCAGCCGTTTAAGTCTAACGATACCTTCCTTTGTGTTAAAGTCTATTTTTCTTCCGCAATTGCCGCCGACATCGATACTGATAACCGGAATTCCTTCCCGGGAGAGCAGGTCATCAGCCAACATTATATTCTGCATGCCTACGCTCAATTGCATGCTTTTAGTAATATGCAAAATTTCTGCTCCGCCAAAAACCTTTGCCTTCAGATTCTCTTTTGAGCAACCTGCGGTGATCATCTTATCTATGAGTTTTGTAATAGCGATATTACCGTATCTTGGCGATGGCAGACCATCGCCATTCCAGAGAGGGAGCATATAGTGATTCATCCCTCCGATTCCGGATGCGGGGTCCCATAGACATACAGCTATACATGATCCAAGGACAGTAGTGATAATGCATTCATTTGTGCTCACGAAAATCATGCCCTGATTCAAGTAATGTTTCTTTATAATGCCAGGGGTTGTCATATAAGATTCTTTTTGTCTCAATTCCATATAAATGTTCTTCCTGGGAATCAAAAGATAAAAACATTGCCATCGTCTGAAAAAGGAGCATTTATCTGAGTTTCAGGTTCTAACTCGGGGATTGAAACAATAAAGAGAGATCCTTTTCCTTCGGCGCTCTCAACCGAAATCGTTCCACCGAAAAGCCCTATGATGTCCTTTGTGATGCTTAATCCAAGGCCGTGTCCTCTATGGGTCCTCCGCGCACCCGTATCAAGTTGCCTGAACCTTTCAAAAATCACTTTTTCATTATCCATGTGGAACCCGATCCCGTAATCCCTTACCGAGAATGTCAAGCGTTTGCCATTCTGTATTGTGTCCAGTTCGACCGTCGCCTTATCCGGACTGAATTCTATAGCGTTGTTCAGAAGATTAGATACTATAAGACTCAGTTTTTCAGGGTCTGTCATAAAGACATGGTTCTCACGGGCGTTATGTAAAGATTTCTGTGAAAAGATAAGGCTGATCTTCTTCTGATTAGCCTTATGTACAAATGCATTCATCGTGTTTTGCATGAATGCATCTACATCAACATTGGAAGCGCAAAGTGAAGATTCCCCGGCTTCAAGCTCTGCTGCGATGAATATGTTGCGCAGTTGAAAGTCAAGGTCAAAGGCCTCTGAAAAAATTATTCTTGTCGTTCCTTTGAATAATATTGAAATCCGAGACATTCCCTTCCATGATTTGTTGTGACAGTCCCATGATCGCAGTTAACGGATTATTGATCTCGTTCCTTATATTCGAGAGAAAATTGGTTTTGAGTGATTCCGATTCCTTGAGCCTGTCATTTACCGCCTCAAGGGTTGTCATAAGTTGCCTCAATGCTTTGTCTTTATCAGTGAAGCTTTTAAATCCGTTAATTAACGGTTTATCAGGATGTTTCTCCATTATTCCTCCTGCTTACATCATCGTTATTTTTAAAAAGCCTTACGATTTCCGGTGCTATGGCCTCCAGGGGAAGGACCCGGTCGATGCCGCCTGTCTTTATTGCTTCCTGAGGCATGCCGAAGACAACACATGACTGTTCATCCTGTGCTATAGTTTTTGCTCCGGCTTCCTTCATTTCTTTTATGCCTTTTGCCCCATCATCTCCCATTCCGGTCATAATGACCCCGATAGCATTTATCCCTGCATATCTTGCGGCGGACCGGAACAGTACATCCACAGAAGGACGATGCCTGTTCACTAACGGACCGTCCCTGATTTCGATAAAATATCGTGTGCCGCTGCGTTTTAAAAGAATGTGATGGTTGCCAGGTGCAATCAGTGCCCTTCCTCTGATGACCGTATCATTATCTTCAGCTTCTTTTACCGATATACGGCATAGAGAGTCGAGGCGCTTTGCAAAAGCAGAGGTGAAATGTTCAGGCATATGCTGTACGATCACTATGCCCGGTGAGTCATGGGGCATCGCACCGAGAAAAATCCTTAATGCCTCGGTGCCTCCCGTTGAGGCGCCTATTGCAATGATCTTTTCAGTAGTCTCAATTATCGGCCTTGATTTGGGTTTGGGTATAACTGCATCCGCATTGAGTTTTGCCGGGACCGTGAAAGTCCTTTCAGGAACCGATTTAATCTTTACCAGTGAAGCGGCCTTGACAACATCACATATCTGGATCCTTGATTCTTCAAGAAACCTTTTTGTTGCAAGCCTGGGTTTCTGTATTATTTCAACAGCGCCGTATTCAAGTGCTCTCAGGGTAGTTTCTGCACCGGGGACGGTGAGACCGGAACAGATTACAACCGGTATCGGGTGCTGGCTCATTATTTTATGGAGAAACGTGATGCCGTCCATCCGGGGCATTTCAACATCGAGTACAATGACATCAGGAATTTCAAGACGTATTTTTTCCGCTGCAATATAGGGATCAGATGCCGTTCCCATAACCGTCATACCCGGATCCGAGTTGATTATTTCGGAGAGGGCCTGACGCACTACGGACGAGTCATCAACAATGAGTACTTTTAGTTTATTCCTGTTTTCCATAACTTTTTGAGACTTTTCAGGTTAATATTGAAAAAGAAGGGAATATCCTGTCCTGTTCATGAGGGTTTCCGGTATATCATAGATCCTACAGAAACAAGCGGTACCTTCATCTGGCTCAGTGTCTCACAATGTCCCATAAAGAGATAACCTCCAGGCATGAGATGATCGTATAATCTTCTCAGCAAGTTCTCTTGTGTTTGCCTGTCAAAGTAGATAAATACATTCCTGCAAAAAATGATATCTACCCGGTCTCCGAATTCATAGTCAACGCTCATGAAATTCAGCCGTCTGAATGTTACCGCCTGTCTCAGTTCCGGTACTATTCGCACCAACTTTTGTTCTTTATCCTTGCTTCTCATAAGGTATTTTTGCCGCAAAACAACCGGAACAGTCTCAACCCTGTCCTTCTGATAAATTCCCTGTGCCGCCTTTTTTAAAGCTCGTGTAGATATGTCGGTTGCAACTATCCCGAAATTGAAATCCTCCTGTCTCTCTCTGAATTCGCTAAGTACCATAGCGATAGTGTAAGGTTCCTCACCGGTTGAACACCCTGCCGACCATACAAGCAATTTTTTCTCGATGCCCGTATTGTATTTTACGATCAGGTCTGGAATGACAGTCGAGATGAGATAATCAAAATGCCTTCCTTCTCTGAAGAAGTCCGTCTTGTTGGTCGTCACAACATCTATCATTTGCAACAATTCATGTTCCATGCCATGAGGACTGAACAGGTAATCACAATAGTCTTTGTAAGAGTCGATAGAGAGAGCTTTAAGTCTTTTCCTCAGCCTGGCCTCAAGCATGATTTTCTTTGTACCGGGCATTTTTATTCCGCACTCGGAAGAAATAATTTCACTGAGTCGACGGAAATCCCTTTCGGAAAGTCTCTTCCGAACATCAGGGTTGCCGGAAATATCATTTTCTGAGTTAAGCTGATATGTCATAACCATGCTCTTTTTTTATACTCTCGTATCCATTTCTTGTGCCGTGATCTCTTTTCCGGTTTCCTGTACAAGTGACAGCTCATCAAAGGAAAAAACCTTGTCTATATTAAGGATTATGATGAATGAGTCATCCCTTTTTCCCATTCCTTTGATAAAATCTACCCTGAGACCTGTTCCTATCTTGGGGGCAGGTTCTATATGCTCAGGTTCGAGTTCAATAACTTCCTTTACAGAATCGGCAAGAGCTCCTATTACAACCATGTCACCGTCGATGTTGAGTTCGACGATAATAATGCACGTATTGATCGTTTTTTCAGTGCCTGTCATTCCCAGCTTCAGTTTCATATCGACGACGGGGACCACGATACCGCGCAGATTTATCACGCCGCACATGAAATCCGGTGTCCTGGGGACTTTTGTTATTGTCGTAAAATCCAGAACCTCACGGACCTTGTATATATCCAGAGCGAAGATCTCGTCATCCAGCCTGAAGGTCAGATACTGAGCTGTTCCTGTTATCTCCGAGGTAATCATTATATGACCTCCTTAATATCTTTCGAATTCATCGTCTTCAGAGTCCCTGCCTCCGTTACCCATGTTCAGCGACACCCCGGCATGCTTCTTTACGGCAGAAGTACTTCCCGTTCTTTTTGATGTTTTTGTTCCGGCGCCGACTGTATGGACTACCTCCGTCTTTAGCGGCATTTTCGAAGCAATTACTTCCTGGGAACCTTCTCTGGTTCTGCCGTTATTATTCACTTTGAAAAACCGCATAATGTCCTGTAGGTGTTCGGATTGGGACGCAAGTTCTTCCGCTGTTGAGGCCATCTCTTCTGCTGCGCTTGCATTCTGCTGCACGACTTGGTCCATCTGCTGAATGGCCTTGTTTATCTGCTGGACACCGTTGTTCTGCTCCGCACTTGCCCCGCTTATCTCCTGAACAAGGTCGGCTGTTTTCTGGATATCAGGCACAAGTTTAGCAAGCAATTCTCCAGCCTGTTCAGCTACCTGAACGCTTGAACCGGACAAATGGCTGATCTCTGCAGCTGCCGCCTGGCTTCTTTCAGCCAGTTTTCTGACTTCAGAGGCCACAACTGCAAATCCCCTGCCATGCTCGCCTGCACGTGCAGCCTCTATGGCGGCATTTAATGCCAGAAGGTTTGTCTGTCTTGCTATCTCTTCAATTATTGATATTTTACCTGCGATCTCTTTCATTGCCGACACAGTGAGGGAAACAGCCTGTCCACTTTCCCTGGCGTCGTCTGAGGCCTTTAATGCAATTTTTTCCGTCTGCTGGGCATTGTCCGCATTCTGTCTGATATTAGCTACCATTTCTTCCATTGAAGCAGATATTTCTTCTATGGAACTTGCCTGTTCGGAAGCTCCCTGCGACATTTGCTCCGAGCTCATACTCATCTGCTTGCTTCCTGAAGTCACATTGTCGGATGCATACTTGACATCTCCAACAATCTGACGGAGTTTGTCGACCATATTTTTTATGCCTGAGAGCACTTTTCCCGTCTCGTCCAAGCTTCCTTTTTCTATATCCACGGTAAGATCGCCTTCAGCCAGACTTTCGGAAGCATGCAGAGCTTTATTGAGTGCGCCGGTAGTAATATGAGTGATATAAAGTCCTAAAACAAATATCAGCAACCCCGCTATTACGGAAACGGAAATGTATTTCACGGCTTCACGCCAGAATACCGTATTGACATCGTCAATATATATTCCTGAACCGATAACCCACCCCCAGGGTTCAAAACCTTTCACATATGATATCTTTGGAACAGGGTCCTTGAAATTGGGTTTTGGCCACATATAATCTACAAAACCGGCTTTATTGCTTTTTACCGCATCAACAAATTCGACGAACAGCCTTTTGCCGTTAGGGTCCTTATAATCCGAAAGATCGGTTCCGTCGAGTTGCGTTTGGTAGGGATGCATGATCATAGTCGGGTGCATGTCATTTATCCAGAAATACTCTTTGTCCTCATACCTCAAGGCCTTAATTTCCGCTATCGAATTACGTTGGGCATCCTGCTTGGACATCTTCCCGGAGTTGGATAAGGAGTTATAATACTCAAGAACACCGTAAGCCGTTTCAACCACATGTTTTGTTTTCACTTTACGGTCTTCAAGCAGGTTGTGTTTCAGTTCGTAGAGGGACAGAGCAATGATCGAGCTTATGCCGATCAGCATAAGACTGATTATAAGCAGTATCTTGTTCCTGAACTTTAAATTTTTTAAGATTGTCATCTAAATACCTCCTCACTGTTTTGATGTTCATACGATTTATCAAATACGGTTATTGTGATATGCGATATCTTTACTTCATATCGTGTCTCCTTTTTATTCAGTGAATAAAATTAATATTTCCCCGAATTAACATTGTTTAGTGCATAACGAATCCCTCTCAAATTCATGAATCAGTTTCGGAATATCTATAACCAATGCAACTCTTCCGTCTCCGAGAATGGTTGCCCCTGAAATCTCCTTGACATGCTTATAAAATTTATTCATGGATTTAAGCACTGTCTGGTGTTCGCCGATAATATGATCGACTACCAGTCCCACCTTTGTGCCTTCATTTTCCGTGATAACTATGTGTTCAATCAAAGGCGGGTTTCCAGGCAGGGAGAATCTTTCGCGCAGGCGAATGTAAGGAGTGATCTGGCCGCGAATATTTGCAACATGCCTGCCATGTGTTTTTTCCGTATCCTTTTGTGTCAACTCCACACATTCTTCAACCGTTGATAACGGTATAACGAAATTTTCTTCCGCGACTTTTACCAGTAATCCTTCGATTATCGCAAGCGTCAGGGGGAGTGTAAGGGTAATGGTTGTTCCGATCCCTTTTCTGCTGTCTATGTCAATTGAACCCTTGAGTGTTTCCATGGCCTTTCTGACTACATCCAGTCCGACCCCGCGGCCTGATACACTCGTAACCTGTTCGGCGGTAGAGAACCCCGGAGACAGTACAAGGGAGAATATCTCTTTCTCCGACAGCTTCGCATCTTCTGTTATGATTCCTTTTTCCAATGCTTTGGCATATATAGATGCGGTATCTAATCCCTCTCCGTCATCACTTATCCGGATGAGGACATGAGCGCCTGAATGGATCGCCGACAGACTTACGGTCCCGGTTTTCGGTTTCCCTTCCGATTGCCGTATTTCCGGAGATTCTATGCCATGGTCTATACTGTTTCTGATGAGATGTACGAGGGGATCATTCATTCTTTCGATCATGGTTTTGTCAAGTTCGGTGTCTGCTCCCTCTGTTACGAAGCTGAACATCTTTCCCGAGTTCCCTGGAAAGGTCTCTTACAAGACGTTTAAACTTGCCGAAGGTCGTACCTATCGGTAACATGCGAATACTCATTGCACTGTCCCGAAGTTCACCGGTCAGACGTTCTATCTCTTCAGATATGGAAAGGAGATCCGGATCATCGGCAGATGACGATTTCTGGCTGAGACGCACCTGTACGGTTACCATTTCACCAACCAGATCAACTAATTTATCCAGTTTATCCGATGATACGCGGATACTTGAAGCTGCTTCGGTATGGTGATGCTTTTGAATAACATCACGGACTACAGTCTGTTCAACAAGCGCTGAATGCAATTTCTGATTACTGACCAGACCTTTTTCCACAAGTAGTTCACCGATAAGTTTTTTCCCTTTCAGAACACCTTGAATATCTTCCGAATTCAGGTCACTGCGTTCGATCAGGATTTCACCAAGCCTTTTATACTCCGGTTCACTCAATATGCCTATGTCTTCGGACACGACATCTATATGAAGATCGCTGTCGTCTTCAACGAAAATAAATATGTCCTTTATTGCGTTCATACCTCTGTCCGTAATCAGAACGATATCCCATGAGGTATAACAGGTTTCAGGGTCTATCTCTTCCAACTTCGGGATTCTATCGGTGATCGCGACTACTTCACATTTCCCTAACTGCGTCAGCTCATCAAGAAGTAAAAGTGGATTGATCCCTTTTTTAAAACTGTCACGAGGAGGAACGAACCTTATTCTGTAAATGGCGGTTTTTCCGGCTTCCTCTGAGGCATCGTTTATGAAATCTTTATTCTGAAAGCTTTTGTCACTTGGCTCCTGAGTGTATACGTTTGAGGCAGAAGTCTGTCAATCATGGATATGATCTGTTGTTCCCTGCTAATATTGTCCTCGTAATTGTCCGGTGAAGTATCCAGAAGATGCCGGATATAATCCGCTGCGGACAGCGTAGTATCTATAAGTTCTCTGGTAACAGGGACTTCTCCATTGCGCACACGATCAAAAAAAGTCTCAATTCTGTGTGTGAATGCGGAGATCTCTTCAAGCCCGAACATTGAACCCGAACCCTTTATGGTATGGAGCGCCCGGAAGATCCTCCTGAGCAACCCTGAGTTGTCCGGTGAATTTTCAAGTTCAAGCAACGATGTTTCGATCTCTTCGAGAAGATCATATGCTTCGACTTTGAATAATTCTTTGCCGTTATCCTGTATGTTGCTCATCCCGTTTATCCGATTACTTTTCTTACTACATTAAGGAGTTGATCGGGCTTGAATGGTTTTACAATCCATCCAGTTGCACCAGCTGCCTTCCCTTCCTGTTTTTTCGTATCCTGAGACTCGGTGGTAAGTAAAATGATCGGAATGAACCTGTATACTGCATGCATTCTGACCTTACGGACCAGTTCTATGCCGTCAAGGTTAGGCATATTAATATCCGTAATAAGCATTTGCACTTGATAGTTTTCCATCTTCTCGATCGCGTCTCTTCCGTCTACTGCTTCCACAACTTCATATCCGGCCCCCTTCAGGGTAAAACTTATCATCTGGCGCATACTTGCGGAATCATCGACAGTCAGGATTGTAGTTCTTGTATTCATTTCCTCACTCCTTTTCCCAATAAACATTCCCTGTCTTTGTCAAAAGAACACACAGGGTGCTGCATATACCCGGCAGACTTTAATGTATTCTTCAAGTTATCAGGCATTTGTTCAGACAGATTGAGGTCTTTCCCCGACAGGAAGGCGGAATGGTGTGCAGAACATACGAGCTGGAGAAAGGTGATGTCAATCTTTTGGTTGTCTTTGAAATGTATAGCAACTGATTCCGCACTCTTGAGCGCATCCTGCAGCATTATTTTCAGTGCTCCGGCTTTGTCAACGGTTAAGTCGCCCTCTAATACTAAAACAGTTTTTTGACGGCGGCTGTTATTTTCATCGTATCTCATATCTTTCCTCATAAATATTTATTTCATGGTTTTGCATTAAAACAGCTCGACATTTTTTTCCTTATCATTAAAATCTCCTGTTGTTTCAGCGTCCAACCAGGGAAGTCTCAAAGGAGATTCATCCATCCATAACTCGCTGAAGCCGTTGTGAGCGCCCAGATCCTGAATCAGATTGCCTGTGTAAGACAGTCCCATATCTTTTAAGAGAGCCTTACATTGTGCAATAACACTATGTATAATCCCTTCGACCGTTATATGGACATTGATTCCTTCAGCGACATTTTGTATGTCTGATGCAAGCAGCCATCCCTTTTTATCGATATCATCCAGTAGAGAGATCATGTGTTTATTAACTACATGAAAAGCGCCGTTCATTGCGACCAGTTTATTAGACAGGTTCTTCACGTCAGAGTCGCCGACCACAGACTTATTTTGTATGTCCAATGATAATTCCAACACCGATTGATTAATCGACTCCAGTGCCTCCGATACAATATATGCCTTTGTATGTGAATCATCAGCCAACTTCTTGATAAAATCAGCGATAACACTTAAGGCAGTTCCCGCATCTCCTATTTCCTCGGCCTTGATGATTGAATTAAATGATATAAGTTTCAAGTCCTCGCCGATTGTTTTTATGTCGTGAACGAAACCCGTTATTTCCCTGCTTGTGTTTGCCAATAATTGTATGGTCCCGGCAAGCCTCTTGTCGGTTTCTGCGCTTTCAAAAAAAGAGGTCACAACTGAGTCGGCAGAAGAAAGACTATTTTCAACCTCGTCAATGAAAGTTCTTTTTCCCGCATCCTCTTCCTTCACTAATGTCATAGTTTCTTTCATTATGTCAGTGACATTTGTACTGATAATAATGAGATTTGTAATAATGTCATGAACTGTTCTCCTAAATTCCTTCAAGATAGTGTTAAGTGACACAATAAGATATTTGTTATGTTCTGCGATAATATCCTGAGTATTCAGATTGGATGTTTCCGCAACAGGCAGATCACTTCCCGTCATGTTCCCCTGCGAGTGGATGTAAATATTATGGATAGTTTTTCTGACATGCTCAAACTTCTGCCGGGTTATGTCATGTATCTGTAATGACGTAACCAGGTCCGCAATAATGCAGGACACATCTTTCGCCCGTGAACTACTCTGAGCGGCAATGGATTTAGCCATCGTATATTTTTCCTTGAGAGAATTGATTGCAGACTCCGTATAATTCGTAGCTTTTTTTACGTTGATTTTTTCTCTGTCCTCAAATGCAAGTAGTTGCGAGCATGTATGAACGGCTAAATCTCTCAGGGAAGAGAGGTTATTTATGATACTGCTTACCCTCTGATCTATGAGCATTGAAAGCTTTTTTACATCATCTGCGAGAATGGTAAAGTTTCGAGCGGAAGTGCCTATCAATGCACTTTGTACTTTCGTTGTGGTAGAAAGAGTACGAAGAGTTCTTGTAATATCTTTGAAGTCATTTAAGGGATCATCTATGCTCTGAATAATTTTCATGATGCGGGTCAGATTCTCTATCCTTGCATGTGTTACCGACAGAAACATTTCATGATATGTAGTGATATTCACCAATAATTCATTCAGACTATCAATCGTATGAACAATTTCCTCTGCGGATAATACACTGGTAATGTCAGACGATAATTCGGAAATTTGTATTACGCGGTTCTCGAAATCTCTAAGCTTTGACCCTATATGGAGAAATTCGCCTTCGGAACTGTTAATTATTACACCAATTTCATGTTCGGCCTCTTTCAAACACTCAGACCATTTTTCATGGATTGATTCGGGCATATCCCTTCCTTGCACAGGAAACACATTGTGAGAAAATTGTATTGTTTGATTCTTACCGGAATTCATCTGATAAATCCTTGTAAATATTATTTGTGTCTGAATATTCCAGCCCCATATTCTTCATTGCACGAAGTAAAAAGTTGGCAGATACGGGCTTTTCAAGATACATGTCTGCTCCAAGGTTCCGCGCTTTGTTCATGACCGCTGCATTGTCATAACCGGTTATGATTATGACTTTTGTAATGGGAATATGTTGTTTCACATATTGTAAAATTGACAATCCCTCTTCACCTAACACGCCGGTTAGCCGTATGTCTGAAATCACGATGTCATAATGTTTCATATTTATCATGGACATGGCCTCTTCATACGTTTCAGCTGTATCGACTATTAAATCCGGCTGTTCAAGGAATCCCTTTAGTACCAGTAAAAACACATGTTCATCATCCACAAGAAGAACTCTCATGCGTTTTTGCAGAGCTCTGTACAGCCTGCGATAAAATACCGATTACTTAACTCTATGCATGTCATATGCTCAATAAAGCAAAAAGGATGCCATAGGGTAAAAAGGCGGAATGCAAGGGTTTATGAGGACTGTAAGCATATCAATTGAAAGGCGGATTCCCATTTTTGGGACTGCTTGTCCCGGCAATGGGAAAACTAATACTCAAATCCGGCGATAGGATTGTCATCGCGAGTGAATTGAAGCAATCTCGACTTTGTTAAGGCGATTGCCTCTCACCTTTCTGGCGCTAGTGTAGTGCTACATAAATCGCTTTACATTAAATTGTTGAAAAAAGCCACTTATTGTCATTCCCGAGGTGGTAATCGGGAATCCATTGTCTTTAACTCATATTGTTCATAATGTATGAAATAGCAGAGCAGATGCAGTATCATCGCTCATTCTCGGTCCGCCTTGCGGACCTCCGAGGTATCCCGAAAGCTTTCGGGATAAAGCCGCTCTGATACAGCATCTGCTCTGACTGGTCAAAAAAATTATGAATAATATGGGTTAAGAGACAAAGAAGTCCTGGATTCCCGCTTAAGGACTGCGGGCCAACAGTAGGCGCCTTAAGCGAATGACGAGTCAAAATACTCAAAGCATAAGTAAAAAAGCGTTAGAAGC
This sequence comes from uncultured Nitrospiraceae bacterium, assembly GCA_963725545.1. GTDB lineage: Bacteria > Nitrospirota > Thermodesulfovibrionia > Thermodesulfovibrionales > SM23-35 > DYFC01. The sequence continues at coordinate 9,446 of CAVRZG010000024.1, read as the reverse complement.
ACTACACTCGCAACGACAGAGAAAACATGCCTTTGTTTTGATTATCGCTCGATTTGAGTAATATTAGATGGTGGATGGATTTAGAAGACTGATAAACAGACTATAGAGGTTTTTTGAATTTCTTCAATTTCCGGTAAAGAGCGGATTTTGAAATACCCAGGGTCACTGCTGCCTTTCTGATATTTCCTCCCGTGCGGCTAATAACAGTCTTAATATGCTCTTCTTCCCACTCTTCTATGTCACCCGAAGGCTGCTGCCGGTCTGATGGAAGAGCGGGAATTTCCAACCCGCGAAAATGCTCAATGCTTAAAGGACTGCCATGTGCAAGGAAAAGAGCCCTCTCAAGTAAATTTCTTAGCTCGCGTACATTTCCTTTCCATGGATAAGATCTAAAGAGACTGATTACCTTTGATGACACCGCGATATTTTTTGAGCCAAGATTAATAATAATATGTTGTACAAGATCCATCATATCATCAAATCGTTCACGTAACGGGGCAATATATATCGGAAAGACATTTATCCGGAAGAAAAGGTCCTCTCTGAATCTACCCTCGTCCTTTTCCATCTGCAGATTTTTGTTTGTAGCGCATATGAGCCTGAAATCACTCTGCCGGACTTTTACTTCGCCAAGTCTTCGGTACCGCTTTTCTTCGATAACCTTAAGAAATTGTGCCTGTATGGAAAGGGCCATGTCTCCGATCTCGTCAAGGAACAGAGTGCCCCCGTCTGAAACCTGAATAAGTCCCTCTTTATCCTGAATGGCAGAGGTGAAAGCGCCCTTGACATGCCCGAAGAGTTCACTTGCAAGTAACTCTCCGCTCAAACTTGAACAGCTTACTTCCACAAAAGGAGCGGCATGACGGTCGCTTTGTTCATGTATCCATTTTGCAAGCAGGCTCTTTCCTGTCCCTGTCTCTCCCTGAATAAGCACCGGCAATGTGTGCTCTGCGGCCATTACTGCCTGCTCCCTAACTTCTTGCATACTTTTGCCTTTGCCGAAGAAAAATTGTGTCTTTTTCTGCAATTTCTTGTTCGTCAAATCAATTTTTCTCAGTCGTTGTATTTCTATGCTTTTCTGTAAAAAGATATCGAGGTCCGACATATTGACAGGCTTTGTCAGAAAATTATCAGCGCCACGACGCATAGCCTCAACAGCTACAGGAATATCACCTGCACCGGTGACGACGATAATAGCTACATCCTGACTGGCTTTCCTGAGATCAGTGATCCAGTCTATTCCGTTACCATCAGGCAATATCAGGTCAAGAATCACAGCGTTAAACTGCTGTAATTGTATTGCCTCCCTGGCTTCTGCAAGGCAGGCAGCTTCCTTTACATTGTACCCGGACTCTCTCAGGTAGTGAGATAACAAGTAGAGAATTGCAGGTTCATCGTCCACCAAAAGGATGTTCGGTATCATATTTCTTTCTTATGGGAAATAGGGAGTTTTATCTCAACGGTACATCCCGGAGGAGGCGTATTATTGAATATTTCTATACTTCCATCATGCGTTTCCACTATATGTTTTACGATACTTAACCCCAATCCTGTCCCGCTGCGCACAGTTGAAAAAAACGGCTCGAAAACTCTCGGAAGCAGATGATCAGGTATCCCTGAGCCACGATCAGTAATCTGGATCGTACAGAGTTTACCCCGTGGCCTTTTTATTAAAAGCAGTATTTCACTTCCCCCCGGACTGTGTTTTGCCGCATTATCAAGAAGGTTTATAAAGACCTGCTGAAGCCTTTGACTATCTGCCGTCACATATACTACAGAGTTGCCTTTAGGCTGGAGCAATTGAACGGAAAATGATTGACTGATCTGAGAATGTTTCCATAAATCTAATGATGCTAAACATATCGCATTTAAGGATTCCATGCGCAGGTTCGAATATTCAACGGGCTTCCCAAGATTTAACAGGTCCTTCATTAATTCGGACAAACGATCTACCTGAGATTGAATATGAAAAATTAAAGGCTTGTATTTGGAGTTGTTTGCAAGATCCCTGGACAGAGTCTCTGTGAAGATCATGATGGCATTCAGAGGGTTTCGAACCTCATGGGCAACTCCTCCCGCCAAGTTTCCTATAACTTCCATCTTCTGGGCATTTAAGAGTTTGACTTCCATAGCCTCTCTTTCAATCTCAAACGCGATATATCGCGCAAAAATTCTGACCAGTTGAATTTCACTATCTGAAAATTCACGTTCTTTTGGATCCATAATGACGATTGAACCTACTGCGTTACCTAATGTGTCTAAGACCGGAACACAGGCAAGACTTCTGAGGTTATATTGTGCATAAGGAGAATGTTTGAAAATATCCTTGCCGGACACTTTGCATTTAAATACTTCCCCTTTCATATGTGAGGAAGCTTTAAATGTTTTAATATGGATCATTTCATCCGCATAAAGCTCTCCATTAACCAGAGCGGAAATAGTATTGATTTTACCTTTGTCAAAGCGCATTACCATGCCGTGCGAAGTCAAAAGAAGTTTCGACAGGCTCAAAATAACTTCATTGCAGACTAACTTGAAGGAACTGCCAAGTGTGGTAGCCAGTTTGTAAACCGAGTGCAGGGCTTCCTGACGCTGAAGGAGCTTTTCCTCTGCCTGTTTTCGTTTGCTGATATCTTCACAGGTCGTAATAATCCCGATGGCATTGCCCTTAGTATCAATAACAGGAACTGATATCAAATACACGGGAAAAAGCTCACCGTTTTTCTTTATATTCAGGCTTTCTCTTCGCCATGTTTTCAGACCTTTGTACTTTTCCATAGGAATAATCTGCCACGTCTCAGGAGGGGCAAAGATTCTTGTATTTTTCCCGATTAGTTCTTCAACAGTATAACCATGAATGTTTGCCTCAGCTGAATTGGTATAGACAATTTTGCCTTCGGAGTTCGTGATAGTAAGGCCAATGGGGATTGTCTCAACTGCCTTACGAAGCAAGTGCAATGCTCTCGCGGTCTTCTTGCGGTTTTTGAAATCAGGTGTCGTCATCAGTTCAGCTACCCGATTGCGCAGTTTCAATAATTCATTTATAAGCTCTTTTTTTGTCATGGATTGAAATGAATGATCATGAATTTTGTTAGCAAACATAAAAAGAAAATCACCTATTTCTGATTATTATAACGTAGATAAATGGAATATTTGATATAATTGTGCGTAACTGCCTGAGTTTCCAGATATATTTGCATTTTAGAATTGCTCTATATTAAAATGGACCGAAAGAATGACGTGCAGGGTTAATACTGCCTTTACTGAAACTATTTCAACGCGTTATTGCAGGAGGCTTGATTGAAAAAACTTACCCACATCGATAAACAGGGCAGGGCGCGGATGGTTGATGTGACAGACAAGCCTTCAACTACAAGGCAAGCTGTGGCCCGGGGGTCAGTCTCAATGAAGCCGGAAACCCTTAAGCTTATTACAGGGAACATGATGCCGAAAGGCGATGTGCTTTCAGTAGCTCGGGTCGCAGGCATTATGGCTGCAAAAAAGACAGGCGAATTGATCCCCATGTGCCATCCCCTGAACCTGACTGCAGTGACCGTTGACTTTACAGTCGATCAGCAGAAGAACATTATAAATATCGAGGCTCAGGCAAAGATTGTCGGGCAGACAGGGGTTGAAATGGAAGCGTTGACTGCAGTATCCATTGCTGCGCTTACCATTTATGATATGTGCAAGGCCGTGGATAGGGAGATGGTCGTCTCTGATATCAGGTTGATGGAAAAGAGAGGCGGAAAAAGCGGGGTCTTTAAAAGGAAGTAAATTGTAATAGATAGGATTTGAGTTCCGCGCTATGAAGGAAACTTGGCGCCAAAGGACTCAAATGTCAATAGTCAAGTCTGACCCCACTGATCACTTCCCTTTAAATTGGCGACATCCCCAAAGATCATGCATCTACCGGCCTTAATGCAATAAACAAGTCTGACCCCATACTTCCACTGTAAGTATTAAGTTTGAGTGAAAACGCAGCTTCAGATGGAAGTCTTACAGACTCCACTGCCATTGTCTTCGATTGCACATGGTTCATCATGTCAAGCTCTGCGAAGTATGAAAGAGCTGTTGTATAAAGAAGGTCTCCGAGGATGTCATCCTTTGTGAGGTTAGTGAAGTCCTGGGCCTCAAGTTTTGCTTTCGTTGCTTCAAGCTTGGTCTTCAGTTTCTGCATCTGGTCCGCCGAGATGCGGCCCTGATCTATAGCTATGCCGAAATACTCTCCGCTCTTTACAAAATGCTCTATCTTTTCGGATGATTTGTTCGGGGCTGAAAAGGTAAGTCCGAATGTTTCGGTCTGCCCGAGTCCGACTACCGTTCCAGTTGCAACCACTGCTCCGTCCACTCTCAGTTCGGGTTTTACATTGATAAGATATGCCGGCAATGACGTCGGTAATTCACTTGGCTGAATGGGCGTTCCGTCTGTATGTTGCTTCGGCAGATATTTGTTGATTACGTTTTCATCTGCCTGTGTCGCGGGTGAATAGCTCAGGGTTATCTTCTTCCCTGCAAGTTCAGGAAGGCTCTTTGTGATGTCTATAGGTGTGCCGCCGAGATCGTCATATATGTCTTTGATTACGCTGAATGTTATCTTCTGTCTCAGATTGCCAGGAAGGCCGGAATATGTTGCTCCCTTTACTACCATTTTGTAGGGCAATGTCCCCATCAGAACAGGAAATTCCTGCTTTACGATATCTTTCTTTCCGAGCACATCGCCTACGGTTGCATTGGGATAGTTCTGTGTTATGTAGTTTTGTACCTGTGTCTGATAATCCGTCATTGTCTGCTGGATGAATAATGAATTGACATTCGTTACATATCCTTCTGTCTCGTTGATTGTTGCCGTTGCCTGTATCTGGTCTATGAATGATTGGGCATTGAATGGAACGGCTGTCTTGATGTCTATCCCCTGTGTGTCGTTTGAGGAAGAAATATCGTGACACTGATCCGTCCTGTCTTTGATAGATACCTGCTTTGCCTTAACCTGAGCAATCCAGTCGTCAAGACGTTTCATGACAATAAGCCCCATCACTATCCTTAAGAAGAGAAACTGTACATGTATTTCATGTCTCATATTATGTTTCATCTATCTTCTTCACCCGCCAACAATGCTTTCCCGAGATGTTGATCAAACTCTTCCCTGTTAAAAGTAGCCTGTCCCCTTTTCCTTCCACACAGCAGAAAAAGTCGTCTGCCCGACGTATTACGGTTAAGTGATGTTGATGCTAACTTGGTTATCCTTCAGTTGCTGACTTATCTCGATATACACGGGACTATTTTCTGGAGCAACTGTCCTTTCAGATCCATCAGAATATGTCCATTTCATTGTTATCCCGTCATTTCTTAGCTTTGGATATTCCGCATTTAGCTCTTTCATGATGACCGGGAAATAGAACGTACCGTTCTTAGTCCTTATTTCAAAGACTCCGCGACCCATCGGCAGAACTCTTATCGCTTCGATTTCGGACCAGCGCGCACGAACCGTCTTCATTAGGCCCACATATTTCAAGCTGCTCTCGTCGATCACTATTTTGAATGGCAAGTACTTTCTTATGAATAGAAAACCCGCGGCCAGAAGAATAAAAGGAACGAATACGGCTATAGTAAGAACCGTCGACATCACCGTCAACTCAAAATTCATACTTCTTACGCCTAGTAAATACATGTATAGGATGCCAACAGGCAGCATTACAAATAGAAACACAACGGCCTGATAGTGAAACCGCAAAGATACATAAGGACTAATGAAAATCTTCTGCTCTCTGTTTTCTTTCAAACTGACCTCCATTACGCAATATCTTTTTTTTGTTCTTTGATCAACATTTATTCATTAGTGACTCAGGTCTCCAATACATTCACTAATATCATATGCTCCGAGAAAATCACCTAAGATATCATATAATGTTTTACGCCAGATCTCAGGCATTTTGCTCAATACTGCATGGAATCCTGCATGGACCACTGCGGCTGTTCCCATACACTCCGTGTATGCTAGCGCCTTCTCGGCGTTCCCAGTTGCGACTGCTGCCTCTATAAAAACCACAAGAAAGGCAATCAGTATAAGGGAAATGGCAACTAAAGCCGCAACAATTGCCGAGACAGATAAAACGGCAACGAGCGCCCATCCAACAAATACAGCCAAAGTGGAAGGGGACGTAGTTACTAAGAATGAATAAGAATTATCCTTTAACCACTTTTTCAATCGCTCTTATAATCGCCGATGTTGAGACACCTGTATGACGAGCGATTTCGGCTGCGGATAAGCCAAGTTCTTCTCTGCTGCGATATGCAATCTTTGCACGTATTCGGCTCACTAACTGCCTGCGACTTCCACTTTTAATCTCCTTCTCGCTTATTCCGCCTTTTGCGCATTCTTCCCTGATGATTGTCTCTATTGTTGTTCCGCTCTGACATATCCTGAGTTGCCGTACCTGACGGTCCTCTGCCTCTTTAAGCACAGCCTGTACAAATTCTCCGCCCCCAAGTATCCGTTCATCAAATTCTTCCTTCTGGCCCCGCCTCCTCATGGCTTCAACCTGCGACCATCCCCCATAACTCCTAACAAGCCCGCCGCCGGTTAGTTCCTTGCTTTGCTTTATGGTCATGCCTTCTTCTATAAATCTTCGATAAGCTTTCTTCGCAACCCGTCTGTTTTCGCCGAACTGTGCAAGTACATATTCAGGGTCCATCCAGGTTCGTCTGCTGTTTCCCATCATGACGCTGTGGCCGCTCCATGGATATTTATCCAATTCTTCCAATGTTTTTACTATCTTTGCCCTTACAGGATTCAGATGAATGTAGCGGATAAGGGCGAAAAGATATGTATCTTCATCGCAAAGAACAGATTTATACCGGTTTGAAAAGAGATGTCCGGTCCTTTTGTGTCCGCGATTGTAATACTGGGCATACCAGGTTAGAAGTTTTCGCATAATATAGGAGACGCCCTGCTTGCCGCTCTTAATGAGAAGATGCGCATGATTGTCCATTACTGCCCATGCATAAACAAAAGCGTTTCCTTTACCTATATTTTCTCCGAGTCTCTGAAGAAACTTCTCCTTATCCCCGGTGTCTTTAAAAATAGTCATCTTGTCTATCCCCCTTACCATAACATGGTGCAGGGCTCCGGAAATATCTAATCGGGCTTGTCGTGGCATCGCTCTATTTTAATCATCCCCATCATGTATGTCAAAGTTACTCATCCTGAGTAACTACGTCCCCACAACCTGTACGCAATGGAAAGCAGCATAGATTTGTTGCGAGAGTTTTGAGTAGGCGCTGCGGCCTTGAGCCTGTCCGTTAGTAATAGAAAGTCGCATCTATATAGAATCTGCTGCCGGGTTTGTTTGATGAAGTAGTCAGCATTTCAAGTGACATTGTTTGAAAGGTGAATAGTGACAAGCACAACTGAATATTATCCTCTCAGTTTCTCGATCCCTTTTTTTGCCTTCATATTCCCCGGATCTATCTTCAGCGCCTTATCAAAGGATTCACGCGCCTTTTTCATCACGCCTTGTATACTGTAAATCAACCCAAGGTTTGAATAATGATCGGCGCACTGAGGCTCTAGTTTTGCAGCCTTAAGCATTGCCTTCTCAGCATCGCCTGTTTTTCCCGGGAGTTTTGTCAGTGCCAATGAGAGATAGCTCCAGTATTTTGCATTCCCCGGTTCTGAATCAACATTTGCCCTGAAAAGGTCAGCCGCTTTCTGAAAATTACCTTTTTTGAATTCATCTATACCCTGCTTGAATATTTGCCCCTTGTCCGGAACGGGAACCTGAGGTCTCTTTTTCTCAGCGACAGGCGGGAACAAACCTGAATGAGATCTCTTTACCATCGATTCAATCATAGTTGCATATGCCTGATTAATAGCGTTGAAAACCGCGTCCAGTTTGTCCTTTAAGGAAGGGTCTGCAGCGCTGAAGGACCTGTCCGGATGAAACTCCCTTGTTAGACGGTAGAAATGCTTCTTTAAGGTGTCCTCGTCGGCATCTTCATCGACACCGAGAAGGTCCTGAGCGCTCTGGAAATCGAGCTTCATGTACATCTCGTCGACCCTTCTGATAAAGGTCTGCTCATCCTCTGAGAGCGGATTCAATATTTCTCCAAGATCGATATTTTCGAGAGACTCGAATGTCTTATCAGCTTCCGGTTCTTTCTTTTTCTCTTCAAGGACGCCGATAGACCAGAGTACATAGAGTGTCTTCATTGCCTCAAATGAGCCTATCCACGCATTGTCTATAAGTCCCTTTATGTTCATGTTTCCGTCAATGAGGGACAGCATTTTTCTGTCCTGCTGGCTGAGTTCGACATCCTGATAAATCGTTGCGGGATCGGAGCTAAGCTTAAGAATCGTATCTGTGGCCGGCATCTCATTTCTGATCCTGGTCCAGTTGTCCACCCTTTTCACGCCTTCATATACAAGGTTGCCCATGCTCATCTTCAGGGTTATGACTTCCTGTGAAGGGATCTCGCCTTCCACAAATTGGTATTGAGCCTTCTCAATTAAGAAGAGCGTATAAATAATCTCCTTTACCTGGTATTTGACCCCCCAGAACAGATCCTTGGGTGAGATATATCCGAGTTCGACAAGTATCGCCCCCTGCCTCTTCCCGGTCTTCTTCAGAAGTTCCACGGATTTGTCATACTGCTCCATTGTGATCTTGCCGGCTTTCAACAGCATTTCACCCAGTCTGTCATCTTCAAATGTCGATGAAGCAAATACCGCATCGCCTTTTACAAAAAATACTTTTTTTGTAAATACCGGGGTATTAATGACGAGTGTGCCGGACTTTCTGCTTCTGTTCAAACGGATGAGAATCGTGGGAAGACTTATATCCGGGATATTCCCCACCAACGGCAGTTCATTCATTGGTATCGCTTGACCTCAAATCTGTAAATATCAACCTCTTCAACGGGGAGAATGCCCGCTTTCATTTTTGTTATGCGAATCTGATCTTCAACAGTTTCAACGCCTTCAAGATCCGGAAGCAGGAGTGCCCTTCTGAATCCGCTTTCAACAATTATACCGTATTTCCTGGGATCCAGCTCATTAATTTGCCTAATTTTCTCGGGGCAACTGAGAATATCGACTGAATAAGTCAGGTCGCGGATCTCATCCGCACGGACTGGTGGAAATCTCGGGTCTTTTGTAGCCGCTGATATTGCGTTCGTGATGATCTCCATTGCTATTGAGTCGCAGCATGCGGAATAGGTGCCGATGCATCCCCTGAGTTCACCATTTTTCTTGAGACAGACAAAGACGCCTGCTTTCCCCGCCATTTCAGGAGGGAGCGGATCAGGAGGCTTCATGATTTTGCCTTCCCTGATAAAACTCTCTATGGATTTCTTTGCAAGTTCCGCAACCGGATGCATTATTTCTTTCTCAACAGCGTGTAGTCTGCTATTGTGAAAAGAGCTTCTTTTGCGCTGGAATCCGGAAA
>CAVRZG010000023.1:0-37731 GCA_963725545.1 uncultured Nitrospiraceae bacterium | reverse complement strand
ATGCCCGTTGCAAGGTCACCCGCATATGTATAGTGTCTCACTTGATTGCCGGAGCCAAGAATATGCAAGGGGTCCTGTCTCTTCAGGACTTTTTGAACCAGATCGGGTACCACGTGGCTCATTGCCAGCTTCACATTGCCCGACATTATGTCCCTTTCGACTTTTGCCCGTTTCTCGCCGATGCCAACCGCGTTGAAAGGTCTTATGATTGTATATGGGAGGCCGTATTGTTCGCTTGCGCCTTTGGCAAAATATTCACATGCGAGTTTCTGAAAACCGTATGTCGACAAAGGCGGAGGGCATCTTAATTGTTCCCCTTCAGGAGTCGGATATGTCTTTGTGCTTTCAAATACCATAGAAGAGGACATTACATTAATCTTTTTCAGTTTCCCCTGTTTAAAAGCCCAGATAGCTGCATCGAATACTGCTGCGGTTATTCTCTCATTTTCAGCTAAGAGATCGTAGGCGAGTTCGTGGAACATGGATATCCCGCCGATAATGGCTGCCATTGCGACAACCTGGTCGCAGTCCGACATCAGTTTTTTTAATAAGCCTGTGTCTTTAGCATCTCCCTCGACAAACATGTAATTCGGGTGGTTGTCATAACTTTTTGCGACCCGCCCGTATTTTGAATAATTATCAAGTCCTTTTACTTCGTGCCCGTTGTCCAGAAGCTCCTGCACCAGATAACCGCCAATGAAACCTGCAGAACCCGTAACCAGTATCTTCATCTTAGAATGAACTCCCCTTTCCGAAAAAATTCCAGATATCAACGATGATTTTTGAAGAAAAGTCAACGGATATCTTCTTATATAAGGAATGCGGCGCACCGATGATAAGGATATCGGACCGGGCTATGATCTCATCAAGTCCTATGAATTCATTATCACTTATATACGGGTCCGTGCACAACACCCTCTTTGCTTCAATTTCGAGGATTTTCCTTAATTTGTAGGACAACGACTCCCTGTTGTCGTCGCTGTCTCCTTTGAAAGCCATCCCAAGGATGCCGACGGTCTTTTCCTTCAATGCGTATTTCTCTTTCAATTTATTGACAACTATGTTCGGTAACCCTTCATTTATCAACATCGCGGCATGCCCCAGAAAGAAAGTGTTATTGCTTAAGGCAGCCAATTGCATTGTGTCTTTGAACAGACATGGACCGGCGGCAAATCCTGCAGAAGGGAAACTCTGCGCCCTGGGATATTTGTAAGTTATGGCATCATAAATTCTGTAGAAATCAAGACCCTGCTGGGTCGCAATCTGAAAGAATTGATTGGAAATGGAAAATTGAATATATCTCCAGGCGTTCGTGAAAAGTTTCGCAAGTTCAGCCTCGAACGGGGTCAAATAAATTATTTCAGAGGTAAGAGAAGAAAACAGTTCTTTAGCTTCTGCAAAAGAGGACTCATCGAAAGAAGCGACAATCTGCGGAAGGTTTCTTAATTCCTCCATTGCTTTGCCCTCTGCAATGCGTTCAGGGCAAAAAGAGACTTTTGTCTTCTTGCCATGGGACCTCAACAGCGCGTTCACTTTTTCAGTTGTTCCGGGAAAGACCGTGCTCCTGAGGATTATATGCTGATCATCTCCAAGAAACCCCATTATCCCGGAAAAAAAGTTTCTGAAGGATGTGAACTGCGGATTCAGGTGTCTGTCTACAGGCGTGCCGATAACCACAACGATAAAATGTCCTTCGGATATTTTATCCATGTCGGAAGAGATAAATAGGGTCTTCCCCAAAACTCTATTAAGCGCCTCTTCTGCGCCAGGTTCCAGAAAAGGCATTTTACCCTTTGAAACTGTTTCAACTGCGGCTTTATTTATGTCATAAAGAACTACCCGCTTACCTGAGCCTGCCAGAGAAATGCCCAACGGCAATCCCACATGACCCAACCCACCCACTATGCAAACATCGTAGTAATATTCTTTCATGGTGAAATCCCCTCGATAAAACGGGTATATTATACATCAACCGGGGTATTAAAGTGGCCTGCTCAGAAAAGTGTTGCAGAAATATTCATATAAGGATAAAAATATAAGCAATGCACAGAAATATACCACTCAGCGTCATAATCTGCACTTATAACCGTTCGGGTTTTCTGAAGCTGGCGCTGGATAGCCTGACCCGGCAAACTGTATCGAAAAATGACTACGAAATCATTATTGTGGATGACGGTTCATCCGACGATACCCGGGAGATTGTTCAGAACTTCAAGCGCTTACTGCCGCTTACATATTTCTATCAGAGGAATGCCGGGCTGGCGGCGGCCAAGAACCATGGGATATTCGCATCAGGCGGCGATATTGTGCTGTTTCTGGATGACGACGATATAGCAATGCCTACACTTCTCGATGAACATATCAGGACGCACAGAAAATATTCCGAGCAGCATATGGCGGTCTTGCATTACACGAACTGGGCGCAAGATCTTGTCATTACACCGCTGATGAATTTTGTAACGGAAGTCGGCTGTTTCCTTTTTTCATATCCCCATATAAAACACGGAGATATTGTTGACTACACTTATTTCTGGGGAGGCCGCTCTTCATGCAAGAGGGGGTTTCTGCTCGAAAACGGTGTATTCAATCCAATATTCCGGTTCGGCTGTGAGGACGTCGAACTCGGGTACCGTCTCTCGAAATTCGGGCTCAAGGTTGTCTATAATGGCAGGGCAGTTAGCAAGATGGTAAGGGCGGTTACCTTTGATGATTTCTGCAGGCGGCTTATCAGGCAGGGGAGGTCGCAGTATGTCTTCAGTACACTGCATGATGTTCCAGAAGTGAAGAGGTGGACCGAAGTTATTGAAGCCGAAGAACTGTGTGACGATATTGCCGCAGTCTTTGAAGCCAAGATCAATTCTGCGAGGGAACTTGACAGGATAGCCTCTCTGAAACAAAAATACCGTTTTGATCTGGACGACGCGACGAAGATGCTTGTATACAAAGCCTATTGGTGGGCCTTCAAGTCATGTAAGATTAAGGGGATTATTGAGGCCAGGGAAAGTATGAAGGGAGAAGTCGCGTCGGAAGAATCAAAGTCCTCTCGACAGGATGAGATTAAGATTTCAACGACTTAGATCTATGGACAATATCTTTATTCCGCCCATGTCCTGCAGTTCCTCAAACCCGAGTCTTTTCCAGAATGAGATTGATGAAATATTGTCTTTCCGGATTTCAACTCTTATCGTTGAGTTATGAGAACTGAGATTTTCTGCCAGAAGGTTGAATACACTTGTGCCGTAACCCTTCCTTCTGTTTTTGCCGTCGAAGATTATTAGGGTCATCTCGCATGAACCGTCGTTCTTCAGATTATAGAGACCTGCAAAACCTACGCAATCCGAGTCTGCTTCGATGCAGTATAAAAGGGAATACGTTTTTTTCAGCCACCACCACACTGAAAGCCACGACATTGAAAGCAGTCTGTCCATGCCGTCTGATCTCATGACAATCATGTCCCTCAATCCGTTCTTTACGGACGGTCCGTCAAAAATCCGTAACGGCCTGAGCTTTACGCTGTCGTGCCTCATGTGTCGCCGGACATAAAAATAGAAAATGTGAGTCGGCCTCCTCTAAGACACACTCAAGGTCGGTTTCATGACCTTAGTAATTCTATGACAGTCAGGAACTTTATATGCTGTTAATATTATATCTATAATTCGGCAAATAGAAAACCATATATGAACGGCTGCTTTCCGAAGAAATCTCCGAAAGATGTCTCGCGACAAAAAATTTTGTTGCACGCAGAGTTCATTATAATTTAAAATTTATTAAAGGATAGGGAGTATTTTGGAAGGTCAACCACAAAGTATTCTGCTTTGTGGTTTCTTTATTTTGACTCCTTATTTCTAATAATCATGAAGAGGTGTTATGTGAAGAGAAGAAATTTGACATTAATTGTCCTGCTTCTGGGCTTCATTTCCGCGCTGGTCTTTATTACGAGCCCATCAGAGGGTGCTGAAAAAAAGGCTAAAAAAGGAAGCTCGCCTGTGGTATCAGAAGGTAAATCCGTCAAGGTAAACTATACACTGAAGGTCGACGGCAAGGTCGTGGATAGTTCAAGCGGACGCGGGCCTCTGGAGTTTAAGGTCGGCGGCCATCAGATGATACCCGGCTTTGAAAAGGCGGTGCTTGGTATGAAAGCCGGGGAGAAAAAGTCGTTCAAGGTCAATCCTCAGGATGGATACGGACAGGAGAATCCGAAGGCTGTCAAGGAAGTCCCGATAAGCCAGATGCCGGCCAATGTTACGCCTAAAGCGGGAATGATTCTGGCAGCGGAAAAGGACGGACAGCGAGTACCCGTGAGAATTCAGGAGGTCAGGAAAGATACAGTTGTCTTAAACTTCAATCATCCCCTTGCGGGCAAGACGCTTAACTTTGACGTGGAAGTTGTTGAGATTAAATAGGATGCAAAGGGTTTTCGAAGGGAAAGATCGATGCTTCTGAAAATCGGCCATCGCGGCGCCAGGACGTACGATACAGAGAATACTCTTGAAAGTTTTGAGAAGGCGATTGAACTGGGCGCAAATGCGATCGAGTTTGATGTAAGGAAATCCGCAGATTCGGAATTAGTCATAAGCCATGACGATAATCTGAAGAAGGTCTTTGGCAAGGATGTCAATATAGACCTGTCGACTGCTGAGGAACTGAAAGAGTTGACCGAAAACAGGATTGCCACCCTTCGGGAAGCATTACTCTTCCTCGATGGCAAGGTCGAAAAAATACTGGTGGAATTAAAAGAGCCGGGTTATGAGCTGAAGGCGCTGGAGGAGATAAGGAAACAGAAACTTCAGGACAGGGTAATCATAGTCTCCTTCCACGCTGAATCGCTTTCTGTGGTGAGAGAACTCGACAAAGAGACGGAAACCGGACTTGTCTATGCGAAGATTAAAAGGCCGATTGAAACAGCCCTGAGTCTGAATGCTCAGTATCTTGTGCCCCTCTACAGGTTTGTTCACAGGAGAGACGTCATAAAGGCTCACAAGAATAATCTGAAGGTCATTGTTTGGACGATTAACTCGAGAAAGGACATTGAAGTGTATATCGCCAAAGACGTCGATGGCATAGCTACTGATAAACCGGCTCTTTTCAAAGGGATAGTATAATCAGAATGGGTCGCAAGAAAACATAATATCCCCCCTCTTAGGGTAAGAGGAGGCAAGGGGGCGTTACTTCAACGCAGTTTATGAAACATTTAAATAAAGTAACCCCCTCAATCCCCCTTAACCCAAGAGGGATGCTCTCAGATGTGCTTTTTGCATGTATGGTTCATGCTGAGATGAAATACAATACCAATAAATTTGTTGCACAACCGGGTAGATATCTTGTTTTTCTGCCTAGAGGGTTCGTGCTATTATATTAAGGCGAATATATTGAGTGAGTTGATTATCCCATGAAAAGATCCCATTATCTTATGTGCCTCGGAATCTCTGCCGCGGCAGGGACCGCCCTTGGTATGCTTGCCGACCGGAAACATCCGGCTAAAGGCAGTCTCTTCGGTGCAGCCGCAGGCGTTGTCGCCGGTTCAGTTGTCGCCGGGTTCTATCATTATGTTACATCCGTGGAAAAGGTCCCTTATTACTCCAAGTCTTCCCCCCTCTACGACGAACTCAACACACTCTGAAATTTGATACTGCTCATCTATCCTCCTGTTGCAAAGCCCTCTGAACCGCCTGCCGGTATTGCAAGACTTTCGGGCATGCTCGGCAGCCTTAAAATTGAACACAGGCTTCTGGATGCAAATATAGAGGGGCTTCTTTATCTTCTGCAGACGCCCGCCCGTGGATGCCGGGCTCGCGGCTCGTGGACGAAGAGGGCCCTCCGCAATTGCATGCAAAACATCTCTGCCATGAGAGACCCTGCGCTATATCGAAATCTCGACCGGTATAAAAGGGCGGTCATGGACCTGGGCAGAGTGCTCTCCGAAACTTCTGCTGCCGGCTCGTCAGTCGGCCTGGTTAATTACGAGAATGAACAGATGTCTCCCCTGCGGAGCTCGGATCTTCTGAAAGCTGCGGAGCGACCTGATCTGGACCCTTTTTATCCGTATTTTGAGGCAAGACTCAGCATGTTATTTCATGAGAAGGAACCGGCTTTTGTAGGCGTCTCTGTCAACTATCTCAGCCAGGCGCTGTCAGCCTTTTCGATGATAGGTTTCATGAGGCGGGAAATCCCGGGGCTTAGAGTGATTCTGGGAGGAGGGCTTATCACGTCGTGGCTGAAGAAACCCGGATGGAAGGACCCTTTCTCCGGCCTGGTAGACTATCTGGTTGAAGGTCCGGGTGAAGATCAGCTCCTCAGGATACTCGGTCTGAGCGCGACAATAAAAGAGATGCCCGCACCCGATTATGCTTCCCTGCCTCTGGATGATTATCTCTCTCCGGGCTTCATCCTTCCGTACAGCGCCGCGACAGGGTGTTACTGGAACAGGTGCGGGTTCTGTCCTGAGAAGGCTGAAGGGAACCCTTACGCGCCCATTCCTGCTCCGCAGGTTGTCTCAGACATAACAGGACTTGCGGAAAAGACCAATCCAGTGCTTCTACATTTTCTCGACAATGCCATAAGCCCTTTGCTTTTTAATGCCCTTTCTACCAGCAGTCTAAGGATTCCCTGGTATGGATTCGCCCGGATAGGTCCTAACCTGGCTGACCCTGATTTCTGTATGACGCTGAGACAGTCGGGATGCGTCATGCTCAAGCTTGGCATAGAATCCGGCGATCAGTCAGTGCTCGATGCCCTCGAAAAAGGGACCAGCGTAGAGATGTCTTCTTTAGTGCTGAAGAACCTAAAAAGAGCAGGGATTGGCGCCTACGTTTATCTCCTTTTCGGAACACCTGCAGAGACCGAGACAAGTGCGAAGAAGACCCTTGAATTTACTGTAGCACATAGTGATTGTATTGATTTTCTGAACCTTGCAATCTTCAATATGCCTGTCTGCGGAGAACCTGCCGCCGGCGTTCAGATTATGAGCTTCTACGAGGGTGACCTTTCACTTTACACCGACTTTATCCATCCTGCGGGATGGGACAGAAAACATGTCAGGCGGTTCCTCGACCACGAGTTCAAGAGACATCCCGCGATATCGGCCATATTGAAGAAAGACCCGCCCGCGTTTACCTCAAACCACGCGCCTTTCTTTGCGATGGAAAAAGGGCAAAGATAATTCAGGTAGGGTCACAGACCCAAAAGCATTAGACCTGACAACAGAACTACTGATCAGCCTTATAGAATGGACTCCGTTTCTGAAAACCCGTGGCAAAGACATTGAGAAACTCACGACAGTTATGCGCCAACTCATCAATCAACAAGCCCTTGAAAACAGATACCATGACCACGCCATTACGGGTAATTTGATAGGCCATAGAGGTTGTCATATACAACCGAACTGGGTGTTAATTTATCGAATAGATAGAGATCTGCAGGAGATTATCTTTGTCCGCATCGGCAGTCATGCGGACCTATTTGGATAACTGCCGGCAGGGAGATAAGCAGGAACTTTCCTCATCAACAAACACAGGAGAGACCTCACCTGAAAATCTTGGGTACACCTACTTATAAACACCTTTAACGCATTTTTATTTTTGATGATTTACAGAGGAATTATTTAACGCCTGCATCACTTGCGCCAATGGAGCGCAGCGGAATTGGCGTCAAGTGAATGCTGTGGTTATATGCCGTTAATTCCACTACGTTAGCCGTCAGCACGGATGCTGGCGGGGCTTCTATATTTTCTTTCCAATATAAAATACATACCCATAATATTCTTTATACTTATTATAAAGTTCAGCTCCATGCTTTTCGTATTTTACGAATTCTTCGGCAGATTTATTACCTTTGTATTTATCCAAAAATATTTTTTGTGCTGTTATTTCCGGAACAAAAAAATTGTCAATCCAGCAAGTTTCAGGCAATATGAATGATGCCATAACAACATAGCCTGCTTTTTGCATTTGAGCAATTTTATTTGGAATGGTGTCTATTTCAGGATATGCTTCATTCCAAAAATCAAATATTTCTTTTGGCCGTTCTTCTGTAAACCATGATGCTTCAGTAACAGCAACATAGCCACCTTTTTTCAAAAACTTATTCCAATAATTCATACCTTTTTCAAAACCAATATTATATATTGCTCCTTCACTCCAAATAAGGTCTAATTCATTTAATTGAAAATCAAGTTTATCCATTGAACCAATAACGCCTTTAACTCTGCTTTGAAGATTCAATTTTTGT
This sequence comes from uncultured Nitrospiraceae bacterium, assembly GCA_963725545.1. GTDB lineage: Bacteria > Nitrospirota > Thermodesulfovibrionia > Thermodesulfovibrionales > SM23-35 > DYFC01. Next base: position 29,505 of record CAVRZG010000023.1, on the reverse strand, counting down.
GCATTGTCATTTAGTTTGTCGATAAAACCAGGGAATAAATCAATGGCTGTAATATTCCCTGGAGTGTTTTGAGCCAAAACTATAGTTTGACCTCCTGTACCACAACCAAGATCAACAATGTTTGATCCTTCGTGCATATTATCAATAAAGCTCAATGCTTTTATTGTTGCTTCCCGGCTTCCCGGGCCTTGACGATCCATACTGGAAAAATATTCGCAAATTAATGCAATATCAAAATCGTGAATATTATGCTCTTCATCGCTCATTTTGTGTTCCTCTTGTTTTTCTTTCTTTTAATTTTGTCATATAACGAAAAAAATAACCCGCTGGCGCAATTGCTGAAACTGAAAACCAAACCGCGCTTAATGCCAGTCGGGTTGATTTGCGTGTTCTGTGCTGTTTCTTAATTGCTTGAATTTGTCCCATGCTTTGCTTCATACCATTGTTTGTAAGTAATAGTATTATGGCAGGTTTTAATGTTTGGTAACCGGGGGGTCAGACTTGTTTATTGCAAAGATTTACGAGTTCGGCGCATTAAAGGATCTTTTGTATCTACTCTAAAGCTTTATCCTTCTTCCAAATATCTTGTGCTAACGTCGAAATGCAATAAACAAGTCTGACCCCCATTTTCCCGTTTTTTTCCTGGAATATATTACATCTATAGAGGCTATTTGGAAACAATATTTCAGGAAATTATTGAGAGGGTGATTTCACATGAGAAGAGTAATATTTGGACCGCATTATTCTTCCGAAAATTCTGAATAACTATCCAAGATCGTATCTTTCATATTTTCTAATTGTTTTTCTTTAGAAAGATCGTATGCAGAATCGTACGAAATATAAGAGCAAAGCTCTGACAATGGCCCCTTCTCCATAACTGCAAAAACAGGGCGAGAAATCTGTTTGAATACTTCTTCTCTTCGATTGGTTGGTGCAACTATGTGTATTTTTATGTCTAACATTGGCTGGAGAGCAAGCAAATCGGCCATTCTCAAAATTCCAGAATAAATCGAAGTTTTATCTTCGACTTCAAAAGCTCGAACGATTGAACGGCGACGAATCCAAAGGACATCTATATTTTTAATAGTTTTTAGAGTGGTCTCATCAAACACCAAGGGTAATTCTTCTAACATCACACCGTCTTTAGGTTTCCAATTTTCTAAAACACCACTTCGGTCGCTTCGAGGAATCCATATTTTCATTCCCAATTTTTCGCCAACTTCTGCTAATTTAGCCTGCACCTTTAACGATTCTCTTTTTTCGTTTACAACCTCTTGTGTTTGCACTGTATCAAGTTGTTCATCCTCATCGTCTGGAACCGATACCGTTACTTCCTTTTTACTACCAACTTTGATTTTATGAGTTTTCAACTTCTTTTGATCATCTTCGCTAAAAGGGTAATCAACCATTTTCTTAGACTGCTCGATTAATAATTCTTCTATGTACTCGCAATCTTCTCGTGGCCACGCCTTTGGACTTGAAAAAACCATATAAGTCCAATTGTTTTTTTCTTTTGGATTGTTTCTATCAAGATTTTTTGTGAAAGAAAGTTGATTCCAAATAAAGTCTTGATTAATGGGAATAGCTTTTTCGAGTGTAAGCCAGACCAGTGGCTTTACCTTAAACCGCAATACAAAGGGATCGTTCGCTTCAGCAAAAATTGGTTTTTCATCTATAAAATATTTTTCAGTAACTTCAAGAATACCAATAAAACGTTGAAGTCTGACCACATAACAGATAAATTTATCACCCGGCCCCAGCTTTTGATTCTCGATATAAGTTTTCCTAGAGATACGAAAGCCGCTAATGTCTTTTGGAGATGATTCAAAAGCCTTGGCTGTTTCAGGTGAAAATAAATCAATAAAGTAATGCATAATTTTTATCCTCTAAATACATCGAACTATATTGTAATTTTACTTCACGATAATTTAATAGAATAAGATTACCAGTAGAACTCTACAATTTTTGACAATTTCTGTCAATGAAGAGTTCAAGAAGTTCATGAAGCGGAGTTCGCCCATGAAAGCAATAACTCTAAGCCCTCGGAGGGGTTCGCAGTGCTTTAAATTGCTGCCTATAAGGATTGAGATGAAATAGCAGGGCGTGATGGAGATGAATGTGTGAGGACAGAATTGATGCCTCTGCAGTACCCACTTGCCATCTGTAAATTCAAGGGCAATTGTTTACGTCCATCGGTTAAAATATACGTGTGATACAGGTCAGCAATCTTTCGAAGGCATACGGGACACAGGTCATTTTCGACGATGTTGGTTTTACAATCAATGCAGGCGAGCGAATCGGACTTGTGGGCAGGAATGGTCACGGAAAGACCACTCTCCTGAGGATGATAACAGGCGAGGAAAAACCTGATGCGGGTGTCATCGGCATCCCCAATAATTATGCCGTCGGCTATCTCTCCCAGCATCTTGAATTCAGTGAAGATTCGGTCCTGAAAGAGGGGTCTCTGGGACTGAAACCCGTAGATGACGGCAGAGACGAGTCTTATAAAGTCGAGATGGTACTCTCGGGCCTCGGGTTTTCCCAGGAAGATTTTCTGCGTCATCCCCTTGAACTGTCCGGGGGATATCAGGTCCGGTTGAATCTGGCCAAGCTGCTCGTCTCCGAACCTGACCTGCTGCTCCTTGATGAGCCGACAAACTACCTTGATATCGTCTCGATACGATGGCTTACGAAGTTTCTGAGGGAATGGAAAGGGGAACTCATCCTTATCACCCATGACAGGGAGTTTATGGACGGAGTGACAACCCATACCATGGGTATCCACCGCCAAAAGATTCGCAAGATAGCAGGCCCCACCCATAAACTCTACGGTCAGATACTCATGGAAGAGGAAGTGTACGAACAGACAAGGATCAATGAAGAGAAGAAACGTAAGGAAGTGGAGCAGTTCATAAACAGGTTCAGGGCACAGGCTAACCGGGCCAGTCTGGTCCAGTCAAAAATAAAGTCGCTCCAGCGAAAAGACAGGCTCGAAAAGATGTCCGCGATCAAGGACCTGGAGTTCGAATTTGTCCCTGCGCCTTTTACGGGGAAAGTGCTCATCGAAGCGAAAGACATGTCTTTTTCTTTTGAGGAGGAACTCCTCTCATAGACGGCCTGAATCTCGTCATAGGAAAGAAGGACCGTATAGCGGTCATAGGCAAAAACGGGAAGGGCAAGACAACTTTACTGAACCTGCTCGCAGGAGAGCTGCAGCCGACTCAGAGGCGAGGTGTCCCGCCATGCTCAATTAAAACTCGCCTATTTCGGCCAGACGAATATCCAGAGGCTTTCGCCTGAGAAGACGGTCGAGGAAGAGATACTCGATGCCCGGCCTGATCTTAACAGAGGCGCTGCCCGCAAAATATGCGGCATTATGATGTTCGAGGGAGATTCTGCTCTCAAGAAGGTGAAAGTGCTTTCCGGCGGCGAGAAGAGCAGGGTGCTGTTAGGCAAACTCATCGTCAGCCCTGCGAACCTGCTTCTGCTGGATGAGCCCACAAACCATCTTGACATGGAATCAATCGACTCACTTGTGGAGGCCCTGGATGCTTTTGAATGCGCTGTTGTAATTGTCACCCACAGCGAGATGATACTCCATGCGATAGCCACAAGGCTGGTCATTTTCGATGGCGACAGAGTGGAGGTTTTTGAGGGCACATACCAGGACTTTCTTGACAGGGGAGGTTGGAAAGACGAGGCTGAGGAGACAAGCTGCGGCAGGAAGACTTTCGTGCGAAAAGACAATGGCTCTAACAGAAAAGATTTAAGAAGGGTCAAGGCTGAATTGATAAACGACCGTTCGAGAATTCTCACGCCTCTTCAGTCGAGGATCTCCGAAGTGGAGGAGGCGATCATGACGTTTGAGCAGGGTGTGGGGCGAGACACCCAGTCGCTTATAGAAGCCTCTGTGCGAGGTGACGGGGCGGCTATCAGAAAACTATCCAGGTCGGTCCATGAGTCCCGTGAAAAGATCGACATGCTCTTTGATGAACTGGAAGCTCTCACCGATGAACTTGAGTCAAGATCAAGGGAATTCGAGGAGAAGCTTGAAGCGCTGAAGGTGGCCGGGTAGGATAGTCAGTATGCCGGTAAATGCATTTTGCGGAATAAGATATAGTGCCCATGGAACAACTGAGCCTGCGCTTTTTGAATAGCAAAGAAAGCCTGTCGGATTATCTGTCGCAAGTCTCCGGGAAACCTCTTGTTCTGACTGTTACTGATAACTCCAGGAGTTTGCTTTCCGTAAAAACAAAGGGAAGTTCAATCGCTGTGCGGATTCACTGGATGTTTCTCAACGCCGGAGAAGAGGTTTTGAGAGAGATTGCGCACTTCGTAAAGAGCAGGGGAGGCAGGACGCCCTTTATCAGGAGATTTATCAGGGAAAACCGGATCTGCCTCAAGAAAAAGGCACGACGGTCAAGTCGGTCGGTCTTACGCACTGAGGGCAGATTTCATGATCTCAGGGATATTTTTGATAAGATCAACCACACTTATTTCCATGGCGATATCAAGTCGGTGATGGGCTGGGGCAAACAAGAGGCCCGGAGGCTGGTGAGAAAGCGCACACTGGGAAGTTATTGCAGGCACACAGATACCATACGCATAAGCCCTGTCCTGGACAGAAAGGGTGTCCCACGATATTTCATCGAGTTTGTTGTCTATCACGAGATGCTCCACAGCGTGATGAAAGAAGAAAAGAAGAACGGCCGGAGATTAGTGCATCCCCCTGAATTTCGAAAAAGGGAGCGTTTGTTCAGGGATTACGAAAAGGCTGTGGCTTGGGAGAAAAGGCACTGGTAGTCTGTGCTTCTATGTTAATCTCCTGACAAATTCGATGTACCTGGGTGGAGGGTCTATAATTTCAAGGCCTATGCTCTCTGTCATGATATCAGGTGGAGCGTCAGGGCAGAACCACCTGACTTTGCAACGGAGGTTCAGGGCCTCTCCTGAAGAAAGACGGAATCTGAGATCCACATCGTTGCCTGGAAAAAATTCTCTTAGTGTTTTCTCATTTGCAATAATGATATTAATGCCGCTTTCAGAAATATTTTCTATGAATATCCCGTGCCTGTTGTCCCCTGATATGCGCTCCGCCCTAAGACTGATTTTTATCCTATGAGAATGCCGCTTTTCCATGGCGATATTGTAAATATTTTGTGCAAAGATATCAACAAGAAGATTTCCATACCGGTAAGTCATGAGTTGCTTTCTGCTAATATGGATGTATGGGCCTTGCCCTGAGTCACAACGTTTCAAAGATATCATAAAGAATTTGTATAACTTGGTTTTGTGAGCTAAACTATATTTTTTCGGAATATGAAACATCGCAGAGTGGAAGACATATACAAGGGGAAATCAGTATTTCCTATGGAAGAGGTAGATGAATTAGTCAGGCAATATGGCCTTGAAGAAGATCTGGAATATGTGATTATTCCATTTACAGACGGGAAAGGCGCACTGAAGAGGCGTTTTATACTGAAGAGGCCGTATATCAGGATAGTATACGATTCCGGTTATTTTGTCGATTATCTTTTGCAGGATGTTATAAAGGCGACTGTCAGGAATCCTGCGCTTTCACTGAGCGAGGCCCTCTACCGTATGAACATGGAAACTCACATAGATGCAGGCGAACCCGATACGGATAAAGAAGAGGACTTACTGTAACCCGGCAGGCGTTATCAGGCCGTACTTTTTGATCTTGTATCCAATCTGCCTCGGAGTAAGCCCTATCATCCGGGCGGCCTTTGCCTGAATCCAGCCGGTCTTTTCAAGGGCATCGAGGATGCTCGATCTCTCGATGTCCTCTATGCCGGCCCTGTAAAGATTCCCTTTGCAGCATTTCTTCACGAGTGGGCAGTTTCAGGCTGATCGGAAGATCCGAAAGTCTGATGACGTTTGAGGCAGACATGACTACAAGTCTTTCTATGGTATTTTCGAGTTCCCTGACATTGCCCGGCCAGTTGAAATCCACAAGTATCCTGAGGGTTTCAGGCGAAAGGGAGACTGTCTTATTGTTTTCCGCGTTGTATTTCTTAAGAAAGAATTCTACAAGCAACGGGATATCCTCTTTCCTTTCTCTGAGAGAAGGCATGAATATCGGCACGACATTAAGCCTGTAGAACAAGTCTTCCCTGAATCCGCCTTGGGATACAAGGTTCTCAAGGTTTCTGCTGGTGGCGGCAAGGAGTCTTACGTCTACCTTGATCGTCTTTTCACCGCCTACTCGTTCGAACTCTTTTTCCTGAAGCACCCGCAGTATCTTCGGCTGCAGGTTCAGGGGCAGGTCGCCGACCTCGTCGAGAAGTATTGTGCCGCCGTCGGCGAGTTCAAATCTGCCCTTCCTTGCGGTAATGGCGCCGGTAAAAGCCCCCTTTTCATGTCCGAAGAGTTCCGATTCGAGCAAGCCTTCAGGTATAGAGGCGCAATTGAATTTTACAAAAGACCTCTTTGAACGGGGGCTCATATAATGTATCGCTTTTGCGATCAGTTCTTTGCCGGTGCCGCTTTCACCGTATAAAATGACAGTGGCCTTTGAATCCGACACCCGATGAACAGACTCGAAAACCTCCTGCATCCTGTCCGAAGCGCCGATGATATTCGGCAGGCTGTATTTCCCTTTCAGTTGCAGTTTGAGATGTTCCCGTTCCTGTTCCGATTCTTTATAGTGGTTCCAGAGTTTTACATACTGGGCGATGATCGATGCAATTATTTCAAGTACCCTGATATCTTCATCAATAGTTATGTCCTTGTCTTTGAAGATCCTGTCAGCGCTCAGGACCCCGATGGCTTCACCTTTAAACGTAATCGGCACGCAGAGGAATGAAATGCCGCTCTTTTGGATCCTTGATCCGGTCTTGTTCATGAACAAAGGTTCGGCTCCGACATTGGGAATGACCATAGGAGTGCCTTTTTCAAGCACCCTCCCGACGATCCCTTCGCCTATCTTATACTTGCCCTTTTCAATCTGTTCCTTTGTCAGGCCGTGGGCGGCGACGATACTCAGTTCCTTTGCGTTGCTGATCGAAGAGAAAAACAGATCCTCTTTCCATTTCGAGAAAATCCCCGAGAACGCGCATGGTCCGGGAGAGGTTTTTCTCAAGATCGAAAGAAGAATTGAGCACCTTGCTGACTTCAAGGAGCGCTGAAAGGATCCGGTTTTCTCTGGCAAGTGACTGCTGCATTTATCTTAAGACAAGCTCCCCTAACCCCTTATTGAATAAATTGTGAAGAGAGATAATACATGTCTCCCCATTGTAAAGGAGGACAAGAGGGGATTTCCCAAATATCTGCATCGTCTTAAACGTTTTCTACCATCTCCCAGACGCCGCACGGACAGATGCCTGCACAGAAACCGCAGCCGATGCACTTTTCGTCATCAACAACATATTCATAAGATCCGTCTTTATGCTCTACCCTGCTTATAGCGCCCCAGTAACAGGTGGTCTCGCACATATGGCAATCCCTGCATGTAGCGCAGGACATACATTTGTTCGCTTCCTGTTCCGTGCTAAAGTCACCTTTGCAGACTTCATAGTATTCTGTCCTGATGCGTTCGTACGGGATCACCTGTTTTATCTCGGGCCAGCGGGGAGCATGCATAATCTGGTAATGGATAGTCTCGGCTGCGATCCGGCCCTGGCCGATGGCATGTGTAACAAGGCCAAAGCGTGTTGCATCGCCGATCGCAAAGACCTTCACGTCAGAAGTCTGGCCGATATCGTTTATCAGCAATCCATCCGCGCTCTGTATGAATGGAAGGAGGCAGGAAGTCGAGAATCGGCACATCGCCGACGGACATGATGACAAGATCGGCGTCCAGCGAACTGCCGTCTTTAAAATAGAGTTTCTTTTCCAGGTTGTCATATCGGTCGGTAAATTTCGGATATATGATCTGCGTGCCTTTTGCAACCGCGGTTTCCATCTCTTTGCCGAAGGCCGCGGGTTTCTGGATATCCACAGCAATAACGGACTCGGCCCCGCAGTTATAAGCCTGTGACGCCACATCCATGCCGACATTGCCGGCGCCGATAATGACGACCTTCTTGCCTTTCAGGTCAGGGTCATTGCCGGTGTTCATGCCCCTGAGAAAATCATAGGCGGAGACAATATGCTTCCGAGCCGGGGAAAGGAAATATCCTCGGTTTATGGGCGCCGCAGGCAACAACAACAATCTCATGGTCCTTATATATCTCTTCAAAACGCTTCTGGTCGATCTTCGCATTCAGATGGATGTTGACGCCGATTTCTCTGAACCGTGAAAGCTCTTTCTGAAGCACTTCCTGCGGGAGGCGTTCCCTCGGGATACAGAGTTCAAGCTTGCCGCCGAGCTTATCCGTTGCTTCATATAAATCAACTGTATGTCCTTTCAGGGCCAGTTGCCATGCAGCGCTTAATCCGGCAGGTCCGCCGCCGATTACTGCTAGAACATGTCCTGTAGGCGCGGCTTTTTGCGGCGCCGGCAGATCAAGCGCGAGCCTGCCGAGTTTATCGATGCTCAAAGGTTTGTCGATCCTGCCGCGTGTACAGCTCTGCATGCAGAGATTAGGGCATATCTGCCCGCAGACAGTTGCCGGTAAGGGGCTGTATTGTAATACCAGTTCAAGGGCTTCATGGAATTTCCCCTGCCTCATGAGAGTCGCTCTTTTATGAGACGGGATGTGTGTGGGGCAATTATATGCGCAGGGCGGCAGATATTTTTCATTCGCCCAGACAGGTTTGTTGCGTCTGTCTTTGCCGGTGGTAATGTAAGGAAGAATGGTAAGATCATGGTCCATATACGGCCCGAATATGCCGCCCTGTCCCACCTCTTTTTCCCATGACGTTCTTCCTGAAGTCGGAAAGCTCTGATCTTAAACCATTTGCGGGTCCTTTTTTCCTGAGGGGTATAGGCGATAAGTTTTTTCCACTCATCAGGAGAACGGGTCAGTTCTTCATAATAGGACATTCTGTCAATTGCTTCGAGGTACGGCTTCATGTTTGTGCTGAGCCATTCCCAGTCCTGGGGAGTAAGCTCAAGCAGTTTTACGTCTCTCTCGCTGTATTCTTTGATCGGTCCCCTGAAATATATCGTCCCGCCGACCATGCCGACGCAGGGACGATAGCCGAGGACCGTGTCCGGGATTTCTCGAATCAACGCCGCAGACGACTGCTATGCCGCCTGCCTTGAACTCTGCAAAAGAATCTCCGACATTCCTGAAATACCATGACTGGGGAGGATCGAAACGCGGGTTGTGCTTTGTCATTGTGTCGCACCGCGCGCCGCCGCTTCCCTGCACGTAAAGGCTCCCCTGGGCCGCCGCATTGAAAGCGCCGTTTGTGACATCTCCCAGAACAGTTATCCTGGCTCCGCAGTTGATCCAGCCCGACATCGTCCGAGGCGCTTCCTTTGACGATTATCTCGGTGCCGGCCATTCCCATGCTTCCAAGCCTCTGTCCTGTCGGCCCTTCAACGACAATCTTTATCGTCTCGCCTCTCGGCCAGATCCTGCCGCCGATGCCGTGCTGTCCGTCGGCGACAATATGCAATTCTCGTCGCTCCGTCCTTAACCGCCTGCTGTATCTGCTCTTCAAGGATACGCGAAGGCACACGATGACCTTTTACGTTTCCAGGGATGGTCAATCCGGATCTTGAGCCGGAGGCAGCAGACGGGTCCTGTATCTGCTGTTCCGACTTACGTATCTTTTTCTTCTTTATTTCTGTTTTCCCGGTATTGTTTGCCGGTTTCTGTTTCTTAACACGCATAACTTATTTCCAATCTGTCTGCTATTGCTTTGTCGTCAACACTCAACCCGTCAGACATGCCGATGGGCAGTTCAGTACTCCTACCCATGGGTGCGAATATCTTCTTCAGTTCGACGTCTGCAGACTTAAAGACCTCGACAACACGCTCGGCAACCTTGTCGGAATCAAGCCTTCTGTAAAGCTTGGGATCCTGCGTGGTTATGCCCCTCGGGCATTTGCCGGTATTGCAGAGGTTGCAGCGGTTCATATTCATCTCCGAGGCAGTTCGCGGCTGCCTGCATGATATATTTGCCGATCGAGACCGCTGATGCGCCGAGCATAATAAGCGCCGCTGCATTGGCTGCCAGGTTGCCTTTCTTGGCAACACCGCCTGCTGCGATCAGAGGCAGTTCGTTCTGTTTACCCTGTTTGACAAGATCAAGATAGCACTCCCTTAAATTTGAAGCTATCGGATGACCCATCTTGTCCAGCGAGACATTATATGCAGCGCCCGTGCCCCCATCCTCACCGTCTATGGAGAGAGCTGCGGCATAGGGGTTTCTTGCGAGGTTGTTCAGTACCGCGCGTGCGGTCTTAGTCCCGGAAATCTTCGGATATACCGGCACCCTGAAACCCCAGGCCATTGACATGGACTGGATCATCTTAGCCACCGCCTCCTCAATAGAATACTTTGTCTGATGTGTCGGAGGAGACGCGAGGTCTACGAACTTCGGGACGCCCCTGATGCTTGCAATAAGATTAAGCACCTTCTGGGCCATCAACAACCCGCCGTCACCGGGTTTCGCGCCCTGGCCATATTTGATCTCAATGGCTGCAGGGTCTTCGACCATATGGGGTATGGCATGGATGATCTCGTCCCATCCAAAATATCCGGATGCAATCTGTATGATGAAATACTTCAGAAATCTTGATTTGAGCAATCTCGGAGAGACGCCGCCTTCACCCGTGCACATAACTACCGGAAGACCTTCCACCTCATTCAGATAAGAGACGCCCATGGCAAGGCCTTCCCACATGGGAGGTGAAAGAGCGCCTATGGACATGCTTCCTATCATGATCGGGAAGATTTCCCTTACAGGCGGAATGAATTTATTGCTGTCGTTATCTCGCACCAGCCTGCCGTCTACATTTTTCAACGGCAATTCATCCGCAGGCAGAATCCTGCCCAGGAGAGTTCTGACGCGGAACTCATGTCTTCCTGCATCGAGCGCCGGGTCAGTGAGCATCGAAATCCTTGTGAATTTAAGCCGGTCGAGGGTCGAGATTGAAGGGTCATTTCTCCTTCCGCCCCTTTTGTAACCTTCTCCGCCTTTATTTTTATAGTGCAGGAATTTATTCTGAGGATTATACTCGGGTTCTATCGCATCATTCGGACAGACCAGAGTGCATGTGCCGCATCCCGTGCAGTATCTTTCGATATCTGCAACCTGTGCAACAACCTGGTTAATTTTGCGGGTTGCTGTCGGTTCGGGAACAGGTCCCTCGGATGAAACAATCCTTCTGACTCTGACAGAAGGTTCAATCGCCTTGACAGGACATACCGCCGTGCATCTGCCGCAGCGGGTGCACCTGTGGTCGCTCCACCGGACGATATAAGGAAGCTCTTTTAAAGAGAGCTTATGATTGTGGTCTAACCTTGTAGCTGGTTCCATACCATTACCTCCTCTGCATGAGGTTTGACAATTACCATGTCGTATTTCATCGGGAAGATATCAACGGATTTATCCCGTTTCGGGACTGCGCTATCGAGGCCGCATTCCTCTGACATCAAAGCATATTTGCCTTTTATTCCGCCTACCACCCCGGGCCGCAGTTTCTTGGAATCGTGGACCATGAAGCAGGTCCCGTCGGGCGTAAATCCAATAACAACATTCGGACCGTCGATGCACAGAGGTCTCAATGATTGTTTTATGAGTTTTAAAGCATCTTTGTCCTGTCTTTTTTCCATCTCCGTATCCTTTCAGCGGAGTGATAACATCCTTATAGTAGGTCAGAGGATAACCGAGTTGCCTTGTGGTGTAATGAAGGATATGGGTGAAGACCTCGCTGTCGCTGTTATATCCCATGTAGCCCGGGAGTCCCCTGCCCATCAAAAATTCCCGAATCGGCACAAAGGCAGTATTTTCGCCATTCGTCATAGAACAATATCCCTGGATAAAGAAGGGATGGCATGCGTACAGGTAAATTGCATAATTGGTGTTCTGCCTGCCCTGCGCCAATATGACCTTGGCTTTCAGGTTGTCATGATCAAGACCGAAAAACTCGCCGATCTCCAGAGGATCTCCCACTTCCTTCAGGGTAAGCACATCGGGATAGAAAGAAAAGACGAAAGATCGACCCATCCGGCTCTCCGATCTTCCTCAGTGCAATACGGACATTCATGAGGAGGTCTTCCTTTTCTTTCATGGGTTTGTGTACGTATGAGGCGGGATAGTCATAGACCCTGGCAAAATAATGGTCGCGCTGCACAATGCCCTTTACCGGTTTTATCCTGGGGGCCCATATGTCTTTGAGCTTGAATCCCGCCTTGTCCATGTAATCGTCAAGCACCTTGGCGCCTTTTTTGGAGCAGATGCCCGACAGGATAGGATAGGTCTTGAGTTTTTCGAAATGACCGCCCAGATCTTTGAGTGTGAGTCCGAGACCGGAGCCGTCGTGCCCTTCTTTCATGGTCTCAAGGGCAAGGATGTTTTCCATCGGAGAGAAGTATTTAGCGGATGTTATAGCAGCAAGTCTGCACATTGTGATTACCTCGAAAAGTATCGAATTGGGCTACTCTATTCTTACACTATCCACATAAACAGGGACAGAGACTGAAAACGCAGGCCAAGGCCTGCGGCTCATGGTAGCATGTTCCCTGTGAAATCTGGACAACCCTTCATTGCAAAACTAAACGGTAACCGGTTGCCGTCTATCTATACTACAAATTTCGATACATTTATGGCAAGAAAAAAACAATTTTGTCTGACAGGAATTCGGCAAAGGTCACGACTTGAAGAGGTGGTTTGCATGGATAAATTACCACCCCGGCCTGCGGCCACCCCTCCTAAAATAGGCGGGGAGTTTTTAACGCACAACAGCTGTCGTGTAATGCTCCCCTCCTTGGGTAAGGAGGGGCAGGGGTGGTTTGCATGGAAAAGAGGATGCAAGGCGCATTTTATCAACAGATAATCTGCCCTTTTATCCCTATTTTTGTCTTCTTTACATGTATCTGTTTCCCCGATTCCGCGACGGCTTCCTCAACCAGCCTCACCAGCCCTGAACAGCACGGTACTTCCATAAATACCACTGATACAGTCTTGATATCGTTTTCCTTCATAATCGCTGTCAGTTTTTCTTTATATGCCCCCGCATTGTCAAGCTTTGGACAGCCGATTGCGACTGTGTGTCCTTTTATGAACTTATTGTGGAATCCGGCATATGCATAAGCACAGCAATCAGCAGCTATCAGCAGATCTGCCCCTTGATAATAAGGCGCCTTGAGCGGCAGAAGATGTATCTGCACCGGCCAGTTCCTCAGCCGGGGAGTTGTTTCCCCGACACTGCAAACTGTTGCAGCCGGGGTCACTCTGTCGATAACCTGCGCCAGACTTCCCGGGCAACCGCAAGGGAGTTTCTTATGCTCGTGAGGTTCATGCTTTTTCTGGGCCTCTTCCATCTGTCGGACAGCTTCTTCACCCTTTGTTGTTAACAGATATTCCTTTGTAGCTTCGATGTCGAACGGCCTGGATTCCTTTTCCTCTATCTTCAGGGCGCCGGTCGGGCATTCACCGATGCAGTCGCCGAATCCATCGCAGAAATCCTCTTTCACAAGCATTGCCTTGCCGTTGACGAGCTGCAACGCGCCTTCCGAACATGTGCCCACACAATTTCCGCACCCGTCGCACAGAGCTTCATCGATTGTAATGATCTTTCTTTTCATAGCGGCCCTCCTTTTGTGTTCTTAAATCTAAGTATATGTCAGGCCTGCTGAAGAGTCTTTGACTAAAGTCAAGGTAGTGGAATTATATACGGCTGAAGAGGCAAGGGCTGAAGCTTCTTAATCAACTGATGAGTTTCATATTTGTCCAAAATAAATGTGCAGAACTGTTTAATACTGAGGTGTATGGCTCGATTTCTGAAGCAAAATCACGGGCGACCTTGAGGAGACCGAAGACGAAGCGGAGGTCTCAGCTTTAAACTTTGCAACGACATTGAAGTCAGATAAGGGTTTGAACATAATCACAGGTAGTTTATTTGGATTCAGAAATTGAGCCATACACCCTTTCCACAATATTTTGGCAGGTAATTGATGGGTTCATTCTTTTCTCCGATGCAGAATCTCACGGATCTTTCTCAAAAGGACAAGCGGCGCTATCGGTTTCAAGATAAGTTCAGTATCTTCTGCAAGGATACCCTTTTGGTGAACAAAATCAGCAGTATACCCGCTGGTGAAGATCGCCTTTATGTCGGGCCGTATCTGCTTTATCTCCTCGTACGCCTCTTTGCCGTTCTTCCTGGGCATTATGACGTCAAGGATCAACAACTGGATCGTATCCTTGTGAATCTTAAACTCGTTTACAGCGGCTTCTCCGTCCGGCGCTTCAATTACCTTATAGCCGAACTCCTCGAGAAGCTTTTTTGTAAATGCCCTTACTTCAGCTTCATCCTCTGCCAGAAGCACAGTCTCTGTTCCGGTGGAAAGAGGATAGATAAGTTCAGGGGCCGCCTGCTGGACCTTTGCTTTTATTAAGGGCAGATAGATTTTAAATGTTGTTCCTTTGCCCTGTTCACTGTAGACATTTATATATCCGTTATGCTGTTTGACTATTCCGTATACCATGGAAAGCCCGAGTCCCGTTCCTTTTCCAACTTCCTTTGTCGTAAAGAAAGGTTCAAATATCTTCTCCCTTGTCCTTTCGTCTATGCCGGTGCCCGTATCGCTGACTGAAACAAGCGCGTACATTCCTGTCTTGCCGTATCCATGTGTTCTTACAAAAGCCTCTTCAACTTCGATGATCTCCGTCTCTATTTCCAGCCTCCCGCCTTCGGGCATGGCGTCCCTGGCATTTGTCGCCAGGTTCATAAAAACCTGTTCCATCTGCAAAGGGTCTGCCGTTACAGTCACATCCTCTGCCACAAGGTTTGTCCTGAGCTCTATATCCTCGCCGATCACCCTCGCCAGAAGGTTTTCCACCTTCTTAATAATGCCATTAAGATCTACCGTCCTCGGATTCATTATCTGTTTCCTGCTGAATGTGAGGAGGCTTTGTGTCAGATTTGCCGCCCTGTCCGACAGTGAAAGGATATGGTCGGCATATCTCCGTAAAGGGTCATCCTCATGCATCTTCATCTTCAGCATATGACCGTACCCTATCATCGCTGTGAGGATATTGTTGAAATCATGGGCAATGCCGCCTGCAAGCTGGCCTACAGCCTCCATCTTCTGGGCCTGAAGCAGCTGAGACTGGAGCTTCTCTTTCTCCTCCTCTGCCTGTTTGCGCAGAATAATACCGGCCAGGGTATCGGCAATGGTGAGTAGGAATTCTTCCTCTTTCCGGTCCCTGATATGGCCTTTCTTTACGTAAATATTTATTACGCCGAGCGTCCTGCCGCCAAACAGGATAGGAACTGCGTAATGACCATAGGGAAGCATGCCTTCACAGCACAGTTCGCGGCTTCATCGACGCTATCAACAAACTGTATCTCCTGTGTCAGAGCCGCCTGTCCGCACAGGTATCTGCCGAACGACACGCGCGCGCATGACTTCTGGAATGATTCGGGCAGATTGGCCCGGGCTTTCAATACAAGGACATCAGGGTCGTTTTCTGCAAGCTGTATGCTCCCTACCGATTCAAAGGCGAACCAGGGTATGGCAAGTAGTCATGTCCAATGACTTCTGTAGTAGTAAATCCAGGGATATATCTTCAAGGGATTCGCTTAAAATCATGTTGATCGCAGACTGGGCAAAGAAGTTATCGTGGAGTTCCGCATCTGATGCCCGCAACGCCTCCTCTGCTTTTTTTCTTTCCGTGATGTCTCTGACAGCAGACAGAATCATCGGTCTGCCTTCAAGCTCAAACAACTGGTTACTGATCTCAACAGGAATCCTGTGTCCGTCCTTATGCACGTGAATGCCTTCCCATGTCACTCCGGCCTTCAGTGAACAGTCTCTTTATTATTGCAGGCACATCAGCAAGAGTCTCCGGAGCGTCAATCTGGGGGACACTCATCTGCAGGAGCTCTTCACGGCTGTACCCCAGATACCGACATGCCGCATCGTTTATTTCAATAAAACGGCCCGGAGAAAAATCAACAGGAGAGACTTCATGGACAAATATGGCATCACTCACATTGTCGAAAAGCATGTGGTACCGTTCTTCTCTCTCCAGAAGTTTATCCTCGGCCTTTTTGCGTTCGCTAACGTCATCGTATATTGTGACCACATCACCGCCGGCGAGCCTGTATACATAATTTTCTCTCCAGCCGGAAATCCTGCCATCCTTATAGAACGACACAGGAAAACGCTCCGGATTCCCGCTCTTCCATACCCTTTGCAATACCTCAAACAACCCGAATTCCTTTATACCGGGAAATGCACTAAGCACTGATTTCCCGATGAAGTTTTCCCTGGAGATCATCTCTATTTTTTCGGCAGCCTTATTAAAGTCCTTAATAATGAAATCCTCGCCGTCACCCGCAGCCTCATAAACAACAACGCCGCTGCTCATGTTGTCGAATATCTGGCGGTATTTCTGCTCGCTCATCCGGAGTTCATTCTGAACAAGTTCCCGCCTGGAGATTTCCTCCATCAATGCCGCCGATTCATCTATCAGCTGTTTCTTGGTCTTGCGATCATCTCTCATCATGTCCTCGAATTACCCTGATTTTCATCTTTTAACAGAAATATCCGGCTTCTGTCAAATATGTCGTTTTCACAAGCGAAAAAGAGATGTAGGTATTGCAACTCCCTTGCTTACTCAGCGAAAATCCGCAATTTCTCGGGATCAGGAATAACTATAGTACCGGTTTTTTCTGTGATCAGCTTCTTCTGTTTCAGGAATGCCAGCGCCCTCGAGAGGGTTTCCGGGATTGTACCGAGGAGGGAAGATAGCTCCTTTTTTGAATAGGTCAGCCGGCACACCGTAAGTCCTTTATCAGTAATGCTGTTTTCCAGGAGATAGGCTGCAAGCCTGGATTTGATATCTTTGAGGGAGAGTTCCTCAATCTTTGCAACAAACTGCCTTAGCCTCTTTGAATAACCGCTCATCATTTTCAACGCCAGTTCCGGCATCTTTTTTATGAGACTCAGAAACCCATCTCTTGAAATGCGTACGAGGCCCGAATCCTCCAGGGCCGTGCAGGATGCCGGATAGACCATATCATCAAAAATTGCAGCTTCAGCAACAGGATCTCCCGGCCCATGGATATGCAGTGTATATTCCTTGCCGTCCGGAGAGAGCTTGTAGATCTTGACCCTGCCCGTGACAACGATGTAAAAAGCCGTGGCCTCAACCCCTTCTGAAAATACCTGTTCTCCTTTGCCGAACTTCTTGACTGATGCCGAGGCCCCGATCATCCCGATCTCTTTTTCAGTAAAGGAACTGAAGAGGAATGTCTGCTGCAGAAATTGGTTAATATTCATATCAATAAATAAAAGCCCCGCCTTCTCAAAATAGCAAAACACAGCATTCAAGTAGTATATGGATTATAACGAATAAATTGCACCAAATGGTAGGATTTGCAGGAAAGGAAGGCATTCCGGGTTATTTCTGAATCGGCTTAAGTAATGCTTAATACGGCAATAAAGAATTCTGTTCGTTTCGTGTCCCAAATTTTTCTTGACAAATGTCCTTTATCTTTTTAAACTCTAATCGTCATACGGCAACCGATTGCCATAAGGGGTTTTTAATGCGATCCTGCATAAGACATATTCGGAACTTTCAGTGCTCTTCTCTCCTCAGGACTTCTTTGCATAACAGCGCTTTTTTTTCAATACCCCATCTGAAATTCGACCTTTTGCATCCAGGGGAGGTGATTGCTTTCAGGGTGGACGAAGATTTAATAAGGAAAGAACAAGCGAGGTTTTTTTTGCCTTTTTGCATTAGCAATACTTAATTATGGGTCTGGCAGATATCAAATAATACTTAATCAAGAGAATTTTCGGAAGCTGTTTTCGGGGGTTCTCAATTACTCGCTCCCACGTGAGGGGCCGTAATTAAAAGGAGGATGAAAGAAGATGAGTCTCAGCAAACCAAATGCAAGCGCTGCAACAGTGACAACCACGCGTGTCGCTCCATCGCCGTTCTCCGGGTTGTGCGTGAATTGTGTTGACGGGTGTCCGGGTTACTGCGAGGTGGGAAGGTCTGCCCTGCGCGGAAGGGAGGTTATTTATCCGCAGCCTTTTGGGAAGGTCATATCTGGTTCGGAAAAGGATTATCCTGTGGATTATTCACATTTCAATATCCACGGGACATGTGTCGGAGCTGTGGGAGTTGCGGCGGATTCCGACAAGGCAACATTCCCTTCAGTGAGTGTTGAAACAGAGATTAACGGCGCAAACGGAAACAAGATCAAGATGAGAGTACCGGTATTTACCGGGGCACTTGGCTCGACTGAAATAGCAAGGGTTAACTGGGAAGGGACCGCAGTCGGAGCAGCTATCAGCGGTTCTATCCTCGTGTGCGGTGAGAATGTCTGTGGAATGGACTCTAAAGCAGAGATCAAGAACGGCAGGATAATAAATTCTCCGGAACTTGCGAGGCGGGTCAAGATATACAAGGACTGGTATGACGGCTATGGGACGATGTTAGTCCAATTGAATGTTGAGGACACACGTCTCGGCGTTGCTGAATATGCCGTGGAAAAACTCGGCGTTGAGGGTATCGAACTGAAATGGGGTCAGGGAGCAAAGTGTATCGGAGGCGAGGTGAAACTGCCTACCCTTGAGAGGGCCCTGCAGCTCAAATCAAGGGGATATATAGTCCTGCCTGATCCTGAAAATAAGACTGTGCAGGAAGCTCACAAGCTGGGGGGCATAGCAGAATTTGAGAGACATTCGAGGCTTGGAATGGTGGAAGAGGAATCATTTATGAAAGAGGCCGAAAGGGTAAGGAAAATCGGCGCCAAGTACGTCACTCTGAAAACAGGCGCATACAGACCTGTGGATTTGGCCAGAGCGGTCAAGTATGCATCTGCGGCAAAGATAGACCTTCTCACTGTTGACGGCGCAGGCGGCGGAACCGGTATGAGCCCGTGGCGAATGATGAATGAATGGGGAATCCCCACAGTTTATCTTGAATGTCTCCTTTACAAATGTCTGAAGCGGCTTAAAGAGAAAGGTGAGTTTATCCCTGCGGTTGCAATGGCTGGCGGCCTTGTCCTTGAGGACCATGTCTTTAAGGCGCTGGCGCTGGGAGCGCCGTTTGTAAAGGCAATATGCATGGGACGTTCCACTCTCACAGCCGGAATGGTCGGAAAGACACAGGGCAAGCTTATTGAAGAGGCTTTCGGTAAAGGCAAGGAATACGAAGAGGCATTAATGCGAACATTTGCAGGCGCGGCGCAACTGAAGGAAAAATACGGAAAGGATTTCAGGAAGATTCCTCCTGCAGCTATCGGCATATGCACATATTATGACAGGTTGTCCGTTGGATTGAGACAACTGATGGCAGGCACCCGGAAATTCGCCCTTAAGTACATTGACAGAGACGACATCATGTCGCTTACCCGTGAGGCAGAGGATGTCTCAGGCATTCCGTATATTATGGATGTTGATATGAAAGAAGTTGAAAATATCCTTGGATAAGGAGGAATAAATGTTAAATCTGATTTGCTATAAATTCTGTGCGTCTCCGTTTTGTATGGTAAGCTGCCCGGCAGGGGCTATCAGTATATCTGAAAAAGACAACAATGTCTATGCAGATACGGACAAGTGCAACAGGTGCGGGATATGCCGGGGCATGTGTTCAATACTGAGCTTCGACAAGAATCTCAGAAGGAAGAGACCCTGGATGCGTGAGGATTTCGGAAAGAAGTAATGCGTTAGTCTCTGCACATGAATAAAGGGAACTATTATGGAAGAAGAGATTTTGGAAGATATACTGGCGTCACACAGGAATAACATTGGAGAACTCCTGCCGATACTTCAGGAAGTTCAGGAATCCCTTGGGTATCTGCCTGAAAAGGCCATGCTTGATATCGCCGACTTTCTCGGTATTCCTGAAAGCCATGTCTATTCCGTGGCGTCCTTCTATTCTCAATTCAGACTTCTGCCTCTTGGAAAAAAGAGGTTAGCCGTCTGCAGGGGAACAGCCTGCCATATACGCGGTGCTCCGCAGATACTCAAGACTATTGAGGATGTGATACATCTGAAAGAAGGCGAGACTTCAGCGGATCTTGAATATACACTTGAGACAGTGGCCTGCATCGGCTGCTGCGCCCTTGCTCCCTGCATCAGGATCAACAAAAATGTGTCCGGCGAGATGACACCTCAGAAGGCGGAGGCGCTTCTTATTGAAGAGGACAATGGAGGTCAGGATGCCTGACAAACAAGTCGTTGTTCTTGTCTGTCGGGGCACGGGATGTGTTTCCGGCGGTTCTGATCAGGTCTTCAGGCTTTTAAAAGATCATGCTGAAGATTCCGGCGCAGACATCCTTTTGAAACGCACAGGCTGCCATGGTTTCTGTCAGCAGGGGCCTTTGATAGTTATCGGGCCCGCGGGTTTCTTCTATACGAAAGTCAGGATGGAAGATGTTCCGGAAATTGTGCAGTCGGTCTTGCCCGGGGGAAAGCCTGTCAACAGGCTTTTCTATATAGATCCGGGGACCAACCGTGCTGTCCCGCATCATACTGACATCCCTTTTTACAGGAGCCAGGACAGGACGATTCTAAGACATTGCGGCAGCATAGATCCGGAAGATATTCAGGACTATCTGGTGACGGGGGGTTATCAGGCCCTGCAAAGGGCAGTTCTCGAAATGACGCCGGAGGAAGTTATATCCGAGGTTAAACGATCGGGATTACGCGGGCTTGGCGGCGCAGGGTTTCCCACCGGGCGGAAATGGGAATCCTGCCGCAGTGCGCCCGGAGAAATAAAGTATGTCATTTGCAATGCCGATGAAGGCGACCCGGGCGCCTTTCAAGACCGGTCGGTGATGGAAGGGAATCCCCATTCCGTTATAGAAGGCATGATAATAGCGGCATATGCAACAGGCGCAAGGCACGGCATTATTTATGTAAGGGCTGAATATCCACTTGCGGTAAGCCGTCTAAAAACGGCTATAGAACATTCAAGGGATGAGGGTTTCCTCGGCAACCATATCCTGGATACGGAATTCAGTTTTGATATCGAAATCTTTCAGGGCGCCGGCGCCTTTGTTTGCGGTGAATCTACCGCATTAGTCAGGTCTATCGAAGGGAAAAGGGGATTGCCCAAGCCTATGCCCCGCGCCCGCACCACAGAGACGGGATTGTGGAACAGGCCTACATTGCTCAACAATGTGAAGACCCTTGCAAATGTTCCTTTGATAATCATGAACGGCGCGGAATGGTTTTCGCAAAAAGGCACAGAGAAGAGTAAAGGGACCGCTGTTTTTTCATTAACAGGAAAGGTGGTAAACTGCGGACTCATAGAAGTGCCCATGGGCACAACGCTGAGGCACATAATCTTTGATATCGGCGGGGGTGTGCCCAACGGGAAAGCTCTTAAGGCAGTTCAGACCGGTGGCCCTTCAGGGGGGTGCCTTCCGGAGCATATGATCGATATCCCTGTTGATTTCGACTCTCTGACCAGGGCCGGGTCTATAATGGGCTCAGGAGGTCTTGTGGTCATGGATGAGGACACTTGCATGGTGGATGTGGCACGGTACTTTCTTGATTTCAACCGGAGGGAATCCTGTGGTCAGTGCATTCCATGCAGACTTGGAACAGGACAGATGTTCCGGATACTGGATGACATTACAAAGGGACAGGGAAGACCCGGGGATATTGATACCCTCACTGAATTGAGTGAATCAATAAAGCGGAGTTCGATTTGCGGGCTGGGTAAGACTGTTCCGAATCCGGTGCTGACGACCCTAAGGTATTTCAGAGACGAGTATGAAGCCCATATCCATGAAAAGCGTTGTCCTGCAGGGGTTTGCAGCATGGCGGACTGATGAGTTTAGAAAAAGCAGCAAACCGCTGAGACACAACGCAGGATTTGGTTTTGTGCAGCCGCGGCAATAATACAGGAGAATTTCATGGAAAGAATTTCCATAAGAATAGATGATCAGGACATAGAAGCCAGAGAAGGAGCCACTATCCTTGAGATTGCACTGGAAAATAGAATCTACATACCGCATCTCTGTTATCACCCTGATTTAAAGCCCGCTGGAAATTGCCGCATATGTCTTGTTGAACTTGATGAAGGCAAACTGGTGACGTCATGCCGCACTCCTGTCAAAGATGGCATGACAATAAGAACAAAGGGCCCGGAGATCGATCGGGTGAGAGGTCCGGTTATCGAGATGATTATCGCTGACCATCATATGGACTGCAAGCCCTGCCGGAAAAAAGGACACTGCGAACTTCAGAAGATTATGGCCCATCTGAAGATAGACAGAAAGATGATAAATCAGCGGCTGAGAACGCCGGCGGAAGAACTCCCCCTGGATGAATCCAATCCTTTTTTTGTCAGGGATCATAATAAATGTGTTCTGTGCGGGATCTGTGTGCGTACATGCCGTGAAATATCAGGGATAAGCGCAATTGATTTTTCAGGAAGGGGTAACAGCGCAAGAATATCAGCCTTCGGTGACAAGCCGATTGCAGAATCCAACTGCATATCATGCGGTGAGTGTGTAATACGCTGCCCTGTCGGCGCATTGGTCCCAAGAAATCTCCGGCGGCCTGCAAAAGAAATTAAGACTACGTGTCCCTATTGCGGAGTCGGCTGCGGCATATACATTGGCGTCCACGACGATCAGATTGTCAGTGTGCGGGGTGATGAAGAAAATCCGGTCAACAAGGGTCGTTTGTGCGCTAAAGGGAGATTCGGGATGGGTTTTGTACATTCGGCTGAGAGATTGACGAAACCTCTTATTAAATTATCTGCGAAAGCTCTTTCGGCCCGGAAAACAGGCCTGCCGAATCCTCACGGTCCATTTAAAGAAGCCACATGGGATGAAGCACTGGATATTATTGCGGGGAAACTGAAGAAATATAAAGGGGAGGAGTTTGCCCTCATTGCATCGACAAAATGTACGAATGAAGACAATTATGTGGCCCAGAAATTTGCAAGGGTTCTGATGGGCAGCAATAACATTGACACTTCGGCCAGACTAAGCTATGGACCCACTCTGGCCGCCTACTGCGGTATCGGAAGTTGTGTCGGTTTTAGCCCTTCTGCAGAGGATGATAGCAGCTCTCCGGACCTGTTGCGGCTCAATGCGGAACACATTGAAGACGTAAAATGTATTCTTGTAGCAGGCGCGGACATTACTCGTTCCCACCCTGTGCTTGGTATGAAAATCAGGAAAGCTGTGGATAACGGCGCCAAACTCATTGTTATAAGCCCCAATGAAAACGACCTCTGCCGCATAGCTGAGAAGTGGCTGCAACCCTATCCGGAAACAGAACTGGCCCTGATTATGGGGATGTGCAATGTCATATCAGAAGAAGCATTGTTTGACGACGAATTTATGGAACTCTACTGTAAGAATTTTGAGGAATTCAGGGAATCTCTCGATGATTTTTCCCTGGGAAGAGTTGAAAGGATTACCGGCGTCTCCC
Source organism: uncultured Nitrospiraceae bacterium (assembly GCA_963725545.1). Lineage (GTDB taxonomy): Bacteria > Nitrospirota > Thermodesulfovibrionia > Thermodesulfovibrionales > SM23-35 > DYFC01. The sequence continues at coordinate 6,007 of CAVRZG010000023.1, read as the reverse complement.
GCGACCTTATAGAGGAGTCCGCAAGAATATATGCCGGGAGGAAGCCTGCCGCAATTTTCTGGGGCACAGGGATTACTCAATCTTCTCATGGGACGGACAACGTATGCGCCCTTATCAATCTTGCGATACTTACTGCGAATATCAAATATCCCCTTGCGCTCAATCCGCTTCTGGACCAGAACAATGCGCTGGGGGCCTGTGATATGGGATGTCTGCCGGACTACTATCCGGGATATCAGCCAGTCGGTGCAGCGGATGCGCAGGAGAAATTCAGCTCTTTATGGGGGAGAGAATTAAATTCTTCTCCGGGTCTGACACTTACCGGCATATTGGATGCCGTCCTTGAAGGAAAAATTAAAGCGCTCTATGTAATCGGCTCTGACCCGGCTTCAGGTATCGCTCCCTCAAAGAAAGTGCATGCCGCCTTGAAGAAGGCAAGATTCATTGTAGTTCAGGATATATTTTTTAATGAAACAGCAAAATTTGCGGATGTTGTCCTGCCGGCTGCGTGCTTTGCCGAGAAAGAGGGGTCTTTCACCAATATGGAGGGCAAGATTCAGACTGTCAACAAAGCCCTGAATCCTGCAGGCCAATCGCGTCCTGACTGGGCAATACTGTGTGAATTGGCAAGACAGTTGAATGGCAAGGGTTTTGAATTCGGCAGCGCCGAAGATGTCCTGGATGAGATATCATCTATTGTTCAGAGCTTTATTGAGAGAACGGACAGGTTCAGGCTTTTCCCTCTTAATTACAACCCCCCCGCAGAGACAACTGACATCGATTATCCCCTGGTACTTACTGTGGAGAGAGGAAACTTTGATGGTGGTGTCCTGTCAGGAAAAGTGGAAGGGTTCGTAACATTGCGGAAAACAGGAGTTGTTTGCATAAACCCGAAAGATGCAGCGGATTTTGAAATCAGCCCGGGAGAAATAATCAGAATCGTTTCACGGTATGGCGTGTGCGAAGGGAAGACGGAGATAACGAGCACGACGCCGGCCGGTCTGGTGGTCACGAATATCGAAGAAGACAGAATCAATAAACTTCTCAAGCCCGCTCTTGATCCGGTTTCTGGGACACAGGCGGCGAAAAATTGCTCTGTCAGAATTGAAAAAATCACTGATCGTCCCTTTGCAAGGCATCCTTGACAAATAATTTTCTGATTCATTAAAGTAGGAAAGTCACTAGGTAACCGATTGCCTTCGGAATGAGCAAGATATCATCCGGCATAAACGATCTCGACGAACTCATCGACTCACTCTATGTGGGTGACAATGTCGTATGGGAAGTCGAGGCCGGGACTTCGTCAGAACTCTTTACCGACCATTTTATCAGACATTCTTTTGCTGAAAACCAGAATGTCATCTACATAAGTTTCAACAAGTCTCCTCACAGCATCCTTCAGCATATCGGAGAAATCCCCTTGAAAGATAATTTTGTTCTGCTCGACTGCTTTACATCCGGAAAAGGTAAGAACGACAGGGCATTCCTTAAGTTTTATGAACACGATTCTCCCGGTCATGTCATTAAGGTTGACAGGCCTGACGACATAAACCATTTTACCTCTGTTCTTAACTCGATAGAGGATGGCGTTACCACCGGTAAAAGATATATCTTTGACAGCCTCACCGGCATGCAGGACCTCTGGGGTGATGAAAACAGTACTTATAAGTTTTTTACATATATGTGCCCGCGGCTTTATGACCTTGGCACAGTCGCCTACTGGATTTTGGAGAAAGAAGCCCACAGCCGGACATTCAAGGCCAACCTTCGGCACGTCACCCAGGTCGTTCTGGATTTGCACATCAGAAAGGACAAGCTCTACATAAAATCCTTAAAGCTTGACGGACGTCCGAGCAGGGAGGCATTTAAACCGCATCCTTACGAGATTGACTTTAACAAGAAGATTTCTATCTCAACTTCGGAACGCGGGCGTTTTTTTGATATCGGCACAAAGGTCAGGGACCTGAGGATAAAGATAGGTATAAGCCAGAAAGAGCTGGCAGAAAGGGTCGATCTTACGCCAAGCTTTATTTCCCAGCTTGAGAATAATCAGATTAGTCCTTCGCTTAACTCATTCATGCAGATTTGTGACGCACTTGGCGTGAATCCGTCAGCGCTGCTTGGGGAGAAAAAACATGGCGCAAAATGGCTCATCACAAAAGAAAGGGTGTTTGCACAGCCCTTAATCAGCGGGAATGGCCTGCGGAATTTTCAGATAGTGAAAAATGGAAACGTATCAGGTATTCTTACAATTCTGGATCCTTACAGTAAAGCTGATAAGAATGTTGTCCCGGAAAAAGGAACAAGATTGGTGCATGTCCTGAAGGGTAACGTCTCAGTCGTTGTAGACGGCAAAGAGGAGATGCTGCGACCGGGCGATTCAATCTGTCTTAAAGATGAAAAGGCATCTTTATGGAAAAACGAAGGAGGTGATAAGGCGGAACTGCTTTCATTGTGTTTTTAAAGGGGAGTATACTATTCAGTCTGTTTTGAAGTGAAAATCCGGTTGGATTTTTTTTGCCCAGTTACATTAGTAATACTTAAATAAAGTACAAAGAAATGAAGTAACACTTAATCCAGGAGGAAATAAATGAATTACGGAACACCAAATGCAAGCTCTGCAACTGGAACAAAGAACAGGGTGCCTAATCCGGCTCCATGTTCCGGCATATGTTCGGTATGTCTGGACGGCTGTACCGGCATGTGTGAGATCGGGAAATCTTCTTACAGAGGAAGAGAAGTCTTGTACCCTCAACCGTTCGGAAAAGTTACTGCCGGTGCTACAAAAGAGTATCCGGTTGATTATTCACATCTGAATATTCAGGGCACTTGTGTAGGCGCCATAGGTATGGAAGCCGATTCCGACAAGGCTCTGTTTACTAATGTATCAACTGCAGTATCCCTCGGGAACAAACACAAAGTAAATCTGAAAGTCCCTATTTTTACAGGCGCACTCGGATCAACGAATATAGCACGCGACAACTGGGAAGGTCTTGCTATCGGTGCCGCAATTTCAGGCATTATGGTGGTAATCGGCGAGAACGTTGTTGGTATGGATCCGAAAGCTGAAATAAAAAACGGAAGGGTTTCAAGCTCGCCGGAGCTTGCGAGAAGAATCAAAACGTTCAATGACTGGAAAGACGGTTTCGGTGCCATTATCCTGCAGCAGAATGTAGAGGATGGAAGAATCGGTTCCCCCGAGTATGCCGTTGAGAAACTCGGGGTAGAATGCCTTGAACTCAAATGGGGACAGGGCGCAAAAAATATCGGCGGTGAAGTCAAACTCAAGACCCTCGAAAGGGCACTTGAACTAAAGAGAAGAGGTTACATCGTCCTTCCCGACCCTGAAGACAAAGTCGTGCAGAAAGGCTTTAAAGAAGGCGCCTTCAAAGAGTTTGAGAGACATTCAAGGCTCGGCATGGTTGAATATGAGAACTTCATGAAGAGCGCAGAATATCTCAGGAAAATAGGCGCAAAATTTGTCTCGTTAAAGACAGGAGCCTACAGGGTGGCGGACCTTGCAAGGGCAATGCGCTTTGCATCTGATGCGGGAATCGACCTGCTTACCATAGACGGAGCAGGCGGAGGCACCGGAATGAGCCCATGGAGAATGATGAATGAGTGGGGAATTCCGACCATCTATCTTGAATCGCTTGCATATAAATTTGCCAATGAATTGAAGGCCAGAGGCAAATATGTGCCGGATCTGGCTATGGCAGGCGGTTTCGCGCTTGAAGACCATGTTTTCAAAGCGATTGCATTAGGCGCCCCTTTTGTCAAGGCTGTATGCATGGGCAGGGCAACCATGATACCTGCCATGGTCGGCAAGAATATACAGAGGTGGATCAATGAGGAAAAACTTCCTCCTGAGATCAAGAAATATGGTGATACTGCAGAAAAGATCTTTGTATCTGCGGAGAATCTGAAAGCAAAATACGGCAAGGAATATAAAAACCTGCCTCTCGGCGCCGTCGGCATGTATACATTCTGCGACAGACTGATGCTCGGCCTCCAGCAGCTTATGGCCGGCGCAAGAAAATTTTCTCTCCAGTATCTCGACAGATCCGACCTGGTATCTCTGACGAATGAGGCGTCGGAAGTTACCGGCATACCGTATGTGATGGATTCAGACATGGAAGAAGCGGAAAGGATACTCTACGATTCTGATGTAACAGCGGGGGTCCTTTCAAAATAATCATGTATTCGAGGCGGCGGCATCTTCATTCATGCCGCCGCCTCACTAAAAAAGGGAGAATTATCAGGTGGAGAATAATAAAACGGTCTTCTCAATCCTCAAGGTGCTTGAGGGAAATCACGATACAATACTTGGCTCAAGGGAAATATCAAGACAACTGAAATTGCACGGCATCGATCTCACTGAAAGGACTGTAAGATACCATTTGAGAATTCTCGATGAAAGAGGACTTACCAGGGTCTTCGGCAAGGAAGGCAGAATGATAACACACAAGGGGAGGGAAGAGGTTTCCGATGCGCGTGTCTCTGAAAAGGTCGGGTTCGTCATCAGCAAGATCGAGACTTATTCGTACCTGACGGACCTTGATTTCAAAAAGAACCGGGGCAACATTATCCTCAATGTCTCCTTTTTCCCTGAGGGGAACCTAAAGGAGGCACTGCGTTTAATGAGGCCGGTTTTTGAGTCTCCCTATGTCATGTGCGACAAGGTTGTCATGAAAAGGGGCGGTGAAAGGATCGGCGATATATCAGTGCCAAAGGGACAGATAGGATTTGGAACAGTATGCAGCGTCACGATAAACGGGATTTTCCTGAAGGCGGGCATTCCGGTCGCGTCAAAATTCGGAGGGGTCATGCAGATAAACTCAGAACCTTTAAGATTCACCGCACTTATAAGCTATGAAGGTTCGTCCCTTGACCCGCTTGAGATATTTATAAAAAGCAAGATGACAGATGTGACAGGCGCTGTAAATAATCGTTCAGGCAAGATCCTCGCGAGTTACAGGGAGATACCGGTGGTCAGCATCGAAAGGGCAAAACAGCTGCATAGCGACCTCCGGAAGCGAGGCATCGGCGGGATCCTTCTTATAGGGAACCCCAACCAGCCGCTCCTCGAAATGCATGTCGGACTTGACAAGGTGGGTATGATAATCGTCGGAGGACTGAATCCGATTGCCGTCCTCGAAGAAGCAGGCATCCCCGCGATTTCCAGGGCGATGTCAACTCTATACGATTTTTCGGAACTGGCAAGGTTTACGGAACTGGTATAAAGAAGTGCTTGCGCATGAGACGGTCCGGCGAAACAACCTCTGATAAACACAAAGAACTGTGAGGTATGTTCAGCAGTGTTTACCTTCTTCCTATCCCAGTTCGTCTAAGTGAGTCCGCCTAAGTGCGGAGAGAGGAGGGGGTTCGATTTCATCAACACGATTTCCCGAATAACCTTACTTATGGGGCTTTCAGACAGGCGCTATCTCTCAAGTTCATCAAGAGCGAACTTCAAGCCTTCCGACTTTCCTTCCCAATAGGCAATCTGGTCCCGCAGCCTCCAGATCTGATTGAAATTATTCGGATCTGTTTTTTCAGCTTCTCTCAGGTTCTCTGAGAGTTCGCGCTTTTTGTTTGCAGCAGCCTCATATTCTTTGCGAATTTTGTCCGTTTCAGTCATAGAAAATCCTCACATCAATAATAGTAAGAGTCTTATAATTGGATTTGAATATGTTTGAAAAATCTCCCCTATCTCCTCTTTGCCTAAGAGGGGTATATTTCCTCCCTGTGGCAAAAGGAGGTTAGGAGGGATTTTATAATCAATACTGTTATTATCATAAGACTGTTTATATTAATTCAGTTAACAAATTCTGCTACGCACAATTATATCAGGTTTCAGGCCTGTCCACTACCGGAAGAACCGGACAATTGTTCGCTGTAACTGCAAATCAGATTGAAAGGCTCTTCATTTGATGTAATAACCGGAGACTCTCCATTTGCCGTTTTTATCCAGCATCGGAGTGACGGTCTCAATAGACGATTCCTT
>CAVRZG010000022.1:0-80869 GCA_963725545.1 uncultured Nitrospiraceae bacterium | reverse complement strand
TTGCGGTACTTCTATATCTTTATATCCCTTACCCGCTTCAGCCATTAATCGGATGCGTTCCGGCTTCATTCGAATAACAACATACGTGGGTTCAGCCGGGTCCTTAATATAGTTCTTAAGAATCGGAACGGCTTCATACAGTTTCAACTTGTCATCATTATTGGTACTAATGGTGCAGAGTCCTGCAATTCTTACGTGCTTTCCTTCCCTATCACTGAAACAGTATTCTGCATATGGGACTTTCCTGAGTTGTATGATTTTCTCTGTGCCGTCAGTAGTCGCAGCCCAGAGTTCATTGCCCATCCATACACAGCTTCCCATAGGTCGAACACCCACTTTATTCCCGTCACTGGTCGCAAGCAACCCCCAGCCGACTTCTTTCATGAAATTCTTAACTGTTTCCAAACTCATCTTTGCACTCCTTTCATTGTCTAAATAAAATTGGTAGAGGGAGAACAAATAATTTACTTTGTCTCTATCTCTTTGCCATCTCTGTAATATTCATTCTTTGTCACATTCCCGTTACTGTCAAAATAGACTATTGACCTGTCATATCCCTGTTCATTGGCAAACTTGTCTGTGTGAAAATATTCAGCCTTGGTCATTCTCCCATTACTGTCAAGATAAGTTATTGATCTATTAACTCCTTTCTCATCGGAAAATTTATCTGTATAGAAAACCTCTTCCTTTATCACTTCCTCATTACCGTGAAAGTAAGTTATTGCCTTGTTATAGCCCTTCTTATCGGCAAACTCATCCGTATAGAAAAGATTCTTTGCTATCAGGTTCTCATCATTGTCGAAATAATCGATTGTCTTATTAATTCCCGTCTCATTGGAAAATTTATCTGTATAGAAGCTTTCCTCCTCTGTTACTTTACCGTTACCGTCAAAATAGGTTATGCCCTTGTTAAGTCCTTTCTCGTCGGCAAACTTGTCTGTGTAGAAGAGTGTCTCCCTTGTCACCTTCTCATTATTGTCAAGGTCGGCTATTGACCTGTTATATCCCTTTTCATTAGCAAATTTGCCTGTATAGAAAAATTCACGCCTTGCCATTTTTCCATTACTGTCAAAATACGCTATGTCCTTGTTAAATCCTTTCTCGTTGGCAAACTTCTCTGTGTGGTAGAATTCCTCCTTTGTTTCTCTCCCGTTCTCGTCAGAATACACTATTGACTTGCTAACTCCCTTCTCATTAGCAAGCTGGTCCGTATAGAGAAGTTCTGCCTTTGTCATTTTTCCATTAATGTCAAAATAGGCTATTTTCTTGTTGATTCCCAGCTCTTTCGCATACTTATCCGTACAAAAGTATTCCTCTTCCGTTTCTTTTCCAGTACTGTCATAATAGATTATTTTCTTCAGGGCGTCGCCGTACAGCTTATCTCCGGATTCATAAGTAGCCTCTATAGTCCTTCCCCCATATTTGTTCTTATCCGAAATAACCTTCTGTTTCTCTGCTGAAGCTGACCCACTGAAAACAAGTAAGCCGGCCAAAAACAATGCTGCGAACCTATGCGTAACCATGTTTTCCCCTTTTAAGGCATCATTTGTTCTTTTTACAAATAAACTCTTAAATGACAGATTGGAAAGTATCAGTCCTGACATTGTATTCCTTTCTCGTCTTGAAGATATTATTCGTACCCCCGGAGAAATAAGCCGTCACCCGATAAGCTTTATGCCAACCATCCAACCTTCACTTGATACCCCATAGCTTTCCTTATGCCTTGGTACTGCCCGTTAAATATTATAGCAATTTGGGCGACAATGAAGAACCCTGCGACAGAGACCGCAGGGTATCTTAACGTAAGGAAGTCTTTCTTTATATTCGCTCGCTGACCCCGCGGCAAGCCGACGGGGAATGCACTCGCTATCCGTTTCAGTTCTGGTCAGGAGGCCTTTCTATCGGGTGACTGATGGGTAAATAATCGGCTCCGACTTTTTGATGGGAGGGTGGCAGCCAGTCTTTTAGAGGGGGGGAAGGCTGGCTGCCAATCAAAGGATTTGCTAACTGAATTTAGAATAGAATAACTATGTGAAGAAGTGATGAAGAAAATATGGAAAGAGTGTGAAGGACGAATGAAATCTTGCCTTTTGAAACAAATCCTGAGACATAGAGTAGGTGTGATAGTGCTGCCAACTTTATTCCGGAAGTAAGGGCAGTTCTTGCAAATAAAGTAAAGTTCCTAATTCCGTTCTTTCCCCTGTTCTGATATTATCAAATAAGGTTGATTTGAACTTTTTCCGCTAACGTCAATACAACGGAGATAAGAAGATGAAAGTTATGGCATTTAATGGAAGTCCAAGGAAAAAATGGAACACGGCAACATTGCTTGAGAAGGCTCTTGAAGGGGCTGCCTCTCAGGGGGCAAAAACAGAACTTATTCATCTGTATGATCTGAACTTTAAAGGGTGCATAAGCTGTTTTGCCTGTAAGACCAAAGGCGGCAAAAGTTATGGCAGGTGTGCAGTCAAGGATGACCTGACACCAGTCTTCAGGAAAATAGAAAAAGCTGATGCCATAATCCTGGGCTCCCCGATCTACTTTGGCACTGTTTCCGGAGAGATGAAATCATTTTTGGAGCGTTTACTGTTTCCGTATTCGGAATATACTGATCCTCCTCATTCTCTATTCCCCAAAAAGATAAAGACGGGGTTCATCTATACGATGAACATCACGGAGGAGATGATGCTGGAATGGGGTTATATTGAACATTTCAAAAGGCATGACATTACACTTAAGAGGATCTTTGGGGATTCGGAGTATATGTGCAGCTTTGATACATATCAGTTTGATGACTATTCAAAAATGGTTGCAACCCGTTTTGACCCTGTGAAGAAAGCGCTGAGACGCAAGGAAATATTTCCAAAGGATTGCGAAAAAGCCTTCGAAATGGGGGTAAGATTCGACAGACTCTGAAGGGAATAAATTAAGGGGGAAATGGTGGACGGTAAGGGATTCGAACCCTCGACTTCCACGTTGCGAACGTGGCGCTCTCCCAGCTGAGCTAACCGCCCATCTCTTTGCAAGCACATCTATTTTACCTTATATCATTTAAGAATAGCAGCATTTGAAGATTGTCCTTGTCCAAAATAAATATTCCAAGAAGTGAATCGTCATTGCGAAGAAAAAACCACGGGCAATCTCGATGAGGCTGAAGACGCAACGGAAACCTCACCTCTGATCACTCGCAATAACACTGCGAGTCTGATAAAGGCATACACGTGTTCAAAGGTAGTATTTTTGCTTCAGAAAGTTGAGACATGTCACTTGATTACCGAAATATATCAGGCAGTAATGTTTGAAGATATCGCATTCCTAAGCTTGCAACCGTTTGCCGGCAGTCCGCATGCCTGCGAAAACGACAATTAGTTTTGCATCTATATCCAAACGTCCGTCTTTTTCGGCTGCAACATTTGTTGTCAGCTTTTTCACAAAAAGATATCGAAGAAATGTTAAACTAAACATTGAAAGTAACTGTATAATATTTGTATTTTATTGACATATTCGGTAGTTTTGAGAGTATAATTATGCACAGGAGGGTATCAGAGAAACATCGCTTGTTAAAAGGAATATTGTCCCATGAATACAAAAACATATAGAAGCTATGAAAGGTAGGATCGGAGTTTATATATGCAGTTGTGGGACTAATATATCGGATAACCTGGATTTTGATGAACTGGTCTCCTTTTCCTCCAGCCTCAATGACGTAGCCTATGTAAAAACCCACAACCTTTTCTGCTCTGAAGAAGGCAAGAATTTTCTGGCGGATGATATTGTCAAGGAAGGTCCTGACCGCGTCGTAATAGCCGCATGCACCCCTAAAGAACACGAAAAAACATTTAGAGAAATCCTGCAGAAATCAGGCGTTAATCCATACCTTTTTCAGATGGTGAATATCAGGGAACAGGTTGCGTGGGCGACTGCCGACAGGACCGCAGCCACTGAAAAGGCAAAATCCCTTATAAGGGCTGCCGTCGGAAGAGTGGCACTGAATGAGCCGCTTGAAAAGCGCGAGATCGATGTTAATACGGATGTGATAGTTATCGGCGCCGGACCTGCCGGCATGGAATCCGCCCTCCTGCTCGCAAAGGCTGGAAGGAAGGTTTTTCTTGTGGAGAAGAACTCCTTCATAGGCGGCAGAGCAGCAAGGTTTGAAGACGTCTTCCCCAAGATGGAATGCGCGTCCTGCATGCTGGAACCAGGGATGGACGAGATACTTCATAATGAACATATAGAAGTGTTTACCTGCAGCGAAGTCCAGGAGATTCTTGGGGTTCGTCGGAAATTTTACGGCTACTATCAGGAAAAAAGCTACATATGTTGATAAAGATAAATGCATCGGTTGCGGGGCCTGTTATGACGCCTGTCCGGTCAGCGTGAAGAATCAATTCGATTATAACCTGAGCGAGAGAAAGGCTATCTACGTCCCATATACAGGGGCTCTGCCGAATGTCCCTGTGATTGATGAAAGACACTGCCTCCGCATGAAAGGCGAATCAAACCTGTGCAAAGAAGCCCTTGATATGGGCCTCATCTCAAAAGAGGAATACGAAAAATACAAGACCGAAGCGTGCAGTCTTTGCAAGCAGGCTTGCATGTTCGATGCAATAAATTATGACGACAAGGAAGAGACGATATTGAGAGATGCGGGAGGCATCATTGTGGCAACGGGCTTCGAACTTTTTGATGCTTCAGTCCTTCCACAGTTCGGCTACGGAAAGATTCCAGAGGTCTATACGGGTCTTGAGTTTGAGAGGATATTGTCCCAGACAGGCCCTACAGCCGGCAAGCTTCTCATGAAAGATTCCCGTGAGCCCGAGTCATTTGCAATAATCCATTGCGTGGGCAGCCGCGACAAGAACCACCGCGAGTATTGTTCAGGTATCTGTTGCCTTTATGCACTAAAATTCTCCCGGCTGATAAAGAAGCATCTGCCTTCAGCAAATGTCTACCATGTCTACGCTGACTGGTGTGTTCCGGGAAAGGACAACCAAGCGTTCCTGGATTCCGTCAAGGCTGAAGAGAACATTCATTTCATACATACGCCGCTTCCAATGCGCGCAGATATAATTCAGGATGACAAGAAAATCAATATATTGTGTACTGATGTAGCAGGTAAAAAGAGGGAGATTCTCTCCGATATGGTGATACTCTGCCCTGCTGTTGTCCCGGCGGGAGATTCTGCAATAACAGCCGGGATACTTGGAATTTCGCAGGGGAAAGACGGCTTTTTTGCTGAAGGCCACACAAAGCTTGCTCCGGTATCGACAAACATAGAGGGCATATATATTGCCGGATGCGCACAGGGACCAAAGGACATCCAGGCTTCAGTTGCTCAGGGAGCAGCCGCAGCCGGACAGGTCTTGTCTACCCTGGTACCCGGCAGAAAACTTGAATTGGAAGCAGCAACAGCGGAGATAGATGCAGACGCCTGTTCCGGCTGTATGACCTGTATCGGGCTATGTCCCTACAAGGCGATCACCTTTGATAAAGAGAAGAAGGTATCCGTAATAAATGCGGCTCTGTGTAAAGGTTGCGGGACCTGTGTTGCAGCATGTCCAAGCGCCTCCATAAAGAGCAGGCATTTCACTACAGAACAAATTTTTGCCGAGATCAGAGGAGGTCCTGAAATAGATAACTTCGAACCTAAGATAGTAGCATTCCTCTGCAACTGGTGTTCCTATGCAGGCGCTGATGCTGCGGGCAGTTCAAGAAAGACCTATGCCCCGAACGTCAGGATCATCCGGGTGATGTGCACCGGAAGGGTCGAACCTGAGTTTGTTCTGAAGGCCTTCCAGTCCGGAGCAGACGGTGTCTTGATCCTGGGCTGTCATCCCGGAGATTGTCATTACAAAGAGGGCAATTACAAGGCATTAAGAAGATACTATCTCTTGAGAAAGGTGCTCACCCAGTTCGGCATTGAAGAAGAGCGGCTGAAACTGGATTGGGTTTCTGCCAGCGAGGCGGATAAATTTGTTGAGACCGTAAATGACATGGTCGGTACGATAAAGCAGTTAGGGCCGTTGGCCCCCTCCAGGCCCGTGCCGATAGACAAGGGAGTAGATTTTCAGGAGGATAGACATGGCAAAGCCTAAGGTGGCCTTTTACTGGTGCGCCTCCTGCGGCGGGTGTGAGGAGGCCGTGGTTGATCTTGCCGAAGATATTCTCAAGGTTGTAGAGGCCGTTGATTTTGTCTTCTGGCCTGTGGCAATGGACTTTAAGACAAAGGATGTTGAAGCCCTTCAGGATGGAGACATCGCTGTCAGCTTCATCAACGGGGGAATAAGAACCGGCGAGCAGGAACATATGGCAAAACTCCTCAGGAAAAAATCGGGCCTGGTCGTGGCCTTCGGCGCCTGTGCGCATCTGGGCGGCACTCCCGGACTTGCCAACTTCATAGACCGGAAAACAGTCTTCGACTGGGTTTATCTGAATGCTCCTTCTGTATCCAATCCGGACAGGATACTGCCGCAGCAAAAAACAAAGACAGACGAAGGTGAATTAACTCTGCCTGAATTTTATGATACCGTTTACACCCTCGATCAGGTAATCGATGTAGATTATTATATCCCCGGATGTGCGCCGCCGCCCGACCTTATAATGAAGGCTGTGGAAGCCATCCTGACGGGAAACCTTCCGGTAAAAGGCACTGTCCTCGCGCCTGACAGGGCCCTCTGCGACTCCTGCAAAAGAAGGGATTCGAAACCTGAAAAAGCAGTAATAAAAGAGATCAAGCGGGTCCACGAAGTACTCCTTGACCCCGTGAGATGTTTTCTCGACCAGGGGGTCATTTGTATGGGACCTGCCACCAGGGATGGCTGCGGTGAACGGTGCATAAATGCGAATATGCCGTGCAGGGGATGCTTCGGTCCGACAAGCAGGGTTTTTGATCAGGGGGCGAGGTTTCTGTCAGGTCTTGCATCTATTATTGATGCCAATGATGAAGACGGTATAAAAAAGGTGATCGATTCGATTGCCGACCCGGCGGGTATCTTCTATTATTACGCATTGCCTGCGTCAATGCTGCGGAGGAAAAGATAATTATGGAGACATATGAGTAAACGTATTACGATAGACCCTATCACGCGGCTTGAAGGCCACGGAAAGATAGAGATATTCCTCGACGATAACGGCAACGTTGCCAAGACATATTTCCAGGTGCCTGAACTCCGGGGCTTCGAGGCCTTTTGTGTGGGACGTCCGGCAGAAGAAATGCCGAGGCTGACGCCGAAGATCTGCGGCGTCTGTCCGACAACCCATCATATATGCTCCACAAAGGCGCTGGATGACCTGTTTAAGGTTGAACCGACTCCTGCTGCAAAGAAGATAAGAGAACTTATGTACTCTGCCTTTATGCTCGAAGACCATACGCTCCATTTCTTCTTCCTTGGGGGGCCTGATTTTGTTACAGGGCCGTCTGCTCCTCCTTCGGAGAGAAATATCCTCGGGGTAATAGCAAAAGTGGGGATTGACAATGCAAAGCGGGTCATCAAAATAAGGAAGGCATGCCGTGACATCATCACCCTCATCGGAGGCAGGGTAATCCATCCTGTCTGCGGTCTGCCCGGGTGGAGTATCAAAGCCCCTTACAGAAGATAACAGACTAATGATTCTGGAAGTTGCAAAGAACGGGGTTGAATTTGCTCAATTTGCACTGAAGGTATTCAGTGACGTTGTCCTGAAAAACAAGGATTACGTTGATCTCATAGCCGGAGATGTGTACAAACATCATACATACTATATGGGGCTGGTGGACAAAGACAATAAAGTCAACTTTTATGACGGAGATATCAGGGTTGTCACTCCTGAAGGCCGGGAGTTTGCAAAGTTCCGGCCCAAGAATATCTTGACCATATATCAGAGAGAGTTGAGCCATGGAGTTACACAAAATTTACTTACCTGAAAAAAGTCGGATGGAAAGGGTTTATTGACGGCCCTGACAGCGGCATTTACCGCGTTGCTCCTCTGGCCAGGCTGAATGTTTCTGAGGGAATGGCAACTCCCCTTGCACAGGCTGAATATGAGAAGATGTACAGCACGCTGGGCGGAAAACCCTTGCATAACACCCTTGCCTTTCACTGGGCGAGACTAATTGAAGTCCTTTACGCTGCCGAGCGGCTGCAGGAACTTGCGATGGACAAGAGCATTACGGATACAAATGTGAGAAATATACCGACTGCAACCCCGACTGAGGGCATCGGCGTTGTGGAAGCCCCTCGCGGGACTCTTATTCACCATTATAAAAGCGATGAAAAAGGCATGCTGACTGAAGTCAATCTAATCGTAGCAACTGTCAATAATGCCGCTGCGATCTGCATGTCTGTCGATAAAGCTGCAAAGAATCTCATCAGGAACGGCGAGGTATCTGACAGCCTGCTCAATATGGTCGAGATGGCCTTTCGCGCTTATGATCCGTGCTTTGCCTGTGCGACCCATCTGATCGCGGACAACAATTCTCTTGGCATTAATGTGTATAATGCAAAGGGTGATATAATAAAGACTTTAGGAAGAAAATGAGTATGCTTTTTGTAAAATACGGCAAGGATATTTTGTCCCTGTGTATGACCAACCTGGAAGGCAGAGTTCAGGGATGCTGCACAGAGATTATTAATTTTAAGAAAGGGGTGTTTTTATGGCAACTGTAACACTGGACTGTACAGGACTCAGATGTCCGCAGCCCATCTTGAAGATTGCGGCAAAATCAGCGGAATTAAAGAGTGGAGATCTCCTTGAAGTGGCAGCAGATTGTCCGACATTTGAAAAGGATGTGCGTCAGTGGTGTGACAGGACGAAAAAGACTCTTATGTGGGTCAGAGATGAGGGCGGCGGGAAAAGGCGCTGCCAGATACAGTTCTGATTACAAAAGAACGAACAATGAATACCTTTAAGAACCTGACTATAGGCAGAAGACTTTTTTTCAGCTTTGGATTCTTATTCATAGTCGTTTTGATTTTGGGCATTTCATGGCAGCAAGGCATTGTTTCCCTGAAAGAAGTTGAAGGAAAGAAGAATGACCTCATAGAACTGAAGGAAAAACTCCGCGAAATGCAGGTGCACCACTACAGGTGGGTCGATTCCCTGCGCGAAGCAGTGCGAACTAAAGGCAAGTTCGAAGGTGCTATTAATCCGGCGGAGTGTCCATTCGGCAAGTGGTATTATTCATATCATATGCCTTATCCTGAACTGCAGGCGCTCTTTGATGCCCTTGACGCTCCTCACAAGAAATTCCACGAATCGGGCGCGCTGGTTGTTAAGGCATTACAGCAGGGGAACTATGCCGAAGCGGATCGACTATCATTACGTACGCGTCAGGTTCTGCTTCCCGAACTCATGCATGTGTATGATCCTTTTATGCAGAGCATTGGCGATCTCTATAGTCAGTATAAAATCCAGTCCGAGCAGTCAGTACGAAGGCAGGGAATCTTTTCCAAGGGCATAATGGTCCTGGCGCTGGTCTCCGTGATAATGCTCGGAGTCATTCTGACAAGGGGTATTGTAAAACCTTTAAGGAGAGTAACCGAGACAGCCCACAAAATTGCAGACGGAGAGATCCCCGACATATGGCAAAAGGAAGCAGGTACGGAAAGCCAGAATGAGATTTTGCAACTGGAAGATGCCTTTATCCGAATGGCGTCCTCGCTGAATGAGCTGGCCAAGACGGCTGAAAGAATCGCTTCGGGCGACCTGGAAACGAACATATCGATTCGGTCGTCAAAGGACGTCCTCGCCACTGCAATAGCAAAGATGGTTGACAACCTTAAGCAGAGCGTCGATGAGCTGCACACAAACACCATGAACCTCGCGCTTGGCATGAGTGATTATTTTACGGTCATCTCCGAGCTGTCTCTCGGCAATCTCAATGTTCAGGCCTCTGAGGAAACCGGCGATGACCTCCTTAACCAGCTCGGCAAAGTGACCAATAATATGATTTCGGAATACAAGAAACTTGCCGCCTGCATAGAAGAGGTGCAGCAGGGCAATATGGATGTTAAACTGCATATACGTTCAGAAAAAGATGTCCTCGGCATAGGGTTTGAACACTTGATCGAACACCTGCGGAAGACTTCGGAAGAGTTGCATACCTCTTCTATGAATCTGGCCATGGGCCTGACCGATTATTTCTTCCTTCTCCAACAAGTCTCTATGGGCGACCTGACGGTCAGGGCAAGTGAAGATACCGGCGACGATCTGCTGAACCAACTGGGCAAAGCCACAAATACAATGGTTGCGTCTCTGAAAGATCTGACATTCAGGGTGCGTGAGCAGGCGGATTTTCTGGCGAATTCCGCTAATTCCCTCGCCCAGGTTACCAAACAATCTACAAGAGCACTCTCTGAGCTTGCATCAGCTGTTTCCATGATGTCTGCTGCCGCATCAAATGTTGCCGATAGTTCCCAGGACGTCTCGGGCGCCGCGCAGGTAGCAAACGGGGCTACCCAAAAAGGCGGGGACCTGATGCTTGTGCTGGCGGAAAAAACCAAGATCCTTCAGGACACCACAGAAAGGTCCGTATCAGCCATGCAAGGCCTGTCTTCACGTTCACAGGAAATCGGCAATATAGTGAAGGTCATGACAAAAATAGCGTTTCAGACGAACCTTCTGGCATTGAATGCGGCGATTGAGGCTGCCAGGGCGGGGGAATCCGGCCATGGTTTTGCCGTTGTTGCAGATGAGGTGAGGAAGCTGGCAGAGAATTCTGCAAATTCCGCAAGAGAGATATCCAAGATCATTAAAGAAGTGCAGACCGAGACCGAGGAAGCTGTAATTTCTGCCCAGGACGGACAGAAAGAAATGGAGGCGGCTGCTTTGCTTATTTCAGAGGTTACGGGAAAATTTACAGGCATTGCTTCTCAGGTCAACAACATTGTGAAAGATATCGGGACAATTGCCTCCTCTGCTGCCGACACAGCAACCTCTGCTGCAGAGGCCTCTGCTTCGTCTGAAGAACAGACCGCCGCAGTCGAAGAACTTGCAGCGTCTGCGGCACAGCTTTCAAGCACGGCCCAGATACTCCGGGAGTCCATGTCCAGGTTCAAAGTTTAGTCAGACTGCGGAAGTCTGATTTCCTCCGATTAGAAATAGAGAACAGGGAGAATTTTGATATTATCAAGTCGGAAAAGGAAACTCGTGCAGAAGGAGTTTACGATGCAGAGCTTAATCAAAGATCTGGTGCAGAAGAACGAAACCAAGGTTGTCCTGATAGTCCTTGACGGACTCGGGGGACTACCGGTCAACGGGGAAACGGAACTCGATACCGCCAAAATACCGAATCTGGATGCGCTTTCACAAACATCCGCCTGCGGTCTCCATTTGCCTGTTTCTTACGGAATAACTCCCGGCAGCGGGCCCGGACATCTGGCATTATTTGGTTATGATCCGATAGAGTGGCAGATTGGAAGAGGCGTTCTTGAGGCACTGGGTCTCGGAGTGGAATTAAAGAAGACTGATATAGCGATACGCATTAATTATGCTACAGTTGAGAACGGTATTATAAAAGACAGGCGTGCAGGAAGGCCGCCTACAGATGAAAGCAGAGAACTCACCAACCGGCTCCAGAAGAAAATCCCTTCAATAGATGGCGTTGAAATAATATTTGCGCCGGGCATGGAGCACAGATTCGCTGCGGTGCTGAGGTTTCCAGAGCCATTGCCCAACGGGTCTGCTGCCATAAAAGATACCGACCCCCAGAAAGAAGGCATGCCCCCTGTTCCGGTTACTCCCGAAACTCCCGCTGCGGAGCGGGTTGCAAAAGTGGCGGAAATACTAATTGAAAGAATTGCGGCTGTCATAAAAGATGAGCCAAAGGCAAATTACATACTCCTTCGGGGTTTTTCTCAGGTGCCTGCTATCCCCCATTTTGAAGAAACCTATGGAATGAGACCGCTCTGCATTGCCGTGTATCCGATGTACCGCGGCCTTGCAAAACTTATAGGCATGGAAGCGCCTGCATTGAAGGGCGACATGAGGGAAGAAATTGACTTCCTCAAAAAGAACTATGACGCCTATGATTTTTTCTTCATGCATGTGAAAAAAATAGACTCTTATGGGGAGGACGGTAATTTTGAAGGTAAGGCCTCCAAGATCGCCGAATTTGATACCTTCCTGCCGGAAATCCTTGCCCTTAAGCCGGATGTTGTCATAATAACCGGAGACCATTCAACGCCTGCGCTCATGAAAGGCCATAGCTGGCACCCGGTGCCGGTGCTTCTAAATTCACCTTTCGTGCTCGGCCGGACGTGCAAGACCTTTACCGAGAGGGAATGCCTGAAAGGCGAACTGGGGATCTTCCACACCACGCATCTTATGCCCCTGGTCCTTGCCAATGCAGGACGGCTCAAGAAATTCGGTGCCTGATTTATCAAGTTCCCTTAGTCCTTCATCATTCAGCCTGATCGACACACACTGCCATCTTGAAATGACGGCGTTCGATCCGGACAGAGAATCCGTGATTCAGCGCGCACGGGATGCCGGATTGGAAGCAATGCATTACCATAGGCTCGGACATCTGAAGGAAATGTCGGCGGACTTGAACTCTCAGGACAATACGACTTCATTTATTCCGCAGTCGGTTTCCATCCTCATGATGCAAAAGATTTCACAGACGACATATTCGGAAAGATAAAAGAATGGGTTGAAAAGTTCGGCATTCGGGATGCAGGATGTGAGACAAAGGACCTTTCATCTACCTTCCCGGAAGGTAGTTGCCATAGGAGAGATCGGCCTTGACTACCATTACGATACCTCTCCGCGTGATATTCAGCGCGCAGTATTTATGAGACAACTGCAATTGGCAAAGGATACGGATCTGCCGGTTATCGTCCACAGCAGGGAGGCGAAGCAGGACACCCTCGACATTATCAGGGAATCAGGCATTACCAAAGGGGTTCTGCACTGCTTCTCAGGCGATGCTGATATGGCATACCAGGCGATGGCAATGGGATTTTATATCTCGATTGCAGGTCCGGTGACTTTCAAAAAAGCTCTCAACCTGCAAGAGGTCGTGAAAATGATCCCCGATGATTTTCTGCTCATAGAGACAGATGCGCCATATCTTACCCCTGAACCTTTTCGGGGAAGAAGGAACGAACCGTCTTTCATTGTCCATACCGCAAAGACCGATCTCGAACCTCAGGGGCGTTTCCCCTGAAGATATTGCGCGAATTACAACACTGAATGCCAAGAGACTCTTCAGGATAGGAGAAATGCCTGACAAAGGAGAAATAGCATACAGGATAAGGGACAGCCTGTATCTGAATATTACGAACCGGTGCACAAACAGATGCACTTTCTGCATAAAGTTTCAATCCGATTTTGTGAAAGGGCACAATCTCAGGCTTTCCCGGGAACCGTCGGAAGATGAGTTAAAGAAAGCCATAGGCGATCCTGCGCAATACAAGGAGATAGTCTTCTGCGGCTACGGAGAACCGACTCTGAGGCTCGATCTCTTGAAGAATGTTGCCGCATGGGTAAAGAGAAATAAGGGCAGAGTCAGGATAAACACAAACGGACTGGGCAATCTGATCCACCAGAGGAATATCCTCCCTGAACTCAAGGGTCTTGTAGACAGCATCTCAGTGAGCCTTGACGCGCAGGATGAAGAAACCTACGACAGGATCTGCAGGCCTTCCTATAAAAACGCATTTCCCGAGATTCTGAAATTCATTAGAGAGGCCCCGAAATATATCCCGGAGGTCAACGTGACTGTTGTGACTGCAGAAGGTGTTGATGTTGAGAAATGCAGGAAGATGGCTGAAGATTTGGGGGTCGGATTCAGGATCAGGAACTCGATGTGGTGGGCTGACAAAGTCATAGAATACCGGATAAGGTGCATCTCGCCCTGGCTTCCGTCTGAAAGTCTTTTCCATTTCACTTTGCCGGACTGTGATCTCGTCATCGCCGATGATGAAAACATATTCCGCAGATAAGTCTGTCTGCCCTTCTCAGTCTGGCTTTTTAAGAATTCCCGGAATATCCGATCTCAGCCCAGACGCCTTTTTCACGCAGTCTGTCTGCGATAATAAGGCTCTCTCTTTCCGCTTCAGTTCCAAGTATAGCAATAAAAGCCTTTGGTGAAGGGACCTACGTCCACTGAAGAAGACTTCAGAAGAGTTGTCAATCGTCTCCATGCCTGCCGCAAACCCTATTGCCGGTGTCTGGCGGGCCGCCGAATTCCTGGACCAGTTTGTCATAACGTCCTCCTGCAGCCACTGCATTCTGAGAGCCGAGGTGCTCACAGGTGACCTCAAAAGTAGTCCTTGTATAGTAATCAAGTCCCCTGACCATATTCGGGTTGATTACATAACGGCACATCAAGCGACTTTAAGAAATCCTGCAATGCATTGAAATGAATCTGACATTCGCCGCAGAGAAAATCCGTGACGTGCGGAGCGCCGTCTTTGAGTTTTATGCACGCATCAACCTTGCAATCGAGTATCCTGAGAGGGTTGATATCGTATCTCCTCTTGCAGTCAGGACACAACCCTTCGAGTCTGTCCGAGAAGAAATCGATAAGGGCTTTCCTGTACTCGGGCCTGCATTTGTCACAGCCGATGGAATTTATCTGGAAATTAAGTTCTTTCAGCCCGAGCCTCTCGAAAAAAAGTTTGAGCATAGATAGTATTTCCGCGTCAATCTTAGGATCGCTCACTCCGAAGGCCTCTGCGCCGATCTGATAGAACTGCCTGAAACGCCCTGCCTGCGGCCTCTCGTATCTGAACATAGGTCCCGAATAAAAGAACTTCTGAGGTGAAGGAAGGTTATACAGGTGGTTTTCCACATAAGACCTGACAACAGGAGCAGTGCCCTCCGGTCGAAGGGTAATCCGCCTGTCAGCCTTGTCACTGAATGTGTACATCTCCTTCTCAACTATATCGAGTGTCTCACCGATGCTCCGGACAAAGATGTCGGTTGACTCAATAATAGGTGCGCGCAATTCCTGAAACCCGTAAACGGAGAAAATATCTCTTCGCAGCCTCTTCAACCTTCTGCCAGATATGAATGTCCGGAGGTAAAATATCATGGACCCCTTTCAGGGCATTATATTTCATTCTTCGCCGTCGCCTCCCTCTTCATCATATGACTTTTCCTGCCCCTCCTCACGTTCCCTGTCGAACTCGAGCATCTTCAGGTGGCTCTCGACCAGTCTCTTGATCTCTTCCTTGAAATGGCGTCTTATGCCTTTCAGATCAACGATATCCTCATGGATCTTGATTACCTTCTCCTGGGCTTCTTTCAGGATCGAGTCAGACCTGAGTTCAGCCTCTTTAACAACGAGTTCAGCCTCTTTCCGTGCATTTGTCTTATAGTCCTCAACCATCTGCTGGGCAGTCATAAGGGTTTCCCTCAGGGTGGTCTCCATGTCCCTGTGCTCTTTGAGCTGATTCTCAAGCCTCTGCACACTTTCCTTCAGAGATGCATTCTCTCTCAGGAGGTCTTCCATCTCTTCCCTGATAACTTCCAGAAATGCATAGACCTCTTCAACATCAAACCCCCTTATCTTCATCGGGAACTGTTTCTGCTGGATATCAAGCGGCGTTATCCTCATAATGCGAATGCCTCCTTTCAATTTATAGGCAAACTCGATCAAAGACTGTATTATGAAATACTTTACAAACATTATCCCCAGTATTACAACCATAGGGGATATATCGATGGGACCCAGCCTGTATCCGATAATGCGCCTGATACGCCTGAAGACAGGGTCGGTGACCGAATGCAGAAATCTGACTATCGGGTTATAGGGATCCGGATTGACCCAGCTTATGAGGGCCGAGATGATCACGATCCACATATAGACTATCGAGCAAAACTCTGAGTATGCTTGCAGCGGCAATTATAAAATTTGCAAAAATAAACATTACTCTTTTCTCCCCAATTCTTTTGATCTTTCTGTTGCCGCCTGAATGACAGCGCTCATCATATCCGAAAATCCCTTGTCCTCAAAGACTTTGAGCCCGGCTGCTGTTGTGCCTCCGGGAGACGTGACCATCTCCCTGAGTTTATCAGGGGGCATTCCGGTTTCAAGGAGTTTTGCCGTTCCTATCAGGGTTTGAACGGCAAGTTCGCCGGCGTTGTCTTTACCGAGGCCGGCTTTTACGCCTGCGTCCGTCATCTTCTCGACAAACAAAGCTATGAAAGCAGGCCCGCTGCCTGAAACGGCAGTGACGGCGTCCATGTATTTTTCCGGCAGCACCAGGACTTTTCCGATAGACATGAAGATGCCCCGCACAAGCGCCATTTGTTTGTCCTCAAAGCATTCGCACAACGACAACACCGACATGCCCTCCTGCACAAGCGCAGGGGTGTTCGGCATAACGCGGATGATCTGTGAAGTCTTCAGCCTTGCAGAAAGATATGATAATGTTATCCCTGCGGCAATTGAAATAATTAATTTTGCCGGCGTTATCAGGCCGGCGATCTCGCCTGTCACATCGTCCATATTCTGAGGTTTCACTGCAAGGATAATGATATCGCAATTCTTTACGACCTCTTTGTTGTCGGGAGTCGCTTTTACGTTATATGTGCTTTCGAGATATGTGCGCCGCTCATCCCTCAAGTTCAGAGACCATAATGTCCTTTTTCCGCTCTGGGTTATCCCCTTTATCATGGCCTCCGCCATGTTGCCGCCGCCTATAAAACCTATCATACGTTATTTCCTTTCTCCAAAGATTCCTGTTCCAATCCTTACCATGGTTGCGCCTTCCAGGATGGCAACCTCATAATCATTTGTCATACCCATCGAAAGCTCCGGCAGTCTAAAACCCTTCTTTTCCGCTTCATCCCGAAGGTATCTGAGGTTTCTGAAATACGGTCGTGCAGTCTCGGGATTATCGAAAAAAGGCGGGACCGTCATCAATCCCTCAAGCTTCAGATTTTTCATGCCTGAAACCGATTCCAGGAGGGACATAAGATTTTCTCTTGCAACTCCATATTTTGTCTCCTCAGGCGATAGTTTTACCTCTATTAAAACCCTCTGGACCTTTCCTGCTTCTTCAGCATGTTTATTTAAGTATCCTGCAAGATCGAGTGAATCGAGAGAGTGAATCAGTTCAAAAAGCCGGACCGCTGTTTTTGCCTTATTTTTTTGGAGATGCCCTATCATATGCCACTCAATTGCGCAATCCGGACATTGAGATCTGCAAGCCGCTATCTTCTCCTGCGCCTCCTGCACCCTGTTTTCTCCGAAAACTCTCAGGCCCAGGTCCGCCGCAGCTTTTATCCTTTCAACAGGCACCGTCTTTGTTACTGCAACAAGTTTCACGTCAAAGGGGTTTCTCCCTGAACGAATGACCGCAGAGGATATTCTTCTGTAGACATCCTTTATCCGTTCAAGAAGCATCTTATCTTCCATTCCGGTTTTGATATTGCCAAACTCTACGGTCTCGGGATCCATAATATAAGCATTTATATAGTATCACAGGGAATTAGCTATGTCATCAAGCAGAATGACTTTCATTTTCCTGCACTTCTATTAATGTCTCGGAATGAGATGCCTGGAAAAGCGAAATGGTTCATGGTATTCTTATTGTTAAGGATGGGGATTTCGCGAGATCGTATGAAAGCGCGGTACAGGTTGATGATTTGTTTTGTCAATTTTGACCATATGCGGTAATGATGGAGGGATGTAACTGGCTGATCAGGGGAGTGTCACGAATGTGGTAATCACGAACGGGGCCGGCCTGGCTGTCTGTGTGGTTGAATAGGAGAGTAGCGCTTATGGATAAGTTTTTTCTCGATACAGGCAACACCGCACTTGTTATCATTGACATACAGGAGAGGCTTGCATCGGTTATGAAGGCAAGGGAAGCTGTTGTAAATAACTGTCTCCACCTCATTGAAATTACAAAATTGCACAGTATTCCTGTCGTCGTTACCGAGCAGTACCCAAAGGGCCTTGGTCATACGGTTGAAGAAATAAGAAGGATACTGCCTGATAATAAGCCAATTGAAAAACTCACCTTTAGCTGCTGCGATGAAAAGTCATTTTCGGATGAGATTAAGAATCTCGGGAAGAAGACCATTATACTCACCGGGATGGAAACCCATGTTTGTGTTCTGCAGACGTGCATCGGCCTTGTACGCGACGGCTTCAACGTTCACCTGGTAAGAGATGCCGTCTGTTCAAGGTCAAAGGAAAACTGGAAGACAGCCCTTGAATTCATGCGCGATGCCGGGGCTGTCGTAACCTGCACTGAAACAGTACTGTTTCAGTTGTTGAAAATAGCCGGGACAGAGGAGTTTAAGTTGATTTCAAAGAGGATCAGGTAGACCCCGGTTGTTCGTTTATTGCGGTGACTATGAAGGTTTTATTAGTCGAAGACGACCCTGATATCGCGACTTTTATGAGACACGGGCTTGAAGAAGAGTCCTATACCGTTGATATCGCAAATAACGGCGTAGATGGTTTGGCACTGGCAAATGCCGAACATTATGACCTGATTATCCTCGATATCATGCTCCCCGGCATAAACGGCATGGAGCTCTGCAAGAGAATTCGTGATGAAGGAATAAAAACGCCTGTATTAATGCTCACCGGCCTTGACGCGACAGAAAATAAGGTTGAAGCACTTGAGATCGGGGCCGACGATTATGTTACCAAGCCATTTTCCTTCCCGGAAATGATAGCGCGTATAAAGGCCCTGATAAGAAGATCGTCAGATTCAGGCAGTGAACTTTCGCTGGCGGACCTTAGAATGGACTTGCTGTCAAGGCGTGCCTTCAGGGGGGACAAGGAATTGTCTCTGACAGCCAAGGAATTTGCCTTGCTTGAATTTTTTCTGAGACACAAAGACAAGGTCCTGTCGAGGACGCATATACTGGAGAAAGTCTGGGGATACACTTTCGAACAAAGCACAAATGTTGTGGATGTGCACATAAAATCTCTCAGGGACAAAGTCGATAAAGACTTTCATCCGAAGCTGATACATACAATACGAGGGACAGGGTATGTACTAAAGATCGAAGAGAGCTGATATGCCCTTACCTGAAATCCGTCTTGTATTTCCCTATACCAGATATCGTATCTTCACATCCAGGGGCTGTTTCTGAGGGCCCGTGCCTGGCTTCGCTGCATATCCCACAGGAACCATAGCCATAAATTCTCCTTCGGGCTCACCCAGGAACCGAAGGACCTTGTCCTTCATCAGAAAAAGGATGCCCAGCCATACAGTTGCAAGACCAACCGATGTTGCGGCCAGAAGAAGATTCTGTGCGGCAGCTGCGGAACTCTGTATCTCCATGGTGCGGAAAAAATCGTGGGCCATTTCCTTTTCTATTCTAAAGAGATGCCTGCCCCGCTCAATGAGCTCGCCTGTATTTGCAATTGCTATCACAACAGGAGCGCTTATGATGCTCTTTGAGGCCATTCGCAGAAGTGCCGAAGCCGGCTTTGGAAATGAGGCGGCTTGAGAAGAAACGAGTTGGGCCAATTCCTGTTTCTTTTCACCCCTCAGCACAATGAACTTCCATGGCTGCTGGTTGTGCGCGGAAGGCGCCTCATTGGCAGCCCGGAGCAGAATTATTATCTGTTCGTCCGGCACATCCCTTTCAGTAAATGTCCTTACGCTGTGACGGTTTTTTATGCTTCGCAAAGTGTCATTAGTTGAGAAGATTGAATCATCAGAAGTCACCGTTTACCTCCTCATACGCCTATAGTACATCATCTCGGAGACTCGTCCTGCTCCCTGACGGCAGCTCCCCATTTATGCAGGTGGCTGATTATAAAGTCGACTACTTTTCTATGTTCATCTTTACCGTTGCCCATTATTGAAAAGGGTTGGCCGAAAGCAAAATGGATAGGTTTCGTGCGGTCCAGCGGCCCTAACTCTTTGAGATATTTGCCGTTTCGCCAAAAATCCGTCTTGAGGGCGACGGGCATAACCTGGACGCCGGCCGCCTTTGCCAGTTTAATGCCAAGGGTATTGAACTCTGCGGGTATGAACTCTGCCGTGCGTGTGCTCTGCGGAAAGATGATGACGGAAGTCCCTCCGGCCAATAATTCCTTCCCTTTATTCATGACAGCCTGAAAATCCTCACGGGGATTATTTCTTTTCACAACTATCGGGTCGCGCGATCGCATAATAGGCCCAAACATGGGGTGCCTGACAAGGCTTTCCTTTACTACGAATGTCGCTTCCACAAAAGGGGCTATTATGCAAGGAAGCACAAAGGTTTCAAGGGTGCTCATGTGGTTGCTGATAAAGACCACAGGAGGGCGGCAGGTGTGTATGTTGTCCAGGCCCCTCAGGTGAAAGCGTCCGCCGCAACCCTCTATCAGCCTGAAAACCCTGCAGGAAGAATCAGCCCATACTCCCCTGTCGTACAGGCCCTTCGTAGCTATGGCGCGAGTTCTAAATATCTCGGCTATATATGCCGCGACAAGATACCACCTGGTATTCAGGAACAACCGGTCGCCAATCCGCCGGGGCTTATCAGCCTGGGTATCGTATGTTGGGCTTGTCAAAAAAGCTTCCATCGGAATCTCACCTTCCCGGAAATATCAAGGATGAGGTATTCTAAATAATTCCGTGAATTTCTTTCAATTCCTTTCCGCTTTCCGCGCAGTTTGAAGTTCCATTTCGGCATCAAACAGCTGAGGAGATAGAAAGACATATCTGCACAAAATTAAATATTAGGACTTGCATATATATTTATGTTATAATGTAAGAAATAAACCGAAAGGAGACACTGATATGAATCAAACAGCAAAACCTAAGCAGACGGCGTCCTTCATCACATCGAAAGATACCCTGGATGGCGCTTATCCCGGATTGATCTTGGGCATCAATGCAAAACGCCTGGGAATGCAGACAAAACTTTTTTACACCTTTATGGGTATCAATGTAATCCGAAAAGGATGGGCGGAAAGGGCAAAATTCCTTCCTCCGGGAGTTATGGGCGCTATACCTGGGATGTCAGCAATGGCCACATGGATGATGAAGGGCAAGATTGAAAAAGCAAACATACCGGCGCTCCCTGACCTTCAGGAGATGGCTATGCTGGAAGGGGTGGAGTTTGTAGCATGCAAGATGACCATTGACATGATGGGTCTTTCAGGTAAGGATTTTGTAGAAGGTGTTACAGTGCAGACCGCGGAAGAGTTTCTGAAATATGCCAAGGACTGCAATATCTGCCTGTTCACATAGAATTCCATCCAAATCACAAAATGAAGTTCAGAAGGATAGGGGCAGTTCCAGCTTCCCCTATCCTTCTGACTGCGTCCTCATCCTCTATAAGGAAAGCTTTTAGCGGCGCTGCAAACGTGCCAGTGACGGCAAGTCAATTCAATCCTAACCGGGTCTATTCGGAGGAAATCTCCTTTGTTCATGCGCTGTGAACTTTGGAGGCAGGGATCTGTTTGTCTCTAAGGTTGGACTAACAGACACGAGAGCCGGACTGTTCCTCCGGCAATGTCACTATTGCAGCAAAAGTCGTTTAGAAGCCGTTGAGGGCGGCTTTAGCGAATTCGACGAACGCTGTCGGAAATACACCGATGACGAGGACGGCTGTTGCTGTCACTAACAAGGCCACGCCATTTGTAAATGAGGTTGTGAGTTGCACCTCGACCTTCGGGTCTCTCATGTACATATACATAATGATCCTCAGATAGAAGAACGCTGATATTGCGCTGAATATGACGGCAACTATGACAAGCCACGTGTATCCTGCATTGATTGCAGCCATGAAGATATACAGCTTACCGATGAACCCGGCAGTAGGCGGAATCCCGGTCAGGGAAAACATGAATATCAGCATTAACGCGGCAGCCAGCGGATGTGTCTTTGAAAGCCCCTCGATAATCTTCGATATCCTCTCCTTTGAACCCCTCGCTTCTCAGCATGATAATGACCGCAAAGGCGCCGATGTTCATGAAAGCATAGATAAAGAGGTAATTCATCATGCTGGCAAGTCCTTCATTATTTGCCGCGTAATAATACCGAGAAGGGCATACCCTGCATGAGCGATGGACGAGTATGCAAGCATCCTCTTAATATTCGTCTGAGACAATGCTACGATATTTCCGACAGCCATTGTGAGTATTGCGATAGGGATCAGTATAGGCGCCCAGTCAACCTTGATCGATGCAAAGGCGACCATAAAGACCCTTCCGATAACGGCAAACCCGGCTGCCTTCGGGCCGACCGACATGAATGCCGTGATCGAAGTCGGTGCGCCCTCATAAACATCCGGCGCCCACATGTGAAACGGGGCGGCGGCGATTTTGAATCCGAATGCAACTGTAAACATCATCGCTGAGAGCGTAAGGGAGAGATTTCCAGCCAGGCCCTTCTCCTGAATAAATGCTGCTATTGCCTTTATATCCGTTGTGCCGGTCAGTCCATAAATGATCGATATGCCATAGAGCAGGAATCCTGATGAAAAAGCGCCCAGAAGGAAATACTTCAACGCTGCTTCATTCGATTTCACGCTCTGCCTGATGAACCCGGCAAGGACGTATGTGCTCAGGGCCATCAGCTCAAGGCCGAGATAAAGGACAATAAGGTCGGCGGCAGAGGCCATGATCATCATGCCGATTGTGGAAAACAGTATAAGGCTGTAATACTCTCCGTAGTTGACCCGTTCTACTGCGATATATTTTATCGATATTAGAACAGTCAGGATGACATTTATAAAGAAGATAAACTTAAAAAAAGTGCTGTAACCGTCAGCGATATACATGCCTCCGAAGGTCGAGCCCGCTGCACCAAAAAGGCTTAATGGTCATTAATGCTACGCCTGCGATGCAGAGAACGGCAATGGCTTCCTTTTTCTTTACAAGCAGATCTATCAGCAGCACGATGCATGCAAAAGCAGTCATCAGGATTTCAGGCATTACAGGGCCGAGATCGGGAAGCGGGAAATTCATCTGATTACCTCCAAAATGGTTTTTGCTACCTGAACTTCCTGCATACCGCCTGGTATATTCAGTCTTTCTATGAGGTGCTGAACCGTTGGATGCAGGAAACTAAGGAATGAATTCGGGTAGACGCCGATCCAGAACACAAGTAACAGCATCGGGAAGAGTGTCAGAGTTTCCCTGATATCCATATCGGAAAGCTTGGCGATCTTCGGATTGACCTCCATGAAAAAATACCCTCTGATAGAGCCAGAGCATATATCCCGCGCCGATAATGATACCCGTGCATGCAAGCACGCCTGCCAATTTGTTTGCGGCAAACCCGCCGAGGAGTATGAGGAACTCACCGATGAACCCGTTCGTTGCAGGAAATCCGATCGACGCAAGAGTAAACACCATGAAAAACGATGCATATATCGGCATTATCGTGGCAAGTCCGCCGTAATCGGCAATCTTCCTTGTATGAGTCCTTTCATAAACAACACCGACCGACAGAAAGAGTGCGCCTGTCACAACCCCGTGGTTGATCATCTGCAGGATGCCGCCCTCCAGTCCCTGGGTGTTCAGCGCAAAGATTCCGAGTGTGACAAATCCCATATGGCTCACGGAGCTGTATGCGATGAGTCTCTTCAGATCAGTCTGAGCAAGGCATATGACAGCGCCGTAGATAATACCGATGACCGAAAGCGTCATCATAATCGGGGTCATTGCCTTTGAGGCATCCGGGAACAAGGGGCAGGGAGAACCTGAGAAAACCGTATGCTCCCATTTTAATAAGAACTGCTGCAAGGATAACGGAGCCCGCAGTAGGAGCTTCAGTATGTGCGTCCGGCAACCATGTATGAACCGGCCACATGGGAACCTTGACGGCAAATGCCGCAAAGAACGCCCAGAAGAGCCATAACTGCATCGTGTAAGGATATGTCTTCGTCATCATTTCGAGGATATCGAAGGTCCTGCCTGAATAGAAGTAAAGCACGATGATGCCGACGAGCATCAGCAACGCTTCCCACCAGAGTGTAAAGGAAGAACTTTATTGCCGCATATATCCTGTTCGGACCGCCCCAGACGCCGATAATGAGGAACATCGGTATGAGCATCGCCTCCCAGAAGAGATAGAAGAGAAAGAAGTCCAGCGAGCAGAAGACGCCGATCATAAAGGAAGTGGTAAGCAGTATGGCAATATAGAACTCTTTGACCTTCTTGGTAATTGCTTCCCAGGATATTAGGACGCAGAGTATGGCGCACAAGGTCGAAAGAAGAACAAAGAGGACGCTGATACCGTCGACCCCCAGAGAAGTAATTGATATTCCAGTTGGATATCCAGCTGTATTTCTCAGCAAACTGCATCTTGTGTGTTGTTTTATCGAAATGCAGTGAACAACGGGAGAGACAAGAAGAATGTCGCTATGCTTGTTGCCAGTGCAATCCACTTGCTCAGTGATTCCCATGACTCTCCTGGTCATTAGGATAAGGAGAGCGCCAAACATAGGCAGGAATATTACCGTGCTCAGAATGGGATAACTCAATTGATTCATTATTACCTGTTCCATTGTTCTCCTCTATCAGTCGTATACTACCGAAGTAGTATTGCTAAGGCGATTATGAAGACCGCACCGGCCGCCATAAAGATCGCATAATGCTGTACCGTACCGGTCTGGAATCTTCTCAGCTTTTGGCTGAATTTTCCGATCAGCCCCGGCACACCGTTTACAACACCCTCTATCATCTTCCCGTCTGTAATGCCGAGAAGGACCTTATTTGCAAGCTTCAGTGTGGGTTGTATAAACAAGGAAATTATAAAGTTCATCAACATAATATTTATGGTAAAGAATATTGTATAATCCGCTGAAATGCTTTGAGATCTTTTCCGGGATGTCCGACTTTCTTAGATAGAGGAATGCGGCCATTGCAAGACCGATAAGTGCAATCGTAGTAGAAAGAGCCATGACACCCCATTCTTCAGCATGTGAGGCATGGAATTCAGGATGTCCGACAATAGGCTTGAGGAATTCCGCAAAATGAGCACCTCCGCCGAGTATCGGAGGTATTCCTACCCAGCCCGCGGCAACCGCGCCGACTGCGAGAAGCATTAAAGGTATTGTCATAACCTTTGGCGACTCGTGAAAGTGATGTTCTCCGTGAGATTCATGGCCCGAATCGTGGCCGGACGCATGAGCGATCCATGTGAACCATGCCCCGCCTCTTCATGATGGGCGGCTCCGCGGTATTTTCCGTGAAAAGTCAGGAATATAAGTCTGAATGTATAAAACGGAGTAAAGAATGCCCCTGCCAGAGCAAGAACCCAGACAAACTTGCCAACGGACGAATGGGATGCATAGGCAGACCAAATGATCTCGTCCTTACTGAAAAATCCTGACAAGCCCGGGGAAACCGCCGGCGCTAAGTCCTGCAATCACAAATACAGCATAGGTAATCGGCATATATTTTTTTAGTCCGCCCATCTCCTGTATATCATTCGTATGAACTGCATGGATGACGCTACCGGCCGCAAGGAAGAGCAAGGCTTTAAAAAATGCATGTGTATAGAGATGGAATATACCGGCAGCGTATGCTCCCATGCCGCAGGCAATGAACATGTACCCTAAATGACTGCATGTCGAAAAAGCAATTATTCGCTTAATATCATTCTGTGTAATAGCAATCGTCGCTGCAAAAAACATTGTAAGTGCGCCGACAATCGCTACCGTATTCATTGCAATTTCGGAAAGGTTGAATATCGGACTACACCGCGCAACCAGAAATACACCTGCGGTAACCATTGTTGCAGCGTGGATTAAGGCGCTGACGGGTGTAGGACCTTCCATTGCATCCGGAAGCCAGACATGGAGCGGAAGCTGCGCGGATTTTCCGACGGCACCGCAGAAAAGCAAGCAGAGCTATCAGTGTCGGAAGATCAACGTTCCATCCGAGGAAATTGACGGTCTGTCCCACGATGCTGGAGACGTTGGCAAAGACATCAGCATAGTGGAGAGTTCCGAAGGTAAGGAATACCATAAAGACGCCGATGCCGAACCCGAAGTCTCCGAACCTGTTCACAATAAACGCCTTTTTGCCTGCATCGGCGGCTGATTTCTTATTAAAGTAGTATCCGATAAGGAAATATGAGCAGAGGCCGACACCTTCCCATCCGAAATAGAGCTGGAGGAAGTTGTTGCCCATAACGAGCATCAGCATGCAGAAGGTAAAGAGGCTCAGATAGGCAAAAAACCGGTAATAGCCTGTATCGCCGTGCATGTAGCCGACGGCATAGATATGAATTAAGATGCGCAGGTGGTGACGACCATCAGCATAACCGCCGTGAGCGGGTCGATGAGAAATCCGACTGAGACCTTGAAAGAGCCCGAGAGCAATCCAGGTATAAAGGTCTGCGTCTATGATCTGTCCTGCCATAACGTCCCTCAGGGCGGCCAGGGAGCATATCCATGAACCGCAACTGCCAGAATCGCAGGCCAGTGGGCCTTGTACCTCGTAACTTCCTTTCCCAGAAGGATGTTGATCAGAAACCCCAGAAGCGGCAGAAACGGTATTAAAATATGATAATATTGCAATTCCATAGTATTATTCCTCTGACCCCTTCACTTTTATCATCCCTTCATCTCGTTCATCTCATCCACATGGGCAGTGGCCTTGTTTCTGAATAATGCAATCACAATCGCAAGACCGATGGCAGCCTCCGCAGCGGCAACTGCAACAACAAAGAATGCAAGTATTTGTCCCCTCAGGTCCTGCAGATAATGGCTTAGAGAGATAAGATTGATATTCACGGCATTCAGCATCAGTTCAATGGACATGAGCATAATAATGATATTTCTTCTCGACATAAACCCGAAGACGCCTATGCAAAACACTATAAGGCTAAGGACCATATACCAGCTTAACGGAACCATTTTAACTCTTCAGCCTCCTTTTTGCAAGGACTATCGCTCCGATAATTGCCACAAGAAGTATTAGTGAGGCTATCTCAAAGGGATAGAGGAATTTGCGTGTATAGTAATGTTCCCAGGGCCTTGATATGCGTCTCCTTCTTGATAAGTTCGATAGTATATTGACCCGGGGGGCGCAGCTATAAAAGACCTGAGTGACATAAAGACAACGACAAAAAGAGCAACGGCAAAAGTCAGGCCCGTTGGTCCGAAACTAATATATTTACCGAGAGTCACCTCTTCCCTGAGGTTCATCAGCAGGACAACAAAGAGGAACAGGACAAGAATACCTCCGGCATAGACAATCACCTGTATCGCTGCCAGAAATTCGGCATTCAGGAACAGATAAAGACTCGCGATATGGAAAAACAGGAGAAGCATCCAGAGCACGCTGTGGACCGGATTTCTTCCTCGTTACGACGAGCAATGAAAAGTATGACAATCGCAAATGAAAAATACGCGAAAAATCCTATCGAAACCATTATCGTTTTCCTCTGAACATTGCCTGACCCTCGGGTGTACCAAAATCCTCGGACATGGGCCTCCAGAATTTTTTGAAATACACTTCCCCTTTGCTTCCAGGCATAAATTCATCCCAATTGGTTAACAGCTTATCCTTTGTCAGAAGCAGGTTTTCTCTTTTATACACGGAATATTCGTAGCTTTCGGTCAGTACGATAGCTCCATAAGGACAGGCCTCCACACAGAAGCCGCAGTAGATGCATCTCAATATGTCCAATTCATAATTGGCCACCTTTCCCTCCGGCTCTGGTGACCTTGATGCACTGTGACGGACATATCGTCGCACAGAGACCGCAACCCGTGCATTTTGCTTTTCCTTCCGGGTTCTTTGCCAGTGCGTGCTGCCCCCTGAATCCGGGAGCGATCGTCCTTTTTTCCTTGGGATACTGTACGGTAACCGCGTGAGTGAACATCATTTTCAAGGTCAGGGCCATACCCTGTAATATCTCTATAAAAGTAAATCTTTTTATAATTTCCCTGACAGTCACCTTAGACTCCCTTTGTCATCAAAATTTTCACTAGTGCCGTTACCACGATATTCGCCAGTGAAACCGGAATGAGTACTTTCCAGCCGATCTTCATCACCTGGTCGTATCTGTATCTTGGCACCGTCGCCCTTATCCAGTAATAGAAAAATATGAATGCATAGACCTTCATGAGAAACCATACAATACCGGGCACAAGCTTCAAG
Source organism: uncultured Nitrospiraceae bacterium (assembly GCA_963725545.1). Classification (GTDB taxonomy): domain Bacteria; phylum Nitrospirota; class Thermodesulfovibrionia; order Thermodesulfovibrionales; family SM23-35; genus DYFC01. Next base: position 52,854 of record CAVRZG010000022.1, on the reverse strand, counting down.
AAGGGAAGCAACGATGTGATATACCACGGCAGCGTCCAGCCGCCGAGAAAACATACCGCTGCCATAGAAGCCATAATAATCATCGCAATATATTCACCAAGGAAGAAGAGTGCAAACCTGAAGCTGCTGTATTCCGTAAAGTAGCCGGCAACGAGTTCGCTCTCCGCCTCGGGCATATCAAAAGGCGTCCTGTTCGTCTCTGCCAATGCCGCAATAGTGAACACGAGAAAACCGGCAATCTGAGGTATCACATACATGCCGAAGACGGATGCCTCCTGCGCCTTTACGATTTCCGTGAGATTCAGGGACCCGGACATGATCATCACTCCGACGAGGCTCAGCCCCATCGCGATCTCGTAGCTTATCACCTGAGCAGATGACCTGAGACCTCCGAGGAAGGCGTACTTGGAATTCGATGCCCAGCCGGATATGAATATTCCGTAGACGCCGATACCGGCAAAGGCCAATACCATCAGGAGACCAAGATTTACATCCGGAGCAACTGCAAAATTAGAAGCGAAGGGGATAAAGGAAAGATTTACCATTGCCGCTGCCATAAAGATGATCGGGCCAATGTAGAATACGGTTTTATCGGCCTGCGTTGGGATAATATCTTCCTTGAAAAACAACTTTATACCATCGGCAAAAGGCTGAAGAAGCCCGTGCCATCCCACTCTCATGGGTCCGAGCCTCACCTGCATATGCCCGATGACTTTACGCTCAAACCATGTTGCGTAAGCCACATGGAGCAACCCGACTGCAAGAACAACTACGATTTTGAGAATTATGATAAGTACCGTGATTCCGAATTGGATCAGGGCGTCGACAGCAGCCGGTGATATGATATTCGTCAGTGTATTCATTATCTGTCACACTCTCCCAGCACGATATCAATCGTACCGATGTTTGCGATTACGTCCGCAACCAGGTGTCCCTTGCACAGTCTCGGCAACACGCCCGCATGAATAAATGACGGCGACCTCAACCTCATCCTGAAAGGTTTTCCCGAACCGTCACTCACAAAATAAAAACCGAGTTCGCCCTTGGGGACTTCGGTTGCCACATAGAGTTCACCTTCTGGTACCTTGGGCCCCTTCTTCACGAATTCGAAGTGCTTCACCATATATTCTGCAGCTTTCGTGATCTCCTCCGGCATTGGACCTGCAGCCAATTCCTTAAGCTGCTCTTCACTCATCCCCTTGCCGCCCGGTATCAGTTTTAATGCCTTGAATTTGCAGGTCACAAAACAGTTCCCGCATTGCAGGCAGAGATCCTGATTTATCACGTGAGGTTGCTTCTTCTCTCCGAAGATCGCCTTTGCGGGACACGCTCTCAGACACATGCCGCACCCCTTGCAGACCTTTTCTTCGATTACATATGCCAACGCCTTCGTAGGATGAGTAATCGGCATCATCATATCTTTCGGCTGAAGGAGTAAATTTTGGCGCATCTGCCATAATCGGACCAGCCGGCAATTTTTCGATTAACTGCCTGAGGATGTTATTTGACTGTCTCATCTCCAGCATCCTGCAGCGATATCTGTCATAGGTATCACCTGTAGTACCGATAGGCACTTCAAAATCAACCTTGTCATATGCGTCATAAGGCATGTGTTTTCTTATGTCATAAGGAACACCGGACCCTCTGAGTGTCGGTCCCGTCATTCCCCAGTCTCACCGCCTCTTCTGCTGAGATCACTCCGATTCCCACTGTCCTCTGGAGCCATATCCGGTTCTGATCGATCAGCGTCTCGTATTCCAGAATCCTTGACGGGAACTCATCCGTAAACTTCCATAGGCTGTCGAGAAATTCCTGCGGGACATCGTTTCTTACTCCGCCAACCCTTGGATAGGTGACGGTAAGCCTTGCGCCGCAGATCATCTCATACAGGTCGAGGATCCACTCTCTCTCTCTGAAACAGTAGATAAATACGGTCATCGCCCCGATATCAAGAGCGTGGGTCGCAAGCCAGAGGAGATGGTTCGATATTCTCGACATTTCTCCGACAATCGTCCGTATGAACTTTGCCCTCTCGGGGGCTTCGATACCAAAGAGTTTTTCCACTGCAACGCAGTAGCCGATGTTATTCGACATCGCGGATACATAATCCAATCTGTCTGTGAGCGGAAGGGCCTGGAAGTAACTCAGACTTTCACCGAGTTTTTCTATGCCCCGGTGCAGATATCCGACATGGGGAGTGACCTTCACGATCGTTTCACCGTCTATATCAAGGACAAGCCGTAATACACCGTGGGTAGCAGGATGCTGAGGTCCCATATTGACATTGAGTTCTCTTGTGTCAAATATCTTTTCTACATCTTCAATCATTTCAGCCTTCCCACTCGAATTCTTTCAGTTCCTGCGACCTTTTAAGAACTTCCCTGAATCCGATCCAGTCGTTCTCAAGTTCCGGACCTTTCAGCGGATAATCTTTCCTTAACGGATATCCTTCCCAATCTTCAGGCATGAGAATTCTTCTCAGGTCCGGGTGTCCGTTGAATTTGATGCCGAACATGTCATAGCATTCTCTTTCATGCCAGTTGGCACCCTCCCAGATAGGGACGACCGAACTTATGGAAGGATTATCTTCAGCCACCTGTGCCCTGATGCGGATCTGGTGGCGATATTTCATCGAATAAAGGTTATAGACAACCTCAAACCTGACATCTTTTTTCTTGAGATAATCAACGGCAGTAAGGTCCTGGAGATGATCAAAACTGAAAAGGGGATCATCATGGAGATATTTGAGTATGGCAAATACCATATCCTTCTTAACGATTACGGAAACCTGGTCCCTGAAGTTCGCAACATCAATAACCTGATCAGGAAACAGTTCCTTGATCTTCTCGGCTATCTGAACCGGGTCGGTACCGGCAGGGTGAATAGTAATTCTTACTTCAGTTACCGCCATGGACTCCACCTCGCCTTTTCATTTCTGATCTTTTCCTGGAGCATCATCAACCCCTCAAGCAAAGTCTCGGGCCTTGGGGGACATCCGGGCACATATACATCAACAGGGAGAAAAGAATCACATCCCTGAACGGTACTGTAAGTTTTGAAAACCCCTCCCGTGCATGCGCAGCTTCCCATCGCAATCACATACCTCGGCTCCGGGATCTGGTCATAAACCCTTCTGACGACAGGGGCCATCTTTTTTGTGACGGTACCGGCAACAATAACTACAGTCCGCCTGTCTCGGCGAGCCCCTGAAAATGATGCCGAACCGGTCTAAATCATTATGGGCTGCGCCTGCGGCCATCATCTCTATCGCACAGCAGGCAAGGCCAAAAGTGGTCGGCCACATTGAAGACAACCTTCCCCAGTTTATAATCTTATCGAAGGTGGTTATGATGATATTCGGGGGCAATATTTTTACGTCTTCTTCTACCTGAATAAGTCCCATAGCTGATGTATCAATCATTTCCTACCTCTCATTTTCAGTCCCATTCAAATGCCTCTTTTTTCCAGGCATAGATATAACCGACTAACAGTATCACGATAAAGATAATCATTTCTATAAATGCATATATGCCGATTTTGTCGAAGACAATCGCCCAGGGATAAAGAAAAATTGCTTCCACATCGAATACAACGAATAACATTGCGATGATATAAAACCTGATCGAAAATTTGTAGCGGGGTTCTCCCGTCGGTGTCATACCTGATTCATAGGGCATGAGCTTTTCATAGTATGGTTTTTTCGGCCTGAAGATCATGCCGATAAGAAGGGCGCCGAACCCGAAGGCCGTCAGCGATAATGATGAAGATAAGAACCGGTAAATATTCTGATGGTAAATACGTTCCAGGCATAAGCGGTTATGTTATACTGAAAAGCATCATGTCTTGTCAAGGAAAAAAATTGAAGGCCTTCAAAAAATCGTTTTTGTCTGAAAATATGCGCGTCTCATTCACATCGGGAAGTCTTCGGTAATGACCTTCCACTGTTTCATTTGCGTGCGTATGAAAGTCCTGACGGGTTTGTACTTTCAGCAGTATTCCATTCGCAATCGTTGCAGGTGTATACTATTTCAAGCCCATATATTCTGGGACATTATCTCATTTTGCAGCAGGAAGGAGATGCGATGTTCAAGATTGTAAAGAAGGAAATATTATCTGATGCCGTGATCGTTATTTGAAATCGAGGCAAAGGATATAGCGAAAAAGGCAAAGGCCGGCAATTTCTTCGTTCTGAAGATACATGAGCAGGGCGAGAGGATTCCTTTGACTATTGCGGATTTTGATACGAGAAAAAGGAACGATTACCACTGTCTTTCAGAAGATGGGGAAGACGACACATCAACTTGGCGCACTCGCAGAAGGCGACTCCATAATGGATGTCATAGGGCCGCTCGGTATGCCGTCGCACATCGAAAATTTCGGCAAGGTCGTCTGTGTCGGCGGCGGCGTAGGGATTGCTCCGACATATCCGATTGCCAGGGCCTTAAAAGAAGCGGGGAATACCGTTGTGTCGATCATCGGGGCGACGCATGAAGGACCTGATCTTCTGGGAAGAGAAGATGCGCGGAGTATCTGATGAGTTGATAATAACTACGGATGACGGCTCTTACGGGAGAAAGGCTGTCGTGACCGTTCCGCTTGGAAGAGCAACTCCGCGAAGGAGGAGGAGTTGCACTTGTATATGCGATCGGTCCTGCGATAATGATGAAATTCGTCTGTGTTACAACCCGGAAAATATGATGTGAAGACCATTGTCAGTCTGAATTCCATAATGGTTGACGCTACAGGCATGTGCGGCGCCTGCAGGGTCGAAGTCGGCGGCAGAGACAAAATTTGCCTGTGTTGACGGTCCCGAATTTGACGGCCACGCAGTTGATTTTGATCTGCTGATGTCAAGGCAGCGGATGTATCTGCAAGAGGAAAAGATATCGTTCGACCGGTACAAAGAACAGACAGGAGTCAAATAATGGAACAGAAAAAGAAACCGAAAGAACAGATTACAGATGAGAGAGCAGGACCCTCTGGTAAGGGCCAGAAATTTCATGGAGGTCCCTTACGGATATACCCCGGAAGAGGCAATGCAAGAAGCATCCCGGTGTCTGAATTGCCTGAAACCAACCTGCAGGACCGGATGCCCGGTGTCGGTCGACATCCCTTCATTCATCAAGCTGGTAAAAGAAGGCAAGTTCATAGAAGCTGCATGGAAGATAAAGGAAGAAAATGCCATGCCCGCTGTCTGCGGCAGGGTATGTCCGCAAGAGATACAGTGCGAGTCCATGTGCATTCTCGGCAAAAAGGGAGAACCTGTCGCGATAGGAAATCTTGAAAGGTTTGTTGCCGACTATGAAAGAGACAAAGGCGAAATCCAGGTTCCTGAAAGACCGAAACCCACCGGAAGGAAAGTGGCGATAATCGGTTCCGGGCCGGGTGGTCTGAGCTGCGCCGCCGATCTCATAAAATCCGGCCATCAGGTCACCTTGTTTGAGGCCCTGCATAAGCCGGGCGGTGTTCTCATTTACGGCATTCCCGAATTCAGGCTTCCAAAGGTCATTGTAGAGAAAGAAGTGGACTATATTAAGAAGCTCGGGGTCGAAGTCAGGCATGAATGCGGTCATCGGAAATCTGTTTACTATAGATGAATTATTGAATGAGCACGGATACGACGCCTGCTTTATCGCAATAGGCGCGGGCCTGCCGACGTTTATGGGCATAGCCGGAGAAAACCTCAACGGCATTTATTCGGCCAATGAATTTCTCACAAGGGCCAATCTTATGAAGGCTTATCTGTTTCCCCAATATGACACTCCGATAAAGAAGGGAAAGAGAGTCGCGGTATTCGGCGGCGGCAATGTTGCCATGGACTCGGCCCGTGTAGCGATGAGACTCGGCGCTGAAAAGGTCTATCTCATTTACAGGCGCTCGGAAGCTGAAATGCCGGCGAGAAAGGCCGAGATTCACCATGCCCATGAAGAAGGCATTGAGTTTCTGCTCCTGACAAATCCGCTCCGGTTTATTGATGACGGCAAGGGGAATGTCTGCGGTGTGGAATGCATGAAGATGGAACTTGGGGAGCCGGATGCGTCCGGCAGGAGAAAACCTGTTCCTGTAAAAGGGAGCGAATTCCAGCTTGAGATAGACGTGGCAATCCCTGCAATCGGCACCAGGTCAAACACCCTTTTGACCCGGAACATGCCGGATTTATTTCTGAATAAGAAGGGTTATATAATAGCAGACCATGAAACGGGAATGACTTCAAAGCCGGGAGTATTTGCGGGTGGCGACATTGTCACAGGCTCTGCAACCGTCATCCTGGCGATGGGCGCAGGCAGAAAAGCAGCCAGGGGGATCAACGACTATCTGAAGTGGAAATTCTGGGATACAGCGTCGGTCAAATAAGGCCTTTTCTTCGTTAGATGCCCCTGGTCCCTCAATGCAACTGCATCCCGCGCGGGAAAAGGTTTTTGTGCTATTCTTCAATGATGAGCTTGCGGTCAAGTATCTTCACATTGATGACCTGAGCATCTTCACCGCTGCTTTCGATGCAATTGCACTCAAGTCTCTCGATAAGGTTCTTGATATCGGCGCCTTCGCCCACCTTCATATCCACCAATACGCTGAGGACGGCTGATATACGTTTTGTCATTTTCATCTCTCCTTTCTTTCAACGAGTCAATTTGCGACGTCGAGTCTTTTCATATTCCATAACTGAAAAATTCTTTTACTTCAGCCCTTGTCGTCTTCCTCTGATCACATTCATCGTGGAATTCTGCCTCCTGCTGTTTTATTGTAACGTCTTTATTCAATAATACATGGTTAGCAAATGTGAAAAAATCGGACTCTTTCTTTTTTTCATGTAGGACATTTTCTCATCTTTTTGTAGGCATTTGTCCTACACAGCTTCGCGGCATCTATTCGGATGACTTCAGAGACAGACTAAATCTTCGATTTTATGATATATTTACAAAGAGCCTTTTTTTCATTTAGGCTTCTGAATAAAGGTTAAAAATGTCCCGAAAGGAATCAGGAACGATCAAGCATCCCAGGGAGAAAGGCAAAAAAGCTCTGCCCGGGAAGAAATCAAGCCCAAGTCCACCGAACGAATTTCGCCGGCAGGCTGAAAATCCCATGCCGGATAAAACCCAACTCACCCAGAAATCCCAAAGATGAGCGTGGCGGACGCTAGAAAACTGGTCCGTGACCTGCAGATTCATATTTCCGAACACTCATCGAGGACTGAAGATGCCTTACGAGAATCAGAATCCAGATGCCGCGAAATAGCCGATGAACTCGCAAAGGCTAACAAAACATTGCAGAAACTCGAGAATACTCTGGAAAGTATCAGCGATGGTTTTTTTACTCTCGATAAGGAGTGGCGCTTTACCTATTTGAACCGCGAAGCAGTGCGTCTTTGGAAAATGCCATATGAGGACTTAATAGGGAAAAGCATCTGGGATGTGTCTCCGAAAGAGATCGGTACGATCTTTGACAGGCAATATCACAGGGCCGTGAACGAAAAAGTCCCGGTCTCATTCGAGGCTCTTTTCCCCCTTCACAATATATGGGTTGAAGTGCGCGCCTACCCCTCGGAAGACGGTCTTTCCGTCTATTTTCTGGACATCGATAAAAAGAAGCAGGGAGAAACCCGTGTCAAGGCCACCAATGACCTGCTCAAGTTGTTTTCCGGCGCGTCCTCCAGAAAAGATTACCTTGATTCTGTTGCAAAACTCATCAAGAGCTGGACAGGATGCTGCTGCATCGGCGTCGGGATACTGGATAAGGAAGGCAATATACCATATGAATCAAGTACCGGATTCAATGACGAGTTCTGGGAACCGGAGAACATGATTTCCATCAAGCATCTTCAGTACGCCTGTCTCAGTATCATGCTGGGGGAAAAGAAAACGCACCGACTGTCGGACATGACACCGTTCGGTTCCTTCCGAAGCGATAACACCTTCGAGTTTGTCAGAGACACTCTCCGAAACGGACCAGGCAAGATTCAGGGCCCTCTGCATAAGGACCGGGTTTAAATCAATGGCAATTATCCCGGTCCGGCATAAGGACTCTGTTGTGGGAGCTATACATCTCGCGGATAAAAGAGAAGGGATGGTCCCACTTGAGAGGGTCGAATTCATCGAGTCGATATCAACTCTGCTCGGAGAAGCCATTCACAGGTTCAACCTCGACGAAGAGATGCATGAAAACTACTTTAACCAGGCTGCTATAAACATGGTACTAAGCACATCATTGGAGGACATACCGCTTGATATGTTCCTGAAGAAGACCCTCACTATTATCCTTTCAGTGCCCTGGCTTTCATCCGAATCAAGCGGATGCATACACCTTGTTGAAAACAACCCGGACTTACTGACAATGAGAGCCCGGCACAATCTCCCCGAAGCCCTTAAAGAATCATGTGCTTATGTTCCCTTCGGAAGGTGTATCTGCGGACAAGCGGCGCTTACACAGCAGACACAGTTCGTGGACCACATCAATAATCAGCACGATATTTGCGGCGAAGGCTCACCTCATGGTCATTATGCGGTGCCGATCGTCTTTGGAGGCAGAACACTCGGAGTAATAAATATCTACCTGGGTGAATGGCATATCAGGGACAGGAAGGAAGAAGATTTTCTTGAAACCGTGGCAAATACACTGGCTGGAATCATCGTTCGCAAACAATCCGAGAACCTGCTGAAGAAGAGCCAGGAGCGTCTGTCCGACTCGCGCGAGAAGCTTCGCCATCTCAATGCTCATTTGCAGTCAGTCAGGGAAAAGGAAAGGACGGAGATAGCGCGTGAGATTCACGACGAGTTTGGTACAATTCTGACTGCTCTTAAGATAGATCTTTCGTGGCTCGAGAAGAAGCTGCCGCAGGAGCAACCCTTGCTCGCGGAGAAGACGAGAAACAGTCTGGATCTCATAAATGCCGCCATTAAGGCGGTCCAGAGAATATCTTCGGAACTAAGGCCGGGGATACTCGATCACCTCGGGTTGGCTTCAGCAGTGGAATGGCATGTGAAAGAATTCGGGTTAAGGACTGGAATAGCATGCGATATATCCGTGGATATGGACAATGCCGAGCTGGACAGGGACCTCTCGACAACGATCTTCCGGATCCTTCAGGAAGCCTTGACCAACATCGCCCGCCATTCGGAAGCAACCGAAGTCAGCGTCGGCTTGAGAGAGAAAGAAGGCATGTTAAGTCTAAGCGTCGCAGACAACGGCAAAGGGATACTGGAAGAACAGTTGTCTGCTCATGACTCTTTCGGATTGATGGGCATGAAGGAAAGGGTCAATCACTGGTCAGGTGATTTGACAATAAGAGGTATCCATGATAAAGGAACAACCATTGTAGTGAATATTCCGCTTGAGAACAAGGAGAGAAACCTATGATAAAGATACTTATTGCTGATGATCACGCTGTTGTGCGGGAAGGTGTGAAGTATATCCTCTCTGAAATACATGATATTAAAGTTGCCGGTGAAGCCGGCAACGGCCAGGAAGCCCTGGAAAAGATAGGGAAGAATGACTATGACCTGATACTCCTGGACATTGCCATGCCCGGCAGGGACGGTCTGGAGATACTAAAGGACATAAAAGGGATGAAACCAAAGCTGCCTGTCATGATATTAAGCATGTTTCCTGAAGAGCAGTATGCGCTTCGTGCTTTAAAATCAGGGGCTTCAGGCTATCTGACAAAAGACAGCATCCCGGATGAACTGATAAAAGCGGTACGAAAGATCTTAAACGGGGGGAAATATGTGAGCTCTTCTTTTTCCGACAAACTCCTGTTTTCCCTGGACAGTGATGCCGACAGACCGCTTCATGAGGCACTCTCCGACAGGGAGTACCAGGTACTGAGGCTCATCGCCTCGGGTAAAACTATCAGGGATATCGCCGATGAGATGTCCCTGAGCGTAAAGACCGTCAGCACTTACAGGTCCCGTATACTTGAGAAGATGGATATGAAGAACAATGCCGAATTGACCCACTATGCGATAAAACACCGTCTCGTCGATTAAAAGAACCCTATTTAGAGTCCCTCGTTCTTTTGTAGGATAAAGTCCTACAAAAGATAAGTCCACTTTCCTACGGAAAAAAAAGCAATCTGCTGATACCCTTATCCCTTGTTTAATGGTAAAAAATATGCATGAACATGGGGAAAAGCAAAACAAGATGTCCTCACCTTGTGAAATGGTCAAATTGTTTTTGTGCAGTCAATGAGGATATCTATTCCCCAAGCCTTTTTCAGCTCGAGGAATATTGCAGAAATCCGGAGCACAAGAAATGTCCATTCGTACTCGGTCGTCCATACAGAAACCTCAAGGGCGGTCATTTCGATCTTCATTAATGATTCAAACCAGGTCATTACAAGGACAGGCTAATGTTACCACCAGATAAAGACTGGAAATCAAGAATACTCATAGCTGATGATCAAATTATCTTTCGTGAACGGATAAAAAGAATAATCTCCGAGACAACCGACATGACGGTAATAGATGATGTCAGCCAAAAAAAAGACGCACTTAAGACAATAAACCGGGAGGACCCCGATTTGCTTATTATGGATATCGCGATCCAGGACGGAAACGGTCTCGAAACCCTTAGGGAGATAAAAGAGATAAAACCAGGGATGCCCATACTGATCTTGAGTCTCTACCCTGAAGAGCAATATCCCGCAAACATCCTTAAAGAGGCCGGGGCCACCGGTTACGTGGCAAAAGAAACCGCATCGTCCGAACTATTGCAAGCTGTCCGTCACATATTGCAGGGTGGCATGTACTTCGCCGCCGAAAAATCGGTCATCGGCAGCGGCATCGGATGGCATCTGTAAATGTTATGCACGGCCGGGAAGAAAATACTCTTTATGCCGCCAAGAAAGGAGAGCAACATGGAGCTTAATGTTCCGTCTATCTCTTTTGAAGAAGCAATGACTTTACGGGGGATAGTGAAGGGCCTGGAACAGCTCAGGGGAATCAGGCCCGTAGGGCTTGGAGCCACGCAAAGGGATGCGGAGACAAACAAAAACAGCGCGGTTTGCATGTTCATTCATGACATGAAGAACCCTGTCACGACAGCAAGGACCTCCGTGTCGAGGCTTCTTTCAGAGAAGATAGGCGCGCTGACGGACAGTCAGAAGGATTATCTTGGGCTGGTAAGAAACAGCCTTAATAAATTGGAAATACTGCTCACGCAATTTATGGATTTTCTCAAGATAGATTCAAGAGAATACAAACCGATTTTCCATTCCATCGATATAGCATCAGCGGTATCACGAAATATTGAGAGCATGAAGATCAATGCCGAGAAAAAACAGCTGGGCATTTTCTTTGAGTGTCCTGACTTGATGGCTCCTGTGAGCGCCGATCTGATGATGATAAACCGTATTATCACAAACCTCCTGGACAATGCAATAAAGTATACAGATCCCGGCGGCGACATAAGAGTTAAGGTATCGGACACGGATGACAGTGTCGTCATTCAGATTATGGACACCGGGACTGGGATACCGGCACAACATCTCTCCAGAATCTTTGATCCGTTTTACAGGGTTCAGGGTGATTCTGAAGGTTCCGGACTGGGCCTTTCTATCGTCAAAACAATGGTTGAGGCACACGGCGGTAATATCTGGGTAGAGAGTATCCCCGGGAAGGGAAGCTCATTTATCTTCACTCTGCCTAAACGTAAGCAGGGCCACGCATAAAAAAACCTGAAGGCTGATATATGAAGGAGGCAATTAGAAATATGCTCACTGCTTTTCACCTTGGAAATGACTCCGGCACTCGCGACAAGACTTCCCTTAAGGATCCCCGGGTAGTCAGGGGAGTCTGTGAAAGCCTGACAAACGCCGGCAATTATCGGTCGGTCATTATGGAGAAGATAAGAAGAAAACTGGGCGTTGACCCATCACAGAAGAAAATTTAGTTATTACGTCTCAAAGAAAGGAGAGATAAATGGCAAAATTTGAGAGCAAGGAACTGGCAACTATCATCAAAGAATGGCAGAGTCTCGAAAATGACACGATAAGCCTCACGAAAAAATTATTCGACAAGACTGAAAATGAGTTCGTGAAGGCGGTTGTATCGATAATCAAACACGACTCTGAAAAACGCAGGACTATGCTGCAATTCGCTCTGTCTCACATGAACAAAGGCGGAGTCTGCCTACCACTTCGGGAGGGGACTTTCAACGGCCTTGCATCAAAGACCGGATAAACATAATCACTCTGAATTTATTATGAGAAAAAATAAGGCGTTTCACTAAATTTCTATTTCTTACCATATGAGGTTACTGTTATGAATAGTTATTTTAATTACTTCGACAACTGCAACACTGCGACAGACGATTCGTATATTGGCGACACCGTGAACAATGAAGCACCGGAGGCCGGGGAACACAGGGGGAGCTACATAGACGGGGAAAATGATATTCTGGGTATTTATCTTAGGGAGATCAGCACTGTGCCCCTGCTGACAAAAAAATCGGAAGTAGAGATAGCCAAACAGATGGAAGAGGGAAGGGAGAAGGTTTACAAACTACTTTTTTCTCTGCCGTTCGCCTTAAATAGAGTCATCATATTAGGCAGGCAGATTATTCAGGGAGAGATATCTCTTGCAGAGGTCGTTCATAATCATGAAGATGAAGTCGCCGCGGATACTCCGCAATTGAAGCGGAAAAGATTTTTAAAGATTACAAAGGAGATAGGCTCTTTGCAGGAGAAAAGAAATCTGAGTCTCAACAGCCTGGCAAAGATAACCCATCATCGAACTAACCATATATTTTCACCGGACGGATTTGACAGGGCAGATAAGAAAGCTCGGGTCGCTGGTCAGATCCCTGATCCATAATAGGGACAAGATCCTCGAAAAGGTATACAGCCTCAAGTTGAAGGAAGACGTTATAGAGAGTCTATCGGAGGAATTGAAGAGATCGGTCGCAGAAATTGAAGCCCTCCAGAGAAGCATTGAGGATACGCTCAGGAAAGAAGGTCATCGAAGGGATTACAAGAAAAAAGAATGTCAAATATTCAGATCAAAGATCAGGAAAATTGAGACATTGTACGACATGCGCGCAGACGAAATGAAGGAGGCGCTGAGATTAGTGATCGAGGGCGAGACGCAAATGTCTACGGCAAAGAAAGCAATGACAGAAGCCAATCTGCGGCTTGTTGTGAGTATTGCGAAGAGATTCATAGGAAGGGGATTGAGTCTGACCGACCTCATCCAGGAAGGCAACAGCGGACTGATGAGGGCAGTGGACAAGTTCGAATACAGACGGGGCTATAAATTCAGCACTTATGCAACATGGTGGATAAGGCAGGCGATAACGCGCGCACTGGCGGATCAGGCAAGAACGATCAGACTGCCTGTGCACCTCGTCGGGGTTGTAAACAGGATAAAGATGGCGACAAAGGAACTTGTTCAGACAATGGGAAGAGAGCCCGCGCCTGTTGAAATTGCAGAGAGGCTGAAAATCGGAGCCGAGACAGTGAGAGAGATAATGCAGATATCAAGAGAACCTATATCTCTTGAAACGCCCGTCGGGGAAGAGGACAGTTTTCTCATGGATTTCGTGGAGGACACAGCTTCATTGTCGCCGCTCGATTGTGCGATACAAAGCGACACAAAGGTAAAGATTGACAAGATACTGTGCTCACTTCCCGCCAGGGAAGAAAAAATCATTCGCAACAGGTTTGGTATCAACGGGTATATACCTCATTCTCTCGAAAACCTCGGGATCGAATTTGACGTCAGCCGGGAGAGGATAAGGCAGATCGAAGTCAATGCAATAAAAAGACTGAAGCAGTTGTCATTGCACCTGGCTTAATTAACCGGACATAAGGCGGGGATGGGTCAAACCCCTCATATCCTCTGAATAATGATCGGGGCATCTCAGGGGTTTCTTGTAGGTAGGGCAGCGAGATTCTGCTCTACCATTTTTTTGCACACATCTGTCAACCTTCTTGCAACAGAGGGGAGCACGGTGACTTTGTCTGGTGACATGATCCAGGAGAGGCAACTCAGCTACAGCAGGTATGAACTTAACAACACTGAGGTAACCCGGGAAAGTGCGAAAGAGGGGTCTGGAGATCCGGCGGACCTTCAGACCCCGACAAAACCCGCGGTCCTATTTTTTCTGATGCAGCTCAAATGCCTTTTCAGCCTTCTTCGCAGCTTCTTCAGCCCGTTGCGCAGCTTCTTCAGCCTTCCTGGAGGCGTTCTCAGCCCGCCTTACAGAAGCTTCACTCTTGTCGCAGCAATCCTTTGCCGTCTTCATCGCTTCCTGCGCGAGCATTTTGGCTTCTCTCGCCTCCTTCTTCGCCTCATCGATGCCGGCAACTTTGCCCTCGAGTGCGCTCACTCTTGAATCGATAGATGCAACCTTTGCTTCAAGTTTGCTGATTCTCTCGATCAAAGGTTCCACCTGCTGCCTTACGTAATCCTGTGAGGCGCATCCGACAGCAAGTAATAACGTAAGAATTATTAAAACTGCACCTGCTTTCTTCATCCCTACCTCCTTTCTGTTTTAAATATGTTATGAAAATTCGACCGACGACGCACTTAAATACGCAAAAAACATTACTCCCCCCCGAGAGGAACTGCTCGCAAGAGCTTTTGCCAACAAACACAGAGAAATTCCTTTCTACACTATACATCTGTGACGGATAGAAATATGTCGGCATCAGGCTGATTTTTCTGTAAGATAATGGCTCTATTTTGTGTCGGTTTTCTTCCTACAGATTATGTACCTGACGAGTTGACACTCTAATAGCGGTGTTTCCAAAAGAGAGTGAAATGTTATAGAATTATTAATGAACTCAGGACATTTGTTTTTTTGGAAGGAGGTGAACTACATGAGAAAAACAGCGTCTCTCGTCTTCTCAGTTCTTATTATCGTTGCTTTCGCTTCGACAGCCCTCTCCGCAGATAAGGGAAGTAAAACAAACATGTTTGCGGGCCAAGTTGTCTCAGTCGACACTGTGAATAAGACAGTTACCCTTAAGGAAGATACGAAAGGCAGCTTCACAAGCACCTTTAGTGACAAGACCAAGGTTTTTCAGAATAACCAGCCAAAGTCTATTTCCGACATAAAGGTGGGTGTTATTGCAGCCGTCATATTCGAAGAAGCCGACGGCAAGAATTTTGCTAAAAGTGTCACAATTTTTGGAAACCCGCAGTAATCTCCCCAAAACTATCCAGGAGCGCAGCCCGACAAAGAAATTGCTGTATGCACAGTGCACTCATAGGGGGTGCACTGTGCAAAATTTCACCTTCCACCCGCATGCTGTTCTTCTTTGAGTAAATCAAAGAATATTTCCGTGCAATCCAAAACGGCTTCCTTTGGCTGACTCCAGTGATTTTCCTGAAAACATTTTATGTGTTCCAGATAAATTCCAATAA
Source organism: uncultured Nitrospiraceae bacterium (assembly GCA_963725545.1). Classification (GTDB taxonomy): domain Bacteria; phylum Nitrospirota; class Thermodesulfovibrionia; order Thermodesulfovibrionales; family SM23-35; genus DYFC01. The sequence goes on along the minus strand of CAVRZG010000022.1, from coordinate 37,492 downwards.
TAATATATGTAAAGGCAAAATTGTATTGACAATAAATTTTAAATTTTGTATAAGCTGTATAGGCGAAACAGTAAAAAGGGGAGGTTGACTATGAAAATAGTTGGTACATGTCTTATGCTTTTGGTGGTTTCAATATTCTTATTGGGCGGGTGTGCCATGGTACAAGCGCCTGTAAATGGATTTTTGGTAACTTCTCTCACAGCTCCTGTAACAGCAACAGATAATCAAGTTTCTTCTAAGGTTGGGAGTGCTTCCTGCACATCGATTTTAGGGATCGTTGCATTTGGTGATTGCAGCATAAATGTTGCAGCAAAGAATGGTAATATTTCTAAAATTCATCATGTTGATCATGATGCTACAAGCATCCTCGGCATCTATTCTACCTATGAAACGCATGTTTATGGCGAATAGCAACTGAGGAGATTCTGCCTGGATAAGGTTGATCATAGTTTAATGCTGATTCAATTACTATAAATTATTACTGTTTCGCCTAAATATATCTTCTTCTCTTCACTTTTAAAATTGGCTACAACTTTTTCTCCTTTGGGACCATTCAGGGAAGGAAATTCATGAGTCTGTGAATCGGGATGCCTCGGATTCTGAGATAGGAATTGCAGAGCCTTTTTTTCTGCCTTGTACCGCTTTGACAGTCCTTTGTTTGCTTATGCAGATAATCTATCCAGCTTGTCTCTGCGGAGAATGATCCTGTCATTTTCTGTTTGAACTTTCTGCTATTTTGTGTATACTTAAAACATAGCTATAAAGATAGGAATGTTTTATCTATGATTAAAAAGTATATCAAACGGCCGCACTATCTCGACCGGTTACGGCCTTTCATGAGTAAGGAGATCATCAAAGTCCTCGTCGGCCAGCGAAGAGTCGGCAAGAGTTATCTATTGTTTCAGATAATTGATGAACTTGTCAGGCAGGGGACGAAAAAGAACAGTATTCTGTACATCAACAAAGAACTGCATGAATTCGAGCCGATCAGGGATTATCGCAACCTTCTGAGTTACATAAGCCATGCGGGAAAGAGCCGGAAAATAACCACTCTTTTGATAGACGAAATTCAGGGCATATCACAGTTTGAAAGGGCGCTCAGGGACCTTCAGGCAGGCGGCAGATATGATATTTACTGCACCGGAAGCAATGCCGATCTTCTTTCCGGTGAACTTGCAACCAATCTATCCGGCAGATATGTGGAAATGGAGGTCTACAGTCTCTCCTATCCGGAGTTCCTTGTATTCCATAATCTTGACAACACCGAAGACACCCTTTTGAAATACATGAAATACGGCGGGCTTCCCTATATAGTCAATCTCGATCTAAATGATACAGTTGTCTATGACTATCTGAGGAGCATCAACAACACAATACTCTTTAAAGATGTGGTTGCGCGATTCAATATCAGGAATGTTGCGTTTCTTGAGCGGCTGGTCGAATATGTCGCGGATAATACGGGAAGCTTGGTTTCTGCAAAAAAGATCAGTGATTTTCTGAAGTCTCAGAAGACCAACATTTCACCGAACATTGTCCTGAACTATCTTTCCTTCCTTTCCAATGCCTTTCTCATCTTCAAGGTACGCCGTTCTGAGATAGGCGGCAAGCGGATTTTTGAGATTAATGAGAAGTACTATTTTCAGGATAGCGGACTGAGACACGCCCTCGTTGGCTATCAGCCGTCGGACATCGGCAAAATGCTTGAGAATATCGTGTTTATGCACCTCCGGGCATCAGGATACAGTATCACAGTCGGACAGTTGGGCTCAAAGGAAATCGATTTTGTCTGCGAAAAACGAGGGGACAGGCTCTATGTGCAGGTTGCCTATCTTATTCCTGATGAAAAGTCGCGTGCAAGAGAATTCGGCAATCTCCTTCAGATACGGGACAACTATCCCAAATTTGTCGTCTCTATGGACAGAATGATGGAAGGTGGCGAAAAAGGCATCAGGCATGTGCATATCACGCAGTTTTTGAAAAAGTTTAGATGATCGAGGCAAAAAACAAACGATGAGCAGAGGGGATATCTGTTTGTCCACAGCAGCGCTATTTCCTATCCGCCCGAGTTGCTCACAACGCTTTCATACATTAGAATAAAAAATGGCAAACCCCTTGACAAATCTGGAGCCGGTGGGGAGAGTCGAACTCCCGGCCAGCTGATTACGAATCAGCTGCTCTGCCACTGAGCTACACCGGCATAAAGAATGAAGGACAATGTGAAGCGGTAAAGAATATAATAAAATATATCCGTCTTGATTTTAATGCATTTATCAGACTCCTTGCAACTACTCATCATGAAACGGATAGCGAGTGCATTCCCGTCAGCTTGCCGCGGGGTTAGCGAGCGAATACAAAAAAAATTCCTTACGTTAAGATACCCTGCGGTCTCTCCCCAGGGTTCTTCATTCCGCCTGACCATTAAAAAAAATGAGGGAAGGCCGCCTCACGGGGACATTCCCTCGCAATCCATCTTGGGGAGTCAGGATTGTCTTGTATTTACCTTACGTTTCCTTATCTCAACTAGAAAGAAATATTGACTTCAGCATACGGCCAATAGTCATGCTGCAATTTCGAGCTGCCCAAAATCGAGAAATTAGCCCCGCTGTCCTTGTCATGCTTGGTATACAGGACATCGATGTAGCCAAGACGGAACCTGACGCTGGGTTTGAAGTAGTAGTCATAGTAGATGTCCCACATTTGGGCATTGAATGGATAAAAACCGACAGTATCCTTACCATTCGAATTATAGAAGTAGTTTCCCGCAGGTGATGACACGGTTCCTTTCCTCCTATATCCTCGGTAGTTAAAGGGGTTAATCCATGCATCACTTCCGTCAGTAAATTCAACCGTCAACTGATGGTTACGATCAATCAGGTCGCCGGTGTTGAAGCCTGCAAACCATAAATGACCCGGGTATCCATTTTTCTCTACACTCTGTTCAGTTCCGGTGCCGCCGGGCTTGAAACTATGGTTCGGGATGTCGAAATGGCTGTAGTAATATGCTCCGTAGAGCTGGAAACCCATAAGCTGAGTGTCAAGATAGGCGCCTGTGAGCAAGTAATTTGTGGTGAGGTCCGGAACATATGCCGCCTTGGAGGTATTGGGCATGTGCCAGTCCGCCATAGTCAACCCGTCCACGATGATTTCCGTATCCTTGCCTATTTTGATCTGTGCCTGTGCGAGGAAAGCATCGGAGTCGGCTTTTACCTCTTCAGTAGTCTTGTCGATCAGTTTATACTCATCATATTTGAGGTAGCCAAGGATAATGCCTGTTTTGTCTTTAACCTTTGCCTCATAAGACTTGAGCGTCGGGGCTTTTCCCGGTTCGCTCTGTTTTCCCCATAGTCTCGTTGACGTCCATGGGAGACTCATGTTATCGAGGGGAGTTTCAGGGGCATTAATTGAAATCAATGTACCGTCAATCTCGGAGTCTATGAACGGTCTCGGGAACAGTGTGCGCGCCTGCCGCTGGGGAGCTCCGTCCATACCCGGCAACCTGCCGATATACCATTTGCCGTTGATCCACGGCAGATTCATCGTCATATATGCCTGCTCAAACCTTGCATTCATATCATGTCCGATACTCGACTCAAACGAATTGGGCTTGTTAAACGGATCGGTCGCGGAAGTATCATAGGCGCCCCAGCGTTTGTTCATGGTAAGACGGGCATAAAAATCAACCCAGTCCTGAACGACTTCGGCATGGGCATTCAACCTGATTCGCAGCGGGAAAGATGACTTATCCCTGTAGTCCACATCTTTAGCCGGCTGACCGGTACCATAAAACCCCTTGTCTGTTGAAGCATTGTCAATCATCACACGAAAGCGGGCCTCACCTCCGAACTCAATCCGGTCCCTAAGCGACTTCTTTTCTACCTTTTCAACCTTTTTCTCAGCTTCTGCAACTTTTGTGACTGTCTCTGTTTGTTTCTTCTCCAGCTCTTCTATCCTCTTCAGCATCTTCTGAACCTCGCTCTTGAGCTGTTGCACCTCTTTCGAGGTATCAGCTGCAAGAACAGGGCCTGCAGACAGACAGAACAGGAAAATAAGGACAAACAAAGATACCCCCATCTTTTTCATACGCATACCCTCCTTTTAGAATAGATATTGATAACTAACGCCAGCTATATCGCCTATTTCCAGATCCGTGCCTGCCCAGCAATGCTTGCAAAGTCTGCTCCCAGGCATAACGGCAATCATTTAAACGGGCCTATTATACAAGGAATTCATCCTCATGTGCTTATTATTTCATGTCTTTATAATCTTTATTTGATTAAGCAAGATCGATACCAGTTCAATAACATATTGATATTAATAAATATTAATTTCTGCTTGGAGATTGAATGCAACCAAATGATGCTTGAAGGAGGATAATGGCAGGTGTAAAGCAGAAAAATCTGGCAGCAACTTTTTGTTGCTAATGTCCTTTTTGTTGCTATTTAATATCCGACTCGGATCCCGGCATCTGAAAATCTCGCAGGCACAACCTCTTCGTCCGTAACTGTCCCATAAGGCGTCGAAACCTTCATAGACCTGGCCAGGCCCATAAAAATTCCCCCACTATAGAGAATGCCGATATCAGCAAAATAGTCTTTCCCCGGGCTGACACTGATGTAGCAGTCACCTATCCTGTTGTCTATTTCTATATCGATGTAGCTGCTTGCGTCCATAGAATCAATGTCTACGCCTGTCACATCATAGAGCCTTAATTTCGGAGAGCCCTTAAAGATCCGGAGGGTATCTTCTTTTATTTCCCAGAAGGCAAAGAGTCTTGAGGGATTGACAGTCAGAAGAGAGACCCCGTTTTCACCATATTCCGCTGGAAGAGGCATGGGTGAGACCGGAGGATTATATGCGGAAAGATCTTTTTTGATTTCCCGGCCCTCAATTTCATCATCTGACCGGACGACCGCGCGCATTTCTTTCTCAGGTCTTTTTTCTTCTTTTACCTCTTTAATTCCCTTGATTGTCTTCTCAGACGTTCCCTTTTTTTCTTTCTCTACCCCAACCACCGCGCCGGTGATACCCAACAGTTCTTCTTGACGTGTTCTCGCGGTCGGCGTTTTCTTTTTCAAGCCGGAAATTCTAGCCCCGGATTTTTCCTTTGCCTTAGTTCGTGGCTTAGACGCAGTCAGGACTTTTCTCTTGCTGCCGCCGGCAGAAGTTCGTTCTTTCGCGGCTTTCAGGCTAACAGTGGGTTTCGCAGCTTTTGACTTCGAGACAGCCTTTTCAGGCTTCTCCTTTTTGGTAACCTTCTTCGTCTTAATTATCTTGTCTGCTTTTTTCAGGGCTGCTTTCTTTTTGACCTTTGCCGGAAAAGTTTTCTCTTTCTTTACCGCTGCCTTTTTTGCAGGAGCTTTTCTTTTGGGGCTAACTTTGCCGATGGTCTTTCCGGATTTTTTTTCTTCGGCCTTTACAGGTTTCCCTTTTGCACCTGGATTTGACCTTACCGGCGGGAACCTTTTTCGTCGCGACAGTTTGCTTTGTCTCTTTCTTTCTGCCGGCTGTTTTCCTTAGTGTGATAGGGGCCACTTTTATTTTTTTTGGAAGCTTCTTTTTCCCTGCGTTAGCAATGCCTTTACCGGCAGGAACCTTCTTTCTCATAACACCTCCTCATGACATGTCGCGTATATTGTAGCAAAATTACTGAATTTTGATTCTAAAGTCTGCAACGCATTTGTCAGTGCGCCTCCGCCCAGTTCTTGCCGTAGTGAATTTCAACCCTCAGAGGTACGGAGAGATCAAGGACTCCCTCCATATCTTTTCTGACAATTTCCATCGTATCATCGAGTTCTCCCGGCGGGACCTCGAAGAGAAGTTCATCATGGACTTGCAGTATCATCTTCGACCTTGATCCCTTTTCTGCCAGGTTCTTCCATATGCGGATCATGGCTATCTTGATGATGTCGGCTGCCGTCCCCTGCACAGGAGAATTAATAGCAAGCCGCTCACCCTGCTGTCTCATGGCGGAGTTTTTGCTGTGTATTTCCGGTATGGCGCGTTTTCTGCCGAAGAGCGTCGTAACATATCCATTGCACCGCGCGTCATCAATGCATTTATCTATATAAGACCTGACACCCGGATGCCTCGCAAAATACTGGTCTATGTACTGTCTGTGCATCCTCTCTCGATATGCTGAGGGCTTCCGAGAGACCAAACGGTGATATGCCGTAAATAACGCCGAAATTGACTGTCTTGGCGATACGCCTCGCATCAGGAGAAACACTCTCCAACGGTATCGCCGAATATCTCGGATGCCGTCCTTGAATGGACGTCCATGTTATTTCTGAAGGCATTGATAAGCCCCTCGTCACCGCTGAGATGGGCGAGTATCCTGAGTTCAACCTGGGAATAGTCTGCTGAAAGGAGGAGGTTGTCGCCTTCCGATACGAATGCCTCCCTGATACGCCGCCCCCATTCTCCTTTTATCGGAATGTTCTGGAGATTAGGCTCGCTGCTGCTCAGCCTTCCTGTGGCTGTGGCAGCCTGATTGAAAGAAGTGTGGACCCGGCCTGTTTCCGGATTAATGAGGGCCGGAAGCACATCTATATATGTTGTTTTCAGTTTGTTCATGCTCCGGTAGTTCAGGATCTCGCGCGGCAGGTCGTGGTATTCTGCGAGTTCCTCAAGCACACTCATGTCCGTGGAAAACCCCGTCTTCTTTTTCTTCCCGGGCTGCAGTCCGAGATTCTGAAAGAGAATAGTCCCGAGCTGTTTCGGGGAATTGATATTGAATTCTTCTCCGGCGAGAAAGTAGATCCTCTTCGTGAGCGAGTCCAGTTCCCTTTCCAGTTCTTTTGCAATCTCCCGGAGTTTGTCCGGATCAATCTTTACACCTGTTGCTTCCATGCCGGCGAGCACAAAGATGAGGGGCATCTCCATATTAAAATAGATGGATTCGAGGTCGTGTTCTTTAAGCTCCTTGAACAGGTCCCCTTTTAACTCAAGGCTCACGGATGCGTCCTGACAGGCATAAGGGGCTGCCTCCTCCAAAGGGACTTCTGCAAAGGAAAGACGTTTGCCCAGGACTTCCGGAAAAGCCTTTTTTCTGTACGAGAGGTGTTCGAAGCGCAACTTCCTCAAGGCTGTGGTTCTGTTTGTTCGGATTGAGGAGATAGGAAGCAATCATTGTGTCAAATAGCTTTCCCCCGACAGATATGCCTTCTTTCTTCAGCATCATGATATCGTATTTGAGATTATGCCCGATCTTCGCAATATCCTTATCCTCGAATACCCCGCGAAGGTCCTGCATCACTTCTTTCTTTTCCAGTTGCTCAGGCACGCCGGGATAGGCATGGGCGAGAGGGACATAGTAGGAGCGGTCTTTTTCAATGCTTATTGAGAGGCCTACGAGATTTGCTGCCACAGGATTCCTTCCGGTCGTCTCCGTATCGAAAGACACTTCATCTTTTATCATCGAAATGACTTCCTGCAAGCGTGTACGCAGGAGTACTGTTTCACAATCCCCGCCTTTTGAGGCAACCGATGGAACGAGTTTCATGAGACTTCCGAATTCAAGCTCTTTGCACAATGAAAGCAATGCCGTCCAGTCGGGATCTTTCAGGCTGTGTTCTTCGAAATGAAAATCCAGCGGCACCTCCGTATCGAGTGTTGCAAGCCTCTTGCTTAATCGGGCAGTATCCGCATATTCAGACACAAGGGACCTCAGTTTTTCTTTCCTGATCCTGCCGGCATTGTCGAGCAGTTCATCAAGACTTTTGAACTCGGTGAGCAGTTCCCTCGCCGTCTTTTCGCCGATACCCTTAATCCCCGGTATATTGTCAATGGCGTCTCCTGTAAGGGCCATGTATTCCGGTATCCTTCCGGGTCCGACCCCATATTTTTCCCTCACGTATGCCTCATCAAAGACCTTGTCCTTCATCGGGTCGTAGACTTTGATCTGATCGTTGACTATCTGGAGCATGTCCTTGTCTCCTGTCACGATGAAGACATGCGCTCCATGCGACGCAGCCTTTTTTGCAAGGGTCCCCAGGATATCATCCGCTTCATATCCCGGGATCTCATAGACCTTAATATTCAGGGCAGCGACCATTTTTCTGATATAGGGAAGCTGTTCAATGAGGTCGCCCGGAGTTTCAGGCCTCTGCGCCTTATAGGCCTCAAAGATCCTGTGCCTTTCTGTCGGCTCCGGCGAGTCAAAAGATACAACAATGCTGTCCGGTTTCTTTTCCCTGATGATCTTGAGGAGCATAGTGGTGAATCCGTATATTGCGTTCGTCGGAAAGCCTTTGGAGTTTGTGAGTCCCCTGATGGCGTAGTATGCCCGGTACACATAGGAGTTGCCGTCAATAAGGTAAATGTTCACAGAAGATTATACCTCATAATACAGCTTTTTGTAGTCCGGTGCTGCTCGTCCCTTTCTTGCCGGCAGGACCTTCAGTACAGGACAGAAGGCGTCTTCTATCTCCCGCCCGCAAAGATTGACGCATCTTATGCGCCGGAGATGATGGGAGAGATGCCGACAGCTAAAATAAGCATTGGACAATAAAGTATACTAATACAGGGTAAGAAGTCTTTATCCCTCCCTCTGCAAAAGGAAGGTCAGGAGGGATTTTCCAGAACAGGTCTTTAGTTAGATAGAAAAATATGAACTGGTATTATACCGACGGACAAAAGAGAGTAGGACCGGTAACTGACTATGAGATAGAGCAGCTCGTCCTGCAAGGGAAGATCGGGCCTGATACCCTTGTCTGGAATGAATTGGTATCAAGGTGGCAGCCTTATGGCAAGATAAAAAGGGACAACTCAAACGTATCCGCAGCAGCTCCGCAGGAAAAAACAACGGAGTCCGGAGTCGATTCGGAGAGACTATTTACTTCCGAACCTTTTGAGGGGAAAAAGATGTCGGCCTGCGTCGAATGCGGGAGAAGGTTTCCTGATGAAGAAATGGTCGCTTATGGAGACTCGATGATCTGCGCTTCGTGCAAACCTGTATTTTTCCAGAAGCTGAGGGAAGGGGCTGTGATGCCTGCTTCCATGGAATACGGCGGCTTCTGGATACGTTTTGGCGCAAAAACCATTGACGGTATCATAATGGGATTGGTCAATATGGTTCTGACCTTTATGCTGTTCCTTCTTTTTGGGGTAAGCTTTCTGACTTTTGACCCCGGCGAAAGAATGTCCGGCATGTATCTTGCCGCACAAGGCATATCATCCGTCCTTCAGCTTGTGATGCAGGCGGCATATGTGACGTTCTTCATCGGCAAATATGCCGCAACCCCCGGAAAGATGGCCTGCGGACTGAAGGTGGTCACCGCGGAAGGTGAGAGTGTAAGCTATCTCAGGGCCTTGGGCCGGCATTTTGCGGAATATCTGAGCGCGATTATTCTTATGATAGGATATATTATGGCTGCCTTCGATGAAGAGAAAAGGGCCTTGCATGACCGTATCTGCAATACGAGGGTGATACGGAAGTAAGGTCTTCGAGCATAATGTCTGAGTTGAAAATATGAACTTTTTCCCGATATATTGCCCGAATTGCAGGATACCGCTGCCTTATCAGATGTACAATACGTCGGGTCCGGCAAATTGCCCGTCCTGTAAGAATCCGGTAAAGGCGGAGATATTCCCCGCATTATTCAAAGAAACTCAATCATCTGCCGGGGATGAGACAATGCTTCTGGAGAATGAGCCGGGGTGTTTCTTTCATCCGCAGAAGAGGGCTGTCGTGCCGTGCGCGCTCTGCGGCAGGTTCCTGTGCTCCCTGTGCGATGTGGAATTCGGTGGGCGGCATGTATGCCCTTTATGCCTTGCTGCGGGAAAGAAAAAGAAGAAGATCAGGGACCTTGAAACACACCGCGTGCTTTATGACGACATTGCCCTGGCTCTTGCCATTGTACCCGTCATATTCATATGGGTGACTGTTATTACCGCCCCCATGAGTTTATATGTTGCAATCCGCCACTGGAAATCCCCTTCAAGCATTATACCGAGGACAAAGCTGCGGTTTGTCCTGGCAATCCTTCTCTCAGGCGTCCAGACGACAGGCTGGCTTTTCCTGTTCGGATGGTTGATCAGCAGGGCATGACCGGAAAAGACTCTTACATAATACTTCCGGGCAGAGGTCTGAAAAAGGGAGGCACAGCGCTGATTGTGCGGACGCGCGCAAGACTTTATATGGGCGCGGACCATCTGCTCTGCCTGTATAACACGGGTTATACGGAAGATTACAAGCGCTTCTATTATAAAGACATACAAGCAATCGTTGCCTGCGGGACCTCGAAAGGCAAGACCCTGAATATTGTTTTAGGCGTGCTTATTGCTCTTCATGCTTTGATATCATTCCTCGCCGGAAATCCCTGGAACATTATATTCCCATCCATCGCAGTCTTTTTTTCGCTGTTCCTTGTCATAAATATTCTTTTGGGGCCGACGAGCAAAAGCTACCTTTTGACTGCGGTGACCACGGAAGAACTGCCTTCATTATGCAGGCTGAAGAACGCGCTGAAGGTCATAGATCTTTTGCGGCCTGTCATAGAAACCGCTCAGGGGAGACTTTCAACAGAAGATATCCGATTAAAAAGCGCCGAAATTCAGATGCGGGAGATGCCGGTAAGTGTCCCTGCGGGCACACGGTCCATCCGTCGCGCCGCACCCTCTTCATCTGTGGGACCGGTCAGTAATTACAGCGGGATATTCCACATTGTGTTATTTCCGCTGCTCGTGCTTTGCGCCGCATATTCGGCCGTCGATATTGTCATGAACCACATCGCCGTTACCTACGCGGGAATAATAATCATCTCCGTGACCGTCATCTTCGCCATTTTGTCCGCGATCAAGCAGCACGGCAGCGCCATGCAGGGTGGCCTCATCGGTCTGACCTGGTCTGCGCTTATATATTTACTGGTGCACTCGCTTCTCCTGTATGGGATATACATATTCACCGGCATTATGAACCCTGCATCAATGGGAAGCCAGGCAAAGATGCTGCTGCTTTATACCTCTCTGGACCCTTTTGGAAACCCGTTTCTCATGGGGGTGCAGGTGCTGTCTGCCGCGTATTATTTCGTGTCAGGTATCGCAGGGCTTGTCCTGTTGAAGAAATTCAGGAGTTCACCCCGTGGGGCATGATGCATGAATGATCTCGCCGGACATCGTTGTATGAACCATCCCGACCGTGAGGCGGTCGCGGTCTGCCCCGAATGCAAACGGTTCTTTTGCAGGGAATGCGTTACGGAACATGAGGACCGCGTTCTTTGCGCATCCTGTCTGAGCGCCGGGCTGCAGCATCCGGAGAAGAGACGCTTCAGCTTCGGAGGGGTTGTGGGATTCGCCGGGTGCTGTTTTGGGCTCCTCCTTCTCTGGATACTTTTCTATTCTCTCGGGCAGCTGTTAATTTCCATACCTTCTTCTTTCCATGAGGGAGCGGTATGGAAGGAAGCGCTGGACATGATAAAATGAGCAGAAAAAAGAGAAGGCAGTCCGGCAAATCCGCTGTCGGAATTATTGAGGAAGCGACGCACCTCCTGCGTATTCTCCCGGCTTCAATATTCATCGGCTACTATGTCGGGAGCCTTCCGTTCGTCGCCGGGTTCCTTTACTTCTGGGCGGACATGAGCCGCGACGCGTTTGCTTATCGACATGCCGCGGAAGCTTCTTTTGTCGTTGCGGTCCTGTTTGTGTGGATGAAATGCCTGCAGGCGGTCTTTGCCGAACAGCTTAGTACCCTTATCTCAAACGGACCGTCCATCGGGTGGTCAATAAAAAGGGTACTGCGGTTGATCGTCATCCAGACCGCTGTTCAGCCCACAGGGCTTCTTACGTTGCCTGTTGCCGCGCTCGCGCTTGTCCCACTCGGCTGGACATACGCTTTTTATCAGAATGTTACGGTCCTGGGCGGCAGAGGAACAGCCGGCATCGGGGACGTCTGCAGAAAATCTTTTCGCCAGGCAATGCTTTTTCAGGCGCAAAACCACATTCTGCTGTCAATACTTTCCCTGTTCGGCTTCTTTGTCTTTTTAAATACGGTCATGGTCATGTTTATGACGCCGCATATGCTGAATACTTTTTTTGGAATTGAGACCGTCTTTACCAGGGCCGGTCTTAGCATGTTCAATACAACTTTTTTTGCGGCGGCACTTGTAATAGTCTATGTCCTGGTGGACCCGCTCATGAAGGCGATTTACACGCTCCGCTGCTTTTACGGCGAATCGTTGCATACGGGAGAGGACCTGCTGGTCGAATTGAAAGGCTTTCAGACGGAAAAAGAGGGACTGCGATGCGAATGATGGTCCTATGCTTTTTCCTGTCGTCCTTTCTTTTTGTATCACCTTATAAAACCTGTGCCGGCGACAACCTGCCTTCACCGGGCAAAGTCCCTTCTTTTTCAGCGGACGAACTGAACGGATCAATAAACGAAGAGCTGTCCAAGAAAGAATATTCATGGAAGATGCCCCGCGAGAAGCCCCCGATGAAGGAGCGCACCGGATGGTTCGCAGCTTTTATGGATGAAGCGCTTGATATAATGAAGACCGGGTTCCGCAAGGTCGGGGAATGGTTCAGTTCATTCCTTGAGTGGGTCATTAAACAGCTCGGCAGACTGTTTACGTTCAGGGACAGGGGCGGCGGTTTGGATCTCGGCTGGACGAAATCGGTAAACCTTCTGTTATTCATTCTCCTCTGTATTGCCGTATGTTTTTTGGCGATTACTGTATGGCGAATGCTGCAGAAAAGGAAGGTCCAAAAAACAGAACAGGTAATTGTTTCCGGGAGATCGATACCGGATATCGCAGGAGACGATCTGTCCGCAGAGAAACTCCCTGCGGACAAGTGGCTGGAACTTGCAGGGGATTTCATGATACAGGGGAACAGGCGGTTTGCGCTGAGGGCGCTGTATCTTGCCTGCCTTGCGCACCTTTCACAGCAGGGGATGATTGCCCTCGCACGGTCCAAATCAAACAGGGATTATGAAAGAGAACTGACAAGAAAGGCCGGCGATATGCCTGACCTTCTTCTGCCTTTTTCCATGAACAGGGATATCTTCGACACCATATGGTACGGCATGCACGAGGTAACAGACAGCATGGTGAAAGACTTTCGTGCAAACCAGGAGAGTATAATGAGGGTTGCGGGGAATGGCTGAGAAGAAGGCTTCGGGGAGAATCACACCTGTTATCGCGCTAGGCTTGATTGTCCTGCTTTTTATCTTCGGCATCGCAAAACTTTTCATGCTGCGATTTTCGACCGGGGACATCTATCCTCCTTATTCATCTCTGAGGTCCGATCCCCTCGGCGCCAAGGTCTTCTATGAAAGCCTTAATAACCTGAAAGACATATCGGCAGATCGCAACTATCAATCTCTGCCTAAACTGAAAGGCAATGAGAATACGGCGCTTTTTCTCTTCGGCCTGCCTGTGCGCTCCCTGCGGTACGTTGACGGAAAGGAAGTGGAGATGCTTGAGCGGTTTGCGGCAGAAGGCGGCAGACTTGTCTTCATGTTCTACCCGGAAGGCAAGGAGAGTTTTGCAGAAAAGGTCAAAAAGAAAGAAAAAAAGGAGAAGAACGCGGCCGGACAGAAAGAAAAGAAAAAATGCCCTGACGGAAGTCCCGGCGGATGCGGACAACAACTTGTCTCACTGGAAGAGCGATGGGGGTTTCATCCCGTCTACGATGAAAAAATGCTTCAGCCGCCTCAGAGCGGCGCTGAACAGGCTGCCTGCAATGCCGGGGGGAATGAAAAAAGGAAGGTTGTCTGCAGTTCACTGACAGTCGATACTCCCGCGCTGCCGAAATCGATTTCGTTGCACTCTCCCTGGTATTTTGAATTGAAGGATGCAAGATGGCAGACAGTCTATGACCTGAACAGCCGGCCGGTGGTGATTGAGAAGAAGCTTGGGAAGGGTTCACTGGTATTGGCGACGGACAGCTATATGGTAAGCAATGAAGCCATGCTCAAGGAAAGGCAAGCTGGGTTTCTCCTGTGGTTGACGGGCAACAAAAGCAGGGTGATCTATGACGAAACCCATTTCGGAATGCGGGAAACGCCGGGCGTAGCAGCGCTCGCGCGAAAATATCGCCTGCATGGATTATTTGCAGGGTTTCTTCTGCTTGCCGGACTTTTCATCTGGAAGAATTCGGTCAGTCTTGTGCCTGCTTATGAGAGCCGTGGTAAAGCATCAGGAGAAGATATCACATCCGGAAGGGATTATCTTTCGGGGTTTGTTAACCTGCTCAGCCGGAATATTCAGCCCCATGATCTCCCGGCAGTCTGTCTGGATGAATGGAAAAAAACCTTTCGCCGCAGACTGGGCAGTCTCGGCGGCAGACTGAAAGACGCCGAAACGATTATAGAATCCGGGGAGAAAATGCCTGCAAGAAGACAAAGGCCTGTTGAGGTCTATAATAAAATAAGCATTTTACTACAGAGAGGAAATAAAGATGAACGGTAAGACAGAATATCTGAAGCAGGTTATGACGTCCGCCAGGGAAGAAGTGGGAAAGGTCATCATCGGGCAGGAGGATGCCGTTACCAAAGCATTGATTGTCATCTTTACAGGCGGCCATGCTCTTGTCGAAGGAGTACCCGGCATAGCAAAAACGCTACTGGTCAGGACCCTGGCCCGCGTGCTTCACTGCGACTTTTCGCGGATTCAGTTCACACCTGATCTGATGCCTGCGGACATTATCGGCACAAATGTCTTCAACCTCCAGAAGAATGAATTCACGCTGGTCAAAGGACCGGTCTTTACAACCTTTCTCCTGGCGGATGAGATCAACCGCGCACCGGCCAAAACACAGTCGGCCCTGCTTCAGGCGATGCAGGAACGTCTGGTCACCATAGACAGGGCGACTTACAGACTCTCACCGGACTTCACGGTCTTTGCGACGCAGAACCCGATTGAGTATGAAGGCACCTATCCGCTGCCGGAAGCGCAAAAGGACAGGTTCATGCTCAAGATAACGATGGATTATCCGGAGCCAAAAGACGAAATCGCGCTTGCCGGCAGGATGCTCGGGAAGGAATCTCCCGAGGCGGTACTTTCAGTAGGGCAGGTGAAGGCTGTAATCGGACCTGAAGAGCTCGAAAAACTCAGGGAGGCGCTTGAAGGTATTTTTGTGAAAGAGGAACTGATCGGTTATATCATAGAAATCGTGCGCAGCACCCGCAGCCATGAAAGCGTCCTTGTCGGCGCGGGTCCCCGCGCCACCCAGGCCCTGCTGCTTGCAAGCAGGGCATACGCAGCCCTTGACGGCAGGGATTTTGTAACGCCCGACGATATCAAGATCATGGCCCAGCCCGTCATAGAACACCGTCTTATCCTGAGGCCCGATTATGAGATAGAAGGTCTGACAGTCAAAGAAGTGGTCCAGGACATCCTGAGAAAAGCTGCCGTCCCGAGATGATCATCCCCCGTGACCGATTGATCTTCTGGACCGGTATTACGGTAATGCCCTTTGCCGGAATCGGGTTTATGCTGCCCGAGGCTGCCGGACCTTCTGCCGTTATCGTCGGCATATTTCTTCTGCTTGTGTCGGTAGATGCGGCGGCGGCCTTCATGAGGCTCGACGGTGTGACCCCCGAATTTCCGGAGATTATCCGGATGTCGAAAAACATTGAAGGGAATATCCCCATAGCTCTCCGGAATGCCAGGGCGCGGAAGGGTTTGCTGCGAATGGGGCTGGCATTTCCGCCCGAGATCCATACAGAACGTGATGTTGTTTTCGCGGAGCTGCCTGAAAAAGACAAAATCTCTCATTTCCAATGGCCTTGCACTCCTTCCAGGCGCGGCAGATACACTTTTGACAAATGCTTCATTGAAGGCGCGTCGTATCTTGGGTTCTGGTCCGTCAGAACATCGGCACCGGCAAATTTTGAGGTGCGTGTTTATCCCGACCTTTCCGTTGAAAGGAAAAGACTCGCGGCCCTCTTTCTGAACCGTGGCATGTTCGGGGTCCACACGCAAAGGCAGGTGGGACAGGGAAGGGAATTTGAGAAGCTCCGTGAATATGTATACGGAGACAGCTATGATCATATCCACTGGAAGGCGACGGCAAAGCGCGGGCACCCGGTTACAAAGGTTTTCCAGATAGAACGGACGCAGGAAGTTTACGCAATCATAGACTCTTCGCGTCTGAGCGGCAGGGTAATAAGCCCCGTTTCAACCCCGCTTACAAAAGGGATGGCGGAGGAATCTTATGAAGATACGTTTCTCGACAAGTTGATAGCCGCGGCTATGGTCATGGGAGTGGCTGCCCGGCGGCAGGGTGACCTCTTCGGCGTTATCGGCTTCAGCGATAAGGCTCATAATTTTATCCGGGCAAAATCCGGCAGGGAGCATTACAGAAGCTGCCGGGAGGCGCTCTATCAGCTTCAGCCCAGAATTGTGACGCCTGATTTTGATGAACTCAGTTCCTTTATCGGGACGAAGATACGGAGACGGGCCTTGCTGATTTTTTTGACGAATCTCGACGACCCTGTCATAGCCGAGAATTTTTTGCGGAACATGGATTTATTGGGCCGGAAGCACATAATCGTAGTTGCCATGATACGTCCTGAAGGGATCGGGCCGCTTTTTTCGAATGAGGGAGTGAAGACTGTTAATGATATTTACGGCAATCTCGGGGGCCACATGCTGTGGCATAACCTGCTCGAACTCGAAAAAGAGCTGAATCGGAAAGGCGTGAGATTTTCCCTTCAGGCTCATGAGAGACTGTGCCTTGACCTGATCTCCCGGTACATGGAGATAAAGCAGAGGCAGCTGATATGATCATCGACCTGCAAAAATTTATAGAAGCTGAAAAAGGGTACTGGACCGAGCTTGAGACCGTCCTGGACAGGCTTGAAACAGAGCCCGGATACAGGATGAACGTGAACGAGATACAAAGGTTTCACTTTCTTTATCAGCGGACATCGGCAGACCTTCAGAGGACCATGACTTTTTCGTCGGAGCAGGAGGTCCGTCGGTATCTTGAATCCCTTGTTGCTCGGGCATACGGCAATATCCATGAGATCAGGGAAAAGCCTTACCGGCTGTCCCCATTGAAGTGGTTCTTTCAAACCCTCCCGCAGACTTTCAGACGGCACATGCGGGCATTCGCCCTGTCACTGATCATTACCATGACAGGGGTTCTGTTCGGCGGAATGGCCATCACATTTGATCCGGAGTCAAAAGCTGTCTTCCTTCCCTTTGAACACCTCATGGGCAGCCCCTCAGAGCGGGTTGCACAGGAAGAAGCGGTACATGAAGACCGTCTCAAGGGAGTCAAGATGACCGGCGCCGCATGGTACATGTCCCATAACACCAAGGTCAGCATCTTTGTCATGGCCCTCGGCATAACATGGGGCGTCGGGACCGTGCTGATGCTCTTTTATAACGGCGTTATCCTTGGGGCCGTGACCATAGATTATTTTCTTGCCCGTGAAGCAGAATTCCTCGTTGCCTGGCTGTCGCCGCACGGCGTAATAGAAATACCGGCAGTGCTTCTCGCCGGTCAGGCCGGGCTCATTCTTGCGGGCGCGCTGATAGGATGGGGCAATCCTTTATCTCTGGGCATGAGGCTCAGGAAGATTTCCGGAGATCTTATTACCCTGATATTCGGAGTTGCGCTTATGCTCACCTGGGCAGGATTCATCGAATCGTTCATCTCCCAGTATCATGAGCCTGTAATCCCTTATGCGTTCAAGATAGGCTTTGCCGCCGTTGAGTTTTCGCTGCTCATCCTCTTCCTCTGCCTGTCAGGCAGAAAAATGCAAAAGGAACAAGAGAGAGGTAACTCATGAACTGTCGTAATTCGGGCAGCCGCACGCTTCAGCCTGCGTCAGAAGCCTCCCTTTGGTAAAGGGAGGTTAGGAGGGATTATGTTTACCGAAAAAACCAATACATTTACCATACTGACCCCTGAGGGGATCAGATTTTCCCTGCAACTCGCGGGGCCTGTAACAAGGTTTCTGGCCTGGAGCGTCGACCTGGCAGTTATCACGGCTGCAACAGGGATAATAAGCGTCCTGCTCGGCCTCTTGCGGATTATTAGTTCCGACCTGGCAGGCGCGCTTACTGCGGTTGCCTTCTTCATTGTCTCGATCGGTTACGGTATTGCGTCCGAATGGCTGTGGAAAGGCCAGACCCTCGGCAAAAGGCTACTGAATCTGAGGGTGATGGATATACAGGGTCTTCATCTTCATTTCAGCCAGATCATGATTCGCAATCTCCTGCGTTTTGTGGACGGCCTGCCGGTGTTCTATTTTGTCGGCGGCCTGGCCTGTCTCCTGACCGTAAAGGCCCAGCGTCTCGGAGATATTGCCGCAAACACTATCGTAATCCGGACCCCGAAGATCTCTGACCCTGATCTGACGCAGCTCCTCGCGGGGAAGTATAATTCCTTTCTGGAACATCCCAATATATGCGCACGGCTGCGGCAGAAAACAACGCCGAAGGAGGCAGGCATAGCCCTTCAGGCTCTGCTGAGACGCGAAGAACTCGAACCGCAGACCCGCATCGAACTCTATGAAAGGATCGCGTCCCATTTCAAGACATTGGCTGAATTCCCCGAAGAGACGACATACGGGATAACCGGGGAACAGTACCTCAGAAACGTTGTCGAGATAGTATATAGTTCGAAGAAGGAAGAATATCAAAATTCACGTGACCGTACTTTTGACGCTTAGTGAATTTCTGCAGAAGGCAGGCAGGCTTTAGAGGAAGCAATGCGCTCTTAGCTCCAATCAGTCTCTTCTGTATTAGGAATCGAAAAATAAAATGTTGAACCTTTACCGGGTTGTGATTCAACCCAGAGCCGGCCGCCGTGCCGTTCAACAATACGCTTGCATACAGCAAGACCGATGCCTGTTCCTGAATATTGTTCCCGTGTGTGCAAGCGTTGAAAAATGACAAATATTCGTTCAACGTCTTTAGGCTCGATGCCGATACCGTTGTCCCTGACCGAAAAGATCCACTCGTCTTCTTTTGATTCAACGTCTATGTGCACTTTCGGTTTTTTGCCTCTCCTGAATTTGATGGCGTTGGAGATCAGGTTTTGAAAGAGCCTGCTGAGTTGGGTTGAATCTGCCATTATAGTCGGCAGCCTGTCGTATATCACCTCAGCATCATTCTCCTCAATGACAGCCTGAAGATTCGCAACCGCGTTATCAACTGCTGCTGTACAATCAGTCGGCCTGAATGCCCTGCCCTTCGTTCCGATCTGTGAATAGGCAAGCAGGTCCTTGATCAGTATCTCCATCCTCTTGACGCCGTCAACAGTATGCGCGATGAACTCCTCCGCTTTTGAATCCAGCCTGTCTTTATAGCGTTTTCCAAGCAGTTTTACAAAACCGGCTATTACCCGCAGAGGCTCCTGAAGATCATGCGACGCAGCATAGGCAAACTGCTGGAGGTCGGTGTTGGAGCGCTTCAATTCATCAGCGAGTTGCACTAAGTCTTCTTCAACCAGTTTGCGCCCGGTGATATCCCGGGAATTTACGACAATGCCCGCGACAGCAGGATTGTCAAGCAGGTTTTTCCCTATGACTTCAAGAACGCGCCAGGAGCCGTCTTTGTGAAGAAATCGTACTTCAAGAGATAAAGAGACGCCCGGGTTTTCTATCGCCCGGGAGAATACATTCATAGCCCTTTCTTTATCGTCAGGATGAACAAATTCAAAAACGTTCCTGCCCACTAATTTGTCCCTTTGAAACCCCAATACCCTTTCGACAGAGGGACTTTCGTACCTTATTATTCCGTCTTTCTCAAGAATCGTGATAATATCGAGGGAATTCTCCGTTACCAGCCGGAAATATTCTTCGCTGCGCCTGACTGTCTCCTCAGCTCTTTTGTTCATAATGGCAATAGCTGCGATTTCGCTGAAAGCAGAAGCCATACGGGCATCGTCGTCGGTGAAGCCTCCCCGTTTGTTCGCCAACCCAAGCACGCCGATGATCTTTTCATCAATAATCATGGGCGCAAAAAGAATATTCGATATACTGATGTGCCCTTCAGGAGGATATGCCTTCCATTGAGTGACAGCGAAATTGTTAAGGTACGTTGTTTTCCCAGGGTTTTCGGACATGCTCAGCAGCCTGTGAACAGGCATTTTAGGGGGCGGATTAACAGTGCAACGATAGCCCCCGGTATCCAGAAAAAGGACTTCGTCCTCTGTTCCTCCATTATTCAGCAGTGTGACATACCCGCACCTGGCTTTGATAAGATTTTTGCAGGCGTGAAAGATTGATTCGGCAGTTTTTGCAAAATCGTGATATTTCAAGACGGAACGGGTGCTCTCCAGAAGGGCTGAAATCTCTTCTCCCATCTTTTGCGTCTCGTGAAGGGCCATGAGCAGAGAATCCTCTGTGTCCATCAATTTGGTGACGTCACTCATGGTTGTCCGCGAATGGGTAACTTCTCCAGCCGCGTCTTTTACCGGCAGGCTCTGAAGTTGGGCATAAAATGCTTTTCCATCCTTCCTCCTGAGGCGTATCTCGCAGGTTTGAGGATAGTGCCCACGAAGGACATCCCGGAGGTGGTCCTGAAAGATATCCTGGTCGCCGGCCTCGATGAACCTCGTAAAGGGTTTATTCACGAGAAACTGCTTTTTGACGCCCAGCAGGCCTGCGCCGGTCAGGTTGACGTCAGTAATCAACCCTCTTTTGTCGAATGTAAAGTAACCAACTGGAGCAAAATCATAGAGATCGGAGTATTTATTTCGTGAGTCTTCAAGCTCCCCCTGGAGTCTGCACAGTTCTTCATTATGTCTCTCCAGCTCAGCCCGGTTCTCTTCAAGCTCATGAATGAGACGTTCGGTATCCTGAAAAGACAATTCCTGCAGTCTCCTCGTCTGTGACTGCATCTTCTTTTCCGGTTTTTTCAGGTGCTCACTGACTCTGGATCGTTTCATGTTCCTGCCGTTTTTTAGGCATATGCCTAAAAAGCATTATAGTATTTTATGAATGTCTTGGCAAATGAAGTAGCAGGTTGACACAAATATGCAGTCGGCTACGACGCCGCGGACTGATAGTTTATGTCTTCATACCTGTACCAAAAGATATTTCAAACCACAGGTGAACGGGTATATGGCTCGATTTCTGAAGCAAAATCACGGGCAACTTTGAGGAGACCGAAGACGAAGCGGAGGTCTCAGCTTCGAACTCTGCATCAACATTGAAGTCAGAGAAGGGTTTGAACAAAGGAACAGGTAGTTTTTTGATTCAGAAATTGAGCCGTATACCTTTCCACTATATTGTAAACAGCAATGATATGCCTTAATTAGAGTCTGTGTATAAACTCTATATTTAAACACCCTCCCCAACCCCTCCCCTCAAGGGAGGGGCGTATTTACTATCCTCTCCCTTGAGGGGAGAGGGCAAGGGTGAGGGTGTTTGTTAATTTATACACAGACTCTAATTAGAAAATGGTTGGCGAACAATTTTGGCGGAGGGGCAGGGATTCGAACCCTGGGTGAGGTTGCCCCCACAACGATTTTCGAGACCGTCCCGTTCAACCGCTCCGGCACCCCTCCGATACTACTATTTTACCTGAAAGACAAAATCATGGCGGGCTTGTCAAAAAGGCTCTTTATCATCTCCGGATTCTTCGGATTTTTCCTGTATTTCCGACAGGATGTTCTTCACTTCCTCTTCCGTTGTCCTGAGATGTTCTTTACAGTACTTTATAAGATAGGTCGCTCTCTTGACCTTTTCAGCGAGGACATCAACATCGACGCTCTCTCTTTCAATTTCACTGATAATGCCCTGCAATTCTGCAATTGCCTTACCATATGTCAGCTTCTTCTTCTCACTCACGGTGGTCCTCCGACTGTATATCTTCCACAACGCTGGTAATGGTCCCGTTAGAAAGTCTTGTCGATATTATATCAGGCTTTTTGACTGTATTGATATCTTTGACCGGTCTCCCCTCAAAGAAGGTTATACTGTATCCTCTCTTCAGAATATTAACGGGATCAAGAAGATGGACTTTTGCCTCGGCATGCTCCACTTCCTTTCTGCTCATCGCGATCAGGTGGTCCGGCAGTATCCGGAGGGTCCGGGAACACTCTTTCAACGCATTACTCTTGGAGGCCAAAAGCCTTTCTGCGGCATATTTTATACTTCCCTCGCAGACATCGAGATAAGTGAAAGGCATCTTAAGTGCAGCGATGGAAGACGCCTGGAGGGCAAAGATATTGTGCTTCAATGACTGAAATGAGAGCCTCAACAGATCCCTGGACAGTCTCGAAAGGCTTGTCGAGAGATTTTCAAGGAGATGTCTTTCCGAGGCGACGAGAGTGTTAGTCCTGAAGACGAGACGCTGCCGCAAATCATCGATGCTGTCTTCGAAATCCCTGGACCGGGAGATGATAAAATCTGCAACCGCAGTGGGGGTGATCAGCCTCATATGCGCTACCCTGTCAGCCACTGTTTCATCTCTTTCGTGTCCTATCCCGGTCAGAACAGGCAGAGGCGACAGGGCAATTTCCCTGGAGAGTCCGTAGCTGTCAAAGCAGTTCAGGTCCACAGCAGAACCGCCTCCGCGTATGATTACAACGGCATCAAAATGGTCCTTTAATCTCAGACAGGACCTTAGCGCGCTCCTGATCGATTCCTCCGCCTTTTCACCCTGGACGTAGGCATGGAACAACCTGCGTGAGAATGTGTATCCATAGGCATTATTGTCTATTCTGCTCAGGAAATCTCCGTAACCTGCCGCTCCTGAGGAAGATATGACTGCAATTCGCTGAAGGACCGGCGGCAAAGGTATCTTCCGGTTCAGATCGACAATCCCCTCTTTGGTCAACTGTTCGATGACCTGCCTTCTCCTCAGGGCCATTTCACCAAGTGTGTAGTTGGGGTCTATCTCCAGGATATTCAGGGAAAGCCCGTGGACTTCGTGATAGGTAATCTTCGTCAGGATGAGGATCTTCATCCCTGTTTGCAGTTCCTGCCCGGTCAGTCTCTGAAAATTTGCCCTTATTCGCTGAAAGTTTGTTGCCCAGATATTCGCCCGAATCTTTGCAGCAATAGTCTTATCCTGTTTTTCAACAAGGTCAAGGTAACAATGGCCGGAACTGACATGGCAATTTATCTGGGCAATTTCGGCAATGACCCAGTATTCTTCGGGAAGAGCCGCACTTAGGGCGCTCTTGATAAGATTTGCAAGTTCTTTGAGAGTAAGAAAATTCATATGAAGACTGTCATGACCTCCGCAATCTGAAAAACCTTTGAAGGATTTCCGCGCACTCTTGCGTAAGGACGCCCGGTTCAACCTCGACCTGATGATTGAGCCGCTTATCCGAAAGCAGGTTATAGAGGCTGTCCACTGCCCCGCCTTTTTCATCCTTACAGCCGTATACAAGCCTTCCAAGCCTTGAGTTGACCATAACGCCGGCGCACATAATGCAAGGTTCTTTGGTTACATAAAGAACGGCATCCGTCAGACGCCAATTGTCTATTGCCTGCGCACCCGCTCTTAGCGCAAGGGTCTCCGCATGTCCCGCAGGGTCGTTTGATGTTTCCCTGGTGTTATGGGCTTTCGCAATAACATTCCCTGCTCGCACAAGAATAGCGCCCACGGGCACCTCTCCCTTGTCAAAAGCGAACATGGCTTCTTCAAGGGCAAGCTTCATAAAATAAATATCGTTCTCACTCGGCATGTATGTATTATTTTATTCTAAAGGAATGCACGAAAAATAGAGACACTGGCAGATGTCCCCACCTCTTCAAAACTTATAAACATGGAGAAGTAAAATAATGATTACGAACGGAGAAGGAATTTGAACGGCTTCGTATGAGAGTAAATAGACAGACACCATACGGTGATAAAAATGGCAGATGATGATATGCGACGTATTTAACTGATCTTCAGGGAAGATGCTATTTCCACGGTCTGTTTATCATTTGAAATTATAGTAACTATTACAGCGTTTCCTTTTGCTATCTTCTCCGGGACAGTGAAACTAAAAGAGGAGCTATGCGTACCCTGGGTCCTTGTGACTTGCCTTTCCGCTAATTTTATCCATCCTTCTCTTTCAGTTAAAAGCATTCTCGTTTCTGTAATCTTTATTTGTTTGATATTAGCAGGTCCGAGGACCGTATATTGCACCCCGATATTTACTGTTGTCCCGGTTGCCGCAGCATCCGTAACTATTGAAGAATTCTCAACGAAAAGCTTTTCTTCATCTTCATTCAGTTTATATCTTAAAAGAGCCTGTTCCCTTGACGCGACTCTATTATCAAGGTACCGTCCGATAGCAGTGCCAAAAGCAGTTCCCACTATACCACCGATCATGGCGCCGAATATGTTACCTGAAGCAATTCCACCGATCAGGACTCCTGAAAGACCTCCGCCGAACGTCCCCGTACCCTCTTTATTCTGAAAATCGAATTGGGATTTAACAGATGCGCAACCATTTAATTGTACGACCGATAACAAAAAAACCGTCAAGGTTGTAATATATTTTTTCATATGCCGTTTTTATCGTTTATTATAACCTAAGGCAGGCGATTCGCTACACAGGATTGGGAGAAAATAAGTAAATACAACCAGCATTGCCGGTAGCACTTACTTTTCTGATATGATGCTAACACCTGAAAGTCCGCTTGTAGGACATAAGATGAAAAATGATGAATCCTATTTGTACTGTTGCGATTCTGAGTCAGAAAATATTCTGCGTCAAATGTGCAGACCTGAACCCAAGAAACTCCCGGCCTTGCTCTCCTTATTATGGTTCGCAAAGAACGCCCCGGCCCGTTCCCTTGCTTCATCCATACTGCTGCTTGACTGGATCTTGGTCGCCAAATAGTGTCCGAATTTATAGTTCCTGGCGAAGTAGTGGGTAAATTCCTTCAGCCTGCCCAATCGGTATATAGGGCGATAATCCGCGTTCAAAGCTTCGAGAAAGGCCGCGTAAACATCCGGAAGCGACACCGCCTGTTCCGTGATATCGCCGCCGAATACAGTTCTGGCAATTTCGGCGAAGAGCCAGGGTCTTATCGCCGCCCCGCGTCCGAGCATCAATCCGTCGGCGCCTGATACTCTCAGGCATCTTTCCGCATCCTCTACCGAGAAAATTCCTCCGTTGGCGATGACAGGTATTTTGATGCATTCCTTTATTTCGGCTATATGTGCCCAGCGCGGATTTCTTGCAAAGGGCTCATGTTTGAACCGGGCGTGCACCGTAAGCATATCAACGCCCTCACCTTCGAGCATGGAGCAGAACGTCTTTAATTTCCCGCTGTCGGCCTCGCAGCCGAGACGAATTTTCGCACTCAGGGGCAAAGCGGTGCGCTTTCTGGCCTCGACCACGATGCGGCGGGCCTCATCCGGTCGTTCCATTAGCATGCCGCCCGCGCCGAACTTGCCGATCGCCCGCGCTGGGCAGCCCATGTTCAAATCAACAGCGTCAGCCTTAAATGCATGAAGCGCATCAATGGCCCGGTCTATCTCTTTGTCAGTGGAAGTCAGGAGCTGATAGGAAAGAGGGCTTTCCCTGTCGGTTCTGATCAGATATGGAGAGATACGGGGATTTTCAGTAGGCAGTCTTTTTGCCGAGAGCATTTCGGTCGACAACAGGCCTACCCCGCCGAAGCCGATCATAATCCGCCTGAGGGCGCTGTGGGTAAGGCCCGCCATCGGAGCGAGCAGAAGCGGCGGATCGATCCTCAAATTGCGGATATGTATCGCTTGCGGCTGCGTTTGCACGTTCGTTTCAGCTTTCATAGACATTAGGGGACACATTTCTTATCTCCCTCTCTTTTTCATCGGCCTTTCTCATAACCCCATTTCGATTACACGTATTCCGCACAATTGTATCATATTCGAAAAGTGTCGAGTATAGGAATATCTTTAGTGGGTGAACCCACCTGATACTGACGCTGCAGACATCTCTTTGACTGTGTTGATTACGGGGACAAACATCAATTCAAAACCTAATCGCGCAGTTGCCTGTATCTTTCTGGAGTCAACGCACCAAGGAGCTGCCTTGGAGCGCCACAGTTCACATAGAAACAAATGCTACCAGGAAATGAAGCGGCTCATAATTTGCAAAAGTACTGCGCAACGAGGACTTCTGTATTTCGGATGTTTTCTATTCGAAATATACTGGAGCTGAAGATGAACAGGTCTTCACTTTCGCGGCGGCAAGTTCGGAATCAAGACGATGTAGAACATATGCCGCATTTAAACTGCAACAGCCTCAACCAGCTTCCAGTCATCAGACTTATGTGATGCCTGCCAAAGATCGTAATTTCGCTGCATGTTGAGCCAAAGTTCAGGGGTAGTTTTAAACGCCTTTGATAAACGAAGGGCCATATCCGGTGTTATAGAAGCATGTTCATTTACAATCTCGGACAAAGTTTTTCTTGACACACCGAGAACTACAGCAAGTCCTGAAACTGTCATGGACAGCGCCTCAATGTAATGCCTTCTCAAAATGCCGCCTGGATGCGTCGGGCGCCTCAGCTTTTTTCTCATGTTTTTGCCTCCTTAATGATAGTCAACGTAATCGACGTCATATGCGTTTCCTTCTTCAAATTTGAAGACAACCCGCCAATTTCCCGAAACTTTTACAGCCCAGCGACCTTTCATCTTTCCTTTAAGTTGATGAAGATCCGATCCCGGGAATTTCATATCTTTAATATTCTCTGCAGCATCAAGTCTATCGAGAATATCCGCCAGTTTTTGCACATGAATTGCCTGGATTCCCTTTTTTATTTCGTCATAAAAGAAGTCTTCCAGTCCCTTATGGGAGAAGGTCTTAATCATTTAAGTATTAGTGTAACCCGAAGGGTTACAAATGTCAAGAAGATTAAAGTTCACCTTATTATTTGAATGTCTCATATCAATCAAAGTTGCAATTTTGCGTGTTTGATGAAGAAGTTTTGAATTTTCAGGCCTTTCCAGTTTTAAAGCATAGGTGTTACAAATGATCGGTCAGCACGTTATGATACGTTTTGCTATAGCCGCTGAAAAGCGAACATTTCTCTTCGTATTCAACTTCCTGCCAATTTCGATAACCGTGTCATCGAACTGGAAAGAAACACCCTAATCTTCTCCTGTGTTGTCTGCTCGAAAGGGAATTGGACAATATCTTATGTGCCGACACTTTTGTTTATAACTGTGAGCAGTTTTCCCAGTTCACCTGCTTATACGCACCGGGCAAAAATCAAAATCGTTGAAGAGTACATCCGGGACTAAATACGCCGGGATTTGTGTATAGAGAGTCTTTCAAATCGAAATAAATAGCTGTCTCTTGAAGACCGGCATTTGTTTCTTCCGGGAATAAATGGAAGAAGGCACAAATCCATAGATAGCGTTTGTTTCAAACTGTACTGCGCTGGTCTCTCGGTTGAATCCGAAGAGCGCAAATTGTCGATGACACCTACGAACAGAGAATTTCGGAGAGGTCTGAAATCTTCGTTTAATCCTTCATCAAATGTACACCGCAGATGCTTTTGATCGAGTGAATCTTTCTACCCGCGAATAAACAAAGATCATTTTCGACCAAAAAATAAAGCTGCGGAGCAAATTCTAAGGATACTTTGTATATATTACGTCTTTATGACAGAAGCTGAAACGGGTAGTAGAATCGTCTATTGCAATAAGTCGCTGGGTATATGACGTATTGTTCTAAGGCGCCGATAAAAATCGAAAATAGCAAAATGTGTTTCTACAACTCTATTCACAAAATCGATTTTTTTATTCTCATGGGAAGCATCAATTAGCTTTCCCAAGGCACATCGCTCTGTCCTACGGACACCTGAGTCCTGATCATTCAGCAACGCTATCAACGGCTCAATGGCTCTTTCAGACTTAATCTCCCCCAGGATATCGGCTGCTCTCCAACGGACACTTGAGTCCTGATCATTCAGCAACGCTATCAACGGCTCAATGGCTCTTTCAGACTTAATCTCCCCCAGGGTATCGGCTGCGTTCCAACGGACACTTGAGTTCTGATCATTCAACAACGTTATCAACGGCTCAACGGCCCTTTCAGACCTAATCCTCCCAGAGCATCGGCTGCTCTCCCACGGACACTTGAGTCCTGATCCTTCAGGAGCGTTATCAACGGCTCAACGGCCCTTTCAGACCTAATCCTCCCAGAGCATTGGCTGCGTTCCAACGGACACTTGAGTCCTGATCCTTCAGGAGCGTTATCAACGGCTCAACGGCCCTTTCAGACCTAATCCTCCCCAGGGCATCGGCTGCGGGCCAACGGACACCTGGGTCCTGATCCTTGAGCGCTATCAACGGCTCAACGGCCCTTTCAGAGTTAATCCTCCCCAGGGCATCTACTGCTCTCCCACGGATACCTGATTTCCGATCCTTCAGGAGCGCTATCAACGGCTCAACGGCCCTTTCAGACTTAATCCTCCCCAGGGCATCTACTGCTCTCCAGGATACCTGATTTCCGATCCTTCAGGAGCGCTATCAACGGCTCAACGGCCCTTTCAGACTTAATCTCCCCCAGGGCATCTACTGCTCTCCCACGGATACCTGATTTCCGATCCTTCAGGAGCGCTATCAAAAGCTCGACGGCCCTTTCAGACCTAATCCTCCCCAGGGCATTGACTGCACTCCCACGGACACTTCAGTTCTGATCCTTCAGTAACGCTATCAAAAGCTCGACGGCCCTTTCAGACTTAATCTCCCTCAGGGCATTGACTGCACTCCCACGGACACTTGAGTTCTGATCCTTCAGTAACGCTATCAAAAGCTCGACGGCCCTTTCAGACTTAATCTCCCTCAGGGCATTGACTGCACTCCGGACACTTGAGTTCTGATCCTTCAGCAACGCTATCAAAAGCTCAACGGCCCTTTCAGAGTTAATCCTCCCCAGGGCATCGGCTGCTCTCCAACGGACACCTGCGTCCTGATCCTTCAGGAGCGCTATCAACGGCTCAACGGCCCTTTCAGACTTAATCTCCCCCAGGGCATCGGCTGCTCTCCAACGGACACCTGCGTCCTGATCCTTCAGGAGCGCTATCAACGGCTCGAACGGCCCTTTCAGACTTAATCTCCCCCAGGGCATCGGCTGCTCTCCTACGGACACCTGGGTCCTGATCCTTCAGGAGCGCTATCAACGGCTCAACGGCCCTTTCAGACTTAATCTTCCCCAGGGCATCGGCTGCTCTCCTACGGATATCTGAGTGTTCATCCTTCAGTAAATTAAAACAAAGTTCTGGTATTCGGGCAATTGTTGCTGTATCAAGAAGTAAGCTGATTCGTGCATAATCTGCTTGTTTTTGTGGAATACGAAGTCTTTTTAGAATATTTTTCTTCAGATCCTCTGAAATGAGGTCGAAGAATATCGAGATAATTTCATCCCATTTTTTATATCTCAGATGTGCAAAAAAAGCATCATACAATCGCTTATCATCTTTAATGGACTCGAAAGTCTTTTTCAATCGTTTTGCGGCAAGATATTCAAAGATATTCTGATGCCAGAAAGAAAGCATCGAACCATGCTTTTCTATAAGACCATGCCAGATGATTTCATTTATTATTAAATCTACTGGATACTCGCCGTAAGTATGCTTAGTCCATTCTGATTTACTCTTTATGAAAGGATATGAGAAGCTGGCAATGATTTTATTGAGAGATATTTTAGAAAATACGCTGAAGTTTATATATTATTGCGACCATCCTATTGAATTTATATTGCTTGAAGATAAGGATAAAAACTATATTTTTTCTTGAAGATCTGACTCGCTATGTATGTGAGCATCCTAATATTAAACATCATTCCGAAGAATTACAATTGTTGAGTCGTATAAAAACAAAATATTCTGAATTATCAAGGTATGTTCATAGCAAAGATAGTAATTACATGCAGTTGCTAAAATATTTAAAGCAGATAAAATTCAACAAAATATTTTGTGAGAAATTTATAGTTGAATTCAGACAAATACATTCAACTATAATGACTCTATTGATTTTATTTCTTTATGGGAAATATTCTTTATTATCAATACCAGATAGAAGATTTATCTTAAATAGTGTTTCAAAAGCAGACAAAAGATATTTGACCTCGTTGTAGAAAAATTATTCAATAAAGAATCATAAATCTCCTCAAATAGGCATAGCGGACGGGTCGAGTCTTTGCTTGACTCATTATTGATGTCGCATACATAATTCGAATGCTAATCTTTAATTTGTTTTTCAAGTGGCATGTGCGGACTGGTAGGTGGAGCAAATAATGATGTAGCATGTTTTTGCTTTTGTCGCCAAGTAATGAGCATTTCTACTCGCATTGAACTCCCTGCCAATTTTGATAACCGTGTCATTGAACTGGAAAGAAACACCGCCACGATGTCTTCATTCGTTTGCTTGAAGGGGAATTGAACATATCTTGGGTCCGGCCATTTTGCTTACTACTGTGAGTATGTAACAGACGGTCGTCTTGTTGTGTCTGTTTAGCAACAACGACTCCAGATTTACATAGCGCCTGGTATTGCGCCGGCAGGCCGGGATGTTTGACCTCGCCCGTGGCGATTTTATGTGGCAATGCTGCTTTAAATTTCTGTTCTTCTCTTTCTTTTTATGAAATAAACAGAACCTGTTCCTGCCAGAACCAGGAAAATAATTATTCCCCATTCGGTCATCGATGGAACAGCCCGTGCTTGTCCGTTGGTGGGACCGATTTGATCGAAAATAGCAAAATCTACTGCACGGTTATCATCGCCTCTGAGTGTATCGACATAGCGGAGCGTAACTCTGTTGCCGGTTACGTTTACAACACCTGTTTCGCCATTCCAGGAAAAATCATACCAGTGCGGGGTTTCATTGTCCGGTGTCGGCCCGTACTTTCTGAATTTTTGACCCACCATGCTGCCGACGCCTTCAAAGGTCATGTAAACATCAACGGTCATGTGCACCCCATTTGCTGCCCGCAGTCCTTCGCTTTCAACTATCAAGCCGGGACAAGCGAGATTGAATTCCACAAGGCCGAACGGATAGTCTGCTGAGGGATCCTGTTCAGTCAGGTCGCCTTCAGTGAGCGTTCTGGTGGAAGCAGTAACTATTGTTGCGGTTTGCTGGGGAAATGGATCTATTATATTTACAAAACCGCATTCGGTCGGAT
Source organism: uncultured Nitrospiraceae bacterium (assembly GCA_963725545.1). Classification (GTDB taxonomy): domain Bacteria; phylum Nitrospirota; class Thermodesulfovibrionia; order Thermodesulfovibrionales; family SM23-35; genus DYFC01. The sequence continues at coordinate 6,466 of CAVRZG010000022.1, read as the reverse complement.
GGTTTGTCTCAAGCTTTATTTTCCCCATGCCCGTTGCCGAATCCAGTTCGACTTCGCTTTGAAGTGCAGGAGACGCCCCGGCTATTCCGTAAGAAAGCAACAGAAAGGACAGCGTCATAAAAATACCCTTGATAGAAATATTTCGAATAAACATCTTCTCCCTCCTCTTCCGTTTTCGTTGATCAATTCTATCTGTGGCAATATCATATGTCAAGCATTACCGTTTTGTCTGTCAAGGCAAATCGTGGGTTCTTTACTTCTATATACGGAGAGATTTCCGTTTGCGGCTCCCGTGGAGAAAGCGATGATACTGCATCTGCTCTGCCATTTCATACATTATGAATAATATGAGCTAAGGTTTCTCCATTTCTCTGAGGAATTTCCTGATCCTATCCGTGTTAGTTCCTGCATCGCTCCTGCCGACACGGGATACTGAACGTATATCCACACGGCTGCCGTCATCGCTTTTATCGATGCGAATCACAATGTCGTCCTTGAAGCCGAACCAGAAAGTGGTTGCCGTAGCCTCAATACGTCCGACTGTCCTGTCAGCATCTACCATCTTCCATCCCATGCTGCGGACTACTTCCACTGCCTTCTCAAAGGCCGCACCGGGCTGAACAGCCAGAATCAGGGGAGCAATATCAGGGTATGCCTTATGCTGCTGTGCTGCGACCTGCTCTCCGCCGTAATCGGAAGGGTTGGGAGCGTCCCTGCGAAGAGGCAGTATTGCAACGAACTTTGGTGGATTTTCCGTGTCGGTAGTTATGTCGTGAATGGCAGGCAGACTCTTTGCTTTTTGAAGCCAGTGAAGCGGGACAGCCACAACAACTGCACTGATAATTAATCCGAAGACAGCAACGACAAAGGTGCGGGTGGTCCTGGCAAGCAAGGACAAAATGATGCCTAACAGGGATAAGGCAGCAGACGCGACTCCACAGTATGCCGACCATTTAAATATATTCAAGCCCGCGCGGAAATCCCATAACCCATAATGAGATCCGAATCCGGAGGCCAGCGCTGCAAGAGCTGAGAGAACGGCCAAGAGAAGACCGCTCTTTGCAATTGCATGTTCCCGGCCTTTCGGTATCCTGCTCATAAGTCAATGATACTACAATTTTGCATAGAGCCTAAGCGTGCGTCATTATGCAGTGCTGTCAGGCTTCCCGCGCTTCTTCTTTGTGTATCAGACGAGCGAAGTGCATTGACACAGGGATGAAGCCATAGATCAAGGTGGCGCAGAGGATTATCGCAACAGGTACTTCTTTGCTCCATAGAAAGCTGCCGATGATCAAGATTATAATCATCGCAGGCATGCCGTAGATGATTCGGCGGTTCGAAGATAAGGCCCGCCCGAGATGCCGGTAGTGGGTGTCAAACGAGACCATTTGTATACATGCAATACCTATCATCAGTCCGAGAACAGCCGCATGTTCCTTAAAAAGAATAATTGAGCAAAGCGTGATGATCCCACCTGCAGTGCTGGGGGCACCACAAAAGAAAGTTGGGTCGCTATAGGCTTTATTCAGCGTAAAATAGACCAGGCGGCTTAGGGTAAAAATACAGAAAGCCGTGCCGACGGCAAGGCCGTCGACGCCGCCCAGGGCGTAGTAAAGCGCAACGCCGGGCGCTATCCCATAGTTCACACCATCGGCAACATCATCGGAATAAACCCCTAAACGTGTACCGCCGAATTTTCTGGCTGCCGCTCCGTCAAAACCGTCAAAGGCAGCCCCGACCATCAAGAAAAGAAGACTTATATCGAACCTGCTGCGGGAGGCGAAGATAATACTGAATACGCCGCAGAGAAGATTGGCTCCCGAAAGGGCATCTGCAATGAATCGTTTCTTCAGGATTTCTAATTCATAAAGTGCAACTACCAGTGTATAGGCGATGTTAGTATATAAAAGGTAAACAACAAAATGAGGCGAGATGATCTCCGGCTTCCAGCCCTGGCTTAGCATAAGCAGGGCAAGCAACGTCGTGTAGTTTATACCTGTCCTGATCCGATTTCTGTTTTGTTCGCGACCAATGATATTGATGATGATCACCAGTAGATCCAGCATGAGCTTTCCGGCCAGCAGTATGCCTGGGATTAAGTCAAGGCACAGATAAGAGAGAACCACGAGGATTGGGTAATCGGTAACATGATCGAGTATGCGGCCAAAGCGTGTCTCTATTTTCCTGTAGCGGGCTGCTACGCCGGCTACATAATCCAGGGAGACAAAGGTCAGGAAAAGGGCAATGACAATAAGTGCGCGGTAGGGGAATGTTTTAAATGGGGAAAGCGTCAGCGTCACGAGGGGTATGGTCACGAACAATTTCAAGCCTGATACCATGTTCGGGTGGAAAGGGACGACCGCCGCAATTTTCCGTTCGATAGCGCCTATTAAGGTATATTTAGTTAACATATGACCGGCGTCAGTAAGAATTATTCAATGTGCAATTTCGCTGTTCTGATAGCAAAGTCGTCACCTTTTGCAAATAATCTCCACCGTTCTTTAGTACTCATAAGTCTTCTCATTTGACCGCATCAGGGATTAAACCCCTTGTTATCAATAAAATTATAGCAGTCACTGCAAGTATCTGCTATCATAGGCAGTGTGAACCCAAGTTAAGACGGATTGATGAAGTTGAGACTAATCTATGTGTTCAGATCGCTACCATGCAGCAATACCGAAAATCCCTTATCCACGAATGCGTCACCGGCAAGCGGCGGATTACTGAGGCGGATATGCAGATGATACAACAATATTGATGTTGACATGAGTATGGATTTTACAATAGAATTTTGTGAGACGGCTTCTGAAGTGTGCCCTGTTCGTGAATTTCTTGACGAACTGAAAGTTACTGAAACGAATGAGCGATTGGAAGAAAAAAGCGGAATGAAGAAAAAAACCAATTTTGACCGTTACCTCGAAGAGCAGTTAAAAGACCCTTCCTTTGCCTCACGCTTTGAGCGCGCCGGAGAGGCCTGGGATGTGGCGCTGCAAATCGCTGTTCTCCGGCAGAAGGCCGGGCTTTCTCAAAAGGAACTGGCGAAGATTCTGAAGACTTCCCAGCAACAAATCAGCCGGCTTGAGTCTCCCGGCTACGAAGGCCACTCCCTCAGCATGCTCCGCCGCGTAGCCGAAGCTCTGCACGCCCATGTCCGCGTAGTCTTCGAGCTGATTGAGACAGAGACGGAAATGCGTGTTGCCGAATCCTCTCCACCGTATCAGGCAAAACGCAGGCCCGGGCGGAGCTGAAACATCATGTTTGAGGGGCCGGAAAAGAAATTCAATGTCGTAGCCGTCTTTTGTCCCGTCTTTGTCGATGCTGGTGAGCATGATCCCGCCTGAACCGAGTTTCTCCATTTCCCGCACTCACTAACAGTTTATGTGAACGCCCGGATAACCAGGGGACAGCCCGCATATGAATGATACCCATGAGGCGGACTGGGATCATTGATTCGCGATAGGATAATTGATTGAGCCCAATTGCTGAAGGTAAGAATTTCAAGAGATACTATCTGCGAGAGTTTTTAGCGCAGCAGAGAACTGTTGGTGAGATAGCAATCCTTCCTCACAAAGATTTCCTGAGGCCCTATGGACCGGTGGGTATTCATAACAACCCGGTCAGAGAGAACTGTATGTTAGATACTTACGGAATGCTTATTGGTGAATACGCTGTAGTCCCAGAAATAGCCGGAAAAATAACTTCAAAGCGGCACAGGCGCATCCTGGACCGCGCATAACACCTGATAACCTGCAGTGAGGACCTCTCGCCGCAGGTGTTGAATTCCAAAAATAACGGGCACCCTATGGAGTCTGGCCTATTTCTCAACGCTCCTCTATAGCAACTACTTATGTATCGTTACAATTTTTATAAGATTCTCTTCTTTATCAGTGAATGCTTCTCTTCTCTCTCGCCATCTTTTTGGAAGTATGATGTGCCTCTTCAATTCTGGAAAATCTTCCAACAAAGGGACATTAGAACAGTATACAACACCACGTTGTATGTTTTGAAATTTTGAAATGAAAAACTCCATGCTCCTAAAACCATTGATTGGAAGCACATAATAGAATAGTTTAAGCACCTCTCTTTGTACCTTACTAACTGGACCCCATAGATTATTGAGCAGGAAAACACCAAGATAAACCTGTTCTGTCTTAAATTGACCATGCGTCTTGTCAAATGCTTCATATTCCTTTCCTTCAAAGCTTGTAATGTCTTCAAAATGTTGGCTTGAGGCAAGGGTCTCCTTAACTTTCGAGATTGCATCCCTTATTTTAGGGCCGGCTTCTGGGTTCTCCGTTGCAAGGGCATCAAGCTCGATTACTGGACCGTTCAGGCGCGAGATAAAATCAGAACCTTTGTTATTTGTAGCAATGTCATGTATAGAGTCAGTTGAGGCAAAAATCCAAATTGCAGGTGCAAGCCTATATGTTTTACCTTCTCTGACAAAAGAACCGTCCCAAATTGGATTCAGAAGAAGCCCCATCGCAGGGTGGCCCTCTATGTCACAGTTGATTTCGTCCAGAAATATGAGTACTTTCTTTTTTGTCCTATTCTGAAGGGAACATATGGTATCTAAACAATCAATGAGATCTTTAGTTGTTGCCATCTGAGATAGAGAAAACTCAAGATAATTCATATCAAAGTGGCTCGCCAAACACTTGGCTATATAACTTTTGCCCCAGCCAGGTCCTGCTACGAGGAGACAGTTCATTGAGTATTTATTTGTTTTCTGAGCATGAAATTGAGTGATTTTCGTCAAGAGATCATTAGTTGCGTCGCGTTTTGGCCCGCCCACGCATACATAGTCTTTAATCGCTCCTTCCCCTCGCCATAACTGGAATTCTGGTTCATTGTGGACAGGGACAAGATTTTGCTCTGATAGCGATGCTCGATAATCAATCGATTAAGCCATTTTATAAGATGTTGTTCGTATATACCAAGATCGTCAAAGCTGCTATTTATGGGGAATTTCTTAAGATTGTTCCTCAGACTCTGCAGCACATTGTTAATAGTGCTATCAGGATAGCATTCCTGCTTGGTATGCACTGTTTGATCTTCTAATAGCTTGTTAAGGCTCTGAATAGGGTCTTTATCTTTGTCTAAATTAAAGCCATCTCTTATTAGAGTTTCACAGAGTTTATTAACATCATCGGGCGTCCTGAATTCGGTCTTTCTAAAATCAGCAAAGTGTATAATTCCATATCTAGTTGATGAAGCATTCCATCTGTTCCAGAGCTCTCGATAATTTGCTTCCGAGTATTCATAAAGTCTCGATTCCCTATCTAACCATCTGAGTGCTTTATCATAATTTCCAAAAAAATGGGGTTCTTCGGCGTTCCATGCTTCTGTTGTCTCTTTAGTCCATTCGTAGGAACACTGCAGCGCTTTATCACATTGACGGCCGAAATCTTCCCCTACAACTGGCTTAATATCTTGCGCAATAAGGGCACTGAAGAACATTGCAGTACGACCGATGTTGAGAAGCTGTTTCTTCCCATATGGTTGAAATAGATTGAAGCAGGTATTATCAGCCTTTGCTATGGCTGTGTTATTGTCAAGAAGAATTGCTGCTTTTTGACTTTTGAATATTGTTTTCTTCTTAGCTGAAGAATGTTCGTATAATATGTCATCTGTTATCTCACCTAATAGTTCAAGAGAGAATCTTCCCAATTCCTTTCCATACGTCGCTCTCCTTATACCTTTTCTATAGTTTGCTAATTGAGTATCTGACACAACGAGCTTTGCTGTTATCTTATATTCATCCCATGTCTTTATCCATGAAGGCTTGTCAACTTTAGTCCTTATATACCAGCTTATCTTTCTTGCTTCATCCTGACCAATAGATTCTATAAGCTTTTTTATACACTCACAATTTACAACACCTTTACCATGGTCTTCGATAATGATTGCTAAAATATCCTTTCCATTTAACTCTTGGAAGTCCTCATATTTCAAAATGGTATTTGGTAATTGCCAATCAAATCTATATAGGAGCTTAGGTTGTGCACCACCGTGCCCCTCGTAACAGCGAATTATACGATTCGTAGATGTATTTTCTTCAGCAGATAGGTTCTTCATTCTTGCATCAAAACTACAATCTTCCTCACATTGTTTGTAAGGGCATTTACGAACTTTATCCCGGACACAAGGCTCTTTTAAATTTTTTATTGTATAAGGGGTTAGATGTTTTTCTGCTGATAATTGGGGCAGAGAATACATTGAATTATATCAGTGTCACCTTCATTCCATGAACCATATCCAATAAAGCTATAAGCAAGTTTGCTTTCCTTTTTCTTGAAATGCCATCTAAGAACTTCAAAAATTTCAGCAGCCCCACACAAGCTTATCATTCGTTTGTCTATGGCTTTATGTTGAGATATATAATGAATATCACCTGTGTTGGAGCTACTATAATTATGATGCCTTGCGATGAGCCAATTCTCGTCCACAAACCAATCGCCTAGGA
>CAVRZG010000021.1:0-34114 GCA_963725545.1 uncultured Nitrospiraceae bacterium | reverse complement strand
CCTAAACTGTTCTGTACTTGCGATAGTTCATTATGCTTTCACGGACGACGACTTTAATCAACCCGGCAATCGGTACAGACAACAACATACCGAGGATACCGAAAAGCTTTCCGCCGATGAGGATAACCAGCAAAACAGTAAGAGGGTTCATATCAACGCTCTTCGCGACAACGAGAGGCTGTATAAAGGCGTCGTCAAGTAGTTTTATTACGGTGAACGCGAGAATAACGTAGAGAGACATCTCGAAGCCGCCGGTCTGGAGGATGGACAGGACAATGGCAAGTCCTGCTCCGGCAAGAGGTCCGAAATAGGGGATGAGATTTGCCAATCCCGTGAACAAGCCTATGAGGAAGAAATATTTTATCCCGACAAGCCACAATGCGAACATTGCCAGGAGGCCGACAATAGTTGCATCAATGAACTGCCCCCGGAGAAAATTGCCTACCTGCACATTCAGTTTATGGAGCAGATACAGGGTGACCTCAAAATAGCGGTTGGCACTATGCCGACGAAGGACCGCTTGAATTCGCGACCGTCTTTCATCAGGAAAAAGACGATAAAGGGTATCAGGATCATACTGGTAACCAAGGAAGCTGCGTCTATGACATGGGAAATCAGCCATTCCCCTGTATGAGACATCATGCCTTGCAGCCTGCCGGCAAGGTCGAGGCTCTTTACACCGATGAATGAGAGATTCTCAACAAATGTATTTTCGAGACGAGAAATAGCCGCGCCTGCCTGATCCGGGCTGAGTCCGCTTTCGAGGGACTTTATCTCTCCAAGAAGCAGTGGCAGAAAAAAATATATGCGATAGCAAGCAATGTGACGAACGCCAGGAAAATCGTGACTGTCGCCTTTGTCCTGCTCATTCCGCGTGCCTCAAAGGACATTTGCCAGAGGGTCGAGGATGTACGACAGGAGGGCTGCAATAACAACGAGCCTCACTATATCAGGGATGAGGAAAAGAAAGGCAACTATGCATGCCGCTGCAAGAAAAAGAAGGATTATCTTGACAAGGGACGGGGGTTTGTCCTTTATTTGTCTGTCAGCTGTTGGGTCTATCTGCCGGGCCGACTCGCTTAAGGTCCTGAGTTGCTCATTAGTGCTTTTAACGCTCGCCGATAGTCCAGGCCAGTTTAAAGAGAATCCTGGTACCGAGTTTTGGGTTCCGTTCCAGAAGATCAAGGAGTTCAGGTCTGAAGAAGCACATCAGGAAGCATGGGGCTGCAGCAATCGCTGCAGCGCTTCTCGGTGCTTCATCAAGGAGCGAGAGTTCTCCGAAGAAATCTCCTTCGTTTAACTCTGCCAGGACCTGGTGGCCGGACTGTATACAATCCGGACTTTGCCCTTGACGATTATATACATACCAAGACCGACATCTCCTTCATTAAAAATACTCTCTTCGGCCTTATATTCTCTTGTATGGAGGATGCGCTTTATAACAGCCAGGTCGCGTGGCTTAAGATCCTGGAAGATGGGAATTTTCAGGAGGATATCGTCTATCTCGTCAGATTTGTTCTGGCGGAGCCTGAAGATATTTTCCCAGAGGGTGCTCATTTAGAAAACAGCTTCCGTTACGTCTCATTGCCTCTATATAAGCACAATTCAATGATCTTTTCAATTCGACCCGATATTTCTTATTGTCTTTCGAATCTCTTCCCTAAGAAAGGCGTCTTTTTCCTCTTCAGCGCTCTTCTGCAAAAAGGGGATAGCCTCTTTGCTGCCGATATTCTCCAGAGCTTTCACTGCATTATATTTTATGGCAAACCTGCTGTCATCAAGGACTGCAACAAGATAGGGCGTGGCAGCAGGGTCGCCGATCTTTCCAAGAGATTGTATTGCCGCTTCCTGTATGAGGAGATTTTTGTACGTCAGGGCCTCAATAAGGGTGCCTACAGCCCTTGTGCCTTTGTTAAACCTCTGGCCGAGCGCAACAGCTGTATGCCATTTCATTGCAGGACATTCGTCATTCAGAAAAGGGTCATTGAAGACAGTCACGAGTTTATCAGATACATCCAGGCTTGGAATTTCACCGAGCAGCCCGATCGCCCTGATCTTGACTTTCCGCTTCGGTTTTTGTGAAGACAAATGTCAGCAGGGCCTCAACCGCCTTTTCATCCCGTCTTTTGGCCAGTTCCTGGACAGCTGATATCTGCGCGGCAGTATCCCGGCTGTTGAGTTTTTGTATCAGGTCTTCAAAATCCCCGGCTGATACCGTTGCAGGAACCATGAGAAAAGCAAGAATCCAGAATATCTTTATCAAATTTTTCATGTAACAATTGTACAATAAAGGAGCTGTTTTTATAGTATAATGTACTGCCTGATTTCATCCGTATGAAAACGGCCCTTGTATTCCCTGGCGCGGTTTTTGGCCTGCCGAATTACTCATTAGAAGGTGGAGTTATGAAATTTTTTATCGACACAGCCAACATTGAAGAGATCAAAAAGGCCTGGAAACCTCCTGCGTATTGGATGGCGTTACAACCAATCCATCCCATCGAAGGAAGGCAAAGATCCTGTCAAACTCTTCAGGGAGATATGCAGCATTGTGGACGGCCCGGTCAGTGCAGAGGCAGTGACTTTGACAGCCGGCGAGATGGTCAAAGAGGCTAGGTCTCTGTCAAAGATCCACAAGAATATTGTCGTGAAAATTCCAATGATAGAAGAGGGCCTCAAGGCAGTAAAAAGACTTTCATCGATGGGCATCAAGACAAATGTAACCCTTATCTTTTCCCCAAGCCAGGCCCTGCTTGCCGCCAAGGCAGGAGCAACCTATGTAAGTCCTTTTGTCGGCAGGCTTGACGACATAAGCCATGTCGGGATGGATATCGTAGGCGATATTCTGGACATCTATGAGAACTACGGCTTTCAGACCGAAGTTATTGTAGCAAGCATTCGCAACCCCCTTCATGTAGTGGATGCCGCCAGGATGGGCGCCCATATCGCAACAATACCGTATTCTGTTATAATACAGTTTACTCAACACCTTGACAGACATAGGTCTGGCGAAGTTCCTGAGGATTGGGAGAAGGTACCGAAAAAATAAACAATTTGGTCGGGGTTAAGTCCGGGCAAAACAGAGTCTCTGCTTTTCTCATACTTAACCTCATCCTGAATGGAGTTGGATATGCCGATTTTTGAATACACATGCTCAGGCTGCGGAGAAAATTTTGAGAAGCTTGTCTTCGGAGGCCAGGAAGTCAACTGCCCCAAATGCAGCTCAAAAAACGTGAAAAAGAAATTCTCCGTATTTTGTTCTACCGGAACTGAAAAGCCTCTTGCAGGCACTTCCGCTGTATCATCAGGCTGCACCTCCTGCAGCAAAACAAGCTGCAGCACCTGCAGGTAACCCGCAAGGACAATCTCAGTGGAATAGCCTCCTCCTATGACGGTTGTTTTATATGCAAGGGCGGACATGACGTGCCTGAGGAAACCATCAGCATTTGATCTTTTCCTCCCATCCCATTGATTATCTACTGGGATGCAAAATTATGACATGTATGCCAATATTTCCTGTTCTGATTACTCACAGAAGTCCGTAGAAATGATCACCCTAAAAATTCTCACGAGTACAAATGGAAATTATTGCAGCATCTAATATCTAAAAGTTATAGTCCGCAAGAAACAAGACCTGACCCCCATTAGTCTCTTTGCAAGTTCTGCAGCAAATTTTGTTCATGGAGTATCCCTTCCTCTTGACGGCGGCATGACAATATCGCCTTCGGTATATATTTTCAATTTGTAAATATATACCAGGTTGGTATAATCATGGTTATACAAAATATAAATTATTTATTTCGGAGGTGTCGTATGCATACTCGATTTTTCAGTATCTGTTTTGGACTTGCTCTGGTCTTTTCTTTTGCGGTTGCCGCAATGGCTGTTGAACCGATAAAAGCTGTTTCCGTGAAAGGTTTTGGAGAATACGGCAACAATGTCCGGGTCCTCATAGACCGGGTTATGCCCCCGGAAGAGACTGAATACATGGATCTGGCCTGTGTGTATTGGCACACGGCGGAAACCTATTTCATCATCGATATGGGGGAAGTGATCCGGATTGAAGGAATCACCCTTCAGGTAGACAATAACGACGACTACAGTCTGGACGTTTCCATAGATGGGAAAAACTATACGCCTCTGCTGTTTATCAGCAGCGACTGGGGCGAAATGGGGTTCGGTATGGAAACCATCAGCACAGTCAAAGGCGATCCGGAATATGTTCCCGAAGCGATGATGGCTCCCACCCGGGGCCGTTATCTTAAACTTTCGGCCGGCGGTGGCGATGTTGCCTATGCTGCATCAGAAGTATTGGTTTTCGGAGAAAAAGAGGCTCCAGCTTCACATCAAGCAACGGCAACAACAAAAGAGGGCCTGGAGCAGATTTTTGATTCCATGGATGCTGATCACGACGGCAAGGTTAGTCTGGACGAGTATGCCGCCAAATGGAAAGATAAACTCGATGTTCAGAGCAATTTTGCTTACTTTGACAAAGATCGCAGCGGTTATATTGAACGGGCAGAGTATCTGGGTCTGGCCGAAGGCCCTAAAGCAAAGAAGTAACCGGTTACAATAGCTCCTTCGTCAAAACCAAACACAGCTTATAGGGTTCGACTTGTTATTGCATTAATATGAAGAGGAGGAAGATGCTTTGCATATAGCTATGGCAGCGGGGTTTCCTGCTCTGGCTACGATGAAAACATAGATTGTCGTCGCCTAATAAATTGATAGTCTTCATGATTCTTGCTGGATTTGAAGCTGCTGTTTATTTGAGGAGACAAAACAACAAGTTAAGATAGATGATTAAAATATAGCTTCATAGAGGGCGAGATTAAATATCTCGCCCTTTTTTATTGCTTCCTGAAACAAACGGCTTTTAAACCTGATATAATTGTGCAGATGTTATTTGGCAATTAACATTTAAAATTAGACAAAATTTAAATGAAATTAAAATGCATTTATTGCTTGAAAGAGAAACCGACATCAGAATATAAAAAGCGTGAGCATGTAATACCACAACTTTTTGGCAAGTTTTCTCCAATGAACCTAATTCTTTTAAAAACAGTCTGTGACAGTTGTAATACTTATTTTGGTAATAATTTAGAACTGTCTTTAGGTAGAGATACATATGAAGGCGTTTTGAGATATCAATACGGAATCAGATCAAAAAAAATAAAACAAAAATACTCAAGACTCAAATTTAGAATTAGTGATGGGCCTCTAAAAGGCATGCTGATTAAGCCAAAATACTCAGACTTACCAGGTGAAATTGATATAGACCCAGAACAAATATTACAGGTAGGTTTTTTTAATAAAAGGAAACAAGAATATGATTATTTTGAGTCTCAAGACATTCCGACAGCGGAAAAGCTTGAAGAAAATGGGTATGATCTTAAAGAGAAACAATCTGTGCGCATAGTAGCGAAAGATGAAAATGAAAAAAAGTCCTTAATGGATTTGCTTAAGTTAAAAGGGATAGAAGCCTCGCAATTAGAAGATAGAAAATGGAAGGGATGTCCAATAGAAGAGGGCGATAAAATTCCGATAGAAATTGATGCAAGAATTGACCGTACAATTCATTGGGGACTGTCAAAAATAGCTTTCAATTATTTGTCATATGTTTCTGGCAATGTTTTTGTTTTAAGTGATGATTTTAATGATATTAGAGATTTCATAAGATTTGATATAGGCAACAGCAAAGATTTTATGACTCCAAATGTATCACCTATTCTGCGCGATGATAAGCGGTTTAATATAAAAACGGTAGAAGGCCATCTCATTACTATAGGGTGGAGAGGATTGAAAATATTTAGTAAATTGAGTATTTTTAACGAAGCGACATGGGAAATAAAATTGTGCAATAATTTTAAGGGAATATGGAGACCTATGAAGAAGGGACACTTTTTTGATATCCATTCAAAAAAAGTAAGCGAATTAATAGGCAGTTCAATTTTAATATCTTAATTTGAACTGCCTTCTAATACTTCCCGAATATGGAATTATTAGGCATTAGGCACCTATCCGCAGTTTTCCGGCAAATATCATTGACAATCAACATGAGAAATTATTACGGAAGGAAAAAGGAAGGAAAAAGGGTCAGGTCTTGTTTCTTGCACTGTATCATTCCCTATCTTTTTTTCTCCCACCTTTCCCGGCGATTCCGCACTCATTCACCTTCTTAGTTTGATGCTTCCCATCAACATGCATATTTGTACCAGTAATGCTCAATAATTTCAAGCAATTGAAAACGTTCAGTAGCAGGTGTTAGAAACATGCCTGTCTTTTTACCAGGCCCAAAGTTCTTTTCCTCAGCTATTTCATCAAATACTTGCAGTTGTTTTCTGCCTTGAGAGGAGTTTTGTTGAAAATAAACTTATCATGCTCCATTTGGTTGAAGTTTGGAACAATATATGACGGCTGCCCGAATCAAATCTCTACGCTAGGATTACCGTTCAGTTAAAACGAGGATCTGCTCTTTATGAGATAAGAATAATACGTCGCCGCCTTTGTGGGTCTACGCTCTAACGTCTCGAAATCTACTTTGTAGAGCCCGAATCTTGCGTCAAGCCCCTGGAGCCATTCGTAGTTGTCGATGAGGGACCAGTAAAAATATCCTCTGACATCCATGCCGTTTCTGATGGCACTTTTCGATGATATCAACGTGTCCCTTCATGAATTTTATCTTCTTTCGGTCGTTGTGCGTTGCAATTCCGTTTTCCGTGATTATCAACGGGACATTGAGTTTCGATGCATATCTCAGGACCTTCTCAAGCCCACGGGGATGGATCTCCCATCCCATGTCGGTCAGGCCGTAGCCGTCTATGTCCCTGTGTCTCAGTTCAACCCCCATTTTCTTGAAAGGATTAAATCTTACATGGACCCTTGTGTAGTAATTCACGCCGAAAAAATCCAGTCTGTCCTTTATGGGGACTTCTATCTCAACCGCCTTCCTGAAGGGAAATTTGACGCTCAGTCTGCCGGTCATGAAGGCATCGAGTATCGAGTGGTTATAAAAATGCTTTGCAAGCCTTGAAAGAAGTCTGTCCATAGGGTTCCATCTTCGCCATGGGGCAAGGGCAGCCATGTTATGAGCTATGCTGACCTGTGCAGCGGGTATTTTTGCATGTATTATTTCATATGCCTTGCCATGGCAGGTCAGGATATTTTTCACTGCCTTCAGTGCAAGAGAGGCATCGCGGATGCCGGGCGGCATGCATCCCTCAAGATACCCCCCGAGCAGAAGCACATAAGGTTCATTGAATGTTATCCAGTAGCGGACCCCTTTTAATACGGATGTTATTTTCTCGGTATATTCCAGAAACCTCTCGACGGACGTATCTACGTGCCAGGGATATTTTTTTATAAACCATAAAGGATGTGTGAAATGGTGAAGAGTAAGCATCGGCTCGATCTTGTTTTCGGCAAGGATGTCAATTATCTCCTGATAGTGTGCTATGGCATCATAGTCCCATTTGTTTTCCCTCGGCTGTATCCTGCTCCATTCTATGGAGAAGCGGTAGGCATTTACTCCCAGCTCTTTAAGAAGATTCAGGTCGGATTTGTAAAGGTTGTAGTGGTCTGTAATATCAGGATTGGTACTCAGAATCGAATCCCAGGACGACCAGTCAGCATGAGGAGATCCTTCAAGCTGAAAGGCGGAGGTGGCAACGCCCCAGAGAAACTTGCTATCCATGAGAGATCCATCTCAAGCGTGAAGAGAAGCAGGATGGGGCATGAGCAGGCAGGCGATCAGTATTCTTCTGAAGAGAATATGTTTCATTTAGCAGCCGGCTGCCGAGACCATCCGATCGATTTCTTCGATCGTTGTCCTTTCGGCGTAAAATGGACATTTTTTGTGTTGTTTGCTTCTGCAGTATTCCTGGAGCTGGAATGAACTCGGGAAATACAGATTCTCCCGGGCTTTGCATGAACAGGAGAGCCATTTTATCAGGTGCGGGCATTTCATCATGGCCGGTCCTGAATGATCTTTTCAATCTCGGGACCGGTCGCCATATTCTTAATATAACTGAGGATATCGATATTCTCGGGTTCGTAGGCGATTGCAATACTGCCTTGCAGGGGGTTGATATGCAAATCCCTGATGCCCGCCGGTATCCGGAACGGCAGGGATTTCTTCACATTCTCGAACATTACGACCCATGAGAGTCTCTTCAGTATCGGTACTTCGAGGCGGATATATCCTCTGCAGTGATACAGGACGCGGTATAAAATTCCTGAAGATTCCATTGTCTTTTTCTCCTTTCAGTGTTGATACTTCAATTAAAACATCTTTCTTTTACACCATTGTGAAAGGAATGTTACTTTTGTGTGAAGTCTTTGCCTTCCGGGGAAACATTGAAAAAGCTTTCTCACATTCATTATTGCAGTCCAGAGTACTATTCGAAAGGTATATGGCTCGATTTCTGAAACAAAATCACGGGTAACCTTGATGAGACCGAAGACGAAGCGGAGGTCTCAGCTTCGAACTCTGCATTAACAATGAAGAACCCTGCGGCAAAGACCGCAGGGTATCTTAACGTATGGAATTATTTCTTTATATTCGCTCGCTAACCCCGCGGCAAGCCGACGGGGAATGCACTCGCTATCCGTTTCAAGTCAGATAAGATGAATTCGTAAAAAGTCGTCATTCCCGTGCTTGATGCACCTACTGTTGGCGAAGGCGGGAATCCAGGTGCGCGCAACTTCTTGAAAAGAATGGATTCCCGATTACGGACTTCGGGAATGACAGTCATGAAAAGGACTTTTTGCGATGTTGTCAGATAAAGGTTTGAACGGAAACACAGGTAGTTTTTTTGGTTCATAAATTGAGTCATATGCCTTTTCCGCAATATTTTGAACAGCAATGATATAAAATGTAACCTTTTCTTAATAATCATGTAACAACTCCCTGTTATCCTACAAGAAAAAGGAGATAAAGAATGAATACCTTTATGGAAAGGAATGAAGAGCCGAAATTGAAAGTTCGTGAGTCGATATGTCCGTATAACGGCATCAATGTATGTATGGCGTCCCTGTCTTCAATGGTAATTAACAGTTGGAACAACGAAAGATACTGCAGTAATGAAAACTATGACAACTGTCCGTTATTCCTGTCAAAAGTCCTGAGAAGACGCTGACAGGGATAACAATTCAGGATAATGAAGACCTCATTATCCTGAACCTGAAGCGGATGTAGTCTTAACACAAAATGGAGGTTATTGATGCATATAGATAGAATCTTTACCATGTGTCCTTATTTGACCGGAAGTCTTGATGGTGTAGTTTGCAACGCTGTTTTGACACTGCTCAGAAATCTCGACGACATCCATCCCAATATCTGTATCAGCCGGCACTTTGAGCTGTGTCACTACTACATATCCAAGCTTCATGACGTAGATTTCGAGAGGGACCCGGAATGTCTTGCCGAGAAACAAAAAATTGTGTAAGAAGAGGTCTCAAAACATGAGCCAGACAACGAGAAAAAGCGTATTATTATCCGAGGCGTCTCTGCCGGACCCGTCATAGTCTGAACCAGAGCCGTTGAATTTGTCATAAATAGTGTATTGGAGTGAAATCTTGCCTGTTTTCCACGGCAAATAGCCTGCTTCGAGGATAAAACCGTCGCTGTCAGGTTTCCCGGTTCTGCTTCCGTCGAGAGGGTCGGGAGAATAGAGCGCATTGTCTTTATCCCCTGTGGTAGAGAAATAGCCTACAGTCCCACCGATATCGCCGAAATGACTCCTGTAGTAATAGTTTGCATTCATTCTGAATGTGTTCAGGTTATCAGACTTGTTGGCTGAATTTCCGAGGTCAAAACTGGCATTCCAGTCCTGCTTTTCATGAATCCAGGTTGCCTGGGCCGAAAGAAAATGATCCTTAACGATATGCTGGTATTGTGCATCAAAGGCTATATCTGTGAACCGGTCTGAAGGCCCGCTTTTATTGCCTCCCGGAAAAATCTTTGCCACCATCCCATAAGTGCCGATAGATAAGGAGTGTTTTTTCTCCCATTGATGCTGAAACGCCAAACGCCAGTAAGGTGCAGCGTCATCGACCACCATGTCCGTGTGCGTACCCGCGCCTAAAGGTCTCGTAATCCCATCGCGTGCGGTCCTGTATACACTCGCCTCGGCATAAATCAAGTTGTTCCAGAATGCATATAACCCGATCCCGCCTACTTGCTGGGCCAGGGTTCCGTCCATCATTGAGGCTGCGGCAGGGGTCGGAGCAATACCTGACGCTGCCGAAGGGAATCCCCAGGCAGGAGTACTGTTCCAGACATCCTGAACCGTAGGGTTATTATTGACAGTAATACCGTAGATCAGCTTTTTGCCTCCCACAATTGCAGAGTTCGCGTAACGGATATCGGTATTATCCAGAAAAGATTGATCAGCGTTGCCATCATAAGTTCCTTGTACAAAAGCTCCGATGTTGTAAAGAACTCTGCCGCCATAAAATACGCTCATCTGCTGCGGAATACTAATAACATTGTTTCCTGACGAGGTGATGCGGGTCGCCCAATTATCGTCAATGGCGCCTTTAGGTTGAGTCCTTGCAGTATTCGTATACGATATCTGCGCCATGCCTGCCAGTGGCGGAGGAAACTCGTATGGTTTGTCGCTCGTGGTCATCAAATAACCGCCGAGTTTGAAAGACCGACCCAGCGGAGTCAATTCGGGAAAGACTGTGTGGCAGGCTTTGCAATCCATCCCCACCTGCCGCGCAAAACTCGGCACAGCCGAGGCGTCTTTCAAAGATAGAGCTGTTAAAAAGATGGTTATACTTATTACGAGAAGCGATTTACTTAGGCTTGATGTTGCCATATCTCCTCCTATTTTGCAGATGGGTTAAAGGTGCGAAGATAACCGATGAGAGCCTTCATCTCTTCGGGATTCAGCTCAAATGCAGGCATCTCGTCCTGACCATTTTCAATTATATTCGCAATTTTCTTTTCATCATTATCCCTCCAGAACCCGGGATCGGTTAAATCAGCAGGTTTGGAACCGAGATATGCCGCCGCACGGCCATTGCCGTCCCCCCTGATACCGTGGCACAGCAGGCATTTAGCGGTATAGAGGTTTTTACCTTGTTCACTTTCTCCGGCTGAAGATATACCAAACCACAAAAAAGCTGTTGCGAACAATATTACGCCTATGGCAGGAATAGAAAACCTTCTCATTCAATGGCCTCCTTAATATATTTGTTCATTAGGATTAAAAAGCAATAATTATGCCCTTTCCTAATTTCATGATTTAATTGAATAATCAGTGGCAGAGGGCAATATAATTGGGCCTTATTTCTCCCTGACGAGGCATTTTTCCTCATAGGAAGATCCTGTGAAAGGTGGTTGATAAAAACTGAATTGTCAGATTTTACGCTATCCGGTAGAACCAGCCGCAACCCCGTCTAAGAATATCCTTTAAAGCAGACGAAATATGCTTTGTCCGGTCAACAAGGGGCCGATACTCCTTAATGGCCTGAATTGAAGCCTCTCCTCATCATGCGTCCTTTCCAGAGAGGCATGCAGGAAGAATCCCTGAGCGGTATAATCAGGCCGGTTGTGAGATTTTTGAGACTGCTCGCGACGATATAGAGATTTCCGTCCCGCGCGATATATTTCGAGCCGGTCACCTCGTAGGATGTTCCGTTCCTGAACTCGATGCCTTCCCTGGCGATATACCACGGCGGAGCGGTCACGATTTTATAGTACCTGTTTCCGGACTTAAGGATGATAATAACCGGACCCCTGATATCATTCATAACTTCTTTCACAGTTCCCTTTACTGTTACCTCGGTATTTTCGTCGTAACCCTCTCCGACCCCGCTTTCCCCATAAGCAGCCGAAAAGAGTAAACCTATTAAGAAAGAAGTCAGTAAAATACTCTTTAAGAAGTAATTATTCATGTTTTATTTAATCACATCCGAAATAATATAGTGTAGTATATCTACCCCTTCTTTACATATATTTCGAGTGTTCTGAGTCGTCATTCCCGCAGTCCTTAAGCGGGAATCCATTGCTTCTTTGTTTCTTAAAGACACTGGATTCCCGATTACTACCTCGGGAATGACAATAATTCGCTTCTTTAAAAAACTTCAATGTCAAGAGATTTATGTCGCCCCGCAATGGCAAGGACACAGATTGCGAGTGCTCTCTGTGTCCTCCCTTTGTTCCTGTTAAAGTCTACTCATTCTGCCCATGCGGCCTGAGCCATGCCCGCAAGTACCGCATCCGCCGCCTAATCCGCTGTCAGCCGCCCTTTTCTGCATCTCTGTCTTTACGTCAACCATCTCCTTCCGTTTGGCCGAGATGGCATTCCAGTCCGCCGGAGTCTGTGCCCGCAAAGTCATCATTTCCGTCCTGAGCTGAAGCATCTTCTGCTTTAGCGGAAGGATGTCGGTTTGAAACTTGGCGAACTTCTGAGACTGCTCGGGCGTTACGCTGCCTGCCGCACCCGGGCATATCCCGTACCCTGCGCCCCGTCCGTGGCCATAGCCAGGACCGAAGGCAAGGGCTGCCGTGACGACTACCGCGACCATCGCTACTACTAAACCTGCAATAAGACCTCTTCTCATGCTGATCACCCCTTTCTGTGGTAAATTTTACTTACCATAGTAATAGCAATCACCATGCCGGAATAAAACATACTGATTTATTGAGTTTTTTTAAACAATGCATCTATTTGTCTGCAAATATTGCTCGAAATTAATGCAATATTTGCATCTTGCTGTCATGTAATGCCGTACTCCTTAATTTTATAGTGAAGAGACCTCAGGGATATGCCGAGCATCTCAGCCGCCTTTTTCCTATTCCCACCAGTCTGTGAAAGAACATTTCTTATCGCTTCCCTTTCGATCTCCTTCAAATCTCCGCTGATCATTTGCCTGTGCCCCGTCTCAGCAATGAAATCCATGACGGATATATGCAGCTCAGCGCCTTTACTCACAATAATCGCATGCTCGATAACATTTGCCAGTTCACGTATATTGCCAGGCCATGCATATTCCACCATCTCCTTCACGGCCCCGGAAGGAATGCTCTTCGGCTCCCTTCCGATCCTTCTTGAGACTGTGTCGATAAGATAATGAGTAATCTTTTCAAAATGAGCCTTACGCTCTCTCAACGGTGGAAGTGAGATGGGGAAGACGTTCAGACGATAAAAAAGGTCTTCCCTGAACTTCCCTTCTCTTACCATCTGCTTCAGATCTCTGTTCGTGGCCGCGATAATCCGCGCATTTGTTTTGATCGTATTGAGTGCGCCAAGTCGCTCAAAGGTCCTTTCCTGAATGATCTTCAGGAGCTTTGCCTGCAAGGTCAGGCTCATCTCCGATATTTCGTCAAGCAGTATGGTGCCGTCATTGGCAAGCTCAAATTTGCCTTTCTTCTGAGCCAGTGCTCCTGTGAACGCGCCTTTCTCGTGACCGAAGAGCTCCGACTCCAGCAGGTTTTCAGGAATGGCGGCGCAGTTGATATCCACGAAAGGCCCCTTTCTTCCGCTCATGCGATGCAGAATCTTTGCCGCCAGCGTCTTGCCTGTTCCCGTTTCGCCGTAAAGCATAACCGTGGCATCCGTCGGAGCAACGTCCTTTATCTCCTTTAACACGCTGTCCATTCCGGCGAACACGATCTCGATTGAAGGAATATCTTCAAAAAAAGCTGATTTAAGGAGAGCATTCTCGCTGAGGAGAACTTGATGCTCAAAGGCTTTTGCTACCGCAATCCTGAGCTGGTCCGGATCTTTGAGGGGCTTGGTAATATAATCCACAGCGCCTTTTTTCATTGCTGTGACCGCTGTCTCAACAGTAGCAAATGCAGTCACCATGATGAAATCCACTTCACTGTTTTTCCTCACCTCTTCCATGAGCCGGATGCCGTCCATCCTCGGCATTTTCAAATCGGAAATGATCAGATTGGGTCCGAAGGAATCAAGGACTTTTAATGCGTCTTCGGGATCACTGAGTCCCTTGACTGTATACCCCTCACCTTCAAGAATCTTTGTCATCAGCAGAAGAAAGGCTTTTTCATCATCTACAATAAGTATCCTGAAATTCTCTTTATTCATATCGACCCTTATTCAGTGCTGCGGGAAGCTCTATCCTGAATACCGTTCCATTAGCCGGTTCGCTCTCCAGTTCTGCATGCCCTCCCAGCGCATTTGTAAGCTTGACGACAATTGCAAGTCCCAGGCCGGTCCCTTTCGCTTTCGTGGTAAAAAATGAATTGAAAGCCCTGGACCTTGTCTCTTCGTCCATGCCGCAACCGTTATCGCTGACTATTATAATGATTTTATCTCCCCTCTGCTCTGCCCTGAGTTCTATAAGACCCCCTCCATTCACAGCGTCAGCAGCGTTCCGGAGCACGTTGGAAATGATCTGTTTCAACTTTTCCCTGTCCGATACGATCATCATCTCCCCGGGGATTGCCGCATTGACCGTTATCGCAGTCTGCTTCAACCGTTCCGATTCCTGCAATGCTTTCACCGATTCATTAACCAACTCATGCAAATTGAATTCCTCTATCCTGACTTCCGAGGGTTTCGCAAACAAAAGCAGATCCTCCGTCAAACGTTCGAGTCTTCTTGCTTCATCGACAATAACACCGAGTTCTACTTTGTCCTCCGAACTTTTTTCCGAAAGATACTGCGCAAAGCCTTTGATGCTTCCGAGTGGGTTCCTGATTTCATGAGCAAGCACCGCGGCCATTTCTCCGATAACGGCAAGTCGCTCCCTTTCCGCCATCATCGCCGTGAGTTCGTCCGACCGTCTCACCGCCTTTATAAAGAAAAAACCCATGGCCCACAGGATGACAACCGTTATAAGAATACTTATTGCCTGGAACCTGGCCTGCCGTGTGATATTCTGTGCGGGATAGGGATGAAGGGCAAGCCTCAGGACCTTGACCGAATCCGGCGTGTGTATCGGATAATTTAAGATGAAGATCTCCTCGCCGGTCCCAAGAGTCATGTGACCGAAAACCGGCTTGTCCTCGCCGGCTGATCTTTTGATCTCCGGCGAATCAATACGTCGCCCGACCAGATTTTCATTCGAGTGAAGAAGGGTCAGCCCGCTCTTGTCATACAGCGCAATAAAGGCAATCCCCTCCCAAGCCGAATCTGTGACAATCTCCTTGAAGAGGTCTTCCTTTAAATGCGCCGCCTGCAAGGAAGGTTCGAGACTTGCCGCTATGCCCAGTGCCTGAAGCCTGAGGGATTCTTCCGCCGCCCTGAGGGAATTCCTGTAGATAATGAGGGTGCTGAACAGCGTAGCAAGGGATGCAACCGCTATTATAATGATAAAATAGACATAAGTCTTTTTCGGTCTTTTTTCGCCTGCATCGGGCATATATTTGAATTATACACAATAAAGCACGATCTGACGCAAACCGCCTGAATTCTTCAATCATCCGAGGGAATTCATATCGGAAATGTATGTTTCAATCTTCTGTCTGCTGCTAAGAATCAAACCATCTCTTCTTGGGTTAATAGAACAAGTATTATGAATCTCCACTATCCAGGACAGCTCTTATCTTCCGGGAGAGTTCTTCGACCCTGAAAGGCTTCTGGATAAAGCCTTTGCAGCCAAGATCAAGGATCGTCTTTGCTTCTCCGTTGATGCTGTATCCGCTGGACAGAAGGACCCGGACGTCTTTATCTGTCTCCATAAGCTTTACAAGGGTCTCTTTGCCGTTCATTTCAGGCATTATCATATCAAGTATGACAAGCTGTATTTCTCCGGGGTGCTCCCTGTAGAGTTCTAAAGCTTTCTTGCCGCTTTGAGCAGTCATTATCTTATAGCCAAGCTCCTCAAGAAGCTCCTTAATCGCCTCAGTATTCAACGGCTCATCATCTACTATCAGAATTGTCTCATGTCCTGTGAGAGGACTGCTTTCTGATGGTTTGGTCTCCAAAGATTTTCCCTCAGAAGCAGGCAGGTACATACTGAAGGTCGTACCGTGTCCCTTTTCGCTGTATACATTTATTATGCCGCCATGATTCCTGATAATGCCGTATGCAGAGGCCAGTCCGAGCCCTGTGCCTTTACCGATACCTTTTGTCGAGAAGAACGGCTCGAAGATCCTCTTCTGCGTCTCGGAGTCCATACCGATACCCGTATCTGTCACCGTTATCTTTACATGCGGTCCGGGCTCTGCATCGTAGGCGCGGCATTGCTGTTCATCAAGAATTACGTTCTCTGTCTCAATATACAATCTGCCGCCTGAAGGCATCGCCTGCCATGCATTCACATACAGGTTGAAAAGCACCTGTTCAATCTGTCCGGCGTCCGCCTCTGTTGTATACAGGTCCTCCTGCAGTTTCCTGTGTATGACAATCTCTTTCTTGGTTCTGCCGAATATGTCCGCTGTCTTTATGATCAGATCGTTTACATTGATCGGTTTTGCCTCATATTTGCCGCCTCGTGCAAAACCAAGAAGCTGTCTGGTCAGCTCAGCGCCGCTCTCAACCTGCCGTTCAATAGTCTTCAGCTTCTCATAGAAGGGATGGTCTTTGTCGGTTTTCATAAGCATCAGGGATGTGTAGCCGAGTATTCCCATCAACAGGTTATTGAAGTCATGGGCGACTCCCCCGGCAAGCGTGCCGACGGCCTCCATCTTCTGGGCATGCAAGAGCTGCTCTTCAAGCTTCTTCTGGATGGTGATATCCCGGAGAAAATTCAGGGTGGCCTGCCTGCCTTCCCAGGTGATCAATACTGCGCTGATTTCAACCCAGATGGGTTCCCCTGCTTTATTGACAATCCTGAAAGAGTATGTCGCAGGAACAGGCTGTCCCTGAAGTCTTTTCCTGTGCATGTTCATCACCATTTCTTTGTCGTCGGCATGAAGGAAATCGGTAAAGGGGAGAGCCGTCAATTTCTCTTCTGTATGTCCGGTTAGTGTCAGCAATCGACGGTTTAAAAATTTTATCATTCTGTCCTGCACAATCAAGATGGCATCGCTGGCATTCTCAACGACAAGCCGGTATTTCTCTTCAGATGCACGTAATGCCTCCACTGCTTTTTTGCGCACGGTGATGTCACGGATAACGCTCAGGAGGACGCGCTCCCCATTCAAGGTGGCACCGCGTGAACTGACTTCTACGGGAATCAAGCTGCCATCCTTGCACACATGGGTTGTCTCAAATAGAATACCGCTATCGTCGGCCTGTCGCATCTGTTCGGACATGATGGATTGCTCCCCAGGAAGACGCAGAGCGCTTGCGGCCATATTCAGCAACTCGTCATAAGTGTAGCCGTAAGTCTCAACTGCCGCCTGGTTTGCCTCCAAAATCCTTCCATTGCTGTGATGGATGAACAGGATGATGTCGCGGGAGGATTCGGCAAGAAGCCGGTACCTCTCCAAGACCTCTTCAGCCTCCTTGCCCTCGGTGATATCCCGGGCAGCAGCATAAACTAATTCTCCCATGGGACGGGACCGCCATTCAATCCAGCGATAAGAACCGTCTTTACAGCGGTAACGGTTCCTGAAATTCAGGACCTCTTTCTGCCGGCTGAGCTGAGTTATCGCAGCAAGCGTTGCTTCAATATCATCAGGATGAATGAAATCGAGAAACTTCCTGCCTTCCAGTTCAGATAATTTGTATCCGAGAGTTCTTTCCCATTCCGGGTTAAGGCGGCGAAAATAGCCATCGGTGTCGGCAATGCATAAGAGGTCAAGGCCCAATGTAAAATAGCGGTCCAGTTCATCGCTTTTCTCCCTCAGCGATTCTTCAACCTGTTTGCGCTCTGCAATCTCATTCTCAAGTCTTCGCAGTGCCACTGCCATGTCTGCACGCGTAGCTTCATCCGAAGAAGGCAGGTTCTCAATCTCTTGCTCATTCGTTCGAGAAGAAGACTTTACAAGGGATTTCTTCGCGTTACGTGTTTGTTTCTTTGCAGCTGACTGATACGCCGGTTTATTCTTTGCTATGCCGGGTTTCTTACTTCTTTCGAGGGACTCCCGCTTTTCATAGCTACGCTTTTTTTTAGACTTTGCAGCATGATCCATAGACTCCTCCGTTATATTTTATAGAGGGGTTCTCATTCTTCGTTCTTCAACATGAAATCTGTAAAGGCGCATTTCTGGACATTTACCGTGTTCTACTATTGTTTCAAATAACTTCACATTATCAGGCATGTGCCTATCAGTTTATCCGTTTTTTCTATATTAATCAATAAGTTTCTTGTCGGGTCTGCATGCGGGAAAGCTTATGCCAGTGAAGATAATCGAGACTGTTGAGAGATAGTGGCAGGAAATAAATAGCGGGATATCTCAGAAAAGATAATTACTGCAGTGTATAGCGCGGCCCGCCGCCGCCTTCAGGCAGGTTCCAGACGATATTCTCAAAGGGACATTTCAAATCGCAGGTCTTGCAGTGCATGCAATTACTGAAGTTCACTTTTATTTTATCGTGTTGCAGTTCATAGACCTCCGCCGGGCAGAACACGGTACAGGGCGCATTATAATCTGAAATACATTTCCTGCATACGGCTGCATCTTTCAACTCAATATGGCTTTTCTGTTTTTCGTCATGCGCTGTGCCGGAGAAATAAACATCTGTTAATTTGCTGACAACAATCTTGTCATCTGCCTTTGGCAATGGTTCGGGTGATTTGCTGCCGTAAAAACTCTTCATATCTTCCGTTGTCGAGTAATCGGGTTTTGTTTTAAGATCACCTATCGGCGTAGCGCCGCCGGCCACGATCTGAAATGCGAGGAGCGGCCCGCCCGGAAAAGGAACTCCCATTGCAACCGCGGGAGTGAAATTGCGGCTCTTCCTGAGATCGGAGTATATCCAGCTGTTTTTCAATTTCTCTTCATACTTTGCCAATTGGTCTGCCGAAAAATCGTTATTCTTAATGCTTCGAACAAAACTTCAGCCGCAAGCATTCCTGATTTTATGGATGTATGCAGTCCTTTCAGTTTTCGCGAATCAACGAGGTTCGCGGAGTCGCCGGTTATCATAACGCCGTCGGATGTAAGTTTGGGTATGGAGAAATACCCGCCGCAAGGGAAGTGTCCGGGCGCCGTAATGCGTGGGTTTTCCGTCTTTGATGATACCGGTAATCAACGGATGCTGTTTGTATTTTTGAAGTTCCTTGTGCGGATCGAACTGCGGATCTTCGGAACTGAGATGGGCGATAAGCCCGATGACAACCCTCGTTTCGGAAATGCAATATATAAACCCGCCGCCGGAAAGTCCTTTCCGGAACGGATATCCGAATGTATGGATACATTCGCCCTTTTTGAGAGGATTACTCTTCAGTTCATAGATCTCTTTTACGCCGAGTTCGTAGATGGAAGGCGCCTTGCCTTTATCAAGATGCAGTTTTTCGACGAGGCTTTTGCGCAAAGTACCGTTGCTTCCCTCTCCCAGCACAACGACCTTTGAGTTAAGAATATAACCGGGCGTCTCATATTCGCCGTTCTCCTGCAAGACGTTTGTCGTCCGTCCGGACGCCGGTTACCTTGGTCCCGTCATAGAGAATTTCAACTGCTGCTGTTCCCTCAAGCATCATCACTTTGTTCTTTTCCGCAATTTTGGAAAGCCAACCGACAAATCTGGAGAGCGAAAGGAAATAATTGCCGTGATTATTCAAAAACGACGGAGTAAAAGGAACTTTGATCTTTCCATTTTTGGTCAAATAATAAATGGATTCCTTGTTTACCTCTGCATCAATGGGACAGCCAAGCTCCTTATGGTCAGGCAATAGTTCCGAAAGCACATCAGGAATCAGCACTGCCCCGGAAATATTATGCGCTCCGAAATAAGCGCCTTTTTCGAGAACGGCAATTTTGTCTTCGATATCGATTTTATCGCCTTGCTGTTTCCCGTCTTCAATATCGCTATTATGTTTTTGGATGAGGTTTGTCAGATGGATTGCACTGCTCAGATTGGCAGGCCCGCCGCCGACAAAGACAACATCGAATTCTATTACTTCCCGTTCCATATTTATTCGTCTGCCTGGTAAAACCTCTGATTGAAAAGCCACGAGGATGTTAAAAAGTATAACATATCATACCTGTTCAAAATAAATTTTTTCAAATCGCCGGAGTACAGGGCATATGGCTTGATTTCTGAAGCAAAACCAAGGGTAATTCCGATGAGGCTGAAGACGAAGCGGAGGACTCAGAGTAAAGGTTTGTTACCTCTTCGAACGGCCTCAAGCACATCATCTTCGGAGACAATCTCGAAAGCAGACCTGAACTCGTCAGGAATTCGGACCGGTCGTCCTTTGGAAGCATCGATATAAACCCACATGGTCTCAGCCCTTGCAAGAACCTGCTGATCCGACGGACGCCAAAACAGGTATTTGCGCGGAGACATACGCTCGCTAAAACCTGCTATCCAGGTTAGAAGGGAAAGGGTCTCCCCGGCAAAAGCGGGCCTCAGATAATTGATTGAGTGTGACCGCACTACCCAGGTTGTCCCTGTCTTCAGATAACGTTCCAGACGGCCAACCCTGAGCAGCCGAATGCATAGTCGCAACCTCTTGCATCCAGCGAAGATATTCGAGATTGTTAACATGGCCGTTGACGTCAATTGATTCAGTGGAAACAGTAAAAGTGTGAACGAATACTCCCTGCATTTTCTCTATCTTTCACAGCAGGCCATTCAGCACTATTTCGGAAAGCGAAGGGACTGAAGCCTGCAGTATGTCAGGTTCTCAAAGATGTCAAATCTTGTCCAGGGCCTGCTTCAGGTCGGCGATAAGGTCGTCCACGTCTTCCAGCCCTAAGTGCAATTCGGACAAGGTTGTCCACCATGCCGATTGAATGGCGGTAATCCTCGGGATAATCGAAGAACGACATCATTGCCATCTGCGTCACAAGGCTTTCACTGCCGCCGAGGCTTGGCGTGATGAGAAATATCTCCAGCGAATCGATGAACTTGCGGGTTTCCTTGTCGCCGCCCCTGACCAGAAAGGTGATCACGCTTCCCGAGCCGCGCATTTGCTGCATTGCGATCTCGTGGTCGGGGTGCGATTCCAGGCCGGGATACCAGACCTTCTCGATCTTTGGGTGCGACTTCAAGCATACGGGCGACGGCCAGCGCGGTGTTGTTGTGGTGCTCCATACGGATAGCAAAGGTCTTCAGTCCCCGTTCAAGCAGAAAACAGGTGAACGGGCCGGGTATGGCGCCGATCATCCGCTGCATGCGGTTAAGTTTGTTCAGAAGGTCGTGCTTGCCAAGGGCGACGCCTGCCAGAAGGTCGTTATGGCCGCCGAGATATTTGGTGGCGGAGTGGATGACAATATCAACGCCCATCTCCAACGGCTTGATGTTGTATGGCGTGGCCAGCGTGGCATCAATGAAAGTAAGCACGTTATGCTTCTTGGCGACTTTCACTATTGCCGGGATATCCAATACTCGCAGGTATGGATTGGTCGGCGATTCGGTGAAGATGATGTTGGTATTGGGTTGGATTGCTTTGGCTATGGCCTCAGCAGTCGGGTCAACCAGGGAAACCTGTATGCCGAACTCCGCGAGAGTGTTCGTTGCAAAATCCCGGGTCTGGCGGTAGCAGTCGCTTGTGAATATGATGTGGCCGTCACGGCGCATATAAGCCAGCAACGTTAAGATTACAGCGCTCATGCCGGTTGAAAATAAAATCGCTCTCTCGGCGCCCTCGATCGCTGCCAGCTTGCGTTCGCATTCCTGCTGGGTCGGGTTGCCGTAGCGGCCGTATTCGTGCTCGCGCACAACGCGTCCCTTGCTCTTTGCCTTCATGAACTCCAGCACCTCAGCGGTTGAGTCGAAGTAGTAGTTGGAGGTCTGGACAATCGGCGTAGAGACCGCATAGTAGGCTTTGGGAGTTCGGCCCAAACCGTGAATAGCAAGCGTAGCAGGTTTCCAGTTCTTGGCGTTTGAAGACTTTTTAGACATCAGTGTTTCTCCTCTTCTGCAAAGCTTGCTCGAGAGCTTCCTTGACCGCATCCACGCGGGGCGGCAGCTCGATTGGTTTATTTGCAAAACGGCAGGGAAGTCCAAGCGCCTCTTCGTGGTAGCGGACCTTGAAGTCCGTGAACTTCAGCCCGTGCGCCGTTGAGATGACCACAACACGCTCGGACTTATCAATCTTGCCGGACTTGAGCAGTTTGATCAGCGCTGCCAGCGCAACGCCGGTGTGCGGACAGTTCAACATGCCGAAGGTATCACCGAGCGCAGCTGCGTCAGCCAATTCCTGCTCGGTGGCCTGCTCGACGATGCCGTTAAACTGCTTCAGCGTGCGGATAGCCTTTTCGAAACTGACCGGGTTGCCGATCTGGATGGCGCTGGCCAGTGTCTTTTGGGCCTGGATAGGCTCGAAGGTCTCGAAGTTATTCAAGATACGAACGGTAGAGCGGATTGGCGCGCTCAGCCTGGGCAACAACAATACGGGGCAGCCTGGTGATCAGGCCGAGGTCGCGCATCATAAGCAGGCCGTTGCCCAGAGCAGAGACATTCCCGAGGTTGCCGCCGGGAATGATGATCACGTCAGGGAGTCTCCCAATCAAATTGCTGGACGATCTCGATGCCGACCGTCTTCTGACCCTCAATGCGCAGCGAGTTCATCGAATTGGCAAGATATATCGTCTCGTCATTGGTAATTTCCTGCACAATGCGCATACAGCCGTCAAAGTCGGTGTCCAGCGACAACACCAGCGCGCCGTTGGCGATCGGCTGAATGAGCTGCGCAACAGAGATTTTACCCTTCGGCAGCAGCACAATAGACTGGATGCCGGCAGCAGCACAGTAAACCGCCAGTGCGGCAGAGGTGTCGCCGGTGGATGCACAGGCGACAGCTTTGATCGGCGCGCCTTCGCTGATCATCTGCTTTACCTGGGACACAAGCACCGTCATGCCGAGGTCCTTGAACGAACCGCTGTGGGAGTTGCCGCAGAGTTTGATCCAGAGATCCTCTATGCCCGAGCATCCTGCCGAACCTCTCAGCCCAGAACAGGTTGGTGCCGCCCTCGTAAAGAGAGACGATATTGTCGTTGTCGATCTGCGGCAGTATCCATTCCTTTTTGCCCCACACGCCGGAGCCGTAAGGCCACTCGGTAGACTTGTAACGGTCTTCGAACAGCTTCATCCATGCCTTTGCATCGCGTCGGGCAAGGGCCTGGAGATCGTGCTGCACTTCCAGCAGCGAACCGCACGTCTTGCAGCGATAGATAATCGAGTTGAGCGGATACTTCGCTCTGCACTGCTCGTTGATGCATTGAAACCATGCTCGATATGACATAGTAACCATCCTCGATTATTGGCCGGCAATACCGGCGTTGGTCGGTTGTATGCAATGGGACCCGCCGTAAGGGTCCAATCTCATGATAATCTTTTCCTGTTTAAGATAAAGTATAACACAGTCTTATTGCATCAAATGAAGGGCAATCTCAGCCGAAAGCGCTGCAATCCCGCATGGAAGCGCTATTGCAGAACAATTACCCCTTCTTTGAGTTTTTGGAAAATTTCTTTTTTATTCTGGGGTAGACCACAAAAATTATTATGATCGCCGCAGCGATGAGCAGAATTTCCAAAGCTTATTTCCCTTTCGCTATCCCAAGCATCTTGATCAGAAGACACTCAGGCATATGTCAGTTATTCCTTATAATCTACAGCATTTTGCAAAATTTATAAACAGACAGGCACTTGACCCGTAGACCAATGACAATGTTGTTATGTATAATACGTCATTAAACAACAAGGGAGAATACATTCTATATTATGCGCAAAGTCGGCCTCATGAAATATCTGATATTATGTCTTGTAGTTGCATCACTTTGTTTTTCCTGTGGAGGCAAGGAGACCAGGAAGTCTTCTGAAGACGCAAGATTGGCTGAGGAGGCTTTCCGGCTTGCCGACACTCTGAAAAATGCGTATGAGAAGAATGACGCCTCAGCCCTCGAAGAAAATTCAACGAAGGATGGATACAGGGTACTCATTGCTGCTGTAAAGAAGTTTGACCGGGCAGATCTCACATTCACCCCGACGTGGGTGGACATCAAAGATTCAACTGTCTCCCTCACAATCTCCTGGAAAGGCACATGGACTGTCAGAGACAAGTCAACAGAAGAACGCGGCCTGGCTGTGTTTGTGTTGGAAGGGCATCCGCTGAAACTCGCCCTGATACAAAGAGAAAACCCATTCAGCCAGCCTGAATAGTATAGCTGTACTTTTGTCTCCGAAAGACAGTTGGATCACAACCTGCTGACGATACCGAGGTGTCAATGTTTTTTCCTACGAGCAGTAACAAGAAGCATTTGTCATAGAACAACGTTGAACTCTTCATGAAGTTTATACAACTTGCCTGAGAATCATATATAATTAATGCAAAGTTCAAAGAATTAAGGAGGAACATATCATGGCAAGGATAATCACCTATGAGTGCGAACAGTGTGGCTCTGAGATAGTTGTCACGGAGACGGGAGAAACCGAACTGAGTCCCATTTACTGTTGTAGTATGGCGGTAACAGAGGTGAGTTCAGTTGAGAAGAAACAAGCAAAACCTAAGAAGAAGACAGTCAAAAAAGTAACAAAGAAAATAGTTAAAAAGAAAGCAGCCAGGAAAGCACCTGCTCCAAAAAAGAAGTCATCCAAGACGAAAAAATAGATTAACGCATTTTCTCATATCTTTTTTGATGAATTCGTAAAAAGTCGTCATTCCCGCGAAGGCGGGAATCCAGGTGCGCGCAACTTCTTGAAAAGAATGGATTCCCGATTACGGACTTCGGGAATGAGAGTCATGAAAAGGACTTTTTGCAATGTTGTCTTTTTTAGAACTGATTATTCACGGCGCCTGTTGGTGTCACAACAGTGGCCCGGTAATTTATCAACTGCACTGCAAGTGCGCATGAGGGGCAAGCGAAGTAAAATGATGCTTCGTATTTGCACTGCTGAGTTTCTTCAGTTAGAGAACATTTGGCGTCACATGTGTACATGTGTAGACCCTTAAGAGCACTCTCTTCTTTAATAACGACTGGATTATTGTGGCCTATCGCAAGGTAGAATAATCATCTTTCATAGGCGCCACATAAGTTGACAAAACAAGCAATAGCCTTATGATACGAGCACATTTAAGAGAGGAGCATTTATGAGAAAAATCGGATTCTTCTGTTTGATATGGAGTTTATTTGTTCTTGCCGGATGCGCAACCATGCCTCAGAAAAACGTGAATGATACGGCTGATCTAAAGATTCTGACGGAAGAGTATGCTCCGTTAAGCTTTATGGAAAACGGCAAAATAACCGGTGAGGCGACGGAAGTGGTCAGGGATCTTTTGAAAAGGACCGGTACGGATAAGGATATTCAACTGGCAACCTGGGAAGAAGGATATAAAGCTGTTTTAGAGAAACCGAATGTTGTCCTTTTCTCTGTGGCCATGACACCGGAACGGAAGGGTCTTCTTCAATGGGTGGGGCCTATTGCTTCTCTGGATACCGATCTTTATGCGAGGAAGGGATCGGGCATCAAAATAAGAATCCTGGAAGAGGCAAAAAAAGTTAAGAAGATCGCAACAGTTACGGAATATCATACGGAGCAGGTGCTGAAAAAAGAAGGGTTCGCCAATCTGGAAAGCTGTGCGAACGAGGAAATTGCCGTCAGAAAACTGCTGAACGGGGAAGTTGAATTGTTTCCCGGCAGCAATATGGCCATGCCGGCGCTTCTGAAAAAAGTCGGCGCCACGATGGATGATGTGGAGAACGTCTTAACCATGTCCACGGATCTTCTCTACATAACTTTCTCCAGGGGAACATCGCCCGACCTCGTCGCCCGGTGGCAGGAGAAACTGGATGAGATGAAACGGGACGGGACGTTCAGAAAGATTTACGCAAAATGGCTTCCCGGCGAGACTGCGCCCGAAATACTCCAGCTGATAACAGAAGAATATCCGCCTGTTACCTTCAGGAAGGACGGAAAGGCAACGGGATTCGTCACGGATATCGTCCGGGAAATCATTGCCCGCCAGGATATTCCGGACAACATCCGGGTTACCTCCTGGGCAAACGGCTACAACATGGCCCTGATCAACCCGAATGTGGTGCTCTTCAGTGTCGAGAGAACGGAAAAACGGGAGAATTTATTCCAATGGGTGGGCCCGGTCGGCAAAAACAGCGCAATCTTTTACGCAAAGAAGGGTTCCGGCATCAGAATTAACAGCCTGGAAGAAGCCAAAAAGATTGCTGCCATTGCCACGACTACCCACTGGTTTACTGAACAGTACCTGAAAAGCAAAGGGTTTACAAACCTGGTCAGTTCTCCTCTTCCCGCAACCAATGTTAAGCAGCTCATGAACGGAGAGGTGCAGATTTCGATCTTTACCGATATTACAATCCCGGAGATTGTAAAAAATGCGGGATACAGCATGGATGATCTGGAGCCGGTCTTTACCGTAAGCAATACCTATTTTTACATTGCGATGTCGCTTGGAACTCCGCCTGAGATGGTTAAAAAATGGCAGTCGGCACTGGATGGACTGAAGGCGGACGGCACATTCGTAAAGATATACCGGAGCTACATCCCCAATGCGGATATGAATAATCTGCTAAGGGAATAGAAAAAAGCGAAATCATCGGTCGGATAACCTTGCGGAGATTTGAAGATACGTCTTCGATTAAGCTCGAACAGACTCTCTTCTTGCCGTTTCAGTAGCATTCTGTGCGCAAAATAGTTGCCAGAAAATAGGGGACGTTGCCAGTATTTGCAATATATACGGTTTGCGAAATGGCCCGAATCCTATAATTTAAGGTATTATAAGTTGTTTAAATTGGCAACGTCCCCTTATCCTTATGTCAAACTCGCGTCAACGTCTCCAATCTTCTGGAAGCATCCGATACTCACAGAAGGCACTTCCCATCCATAGAGACGTAGCGTGGGAGGAGAGTTGTCTTCTCTTACTCAAAACGAAATGATTCATTTGACAATATTGTTTAACTTCTGTTAACAATATTTAAGGAAAGAGAAAATCATTGTAATGAAGAGTAACTTTTCTGCTTCTCTCTGTTGCAAAGATAACTCTATCTGGACGAATGCTTTTTTGGAATCCTTTCTTGAAGAACCGAACTGCATTGTTTTCGGATGGGGACCCCTGCAGTTATATCCTGCGCACACGGAAATAATAAAACAGGATACGCTGTCTAATGCGGTCTACTTCATTAAGTCAGGGTCGGTGAAGCTCACATGGATGGACAGGGACGGTCATGAAGTGATAGCCGGATTGAGACACCAACATTGGCTCATAGGAGCTCCACCAGTGCTTTTAGGAAACCCTTATTCTTTCACAGTCACTACATTGACCCCGTGTTTACTCAGATGTATATCTTCCGGAAAATTCTTAGAGCTGTTAAGAACAAATAATGAATTTTCGACGCAGGTGATGAGGCTGCTCTGCCGGGAAATATTAAACCACGGGAAAAAGCTGGTGATGCTTGGTTGTACGCATGCCCGTGAACGCCTGAGAGATCTGTTGTGTAAATTTATATCCGACGAATACCCGCGAACGGATTTAAAAGACCAAATGAGAATTCATTTGCCGTTGAAGCACAAGGAGATAGCGCAGGTCATTGCAGTCACACCTGAACATCTCAGCCGTCTCTTAAAGGAGATGGAAAAACAAAAATTTATAGTGAAGGAAAAAGACGGCTCCCTCCTGGTGAACCTTTCATATTTCAGACGTCGGCACGGCAACTGATCCGTAAGCTGCAAGAAATTCCCGCTGACCTGCCTGTTTTTTGGCAACTGAATTCTTAGGGTTAACACGCCATCTACTGAAGGTTGCTGTGCATTGCAGCATCCAAGTTGACTTTTATCAAGGAGCATCTTGAAATTTGTCAATGACAAACAATAAGAAATGATATATAAGTACTGAAAGTTCCTGATAAGACCAAACCTTTCGTGAGAAGGGGACGGAAAGCTGCGGATCTCAAACATGAAGATGGCCGAGCTGCCGAAGGAGATGGTTTCGGCATAGCCGGCCATTTTTTTATTCACAAATCGGAAGAAAGGAGGTATTTATGTTGGTGCATGATCTGTACGCGATTAAGAGAAATATAATATTTGTGGAAAACATCCGCGTAGATATGGATGTTCATGCTTCTGACAACTGCTGCTGGAACTGCCGCTGGTCGAATATGACATACGATGGGTTGTGGTGTGAGCGGGACATGGACGAGGTCGATAGAAGAGATTTGTGTGTCGTTTGGAAAGGGGGACCAGGTCCTGAAAAACTGATATGACACGTCTCAAAGATATGGTTGCGAAAGGGATTTATTACAGCGATATCGGCATAAATAATTATATTGAATGGTCGGATAAAATGGTCGCTGATTTTGGAGAGGTAATCAGACCGCATATGAAAGACCTTCGTAAGTGGTCGATTATTATTCAT
The DNA here is from genome assembly GCA_963725545.1 of uncultured Nitrospiraceae bacterium. Lineage (GTDB taxonomy): Bacteria > Nitrospirota > Thermodesulfovibrionia > Thermodesulfovibrionales > SM23-35 > DYFC01. The sequence continues at coordinate 5,758 of CAVRZG010000021.1, read as the reverse complement.
GAGTCGGCGGCCGGAAATGGAGACGCTGAAAAACTGAATTGCTGGAATTTTATGGGGTGCGGATTGCGGATGACCGGCATTACTTCTAATCCCGGAGATGCCGCTTCATGCCCGGTTTTCTTTAACAAAGAATCAGACGGCATACACAGTGGAAGGAAAGCAGGCAGGGCCTGCTGGACGGTCCTTAACACAATGTGCAACGGATCGGTACAAAGGACTTACAGACAGAAATATGAAACATGCAGCGACTGCGATTTTTACAGATACGTTCTGGACGATGAAGCAGCAAATTTCTTAAGCCCTTACTTGCTGAGACCGTATTAAAATAGGGACAGCGACCAGATGTGTCCCTATTTCCCCCCCTAAAACAAAGGGGCGTTTTTGCATATCAGAACGCGCAGTCCCTATGTTGTCTTCTCTGACAGACGCAGCAATAGCCTCGTCCAAAGCCATATTGAATGCTGCACTGCATGGTCCGGAATCAATGAATCTCGGAGTAGTCGAAGTAGGGTCAAATCTTCATTGTTGACAAGTGATTTTCAAAAGAAACACGCATACTTGTCGCGTTCAATAATTGTGAGGACTCCTGTGAGAAAGTTAGAATTGGATAACTACACAAATGGTAAGTGAGCAACGGGACTATTTATTCTATTTATTCACCATGAAACAGTGGAAACCTTTTAATGGTTACGGTATAGAAAGTGAATTTTGGGTTTTATCTCACCTTTGTAATGGAAGATGCCAAAATAATGGTCAAACGACCGAAGAATAAAAAAGAAATATTCCAGCTGCTGAAATCCGTTTTTACAGTTGACTGTGGCATTCTTTCAATAAACTAAGCGCGACAGTTGAGCAGGGTGGCGCAGGTCGTGCCGGCTCGAAAGAACTATAATCTTATCCAATTTCCGTGGCCTTTTGCCTCTGATTTGACCGGTAGAGCAAGCCACGAATCGACCGCATTAAAGTTTTCCCTGAAGGGTTCCGATGATAGCAATATTGACTTTCTGCAACTATACTGTATGCTGAACTGTAAGGGGATATTCGGGAATAATGCAAGACAGGCACTTTACAAAAGGCACTGCTTTTCCGGAAACAATCGCTCGATTCCCGTTACGAATACGTACTCCAAATACCAATACGAACTGCCGGGTTACTGGTGCGGCATTGGAAACATGGGAGACCCGGAGATTATCAACCGTGTGGACTACTAAGGAGAAGAAAATGATTCGCTTTAGTCGTCAGAAACTGAGGAGGGGTTTTATGAAATCATCTTATGAGGGCGCTAAGTTCTGTTTAGTCTTTTTAATGGGAATGCTGATGTTCTCTTTATCAGGATGCGGAGGAGACTCTTCCCCGGCCCGCGCTCCATTGAGCGCCGACAATATCAATCTGATCTTCGTGGTAAGCCCGGATTTGGCTAACGACCCGCTCGGCGACATCAATCCAACCACGGCAAACCTTAGCAATCAGGGCTTACAGCGCTCGCTCCTCATGGCCACATACCTGAAACAGCAGTTGCTGGGGACAAACAACGTAACCGGCATTTACGTGCTCGAACCGATGACCCACCTGCAAACTGTAAACAATTACCCTGACATGGCAGCAATCGGGTTCATTCAGCAGTTCGCCCTTCTCAACCAATTCACGATACAGGGTACAACCGGCGACAGCTACCCGATCGATGCAGCGTATGCGTCAGGGTACGTGCCCGCCGGAGTTGTTGATGCCAAATCCATATCCTACCTAATTGCCCAGGGGCTGGTTTTCAACGACGCGAGCGGCGACAACGTTGCCCTGGTAACACGCATCATCCAGGAAAACATCCCCGGGCTTTTATGTCTTCTCAGCGCCCTGGGAGACTACCAGCGCCCTGCTGGCAAATATCAAAACGACCAAGGGGTATAACCTGAATCTTCCCACGACCTATATGGGTCCAAACTTGGTCTATGTGATCTCCATCACGCCATCGGGAAACGCGCGCCTGCTTACCTTCGACAGCAAACTGAACCCGCCTGCCACCTACCCTGTGCTGCCCTCGCCCGTGGCAAGCGCTTCATGCACACAGCAGGACCTATTTCAGCTACACACGGACCGGAGGGGTCAATGGCGCCGCAATTCCGGCGAGAGTCAACACCAACCAAACGGTTTACATGATCCGGCACGCAGAGGCGCATCCGGTCGAGCGGCTGGGACGACGGCAACTTTATAGGTGCGGGACAATGGCGTGCGCTGGCCCTTCCCAACTTTCTGCCGAGCGCTCTGCGGGGCCAAACCAGTCCCACCCAGGTTTATTCCATCGACCCCGCACAGTCGTTCAATTTCTCTGATAATATAATTGGGTTATCGTATGTCAGACCCTCATTAACAGTGCTTCCCTATGCAATCGCCAATAATTTGCCCTATTATCTGGCCGCGAGCTTCTCTATAAACCTAAATCCGAACGATGATGCCGCAGCCCAAAACACCATGAATTTCTTCTTTACAAACACAACAGTGCCGGCGTCAACCTCTCCAATCAAACCGTGCTGCTGGCGTGGGAGCACGAACACTTTCCGCCGCTGATAACAAAGCTCCTTCAGAGCTATGGCGGCAGCGTCCCAGCCCCAACGTTATCCTGGCCGGACGACGACTACGACACCATCTGGACCGTGACGCTTGACGCCAAGGGCAACCTGACGGTGAACAACGCGCTGTGCGAAGGCATAGATTCCGCGAAGCTGCCGGTCACGGCCCCTCAATTCGGAAATTGAGGGTCAGGCTTGTTTATTGCAATTTGATGAAATTTCAAGTGAAAGACAAGAGCGGAATGAAAGCATGGGTTATGATAATTTCCAGAAGGAATATATGATATCATCAAATTATGCGAAGGTGTTTCTTTCTGTGAGTAATCAGAACAGGAAATATTGGCATACATGTCATAATTTTGCATCCCAGTAGATAATCAATGGGATGGGAGAAAAGATCAAATGCTGATGGTTTCCTCAGGCACGTCATGTCCGCCCTTGCATATAAAACAACCGTCATAGGAGGAGGCTATTCCACTGAGATTGTCCTTGCGGGTTACCTGCAGGTGCTGCAGCTTGTTTTGCTGCAGGAGGTGCAGCCTGATGATACAGCGGAAGTGCCTGCAAGAGGCTTTTCAGTTCCGGTAGAACAAAATACGGAGAATTTCTTTTTCACGTTTTTTGAGCTGCATTTGGGGCAGTTGACTTCCTGGCCTCCGAAGACAAGCTTCTCAAAATTTTCTCCGCAGCCTGAGCATGTATATTCAAAAATCGGCATATCCAACTCCATTCAGGATGAGGTTAAGTATGAGAAAAGCAGAGACTCTGTTTTGCCCGGACTTAACCCCGACCAAATTGTTTATTTTTTGGCACCTTCTCCCAATCCTTCAGGAACTTCGCCAGACCTATGTCTGTGAGAGGGTGCTTAAGTAACTGTATTATAACAGAATAGGGTATTGTTGCGATATGGGCGCCCATCCTGGCGGCATCCACTACATGAAGGGGGTTGCGAATGCTTGCTACAATAACTTCGGTCTGAAAGCCGTAGTTCTCATAGATGTCCAGAATATCGCCTACGATATCCATCCCGACATGGCTTATGTCGTCAAGCCTGCCGACAAAAGGACTTACATAGGTTGCTCCTGCCTTGGCGGCAAGCAGGGCCTGGCTTGGGGAAAAGATAAGGGTTACATTTGTCTTGATGCCCATCGATGAAAGTCTTTTTACTGCCTTGAGGCCCTCTTCTATCATTGGAATTTTCACGACAATATTCTTGTGGATCTTTGACAGAGACCTGGCCTCTTTGACCATCTCGCCGGCTGTCAAAGTCACTGCCTCTGCACTGACCGGGCCGTCCACAATGCTGCATATCTCCCTGAAGAGTTTGACAGGATCTTTGCCTTCCTTCGAGATAAGGGATGGATTGGTTGTAACGCCATCCAATACGCCGAGGTCCCAGGCCTTTTTGATTTCTTCAATGTTGGCTGTGTCGATAAAAAATTTCATAACTCCACCTTCTAATGAGTAATTCGGCAGGCCAAAGCCCGCGCAGGGAATACAAGGGCCGTTTTCATACGGATGAAATCAGGCAGTACATTATACTATAAAAACAGCTCCTTTTATTGTACAATTGTTACATGAAAAATTTGATAAAGATATTCTGGATTCTTGCTTTTCTCATGGTTCCTGCAACGGTATCAGCCGGGGATTTTGAAGACCTGATACAAAAACTCAACAGCCGGGATACTGCCGCGCAGATATCAGCTGTCCAGGAACTGGCCAAAAGACGGGATGAAAGGCGAGTTGAGGCCCTGCTGACATTTGTCTTCACAAAAACCGAAAACTGGAAAGTCAAGATCAGGGCGATCGGGCTGCTCGGTGAAATTCCAAGCCTGGATGTATCTGATAAACTCGTGACTGTCTTCAATGACCCTTTTCTGAATGACGAATGTCCTGCAATGAAATGGCATACAGCTGTTGCGCTCGGCCAGAGGTTTAACAAAGGCACGAGGGCTGTAGGCACCCTTATCGAGGCCCTGACGTACAAGAATCTCCTCATACAGGAAGCGGCAATACAATCTCTTGGAAAGATCGGCGACCCTGCTGCCACGCCCTATCTCGTTGCAGTCCTTGATGACAGCAGGTTTGCCATAAAATATAATGCAGTGAAAGCTCTGGAGAATATCGGCAGAAAGAGGCTATCCCCTTTTTGCAGAAGAGCGCTGAAGAGGAAGAAGACGCCTTTCTTAGGGAAGAGATTCGAAAGACAATAAGAAATATCGGGTCGAATTGAAAAGATCATTGAATTGTGCTTATATAGAGGCAATGAGACGTAACGGAAGCTGTTTCTAAATGAGCACCCTCTGGGAAAATATCTTCAGGCTCCGCCAGAACAAATCTGAACGAGATAGACGATATCCTCCTGAAAATTCCCATCTTCCAGGATCTTAAGCCACGCGACCTGGCTGTTATCAAGAAGCGCATCCTCCATACAAGAGAATATAAGGCCGAAGAGAGTATTTTTAATGAAGGAGATGTCGGTCTTGGTATGTATATAATCGTCAAGGGCAAAGTCCGGATTCGTATACAGTCCCGGCCACCAGGTCCTGGCAGAGTTAAACGAAGGAGATTTCTTCGGAGAACTCTCCGCTCCTTGATGAAGCACCGAGAAGCGTCGGGCCATCCGGCTGCAATCCCATGCTTCCTGATGTGCTTCTTCAAGCTGAACTCCTTGATCTTCTGGAACGGAACCCAAAACTCGGTACCAGGATTCTCTTTAAACTGGCCTGGACTATCGGCGAGCGTTTGAAAAGCACTAATGAGCAACTCAGGACCTTAAGCGAGTCGGCCCGGAGAATGAGCCCAACAGCTGACAGACAAATAAAGGACAAACCCCCGTCCCTTGTCAAGATAATCCTTCTTTTTCTTGCAGCGGCATGCATAGTTGCCTTTCTTTTCCTCATCCCTGATATAGTGAGGCTCGTTGTTATTGCAGCCCTCCTGTCGTACATCCTCGACCCTCTGGCAAATGTCCTTGAGGCACGCGGAATGAGCAGGACAAAGGCGACAGTCACGATTTTCCTGGCGTTCGTCACATTGCTTGCTATCGCATATATTTTTTTTTCTGCCACTGCTTCTTGGAGAGATAAAGTCCCTCGAAAGCGGACTCAGCCCGGATCAGGCAGGCGCGGCTATTTCTCGTCTCGAAAATACACTTGTTGAGAATCTCTCATTCATCGGTGTAAAGAGCCTCG
>CAVRZG010000020.1:0-13863 GCA_963725545.1 uncultured Nitrospiraceae bacterium | reverse complement strand
ACGATTACTCTTGGAGAAGGCAAAGTGACATTCACCTTGCCGATGAAAGTGCCTGATATTTAAAAGAAAGTTGACAACGACCAGTTGTTGCCAATGTTGAATCAATTCGGTGAGAATTATATTATGGGACAAGATATAAAAGTGCTTTTAGTCGATGATGAAATGGACTTTGCCAACACGCTGGCACTGCGCCTGAAGATGAGAGACCTCAATGTCGGTATTGCTTATGATGGGGATGAGGCGCTGGCAAAACTGAAAGAAGAAGAGCCTGATGTTGTGGTCCTCGATCTGAATATGCCCGGCATGCATGGCATGGAGGTCCTTGCAAAAACCAAGGAGTCGTGTCCGCAGGTTCAGGTTATAATACTGACCGGACACGGTACTGATAGAGAAGAAGAAGAGGCCAGGAAGATAGGGTGTTGCGACTTTATCAATAAGCCTGCGGACATCAACTATCTGGAGCAGAGAATCAGGAGGGCCTTTCAGAGGAAGCGGGAAGGCAGAGGTTTTCAATGAAGAGGGAGTTATTGATACCTCGATAAAGGATGAGGAGAGGATAAACTAACAAAATTCATAGACGGAGGAGGATTAAAATGCCGGACGAGATCAAAGCAGACGTTCTTTTAGTGGATGACGAAGAGCAATTTCTGAAAGTCCTTTCACAGAGAATGGAGGGACGGGGTCTTAAGGTTGACACCTCTACGAGCGGCGAGGACGCAATTAATCGTGTAAAGGGGAAAGATTTTGACGCGATTGTCCTTGATCTTGCCATGCCCGGGATGAACGGCATAGAGACCCTGAAGCGCATCAGAAGCGAAAATCCCGACGTGCAGATTATCATGCTGACAGGCCACGGCAACCTTGAAAAAGGCGTTGAGGCGATAAAGGCCGGCGCTGTGGATTTCCTCGAAAAACCTGCTGATATGAACAAGATCATGGAAAAAATAGCCGAGGCCAAAAACAAGAGAGTACTTCTGATTGAGAAGAAAAAAGAAGCGCATGTTAAGGAAATCCTGGAGACAAAAGGCTGGTAGCAGAGACTCAATCTTTCAACAATTGCATCCCGAATGGCGCCGCACAGGTATGCGGCGCCATTCTATAAACGCTCGCGCTGCTTTTCAGATTTTGTAACGTCTGTAGATTTCAACTCTCACGGGGCAGATACAGATGTGACGTGAACCAAAATAAAGAAAGTAATTGCAGAATTTTTGTGAGCATATCTTTTTTACGGAAAGCCCCCCGGAAAGCTCATCCTCAATATAGCAGGTGGTCCATTTTTCATTGATGAGGCATTCGAAACTGTAAGGACATTTGACAGTGCGTTTCTTGGTAGGTTCAGAAATCTCGTAAATCATAAGGACTCTTCACACCTTCCTTATTCTATTAGATATGAATATGACTTTTTTGTCAAATTCTTTGCAAATCAAAATAATTCAGTTTAGCCCATATTATTCATAAGGTATGAGATAGCAGAGCAGATGCAGTATCATCGCTCATTCTCGGTCCGCTTTGCGGACCTCCGAGGTACAGAGTGTTTTCCGCTTTAAGGCGTCGAACACTCTGTAAAGCCGCTCTGATACAGCATCTGCTCTGATTGCTTAAAACATTTATGAATAATATGGGTTAGAATTAGCTTCAGGAGGGATCGGTTTTATGGGCACTTATCAGGAATGCTGTTTTGCTAACCCCGGACTGTCTTTTCAGGGTGAAACGGAGAAAACATGAAGCAGAGTGAATCGATGGCCATAGTGCAGGGAGTTATGGATGAATTTGCCGAAATGACAGGGCTTTCGTCAAGAAGCCTCCCCCGACGCTACTTATGGACTGATTCTTTTGCAGTCTGCAACTTTCTCGGGCTTTATCAACAGACAGGTGATGTGAAATACAAGGAACTTGCGGTACGCCTTGTGGAGCAGGTCCACAATGTACTTGGCAGACACCGCGCAGATGACCGGCGGACCGGCTGGATCAGCGGTCTCAGCGAGAGGGAAGGGACGGCACATCCGACGATAGGCGGCCTTCGTATCGGCAAAATAATGAATGAACGGATGTCTTCCGACCGGCTCGACGAACGTCTTGAATGGGACAGAGACGGTCAGTACTACCATTACCTGACCAAATGGATGCACGCCCTCAATCGCGTAAGCCGGGTCACCGGAGATCCAATTTATAACACGTGGGCGATGGAACTTGCGAAAACGGCCCACGCCCAGTTTTCTTATCTGCCGCTCTACGGCGGTCAGAAACGAATGTTCTGGAAAATGAGTATAGACCTCTCGTATCCGCTTGTGGAATCAATGGGACATCACGATCCTTTGGACGGACTCATAACCTACAATCAGCTTCAGGCGACTTTTCACGATTATTTCAGGAAATCGATTTCTCCGGACCTTACTGAGGAGATTGCGGACATGGCCGGCATCTGCGAAGGGAAGAGTTGGATTACGGATGACCCTCTCGGTATCGGAGAACTTCTGAGCAGCGCCTACAAGGCGGCGCAGCTGAATGCCGGCAGATCTGTCATTCAACCTGACCTGATAGAGGTCCTGTTGGGCTCTTCTCAGCCGGGGTTGAAGTCCTATTCGAAGAAGAATCCTATGAAGCTTCCCGCTGATTTCCGGCTTGCCTTTCGTGAGCTGGGATTGTCTATTGGATTGCATGCTGCTGAAAGACTGAAGGGGCTGATTCGGAAGAATCCGGGACATCCCGGCAAGGACCATCTGTTGAATCCCCGGATAGAGACCCTGACACAGTTTCTACCGCTAAGTGAAGAAATTGAGACTTTCTGGCTTGATCCCGCAAATAGAGAAGTCGGCAGCTGGACAGAACACCGGGATATCAATATGGTGATGCTGGCAACCAGCCTGAGTCCCGACGGCTATCTGACTCTTTGACTAAAAAAATGCAATTCGCAGAATTTACAGGCAGGCATATGGTCATAAAAACCTTTCCAATGCAGGATTTGAGTATCTGCAACTGTCAAATCGTTTCACATAAAACCGTGAAGGCATATCGGATATCAAAGCGCCCACAAAGGAGCTGCTGGAAAGCTTTTTCTGCCCATATCCCTGCCTGTTTTTTATCAAGTGCATTTTTTGGTTATGAGAAATTCAGGGTCTTTCGTATCCAAGTTGAAACAACGTAGATCCCCGGGTCAAGCCCGAGGATGACAATCTTTAATGTTTGTTTCTATTTGTCATTCCCGCAGGTCTTTTCGCCTCGGCGAATCAGACGAGTCTGAAAGCGGGAATCCATTAGTCTGATGAGAATTTCAACTTTCTTACGAATTAAACGAAATTTAGCTATTGTTTAAAACGGCAATTCCAAAGACATGACCGGGCAGAAACTTTTTCTGTGAATAGGGCAGGGGCCGTGGAGTTGAATGAGTTCCATGTGCTCTTTTGTGGAATAGCCCTTGTGTTTTTTGAAATTATACTGTGGGTACTGATCGTGGTACTCAAGCATCAGATGGTCTCTTGTGACCTTTGCGATGATGGAAGCTGCTGCAACAGAGGCGCTGACACTCTCTCCCTTGATTGGAGAAATTTGTTTTATGGCGACTGACGGCAGGGATACGGCGTCTATGACAAGCAGATCGGGAGCCGTTGACAGGTTCTCCACTGCAAGTTGCATCGAAAGGCGGGTCGCTCCCAGGATGTTCAGTCTGTCAATATCCTCCGGGCCGACAATACCGATGCCCATGTCTATCACAGAGTTTTTTATCTCGGAGAAAAGGGATTCCCTCTCTTTTTCCGGCACTTTCTTGGAATCCCTGAGACCTTTTATCCTGATTTCTCCCTTCAGGATTACGGCAGCCGCAACAACCGGACCTGCCAGAGGTCCTCTTCCGGCTTCATCTATTCCTGCTATCCTGGGGAAGCCATTCCTGCGGAGGTCTTCATCGTGCTCGTACAGATCCACGTCAGGAAAACCTTGAGGCAAGAGGAAATATAAATAAAGGTCTTTCGTATTTAAGTTGAGACAACATGGATCCCCGGGTCAAGCCCGAGGATGACAACCTTGAATGGTTGTTTTTCTTTGTCATTCCCGCAGGTCTTAAGCGGGAATCCATTAGTCCGAGCCGCATTTCAACTTTTCTACGAATCAACCATATATTATTCGGTTGCTGTATCAGCAGCTTGTTGCGTTTCCACTACCTGTGTTGCAGCAGCCTTTGATGCTGGGGAGACCCTTTCGCGCTCCTTCTCCCTTATCTTTGCGGCCTTGCCTTTTTTGTCTCTCAGATAGTAGAGTTTTGCCCTTCTTACGCGGCCCCTTTTCAACACTTCAATCTTATCAACAGCAGGTGAATGCACCGGAAATATTTTTTCAACGCCTACCCCAAAGGATATCTTCCGCACCATGAAGGTTTCCCTCACCTGGCTGCCCTTCCTTGCGATAACAACACCATCAAAAGGCTGTATCCTTTCCTTGTCGCCTTCAACAACCTTGACAAAAACCCTTACCGTATCGCCGATACTAAAGCTCGGGATTTCTCTTCTCATTCCTTCTTCAACTGCTCCTAACAAGTTCATCGCGGTTCTTCCTCCTTTATCTCTCTGATCAATTTATGGTCATCATCGCTTAAACCGGCTTTTTCAAAAAGCTCCGGCCTGTTCAGCAGCGTGCGCCTGAGTGCCTGTTTCCTTCTCCATCGTTCTATCTCCCTGTGGTTCCCGGAGAGCAGAACCTCCGGCACCGCGAGGTTTCTGAACACCGGAGGTCTTGTATAGTGAGGATAATCGAGTATCCCCCATGAAAAAGATTCCACCTCAGCAGAATGTTCATCGCCAAGCACGCCGGGAAGCAATCTTACGACAGCGTCTATTATAACCAATGCAGGTAATTCTCCGCCAGTCAGAACGTAATCGCCTATGGACAATTCATCATCTACCAATGCTGTCCTGACCCTTTCATCAACAGCCTCATATCTGCCGCAAAGGAAAACAAGGTCTCTGCTTTCAACGGAGAGCTCGACAGCCATCTCCTGCTTGAACTGTTTCCCTGCGGGACTCAGCATAATGACCCTCCTCGCTGCCGGATCAGGACATATTGTTTCGACCGCCGCAAAAAAAGGCTCCGGTTTCATCACCATGCCGGCGCCTCCCCCGTAAGGAGAATCATCAACGGTCCTGTGTTTGTCTGTTGTATAATCCCTGAGATTATGTATCCGGGTTTCGAGGAGCCCCTTCTGTATTGCCCTCTTCATGATGCTCTCGTTCAGGTAGGCATGAAAGATTTCAGGGAAAATTGTGATGATGTCACATTTCATTTCATGAAAAAAATATTAAGGGGCAAAAGGAAACAGTGTTGTCCTTCTACCCCTTATAATATTCAGTTTGATTTAATAAAGGATGTGTTTAAGAAAGGACGCTTTTCACACCCTTCAAGGAGCAAAGCTTTCTTATTCGAGAATTTCGAGTACGCAGCGTTTGCCTATCTTTGTCCCTGATGCGCTGAGAATTGTCCTCATGGCGCGTGCTGTCTTTCCCTGCTTCCCGATGACCTTCCCGAGATCGGTTTGTGCAACCCTAAGCTCAAAAACAGTGGTTTTTTCGCCGTCAACCTCTGTGACATTCACATCTTCAGGTTTGTCTACCAGAGCCTTTGCCATCTTCTCAACTAATTCTTTCATGATCCCACCTCCGTGCGAGTTTAGAGCAGTCTAAAGTCCAGCCCTTTGCATAAGCTTTTTAACTTTATCAGTAGGTTGCGCTCCATGCTGCATCCAATGTTTTGCCTTTTCCAGATCGATAATAACCTCTGAAGGTTCTTTTAAGGGATTATAAGTCCCGAGAATTTCTATAAAAGGCCCGTCTCTCCTTGCCCTGGAGTCAGCTACCACCACCCTGTAGAAAGGTCTCTTGTGTGCACCTAATCTTGTAAGTCTAATCTTGACCAAACCATCACCTCCTTGTAAAGTCTACCATTTTAATATATTCGGGCATATAAAGTAAAGTTTAGCACAAAAAATTCACACAGCGAAAGGGGTATGTAGAAGAGCTGAAAATGCCCCGGATTCTTAGATTTTTCTCCTGATTATGCAATACAATGCAGGCGGTCTGCCGTGATTCCGTCAAGCGGTCAGGGCCGTCCATCGTTTGATTTTTAAGGCCATTTTCCGTTATTATCACAGCATGGAAATGAAGAAATTCTTTGATGACGCGAGCCGTTACATCATGAATACCTACACCAGATACCCTGTTGTCCTCAGAAAAGGGCGGGGGATGAAGGTCTGGAGTTCCGACGGCAAGGAATACCTGGATTTTGTAGCCGGCGTCGCAGTGGACATCCTTGGCCACTGCCATCCGCGTGTGGTTGTTGCGATACAAAAGCAGGCTCAGCGGCTGATCCACGTCTCCAACTACTACTATATAGAGCCGCAGATCAAGCTTGCAAAGCTGCTTGTTGAAAACTCATTTGCGGAGAAGGTCTTTTTCTGTAACTCCGGCGCCGAGGCGATTGAGGCTGCAATCAAACTCGCCCGCAAGTATTCCATGGAACAGCAGAGTCCGGAACGTTTTGAGATAATCACCGCAGAGCTTTCATTCCACGGCAGGACTTACGCGGCAATGACTGCTACGGGGCAGGCGAAGTTTCACAAAGGGTTTGAGCCGCTGGTGCCGGGGTTTGTATATGTCCCGTTTGACAATATAACAGCCTTGAGAAAGGCTGTCACGCGAAATACCTGTGCGATCCTTTTGGAGCCGATCCAGGGAGAGGGCGGCGTCAGGGTCCCGGACCAGAACTATCTGCGTCAGGTCAGGGAACTCTGCAATGAACATAATATCCTGCTCATTCTTGATGAAGTGCAAACAGGCATGGGAAGGACCGGGAAGCTCTTTGCTCATGAGCACTTCGGCATTACCCCTGACATAATGACCATCGCGAAAGGTCTGGGAGGCGGTGTCCCTATCGGCGCCATGCTTGCAACGGACACCATTGCCTCGGGATTTCAGCCGGGCAATCATGCGTCGACTTTTGGCGGTAATCCACTCGTATGTGCAGCTGCTGTGGCAACTTTCGAGACCTTGCTTGAAGACGGCTTTATTCTCGACCAGTGCAACAGGATGAGTAAATTCTTTATTGAAAGCCTCGAGGGTCTGAAAGAAAAATTCCCGAATATTATCAAAGAGGTCAGGGGCAAAGGGCTTTTGCTGGGGATGGAACTGACAATAGATCCGGCGCCGATAGTGAAGATGTGTCTTGAAAAAGGGCTGCTTATCAATTATACATCAGGGAATGTATTACGCTTTATCCCGCCTCTGATCGTTCAGAAAAAGGATATCAATCAGCTGATTGATATCTTGCAGGGTATTTTTTTGAAGCTGTAATTGACACCGTTTCACATGGAAAAATGAAATGAAAAGAGACTTTCTGACTGTTTTGGATATTTCTTCAAAAGAGATTCTGAGACTCATTAAGAGATCTATGGAACTGAAGTCCGGCGTCGATTCAAACAAATGTCCTCTCATTGGAAAGAGCATAGGGCTTCTTTTTGAAAAAGCTTCGACAAGAACAAGGGTGTCACTGGAAGTCGGCATTTATCAGCTCGGGGCCCAGTCTATCTATATGAACCCAAAAGAGATCCAGATAGGGCGTGGAGAGACGATCCATGACAGCGCAAAAGTTCTGTCCAGATATCTTGCCGGCATCATCATAAGGACTTACAGTCATGATACCATTGCAGAATTCGCCTCTCATGCCTCAATCCCGGTTATCAACGGACTGAGCGATATGCATCATCCCTGTCAGGCATTGGCGGATCTGATGACCATTCATGAAAAGAAAAGACGCCTGAAAGGTATCCGCATGGCCTTTGTCGGCGATGGGAACAATGTCTTGCATTCGCTCATGGAAGCTTCAGCGCTGACAGAAATAGATCTCACAATAGCTTGTCCAAAGGGATATGAACCTGATCCCGGAATATTGAAAAAGGCAAGAGCATCTTCCGGAAATGGGACGATCACTGTTCTTCGGGAGCCTGAAAAGGCTGTAAAAGACGCTGATGTATTGTATACCGACGTCTGGGTCAGCATGGGCCAGGAGAAAGAGGCGGCCCGGAAGAAAAAGATATTCAGGAGCTATCAGATCAATCGCGAACTGCTCTCATATGCTAAAAAAGATGCTATTGTGCTGCACTGTATGCCTGCTCACAGGGGAGAAGAGATAACCGACGAAATTATGGACAGCCCGCAGAGTGCGGTTTTTGATCAGGCTGAAAACAGACTGCATACTCAGAAGGCGCTGCTCGAATTTCTGCTGACATAAACCCGTCAGAATAAAAATCCTATGAGGAAATATTCCGCACTCATTTTGTTTCTTCTGATTATTACCTTTGTGTTTCCTGTCTCGTCCTTTGCCAAACCTCTGCGTGTCACAATCTACCCTAAGAAAATCAGCCCGGGAGATGCATTTATTATTAAAGTGACCGGAATGAAAGCTTCACGGACTCCATCTGTTTTGTTTATGAAGAAGGAGCTGTCTCTGAGCGATTGCGGCAAGGGTTGTTATCTTGCTGTCGGGGCTGTTGATATCGAGACCAGGCCGAAGTCTTATGCTGTGACGGTCAAGGCGGGGAATAGAAAAAGGAGTCTGAAATTGCTGGTAAAGCGGAAGAAATTCCCTGAATTGTGCCTGACTCTCCCTGATGAAAAAGTTACTCCGAGCCCGGATGATCTTAAAAGGGTGGAAGACGAGAACAGGACGCTTGCGGAGATCTTTCAGAATGTCTCGGAGGGATTGTGGGATGGGAAATTTGTTGTGCCGCTGGAAAATCAAATCTCGACTGTCTTTGGAACCAGGCGGATCATGAATGAAAAATGGACAAGCGTTCACAAAGGGGTGGATATCAGAGGCAGGGAAGGGGACAATGTTGAAGCGTCAAACGGTGGCAGGGTTGTTTTGGCGGAAGAGCTTTTCTTCGGCGGCAATACAATTATCCTTGATCATGGACAGGGTATTTATACTATTTACATGCACCTCTCCGGCTTTAACGTGAAGTTGGGGGATTATGTTGAAAAAGCCGATACCATTGGATTTGTCGGGTCATCCGGCAGGGCAACCGGACCCCACCTCCATTTCGGTGCTAAGGTTATGGGCATCAATGTGGACCCGGTTTCGGTGATGAAGCTGAAGCTCTGAGTTAATGCCCGTGAATGGACGGACAGCGTGGAATCACTTTCAGACGGCACTATATTTTTTCATTACCTGTTCGTAACGTAAGAAACAGTATCTACTTTACCTGCCTTATACGCTTTCCATCTCTTCTTAGCTTCTTTAGCCCAGATGCGGTCGATTTCGGGGTCTGGTTTGTCGAGCTGCATTAAGATAGAATCCACCAGTTCAATCTTCTCATTGTCCGGCAAAGCTTTAATCTTCGCTGAAAGCTCTTTGCTAATCTTCCAACGATGGCCTTTTTTTTGCATTTTAGCACTTATTCCTCCTCTGCCTCCAACCCCTTCCCCATAAGATATTTGATGTCGTAATTGATAATGAAAGCATGTGGTCAACCAATAGGGTAATCAACCTGCTACAGCATATTCGACTGTTCTCGGGTTCTCCATTCGTCGTGACGCGTCAAGTATTTCCATACCCACAACATTTCCGTCTTTATCAAAATCAAGGATTACGCCGGGCTTTTCCTCGTCGCTCTCCTCAATTGGCACACTACTGAAAATAATGCGCACAGCGTCAACTTCAGGGTCATAGGTAATTTTCATGGCTGCCTCCAATACTTACTGATCTTGCTTGTTCTATAAACTGTGACCACAATTGCAGTGTCAACGGTATCATTCACGATAACCCTGACAAGATAGTCCTTGCCTGTACCTATATCAATTATGGACTGATATGCCTTTTTATGTCCATATTCGTCAACAATCTGTTGGGGCTTATGCAAAACAGATTCCACGATATTTAAAGGAATTTCCCTACGTCCAATTTCCTCATAGGCAAAATGGTATATGTCCCGAATGGCGTGTCGAAATACCCGGCATAACGCCGCTCTTCAACCTTCCATCGCTCCATTCTTCGACGTTGATAAGGATAATTGTTCATGATGACACTGTGACTGACAGCAGAGAAAGATCGAGAGGGTGAATTGCCTGAAGATAATAAAAATACATCAAAATGAAAGACTTGACCCCTTTGGATGTGACCCCTTTGGATGCACATGTCGCTGACTATGTTGGCTGCCGTACAAACATAGATCTACCCCACCTCCCAGTTCCCCTCTCTTTCTTCTCATAAAGTCAGCTTTCGAGTAAATCTCATTGCATTTGGATTGCACTTAGAAATCTTAATAAAAAGGGGCGAGATATTTCACTCGCTCTAACTATTTCTTATGTAGGATGATAGGCTTTTTATGGCAGAGGTCCGAATACTAAAATATTATTTATCTCATCAGGCTCCATAACTTTGTTGTCTGCATCAACTATGGCAATGATATATTTCCCTGAGATTGAGACAGTATATGGAAAACTGTAACTCAAAATCCTCTTCATGCTTTTGCCTATTTTGATTTTTCCTGTAGCTAACTGCTTAAAGAGAGTATCTCCTACATCATATATGCTGTCGTCAGAAATATAAATTCTTACCTTGGAAGAAGGAGCAACCTGATTTCCAACATTTTGAATAGTTATTTTCCCTGTGATCTTACATTTGATTCCCTTTTTAGTATTTTTGCAGGACTGTGTGAACGATGTCCATAATCCCGCGAGATCAGGGCCGTTGGCGGTTTGCTGACTAAAATTTGCTGTTACGGTTCGGTCATCGTTCATAGTTATGGATGCTGTTGTACCACTGCTTGAATCCACTCCGCTCCATGAACTGAATTTATAGCCTGCACTGGGATTGGCGGTAAGTGATACCTGCTCGTTGTTGCAGTAGGAGGCTTTATCCGGGTTCTTTGTGACTGTGCCTGAATTAGCATGGCTGATGTTAATAGTTAATATACGTTCACAGTTTTGTGTAAAATTAGCGGTGATGCTCTTGTTGCCATTTATGGCTATAGTAGTCGGATTGGTGCTTCCTATCTGATCACCTGTCCAATTGGCGAAGGTCCAGCCGCTGTCAGCGACCGCCTCTATCTGTACATTTGTACCTGAAGAGAATTGCCCTGACCAAGGCAGTGTATGAGTATCACCATTTACCTTCACCGAACCATTGCCACTCTTTGATAGATTAAGGGTATAATTAACCTGACTGAAGTTGGCTGTCACCGTCTTGTCTGCATCCATCGTCACATAGCACGTTGTCCCGTTCGTACTGGCACAGTTGCTCCAGTTCTGGAAGTTGTTCCCTCCTGCAGAAGAAGGCGCTGTAAGCGTTACTTGTGTGCTGTTGTTGTAAGTGCGGGTAAAAGAGGTTAGCCCATTGCCCTGACCATTGTTGTCATTCGGGCTTGCCGTGATACTCACTCCGCTTCCGGGATTGCTTGAGTTCACTGTTAATATCCTTCGCGATGTTGCATAGGTTGCGGTCACTGTCTTATTGTTATCTATAGTTACGGTGCAAGTGGTACCTGATGCAACAGTGCATCCACTCCATGAACTGAAGGCATTTCCTCCTGCCGTTGCCGGTGCAGTTAAAGTCACCTGTGTGCTGTTGTTGTAAGTGCGGGTAAAAGAGGTTAGCCCATTGCCCTGCGCGCTATTGTCGTTCGGGCTCACTGTTATGGGTACGCCGCTGTTGGGATTGGTAGAGGCAATCGTTAAAGTATGAGGCGTGGGTGTCTGCGTCACTTTTACCAGATAGCCCGTTTCTTGTTCCATAAGAATATTTATGACAATGCCATTTGCAGGATCTGAAAACGACTCTCCCGGCTGCCAGACGGCTCCTGCGTCATTCGGATTGTCATTATTGTCAGGATCAACAACCTGAGCTGGACCTTCACAACCTTCTCTTGAGCATATTCTATTTGGGTTTATACGATGGATAATGACACCTTCTGCCGGAAGTTTACTATCGAGACCCGCGTAACGTCTTAACTCGATTGTATACGATTCGTTTCCATCTGCGTTAATGGGTATCTCGCCCATAAGAAAGCTTGACGTATCTTGAGGCAAAGCAAGACGATCAATCAAAAAGGTATCACCCGCCGGACTACCAGGTTGCCATTTTCGCCAGGGCGGGATCCAACCGAGTAGATCCTTATGATATGAGATTGTATGGACTGCTCCCATGAGCGCAAACCCGCCACTCATAACATCCCATTCGGAATCATATGCCGAGTTGCTTGGATATGGTCCTGAGCTATGGAGTAAGCCAAACATGTGCCCCATCTCGTGGGAATAAATTCCATGGCCAGCGTTAGGTGTATACAAATTGCTGCCGTAATACGATTGGTTGTTATACCATCCAACAGCATATTTCCTGGTTACATTGTCCAGACTTAACTCTACAACTGGTCCGATCATAGCGTGATTCGACCACGTGTTTTCGTTAAATTGAAGATTGATTCCATAAAAGTCCGGGAAAAAGACGTCAGGGTCTGCAAGAGATAGACAATCCTTAAGCTCCTCCCCTGTTACCCAGTGAATCGTATCATCAACATAATAACTGCGGTTGTGTGGCAGCGTATACCAGCCCACAACTTTGCTTCCAGATAAGTTAATGGCCTCATAGGACAACTCGCGCCAATACGAGTCGAGGCCATCAGATCCATCAAACATGCCCTTATACCAGCTAAGGGGTGCAGGTTCTGTGTCTGGATAATCAGCAAATTTGCATAATACCGTAACAAAGGCTTTAGTACCCAAAACGCCTGTGGTACTCATTGAAGATTTTTTCGCCTCTTCATTCTCAGCGTAGGACTCAACTTCTGCAAGTCTTAACTCCTCAACAATATAAGCTGGTGAATTGAGTGGGGAAACACCGGCTGACGCGTAGTTCTTAGTCGAAGTACCCAGTGGTATAAGCTCCGCCGTTACTCTTTTTCCATTAAGTTGCAAGGCCCCGCCATATCTTTCTAATAGTATCTCATCAATAACAATATTTCTGACATTGGCTTTCTCATCGATAAGAAGGTAAGAAATATCCTGATTATCAGTCTTCCCGAAATCATGTCTCTCCGATATAATAACGACAAAAGTGCCAGAGAAAATAAGTCGTTCTTGAGCATGAACTATAATTGGCAAAATGATTAGAATGAACAATAATATGTAGTAAAGGAATAATAATATTTTTTTCATAACCCCCCGAAGGTAAAAAAACTTGCTTTTTTTATCATATAATTATGAATTCTGTCAATAAAAATATTTTTTTCTGTACAAAATATTAAATAGCTCAGTCTATTTGATAAGCATTTTAGGTATTGTTGAATAAAGACCTCCATGAATGTAGAGTTCATTAGGAAATAGATTTATTTTGCCGTTTATTAGCATCTCTGCTTCTATGAGAGTGATCAGTAAGGGTCAGGTCTACACTTTTGACAATTGAATGCCATATCCGTACAATTGGCATCACAAGACATGGCGCTACCATTAAGAAATAACTCTTGATTTGTGCAATGTGTAGACCTGACCCTCAAACTCCGGGAAGGGGACAATGTTGAAGCGTCAAACGGTGGCAGGGTTGTTTTGGCGGAAGAGCTTTTCTTCGGCGGCAATACAATTATCCTTGATCATGGACAGGGTATTTATACTATTTACATGCACCTCTCCGGCTTTAACGTGAAGTTGGGGGATTATGTTGAAAAAGCCGATACCATTGGATTTGTCGGGTCATCCGGCGGGGCAACCGGACCCCACCTCCATTTCGGTGCTAAGGTTATGGGCATCAATGTGGACCCGGTTTCGGTGATGAAGCTGAAGCTCTGAGTTAATCAGTGTGTGGACAGCGCGGAATCACTTTCTCACAGGA
>CAVRZG010000019.1:0-90574 GCA_963725545.1 uncultured Nitrospiraceae bacterium | reverse complement strand
CGTCTTCCTGATGACACTGAATGTGCCAGTGCGGACCAAAGCCTCCATGTGTATCTATAGAAAAGCCTTGCAACTCGGACCCGCCGAGTCACGCGCCTGGGCAAGACCACGGTTTCAAAAGCATCCCATAGGGCCACCATGATGAATAAAACTCCGAGAACTCCGGCTAAAATGCGCATATTTTTCCTCCGGAAGTCTTTTATAGCAAGATAGATACCAGATACAATATCTTGATTTTGTGAGATTTATTCTGAGGACAGGTAACATACATCCGCTTTTTTCCCTGTGAAACGGCATAATGCCCCTGACTAAAACTAAACCTTGAAAATACTTTTTTTATCCATATTGTGTTAATATCATTACCAACAAAAATACGGATCTAAATAAACAGGAGAAAAATATGATAAGAAAACATCTTAACTTTAACCTTTCTTTCTCAATACTATTGTTAATGATATTTGCCGTCTCATTTTTTCAGGGCTGCCAGTCTGTCCCGACCGCGGTCCAGGAAGTTGAAAAGAAACCCGTTATCAAGGAGTCTGCGGTCAAAAAGTCTGTCGCAAAAGAAACCCCTCTTATGAAAGAGACTTCTGTTGTGAAAGAAACCGAGCTTGACAATGCCGAGTATTCCTCACTTTCCATACTTAAAGGCAAAATAAAACTATCTCACGGTATTTTCAGAGCAAAGGCGGCAAAAGGTTCTCACTCGGAGACAATCGTAGCTTTGACCCGTCATATGGCATCCGGCAAAGTCGATAATAAGGAAGGCTCTGCTGCTATTCTCGTTACGACTACCGGCGGAAAAGGGTTCTATTACGATCTGGCTTTTATGGTAAAAGAAAAGGGCAAACAGAAAAACATTGCTACAGCGCCC
This sequence comes from uncultured Nitrospiraceae bacterium, assembly GCA_963725545.1. Lineage (GTDB taxonomy): Bacteria > Nitrospirota > Thermodesulfovibrionia > Thermodesulfovibrionales > SM23-35 > DYFC01. The sequence goes on along the minus strand of CAVRZG010000019.1, from coordinate 89,700 downwards.
CTTGGTGAACAATTGACTATCAAGTCTCTTGCAATTGATAAAGGACAGATCATCGTCCACATGCTGAAACACAGAAGAAAGAACCCGATCTGCTGCCCAACCATGGATGTGACGCAGAGATACGAATTAAGGGGCAATAAACTGGTGCTGGTTTCAGGCAAATAATTCAGTCTGAAGTGCATCATACTTGTGATGCCGGGATGACTCGCCGGCCTTCTTGAGTTGCAGTTTATAGTCGCGTCCGGCGAGCTTAACCTGACTGCCGCCGAAAAGTACCGGATTCTTGATTTGCGGTTTTCACCCTCAGCTTTTCGCCGTGAATAATCTTTCCGTTAAGAGCCTTTATGGCTGCTGATGCTTCAGAGGCTTCTGGCATATCGACAAATCCAAAACCCTTTGATCTGCCTGTCACCTTGTCCATGACTATGTTGAGTGACCTAATCTTTCCAAAAGGCAGGAACATTTGCAGCAATTCTTTTTCATCCACTTCCCTGAACAAATTTCGCACAAGTATTTTCAATTTCAACTCCTTTTTCCACAAACAAACTTGAGAAACCGCTCAAAATACGCTGTTATCCAGAGTCAGCCAAAGATATTTAGGTAAATCTATTCAAACAGTTTATTCATCAGCCACGCCATATTATCCGCCAGGTCTCTCAATGTCGACAAGCCCTCTCTGTCATTTTGGATGTCTCCCGGGTCTCTGCCGACGGCCAGGTTCCAGTAGGACGACCCCGGAATAATCATGTGATTGATCCCGAAAAAATAGTTAATGCTTGAGTAAACGTCCGTACCCCCAGCCCGCCTCATAGCTACAACAGCGGCCCCGACCTTCCTTTTGAAGAGATAATCATTGGCAATGGCCACAAGGCCTGCCCTGTCAATAAGCGCTTTCACCTCTGTTGAAACATTTGCGAAATAGGTCGGTGATCCGATAATGATGCCGTCCGCCTCTATCATCTTCTCCACAAACATATTGAACGCATCATCCTGTATACACCTGGCATTTTTCTTCTCAAAACACTTGTAACATGCTCTGCACCCTTTGATGTTCGCACCACCGAGCTGGATAATCTCAGTCTTGATGCCTTCCTTATTCAGCACTTCAAAAACTGTTTGAATCGCCTGGTAAGTATTGCCTTTTTTCCTTGGACTGCCGTTGAATGCAAGGACTTTCATATAGAACCTCCGTTCCAACCCACTAATAACTTAAACCGGCTACCCTAATGACCTCTTCAACTGTGAAATGGTTTCCAAAATATTTACGGAATATCAGCCAGGGTGGGTTATTTCATCTGATTAAGGGTCCTGCCAAGTTCCTCAAGGGCCTTTCCTGCATCTTCGTACTTCCCTTTGCCCATGAGATTGCGGTAGTTCTCGAAGGCCCTGGCCGCAGCGGCAACGAGGTCTTTTCTTCCCGCTCTCTTTTCCTCTTTTGTTGCCGAGGGTCCTGCGGCGCTGCTTCCGGAACCCGCTATCTGCGGGAAGAACCTGCCGAGAGCCTCTTCAAAGGATGAGCCGTAGGCAAGCTGGTCGCCGAATACCACCACGACTCTTCTCAACTCGGGCATTTTTCCTACAGAAGCCTGGATATAAATAGGCTGTACGTACATGATGCGGTATCCGGAAAGCGGCACCGCTAGGAGGTTGCCGAACCTTACCTGGCTTCCCTGCTGGTTCCAGAGAGAGAGGTCCTTGCTTATGTTCTCGTCCTGATTAATGCGTATGCCGATCTGGAGGGGGCCATAGGCCTGGCGGTCTTTCGGGAATTTGAATAGCATCAGCTTTCCGTATTTATCGCCGTCACACCGCGCCATGATCATGGATACCATATTATTCCTTGGACTGTTCTTGTCGGTGCTGTAAGGGGAAAATGGTAGTGTAAGGACAAATTCCTCCTTGTCGGAATCGGGCAATTTGGAAATCAGGTAGTAAGGCGTGATGGGCTGCGCTTCCTCTGTCATTTTTGCGACTTTGGAGACTTCCCAGGCATCCTCGCGGTTATAGAAAACGCCGGGGTCCGCCATATGATAGATCGCATAAATATGGCTCTGTACAGTGAGCAGGTCCTCGGGGTATCTCACGTGCGCCTTCAGTGATGGAGGCATGTCGTCAAAGGATTTAAACAGAGACGGGAAGGCCCTAACATAAGCCTGTATAACAGGATCGGTCTTATCTGAAATGTAGAAGTCCACCGAACCTTCATAGGCATCCACCACTACCTTCACGCTGTTTCGTATATAGTTTGCATTGCCCATGGTAGGTTGGGAATACGGGTAAGTCGTTGCAGTCGTATACGCGTCCCAGATAAAAAAGATCTTTCCCCCGGCTATCACATGGTACAAGTCACTATCGAAGGAGAGAAAAGGCGCGATAGTGCGAACTCTGCTATTGATGTCCCTCATGAAAAGAATGCGGCTTTCGGAAGTGAGTTCCTGGGTAGTGAAGAGCCTCAGTCCGTCGAAACGAAGGGCGATGGCCAGTTTCTTCAGGAAGTTGTCGATCTTAACGCCTGCTTTTCCTCCATAGGTATTCTGGGCGTTGGTGTCGCCTTTTGGATAATCGAATTCTTTCAGCATCGTGTTGACGTAGACATGGTTGGATGTCTCTTCGCCGAAGTAGATGCGCGGCTGATCTATCTTCAGTTCCGGATAAGAGGCAACCGGCGGGATGTCCTTGATGTAGTATTCGGGCAGCCCTTCATGGGTAAACTTGTTTACGGGAGCGGCGACATCTCCATATCCATGGGTGTAGATCATTGTCTCGTTCTGAAATGTCCTTGACTGGGCCGCGAGGCGTTCGATGTTCAGCTCGCGCAGGGACAGCATGAGCTGGGTCAGTTTTCCATCGATTGTGTAACGGTCTACGTCCACATCCGGGAAATTGTAGTAAAGGCGTATGAACTGCGTCTGGTCATTCACCGATTTGAGGATATCCGGCGCCCACAGTCGAATACCGCTGATGATAGCTAAATCGCTTTGGGCCAGGACTCCGGTCGGAGAGGGATTTATGGGAAACTCTATCTCGGTTACGTTCGTTAGTCCATACGCTTCTCTTGTGAAACTGATGTTTCGCTCGAGGTATGGCTTTTCGAGGGGTAGCTCATTTGGCGCGACCCTGAAGTGCTGGATTATATTCAGGGACTACTTTGAAACCAATAATCCATATTCCCCCAAGAAGAAGCGCGCTTGCGAAGTAGATCCCGACGGTCCGTCTGGTGGAACTCGTGAAAGATGCGTAGAGGAAGAGAATCAGACACGCTGCCAGGGCCACAAGAGCAACAGAGTAAGCAGGCAGCTGCGCGTGCAGGTCTGTCCATCCCGCGCCGAAGACAACGCCGCGATGGGAATAGAGGAGTTCATAGCGGGCGATAAAGGTGCCGGCGATAAAGACGAAAGTGCCGAAGACAAAGTTTGCGGAGATCTGAGTGACGAGACGGTGGAAATAAGAGGTCCGGTCAAGGGTATCCAGGGCAAATCCCTGGAACGTACGAAGAAGGGCATTCTCGGCTAAATAGAGGCCGCCGACGAGCAAAAGAGAAAGGGTGAAGAGGCTGCCGAGCGAATCCACAATAAACTTCAAAAAGGGGAGCTTGAATATATAGAACCCTATATCTTTGAAAAATACGGGATCTTCTTTTCCGAAGGGTACGGCGTTGATGAAAAGCAGCGCCTTGTCCCAGTGTGCAGAGGTAATCAGGCCGGCAATAATAAACAAAGGTATCTGGCTGAGAAGACCGGCGAGGAGAATGAACCTGGAGCGGTTTTCCTTCACGGGCCATGACCCTGTCTGCTTTTTTACGCCGTGGTACCAGAAAAAGACATTGGCCACGCCAAAGGATATCGCGACAAATCCACCGGCGAGAAAAAGCTTCACCCGGAGAAACAGCACGCTCCAGTAGCGGCTTGCGTATCCAAGGTTGTCGTACCAGAGCGATGTAAGGTAGACATCACTGCAGATGTAGATGCCGGAAAGCGCCACGAGTCCGAGCAACGCAAATGTGCCGGATTTCTTGTATTGCCTCAACTTCAGATTGCGCAAGGCAGGCAGAAAGAAGATAATGCCTATGAAAAGAAATATGATAAAATTCAGCATGAGGTCTCCTTTTAATCGACTATGATGGTCAAATTAAGCATAATCTAAGAAGGGCCCATAGTCAACGCATATAGTCCCTGTTTCTTACTGCTTCGCACCATATTTGTCCAAAATAAATGTTCAGAACTGTTCAACATTGAGCCATATACCTTCCCACAATATTTTGGCCGGCAATGACTTCCCAGTTCCTGTATTACTGTTGAGCAATCAATCTTTCCGCAGCATAGAATTTCCATATGAAATGCTTATCATAGTCTTTGACGCCGTAACGGCTTATCGTTGAGCCATCATCAACAGCAATTATCTCTATCTCGCCTGCATAGCCCTGACCGAGTATACTCTCTATGGCAAAAGCTATGAACGGCGCATAATTGCGCACTGGAATTACTACTTCATATTATCGGGGTGGGGGTAATCACCATATTTGCTTTACAATGCTATGAGTGCATTTATCAAGACTCTCTTTGGAATTCCGAGGGATTGACCTCACTATCAGTAATCGTAAAGTAAAATGTTGCGCCTTTTCCCGGTTCGGATTCTACCCAGATGCGTCCGCCGTGCCGTTCGACAATCCTCTTGCAGATTGCAAGTCCAACTCCTGTGCCAGGATACTCCTGCTTCGGATGCAGCCGCTGAAAGATAACAAATATTCGCTCAGCCTGCCCCGGATCAATGCCTATGCTGTTATCCCGGATCGAAAATACCCATTCAGTTCCCTCTCTCCTTGCTGAGATATGGATCTTCAGCGGCTCCCAGCCCCGGAACTTAATCGCATTGCCTATTAAGTTCTGAAATAATCTGATCAATTGTGCTTCGTCACCCATTACAACCGGCAGTAAGTCATAGGTCACTTCGGCTCTGCTTTCCTCAATGGATAAACGAAGGTTTATAAGCGCCTGTTCCAGAACTACTGAACAATTTACAGGGCTGAAAATCTTTTCCTTTACGCTTACCCGTGAATACTCGAGCAGATCTTTAATCAGCATCTGCATCCTCTGGACATCATCAACAACATAATCAATATACTCATCAGCCTTTTCATCGAGTTTGCCCTTATACCGCTTCTCCAGGAGCTTTGTGAAACATTCAATTCCACGCAAAGGCTCCTGCAGGTCATGTGAAGCTGTAAAGGCAAATTGCTGTAAATCTGCATTGGAGCGTTTAAGCTCGTCCGCCATTTGCTTCACTGTTTCTTCCGCCTGCCTACGCTCGGCGATTTCCAGTTGAAGTTCATCATTGGTCTTTGTAAGTTCAGTTGTGCGTTCTTCCACGAGTTTCTTAAGGTCTTGACGATACTTTCTTAACGTTTCCTCTTCACGCTTGCGGTTGGTGATATCCCTGAATGTTACGACAGCTCCAATGAGTTTGCCGCTTTCTAATATGGGAGTGCTTGTGTACGCAACAGGGAAACTGGTGCCATCCTTTCTCCAGAATACTTCATCCTTAACACGACGAACGATTCCATATTTACAGACAGCATAAATCGGACACTCTTCTTCCGGATATGGACTGCCGTTTGCTTTTGAATGATGCCAGATCTTGTGACTGTGCTTGCCAATGAGGTCCTTAACCCTATATCCAAGCATTTGAGCGGCCGCGGAGTTAACAAATGTATGATCTCCATTCACATCTAACCCAAAAATACCCTCACTGGCTGAGTTTAAGATTAATTCATTTTGACGGCTCAGGCTCTTAAGTGCCTTTTCAGCATTCATTCGCTCAAGATGTTCTTCCGCCTCCTTCAGAGCCCGCTGTATTGCAGGTACAAGCCGTGATAACCGCTGCTTGAGAACATAGTCGGTTGCGCCATTCTTAAGAGTTTCGATCGCGAGTTCCTCGCCCATTACCCCCGAAAGGAATAGAAAGGGTATCTCAGGCGTGCTTATCCGGGCAATCGCAAGCGCAGAAAGCCCGTCAAAAGCAGGAAGATTGTAATCCGAAAGGATTAGGTTGAACCCGCCTCTTTCGATGGCTGCAATGAAATCGGTCTTGGTTTCGACATGAATTATATCGCAGAGAAACCCTTCCTCTTCGAGCTTTTCGCGGACGAGTTCAACGTCATTCTTGTCGTCCTCGAGATAAAGGATGCGTAATGATGATTTCATATTTCCATTTAATAGGTATCTTTCATTTAACGTCTTCTCACATTCCGCATGCTTCCCGGAGTGGGCTCGTTTGCCATTGCCCAAAATACCCCGAGGTCCTTTACAGCCTCCACGAAATCGTGGAAACAAACACGCTTCACAACGTACGCATATAAACCCAGTTTATAACTCTCTATCAAGTCTCGCTCCTCACCGGAAGAAGTTAGTTCAGATACCATTTATTCATCCATTGATTGGTTTTGGTATTGAAATATAGAAGGTTGCTCCTCCATCTACCACGCCCTCGGCCCATGTCTTTCCTCCATGACGATGAATAATTCGATGGACATTGGCAAGCCCGATGCCTGTACCTTCAAACTGGCCGGCGGCCTGGAGACGTTGGAACACACCGAAAAGTTTATCCACATATTTCATATCAAACCCGACACCGTTGTCCCGGACAAAAAGCACGCTTTCATCCTCTCCACCTGAGGTGGCGCCAATTTCTATTCTTGCCTGAGCACGCGGCGAAGTGAACTTTATCGCATTGTCGATTAAGTTTTGAAACACGAGCTTGATCAAAGAACGGTCTCCGTAAACATCAGGCAAAGGTCCTATTTCCCAGGCGATCTCACGTCCCTTCATTTGGGGCCGCAAGTCTTCCAGGAGTTCTTCGACGACTGGGTTAAGATTGAATACTGTTTTTTGCATTTCAGCTCGTCCGATACGCGAAAAAGTTAACAAGTCATCGATCAGAAGCCCCATGCGTTTTGCAGCCTCCGAGATCGTGGTTAGATATCGCAGGCTCTTTTCATCGAGCGCAGAAGAGGCTTTTTTTTGCAGGAGTTCAACATATCCCCCTATATGACGAAGAGGCGCCCGAAGGTCATGAGATACAGAGTAGCTGAATGATTCCAGTTCTTTATTGGCAGCCTCGAGCTGTTTGTTGGTTGCGCTCAGCTCTCTTGTGCGGTCTTCGACCGACTCTTCAAGGTGTTCCCGGTATTTGGTCAATTCCTCTTCGGTCTGACTGCGTTCATAAAGCAGGAACCCCATCACAACAAGAGAGGCTGCTAAACGGAGCGCGTGATTCAGCCACCAGGTGATGTCCCATGGCGCTGAGAAAGGGAAGTTTAATTCGGCTATTCCGAACAACATGGCCATACAGGCAAAGAGAAAAAATGACACACTCCCGGTACGACTAAAATCAACAATGAAACGTACAGCCGAGACAGCGAACAAGACGCCAGCAGTGAGACTAAGTGATATGGCTGTAGAGGTAAATTTTCCATCACGCACCATGGTCGGCAATGTCTCGCGATAAAATATCGTCCACATACTGAAAAATGCCGCCATCCCTGCAACAATCCAAAGAAAGAGGCCCCTCCGGTTTGGATGTTTGTCGGATAAAAGTCCCGGCACCCATATAAGAGAGAAACAGAAGCCGCCCACCAGGCTCGCTACGACATGCAGCAGCGTGAATCCTTCTCGTATGGTCATAGCGTGGAAACCGTTGAGAACGCCCATGCCTAAAAATCCTATGGCCATCAGAAAGAGCTTTCCGTCATAGGGGGTCTTCTCTCGCCCCTGTAAAAGAAAAGTAGCCATGAAAACAGCGGCCATCGCCTCTATAGTCTCAAATGTTGAATGCAGCGGAACATTCATAATTCTTGCTTTCCAGAAGACTTGACAAATTACGAGTGCTGTAGAGGAAAAGACAACTATCGAAGCAAGAGTCAGATATGAATGCAATCGCCCGATTTTCATCGACAGATCACTGGATAGGCATGCAATACTTGTGTATAAGGGATTAACATAATTCTCAATTGATCTATAATAGCACGATTTTTGCGAGGCTATCAAAATCCCGCATAAGTTTCTCCGAAGGCTTTGCCATTATTGTTCAGCATGGTGTCATCGCTGAGAGTATCTATGTACCAACAAGAATATACAAGACGCCAAGGCAGGTGGTATAGATAGAGACTGATTGAAATTTGGCGCCACAAAGGAATTGCTAATCAAGACCGCCAAGATCTTATTCTTATAACTTCAAGAGCGTCAGTCCCGATACCGGGTCAAACTCTCTTTTGGCGTCAATTCCTTCGATTTCAAGAATGATGACTTCGAGCACGAGAAACGTCTCAGAGTTTCCTCTCAGGCACCCTACTTTTACCATCTCTTTTTTTCCGAAGGCGCCGTGAAAATGGATTTTCGGTTCATCATCCTGCCAGAAGATCGTGCCGACGCCGACAACCTCATGGCTCTCGTCAATTTCCTTCCACACTGGAACAGGTGGCATTGTCTCCTGTTCGGGGCCCACAACAATCCTGCCCTGCCTGATGCCGCCCACAAGGTACAGGAGACCACCCCTTATGTTCTCTTTCTTTGCTATTTGAACTACTGCATCAATGATATCGTCCTTGTCTTCAAGTCTTGCCACAACTACTCTGCCTGTTTTTCCAACCCGGTATTTCATACGGTCTCCTCTTAATTAATTACGTATTATTAAAAACTTAACCACAGAGAACACGGAGAAGACCTCTGCGCCTCTGTAGTCTCATATAAGACTTTTGTATACATGTTTTTACTCAGGATATGATATAATTTTTTCAATTTCGTTGCAAATTTAAAATATCCTCCGGGTGACCATTTTAAAGGGGGTGATATATGGTTCTTTTGTGCATCTGTAGTTTTTCAAATAAACTAGAAAGGAAGGTGGAAAGGTGCAGGTCAAGAAGTCATACTTTACAATTTTAATCAGCCTGATAACACTGGTGTTGTTCGCAGGTTGTGCCGGAATGGAATTTGCCCCGAAAAAGGGAGTTTGGTTTTATCCAAAAGATATTGTTGCGGCTGACAAGGCAGTGGCAGCTGCCAAGAAAGCCGGCAAGGACAAGCAGTGTCCTGTCGAATTCGCCGAAGCAAAAGCTGCAAAAAAGAATGCTTATGACACATATCTTTCATGTAAGACAAAAGAGGGAATTGCCCTGGCTAAGGAGGCGTCCAGGAAAGCCGATGCCCTCTGTCCGAAGCATCCCAAGGTCCTTGCGAAGTTTGTTCTGACGATTAATTTTGATTTCGACAAATCAAAAATAAGAACGGCTGATAAGGAGCAGCTGAAGAAGGCTATAGAATTTATCAAGAAATATCCCAATAAGAAGATTAAGCTGGAAGGCTATACCGATTCCAAGGGTTCAGAAGCATATAACCTGAGGCTCTCACAGAGAAGGGCCAATGCAACTAAAGAGTACCTCGTCAAGACCGGCGGAGTCGATTCGATGAGCATCACCACCAAGGGATTAGGAGAGTCTGACCCTGTTGCCTCGAATAAAACAAGAGCAGGAAGGGCAAAAAACAGGAGAGTGGAGATACTCATCTTAGAATAGCGATTTATTTGCAGACTTTAAAAACGGGAGCACATCTTCGATGATGCTCCCGTTTTACGTTTTTATACAACCCTATACTTTCGTGATATGGAGAACCTTTTTGCGCCTGGAGGCGAGGAGACCTTATGAAACAGATAACATGGAATCTTAAACACCTCTTTGAAGGGGATGATGACCTTGTGATGAAGAAAAATAGGGACATCGTCCACAAGAAGAGTTATGAATTCATCAACAAATGGAAAGACCGCACAGATTACCTCACAGATCCTGCCTCGCTCAGGAAGGCACTCGATGATTACGAACGATGGAGAAGCAGAGTACGGGTCCGACGGCAACGAGGGATACTATTTCTCTCTCAGGACTGCTCAGGACCAGAATGACCCGAAGCTCAAGGCAAAATTCAATATGGTTGAGGACTTCGGCAAGAAGATAGAAAACGATATACAGTTCTTTTCTCTGCGCATTGCCAAGATACCTGCGAAAGATCAGCACACTTTTCTTGCCTATGAAGGCCTGAAAAAATACAGGCACTATCTCAAGCGATTGTTTCAGGAAGCTAAATACCTCCTGAGCGAACCCGAAGAAAGAATTATGAACCTGAAGACGTCTACATCTTACTCCAATTGGGTAAGAATGACGTCCAGCTTTCTGTCGAGAGAAGAGAGAAATGTTCTTACAGCCGATGGAAAGAGAGAGCAGAAGTCATTTTCTGAGATCGCCAGTCTCATGAACAAGAAGGAAAAAAGAGTCAGGGACTCGGCTGCAAGGGCCTTTAACGACATTCTTGCGAAGAACGTAGATGTTGCAGAAGCAGAGATCAATTCAGTCCTTGCAAACAAAAAGACAGATGATGAAATACGCGTAGTGCCCAGGCCCGACATTACGAGGCATATTAACGATGACATAGATACGGAGATTGTTGACTCACTGATCAAAGCGGTCTCAGACAGGTTTGACATATCAAAGGACTATTATGCCCTGAAGGCCAGGCTCCTGAAGGTCGGAAGGCTGCAATATCATGAAAGGAACATTGAGTACGGCGTCATCAACAAGAAGTATCCGTATAAAGAATCGGTCCTGCTTGTTCAGAAAGTCTTCAGGGACCTGGACAAAAGGTTTTATGAGATATTCAGGGGATTCCTCGACAACGGCCAGTTTGATGTGTTTCCCAGGAAAGGAAAGGTGAGCGGCGCTTTCTGCTCACATAACCTCATTACCCAGCCCACCTATATACTGCTTAATCACACCGACAGGCTGAATGACGTGCTTACCCTCGCCCACGAACTTGGCCACGGCATAAATAATGAATTAATCAGGGAGAAGCAGAACGCATTGAATTTTGGGACTCCTACCTCTACGGCGGAGGTTGCAAGCACTTTTATGGAAGATTTCGTTCTTCAGGAGATTCTGAAACAGGCGGATGATGAACTGAGTCTGTCCATCATGATGATGAAACTGAACGATGATGTATCAACCATATTCAGACAGATCGCCTGTTATCGTTTTGAACAGGAACTCCATCAGGAATACAGAAAGAGGGGCTACCTGTCGAAAGATGAGATCGGGAAGCTCTTCCAGAAACATATGTCAGCTTATATGGGAGACTGCGGTCAGGCAGTCGCCGGGTTCCGAGAACTGGTGGGTCTACTGGAGTCATATAAGGAGTTTCTTCTATGTCTATTCTTACGCAAGCGGATTGCTCATCTCGAAGTCTCTGCAGTATTCCGTAAAGACAAGTCCGCAATTTATTGAGAAGGTCAAAGAGTTTCTTTCCGCAGGTCTTTCCGACTCACCGAAAAACATATTCATGCGGCTCGGCTTAGATATTGCGAACACCGGCTTCTGGAACAAAGGGTTGGACGAGGTTGAAGCGCTGCTGCGTGAAACTGAGGAATTGGCTTTGAAGCTTGGGAAGATCAGGTAATTCAGGCTGTCAGGTTGCGGCTCGTTTTCACATTCTCAGCTACATTCTCACAGATGACAAAATGAGAATAATGAGGACATAGATAGCGGCTCTGTTGACAATAATAATTATGTAAAATAGACTGTAGTTACAATTTCTTCAGACCCCTGTCTAAAGAAATTGTCTGCCCGCGCTATGGCCTGTGATTTTTCGGGTATGTGGTCCGCTGACGACTACTGATTAAATGTTTCAAATTTTATCTTGTATGAGGTCATGACATGCAAAAACGTGTTTTTTTAAATCTTATTGTTGTCTTTGTCTTTTTAACATTTCGTATTGTCCCCCTATCTTTTGCGGAGAACATTCAAGACGCATGGAAAACAGCCCTGTCTGTCAACAACAGGCTGCAGGCGAGCAAGAAGAATATTGAATCGATGAATCAGTACCTCGAAGCTGCCAAATCAGCCCGGTATCCTTCTCTGAATATCGAGAGCGGGTACACAATTCTGAACGAAGCTCCTGCGGCAGTTGTGACAATCCCGAATGTCCCGGCAAACCAGATGCCGACGGCTGAAGACAAGAGTCTTGCTTACAAGACAATGGCAACCCTCCCCCTTTATACCGGCGGACGTATAAGCAGCGGGATAGACGCGGCCTCCGCGGGTCTCCAGGGCGCGATCCAGGATGATATGAAGTCCCTCCTCGATATCAAGATGAATGTTGTCGATGCCTATGTCGGCATACTGAGGTCCAGACACGGGGTTGATGTTTCAGAAAGTAATGTCGAGAGTCTTTCCTCCCATGTAAAAGATGTCACGAACTTTTATGAGCAGGGTATCATTACGAAGAACGACCTCCTCTCCGCAAAGGTGTCTCTCTCTGATGCTCAACAGAGGTTGATTCAGGCAGAAAATGCTCTCAACGTTGCACAGGCTGCCTATAACAGGTTGCTTGCCAGACCTCTGGATTATGCGGTCGCGATTGATGATCTCTCTGCCGAGCCCGTCTCAGTCAATATGCAGACCCTCACAGGAGGAGGCATTGAACAAACGCCCTGAACTCCGCTCGTTGTCCGAGCAGTCACTGGCCCTTCGACATCAGGCTGCAGGTGTTCGGGCATCAGCTCTGCCGCAAGTAGCCATATCAGGCGGGTACAGCTATCAGCAGAACAAGTATCAGGTATACCAGGATCTGTGGTCCGCAACACTCGGCCTCACATGGGAACTCTTTGACGCCGGCATATCCAGGCATAACGCCAATGCCATATTGCAGAAGGCAGAGGCCGTAAATAAAATACATGACGATACAGCCTCCGTAATCGCCCTGCAGGTGCGTCAGGCGAGCCTCGAGGTCGCGGAGACCCTCAAACGAATCGATGTTACCAAAGAGGCCATGGCGCAGGCGGATGAAAACCTGCGGGTGACAAAAGACCGTTATCGGGAGGGAGTCGGAACAAATACCGAAGTCCTTGATGCTGAGACGCTGAGAGTCAGGAGTTATACCAATTATTACAATGCGGTCTATGACGCAGTGACCGCAAAGTTCAGACTGAAATACGTAGTCGGAGATTTGTAATCACTGCTCTTCGCCTTTCTATTTATTCTTTCTGACGACTTTCTTGAAAATCTGCCTGTTTTTCTCTTTCTCTTTTGTTGCAACAATGGTGCGCATCGAAAAAACCCGCAGGGCATCCGATACGGAGAGAGTGCCTTCACCGGAGTCCTTCCTTCCCGCAAAGGGAAAGATGTCAGGCCCGCGCTGGCACATGCTGTTGATATTCACTCTGCATACCTGGTTCGCAAAGACATCTACAAGGTTTCCGATTACATCAGGATCTTTGCCGAAGATGCTTGCCTGCTGGCCATAGCTCGATTCAATAATATACCGGACAGGCGTCTCAATATCCTCAAACGGGACTATCGGCACCAGAGGACCGAACTGCTCTTCATGATACAGGCGCGCACTTGAGCTGACCGGATATACCACAGTCGGATAAAAAATGGTCTTGTTCACCTTTCCGCCGAGTCTGTTAATGATACGCGCGCCATGCGCCATGTGCGTCTTCCAGAAGCCCCGCCAGATATTCTGTTTTGCCCTGCTCCGGTAAGGGCGTTATGGTAACATCCTTTTCCCAGGGCATGCCGACCTTCAATTTCCGCACTTCCCGCAACAAACCTGGCAATAAACCGTTCTGCGATCTCCGCATGAACAAATATTATCTTCAAGGCAGTACACCTCTGTCCGCTAAAGGCAAGGCTGCCTGAAACGCATTCCTTTACCGCATTGTCAAGATCAGCGTCCCGCAGAACAATTGCGGGGTTCTTTGCCTCCAGACCGAGTACGGATCTTAGTCTCTGGGGCCTCGGGTGTCTGCTTTTTACGATATCCGCTGTCCTGCTCGAACCTATGAATGCAAGGACGTCCACCTTTCCCGACGCCATCAAAGGCGTTATTACCTGTTTGCCGTCTCCATAAACCGTGTTCACAACACCCGGAGGGAACGACTCCTGCAAGGCCCTGAGAAGGGGATAATGGAGCAGAACCCCCAGTTTGGGCGGCTTGAAGATGGCGGTGTTACCCATCAGAAGGGCAGGAATGAGTGTGGCAAATGTCTCGTTTAACGGATAGTTGAATGGCCCCATGCAGAGAACAACCCCGAGCGGCGACCTCCTGATCTGGCCGATGATTCCCTGCTCAGCCACAAAGCGGGATGAAACCCTGTTCATATCCTTCACAGCGTCAAGAGTATTTTCTATATAACCAATGGTCCTGTCGAACTCCTTCTGAGCTTCGTGATAGGACTTGCCTATTTCCCACATCATAAGGAGCAGAATATCTTTCTTTCTCTCCTTCATGCGCACCGTGAACTTTTCAACGTGCCTGATTCTCTCCCTGACAGACATCGCAGGCCATTGCCCTCTTCCGTTGTCGTAGGCTTTCACCGCAGCCTGAAGCGCCCGCAGGGATTCCTTTCCCGACATCAGGGGAAATCTTCCAAGAGCCTTTGGGACAAGTCCTCCTGCCGTTTGTATGCAGACCGGAGAGTAAACGTCATGCATCCTGCCTTTCCAGATCCGAAGCTCACCGTCGACGAGATATTCTCTCTGGATCAGTTCTCCCTTCAGCCTGAACTGCCTGGGTATGTCTTCTTCCCTCGGAAATATCGATACTGTTCTTACTCTCTATTGACATCAATAATGACTCCTGTATTATTTGAACAGATATTATATAACTCTCAGACTAAATTCTGAATAGTATGAGCCTAACCGCTACAAAAACATCTTTTCCAGATGTCGCCCTCAGTTTCCCACATTCGATTCACATTTTCAGACAATAATTGTATCATCAATGGTATGTATCTTTATATTATCCCTCCTAACCTCCTCTTTGCCAAAGGTCCCGAAAGCATTCGGGATTTGGCAAAGAGGGGATGGGGGAGATTTTCTAATAAATGTCAATTCAATTATGAGACTGCTGATATCCCTGAAGAGAGGATGATTTGAAGAGAATATTGTTTGCCGGATTATTCCTACTCTTCTTCGGCCTTTCTCTATATTCGATATCAGACGCTGCTGAAGCTATTCTGAACTTTCACAGCGACATTACAGTTCATGCTGACGCTTCCATGACAGTCAGAGAGACAATCAGGATCAGTAGCGAAGGACACAACATAAAGCACGGCATATACCGCGACTTTCCTGTACGTTACAAGGACAGGCTTGGAAACAGGTATGTCAGTAGGTTTTGAAGTCTCTGAAGTCCTCAGGGACAATGTGCAGGAACCTTATCAAATAAAAGATATTTCCAATAGCAAGCGTGTCTATATCGGTGATAAGGACACCCTCATTCCGCCGGGTGAATATACATACACTATTGTTTACACAACAAATCGCCAGATCGGATTCTTCAAAGATCATGACGAACTCTACTGGAATGTGACAGGCAACGAATGGGAATTCCCCATCGAACATGCATCGGCAATTATAGAGCTTCCGGCAAAAGCCACAGGACATCTCATTGCTTCGGAGGCATATACCGGTGGTCGGGGAAGCAGGAACAGGGATTTCGTGACGTCGGTTGATCCATCGGGCAAAATAGTATTTTCGATAACAAAACCCCTCGGATCGCATGAAGGGCTCACGATTGTCGTCACATGGCAAAAAGGGGTTCTTGCGGAAACGGATGCCGGATCAAAGTTCAAATACTTCGTGTCGGACAACAGTGGCGTTATACTTGGCCTTGCAGGGCTGACTGTTCTGTTCGTGTACTATTTCGTCGTGTGGGCAATGTTCGGAAGAGATCCTCAAAAAGGGATCATCGTTGCAAGATACTTACCGCCCGAGGACATGAGTCCGGCTGTGATGAGATATATAACAAAAATGGGTTATGACGACAGGGTTTTAACGTCTGCCGTTATTAATATGGCTGTCAAAGGACATATAAAGATTGTTGAGGATTACGGTGAATACAGTCTTCAGCAAAAAGATGATGGAAAATCGCCGCTGTCCCAGGAAGAAGAACGTATTCAGAAGAAGCTCTTCGGCTCTGAAAAAGAGCTTGTCCTCGAAACAGCCAACCACGCAAGAATCAAATCGGCAATAGACAGCCTCAAAAATTATCTGACCCTCAAATATGAGAAAATCTATTTTTTAAGGAATGCGAAATACTTTATTGGAGGCGCTGTTCTGACAGTAATTATGCTTATCCTGACAGGTTTCTGGGAAGCGTCCGATAAGGGCAAGCTATTCATTTTTCTTTTCATGTGCCTATGGCTCTCCATTTGGAGTCTCGGAGTTTTTGCCCTGCTGCATCAGACAATATCAAAATGGAAGACGGCTGCCCGCAGCAGGCATGGAAAGATTGCGAACACAGGCGGAGCTGTTTTTCTTACTCTCTTCTCGATACCCTTTGTTGCGGGCGAGATCGCGGGGCTTTCGTTTCTTGTATATTCAACCTCTCTGTTCATGCTGTTTTTCGTGGCTGTGTCGGCGTCCATGAACTATCTCTTTTACCATCTGCTGAAAGCACCTACAAAAGCAGGAAGGAACTTGCTGGATGCCATTGAGGGATTCAGGGTATTTCTCGCCGCAACGGAAGAGGACAGGCTGAATATGGTCAACCCGCCTCAGAAGTCTCCTGCACTTTTTGAGAAGTACCTCCCTTACGCCCTCGCTCTTGATCTTGAACAGGAATGGGCCGGGCAATTCTCCGATATGATTTCTGCTGCTGCCTCCGGCCAAAGGTCGGGATACTCGCCGGTATGGTTTAGCGGAACGTCAATGGCTGCAATGACAGCTTCAGACTTTGCCGGCTCTCTGGGCGGCTCCCTTTCCGATGCGGTCTCATCGTCTTCAACAGCTCCCGGCTCAAGCTCCGGCAGCGGTGGCGGCGGCTCATCCGGAGGAGGTGGCGGCGGGGGCGGAGGAGGAGGATGGTAGTATTGTTTTGCCCCCGGTTAATGGTAAAATCATTTCCGCTTTGCGAATTCATTCTACAGCTCAAATGGAGGTTCGGAAAAGATCAATCCTTTAGGAGTCTTGCTGTTCATCTCATCGCCATAAGCGCTGAGTTTGACAGGATCAGGACCAGTACATTTATCGTGCTCGCTTGCAAGGACAATTTGCCGATCGCTGATTTTGAGACCTATCTCAAGAACGCTTCATCAGGCAAAGTTACATCCGCTGTAGTCCCCGAAACCTATGTGAAGGACTTTATGAAACGTTCTTACTCGGTTGTGCTGAGAGATGACTATGCGCCAGTTGATAACCTCATCGCACCGATTTTTGAAGAGCGCTTCGGGTATAACAGAAAAGACAGATAGCTCTCACAGCGGCAAAACTGAAGCATCAGTTGATACCCATATTTTGCGTTCATCCATTTACATCCGGCGCGCCTTTGTCTTCTTTTTGAATTTCCCCTGATAAGCGCTTACAATACCGGCTGCCACTTCTTCGATGGCCTTGTTTGAGACATCCAGCACCTGCCATTTGCGATGTTGCCTGAAAAACTCGTTGCACCATTCAATTTCATCCGCTACCTGCACAGGGTCTGCATACTTGGCCCGGGGTTCGAGCCCGAGTTGCTCAAGCCTTGCCTCCCTGAGCTTAACAAGGCTTTCAGTGTTGATTATCAGTCCGAAAACCTTTCTCTGGTCAATCTCAAAAAGCTCCATCGGCGCTTCCATATTCGGATGTATCGGCACGTTGGCCACCTTCCATCCCTGATTTGCAAGGTATGTAGCTAATGGGGTCTTGCCGGTGCGTGAAAGGCCGACAAGAACGAGATCGGCAATACCGAGACCTCCGGTATGCCTGCCGTCATCGTGTTTGACTGCAAAATTAATCGCCTCTATGCGCCGGAAATAGTCTTCATCAAGGATATACTGTCTACCCGGAATTTCGAGTGGTTTTTCCTTCAGGAATATCGATAACTGGATAATGAAATTGCCTATAACGTCTATAGCCTTAATCCCTCTCCTGTCCGCCTCCCTTATCAGAAAATCTCTCAGATCGGGCTGAACAATGCTAAAGGCCACCAGAGCATCGTCTTCCGAGGCCTGCTTAATTATGCTGGCCACATAGCTCTCGTCCGTTACCAGAAAGAAATTCTCTACCTTTACATTCTCACGATTGAACTGCGCAAGTGCCGCCCGTGCAATCTTCGTTATCGTTTCACCCGTGCCTTCACCCACCAGGTAAAGGTTTCTTCTGATACGAGCACTCTTCCTTTTGGATTCAGTATTTCTCATAGGTCGTTACCTTTTGCTCCATAAATAGAAGGTGTTGCATTTATGCTTTATCAGGTTCCCATCCATGTATTCAGACGACAAAGGTTTGACAATCAGATCAGCGGAAAACATCCCGGCCGCTCTTTTCATGTAAGGCACAATTTCAGATGGCGGTCTCATTGCATAAAGAAGCTCTATGTCATTGTAGACAAAAGGACCGGGCATTGTTATGTCATCCACAATCACATTCAGGCCCCCATATTGAAAAGGATAAATGTCGGTCGCAAAAACATTCATCCCCCTTTCCAGCAGAGAAAGAGCGACATCCGGGAAATGGCCGATGCCTATCTCTGCGGCAGAGTTGTACCTATCAGAGATATAATCGACCAGACCGTCTATTATTCTACATTTCTCCAAAAATACACCTCGTCCAAAGGTATCTTTGCAATCTTAGCCTTGGTCACCAGCCCCAAAGCCTTTTCCATCTGGATCTTCTGCTCCAGCACTGCAACACTCTTTCTTGATGACACCACAGTATCAGGGTTCACCGAGATAGATGTGCATCCGCTCCGTATCATGAATTCCAGGTAATCGGGATATACACTCGGCGCCTGGCCGCATATGGACGTTGTAACCCCGTGTTTTCTGCAGACAGCCATTGTATAGGCAATCGCCCTCAAAACACCGAGATTCCTCTCGTCGTAAATCTCCTGAACAGAGGTGTCGTTCCGGTCCACGCCGAGTACAAGCATGGTCAGGTCGTTTGTCCCGAAACTCACTCCGTCTATGCCCTCTCTGCAGAATTCTTCTATCATGAAAACTGCGCTCGGCACTTCAACCATTATCCAGAGTTGAAAGCTGCTGTCCGCCCTGTGGTCCAACCCTTCTTCCTGCATGATTTTGACTGTTTTTCGGAAGACATCAACGGTCCTGACAAAGGGCACCATGACCCATATGTTGGTCAAACCCATCTGTTCTCTCGCCTTTCTGATGGCCCTCAATTCAAGCCTGAATATGTCATCTTCTTTGGTGTAACGATATTCTCCGCGATAACCGATCATAGGGTTGGGACCCATATGTGCCCTCTCATATTTCTCTCCTCCGGGGAGTTCGAGAAATTCATCCGGCTTGAAATCCAGAAAGCGGTAAACCACCGGCTTCGGGAAGAACGCCTCGGCGACCTGTCCTACACCGTTTGCGAATTTATCTATCATCATCTGGTCTCCTCCTTCTTCAAGGAGAAGTCTCGGGTGTTTTCCGATGCTGAGCATCAGATGTTCGGCCCTCATCAGTCCGACCCCGTCCGCATTGGTTTCCTGTGCTATCCTTGATGCAATCTCCGGGATTGAAAGGTTTACATAAACCTTGGTTGCCGTAACAATCTGGGAAGACATATTCATGGAGACAGGCTGAGCCGGAGATCCTGGAACTGCCTTTTCCGCAACAGACCCTTTGTATACCATGCCCTTCTGTCCGTCAACCGTTACAATTTCATTGTCTTTCAAAACGCTGGTGGCTTTCTCCGTGCCGACAATACACGGCACCCCAAGTTCACGGCTTACGATGGCAGCATGACAGGTCTTTCCCCCAAGGTTCGTTACTACCGCAGAAGCTATCTTCATCGCAGGCACCCAGTCCGGAGTGGTCATCTCAGTAACCAGATATCTCTCCCGGCTGGAAACGTGATATGTCTTTCACATTCAATATGATCTTCACCTTGCCTGAGGCCTGACCGGGACTGACTCCGATACCTTTAATAAGCATATCTTTTTCCATCGTATCCTTCCTTTCATCAGTTTTCATTTCCTTTTCTTTGCCAAATACAGTCTCCGGCCTTGCCTGCAGAAGAAATATCTTTCCCCTGTCGTCGATAGCCCATTCAATATCCTGGGGCACCCCGTAGTGATTTTCTATCTGGATGCCGTATTTGGAGATGGCCACAATTTCGCCGTCCGTCAGAGTAGACCTCTTCTGCAAATTATGGGGCACCTCAACCCATTTTGTGCCACCCTTTTTGTCGGAAACAATCTGCCGGTCTTTCTTGACTACGTCCTTTTCAAGAATACGGAATGTCTCTTTTTCCACCACATACTCATCAGGCGTCACCTGCCCGCTCACAACGGCTTCTCCGAGTCCCCATGCTGCATTTATAATGACTTTGTCCCGGCTTCCGCTTACCGGCTCTATCGTAAACATGACCCCTGACGCCTTTGAAAAAATCAACTGCTGCACAGCTACACTTATGAGCACCTCATCATCTGAAAATCCTTTTTCTTTCCGGTAGACGATCGCACGCGGAGTGAACAGGGAACTCCAGCATTTCTTGATGCTGGTCAAGAGGCTCTTCTCTGTTACATTGAGAAAAGTGTCCTGCTGCCCGGCAAAACTCGCTCCCGGCAGGTCCTCTGCAGTTGCTGACGAGCGCACCGCAACAGGTAGGGCTTCATTCCCTGCTTTTTTGCACAGCTCTTTATACTTCTTCAAGACATCTTTCTCGATCTCCTTCGGCATCGGCAGGCCTTCAATATATTTTCTGATCTTTTCGGAAACGTTATGCAGCATTTCCATGTCCGAGGTATCAATATCGGAAAGTAGCGCTTCAATCCTCTCTTTTGCTTTTGTCTTCTCCAGAAAAACTCTGTATGCGTAAGCAGAGACTGCAAAACCATCCGGAACAGGCACCCCTACCTTTCCGATCAGTTCCCCGAGATTGGCGCATTTCCCTCCAACTATCGGTATATCTTCCTTGCCGATGTCTTTAAACCAGATAACAAGTTCTTGCTTTTCCATTCAAACTGTCTCCTTTCATTAAGCAAACATTTTCAATGCTCAGGCAGAACGCTTCCTGAAGACAAGGATGAATTATGAAAAATGAATTTCCACTTCATCCTTCATAGCTCATCCTTCCCTTTTTCTTAACCCAAAAAATGCATTTAATAAAAAACAGGGAGGTATATGGGCAGAAAAAGCTTTGCAGCAGCTCCTTAGTGAGACATCTGCCATCCATTCACCCCGTATGTTTTTATGTGATACCATTTTAATATTTCCATAGAGCCGAATTCTGCATTGTAAAGGTCTTTATGACCATATGCCTCCCTGTAAATTCTCCGATTTGCATTTTTTGGGTTAACGGCCCTCTCTCCATTCATTTATCTTGTTCGAAACCTCTTCGATAGAGCTGTTTGTTACATCGATAACCTTCATCTCCTTTATACGGCTGAATATCCTGCGGCTGTACTCAAGTTCCTCTGTTATTCGAGTGATATCGAGATAATCAGAGGCCCCTGCATATTTGAGCCTCTTCTCCCTGATAAAGGCAAGACGTTCGGCAGAGATCGTAAGGCCCACCTTCGGCACATTAACGGCAAAGAGCTCTTCAGGAGGGTTCATGCCTTTAATTATGGGGACGTTGGCCACTTTCAGATTGTTGTTGCAGGATAAATAAAGACTTGTCGGAGTCTTGGATGTCCTTGAGACTCCGCATAGTACCAGATCCGCCTGTTCCAGGGTTTCGACACCCTGTCCATCGTCATGTTTCAGAGTGTAATCGATAGACTCGGCAAGACGGATCGACTCTTCCCCTATCCTCCTGAGCAGGCCCGGGTGGAATGAGGGAATAAGGTTGAACATCTTTCCGACACGTTCGAGCAGAGGACCGAGCAGGTCTATGGCTACAATATTGACCTTACGCTGTTCCTTCCTGAGCCACAACCTCATCTCCTGTGAAACGAACGAATAAATAACTATACTCTGAGACGTCTCAGCCTGCTCAAGGATTGCTTTTATCTGCTCTTTGGTCTTTATGTAAGGGAATTTCTTGAATACCGGATCGATCTCTTTAAACTGCACCAGGACCGCGCTGATGACCATCTCAGCAGTCATTCCCGTTGCATCAGATACTATGAAGACGTGCACCTTCTTTTTCAAAAGATGGCCACCTTAATTTAGTAATTTATAGGCGAATTCCAAGAGGCTGTACGGCAAGCTCACTGCGGGACACGAATCTCCTCCTTGCTAAGGCTGGCATTCACGAAAGTTTATCTAAGTATCTCTCTATCCCCTTGTTCCCTTCACAGTCTTAAACTTTTCTCTCAGGGCTTCTTCCACTTTTTCAGGGACAAACCCTTTCACAGAACCTCCGAACGATGTAACTTCCTTTATGATGCTCGATGTCAGAAAGGTATACTCTTCACTCGGCATCATGAACACGGTCTCGATGCTGTGGTTCAGCCGCCTGTTCATCAGCGCTATCTGGAGTTCATACTCAAAGTCCGAGACAGCCCTCAATCCCCGGAGGATAGCTACGCCTTTACTCTTTCTTACATAGTCCACGAGAAGACCGTCAAATGCAGCTGCCTCAGCGCCCTTTAATCCCTTTACAGCCGACTTAATAAACGCGAGCCTTTCTTCAATTGTGAAAAGAGGCTGTTTCTTAAGACTCGGCGCCACAGCTATGATAATCCTGTCAAACATGCACAATCCCCTCTTTATCAAATCCAGATGACCATTGGTGAGCGGATCGAACGTACCGGGATATATGGCTGTCCTCATGTCCTGACCTTTCTGTATAGTGAAAGCATTGTGTCTCCGTACCTGTAGCGTTTCTGAATCTTCAGGCTGCCGATCATCTCCGGAAACTTTTTCTTGAAAAAATGCTCTATGATGACGATGCCGTCGTCATTCAAAAGCCCCATCTCATCGATCATCGGGACTATTTTCTCGCTACTCCTCAGAGCTATACGGCGGGTCGACAAAAAAAATATCATAGCGCTCATTTCTCTCAGCTGCTCTTGCAAGGAATTCCTCTGCCCTGCCCTTTATAACAACCGCGCTATGTTCAAACCCGAATCTCGATAAGTTACCCGCAATTGCACTGACCCTGAACTCATCAGGCTCTACAAATACAGCGCTCCCTGCTCCCCTTGAAAGGGCCTCCAGACCCACAGTTCCCGTACCGGCATAGAGATCGACAAAACCGGCGCCTTCTATCCTACCGCGCAATATATCAAAGACGGCTTCCCTGACCTTTGAAGATGTCGGCCTGAGTCTTTCTCCGTCCGACGTCCTTCTTCAAGAGTCTTTGTGTGGCAGTCGGTCTTCCTTTCGCAGTGCCTGCGGAGATTCTCATTTGCCTATATCTTACTACAAGACGGATGAGCCTGCAAGAAAACGGCCAACGGCCCCTTCCGATTGAACAAAGACTCCTCTTTCTCCTCTGTTTGAAGGAGGGGGATCCTTGACAGTTTTCGGCAATTATTTATATAATTTAATACTTTGCTTATGATATACCGGATTTTCGCAGATGAAGATTATAATATCAGATATCCCCTTAGAGGGTTTAGAATTAGACTTTAATAGTTCTGTCGAATCAGGGGCTCTCCTCTCACCCGTCAGGGCGCGTCTAAGGATAGAAAAACACGGGACTGAAGTTGAAGTGAAGGGCGACTTGACAGCCGAAGCCAGACTGCAATGCAGCAGGTGCCTGAAAGACTTTCAGAAATCCCTGTCGATTCCTTTTGATGTGGTATATCATCCACTGGAGGAACTCAAGGGCGAGGAGACTCATGAGGTGAAGTCCGAGGAGCTGGACATGGATTTCTACTCAGGAGATGAACTGGATATGGATATTCTCATAAAAGAGCAGGTTGAACTCAATCTGCCCATGAAACCGCTGTGCACAGAGCTTTGCAAAGGTCTCTGTCCCGGAGTGCGGCGCAGATCTCAACGCGGCCCCGTGCAACTGCAACCTGGAGAAGACGGATCCGCGTTTTGAAGCATTAAAGAAACTATTACACTAAATGAAAGGAGAATAAATTGGCCAATCCAACGCATAGACATACAAGGACCAGAAGAGACAAGAGAAGAGCCAACTGGAAAGGACAGACACCGAATCTCGGCCTCTGCCCTGATTGCAACGAACTAAAACTGCCCTTCAGAGTATGCACTCAGTGCGGTTCTTACAACGGACGTAAGGTACTTGACATCATCGAAAAAGAGGTATGAGGATTGCCCTTGATGCAATGGGGGGTGATTATGCCCCTGATGTCAATATCCAGGGCGCTGTAGAAACCGTCTGTGATTTTGAGGATATCGACATCACCCTTGTCGGAGATGAGCCATTGCTCATCAAGGAACTCGCAGGGCATAGATATCCTCAAAACAGGATATCCATCAAACATGCGTCCCAGGCAGTCGGGATGGATGAATCTCCAACGGTTGCAATCAGGAAAAAAAGAGATTCGTCCATCAGAAGAGGCATCGAAATTGTAAAATCGGGCGAAGCGGACGGCTTTGTCAGCGCCGGGAATTCAGGCGCCGTCATGGGGACCGCCCTCCTTCTGCTCGGCACGTCGGATGTTGTTGACAGACCGGCCATAGCAGCCATCATGCCGACTCTAAAGGCGCCTTTTGTTCTGATAGACGCAGGCGCAAATATCCATTGCAAACCGGCCAACCTCCTTCAGTTTGCGCTCATGGGAAGCACATACTGCAAGCACATACTGGGCAGGCATAACCCCAGGGTCGCGCTGGTC
The DNA here is from genome assembly GCA_963725545.1 of uncultured Nitrospiraceae bacterium. Lineage (GTDB taxonomy): Bacteria > Nitrospirota > Thermodesulfovibrionia > Thermodesulfovibrionales > SM23-35 > DYFC01. The sequence continues at coordinate 64,972 of CAVRZG010000019.1, read as the reverse complement.
AGCACCGGCGAAGAAGACTCAAAAGGTAATGAGCTGACAAAGGAGACGTTTAAACTGCTGAAAGAGGCGGACGTCAATTTCGTGGGCAATGCCGACGGCAAGGATATCTTTACAGGAGATCTGGATGTAATTGTCTGCGACGGTTTCACCGGAAATGTAATCCTGAAAACAAGTGAAGGACTTGCCGACAACCTCATTAAGATGCTCAAAAGAGAAGTGGCAAATCTTGCAACGGGGAGAATCGGCTATCTGTTGATTAAACCCGCTCTTAAGAATTTCAAGAAGAAGACGGATTACGATGAATATGGCGGCGCGCCTCTGCTCGGCATAAAGGGCACCTGCATTATAAGCCACGGCAGGTCAACATCCAAGGCAATAAGAAACGCCTTAAGGGTTGCATCCGATTACGCAGTGAAAAAGGTATACGACATCATATCGTCCGCCATCAAACAGGATCTTGCCCATCATGAAAGGACTGAGCTTGAAAAGAAGTAGAATTATATCGACTGGTGCCTACGTCCCTGAAAGAATACTTGCGAATTCAGATCTCGAAGAGATGGTCGATACCTCTGACGAGTGGATAACCGAAAGGACAGGGATAAGGGAAAGGAGAATTGCAGCTCCGCATCAGGCCTCCTCTGATCTTGCATTTGAAGCCTCAAAGACAGCCCTTGAAAGGTCAGGACTGAAGGCTGAAGATATCGACCTTATTATCGTGGCAACCATATCAGGCGACATGCCTTTTCCTTCCACAGCCTGTTTTCTCCAGGACAAACTCGGAGCTCGTCAATGCGGCTGCTTTTGATGTCAATGCAACATGTTCGGGATTCCTTTACGCCTTGCACATCGCAGACGGCTTTATAAAATCCGGTCTTCACAACAGGATACTTGTCACAGGGTCCGAGGTGCTCTCAAAGATCACTGACTGGGACGACAGAACCACATGTGTCATTTTTGGCGATGGCGCCGGGGCCGTCATTTTGGAGCCTACAGAAGAGGACAGAGGCATACTCTCGACGAATATCAATTCCGACGGCAGGCTGTGGGAACTTGATTCATGTGCCCGGAGGCGGCTCCAGGAACCCTGCCATCGACGGACACGATCAATCAACGGCTCCACTATATCAAGATGAAAGGTAATGAGACGTTCAAGGTAGCTGTGAGGACACTTGAGGATATAGCGATGAAAACCCTGGAAGAGAATAATCTGGACCCGTCCAGCCTTTCCCTTCTGATCCCGCATCAGGCGAATCTCAGAATCATACAGGCGACTGCGGAGAGGCTTAAGCTTCCGCTGGAAAAAGTAATGGTCAATCTGGACCGCTTCGGCAACACTTCAGCTGCATCCATTCCAATAGCCCTTGACGAAGCGCTGACGTCAGGAAGAATTAAAGAGGGAGACTACATTCTTCTTGAGGCATTCGGCGGAGGACTGACATGGGCGTCTGCCCTAATAAAGTGGTAAGTGCCTGATCCCTGTATCCAGCAGCCGTCTTACTGTTGAAAGCAGCTCGATCCTTTCAAAAGGCTTCCTGATAAATGCATCCGCCCTTATTTCTTCATTGTTGACAATATTTGTTTCGGTATATCCTGATATTGCAATTATCTTAATGTCGGGCTTCACCTTCCTCAGGTTTCTTATGAGCTCGCTTCCCTCCATCAGCGGCATCATAATGTCCGTTATTACAAGTTGTATCGTGCCTGCCTGATTTCGGAATACATCCAGAGCAGTGAGAGGATTGTTCAGAGGCATGACACTGTAACCATGGCTTTCAAGGATGTCCCTGATAAGGTTCAGCACATCCTTGTCGTCGTCGATAAGAAGGATACTCTCGTTTCCCTCCACAGCATGGTTTCTGGGTTTTATGAACTGAGGGACGATCTTTTCCGATACCGGAAGATAGATATCAAAGTTAGTGCCCTTTCCCACTTCGCTTTGAACGGATATATATCCTTTATGGTCCTTTACGATTCCATACACTGTAGCCAATCCCAGACCTGTTCCCTTGCCCTTTTCCTTTGTCGTAAAAAAGGGATCGAATATCCTGTCCCGGATTTCTGCAGGAATGCCGCACCCCGTATCCGAAACCGACATTACGGCATATTTACCGTTCTTTATGTAGGAAGGAGTATCGAATGAATTTACTGCCGATCTCGATGACACCGGTCTTGATTGTGATAAGTCCGCCTTCAGGCATTGCATCTCTTGCATTAACCATAAGGTTCATGACGACCTGTTCAATCTGATTCGGATCGCCCTCAATAACCGGCATATCTTCACAGAGGGTTATCTTGAGCCCGATTCTCTTGTCCAGAACGCCTTCAAAAAGTTTGGCTGAGTCGCTTATAACATCATTGAGGTCTCAGAGTAAGGACCTCGTGCGAATCCCTCCGCGCAAAGCTCAGGAGCTTCGAAACCATAACACCGGCCTTGCGCGAAGCGCTCTCAATATTCCTCACCCTCTGTTTCGAAGTGTCATCGAGTTCGCTGAACTCAAGAAGCAATTCCGAGTATCCGAGAATGGCGGTCAGAATATTATTGAAGTTATGAGCGATGCCGCCCGCAAGGGAACCTACAGACTCCATCTTCTGCGAATGCATCAATTGTTCCTGTATCCTCTTCTTCTCTGTTATGTCTCTGCAGAACGACTTGAATATATGTCTGACCTTCGATTTCGAGAGATTTCGAGCTGACCTCCAGAAGTACTTTTGTGCCGTCCTTCTTGTAGTGTTCGGTCTCATATATAAGAGTCTCACCATTAAGGATCCTCTCAGTCCTCTCTTCACGTTTGTCCTTGTCCCCATTGGCCTCGAGCAGATCGATATGAATGCCGATCAGGGCTTCCCTGTCAAAACCGTGAAGCTCACAGGTCTTTTGGTTCACATTAACAATTTCGCCCTTTTTGTTAAGCACGATGATACCGTCAGTTGCGTTATCGAAAATAGACCTGTGCCATGTCTCAGATATGGCAAGCTCCCTCGTCCGCTCCCGGACCAGGTCTTCAAGGTTTTTGGAATACATTTCGAGTTTTTCTTTGTCCTGAGAAAGATCGTATTCGAAAGAGAATTTTTTTACAAGAAGACTATCGTTATAGGACCTCCATATTAACCCTATCACTAAGCTGGCTAATAGGAATATATTATTATTCATAAATATTCTAATATTTGTTACATGATCAAAAATCAAGATAGGTAATAGATAAACAGCATACGTAGTGGAAGTCAGTACTATTGCCGTTCTCATCGAAAAAAAGGGAAGAAACCCGAATATAAAAATATAAACAATGATGATGCCTGCATAGTATGGAGATTCGTGCCCTCCGAAAGAAAGGATCATTACCTCAACCATAATCGTGACTATCAGTGTGCCGGCGACGTTTATGATCAGCTGATATGTTTTGTCTCTCTTATGTTTATTTAAAAAATACAACGGCACATATAAAGAAGCAGTAACTAAGCGGATGACAAAGAATTTTGCAAAATTCTCGGGTGTGACAAAATAATCTAACAAGCCCAGCGAGAGAATTACCGGAATACCTAAAAGAAGAATCAAGGAACCATAAGACTGCGTCAATTCTAATTTTTGTTCTTCTATATATTCTTCTTTTCGCATAATTTTAAAGTTTATCAAAAAAACCTGTCACTAAGCAATTTTCACAATCTATGCATACGCTCCAATTTTCTCAAAACCATCTTCGCGGTTTCTGAACCGACATAGACAACGCCTGGAATCCCGAGGCCTATTGTCGTCCAGTGCCCTGCCAGGTATAGTCCCTGCACAAATGAGGGCTTTCTGAAATCAGGGTCCGCCAATTGGGAAGGCGTACAGGCCCATCCGAATGCAGCGCCTTTATAATTAAGGGTGTATCGATACAATGTATATGGAGTAGATGCTCCTTTATACTTTATATAACTCGATAAATGAGGTATTGCATCGGTCTCGATCCTCTTAATGAAAGTATCGAGCAGTTTTTCCTTATTAAGAATCCAGTATCTCTTATTCATAAAAGGTGCATTCATGAAAGCCAGAATACGTTTTTTATCAGGATATATATACAGTAGATATCCTCCAACCTCGTTAAGATTCCCCTCTTTTGCCGCCAGATACATTTTGTCCAGATCATAACTGGAAAGAAACCAGAGATTAGCTCCAACCGCAGGCAATCCATAGGGATATTCATCCATGCCTAAATATGAAATGAACGCAGATAGCGAAGGCGTCATACTTTCAATCCTTTGCAAAAAGTCCTTGTCAAGTTTATTCTTTCCCAAAAGCTTCAAAAAAGTCTGCCTTGCATCACAATTTGAGACCACATATCTTGATGGTATGAAACCATCCTTTTCCGACACCACACCTATAACTTCATTTCCTTTGAGCTTTATTTTTTTAATTGGGCATGACATCCTTAATTCACCGCCTTGTTCTCTGAATTTTTCTGCCAACGCATCGGACAAAGACTGCATCCCGCCCTCAGGATAATATCCGCCGCCAAGGAGAAATTCCTTAAAGATCTTAATGCCTATGAAAGCAGCCATCATCGATGGCGGCAACCCACCGTTCGAAATCAAAGGAAAAGAAAGTATGGCTTTGACTTTATTGTCATCGATATATTTATCCAGTAACTTTTGAAATGTCCAGCTTTTCATACTGGAAGAAAATGCAGAATCCGAAGAAATCAGAAAATGGAAGAAAGATTCGATATTTTTGCTTTGATCAGGGAAGGCTGTTTGCAAATCTGTTATAGTCTTGTTTATATCAGCCCAGAAAGTAACTTTATAATCAGGGGTTATGATGATATTGGTGGGATCATGCCTTTTTATGATCACTTTATCATCTATTCTCAGATCTGTAAGTATTTGTCCAAGGTTCCCATATTTGTATCCACCGATTGAATGAGCAGCGGCATCGAAGACAAACTCCTGTCTTTTAAATGATGTGCAATATCCGCCCGGTTTATAATGTTGTTCACTGATAAGCACTTTTTTGCCGGCCTTTGCAAGGTAACAGCCGCAAACAAGACCACCGATACCGGCGCCAATGATTACGGTATCATAAATATTATCATTAGACATTCCGAGCCTATTCTTTCTCGCGGAGCAGCTTACTAACCAATGATGTGGCGTCTTTGACTGTCATTATTTTGGGGACATCTTCGTCCCTGACCGATAGTTTAAACTTCTTCTCAATAGCGACAGTAATTTCAATTGCTTTGATTGAATCGATCTCCAACTCTTTTTGAAGATTCGTATCCGGTTTTATCTCTTCAGGCTCAAAGCCCGAGACATCTGAAATGATCAATATAATCTCTTTTTCAATACTATCTGACATTGTGTGTACGCCTCCTCAGTGAGAAATTTTATTCAAAACCAAGCATGCATTATTGCCGCCAAACGCATATGAGTTATTTAAAGCCACGGTTACTTCATGTCTTCTTGACATATTTGGAACACAGTCTATATCACACTCAGGATCAGGTGTTTCAAAATTTATCGTAGGGCGGCAAGATATTGTTTTCTACCGCAAGTGCACAGACAACAGCCTCAAGCGAAGACGCTGCTCCCATCGTATGTCCGAGCATCGACTTTATTGAGCTCACAGGTATATTTCTGTAAGCTTCACCGAAAACGTCCTTGATGGCAGCGCATTCTGTCCTGTCATTTGCCAAAGTTCCTGTACCGTGTGCGCTGATATAATCAACATCTTCTTTTCCAACACCCGCTGCGCTCATAGCCCTTTTCATGCATGAAGACATTCCTTCAACAGAAGGCTGCGTCATGTGGTTGGCATCACAACTCAGTCCATAACCTAAAATTTCCGCATAAATATGAGCATCCCTGTTCAATGCACTTTCAAGAGATTCAAGAACTAGAATTCCCGCACCTTCAGCTACCATCATCCCTCTTCTGTTCTTATCGAAAGGCTGACATTTCTCCGGCGCGACCGCAGAGAGCTGATTGAAGCCTGTGAACGCCACCTTTGAAAATGGGTCTGACCCACCTACTACCATAACGTCGGCCTTACCAAGTCTTATTAAATCAAATCCATATCCTATGGCGTAATTGCCTGCAGCACAGGCTGTAGAAAACATCATGTTCGGGCCCAGGAAATTAAACTCCCTAGCGATTGCGGCAGATGTTGAATGAGTCGGGACCTGAAGTATCAAGTTCTTCGCGAGGAGCTGATTCCTCATGTCTTATCTCAAGCTCATTTATAATTTCCACATTCTGTACAGATCCCAGAGTTGTGCCCACACAAGTACCAATGAGCATATCAACTAGTCGTCGCTGGAAAGATTTGCATCTTCCAGCGCAAGTCTTGCGGCTGATACTGCAAATTGAGACGCACGACTCAGAAAATTCACCTTATTTGCATCAATAAATCGCTCTGGATTGAAGTCCTTTACCTCTCCCCCGTTATGTGTAAAATGGCCTGACGTATCAAACGATGTCACCGGGCCAATCCCCGACTTGCCATTGAGGAGACTGTTCCAGAATTCTTTCCAGCCGATGCCTATTGATGATACGACGCCCAATCCTGTTATAACAACTCTCTTATTCATCTTTCACACTGAACACAAGATCCGCTTCGGATACTTTCTTGTCTTCAACAAAGGCTTCACCGGACACATAAGCGCCCGTCGGCAGTGTCTTGACATTTACCACCTTGATCCTCAACTGATCGCCCGGCACAACAGGGTGGTGAAACCTTGCCTTTACCGATCCAAAATAGTAGATTGGTATTTTTTCTCCTTCGTCCCTTTTCCTTGCAGAGGCAAAAAGGACTATCGAGGCCTGCGCCATGGCTTCTATTATCGCAGCGCCGGGCATAATGGCCCTTTCAGGGAAATGACCGAGAAAGAATATGTCATTACCCGAGATATTTTTTATTGCGACTGCCTCCTTTCCCGGCACTAAGTCGATGACTTTGTCTATCATGATAAAAGGAAATCTCTGCGGTATCAGATTCTTGATCTCTTCAAAACTAAGTTCCATTATTTCACCTTTCATCCTCTTTATACTTGCTCAATATGATCGCCGAGTTGTTTCCGTACGGATCAGATGAAACAACAAGGACATTGCCTACATTCATCTTTCTCGGTTCGTTCGGCACATAATCGAGATCACAGTCAGGGTCTCTGTCCCGGTAATTTGCAGTAGGCGGCACTATTCCACTTACGAGGCTCCCGACAGCAGCTGCGCACGACAATGCCCCCGACGCTGAGAACGACTCTCCCACCATGGACTTTATCGAACTAACAGGAATTCTGTAAGCATGCTCTCCCAATACATCTTTTAAGACTGAGCTTTCCATCCTGTCCAGTCCTTTTGTCGAATTTGCGCATGACGATACATAGTCAATATCTCCCGGAGAAAGCGAAGCTATCTTCAAGTGCAATACCGACGGCATGCTTCAGCCCTTTTCCCCGATGACCGAAATCCATTCTTGCTTCCGGATCAAAGGAATTTCCATATCCGGATACCCTCGCAAGAATATCGGCGCCTCTCGCTAAAGCATGTTCTTCGTCTTCGAGAACCAAAATCGCCGCCCCTTCGGAAAGCACTGTCCCGTTTCTTCGCGCATCAAAAGGGCAGCATACAGTATCCGACCCGTCTCCGCCTGACAAACATCCGAGCCTGTAAAAACCGCTGAATGTCTCTTCACACAATTCTTCGACCCCGCCAGCCAGAACCACATCCGCCCTTTTCAGGCGAACAAAGTCAGAAGCATAGGAAATCGCGTCGATGCCTGCGCAGAAGCCGGTGGATATGGTTGTGTTAAACCCTTTAATTTTAAACCGTATGGATATCCGGCTTGCAGGAGAATTGATCACCGTGTTCGGGAAATGTGAAGGATTGACATAGCGCGGTCCTTCAATAAGCCCTGCCCGGTCAAACTGTGAAATACTGTGGAGACTTCCAAAGGTCGTTCCGACAGAGACACCTACCGCTTGAGTATTGTCATCCGAAATCTCGAACCTGCTGTCTTCAAGCGCAAGTTTTGCAGCAGAGCTGACCAGTCTTGTGCTCCGGTCAAGTTCCCGCAGCCCTTTCTTTCCGAGCATCGCAAGAGGATCAAAATTCTTGACCTCTCCTGCAACGCTGACCTTGAAGCCGGCAGTGTCAAACAGGCTTATCGTACTGAAACCCGTCCTGCCACGGGAAAGTCCCTCCCAATACTCTTCTCTCCCGATGCCGATGGGCGAAAGGACACCGATTCCTGTTATGACAACATTTCTGTTTTCCGTCATTTCCGGACCAAATAGAAGACTATTATACCAGATTCTTCGCGCCGCTCCACTATTGCGGAATCAGGGATTCCGGCCTTCAGAAAAATATCCTGAAAGTCCGCTTCACTCCGCTGCAGGAAACCGTCCCAGTCAACAATCCAGTGGTATTCCTGATGGCGGTACCGCGCTGCGTCTTTAAAGGATGTAATAAGCAGACCCTCATGTTTGAGGAGTTCATAGAGTGCCCGGAACAGATTGATCAGGAAATCCGTCGGCAGATAGTCATAAAAACCGACGCTGTAGATGATATCCTGCTTCCCGAACTCACTCGTGTTCAGTTCGTCATCAAACATACGGATTGCATTATACTTTCTAAGAACTACCTGATCTGAAGTAACAGTCGAGATATTCGTATAGGAAAGGCGGTTTGCGGCAAATGCAAGAGCGTCGTTATCGAGATCTATACACGTAAAACGAGCGCCGGACTTTTCAATATCAGAGGCCAGTTCCAGGACTTCGCGGCAAGAACCGCAGGCGATGTTCAAAACCTTAGGGTTTTTTCTTCTTTGCATTTCCTCTCTAAGAATATGAGTAAGTTCTTTAAGCCTGTTCCGCACTCCTATACCGAGAGACCAGTCCAAACAGTACCGGTCAAGATAGTAACCGATGCCTTCTGAAACCGGTGTATTCCTGTATATACCTTCAAGGGATTTATAATCCCCCTGATAACCCTGAGGCCATGTCCTGGCGCGGTTTATACAGTAGCTTTTTGAAAGAATCGCATTGGTTTTTTCCCGGAATCTGACCTGCGCATCACGGACAACCTCTTTGTCCTCTATGGCTATCTCGAAAAGCTTGCAGGCGTGCAGCACATCATCAAACGCGGCCATGATCTCCGGCATGATTTCTTTATTCTTTATTTCGGGATTCAGGCACTTGTATTCGATCTCTTCAAGCCGCTTAATGAACATGTCAGTTGCTTCATCAAGTTCCTGGATATGTTTTCCGTCCAATTCAATGCCTGCCCTGTAGCCTCTCTCAAACTGTTGGGACCATCTGACAAAGCCTGCCTTCTTCTCTACACCGCTGTTAAACCAGAGCATATGGCCGGGCGCAAGAGGATAATCAGTCTCGATGCATACACCGGCATCACATAAATTAAGCGCTTTGCCTTTCAGATCGAGCCACTTGCGCTTCTTCTCTTCCTCCACGCTCAGAGAATAAACAATAGTCTCCGAATAAGGCCTTCTTTCAAATCTACGTATCTTGTCGTACCGCATAGTAGAAGCATTCTGCATTTCTCTTCCCCTTTCTGAGTTGTTTATTTCTTAAAGAACCACCCTGCTTCAATTGAAGCATCCTCACCCCCATGAGAAAAGCTTCTTTGCATTACCCCCTTTCCTACATATATTTGTCAAGAAATTCAAGACATCTGCTATTCCGCCATGATGTTTATTTTGTTTTTTGTAATAACCTTTGACAGGATGAATCGGCTGAAACGCCGGCTTTATGGTTTGTCCTCACTATCCTCTTGGTCTCTTGTTTTGGTTGTATGCAGTTTTCTGAACAGTCTTTCGATCCTGTCTCTGTATACCATTGAGAGAATCACTAAGACAATGGCAATACCGAAGAGCATCGAAAACCTGTAGTATTGATGGTGTCGGATATAATCTCCTCCGAGCGTCAGCAGCACAGTACCCATAAACCTGCCGATTGTGCTGATGACAAGAAATTCCTTTGTGCTTAGATGACCCAGTCCCAGGATATAGCAGAGAAGGTCTTTTGGAAAGCCGGGTATGAGGAACAGAAGGAAAACAAGAAAAACTCCCTTGTGGTGCAGCAGGTAGTCGTAGCGGTTCATGGTCTCTTTCCGGACGAACTTTTCTACAAATGGACCACCAAGCCATCTTGAGAGGCCGAAGGCCGTCCACGAACCTATGGTCAGGCCTATAGTTGAGAGAACGATCCCCAGGAATTTCCCATAAAGAAACCCGCCGATCAAACCTGTAACTTCTCCGGGAATCGGTGAAACAATTACCTGTGCCGCCTGCAGTAAAATGAATCCGACGAATGAAAGAGGTCCGAGAGAGTTGAGGAAATGCGTTATCCTTTCTTTGTTAAGAAAAAATGAAACGACTCCCGTTTGATACAGGATGAATGTCAAACCTGCCACAACACCGATAAGAATGAACAGCCTGAAGCCAGCCCTGTTCCTCAACGGTTCTCCCTGTCAGACCCCTTTCGGATATTAATGCGCAATTACCCCTGCTGTTCGCTTATTCTTGTTTTGACGGCGTGAATTTGTCTATGAACGGTTTTATTAAATCAATAGGCACCGGGAATATGATCGTTGAATTCTTTTCTGTTGCAATTTCTGTGAGGGTCTGCAGAAATCTCAGTTGGAGAGCAGACGGCGCCGTAGCGATGATAGTTGCGGCATCAGCCAGTTTCTGAGATGCCTGGAACTCTCCTTCGGCATGGATTACCTTGGCCCTTCTCTCGCGTTCGGCCTCGGCCTGTTTTGCTATTGCTCTCTGCATCTCTATAGGCAGGTCTACATTCTTGACCTCGACCGACGTGACTTTTATTCCCCACGGCTCTGTCTGAAAGTCGATGACCTTCTGAAGTTCTGCGTTGACTTCTTCTCTTTTAGTGAGGAGGTCATCAAGCTGGCTCTGTCCAAGGATGCTCCTCAGAGTGGTCTGCGCAATCTGAGATGTCGCAAAGTAGAAATCTTCAATATCGGTAATCGCCTTTATCGGATCAATTACCCTGAAATAGACAACTGCATTTACCTTCACGGAAACATTGTCTCTGGTTATTACATCCTGCGATGGGACATCCATTGTCACCGTCCGCAGACTGACTTTAACTATCTTGTCGATAATAGGAAATATGATAACGAGGCCGGGACCTTTTATCGGGATTATCCTTCCGAGTCTGAACACAACACCCCTTTCATACTCCCGCAGTATCTTGATGGCGCTTGAAAAAAAATAAAATACAAGAAACACCACAAACAAAATACTGAGAAGTGACGGCGCAAAAATCGACATGATTGCCTCCTTTTATATTGTTAGCCTAACCATTGCCGAACACATTAGTGATCGGTCCGGCAGATGCATAAGAAAGCTTTTTATGCTGCACCTCTCTGAGCTTTCTTGACCTTTAGCTTCAATCCTGTCACTGCTTCAACTACAACCCTCTCGCCTTTTGCTATCGACTCGTCAGAATACGCGGACCACAGTTCTCCGTGAATAGATATCATTCCACCTTGTTCAGTTATATCAGTGTCTGCCATTCCATGACTGCCCAAAAGTCCTTCCGCACCGGTTGTCGGTTTTCTTGTGTATGCCTTATACGCCAGGCTGAGCAAAACAGTAAAAAACAGGGTTGTTACAATGACTGCAGGAAGGACCACGGCAAGAGACAGTTTCATAAACGGAGCAGGTGATTCAAAGAGCATTAAGGACCCTATGATCATCGCAATAATCCCGCCGATTGTCAGTATCCCGTGAGAGATTATTTTTATCTCAAGGATAAACATGATAATGGCAAGAATAATCAGGAGCAACCCCGCATAGTTCACGGGCAATGTCTGAAAGGAGTAAAAGGCCAGTATAAGACAGATTCCTCCTATGACTCCCGGGAAAAGAGAGCCGGGATTGGTCAGTTCAAAAAAAAGTCCGTAAAAACCAAGAAGCATTAGTATATAGGCCACATTAGGATCTGAGATAAGGCTGAGTATTTTTAACCTCACCCCCATCTCTTCATGGACAACACCCGCATTTTTTGTACTGAGTATTCTGTCGCCCGAAGCTGTCTGAACTCTCCTGCCGTCGATATCGGACAACAGGGAATTGAGATCTTTGGCAACAAAGTCGATTACTTTCAGGCGGAGGGCCTCGGTCTCCGTAGAAGAGATACTTTTTCTTACTGCGTCTTCAGCCCACTGGGCGTTCCTTCCTCTTTTTTCTGCGAGCGATTTGATATAAGCCACAGCGTCATTAGTAGCCTTCTCAGCCATGGTCTTGTCCATCTGACCGCCGATGCCCACAGGATGTGCCGCCCCAATATTTGTTCCCGGCGCCATCGCCGCGATATTAGAAGCCAGTGCTATAAATACCCCGGCTGATGCCGCCCTGCTGCCGCTCGGGTAGACATAAACAACTACGGGAACTTCACTGCCGATTATCTCCTTCACGATATTTCTCATGCTGGCGTCCAAACCTCCGGGGGTGTCAAGCTCGATTACGAGGGCTTCGTATTTCTTGTCATTTGCCTTCCGGATGCTCTTTTGTATGAATTCTGCTGAGACGGGATTAATAACACCATCGACTGATATAACCATTACTTCTCTTTTCGGATCCTCACAGAAACCGGGCTGGACCTTCGAGAGCATGGATATCGAAGAGACAAGAAGCACTACCAGAAATATCAACTGTTTCTTTAAGATATATCGCATAACTATTACAATTTTATAGAATTATAGCATATAATAGAAAAATGCAATAGCTTGAAGGCAGATTGAAGGATATGTTATGGAAAAAAAGACATCTGATTTTCTCCGACGCCTTGAAAGACCCAAGAGGCAAATCTCTATTCCAGGGACCTGCCGGTCCCTGGATTCGTTTGCACATTTACCACAATAGAATCCTCATTCTTCCAGCAATTCGTTTACGGTTATCGCCACTGATTCTCTGAGGGCATGCAGATCATATCCGCCTTCGAGTACAAAGACATAAGGCAAGGATGGCATGTATGTTGCGGTCGAGCGGAGAAGTATACCCCTCACAATTTGAGTCATCCCTTCCTTTGTTACATAGATGCTCGATAAGGGATCCGACACGTGAATATCATATCCGGCTGATACCAGGATAATGTCCGGGTCGAAAGTCCTTAACGAGACGGGGAAGTATGTCGCGGTATGCAAAAATATAGTCCTTGTCTCCCGACCCGGAATGCATGGCAATATTGTACGTGCACCCTTCTCCTTTTCCTTTCCCTCTGTCAGTGTCCTTGCCTGTTCCCGGATAATGAGGGTACTGGTGAGTACTGAAGTAGAACACACTGTCGTCCTCTTCGAAAATATGCTGCGTGCCGTTTCCATGATGGACGTCAAAATCAACAATAAATACTTTCCTGTACCCGATTTTCTGGGCATATCTGGCGCCAACTGCAACGTTATTGAATATGCAAAACCCCATTGCGCCGTCAGCCTCGGCGTGATGCCCGGGAGGCCTTACTGCACAGAACGAACTGTTGATCTCTCCTCTTTTGCACCTGTCGACTGCTTCAATAACTGCGCCGGCAGCGAACTTTGCGGCCTCGAACGACTTCTTCGAGACGTACGTGTCAGGGTCAAAATAGCCTGTAAAATTCTTTATCTTGTCGAAATAGCCTTTGGTGTGAACAGCCAGAATCTCCTCTTCAGAAGCCTGCCTGGGACTTATGTGTATGAGCTTGTCCCACAGGCCTGATTCTTTCAGCCCCTCTATTATCTGAATCAGACGTTCCGCGGATTCCGGATGGCCGGCAGGCATTGCATGCTGAAGGAATATATCATCATAAATGAACCCTACTTTTTTCATAATTTCTATCAAGTCGGGCGGCTAAAACAGACCTTTGACCTTGCCGCTTTCGACGTCTACGTCGACTCTCCTGTAAGCGGGGTCTGAAGCTGTCCCGGGCATCAATTTTATAGCGCCTGCAACAGGAACAACAAAGCCTGCGCCTTTATAACGAAAGGATATCCCTTACGAAGAGTTTCCATCCTTTCGGAACACCCTTCATGTTGGGATTGTCTGAAAGACTCAGATGGGTCTTTACCATACATGTTCCGAGCCTGGAGATTTCCGGATCCTCCTCCATTTTTTTGGCTTTTGCCAGAGCGTCCTGGGAAAATTCCACCCCATCCGCACCGTATACCTCTTTTGCTATCAATTCAATTCGCTTGCGAAGAGGCGTGGAAAGGTCATACAAGAACCGGAAATCATTCGGCTCATTGCATGCGTCAATTACTGCGTCTGCCAGTTCAAGAGCGCCTTCACCGCCGTACTGCCAGTGTTTCGAAAGTGCGACCCTGGCCCCTGCTTCCTCTGCAAGTCTTCTCACTGAATTTATTTCATTGTCAGTGTCCGAAAAAAATGCATTGATACATACAACAGGATTAATGCCTGCTTTCTTCACCGTTCTAATATGGTGGACCAGGTTCTCACAGCCTTTCTCCACCCATGCAACATTTTCACTCCTGTACTCTTCCGGCATGGGTCTTCCGGGTACAGGTATAGGGGCGCCTCCATGGCATTTCAGTGCCCTGATTGTAGCGACAATAACCGAGGCCTGCGGCTTCAGTCCCGAGAACCTGCATTTCAGGTTCCAGAATTTTTCAAAACCGATGTCCGCTCCAAACCCGGATTCCGTGATATGATAATCAGCCAGTTTCAGACCCACCCTGTCGGCGATTATTGAAGACTGTCCGATGGCGATATTTGCAAAAGGTCCTGCATGGACAAGCACAGGCTGTCCTTCGATCGTCTGCATGAGGTTCGGATTCAGGGCCTCGACCATCCATGCCGTCATCGCCCCGGCAACTTCCAGATCCTGCGTCGTGACAGGTTTTCCGCCTTTATCATAGGCAACAACGATCTTTCCCATCCGGTCACGCATGTCTTTCATATCTTTCGAAACCGCCAGAATAGCCATTATCTCTGAAGACACTGCAATGGCAAAACCGGAATTCATCATAAAGCCGTCGCTCTTGCCGCCCATGCCGATAATAATCTCTCTTAAGGACTGGGCGCAGAAATCCATGATCCATTTCATCTCTACATTCCTGGGGTCGATATTCAGTCTCTTAAGTTTGCGTTTGGCAAGCTGATCATCGGAATAATTGAATTCATGCTGCATCCGTGAAGTAAGGGCGACCATGGCAAGGTTATGGGCATTCATGATGGCATTGATATCCCCGGTCAGTCCGAGTGAAAATGGGGTCAAAGGGATACACTGGGAAAGTCCGCCGCCTGCTGCGGAACCCTTGATATTCATGGTCGGTCCCCCGGAAGGCTGTCTTATTGCGGCAATGACCTTTCTTCCCCGTTTCCCGAGGCCCTGCGTCAGTCCCATTGTCGTGGTAGATTTTCCTTCTCCGAGGGGTGTAGGAGTAATAGCCGTAACATTGATATACTTGCCGTCCTGTACTGCCGGAAAGCCGGCCCAGAATGCTCTTGAAATCAATCTTTGCTACATAATGACCGTGCGGAAGGAGTTCCTGTTTTTCAAGCCCCAACTCCTCACCCAGTTGGTAGACCGTCTTCATATTTGCTTCTGCTGCCTGAGCTATTTCCCAATCTGCGTGTTTCGTCGGATCCAGCGGCATCTTATTAACCCTCCTTAAGTATAAATTATGCTAGATGCTGAAAACATATCCTCATTTGAAGAAGCCAACAGAAAAGAAGAATAAGACCCCCCGCAATTTGCTGAATAACCGCTTTAGTAGCTTATTAAAGCGCTAAGGAATTTGTCATTCATTCTCCTGAGATTCATGCTCATGACTATTGCCATCTTCTTGATGATATGAAGGGCCAGGCCGCAGTCGTCTCCCATCATTCTCTCAAACTCATCTTTCGGTATAAGGAATAGCTCGGTGTCTTCAAGGGCGGTTGCAGATGCAACATGCTTCCTGTTCTCAAGAATGGACAACTCACCGAAAAAATGACCCGCCGGCAGTACAACAAGTGTCTGTCTCCACCCATCAGCAGTGACTCTGGAGATCTCCACCTTACCCGAATGTATGAGCCAAAGACCCTGTGTCTGCTCCTTCTCCTTGAAAAGCGATTCACCTTTTTTGATAGAGACCTGCCTGCGTTATCTTTGCTATTTTACTGAGACCTGCTTTATCAAGGTCATGCAATAATACCTGTCCCTTTAAAGCTTCCTCCTTGATCATATCACTCCCTCCTTTTGAATTTATAAAATCTCTCCAGCCATTACTATTTCTTCTTCTCTATCCGGACAGCACACGCCTTGAGTTCGGGTATCTTCGATACCGGATCAACAGCGGTATTTGTAAGCACATTGGCAGAAGCCTCTTTGAAATGAAAAGGGATGAAGACCATTCCTTTTGAAGGCCGGTCCGAGATCAATACCTCTGATATCTATGGAGCCTCTCCTTGAAGAAACTGTAACCATCTCTTGACTTGAGACCCCGAGCCTCTCCGCATCATCCGGATGCATTTCAACATAAGCAGAGGGTGAAACAGCATTAATGGCATCGACTCTTCTTGTCATCGTGCCTGTATGATACTGGAAAAGTATTCTTCCTGACGAGAGTATGAACGGAAATTCGCTGTCCGGCAGTTCCTCTGTCGGTTTATAATTAACCACGGTGAAAGAGGCCTTTCCACGAGGGAATCCCCCTTTGAAAAGATACTGGGTCCCGGGATGGTCCAGTGTAGGACACGGCCATTGCAAGCCGTTCTTCGCAATCCTTTTATATGTTATTCCTGCAAGAGCAGGCCACATTTTGCCGGACTCAGAGAAAACGTCTTCAATGACATCATATCTCATTTCATATCCAAGCCTCTTCGCCAGTTCGAGAATAATGGCGGAATCAGCCCTTGCCTCGCCCGGTGGTTCCACAGCCTTTCTCACACGCTGAACCATCCGCGCGGTATTCGTGAAGGTCCCGTCCTTCTCTGCAAAACAGGCGGCGGGCAGAACAACGTCGGCAAGCGCAGCAGTCTCGGTCAAAAATATATCCTGAACGACCAGAAAATCAAGATTCCTGAATGCCTTTATCGTATGGCTCATATCCGGATCGCTTAAAACGGGGTTTTCTCCCATAATGTACATTGCCCTGAGACTTCCATCGAGAGCGGCCTTTGTCATTTCTGTCGCAGTGATGCCTTTCTTATCCGACAATTTTGCACCCCAGGCTTTTTCGAACTTTGCCCTGACGCCCTGGATCTCCACCCTCTGGTAGCCGGGGTATAAATCAGGGATGCATCCCATATCAGTTGCCCCCTGGACATTGTTCTGTCCCCTTAGAGGATTCACCCCGGTGCATTCCCTGCCCAGATTTCCGGTCATCAACGCTAAATTTGCGATACTGCAAACGTTGTCCGTTCCATGAGTATGCTGGGTGATACCCATGGTGTAATATATTCCGGGCCTGACTGCGTCTCCGTAAAGAAGGGCGGCCTTTATTATCTTCTCCTTCGGCACGCCTGTTATCTTTTCTCCTACTTCAGGGGTAAAATCTTTCAGAGATTTCCTGAAGGATTCGAATCCCTCTGTCCGTTCACCTATAAACTTTCTGTCTATGAAATCTTCTTTCTCTATGACATGCATGATGGAATTCAGGAGAGCAACGTCGGTTCCCGGTCTGTGCTGCAGCCATAAGCTGGAAAATCTTACCAGGTCGATCTTCCTCGGATCAGCCACTATCAGTTCAGCGCCTTTTCTTACGGCCTTTTTCATCTGGAGGCCGATGATAGGATGGGATTCCGTTGTATTGGAGCCTATTACAAAAATGAGGTCATGATTTTCAATTTCAGATATGGAATTCGTCATCGCTCCGGAGCCGAAAACCGCGGCCAGACCGGCCACTGTCGAGCTATGTCAGTATCTTGCACAATGGTCCACATTATTCGTTCCGATCACAGCCCTGACGAATTTCTGGAAAATGTAATTTTCCTCATTCGTACAACGCGCCGAAGAAAGGCCGGCAATTGAGTCGGGACCGTATTTGTCCTTTATTTCTTTCAGCCTTTGAGCTATAAAATCCAGGGCTTCATCCCATTCAACCTCTTTAAACAAAGAAGCAGTATGAGGGGTGAGAGATGATTCTGATCCGGAATGAGGCGCTTCCGCTTTTGAATCATGAATCACGGATTTTGAACTTGCTCTTGGTTCTATTCTCAGCAAAGGCTTCTTCAGCCTCTCCGGACTCTTGATAAATTGGTAGCCGAATCTCCCTTTTGCACAGAGCCATCCTTTGTTGATAGTGTCTTCGCCGGAGGAGATCCTTATAACTTCATTCCTCCTTACAAACAGTGTCACGTTGCAGCCACAGCCGCAATAAGCACAGACGGTACGAACTTCCTTGAAATTCTGTCTCCCCATGTGGGTCCACATTTTTCCTGTAAGAGCCCCGGTCGGACAGACTGCTACGCACTGGCCGCAAAACTCACAGTTAAGGTCCCGCTCAAAAGGCGGACAGATCTTGGTTTTGAGTCCGCGGTACGCAAAATCTATTGCCCCGACTCCCTCAATTTCATCGCATACCCGTACACACTGACCGCACATGATACATTTTTCCATGTCTCTTTCGAGAAATGGATTATTGTCTTTTTTTGTATAAATCCGTCTTTCGCCGATGAACCGGTTTTCCCTCACGCCATAGAAATATGCAAGTTCCTGCAGCTTGCAGTCGCCCGCCCTCTCGCAGACCATACAGTCGGTCGGATGATCAGACAGCAATAGTTCAAGTGTAGTTTTTCTAAGCTTTTCCAGGTAAGGACTCGTAGTCGTGACGTCCATCCCCTCTTTTGCAAAGGTTGTGCAGGAAGCAATAGGTTTTGCGGAACCCTTGACTTCGACGATGCACAGCCTGCATCCGCCGAATGGGGAAAGCTCCGGATGATGACACAGCGTCGGTATCGGGATATCGAGCTTCCGGGCAGCATCCAGGATGGTGGATAGCTTTCTAACTGAGATTTTCCTGCCGTCTATTCTAAGTGTTACCATAATATCTCTGCTTGATATCCTTCATCCAATATTTGGACAGCACTGATTTCTCTCATGCCTTTATTATCGCCTTGAACTTACAAGTATCCAGACAGCTTCCGCATTTAATGCATGCTTCAGGATCAATTCTGTGAGGATTTTTCCGGGTGCCTCTTATCGCATCCGCCGGGCATACCCGCTTGCATGCTCCGCACCCTTTGCATGCGTCTTCACGAATCGCATAGGTGATTAACTCCCGGCATACAGCGGCAGGGCATTTTTTGAACTTGATATGCGCTTCATATTCATTCCTGAAATATTTTAATGTACTGATGACAGGATTAGGCGCTGTCATGCCTAATCCGCAGAGAGAAGTCGCCCTTATGTAGCTGCTGAGTTCTTCAAGGAGTTCGATGTCCCCTTCTCTGCCTGCACCGGACGTAATCCTCTCCAATATCTCCAGCATCCTCTTTGTACCTATTCTGCAGGGAGTGCATTTGCCGCATGACTCCGACTGGGTAAATTCAAGAAAAAACTTTGCAGTATTAACCATGCAGCTGGTCTCGTCAAGAACGACCATACCACCCGAGCCCATAATAGAGCCTGCCTGTGCAAGTGATTCATAATCCACCTCTGTATCAAGCAATTCTTCAGGGATGCATCCGCCTGACGGCCCTCCCGTCTGCACCGCCTTGAATGCCTTGCCGCCCTCAATGCCGCCGCCGATCTCGTAAATGATCTCCCGGAGTGTCACACCCAGAGGCACTTCTATCAGGCCGGTATTTCTAACCCTGCCTGAAAGTGAGAATACCTTTGTGCCGCCGCTCCTCTCAGTTCCGAGATTCCTGTACCAGCCGGGTCCTTTCATAATAATCCTCGGCACATTCGCAAAGGTCTCAACATTATTCAGTACAGTCGGCTTGTCCCACAATCCTTTTTCTGCAGACCTCCATAACTTTGGAGTCGGCATGCCGCGTTTGCCTTCTATGGAACGCATCAATGCCGTGGCTTCCCCGCATACAAATGCGCCTGCTCCCTGAAAAATCTTAAGGTCAAATGAAAGATCCGTCCCAAAGATATTTCGCCCGAGGAAACCGCGACTATAGCACTGATCAATAGCCATCTGAAGACGTTTTACAGCAAGCGGATATTCCGCCCTTACATAGACATAACCTTTTTGTGATTCAGTAGCCTTCGCACAGATAATCATCCCTTCAACAACAGAATGGGGATCTCCCTCCATAACGGACCGTCCATAAAAGCGCCGGGGTCTCCTTCATCACCATTGCAGATGACATATTTAACATCCGACTTTATCCTCAGCCCGAGTTCCCATTTAAGCCCGGTCGGAAAACCGGCGCCGCCTCTCCCCCTCAGATTTGAATTCTTTATGGTCTCGACTATTTCTTTGGGACTCATTGTAACGAGAGCCTTTCGGGCAGCCTCATAACCTCCGACCTCAATATATGAATCAATACTTTCCGGATCTATATCACCGCAATGGGAGAGGACAACCTTAGTCTGCTTTTCATGAAAGTTGTGGTATTCGTCTTCAACAACCCAGTCGATTACAGGGTTTCCCTTCATTATATGCTCTTCAAAAATGCGCGTAACCATATCAGGCTTAATATGCTTATATGTAGTCTTTTCTCCGTTGATGATAACGTCTACAAGCACGTCCTTCGAACAAAATCCTCTGCAGCCAACTCTGTCGGCTGAACATCTCCCGCGAAATTCCGCATCCATACCGGCGGCTGTAACGGCATTCCTGAACTCTTCCAGAACAACTTCCCCTCCGGATGCAACACCTCCGGTGCCTGTGCAGACCTTGATCATGATATCTTTATTCACTATTCACTTGCCTTCAGCTTTTTTATCTCTTTCATCAGTTTATCAAGGGTCATCTTACCGTGCACCGTATGGTTGACAACAGTTACCGGCGCTATGCCGCAAGCTCCAATGCAATTGACTTTTTCGACGGTGAATTTACAGTCTGTTGTAGTGTCATCTCCCTGCGGTATATCAAGCTCAAGAGAAAGTCTGTTAAGTAATTTCTCGGAACCCTTTACGTGACACGCAGTACCTCTGCAAACAGTGATGATGTTTTTGCCTCTGGGTTTCAGATGGAACTGGGAATAGAATGTAGCTGTGCCGAAAAAACGGCTGGCAGGTATGTCGAGCTTTTTTGCGATCCAGTCTATTGCTTCTTCGGGTATATAACCAAAGTGCTCTTCGATACCCTGAAGGATGGAAATAACGTTGCCCTCGTTTTCCTCATAATTTCTTAATATCTCTGAAAGGGTCTCTTCCATCCCGAATCTCTTTTTCCTTTAAATCACCTGTCGGAAAACTTATCGAGGGTGTGTCTGCGACCACATCTGTATGTAAAAAATGATAAAAAAACCTCCGCTCAGGAGGTTTTATATATTAACACAATTAAAAAATGTCATGCAAATTAATAATAAGCATGGGCTAAATAACATTTATTTATAAGACGCTTGTCCGTCTATATTCTTGTGTTTAATCAGTTTCTTGTGTTATAAAAATGAATCGGATCTGAACTGAAACCGCCGGAAACCATTTTTTTAAAGGAAATAATTTATGCGTAAACACGCTATACATTCAGTAATCATCCTTGTATTCATCCTGGGCTTTTTTCAACCATCAACCGCCGCAGTTCTCCTGGACCGGGTTGTTGCTGTTGTCAATAGCGAGGTGATCAACTGGAGCGAACTTTACAAAATGATGGAATTTGAGTCCACGGACCAGATGAAAGCATTGAAAGAGGAAGACCGCATGAAGGTCTTTAAGAACAACGAGCCGGTCTTCCTTGAGAAGTTGATCGACATGAGGCTCCAGATACAAGAGGCAAAAAGAATCGGTCTCGATGTGTCTCCTGAAGAAATAAAAGAAGCCATAGATAATATTAAACAAAAATATTCCCTGAACGATAAGTCCTTTCAGGAGAACCTGACAAAGGAAGGGCTCGATTTTGAAAGTTACAAAAAAACTCTCTCCGACCAGATCCTCATAAACCAGTTCCTGAACAAGCAGGTGAAGAGCAAGATCGTTGTCTCAGGTAATGAAATAGAAAGCCAGGTCGAGGCATACAAGGCGAGCTCTCTTAACGGCGAGTCTTTCAAAATGAGACAGATCTTCCTCAGAAAACCAAAGGACGCTACGGAAACAAAGACTATGGAAGAAAAGGCCGCCATTATCTTTCAGCGGTTACAGGCCGGCGAAGATTTTTCCAAACTTGCTGAAGAGTTCTCGCAAGACTCCTCGGCAAAGCAGGGCGGAGATCTTGGTTATGTGAATAAGAATCTTCTTGCTAAGGAATTTCTCAATACGCTTTCACAAATGAAGACCGGAGATGTCAGTCAGCCCTTTTGGACGGACAGAGGTCTGCATATAATCAAACTGGACGAGAAGACCGCCCCGCAGAGCACGGATGATATAAAAGAGGCGGTGAGAAAGCAGCTTACCGAGCAGAGGTTTATGGAGAAATACAAAAGTCTGATCAAAGATTTGAGAGAAAAATCCCACATAGAAATAAGGTTGTAAATGTCTTCAGGCAAAATGTCCCGTCTTAATCTTGGTGTTCTCGCCTCCGGCCGGGGTTCCAATTTCCAGTCCATCATAGATGAAATAGAAAAAGGCAGTCTCAAGGCAGACATTCAACTCTTGATAGTTGATAATTCGAAAGCCTTTGCTATCGAGCGCGCGCGAAAACACGCCATTGAGCACCTTACTATTCGTCCGAAAGATTTCACCACAAAGGACAATTTTTATCTGAGGATTGTTGATGAGCTCAGAAAGAGAGAAGTGGAATTGGTTATTCTGGCGGGATTCATGAGAATCGTCGGGAAACGCCTGATAGATGCCTTTCCGGACAGGATCATGAATATCCACCCTGCCCTTCTTCCGTCCTTCCCAGGCCTGCACAGTCAAAGGCAAGCAATTGAATACGGAGTGAGGATTTCCGGGTGTACTGTCCATTTTGTCGATGAGGGCATGGACACAGGACCCATCATCTCGCAGGCAGCAGTGCCCGTCTATCATGACGACACAGAGGAAACCCTCTCGGCAAGAATTCTGGAAATGGAACACAAGATCTATCCCGAGGCAATAAGGCTGTTTTCAGAAGGCAGGCTCGAAGTTGAGGGCAGGATAGTAAAGATAAAAGGCAAAGCTTCTTCAGAATCTCATCTTGCAAACCCATCATTAAAAGAATAAACCCGAGGGTCAGGTCTACACATTTGACAGCCAAGAGTTTTTTGCATTCGTTCAACCATTTTCCTCAGAGCGGGTCTCTCCTTCAAGACAGACTCAAACCGTCGGCTCGCCTGCGATACTGCCGATTCCCCTATGGCAAATCGCTCCCCAATCTCCCTAAGCGATCTGCCGCTGTATCGATGGATCAGATAAATCGCCGCCTTTCGCGCAAGCTCAGGTTTATCCCGAAGTTCCTTGCCCGCTTCTTCAATAATCCTCCCTATGGAAGCCTTTGTCAATTCCCTCAGCGCAGGGATGTCCCGTCCTTGCTTCTTTCCGCCAAGGTACCTCTCCCGTATCTCTTCAACGAATTCGGCCCTCCCAAGGATCAGGCCCGCTGTCGCTGCTTTGAGCGGGTTTTCTGTTACTCCCATCGCTGCCTCGACAAAGAAACGGTATGCCTTCCGCGTTTCAGCTGTCTTTTTCCCGAAATAGCGAAGCAACCAGGCTGTGGTAAGCCAGCCCGGTGGTACTTCTTTACCGATATAGGCTGCATAGCTTGACCAGGGATACTTTTCAGGCTCTCCGGCTATGCCTGCACGTACGGGATTCAGATGTATATATCGCGAAAGTTCCCCCGCATAAGGGTCAGCATCTACAAGGATTGCCTTGTATCTCCCCTGAAAAAGATGCCCTGCCCTGTTATGCCGTTTGTTGTAATACGTGGTATATCCCCCGTTAATGTGCCGCATGATCTGCGAAAGGTTGCCGTCCGGAGTGGAAAGAAAAAGGTGGTAATGGTTGCTCATGAGACAGTAGACGTGGATATTTGCCTTATAGCGTAAGACCGAGGTCTCTAAATAGCCAAGAAACCGTTCACGATCCCTGTCGTCCCAAAAAATGTCTTTCCGTTCGTTGCCACGGGCCGATATGTGATAAATAGCATCAGGGAATTCTATTCTTAATGGTCGCGCCATATCTTGTGATGATAATTGCATAGATATAGCATTAACTGAGGCAACAGGATGTGTAGACCTGACCCTATCAATGCTCACTTGCCGCTTTAGACTTTTTTATCCCCTTACTTTTATCCCATATTTGTCCCTCAGGCTGTCGCCGATTATGTTAAAGCAGAGAGAAGTCAGGGCGATCATAAAGCCTGGCGCAAAGACCGTCCAGGGAGCTGATGTTATGTAAGCCCTGTTCGCATTGATCATGGACCCCCACGTCGCTGTCGGAGGTTGCGCTCCAAGCCCCAGGAAGCTCAAAGAAGCCTCCGTTATTATGTAGCCGCCGATTTTCATGCCCATCATGACTAGCAGCAGAGGAATGCATTGAGGCATGACGTGCGTTACGAGAATACGCCGATGACTGCACCCCAATGCCCTGGCAGCCTCAACATATCCCGCATCCCTCAGAGTCAATACATAACCTCTTATAATCCTTGCGAAGGAAGCCCAGCCCACTGCGACAATAGCAATCATTACCGTATATAGACCCGGCGGCAGAAGTATTGAGACGCCTATTGCCAGCAGGAGTGATGGAAAAGAAAGGACAAGGTCCACAAATGCCATTATCACAGTGTCTATCCTGCCTGCAAAATAGCCTGATATCAGGCCGACAGAAAGCCCTATGCCCATAGATATAATGGCTGCGGATATGGCTATGCTTATTGAAATTCTTCCCCCGTAAAGGACCCTCGACAGGATATCTCTACCTTTGTTGTCCGTACCAAGCAGATGTTCGGCTCCGGGCGGCATCTTCAGGCTGTCAAGATCGATCCTGTCGGGACTGTACCTGGAAACAACAGGCGCAAAAATGGACAGAAGGACGAACAGAATCAGGACAAGGACGGACATCCTACCTGCTGTCTTCATGCAGCCTCACCCTCGGGTCAAGATAGTGATATAGTAGATCAACAGCCAGATTGATTACCACAAACAGTATTGTACCCGCAATAACGCACCCCATGACCACCGGATAGTCCCTTTTGATAATGCCTTCCATCGTAAATCTGCCTATCCCGTCCCACCCGAAGATTGTCTCGGTAAGGACAGCTCCGTTCAGATAACTCGCGAAATCAAGTCCTATGACGGTAACTATAGGTATCAGGGCATTCCTGAAGACATGGATGATATTTATCTTGAATTCAGACAGACCTTTTGCCTTTGCAGTTTTCACAAAGGGCATGTCAAATATCTCCATCAAAGTTGTCCTTGTCACCCTTGATATTGCGGCAATGGCAGGCAGTGAAAGGGTTATCGCAGGCAATACCAGAAAGCGCATATCTCCCGTGCCTGAAGGTGGAAAGAGCTTGAGTTTAAGGCTCAGGAAGAGCATGATTAAGAGACCGCTCCAGAAGACCGGGACGCTCAGACCGAGCACTGATATCGATGAAATGAGCCTGTCCGCCCATGTGTCCCTTTTGTGCGCTGATATCAGACCAAACAAAAGCCCGAATGGAATGGCGATAGTCATTGCACAGGCAGCAAGCCTCAGGGTATTGGGGAACTTCAGGAGCAGATCGTCGAATACTTTTCTGTTGGTATAGTATGACCGGCCGAATTCGCCGTGAAGCAAGAGGTTGACATATCCGAAATATTGGCCGGCAAGATTCCTGTCGGTCCCAAGTTCTCTTCTGATCCTTTCGATCACCTCAGGCTGCGCCCTCTCGCCGACCATGCTCAAAACCGGGTCACCGGGCAATGCCTTGGTGAGGCCAAAAGTAAGGAAGGTAATTCCGAAAAGCAGCGGGATAAGAAGGGCCAGCCTTTTTAAAAGGAATGCTTTAATTCTGGGACCTCTTTAGTTCCATGGTTTCGTGCCTTGCTATATATTATCACAGGCCATTGCTGTCCAAGACAGATATTTCAAATCGCCGGAGAGCAAGGTATATGGCTCGATTTCCGAAGCAAAATCACGGGCAACCTTGATGAGACCGAAGACGAAGCGGAGGTCTCAGCTCCGAGTCGGGTATTAACATTGAAGTCAGATAAAGGTTTGAACAGAAACACAGGTAGTTTTTTGGTTCAGAAATTGAGTCATATACCTTGCTAATAATATTTTGGACAGCGATGATCACAGGATATTTCTTACAGCGATATCTCCGTCCCTTTATCCATGCTGTAAATCGGATATATTTTATAGTTCTTCACCCATGGCTGTCTGATTACAAAATCCGTCCTGTGCCAGAGGAACACCCAGGGTGAGTCTTCCACGATGATTTGTTCTGCTTTCCGATAAACCTCATTCCTCTTTTTATCATCGGTTGTGGATTGTCCTTTTTGTATGAGGGCATCCACTTCATGATTGGTATATCTTGTTCTGTTGCCGGCAGCACCGTGATTGGATGAGTGAAACAAAGGAAATAGAAAATTCTCCGGGTCAGGATAATCAGCCCACCAGCTCAGATAAAACATGTCGGCCTCGCCCTTATTGACAGCCTCTTTGTACGCGCTCCATTCGAGCTGCTTTATGCGGGCATGTATTCCTGCTGATTCCAAGTATGACTGTATAATCTCTGCTATATCGACTACTTCCTGGTCCGAGGTGATATAGAAATCGACAGTAATGCCTGAAGCACCTTCTCTTCGGATAATGTCCCTTGCTTTTTGAGGGTCGTATGAATATTGACAGAGCATGCTCCATTTTCTAATGACATCCGGCAGGGGACCGCATGCCTCCCTCCCGCGTTTTTCATAGATCGTGTTTAATATTCTTTTGCTGTCTATGGCATACTGCATCGCCCTTCGCAGTTCTTTGTTGCTGAATGGGAATTTTGAACAGTTCAGGCCAAGATAATAGGTATTAAGCCCTTTGATCGAAGAAATGAGACTGCTCTTCCCCGAATTGTTTTTGTACTTCAGAAACTCCGAAGCAGGTATTGTCAGTATATCGATATTGCCGATCTCATATTCTGTTACTGCGGTGAGGTCCTCCGGTATGACCCTGTAGATTATGCCCCGGACTTTTGCATTTGTATCAAAGTAATCTGCCCTCCTGTCAAGGACTACCTCTCTGTTCGGCATCCATCCCTTCAGCGTGAATGGTCCTGTCCCCGAGGGATGGCTTGAGAAATCCGGTCCCCATTTCTCCACCTCCTCCTTTGGCACAACGTAGGCGGCTGTCATTGTGAGCAGGTTAAGAAATGGAGAAAACGGTTTTGCGAGGCGTATCTCAAGCACATAGTCGTTTAAAACCCTGATGCCCTTCACAGATGAGGAACGGCCCCTCATAAAATCAGCGGCGCCTGCTATCTTATCAAGCGTCCAGGTATTGGGGGACTTACCTTTCGGGTCCAGAATTCTCTCGAAGGAATATCTGAAGTCTTCTGCCTTTACCTCGCGCCCGCTGGAGAAGAGAACTCCGCGTCTCAAATGAAAAGTGTATTTCAGACCGCCTTCAGAAACAGACCACCTCTCCGCTATGTCGGGCTTTATACCCAGGTCGTCATCGATCCTGACAAGGCCATTGAATATTTTTGCCGCAATTGAGCCGCCTGTTACGTCAACGATCAGTGCAGGGTCCAGAGTCGTCGGGTTTGTATTCAAGCGGTAGTAAACGTATCCATCAAGACGGTTGCGGGAGGAACATGATATCAAAAAGAAAAAAATACAGTAAAGAACGATTATTGAGTTTGTCTTAATCTTGGAATTCCCCGCGTTCATAGATTTCTAAACCGGCATCAAGCTAGTGTAGTGCGACATAAAGCGCTTTACATTAATGTTGTTTAAAAAAGCCACTTATTGTAATTCCCGAGGTAGTAATCGGGAATCCATTGTTTTTAAGAGACAAAGAAGCCCTGGATTCCCGCTTAAGGACTGCGGGAATGACGAGTCAAAACACTCAAAACATAAGTAAAGAAGCATTAGAAACACTACACTGGAATACATTTTTAACACCCTCCCCTTTATCCCCTCCCATCAATCCCGAAAGCTTTCGGGACTCTCCCTTGAGGGGAGAGGGCAAGGGTGAGGGTGCAATGCAGTAATTATTATGCAAGGTCTTTCAGTTCAAGGGACCCTGCAGATTGTGACTTCAGAATCTTAGAAACGCCCCGATACTGCCGGCATCCTGGAGTTTTTTGTTCTCAGAGGAGACAGCAACTCCTGCGCCCTGTTCTATTGCCTTCTGGGCTATCATGTCGACCAGATAATTCGCACTCTCGACCTCTCCCTTGCAGTAGGGGCAGGACGAAATATCCTGGACCGTCAAATGGCCGCACTCCTTACAGGCCAGACCTGATTGCTTGAAATCTTTCAATAGAATAAGCCTCATGACACGGCCTTCCTGCAAGGCATTTAACACATTCTCTATGCCGATGACTGCGTTCTCGTTTTTCATGGCCTTTGTAAGCAGATCGTCTATGGTTTCCGATTCTTTCCTGTTCTCAAAGGCCTGAAGTACAGGTCCCGCTTTTTCCAGTATATCTTTGCCTGTTGCAATCATCTCTGCCTGAAATGTCCCGATTATCTTTTCCGCTGTTGTCTGGGGAAGCATGCTCTTCACCTTGGTCACGGTCTCATCCGAACCGCCGATTATCAGGCGGCCCACATATTCGCCTGAAAGAAACGAGTCCAGCTGTTTGAGCACATCCTTCAGGTGAAGCCCAACCATGTGATCGGTATGACGCTCATAACTCTTCTCGGATAGAGCGTACCACCCGCCTTTCTTGTGCTTCCCCGGCACATCATCGGTATGCACTTCAGAGTATTCCTCTATCTCTCCCAGGTGCACTACGAATATTCTGGCCGATTCCTTTCCTACAAGCAAGATGGCATACCTCCGGTAATTGTCCATAATGTCCAGCAGGGGTTTTATATACGGTGTTTTATCAACGATGATCTCATTCTTTATCGGAACAGAGAGATGGAATTCCTTCCAGATATTTTTTCTCCTGTGAACTGATAATGGCGAGGCCTTTCTTGAAGATAGGTTTGTTTGTCAGAATGTAGGACTCGATCTTTTCCAGATCAGCGCCAACTTTTTTCAGGACATCTTTTTCCAGTGTATCCATCGTATTCTTTATCAGGTTCTTCACATGTATGATATAGTTGTCCTTCGCGTTCGTCATAGGATTCACGTTCAGGAAAAAGCTTACGAACTGTGCTCCGTCTCCCCGAATTTTTGCCATCTCTTTGAGCTCTTCTCTGCTAAGCATTGTCTCCTCCTCTAATTGTTTGAAGATTTCAAATAACTTTAGCTGCCTCAACAAAGGAACAAAAAAGACCCATTGAAAGCTCTTCTTCGAGCAAGCGCTCAGGATGCCACTGCACGCCGACAAGAAAAGGGTAATCTTCCCGACAGAACGCTTCAGCAATGTTGTCAGGGGATCGCGCAATAATTGAGAGCCCATCACCCGCCCTGTTAATTGCCTGGTGATGGGTGCTGTTCACAGAGAATGTGCCGTTCACCATGAACCTGTTTTCCGTTATCGCTACAGTATGATGCCCTGTTCTGTGATCAATCATCATCTGCAGCTGCGATTCGATATCCTGATACAGGCTCCCTCCGAACGCAACATTCATTAGCTGCATTCCATAGCAGATGCCGAGGACCGGCTTGAAGAGGTCAACCATTTCTCTCAGAAGAGAGATCTCAAAGTCGCTTCTCTCCCTGGCAACCAGTTTCACCTGTGGCAGTCTTTCCTCATGAAAGTATGCAGGGTCCAGGTCCGCGCCTCCGGAGATAAGCAGGCCGTCTATCTTTTCCACGTACGACCTTGGGATCACCTTCCGGCGGTAAGAGAACAGGAATTCCTCCGGATCTTGAAATTGCACCGGCATAGTGGTGTTTTACCCTGAAGTATTCCCCTTCCAAATCCACTGTTATACCGATTACCGGTTTTCCGAAATGCATTTATTTCTCTGAATTCTTCAATTTCGTCCGGTCTGTTAAATGCCGGTATGCTTCAGAATCCTTCCGGCTCTCCTGCCGGTCAATTGTCCTTCCCATATGGCAGGTTCGCCGTTTATTAAAGTATAGTACATTCCTTCGGATTTCAAAAAAGGATCATCGTAGGTAGCCCTGTCGATAATTTTTCTATGGTCAAAAATCACAATGTCTGCAAAGGCGCCTTCTTTCAGGATACCCCTGTCTCGTATGCCGAAAGTAACGGCAGGGAGAAGAGTTATCCTGTGTATAGCCTCATTCAAATCCATTAACCCGCTGTCTCTAACGTACCTGCCAAGGTACCTCGGAAAGCTCCCAAATCCCCTTGGGTGGGGCTTTCCCCTGGCCGTAGGCCCTGAAAAGGACCTGCGCTGAACTGTCCGTTCCGACCATGGCATAAGGCAGGGAGAGAAACTTCATCAGGTTGTCTTCGCTCATAGACGAGAAAATAGCTCCGACTCTCAACTCTTCTTCCATCAAGAATCATAAAAAGCATATCTACGGGATCCTGCTTTTTCTCCGCCGCTATATACGCAATCGTCTTTCCCTCCATCCATCTGTTCCTGTCGGTCGCGACGGATGACACTCTTATGTCTTCCCAGTATTTCTTCTCAGGATGTTCAATGAGTATCTCCTGTTTTATTTTTTCACTGATCTCCCGGCTCTTCAAACGCCTGAGTTCTGCTTCTGATCCGCCTTCATATGCCCACGAAGGAATGACCGTATCCAGGTCTGTCGAAGATGCAGTGTATGGGTATCTGTCACATGTTACAGGGATACCACTCTTCTTCGTCTCTTCTATCAGCGACAGGACAATGTCTATCTTGTTCCAGTTCTTCTGTCCGCTGGTCTTTATATGCGAGATATGGACTTTAAGTCCCGTTTCCCTGCCGATCCTTATCACCTCTTCGACAGATTCAACCAGCATGTCCCCTTCGCTTCGCATATGAGAAGTGTAAATATACTGCTGAGGATCCGGGAGACGGGTCAGCGAACTGAGGAAATCGACCAGCTCTTCCGTGGTTGAATAAACACCGGGCGGATAGATCAGTCCTGTTGAGAGGCCTATGGCGCCCTGGTCGACCGTCTCTCTCAAGAGGGCCTGCATCTTCTCCAACTCTTTGAGATCCGGTTTCTTATTCTTATAGCCCAGAACCGAGGCCCTTATATTGCCGTGTCCGGCAAGGGTGATGAAATTCAGCGCCGGCCTTCTGCTTGAAAGTATACCGAGATATTCACTCAGGCTCGACCATCTTTCCGGGATGTCGTATTCTTTCAGGTCCTCTTCCCTGTGGTCGAATGCCTCTCCATAGAGCGGCGCCGCAGAAAGACCGCAGTTGCCGTTTATCTCCGTTGTAATACCCTGCCACACTTTTCCTTCTGCTGAAGGATCGGCAAGCAGAGTGAATTCCGAATGTCCGTGGGTATCTATAAACCCGGGAGATACCGCCATGCCGCATGCGTCAATAGTCTGCCCTGCTTTTACGCCGCATTTCCCATTCTGCGTTCCAGATTCCGATTTCCGATCAATAAACGCTATCCTGTCTCCGGAGATCCCGATATCAGCCTCGTACGGTTCGGAACCGGTCCCGTCGAAGATCAGCCCGTTTGTAATTAAGATATCAATATCCCTCATAGCCCTTCTTTCATCTCATCTTTTCGGTTTTCTGCAGGAGCTTTGCACTGTCCCGACTCCTTCCTGCCTCCGATCTCTTCTTCAAAATGCCTTTCCGGAACTTGCATGCTCCTGACGAAAACAGGCACAAGCTGAGAAGAAATCACCTTGAGGCGGTCAAAGAAGTCCGATGGCATGACCCTGAGAGACCCTTTCTCTGCAGCCTGCAGGCAATCTCTTCCTTGAGACGCGGCAGAGACTTCATTGCAAGCCCCATGATCTGCAGGAAATCATCGACTGGAATGTTCAACTTCCTCAAGGGTCCCAATAATCTGCCCAACGCGCGTTACCAAAGATCCGGGGGTTGTGGTTGCAGTCAGCATCTTTGCACCGGCTATCATGAAAAAGAGCCTCATTGTCCTGACACTTGCCGTATTGAGTCCCTCATCAGTAATGACAAAAGGGCCTGCCTGAAAAAGTATCTTTCCATCCTGAAATAGAACATTGCTGAGAAAAGTGAAAAGACAGAAGCAAGCTTATCGGAACCCACCCTTCTTTGAGGATGCCGAAGGGGAGCCTCAACATCAGAATGAGCAGCAGTGCAAAGATCAAGGCATAGAGGGCAAGGTTCTTGATAAAAAACAGGCAGACAACGAAACCCGTATACAGCATGATCCTGATTTCCGGAGGCAAAACTTTTCCCTCAGTAAGGTCTGCGATAGTTTACCCGCGCAACTTTTTGGACAGGAGAGACAGACTTAAAGTAGTTATTAATGCCGTCCACAATAGATCCGGCTATTTCAGTTCTGTATGACTCTTTTGACAGGAGTTTTTCTTCGTCAGGATTGCTGATAAACGATATCTCGACCAGGACCGACGGCATATTCGCCCCGAAAAGGACATAAAACAGGGCCTGTTTTACCCCGAGGTCTGCTACATGTTGATTGCAATCTCTCAAGATTAGACACCATTGACTTTTGTACATAATTGGCAAGCTTCACGGATTCGTCCCGTTTGTTTTCTCTCATCAGATCGGTCTTGATAACATCAAGCACATCAAACTGCCTGTTCAGTGCCCGCATCTTTCTGAGAGATATTTTGTTCTCCCTCGCGGCGACCTTATTGGCTTCCTCGTCATCCGTCCAGTTCAGTAAATATGTCTCGATGCCTTTTGCCATTCTTCTCGGACTCGCATTGGCATGTATCGATACAAAGAGGTCCGCATTCTTTCTGTTTGCAAATGCCGTCCTCTCGACAAGCGGTATGAAGACATCCGTATCTCTGGTAAGAAACACCTCGTTTAGAGGGTCTTTCATCAGTGCCTTTCTCACTTTCAGAGCAACATCAAGCACAACATCTTTTTCATGCAGTTTATTCGGTCCCACCGCGCCGGGATCATGTCCTCCATGCCCTGCATCGATAACAATCCTTCTCTTGGCAGTCAATGGTCTTGCCTTCTCTGTCTGTCTGCCCTTGCCGAATAAATCAATCACGAGCTTCGCAGGACTCTCGATCATGAAACATTTCAGGTCTGATATTTCTTCTATATCAAAAACAATTCTTACGGTATCGCTGTTGAACTGGCTGGCCCGGACTGCTCTCACGATTCCGTCACCAACCGGAAAACTGGTCTTTGTCTCCTTTGCTATGACAGCGTGCTTGAGATCGAGAAAAATCCTTTCGGGGTTTGAAAAACGGTTTTTCGTAAACTCAACGGGTTCAGATAACTCTACTGCGATGCGGGTATAATCCTGGGATGACCAGTAGTGAATATCTTTGACCTTTACTTTTTGAGAGGCAGAATCCAAACGCCGGAGACAATATGAAAACCAGCAGTATTATGCCGAGGAGTATCTTGATCCTTTTATACGGGAGGTCCAAAAACAATTCAGTTCTCCAAACCTCTTTACCGTTTTAGACAGCCTGCACAGAGCTGATTTCCGGTATTTCTTTTTTCAAGTACACCTCGACCCAGTTTTTTAAAGTCAGAGTCGACATCGGGCAACTGCCGCAGGCGCCCTTTAACCTTACATATACAATCTTGTCTTTTATTTCAACAAGTTCGATATCTCCGCCGTCACGCCTGAGACCTTCTCTGACCTTTTCAAGAACTTTTTCTACATCCTCCTTAACCATCTTTCCTCCATATTTTCTATTAATAATAATAAAATAGACAATTATATTCAAGTTTTTATTTAAAATAATCCACTATTTTACTATTTATCAATATGTTGCATGTGCAGATTTGCGGGAAGAGAGTCTCGTCCAAAATGGTCGGTGACTTAAGTCCGGTCTTTATAACTGCTTGAAAACACGGGATTGCTTCTTCATTCCCGCGTTCTCAAGAACGGTCTTTTCTGACTGTCCTTCGACCGGCCTCACTCATTATTCATGCGAGGTCATTTTTCAATCTTGACAGACACAAATCCATATCGACATAATATTTTATACAAGTATTATTTGACTTTAAATTGCTAAGCTTCTTTATCCGACAGGTAAAAATAGATATTATTCTTTACATTATAAAATTATACCTGCTTAAGGTTTCTGCTTCTCTCTGTCCTCCGGAAGTTTCTTACGGAGTTGCTGGCCGTAACAAAAAGAGACTGATGGATATTCCTGGAAGTCGGAAGATTGTTTTCCGGACCAGTGCCGGAAGAAAATAAACCGTAAAACCACAGGAGACCCTGAAATCCTCTCTGTGGACAGGATACTAACAATACCCTAAAGGAGAACAACGATGTTGAGTATGAGTGATTCAGCAGTAGAAAAATGCAAGGAGTTTCTGAATGACCAGAATCTGCCTGACCACGGTATACGGATTTTTGCCATACCCGGTGGTTGAAGTCCGTCACTGACTATGGACATAGTCAATGGCGCTGAAATCAGGCGATACGGTTCTTGAAAAGAACGGATTGAAGATATTCATGCAGCAGGAAGTCGATCACCTGTTCCCTAATGCAACAATCGATTTCTCGGACGATCAGGGGTTCATGATAGGTGGAATCGACCAGTGTTCCTGCTCCTGATGCGCAGAAGAATACATCCTGACGTAAACACTTATGGGCCAATGGCCCATAAGTGTTTTAAACTGCCTATTTGCTGATCCTTGCGATAACCCTGGTATTTATCATGCAGTCTTTCGCCTACTCTTTCATAATGACAACAGAGGATGGAGTCTGCTCCGCCGACAAAGAGAGTTCTCAGGAATGCACAGAGACAACAAAGGCGCTTGAGGACAAAAGAGTACAGAAGAGTCCGGAGTCAAAAAGAATCACGCAGAAGTCCGCGGAAACCCATAAATTACCCGCCGCAGAGAAGCAACCTAAGAAGACCGGTTCACTGAAGACGGAAACTGTAACCCCGCCTTCACATCCGATTCAAAAGAGCATTGTAATATATTTTTTTTGGGGCCAGGGATGCCCTCATTGTGCCGAAGAAAAAATCTTTCTCAGCGAAATAAGCAAGAAATTTCCGGTCACAATCAGAGACTTTGAGGTCTGGTACAACAAAGGCAATGCCTCTCTCTTGAACAAAATGGCGGACTCCTATAATCTGAAGACTTCCGGAGTGCCGGTAACATTCATAGGAGAGCATGCCTTCATAGGATTTTCGAACACCTCCAGAGATGAGATTGAAAAAGCCATCGCCGGATGCCTGAAAGAAGAGTGCCTCGATCCAGGGCTTGCTGCCTCGGGCAAATTTGTGATATCGGATATCAAGTCTTCTCAGATAGAAGGAAACCAGAAGGAAGACCTCGAATGCCGTGATAAAAGCAGGACGATTTTTGTCCCATGGATAGGGAAGCTCGACGCCTCTGAACTCTCCCTTCCTCTCATAACGGTTGTTATAGCAGGACTTGACAGTTTCAATCCCTGCGCTTTTTTTGTGCTTTTTTCACTCCTGGGTCTTCTCATTCACGCGCGCTCCCGTGCGAAGATGTTCCTTGTTGGCGGCATTTTTGTCTTCTTCTCCGGGTTCATTTACTTTATTTTCATGGCTGCATGGTTGAACCTTTTTTTGTTTATGGGGCAGGTGCAGATGATCACACTGGTAGCAGGGTTAGTAGCAGTGTTGATTGCCGCCATTAACATCAAGGATTTCTTTCTTTATAAGCAAGGGGTTTCTTTAACCATCCCGGACAATGCAAAGCCAAAGCTGTTCGACCGCATGAGAAAACTGCTCTCTTCCACATCTTTTCTGTCAATCCTTATCGGAACAACCGCCCTCGCCATAGCCGCAAATTCGTATGAGCTTCTGTGCACCGCAGGGTTTCCGATGGTATTCACAAGAATACTGACACTCAAAGATCTATCTTCAGTTTCGTACTATTCATACCTTGTCCTGTATAATATCGTGTATGTTATTCCCCTGGCAGTGATAGTGCTTATCTTCACTGTCACTCTGGGCAAGAAGAAATTGTCCGAATGGGAGGGGAGAATACTGAAGCTTGTATCCGGTGTCATGATGCTCGGGCTTGGAGTTGTCCTGCTGGTTGATCCGACAATCCTGAGCAATGCCCTTATTTCTTTCCTTATTCTTTTAGGGGCTCTTGTTATTTCCTTTATCGTGATCATTTTGACCAAGAGATTCGCCCGATAGCCGGAACGCGTTTCTCTGTGGTTTCTGAGGCTGGATGTTGACAATATGCAATAACATACAAGGAGCATCTTGATGAAAAAAGTAATGTTCCTCTGCACTGCGAACTCATGCAGAAGCCAGATGGCAGAGGGGTTTGCGAGAGAATACGGCGAGGCATTAATCAGAGTATACAGCGCAGGGCTCTTTGCGGCTGGTGTCCATCGAAGGGCAGCAGCGGTGATGAAGGAAGCAGGCATCGACATAACAACACAAAAGTCCAAGGAAATTGACCCTTCCCTGCTGATGAAGATGGACATAGTAGTAACCCTTTGCGGACATGCTCAGGAACATTGCCCGAGTACACCTGCAGGGATAAAACGCTTGCACCTACCGATCAAAGATCCTGTCGGAACTGTCGGAACCGAAGAAGAGATCATGAACGACTTCAGGCGGGCGCGTGAAGAGATAAAGGAGGCTGTCCTCAATCTGCTCAGGGACATCTCTGAATCAAAAATATAACCTGGGTTGTTGCATTACTGCGCGCATCCCATCACTCAGAAGCCCTTCTTTTCATCTTGTCTTTTATTTTTTCATACTCTTCAAAATATTTCTTGGCACACTCAGGGCACAATCCGTGCGTGAATTCAGCCTCCGAGTGCTCACTTATGTATGCTTCAATCTGAGTCCAGTAGCCTTTGTCGTCACGAATTCTCTTGCAGCTTGAACAGATGGGCAACAGCCCCTTCAGTACCCTCAACTCCTTGAGGGTATTCTCCAGTTTGATAAGCAGCTTCTGTCTTTCTATGGAATACGATATCGAACGGACAAGCAGGTCACCGTCAAACTCCCCCTTGACAAGATAGTCCTGTGCGCCTTTCTTTACAGATTCAAGTCCGAGCTGCTTGTCGGCAAGTCCCGTGAGAATAATTATCGGTGTAGAGGGATTCTGAGCGCGCACCGCATCAAATGTTCCGGGTCCTTCGCTGTCAGGCAGATTAAAGTCCAGCACAATTATATCGTAGCTGTCTTCCTTAAGGAGCCTCAATGCTTCTTTAAGATAGACTGCATTGTCCAGCGCAAACCGGGTATCATCCTCGGACAGCATCATCCTGAACATCTCTGCATCCGCCCGATTGTCCTCTATGAGCAGTACCCTCACAGTTAATCCTCCGGTCTCTTCCGTCATTGGTCTATCTCCATATTCTATCACCCTAATTCACAAAACAAAGTTCTACAACTCATCATACCTGTGCCAAACAGATATTTCAAATCGCCGGAGAACAAGGTATATGGCTTAATTTCTTAAGCAAAATCACGGGCAACCTTGATAAGATCGCAGGCGGAGCGGAGGGTTCAGCTTCGAACTCTGCATTAACTTTGTTTTGACTGTTGCTTTCATGTTTTAAAATACCATAGTTGACCCTATCGTTAGACCCTATATTATTTCCAATAGTTTGAGCCCATCATGAAAAAGCACACTTGCTAAAACACACAGAGCCAAACCAAGAAAGCGCATGATAAATATGTACGCATTGCTGCTTAATAAAAATTTCGATTTGCCGATTAATATGGCCAGTACAATTTTTGACCCCACGAGAAAAACATAAAAACTAATGACAAAAGCCAAAGTGGCATAGATATTTTGACTTAACGCTTTTGTCATGACTGGAGCGCCGACACTAAACCAAAACAGATAAGGATGTGGGCTCAGAGAATTTGCCAACACTCCTTTTGTAAACGATTTTGGTTTTACTTCTTTAAGATTTATTTCAACTCCTTTTGTACGTATGCTTTTGTAACCCAGAAACAAAATAAATAACCCGCCTATCAGTGAGATAATTCCTAAGATGTCATGGAAATTTGATAACTTCGACAAAATAAATAAAGTCAAAATTATTATCGGCAAATCGGTAATAATCGGAGCGAGAGCCACTTTTACACCGGATTTAACATCGTGCTGCAGAGTTTCTGAAATCACAAGTGTCAGGAGAGGTCCAGGCGCGAAGCCGGCGGACAGGCCCAGCAGAGTTCCAATTGCAACAAAATGCATCATTTTCGTTTTTCTATAAACTTTCCCGGCAGTTAAGTCCATAGGGTAACCAAGAAAGGTAAGAGAGAAAGGTGAGTGTCAGGTCTTTCATTTTGCTGTTTTATCACGTGCCCTGATCAATCTGCTTACGGTCGAATAATGCAATCCGAGGTAATCGGCAATTTCCTTCTGAGTATATCCGTGCTCAACTATTGCATTATACATAAGCTTGTTCCGCTTCACTTTATTCTCTTTCGCCCGTTTAGAGAAAAGTTCCTCAAGTCCGGGCCTGTTCAGATATCGCTGCTGCTTCGGTATTTCCTGTATATCCCTCTGACCTTTTATATAACCCATTAATTGCTCAATATAGTCTTCTTCTCCAAGGATACTCTGTCCTTTCACCTTCTTCCATATTCGTTCGCCTCCCATTCCCGCCCTGACAAAAGCTCGATATTCCCTTTCCGCCTGCCCCCTATTAGCCCCAAATTGCCCCAATAGCCAATCCACCGTCAGGCAGGGGTGTGGTCTTGTTTTTCCGGCTGTCCCGTTATAGCTGCTCCACTTCCAGTTCCCAGGCTCCTCCACCGCCTTAGCTCTCACCGGATTTAATACCACATACCGGCATACTTCTAATAGATGGCTTTCTCTTTCCACTAGGATTGCTTTGTATCTCCCCTGAAATATATGCCCGACTCGATTGTGTCTTCTATTGAAACTCTGTGTATAAACTCCGTTTAACTGCCTCATTCCCTTTGAGAGATTACCATCAGGTGTCTCTATTACGAGATGATAGTGGTTGTCCATCAGGCAATAGGCATGGCAGAACCAGTTGTATTTTCGATTTGCTTCAGCAAGGATATCAAGAAATTGCAGGCGGTCTGCCTCATCTTTGTAAATACGCTTTCGCGCGTTTCCACGTGTGGTAACGTGATAGACTGCTCCATCGTACTCAATCCTTATCGGCCTCGCCATATTCCAATCATATCATGCTTATCGGGAAATAGCTATTTGAAAGACCTGACCCCATATCTTTTGCATATTCTCTGCAATCCGATCTGAACAGGATGAATTTCATGCCGGCTTTCTACGCGCCCGGCAGGTATTTATGGGGATTGTCGCCGATATAGACTGATTCTGCGGGAGCAACTCCGAGTTTGTCCATAGCTATTCGAACCCGATTAAAGACTTCGGGAATGACAGCCATGAAAAGGACTTTTTGCGATGTTGTCACGGTTTAGTGGCGGACGTTTTCCGGATTTGTCATTACTGCATTTTCTTTTTTTGCAGGTGATGGATTCTTCTCGTCGTACCTTGTCACAAAGGCGCTATATCCTTCTTCCGCAAGGCCCGCAGCAACTTTTTTCACCTCGCCCTTTTCCTTAAACTCTCCAACCCTCACCCGGAAGAACCTTACACCATTTACATCGATCTTTGAAATATAGACTTTGCTATACTTCAATTCGAGGCCGGTCTTCAGCCTGGCAGCATTCGATTCATCCCTGAACGAACCCACTTGTATGGTAAAAGGGCCTGAGTCAGCCCCGTACTTTACCTCTCTAATGTAAGAAGGGTCCCTGTCCAACTTGTCTATCCTGACTGTTGCAGTCCCTGTTTCTAATAACTCCACGTCCTTTGCAGCGGCATAGGAGAGATCAACATCTCTCCCGGCCACAAATGGGCCCCTGTCATTTACGATACAATGGACACTTTTGTCATTCATAGTATTTGTGATCTTCAGTCGTGTTCCGAAGGGGTACTCTTTATGGGCACAGGTATAACCATTCATATCATAAATCTCACCCGATGCGGTCGGCTTTCCGTTGAATTCAGAACCGTACCAGGATGCTATGGCAAACCCGGAAGATGATTTGTAGGGAGTACTGCAAGATGACAAAATGACAGCGATAATAATAAAAGCGCAGATACGAAGACACGGCGAAACAGGGTAATGAATATTTCTCAGGGTCTCTGTCTCACCATTTCGTTTTTTCACGAAAGTCCTAATCTAATCGAACAATTCATGTGGCGTCTAATCCCGAACACTTCACCCAAAAATGCATTTGATAAAAAAACAGGGAGGCATATGGGCAGAAAAAGCTTTGCAGCAGCTCCTTAGTGAGACATCTGGTAGCCATTCTCTGAATGTTTTTATGTGATACCATTTTATTTCTATAGAGCCGAATTCTGCATTGTAAAGGTTTTTGTGACCATATGCCTCTCTGTAAATTCTCTGATTTGCATTCTTTGGGTTAAAGTATATACCTGCTCAGATCCTCATCCTTGACTATCTCGCTCAGTTTGTCTTTGACATATTTCTTGTCGATCACCAGCTTGACGTCCTTTTTTTCAGGCGCTTCAAATGATATGTCTTCGAGCAATTTTTCGAGCACTGTATGAAGTCTGCGGGCCCCTATGTTTTCAGTCTTTTCATTCACATAAGCCGCTATGTCCGCTATCTCTTCGATGGAATCGCCCTTAAAATCCAGCACGACATCTTCCGTGTCCATGAGAGCGATATACTGCTTTATCAAAGCATTGTAAGGCTCTGTCAGAATACGTATGAACTCTGCTTTTCCAAGGTGGTCGAGTTCAACCCTGATGGGGAAGCGCCCCTGCAGTTCCGGGATAAGATCAGAGGGTTTCGACATATGAAAGGCCCCGGCAGCAATAAACAGGATATGATCCGTCTTGACAGGACCGTGCTTGGTTGTCACTGTTGTGCCTTCAACTATCGGAAGGAGGTCTCTCTGCACGCCTTCGCGGGAGACATCGGGTCCATGGGCCTGACCTCTGCTTGCAATCTTGTCGATCTCGTCAACAAAGACAATCCCTGACTGTTCAGTCCTTTCAACAGCTTCTTTCGTGACCTTATCTATATCGATGAGCTTGTTTGCCTCTTCCTGCATGATAATGTTCAATGCCTCAGGGACTTTTACTTTTCTCCTCTTCGATTTTTCAGGCATAAAATTGCCCAGCATTTCTTTCAGGTTTATTTCAAGATCCTCAAGTCCGACATTGGATACCACCCCGAAAGGCACAACCTTTTCCTTCACCTCAATATCAATATACCTGTTGTCGAGTTTTCCGTCCCTCAGTTGTGTGCGCAGTCTCTCCCTGGTTTCCTTGTGTTTTTCACGATCTTCTTCCTCCGGCACTGCGCCCCGTGCGGCTCTTGGAGTCGGAAGAAGCAGGTCAAGCAGCCGTTCTTCTGCAAGGGATCTCGCCTTCTCCTGAATTTTCTCGATGTGTTCGGCTTTGACCATGCTGATCGAGAGCTCTGTAAGGTCCCGGATCATGGACTCAACATCACGCCCCACGTATCCCACTTCTGTGAATTTGGACGCCTCGACTTTGACAAAAGGAGCGTTAGCAAGCCGGGAGAGTCTCCTTGCGATCTCTGTCTTCCCGACCCCGGTCGGGCCTATCATAATAATATTTTTCGGAAGAACTTCATCTTTCAGTTCAGGCGAAAGTCTCTGCCTCCGCCACCTGTTTCTCATGGCAATAGCAACAGCCTTCTTTGCCTTGTTTTGACCTATAATATATCTGTCAAGTTCTTCAACAATTTTTCTCGGCGTTAAATTGTCCATTTCCTGCTCCGTTCGACAGAAAAGTGTGAAATTGCAAATTTCAAAATGAAAGCCTCCTTAATCATAAATTCTCGGATGTGAATATGTTTCATTGTTGTATAAGTTCCTCTACCTCAATATTTTCATTTGTGTATATGCAAATACCCGCCGCAATCTTCATGGCTTTTTCAACTATTTCCCTTGAAGACAGTTCCGTATTTTCCGTAAGGGCCCTCGCAGCAGCCTGAGCATAAGGCCCGCCTGAGCCGATAGCTGCCACTCCGTCCTCCGGCTCTATTACATCTCCGGTACCCGACAGAATGAATGTGTGCTCCAGGTCCGCCACGAGC
The DNA here is from genome assembly GCA_963725545.1 of uncultured Nitrospiraceae bacterium. GTDB lineage: Bacteria > Nitrospirota > Thermodesulfovibrionia > Thermodesulfovibrionales > SM23-35 > DYFC01. The sequence goes on along the minus strand of CAVRZG010000019.1, from coordinate 22,766 downwards.
AAAAGGGCTTCAAGCCTCCGCAGTATTTTGTCGGTCCTCCAGTCTTTTGCGAGTTCTACGGCAGCCCTTGTTATGTTCCCCCTGTAAGTCTCCAGTTTTCCCTCGAATTTCTCGAACAGGGTAAACGCATCTGCAGTGGCCCCTGCAAAACCTGCCAGGACTTTATCGTTATACATCTTCCTGATCTTCCTGGCATTACGTTTCAGGACCGTGTTGCCCAGGGTAACCTGTCCGTCCCCCGCTATTGCTATTTGACCGTTGCGTCTTACACATAGTATGGTTGTACCTTTAATCATTTAGACCTCTCAAAATTCAGTATTCCAAACAACATAATATTTTAGAATAATGAGGATATTTTTTGCTTACCTCTGCTTTACATATGTCGATAAGAAACTAAATAAGTGCATAAGTAAGACCACATCACACCCTCACCCTTGCCCTCTCCCCTCAAGGGAGAGGGAACTTAAGAGTATCCCCTCCCTTGAGGGGAGGGGATAAAGGCAAGGGTGCTGGAATGCCTATTCTTACTTATTGCTTTTTTTAGTAAGCATCATCGAGAAACCTGCTCAGAACATCTGCGATTCTAAAGAAATATGATTTGTCAGACTTTTTTTCATCCTTCATAATTCATCCTTCATCCTTAAGCAGCGTCATTCATCCTTTGTCAGGGGGTGAGCCCTGTCATATATATCCATCAGATGTGCCACATCAAGATGCGTGTATTTCTGAGTTGTTGAAAGGGACACATGCCCCAGCAACTCCTGTATTACTCTCAGGTCTGCGCCGCCCTGGAGCAGATGGCTGGCAAAAGAATGTCTCAGCGTATGCGGCCCTACATTCCCGCTTATTGCCAAAGCTTTTGAGTATTTCACGACAATCCGTCTCACCCCTCTGTCACTCAATCTTGTGCCGAGCCTGTTGAGAAATACGGCGGTCTCCCTGCTCCTCAGGAGCAGTCTTTCCACCATGTATGACTTGATGGCGTCCAGTGCCTTGGACCCTATCGGAACGATCCTCTCCTTTTTTCCTTTTCCCTTTGCCTTTACCAAAGCCTCTCTGATGTTGATATCTTCCACATTCAGTCCTGCAAGTTCTGCGACTCTCAGCCCGCTGGAATAAAGCAGCTCAAGGATGGCCCTGTCACGGGCGGGGGCAAATCCCATTCCCTCCGGTTTCTCAACAAGGGAGAAAGCATCATCAACAGAGAGGAATTTGGGGAGAAGCTTGGGAAGTTTGGGGCCTGATACCAGTTTGGCCGGATTTTTCTGCAGATGCCCTTCCCTGTAAAGGAACTTGAAAAAAGATCTTATGCTTGACAACCTCCTGCTGACAGTACTCTTGTTCAGGCCTTTCCTGATCTGGTCTGCAACGAAGCCTCTTACATCAAGCATATCCATATCCTCAGGTTTCGCCTTTACATGGGCAAAAAAGTCTTCAAGGTCATTTTTGTATGCCCTGAGGGTGTGCGCGGAGACGCCTTTCTCCAGTTCAAGATACCGCAGAAAATTGACAATATATTCATTCATATGAGTTCTACATATTTTACTCTATTATCAGATGACTGCACCTAATTTTCAGCAGGAAAAATATGCCGGCGAAATATTCCTCGAGAATCATTGCGTCCATTAAGTATTATTGGCAAGGTAATGCTCAATTTCTGAAGCAAAATCACGAGCAACTTTGATGAGACTGAATACGGAGCGGCGGTCTTACTCTGAATTTTGTATTGACATTGAAGTCAGACAAAGGTTTGTACCTCGGAACTCCACGTAGTTTTTTGACCGCAGAAATCGAGCCATATACCTGCATCTCCGGTGCTATTGATTATAGCATTATGGACAGGTATGTCACAGAATATTGAATAAGCGCAAGGCAGAATAGAACGGAGATTTCAGTCGGCTGTTTTGTCTTTATAAAAGAGAAGAGACGGCATCCTGCATGCTTTTTGAATCTTCAATACTCATGGTTTTTACTTCAACAATCCGCTTGATCAGTCCTGACAAGACCTTTCCCGGTCCGACTTCTATAAACAGATCCACCCCGGAAGCAGACATCGCCTTGACGGAATCTTCCCAAAGCAACGGACTGCTGAGCTGACGTATAAGGGATGGTTTTATCTCTTCCACATTATCAAGAAACTTTGCGTCGGCATTATTTACCAGAGGTATTTCCGGATTTCTCAATTCGACTGCGTCGAGCATCCCGGCAAGCTTCTGTGAGGCGCCTGACATCAGCGCACAGTGAGATGGCACACTCACCGCCAGAGGGATCGCTCTTTTTGCGCCAGCGTCTTTACAGAGTCCCAGCGCCTCTTCCACGGCAGGCTTTTCACCTGCGATAACAATCTGTCCGGGGCAGTTGTAATTGGCGGCGGCGGCGTATCCTGACTTCAAAGACCCGCAGATCTGATCAACTCTTTCTCTGTCTAATCCCGAGAATTGCAGCCATGAGCCCTCTGCCCTCCGGCACTGCCTCCTGCATGAACCTCCCTCTTTGCTCGGTGAGTCTCACAGCGTCCTTAAAAGATATGACTCCTGCCGCAGACCAGTGCCGAATACTCTCCAAGGCTGTGCCCTGCAACAACAGACGGTTGAATGCCTTTTTCTTTCAGAACACTATTAATTGCGCTGCTGACCGTAAGGATACACGGCTGTGTCCTGTGTGTCTTATTGAGTTCTTCTGCAGGTCCGTTGAAACAAAGATCCGCAACATCGTAACCGAGAGCACGGAAGCCTCCTGAAAAACCTCTTTTGCAGCCGATAAGTTTCATAAATATCTTTGCCCATTCCGACATTTTGCGAGCCCTGCCCGGGAAAGACAAATGCGATTTTCATTTATATGACCTCAATTAATGTTCACCGGTTGTCTGTGCCTACATCCTTTTGATTCTTTTATCTTCTTAATCAGCAAGGGAACAATCTCATACAGATCGCCCACTATTCCGTAAGTCGCGACATTGAATATCGGGGCTTCAGGGTTCCTATTGATCGCGATTATAACATCGGATGACTGCATGCCGACAAGATGCTGCACTGCGCCTGATATGCCGCAGGCGAAATATATCTTCGGACAGACTGTCTTTCCTGTCTGTCCCACCTGGTGTCTGATAGGGGATCCAGCCTTCGTCTACTGCCGCCCTTGATGAACCTACTGCCGCGCCAAAAAGACCGGCCAGTTCTTCAAGAATCTGGAAACCCTTCGGGTCTCCGAGTCCCCGTCCGCCTGAAACAATTATGTCGGCGTCCTGCAAGTTCACTGTTACGTCGGAAACCTCTTTCACCGATTCCAGAACCTTTGTCCTTGAGGTAATGCCGTCCGACTTGACATCAATAATCTCTCCCTGCCTGTTTGAGTCATACTGTCCTCTCTTCATGACCCTGGGCCTGACTGTTGCCATCTGCGGTCTCGTGTTCGGACAAAGGATCGTCGCCATGATATTACCGCCAAAGGCAGGCCTGATCTGCATCAGGTTTCCCGTCTCCTTATCGACTTGAAGCGATGTGCAGTCAGCAGTCAACCCGGTCCTTATCCGCGCCGCAACCCTCGGTATGAATGAACGACCTACAGGTGTTGCGCCTGCAAGCACTATCTCCGGGTGGTACTTATTGATAAGTCCGGTAAGCATCTGTGAGAATGGTTCGTCGTTGAAACTCATTGAAGATGGCGTCTCCGGCAGTGATAGACTTTATCAGCTCCCCACCGGATAAGCTCCTGAGCATCAGCTCCTGTCGCTCCCAGAAGAACGGCTGAGAGTTCGGTACCGAGATCAACGGCAAGCTTTCTCCCGATACCCAGAAGTTCATAGGAGACGGGACTGACCTTGCCGTGCCTCTGCTCGGCAAATATCCAGACGCCTTTATATCCCTCGGCCTTTTCAGGTTTGGCTTCAGCGGACTCTGTCTCAACAATAGCACCCTCCGGGCAAACAGAGATACATGTCATGCAGGACTGGCAGTATTCATTTACGACTGCCTTGCCTTCTTTAATCTCAATGGCTTCAAATGGACACGACGCTATGCAATCTTTGCATCCGGTGCATTTATCTGCATTCACTCTTACAGGCATTTTAACCCCCTGAGTTCCTGCAGCAGGGCGTCAACCTGCTCTTCAGGTGAGCCTTCGAGCATCTTTCTGCCGGATCTCGGTTCCGGGGTAAAGATATTTTTCACCTGCGTCGGTGAACCTTTCAAGCCGATATCGTCTTCACCGGCACCGATATCTGCGGCGCCCCATTTCTGGATAACGGCCTTTTTTGCGGCCATCTTCCCTTTTAATGAAGGCATCCTCGGTTCATTCAGTTCCTTTACTACCGTCAAAAGTACCGGGAAAGGGGACTCAACAACGTCGTACCCTTCATCCATCATCCTCTGCACCCGGATGGAATTCTCTGTAACATCCTCTATCTTCCTGACATACGATATGTGCGGGATGTTGAGAAACTCAGCAGTTTCCGGACCAACCTGGGCCGTATCTCCGTCAATCGCCTGTTTGCCGCAGATGATAATATCGGCGCCTATCTTCCCGATAGCCTTTGACAAGGCAAATGACGTCGCCCACGTATCAGAACCTGCAAACGCCCTGTCCGAAAGCAAAACCGCGTCATCAGCTCCCATTGAGATAGCGTCCCTCAATGCAGTCTCTGCCTGCGGAGGTCCCATAGTGACCACGGTAACCTTTCCACCTGTCCTTTCCTTCACGTTGAGTCCCGCTTCGATGGCATGCATGTCAAAAGGGTTGACAATACTCGGAACACCTTCTCTTATCAGTGTCCCCGTCTCACGATTTATCTTCACCTCTGCGGTATCCGGAACCTGCTTCACGCATACAATTATTCTCATGTAAATTATCCTCTCCAGTTCAACAAATTATCTGAGTTTGCTTCAGCATCTCGAATCTTTCGGTGAGGTCCTGAAATAGATTCAGGTTAAGAGACTGATTCTTGAAAAACCGATCAAACAAACCAGATTGTTATTATACGATGTTGATTTTATCGATGTAAAGAAATGGATCATACTACTCGACTCATTATCAGACTGCCAATCCAAGAAATACAGATCAGATAATTTGCAGACAGGCATATGGGCAGAAAAAGCTTTACAGCAGCTCCTTCGTGAAACGTCTGATTTCCATTACCTCTATGTTATTATGTGACACTATTTTTTGATTGTCATAAGCCAAATCCTGCATTGTAAAGGTTTTTATGCACATATGCCTGTCTGTTTCTTATAGGTCTTTCGCTAATATAGATGGTTTTACGGTTTCTGCCCGATATGCAGACGGTAGTTCCTGTAATTTATGATAACGCCGTCAGGTCTGATCTCCTCGAGTTTCAACCCCTCTCCCAAAGACTGCCCCTCCCTGTATGTCTGGCCGTTTATCCTCACCATCCTCGATGCAGGGTCTTCGGAATACATGAATATAGACATATTAACGGGCGGCAGATGCTCTTTAACAGATACGGGCAGTTCGCCCACGTAATAGATTTTACCCGGAACCGGCGGAGGATCATCATGAATCGGTTTTATATCCTGGGAAGAAGAAGGAGACGCAACTGAGTGGCCTTCAGTCTTTACTGCCGTCTGAGCCGATTGAACAGAAAGAGTCTCCTTTCCGGCAGCGGACGCTTCACGTGCATTCCTTGGCGCAAGTGTCTTCTGCTCCACCTTCGGATCTTCTTTCACATGTAGCTTCTCCTCCCTTTTAGCCGACGCCAGCGGCGCTTTCAAACTCTTTTCTCCTTCTATATTTGCCTGCCTCAGAGTCTTATCTTTCTTATCATTGTCCTGAATACCTGCCTGCTGTGATGGGCCTTTCACCCAGTGATTCCGGAGCTTCCGTACCGGACTTTTGGGCCACGACAATATTTGTATCGTTTGTTTTTCTATTTGCCTTTCCCGGCATCAGCCAGTACGCTGAAAGAGATATACAGATTACCGCCGCAACAGCAAGAACATAGGGCCATGTCTTTCGTTTCTGTTTTCCATGAAAGATCACATCCTGCATCGTAAGGAGATCAGGAACTGCGCCTCGCTGTCTCTCTTTTTCAGACTTTTTCAGGGCATCAAGAATATAGGACATTGCTACGCACCCTCCCCTTTTTTTATCAGCTTCGGCTCATTACTTCCGGCTTTATTATTGATCTGAATTATTGTCCTCGGACCAACAGACCCCGTAGCAGGAATGCCTTCATTGCGCTGGAATTTCTTTACCCAACCGACAAGGGTTTTATCATAGATCGGCTCCTGAAGATCGCGGGGTTTGCGACCCTGTATAGCCGACAGTTTTTTGTTAAGCCATTGAATAACCGGGCTGCGGTCCCCCGGATGCAAAATGCCTTTATAAGCCGGAGGTATCTGCCATAGGATCGAATACTCGTCATACCAAAGACTTTTTATCTCACCAATATCAACTGTCCTGTCTTCACCGGCAATCGAGCACTGTGCAAGAGTTCCGTTCACTGATTTCAGCGTCGCATAGTAGACCTCTCCTTTTTCATCCATGAGTCTTATTACCGCAGGTCTGTTCAGTCTCACAACCTTATCAAAACTACTCGTGCCGCCCATACAGCGCAGACCTTTGCCGATAACCTGCTCACAAACGGAACTGGGATCTTCTTTGTCGTACGAAGAGCCCCACTCTCTTAACAGGGCATCATAGGCCATGGACTTGCTCTTTTCGAGCGGCAGAGTCGCAGGCCACCGGAGGGTGCCCACCTTCACAACTGCCGGCGTTGCTTTCGGTGTTTTCGAAATAACAGGCAGTTCTCTCATCTCCGGCCGGGGTTTCTGATTGTAATAGGCAGCTGAAAGAGCCACTCCAAGAGAGATGAAAAGAATTACGGCGGCTGCCCATTGTAGCGGTCTGATATTCCGGAGCCGTAATATCAGACGTTCCCAATACTTCCTTTGCCGCGACATACAAGGTTTTGCTGTCAACACTGTCTCGGCCCTGAACATAAGCTCCAAGAAGCGCCCTGTCGCATATCAGATTAATAAGACGGGGGACGCCTTTACTCAATCGGTAGATCGCGGGCATAAGAGACTCGGGGAAGAGACTGCTCTTTGCGCCCGCGACTTCGAGACGATAATTCACGTAGGAACTCACATCCGTTTCCGGCAACGGCTCAAGATGATAACGCGCTGTAATTCTCTGGGACAGTTGCCTGAGTTCCGGCTTTGAGAGCATCTCTCTCAGTTCCGGTTGTCCCACCATAATTACCTGGAGGAGTTTCTGACGGTTTGTCTCGAGGTTAGTCAGAAGCCGGATTTCCTCAAGGACTTCCGGGCTCAGGTTCTGGGCTTCCTCAAGGATGATGACTGTCTTTCTACCCTTTGAAAAGTTCTCGAGGAGATATGCATTTATCGCGTCAATGAATACCTTGATACTCTTCGTACCCTCGGGATAGGGTATACGGAGTTCGTCGCAGACACTGGCCAGCAATTCCTCAACAGTCAGTTTTGGATTATAGATAAACGCTATATCAGTATTTGCAGGAAGCTGCTCAAGCAGGCATCTGCATACGGTTGTCTTGCCGGTTCCTACCTCACCCGTAAGAAGGACAAACCCGCCCGGCACTGTTAATCCCGTAGACAAGATGCGCCAGGGCCTCTCTGTGCTGTTCCCCGAGATAAAGATACCCGGGGTCCGGTGCAATCGAAAATGGAATCTCTCTGAGCCCGAAATGTTCCTTATACATACTACATATTATGGACCGTACGACTCAAACATCTTCAAGTTGAGTAATCTTCAGGACCGCTCCCGCTTCCGAAATATCACTGCTGAATTTGTCGATCAGCCCATCAAGAACCTTCGAATGCTCGTCCCGGTAAAACAGGAACAACCCCATCATTTTCCTTCTGTCCCTTATTCTCTCTGAACACGTGAGGCCCATCCGCTCCGCCAAAGGCTGAAGTTCGCGCATAAGATCGGAGACATTCCGATATCTCTCCGCGGGATCCCTCCTGGCGCTTTTCATAACGGCGTTGACGAGTTCATCCGGGATATCAGGTCTCTCATTACGCGGGTTTGGAATGTCCTCCTTCAGATGCCGGTCCATCAATTTGGACAGGTCATCCTCCGGGAATGGTCTTTTCCCAACAAGGACTTCGTACATCATTATTCCAAGAGAATATATGTCCGTGCGTTCATCAACCGGGTTTCCCTCAATCTGTTCCGGCGCCATGTAAAAGACGGTCCCGGGCAGATTGAAATCCCTGTCACCGGCAGGACAGGCCAAACCAAAGTCCACGATTCTGACCCGGCCATCCGGGTGCACAAAAATATTTCCGGGCTTTACGTCCTGATGCACTATGCCGTGCCTATGCGCATATTCGAGTCCACTGCATATCTGAATAATAATGTCCAAAAGGTCCGGCTGGGAAGGCTTCGGCATATATTCCATAAGATATTCGAGAGTGAACCCTTCAAGATACTCCATTACGATAAAAACGGTACGGTAAATCTCTTCGATGTCATATACCTTGACAATATTCGGATGGTTCAACCCCGCAATAGTCTTGGCCTCATTCCGGAATTTTTCCATGAACTCGGAGTCCATAGCCATATTGTGTTTAAGCATCTTGACGGCGACCGGGAAGTTCAGAGTTCTGTGAATACCCCTGTACACTATGCTCCACCCGCCCTGCCCCAGAATATCATTGATAATGTATTTGCCGATCGTCCTGTTTGATGTCAGTTTTGAGGCGGCGAACCTTTGAGTGATTATCTCTGTGAGAAAAATGCGGATGTCTGGAAATTCCCCTGCCAGCGCGTCAAACTGAGAGCGACCGAGCGACCATAAATCCATATCGGTTTCAGCATCCACATTCATGCTCCTCGGTTCACCAGTCAATACAGCCATTTCTCCAACGATATCCCCGGACCTCAGTCTCGTAACAGGGTATACCTCGCCTTCTTTATCAAGGCTCACTATACAAGAACCGTTCCGGATGATATACAGATTGTCTGCCTCGTCCCCTTGACTGATAATCCTCTCCCGTGCTTTCACGTGCCTGTAAATGAGGCTCCTAAGCAACGGACAGACAGATTCCGGAGGGATAGCACTAAGCAATTTTGTATTGAGTAGAAAATCAAGATCTGAAGGGGACATCTGCTTTCCATGGGCATCAAGCTCGTCATCGCATGCATTTTTGTCTGTCCCTCTCCTGTCAAATTCAACTCCCAGGAGATAATGACCATTCTTTGAAGGGACTCCGTGCACCCATCTTACCCTCGCATTGGTTGTCATCCAGACTTTCTTGTGCGGATTCCAGATTCTCATGTCCAGCAATGATCCCGCCCTGAATTCCAGAGGCGACTGAAGGAGCAGACCCGTTTTGCTCATGTTCAGAACATTCAGCAGGAGCACATCGGAATCCCTCCCTTGTTCGGGAAATCGTTTGTCGGCATCAGGCACATAGACAATTCCCGCCTTTGAAGTCTCAGGGATTTCTCTGGGCCAACGCCTGCGGTCTTTCTGTTTCTTCATGTCTCTCCCCGGGAGATGATAGCGATAAGGTCCCCCCGTATGTACAAATGATATAATAAAAAACCAAATAACTCCATTCGCATAGATTATTATTGGATTCAGAAATAGAGTCATATACCCATCCCACAATATTTTGGCCGGCAATGATTTAGGATCAATAAAGCAGGCCCATCGATAAACAACACTATACTCAGTTCACTTGCCGAGTCTCTTTCTCATGTCTCCGACAGCAGCCTTTATTTGTCCAAGGTTAAGGACTGAATCATTCTCAAAACACGCATGGTCCTTCCCCTTGTCCGGTCCCTGTTCAATGATGCAGTAAGTCTTATAGTTGACCCTGTACTCGCCGGGTTTTACCTTTACAGCATTGGCAATAATTTCAAACCTTGTGTGCCAGGGCTTTTTATTCGCGGCAAGTGAAGCAGGAAGGAGAGACCTGTATTCAGCAACAGCCTGGTCTTCTGTCTGCTCATTCCTCGGCACAGAGGGCATTGGCGACTCGGGTTTCATTTCGGACTTCTTTCCATCTCCTGCCCTCGCTTCGAGATTCTGAGGCTCCTGGGCACACTGCAAACGCACATTGAATGACGAGCGGGGTTTGAGGTTAACAAGACCACTTTCAAAGGGTGCGCAGGAATTGCGTCTGGCAATAACCGTATAAGGACCCTGAACAATGCCTTTAAGAGTAGCTGTTCCTGAAGCGTCTGTAGAGGATGCGAGGCGAATTCTTTCAACAGGAGAATTCAATGCGCCTTCCACAGTTACAGAAGCACTTTGCAGGCCCCTGCCCGTTTTTGAATCAACCACGATTACACGCACCGCGCCATGCGGAACTGCATTCATAACTCTCATGACCAGATTGGCCTGGTCCTTCAGGGTCTCAACCATCTGATATGACGGCTTGAGAGAGCGGTCAGGGCAGTCTTCGCATGCCTGTTTGAGGTAGCCGTTTTTCTGCATAATCTCCGACCAGTTCTCCACGCTCTGACCGTTCCATATGCTTTCGTCAAACCGCGCAAATGTTCCATGCTCCCCGCCGTGCATCCAGAGGTCGTACGATATTAATTCTCCGTTATCTCCGACCAGGGCCAGCGCCATATGATTGCGATTTACATCGAACGGATTTGCCGACCGCACAGAGGACTTTTCTCCAAATATCCTCAATAGACGCCTCTCGTCTATGCCTCCACCCGACATGGCGTCCTTGAGAGATTCAGTAACATGCTCACACGTTCCGACAGCCTGATCGCCGTATCTCTTCCAGCTCATACCCCGGGAAAGCATGCTTGTATTAGGCATGACACGCATAACATTGAGTTGTCTGCCCACTTCCTGGGCAATGTATCTCGCCCTTTCTTCAGTGGACTGCATAATTCTTTTCTTTGTGTAATAGTCTGCCCTGTCGACCGCTTTCTTTCCGAACTGCTTCCAGTCAAAATTGACTACCTTCTGCTGTGAGAATTCTCTTGCAGTTACCTGAGAAGAAATAAGAAAAGCCGCCGCTATCACAAAAGGAAAGATAACAGAAACACGCTTCATAAAAGCTCTTATACCGATCATCGGTCCTCCTTACCCATAATGGGAAATAATTTCAATCCACCGGAACTGCGATACGCCTCTACGGCATCTTCGTATTCTTGTTACCTCTGCTCCCCTCGTATAATTCATATTCAAGGAGCCTGCACTCTATGGCTCCGTTGAAAAAGGGTGTCTTTCTCTTTGCTCTCAACCCCACCTTCTTTGCCAGGGCAAGGTTTCCCGTGAAAATATAACCTGTATAACCGCCGCATCTCTGTTTAAAGTAATCTCCAATCCCCTTGTACACACCTTCCAGTTCTCTGACCTTTCCCATTCTTTCCCCGTATTCCGGATTCAGTATTACCACCCCTCCCCCATCGGGAAGAGTAGTTTCCGAATAATCACATACATCAAATTCAATCAGGTGTTCCAAGCCCGCAGTAGCGGCATTCTTCTTCGCTGCTTCAACCGCCTCACTCCGGATATCAGTGGCAATAATCCTGCCATTAATAGTCTTCTTTGCCTCCTTCTTTGCATCTGCACGCAGATCGTTCCATAGAACTTTATTGAATCCCTTCAAATGCATAAATCCGAAATTATTTCTGAGAATACCTGCAGCCCTATTGAGTGCTATCAGGGCCGCTTCAATAGCAAGAGTCCCGCTGCCGCACATGGGATTAATGAAATTATCATTGCCCTTCCATCCTGTGGCCATGATGACGGCTGCCGCAAGGGTCTCCTGCATGGGTGCTGTCATGGGGATCTTCCTGTAACCGCGCATGGACAATGGTTCCCCCGAGGTGTCGAAATATACAGAGCAGTTGTCATCCTTCCAGTAGAGGTTCACAACAACTCTGTCTTTGGAAGGTCCTGAATCGGGACGTTGTCCGCGTCTTTCTCTGATCCTGTCCACAATGGCGTCCTTGCACTTTACATTTGCATAACGTGAGTCTTTGATGCTCGGGTTATCCACACTGGACGTTATACAAACATACCCGTCCTCGGCAATATGCTCTTCCCATGCTATCTCCGACAATGCATGATAGAGGGCATCGGCACTGTGAGCAGTGAATTCCTTTACGAGAAAGAGGACGCGATGAGCCGTGCGAAGATAGAGATTGAGTCGGAGGGTATCGTCGATAGTCCCCTCGGTAGCAATGCCTGCGATAGTTTCAGCGATCACGGGAAATCCCAGATTAAGCAGTTCTTCCTTCAGAAAAGGAGTTATCCCCTTAGCGCAGGTGACCAGAATCCTTCTTTTTTCCATTTATTTTTTTCTTCTTCTGTCCGTCTTATCTTTCTGTTCCGTTACGGTAATCATAAAATTCTCCGGCTGAAGGTCAGGATCTTTCTCAAGCTCTTCAACAAAAATACTCATTGCCTTACGCATGAAGGCTGAAAAGTGCACGCCTTTAGGTAAAGCAAGGATCCTCTGACGAGTATCCTCATCAACAGTTGCAGTAAATTTTGCCATATATGCTCCTCGTTTGCGACATAGTGCTTCTATTTTAGAACATTTTCACGATCAATATTCACGGGAATTTAAAATAAATCAAATATGCCCAAATGGAATTTTGCCCTCATCAAACAATATAATATAGAGCTGAATGGACATCCTGAAGTTTTATGTAAAAACAGGCGTCTTCTTAATCGTTACACTCACGCTTGCGCCATTTTATTTCATTATCCTGTTAGTTCTTTATAAGTGGCGCAAGCGTATCGGTCCGAGACTTGTCCAGTTCTATTCAAAAATCTGCCTCATCATATTTCGGGTTAATGTTGAACAGATCAACAATTCCGAGACGATTAAGGGAATGGAAAGAGGCGTTCTCATCATTTCAAACCATGTCAGTTTCTTAGACATTTTCGTGCTGTCAGCGCTATTCGGGTCTGTGTTCGTGAGCAAATCAGAAGTGAAGTACTATCCCGTAATCGGGCAGATAGCATGGTTGATGGGTGTTATATTCCTGGACAGGAATTCGTCAAACGAGAGGCTGAGAGTGGTCAATACAATAGTGAGCAAGTGCGGCAACCAGGTTGTCGCTGTCTTTCCGCAGGGAACAACCAGCAGAATAACAGAGAGATTGTCCTTCAATAGAGGAATCTTCAAGGTAGTTGAGCTTAACCCCGATATATCTTTATTGCCGGTTACACTTCATTACAAAGAAGATGCGAAAATCGCCTGGAACAAACCCCAATCTTTTAAAGAAAATGCAATAAAGGTCAGCTCGCAAAGAAGAATTAACGTGGAAGTGATTGTTCACGAGCCTGTTACCATTGATCATTATCAAGGAAAGACCGCGTCTGAAATTTGCAGAATGGTTCAGCAGACCGTCCTCGATCCCTTACAAACAGGGCATTGAAAGGCAGGAATCTAAATCGTTGTCAGCTTGATGAACTAGTAAAAAGTCGTCATTCCCGTGCTTAATGCACCTACTGTTGGCGAAGGCGGGAATCCATGTGTGCGCAACTTCTTGAAAAAGAATGGATTCCCGATTAAGGACTTCGGGAATGACAGCCATGAAAAGGAATTTTTGCGATGTTGTGAAGCTTTACTTGTCTCTGTTCACATAAACGGCTGTTTACTTCTCAGTGCGAACAAAAGCCAGCAATGGCAATTGTTTTTAATCTGGTCTAAGTTGAATTCTCGATGCTGGTAAATATTAAACTCAAAGAATACCGATTATTGCCTTCACCTATCAAAGAGTGAAAAGAGAGCCTCACAAGCCTAAGCTAAACGATACCCCTTTCCCGCAAAGGAAAAGCCCTGCGAATATTCGTACGCTTCTTATAATTAAAAATGCGATTTTTGCGTTTTGAAAAAAATATTGTCATATATCATTCCTTTGTGAAATGGCAATATTGTATCATCATGGATTACATAGAGGGCATCATACGGATCCAGCTTTTTCCTGTCATTGACCCAATAAGAGACCTTGGTTGTCCGGCCAAAAAGCTTCACGTGCCGATTGAAAGGATGATTTCCAAAGTTATAATTATTTTCCAGACCCAAATGCCGTATGATATCCGATACATGAACTATCTCTCCGGGCTCCGTTATTCCATATGGACGGACTGACCGGATCGTGATATTGAATATTATTTTATGGTATTTTCTCACCACTTCCAAAACATGACCGATCTGTTGTATACGTTCAATTGTGGCTTGCGTCCATACGGGGATTCTTAACCGATATGCATTCTCAAGAGATTTGATCACTTTTTTTATAACGGTCCCGTTAGGTTCATATCCCAGGATATACAGGGGAAGAAACAGAAAATCCATTCCACTTTCCTTCAGGGTTTTCAGGTAATTTTCATCGATTGTTTTCTGCCCATTGGTTACTACACACAATCGCTTCACAGAGGTCTGTTTTTTAAGAGCTAAAAGTAATTCAGGCAGGTCTTTCCTGACTGTGGGTTCACCTCCGGCAAGGTTTACTGTTGGACAATCTGACATTTTGACTATTTCTACCAGCCTTTGTATGGATCGGTCGGCAGGAAGTTGATGTTTGTAATTGGAATGTGCGTAACAATATTTACAGGACAGATTACACCTGTAAGTCACAGGTAATATCAAGTACTTCATCGGAGCATAGCCTTGATACTCATAAGCTTTACGGAAAAAACTCGCATCTTTTTCTATCAATTCCAAACCTGTTCCATGGACAGGGCAAGCGGTTTCTAAATAAATACCTTCAGGCGATTCCCAATAAATCCCATCGACATCCTGCCCGCATTTATGACAGGTAGAGGTTGTATTCCTATAAAATGTTCTCACAATTTGTGAACCTCTATTTTCTCATTGACCGTACATGAAATTCGAAATCCCTCGCAATTCCCTATTTCCCACCATGTCCTAACCAAGATCTTTTCTAAAATTACCTGCATGACACCTGCATGAGTGACGAGAAGAATTTTCTGATCAGGGTTACCCGCAATAAGTCTAGTATAAAAACTCGTTATCCGTAACTCAAAATCTTCATATTTTTCACCATCAGGAATCCTCAGCCCACGCATATCTTTTTTGTTTTCAACCAGGAAACGTTTCAAACGGGAAACGTGTTTTCCCTCAAGGTCTCCATAATATCGTTCCCGCAATTGTTTTTCATGCAGGATTTTGCATGGGGGTAGTTCTTTAGATATAAGGTCAGCCGTTTCTTTTGCTCTTTCAAGATCACTTGAAATTATTTGATCAAACCTCCAATATTTGAGCAATTTTAGGCCGAGATCTCTTGCTTGTCGTTTGCCAATTTCAGTCAATTGTCCCGGCAGATGTCCCTGAAGAATCCGATTCCTGTTTTCCAGTGTCTCGCCGTGTCGAATAATAATTGTTAGCATAATTTTAGAGAGTTGATCTCAGTTCGATTTCATCTGATGGCTCAATTTTCCGGTATTGTACCACTTAAAGAAATTAGGAATCATGCTCCACATAAAAGGGTACTCCTCAATCTGTTCCTGGAGGCGGAAGAAGTATCGCCGGAAACCCTCTTCAGGGGTGGAGTATTCCCCGATGGGGATAAAGTCCATTCTGTATCCCCTCTGCCTGATGTTATTGAATAGGCAGAAAAAAATGGGAATGTCGTATTTAAGGGCAAGCCGGAACATAAAGGTATGAGGACAGATTGAAAGTCCAAAAAAAGGAGTTGTTTCACCTTTTCTTGCCTGATCAGAAAAATCGATATCCGTCACAACCATACCTCCTTTCTGGACATGCTCCACAAGATGTTTTTCATCTTTTTGAGACACCAAGAGCAATCCAGGATTGTTTAAAAATACGATCTTTTTACTTCGAAAGGGCTTTAGTACCATAGTGCCGTAATTGTGCAGTTGCATGACAAACTTCTTGCCAAGGAGAGCCTTCACGTTGAAATGCATTCTGTCCAGCATATATGTACAGAGTCCCGGTCCGTTGTGGGCTCCGAGAACAATAGCTCCTTTTCCTCTCGCAAGTGCTTGTTTCATTGCTTCTACGTTCTGCATGGTAACGTATTGATCAAGGACAGAGGGTGCTTCGCAGAAACCATATCCCCAGACACCGTCCTTCCCCTGTTGGAGGAAATATTTCGCTATATACAGTAAAGCAGGCAGATGGCTTCCAGTGTGCCGTGCGAACCTTTTAATTGCCCTCCATTGACCGATATTCAGGAACATAAAAAATAATCCTGTAACAAAACCAAAACTGTTCAACAAGAATGCTTTAAAGGGGACCACGCCAACAGAAATACCGATCAATCGGATAGCGAGAAACTTCACATTCAACGCAAGTCGCGGAGCACCTGTCATTGTCAGAAGATTCATCAAATAATCTATTTAGTTCGTGATTAATAATAGCCTGATAGTTGTTATCGCAAAAAAAGCAAACCTAATCCAAAAATAAAGCCCACAAAATCTGGACTTACGTATGCTTAAATGTTCTGCCGATTTTCCGTCGTACTATGAACAATTATATCATAGAGCGACAGTGAGGACTACAGCAAGACATAAACGATGTCAGTAAATGGACTTTTTTAATCGGTAGTGATGGTGCGGTTAAATCGGAACCCTTTTAACTGGTGATAAACGGAAGGTTGCAACATTGGCATTATATCAACTTCTTTTGTCCCTTTTTACGTCATTTTTCGAGTCTCTCAGGATCGTCTCCTACGCTTATCAATTTTCTCAACAAGTTCAGATAAAAATGGCCTTTTTTCTATTTGGTCAAAGCGGAGCATATTTCAGGAAGGATGCTTGCCTCTCAGAACTCTCTATCTCTCCTGTTTTGCGGGAGCAGGTTTCTAACCTGCTCCATGATTTTACAACTTAATTTTACGGTCAATCCTTTTACTCTTCTTTTACAATAATAGTTCCTCCCCATCCTCCTGGATCTACGCCAACACCCGTGCTGCTGCCGACGATAGGAGCGCGTGCCCATAAACTTACGGTATGGGACCCGGCTGCTAAACCTTGAAAAACGGCATAAATCGACTGGAATTCTGTAGTATCAGGCGTTCTAATAGACCCATTGTTTTCAAAGTCTGGGAGAATATCATCATCAATTCTTATTTGAAATGCGATTCCGAAAGTGCCGCTACCGAAAGTACCTGTCTCAAATCTCGAATTAACATGGACCTCAATCGTTGTATTACCTTGGCTTTTCGTAAATGAATGTGATGTTGAGGTTGTATTGAGTTTGGTCCAGGTTGAACTAACGTCAACAGAACCGCCATTAAGACTTCCAAACTCAAAATAGTTAGATACCTTTTCTGGGTTCAGTGTGACCAGATGTTCTGTTTTTTTGCATTGAGTGGGGGAGTTAACGAAACGAGGCTTTTCTGTTTTGTTATTTTTGCATGCATAAATATTATCGTCTGCTGCTTGACATGGTAACCAGATGACCAATAGAAAACAAAGCATTGTCAAAAAGCCTATCACTGCTGTTTGTTTTTTCATCTTTCCACCCTCCCTGAAATTTAAGTTATGAAAAAGAACTTTTTACTTATTATCTCCTCCTTTTGTTGATTTATTAGCAATATTAAAATGCTGGCCATATTTTACACAATCTAAGGAATTGGCGTTCTCTAACAGTCCGAGCGTAGTGGCATCTCGCTCTCCATGGCAGTACCTGTCAAGGGCGTACGAAAACATGGAGCCTGAGCCTGCTATCTTCTCAAACAGAGTCATCGATGATTTAAACTTCAGATCATCAGGATAGCCAAAGATTTCTGAAAGCGATCCGCCCTTAAGAGCAATCACCGCTTCCGTGCATTCCAGAAGCCTTTTCCCGAGAACTGGATGGTTAAGGTACCGCCGAGCCTCTTCTATGCTCTTGATGGAGTATTCCTTCGCGGTTGGACTGTACCCCAATCCATCGAACTGCGGAAATATATACCACATCCAGTGAGTCCGCTTTTGACCACGCTTGAGCTCTGCAAGCGCTCTTGCATATACACCTTCCTGAGCACTCAGAAACCGCTTCAGATTATATGGATCGTCAGGATTCATGTCGCACGCTTCAATTTGTCATAGTATATCAGACCTGACATCAAGCTAAAACATAAAGAGTGCTCATGGCTGACCCTCCAGTGTTAACACAATAGTCGAATAGTCTGAACGCACCGCTTAATCGGAACATGCAACTTTATCGACGCCCTCATGTCCTATCGGCGCAAAGAAGGCACTCGCAGTTAGTCAGGCGGCGCCTCTATCCCCTCGTCAGATGTCTGTATTTGATCCTGTGAGGCTGGTCTGCTGCGGCGCCGAGTCTCGCCTTTCTGTCCGCTTCATATTCAGAGTAGTTCCCGTCGAACCAGAGTACTTTGCTGTCGCCTTCAAAGGCAAGTATATGTGTAGCAATGCGATCCAGAAACCATCGGTCATGGCTTATGACCACGGCGCATCCTGCAAAATTCTCCAGAGCCTCTTCAAGCGCGCGCATGGTGTTCACATCCAGGTCATTCGTCGGCTCATCAAGGAGAAGTACATTGGCCTCTTCTTTCAGCATCCGGGCCAGATGGATCCGGTTTCTTTCCCCTCCCGAGACCATCGAGACCTTCTTCTGCTGGTCCTGGCCGGAGAAATTGAAGCGCGCAACGTAGGCGCGTGAATTGACCTGTCTCTTTCCAAGCTGAACAGAATCATCACCGCCGGAGATAACCTCCCAGATGCTCTTGTTCGGATCAAGGTCGTCCCTGCTCTGGTCAACATATCCAAGTTTTACGGTCTCACCTACCCTGAAGGCGCCTGAGTCGGGCTTTTCCTGTCCCGTGATCATCCTGAAAAGTGTAGTCTTGCCCGCGCCATTCGGTCCGATGACCCCGATTATTCCACCCGGAGGAAGTGTAAAGCTCATCCCATCCATCAGGATATTGTCACCGTATGCCTTGCTTACATTGTCTGCTTCTATGACAATATCTCCGAGACGTGGTCCGGGAGGTATGTATATTTCGAGCTCTTTCGAACTTTTTTCTATATCCTGATTAAGCAGTGCTTCGTAGGAATTGATACGGGCCTTTGCTTTTGCATGCCGGCCTTTTGGAGACATCTGTATCCACTCAAGTTCTCTCTGCAGTGTCTTTTGCCTCTCGCTCTCGGTCTTCTCCTCCTTCTGCAGGCGGTTCTTCTTCTGCTCCAGCCAGGAAGAGTAGTTACCTTTCCAGGGGATCCCCTGTCCCCGGTCGAGTTCAAGAATCCATCCCGCCACATTATCAAGAAAATACCGGTCATGAGTCACTGCAATAATAGTTCCGGGATAATTCTGCAGATGATGCTCAAGCCACGCAATGGTCTCCGCATCGAGATGGTTAGTCGGTTCGTCAAGGAGCAGGATGTCAGGTTTCTGTAAAAGCAGCCTGCACAATGCCACTCGCCGCCTCTCACCGCCGGAGAGCACGTCAACAGGCGTATCACCCTGAGGACAGCGCAAGGCATCCATTGCCATCTCAAGCTGCGAGTCCAGGTCCCACGCATCCATGGCATCCAGCTTCTCCTGCACATTGCCCTGCCTTTCAATGAGCTTGTTCATTTCTTCATCGGACATCGGTTCCGCAAATTTCTCATTTATGGCGTTATATTCATTTAGAGCGTCGACTATGTTCTGGACTCCCTCACGCACAATCTCAAGCACGGTCTTGCCGCTATCCAGTTTCGGTTCTTGCTCAAGAAAGCCCACTGTATGGCCCGGAGAAAGAACTGTCTCTCCGCTAAACTCCTTATCCACCCCTGCCAGAATGCGCAGAAGGGAACTCTTTCCCGACCCGTTGAGACCGAGAACACCGATCTTCGCCCCGTAGAAATAGGACAAATAGATGTCTTTCAAAACCGGCTTCTTGTCATAATATTTGCTTACTCCGATCATGGAGTAGATGACCTTATTAGGTTCATTGCCCATCTGTTTTTAAATCCTTTCCTTATGCATCATTTGCATAAAATAAACGATACAAAATGATTTTAAAATCGTTTACGTACCTGTATCAATATAAATATTTCAAACCATCGGAAAAAAGGGGATATGGCTTGATTTCTGAAGCAAAAATCACGAGCAATCTCGATGAGGCTGAAGACGAAGCGGAACCCTCACCCCTGATTAAAAAATATCATTACATTTAAATAAACGCATATACGTGCACAAAGGTAGTTCTTTTACTTCAGAAATCGAGTCATATCTTTACACCTAAAATTGCATTATTCCGGCCTAACCAAAAGAATCTTTAGCCTCTCCAGACTCTTAATGACATCTTCTTTTGTGTGTCCTTCAATTGTGCAGATCAAGTCTCTGTTATCAAGAGTTTCAAACAGGGTCTTAAAATCGAATGTGCCGTCACCGACTGCCAGATGCGCATCAGATGACTTGTCGTTGTCATGCAGGTGCACTTCAAGTATATGAGCTTTTAACTGCACAAGCCACTCGCCAAGTGGAATTCTCGAAAAAAGATTAAAATGGCCCGTGTCAAAACAGAGACCAAAATATGCCGAGGACATCTCCTCCATCAAGAGTCTGAGATTAGTCGGCTCATCTTCGAAAATATTCTCAATGACTATCTTTACTCCCAGATTCTCGGCTCTTTTTGAAAAACATCTCCATGTTCTGAGACTGTTTTCAAGCCACACATCCACCTTCAGAGAGTACTTCCATTTTTCATAACCCGAGTGAAATACTATCGCTTTGGGCTTCAGGATTTCAGCGATATCAAAAACACCTTCAAATCTCTCAATAGTAACATCTCTGACTTTTCTGTCTACTGCGGCCGGGGACAGGTCCATAAAAGGCGCATGAATTGTCAAAGAGAGATCGTAGTCCAACTTCTCCTTCAGTCCGATTAATTTAGAATTATCAATTGAGTCAAGCGAATCCGAGGAGATGAAAATCTCGAGGTTTATCCTCTTTGCTTTTATAAATGGAAGGAATTCCTCTATCCGGTGAAACGGCACATTGACATGAGGCTGAACCATCAGGTCTTTGTCAGGTTTTTGCAACGGCTTTGGGTTTCTTCTCTTTCTTTTTAGACGGCTTGGATTCTGCGACCGGGGCAGTTTTTCCTTCGGACTCCATGGCCTTTTTCCTGTCAGGAGAGGCGTAGTCCGTCACATACCATCCAGTGCCCTTCAGTATGAAGGAAGTCTGAGATATCAACTTATGCATGCGTCCCCCGCATTCCGGGCACTTCTTCAGAGGCTTATCATTAATCTTCTGTATTACTTCAGACTGTTTACCGCATTTTGTGCATTCGTATTCATAGATAGGCATAAAAAACAACCTCCCGCAAATCTCTATTTACTATTATAACACAGACGACTCAATTGGAACCCACTGGAATACAACGATAATTCGCAGATTCTACTTCAGGAACTCAATAGCAGTTTGCTGCCCTCCGCTCCCGCCGGCAATAATCCTCGCCGTATCGGGACCCAGAGACAATTGATTTGCCGGGCAAGCAATTACCACTCCAGTTTTCGCTGCATAAGCTTCTCGTACATACCTTTGGGCATAAAAGACTGAAGGTGTATTTCATCGCTGTAATATTTTGTTTCAATCTGAAAGGTCTGTCTGAGTTCCCTCGGAGAAGGTCCTTTTGTAGCCACTGCAAAAACCCACCAGTTACCCGGATAAGTGGCAATACTGGCAGTATAAAGGTCGACAAAAGGGAAAACCTCTTTCAATGCCTCCTGCAGTTCAATAACCATGTCCTTATGAAAATGCAATGATTCCGTATGAGTGACAAACATTCCTCCATCGCTCAGACAGTTCTTGACAGCCGCAAAAAAATCCTCAGTAAAAAGACTGCGCGCAAAGCCTATAATGTCGGTCGAGTCGATAATCACCGCATCAATATCCGAGGTCTTTGCCTTCTTCACAAAATCAGCGCCATCCATGACCTTGATCTCAACGCGCGGGTCATCCACACCCGAAGACACTGTCGGGAAAAACTTTCTGGAGACATTTATCACTTCTTCATCTATCTCAACAAAATATACTTTTTCAATTGTCTTATGCTTCAAAACCTCTCTCACAACGCCGCCGTCTCCGCCACCGATGACTATCACTTTTTTTGGATTCGGCTGCGCATGGAGAACTACATGCGTCAGCATTTCGTGATAGAAGAATTCGTCCCGTTCAGTGATCTGAACAACTTCATCAAGGATAAGCATCTTGCCGAAATGGGGATTCTTTATTACCATTATCTCCTGGAACTGGCTCTTCCCCTTGTAGAGTATATCTTCTACATCATATAAATATTCAACCGGAGAATACGGCGCTTTTTCAGTAAATTTAATCATCTTCAATCCTTTCTTATCTTAGTGTGGTCTCGAACTGTACCGCAGACAGAATAGGTAAAAAACTCCGGGTCCCTGCGGCTCTATATTAATATCGTCTTTGGTATCGAAAAACCGTTGAACTCAGATGCGTAAGAGATCGTATAAGCTCCGCTTGACAGGATCAGTATGAGCCTGCCTACCTCGGGTTCCGGCAGAAGAACATTTTTATCTATTACGTCAAAGCTGTCACAGCTTGGGCCTGCCAGAGTCCAGAGTTTTTTCGACCTCACCTGATCGGAATTCTCGACAATATAACTGTATTTAATACCCCCTACACTCTCCATGAGTCCGTTGAAAACACCTACGTCAATATAAAGCCAGTCTTCATCTTCCCGCTTTGCTTTTCCAATGACTTTAGTTACGAATATGCCGGCATCTCCGACAACTGACCTGCCGGGTTCTATGTATATGTCTATGTCATGCGGAAATCGCTCATAAATGAGTTTATTTACGTTCTTCTCAATGG
>CAVRZG010000018.1:0-24521 GCA_963725545.1 uncultured Nitrospiraceae bacterium | reverse complement strand
CTTGCGTCTACCAATTCCGCCACTTCGGCACAATTGATTTTAGACGATTTCTTATGATCAGGTCAAACTCCCCGGAATTACTTGAAGAGATCTTCCAGTTTTCTTAATGCTTCTTCTTTTTCTCCGGCGGACGAAGCTGAAGCAGTTGCCTTGAAACTGAAATAATCGCAGAAATTGGCCTCTGTCTCTTGATCTCTGGAACTCAGCCTTCGTTTCAATGCATTTGTTGTGGCTTTTTTCGGAGTAGAATCTGCAATTCAGGCATATGTGAAGGTCGCCTCCACATTTCGGACATGCGGACTTTCGGGAAAAATATTTGTCTATTTGAACTTCCTTACCGCATAGAACACAAACAGTCATAACCATGCTCCCTGCCTTCTATCCCCTTCGTGAGAGAAGGGGATAGAAGTATTAGTGAATTCCTAATAAGTGTATAGCTGAGACGTCTCACCCTCACCCTTGCCCTCTCCCCTCCAAGGGAGAGGGGACCCAATAATCTGCCCCTCCCTTGAGGGGAGGCGATAAAGGGGAGGGTGTTTGGGAAGATGTATCCTTACTTATTGACGCCTTAGTTACTCATTTTATGGTCTTGATAAACTCGTCTATAGGCATGGCTGTGAGTGTTAAGAGCTGCACTGAGCCCCGTGCGCCGAGTTCGACAGACATCTTGAGGATGGCGCTGTTGTCCGGCGCCTCAACGATATTCACGAAATCATACGGACCGAGGACAGCAAACTGTTCTTTCACCTTTACACCCATTTTCGCGAGTTCCTTGTTGACTTCGAGTATCCTTTTGGGGTTCTCCTTGATCGTCTTCCTTCCCTCATCAGTCAAGTGCTTAAGACTACGTACAAAGCCATCTTAACCTCCCTTCGTGCCTATCCTGTTTCTTATGCTTCCTGACCAGGGTTCTTTCAGGGTCAGGAAATGACGCATATTCAGTAAACGGATAGACTGTTGTAAAGTTTATATGAGATGCACGAGCTTGTTCCTGCCGCTCTTCTTTGCCTGATACATTGCATTGTCCGTTCGTATCACAAAGCTTTTCATGTCATCGTGGGGATGGAATTCCGTAATTCCTATGCTGACGGTCTTGGTAACAATTTCAGGATGACCGTCCAGGGTGAAGGGATAAAACTCAGTTGTCGCAACAGTCCTGCGTATTCTCTCCGCAACGACAATTGCATCAGGAGACCTCGTTTCCGGCAGAAGAACAGAGAATTCTTCACCTCCGTACCTGAAAGCCATATCAATGTCTCTGACACTCTTAAGGATAATGTTCCCGATCGTCTTGAGAACGAAGTCTCCTTCCCAGTGCCCATATTTATCATTGAAGTCTTTGAAGAAGTCTATGTCGAGGAGGAGCATTGACAGAGGTCTGCTGTGCCTCTTTGCTCTTTCGATCTCTTTAGTGATGACATCATAGAAATATTTCTGATTGAAAAGGCCGGTGAGATTGTCGGTTATTACGAGCCGCTGCAACTCCGCTTCAGCCTTCTTTCTTTCAGTAATATCCCTGAGGGTGACAAGCACCGCAGGTTTGTCTTCGTACTGGATCAGGGTCAGCAGGACATCCATGTATATACCGTCTTCATTATTGGAGACCATTCTAAGCTCCAGCGGCGATTCAATGGATTTGCAGCTCACTATCTTCTTGAGATTCTCTGAAAACAGTTCTCTGCTGTCGGGATAGAAGAACCGCAATATGTCCTTTCCTATCATATCTTTTTCATAATAGTTGAGGATTTTGAGGAGAGTTGGGTTGATGAACTGAATAAGCCCGTCCTGCACAATCATAATCCCTTCAAGTGCCTGCTCTACGAGAGTCCGGTATTTTAATTCGGATTCCACGAGGGCCCTGGATTTGTCCTTCAGCATTTTCTTGAGGACCGCAATGTAATCGGCCCGCAGATTCTTGATAATGTCGCTCTTCGTAATTATGCCGATTGCGTCGCCGTTATAGTCGACGATCGTAAGGCTCCTTATATTGTTCTCATCCATCAGCTTGGCAGCATCATAGAGATTGATGTCTTTGCCGGCTTGAAGAACAGGCGACTTCATGATCTCCCTGATATCGTTGGAAATAGTGCCTTCCGCCAGTGATCTGGTAATATCGTGCTCGGTAATTATGCCTGACGGGCTTGTTGCCTGTAATCACCAATATGCAGCTTATCCGGTTGTCCGCCATAAGAGATATTGCCTTCATCAGCGTGTCGTCTTCTCTGACAGAGATGAGTTTTCTGTTCATGATCTGCTCCGCCTTCTTGTAGGTCACGAACGAATCTATACTGAGGTTCTTAATTATGTCCGTCTGTGTAACAATCCCGATTACTTTGCGTTCGTCATCTACGACCACGACTCTTCTAAGGCCGTTAATGACCATTAGATTTGCAGCCTCGGGGATTTCCGTCTCTTCCGAGACAGCTATGACCGGACTTTTCATTACCGTCTGCAGGAGAACGCTATCAAAATCAATGTTGTTGACCTGCATGTAGATAATGTCTCTTTCGGTCAGGATGCCCGCTGGTTTGCCCTCCTTTACCACAACGATGCAACTGACGTTATGGGAGCACATATTACTGATGGCGGATTTGAGAGACTCGTCCGGGCTCAGAGTGATAACGTCTTTGGACATGATTGTGTTAATGGTAAGTAATTCCATCGAGCCTCCAAAAGAAATATCTTCCCTGAATCAACGCATGAGCAGCCGAAGTTATCAGCTGCAATTTTGATAAAGTATATACCAAATTGACATTTCTGAATAGTCTCTGCTTAAATTATATCTATGTGGGATTATACTGATAAGGTAAGGGAGATGTTCCTCAATCCGAAAAATATCGGAGAGGTGGAAAACCCCGATGCGGTTGGAGATGTCGGCAGCATTGTATGCGGCGATGCCCTCCGTCTTACCCTGAAAATCGACAAGGAGAGCGGCAGGATTACCGATGCGAAATTCCAGACATTCGGCTGTGCGAGCGCAATAGCGAGCTCGTCGGCTCTCACCGAACTTATCAAGGGAAAGACAATTGAAGAGGCCCAGAAGATTACTAACCAGGACATCGCTGATTTTCTGGGAGGTCTGCCAAAGGAGAAGATGCACTGTTCCGTAATGGGAAGAGAGGCCCTGGATGCTGCCATTGCGAATTTTAGAGGCATACCTGTAGTAGTTGAAGAAGAAGGAAGAGTTGTCTGCAAGTGTTTCAATGTGACCGAGGAGAAGATAAGAAAAGTGGCCATGGAAAACCATCTGACGACAGTGGATGAAATTACCGATTTCACAAAGGCCGGCGGTGGCTGCGGTGAATGCCAGGCAGACATAGAAGAAATACTGAGGGACATATGGTCTCTGAAAGTTCCGGAGAAACCCGCAGTTCCGAAGAAGCTCACAAACCTCCAGAAGATAGCCCTGATCCAGGAGATCATCGAAAAAGAGATAAGGCCGGCTCTGCAGGGAGACGGCGGCGACATCGACCTGATAGACATAGACGGTAATAAAGTGCTGATCGCCCTCCGGGGCATGTGCACGGGTTGTGTAATGTCCGGCGTTACTCTGGAAGGTATTCAGGCAAAGCTCCGGGAACTTGTCAGCGAGAGCATTGTTGTGGAGGCCCGGTGAAGACCATTTATCTGGACAACAACGCCACAACCCAGGTTGCGCCTGAAGTCCTCGATGAGATGATGCCCTATTTCAGAGACCTCTATGGAAACCCTTCGAGCATGCACACCTTTGGCGGCCAGATTCACCGGAAGATAGAGGAAGCAAGGGAGAGGGTTGCGCAGCTGCTCGGAGCAGAGCCGGAAGAGATCATCTTTACAAGCTGCGGCACTGAAAGTGACAATACGGCGATCATGAGCGCGGTCGAATCGTTTCCCCAGAAGAGGCACATTATTACGACCAGGGTTGAGCATCCGGCGGTATTGAATTTCTTCAAACATCTGGCAAGAAAAGGATACAGGATGACGTCCCTGCCCGTGAACAACAGTGGACAGCTGACTGCGGACGATGTGGCGAAAGCTATCGAGGATGATACTGCACTGGTGTCGGTCATGTATGCCAATAACGAGATCGGAAACATCTTTCCTGTTCGGCAGATCGGCGAGATGCTGCGGGAAAAGAAGATATTGTTCCATACCGACGCTGTTCAGGCAGTGGGCAAGATCCCGATAGATACAAAGGACCTTCCTGTTGATATGCTCTCTCTCTCCGGCCACAAAATTCACGCAGCCAAGGGGGTAGGCGCCCTGTACGTAAGAAAAAAGACGAGGTTTGCGCCTTATATCATCGGCGGCCATCAGGAAAGGGGCAGAAGGGCCGGCACTGAGAATGTTGCTTCCATCATAGGCCTTGGTAAGGCCTGTGAACTTGCCCGCAATGATATCGAGAAAGAAGGTGTTTATCTGAGACGTTTGAGAGACAGACTTGAACAGGCTCTCCTTAAGTCCTGCCCGGACACGCGGATAAACGGGGATGTTGCCGATCGGCTCCCTAATACGACAAATATCAGTTTTGAATACGTGGAGGGCGAGGCCATTCTCCTCAGATTGAATGAATATGGCATATGCGCCTCATCAGGGTCTGCGTGCAGTTCGGGTTCCCTTGAGCCGTCACATGTCTTGAGGGCGATGGGTGTGCCATTTACTGCAATTCACGGATCGATCAGGTTTTCGTTGAGCAGATATACGACTGAAGAAGAGATCGACAGAGTCATAGAGATCGTGCCAAAGATCGTAAAAGACCTCAGAATGCTTTCACCTTTCGGCAGGGGCAAAGAGTCCCAGTCGATCAAATGTCCCTGAAACGGCTGATACCGAACCTTTTATACTTGCCTGTATCCACCTTGATCGGTTTAAAGAGAAATGCCTTGAATTCGTTGGAGATCATCCTTCTCCCGTGCTTCTTTCCGATTGGATTGACGTGCACAACATCGGATTTTTCGAGGCGCCTGAAAGAGGTCAATAATCTTGTCGATGGATTCCTGGTGAAGGTGTTCTATGGTCTCCCGCATCGGCATTGAAGTTATGATATTCTTGTCGATAAAATCCGCGATCTTCTCACGGTTGAGCACAGAAAGATAGACCATGCCCCTCAGTATCCTCTTGTTTGTTTTGAAGGAGAAGAGAAAGCGGTTCACGGAATTTTCCAGGAACAGGTCGTTCCGCAGCTGAGTCTTCTTATCGATGGCAATCGCCTGGGACCAGTACTTCTTGTCGATAATGCAGTCTGCCTTCAATTCCAGCAATGTATGAGCCGATATTCCTTTTTTCTGCGGTATAGACGTTATGGGCAACGGTATCTGCCGCAAGATGGCTCATATAACCGTAGACAAATGCTTTCTGCTGTTTTGTTTCAGCCGACTTCAGAAGTTCAAAAGCGAAGGCCCAGTTGTGAGAGTTCTTGTGTTCGGGAAGGTACTTCTTCCCGACAACCAGGTCTGCCATCAATGTGCCGTAAAGGAAATCCTTTTTGTACCTCCTGATGATCTGAAATATGCCTGCGGGGATAAGGGCTCCGAGGGACAAGAGCTCATTTCCCAGGTAAATATGCGTCAACGGGCCCCATGCAAAAGCAATTGCCGGTGATAGCAAAATACACATTATTATCAATAGTCTTAAATGCCATTATATAAAGTTAAGAATGAAGTTAAAGAGCAGCCTTACTCCGATGCCGGTGGCGCCTTTTGGTGCGTAAGGTCTGTCTTTATCGTGATAGGCAGTGCCTGCAATGTCCAGATGAACCCAGTTTGTATCACCCGCAAATTCGTGGAGGAAGGACGCCGACGCTGAAAGTGAACCTTGTCTGCCGCCCGAATTCTTGAGATCTGCCACGTCGCTCTTCAGGTATTCTTTGTATTCTTTGAAGAGAGGCATCTCCCACACCCGCTCGTAGACAGAGTCTCCGGACTGTTTCATTTTGTCAAGGAGATCTCTGCTGTTTCCCATCATTCCTATAACGACATTTCCAAAGGCAATTGAACATGCCCCGGTCAGCGTAGCAATGTCGATAACAGCGCGCGGCTCATAGCGTTTTGCAAAAACGATCGCATCCGCCAGGGTCATCCGGCCTTCAGCATCAGTGCTGATTATCTCGATAGTCTTTCCATCCATTGCCCTGACAACATCTCCGGGTCTGGAGGCTGAACCACCAAGCAGGTTTTCAGTAGCAGGCAATATGCCGATGAGATGGACCGGCAATCTCAGTTCGGAAGCCGCCTTCATCACGCCGAGGACGGCTGCTCCGCCGGCCATATCGTATTTCATTTTTTCGAGGCCTTCAGAGGGCTTTATGGATATGCCGCCGCTGTCAAAGGTGACTGATTTCCCAATCAGCACAAGAGGGCTTTCTTTCGCTCCGGTATATTCAAGAATTATGAATTTTGGCGGCTGATTCGAACCATTGGCAACAGAGAGATACGAGTGCATCCCGAGTCTTTCAACGTCTTTTCTCTCCAGAATTCTCACCGACAGGTTCTTGCTCTTTAGCGACAAGGCAGCCTCTGCGAGGTCGGAAGGGGTCATTTCATTTGCAGGGGTATTCACCAGGTCCCGCGCAAAGCAAACGGATGAAGCAACGGTTTTAGCGCGAATGAGCTCATTCCTGAATCTCCTTAGAGTCTTTTGACAGGACTGAAAAGGTTGCAATCTCTCCGGCTTCTTTCTGCTGTTGATATTTGCAGAAAGGTGTAAAGCCCGAGCAGTGCGCCTTCTATGAAGTCTGCAGGTGAGACCTTTGCAGAAGACAAGACCTGAGTGGAGAGCGCAACCTTTCTCATCCCTTTCTCACGCAGATAGACCGCGGCTTTGCCCCCGGCCTGTCTCACTATTTCAGCCGAGACCTCTTCTTTCTTGCCGAGACCGACAAGGCATATCCGCTCCGGCCTGATATCAGCGGGAGCAGGGACGAGAAGGACTTCGTTCAATTTGCCTGAGAATTCTCTGGAGAATACTCTCTTAACAGTCTGTGATAAAGAAGATCCCAGGAAAAGCATAAAGCCCCTGACCCTTTTCCGTGCAAGGCAGAATAAGTGAGTCGCAAACACAATCTTTTTCCTGAATATCATTTATTGAAATTTTCATAGTCTTTCCTCACTCGTTTAATTGTAGCTGATTTTTTTTGTTAACAGCAAGGCTGAATATCTCGTGGAACGCAAATATTCCGGGTCTTTCGTATTTAAGTTGAAACAACATGTATCCACGGGTCCCTCCAAGAAGACGGCGGGCTGGCAAGAAGATATTTCCGATGTTTATTGACAGTTCATTTGCTTTTAGGCAATGATTGAATATGTCTGATGATACAGTCCCGTTTTTTACAAAGGAAACCATAGAGAGGATATGCGGAGTCCCGTTTACTGATGGAAACAGGGTAACCCTTTTATGGAAGAGCAAAGATCTGTTCCGAACGATATTCGAGTATGTTCAGAGCGCCAAGGAACTGATATGCCTTGAGTTTTACATTTTCAGAAATGATGAAACAGGGACTGAGCTTGCGGAAGTCCTGAAGAAGAAGGCGTCAGAGGGAGTGAAGGTCCATATTCTCTATGACCACTTCGGTTCTTTTGACACTCCGGGAAAATTCTGGCAGGACCTGAGAAATGCAGGGATAAAGATAAGGGCGACGCACCCTTTCAGATGGACAAGACCTTTTCATTATGTGCACCGGGATCATAAAAAGCTGATCATTATTGATGGGGTAAAGGCTTTCACCGGGGGGCTGAACATTGCAAATGAGTACAGGGGATACCACAGGTTTAAGAAAGTGAAGGGTTGGAGGGATACAGGCATATTCCTTGAGGGTCCTATTGCCAAGACCCTTCTTGAGATATTCAAAAAAAGCTGGGAGCTATGGAAAGGTGAACCGATTGTATTCAACAAGAAGCTTGGTCCGTTTGAAGACGGCATACCATCCATCCCGATTTTTGCAAGCTCTTCAAGAAGCAGAAGAAAGATGAGAAAACTTCTTTACTACAGCATTTGCGGGGCGCAGGAGAGCATATACATGACAACAGCATACTTTACCCCGAGCATCAGGATGATCTATGTGCTTCTGGATGCAGTATCGAGAGGTGTGAAAGTCAGGTTGCTCCTGCCCGGAAGGTCCGACATTATCGCAGCACACTATGCAGGCAGGGCTTTTTTCACTCGTCTCCTTAAGAAAGGCGTTGAAATCTACAACTACCAGGGTGAGATACTTCATGCGAAGACAGCGATCTTTGACTGCAACTGGAGTGTCGTTGGTTCTGCAAACCTGGATTTCCAGTCTCTCAGAAGGAATGATGAAGGGAATGTCGGTATTTTGGACAGCAATTTTGCGGAACAGATGGTTGATGTCTTCTCCGAAGACCTGAAACAATCAGAGCAGATAAAACTGGAAACCTGGAGTACAGAGGCCTTTATGGGAGAAGATCAAGGAAAGCTTTTTTGTGATATTCAGGATGAGGTTATGAGGCGCGAGTAAGAAGTTTAAGGCATGTCATGGAGATTTTGGGATTATAAAAAAGAAATTATTGCCATCCTTCGTTGGCTCATACCCCGCAATTCCACCGTGCATTTCAATGGCATTTTTTATGAATGCCAGTCCATGGCCGGTGCCTGGTTTATTTGAGGTATTGCTGCCCCGGTACTCTTCTTCGAAAATCCTATAGCACTCTTCGGCGGCAATATGAGGACCGGTAGTAAAGACATTGTATTTGATTCCGTCCTTCCCGTCTCCGAAGTGGTCTTTCATAGTTTCCCTGCCGTATGATAAATATTTTCTCTTTTTTCCCATCTCATCAATTATTTCCTGAGCATATTTGAGTGCGTTTGAAAAGAGGTTGGCATACACCTGAGCTATTAATCCAACGTCAACAACACTTATCACTTCTCCATCCGGAATGCCGCTCAGGTTATCGTCTATTGAAATGCCCGCTTTTTGAAACTGCTCGATGTAACGCTCCAGCTGGGGCTGCACTATGTCCTTTTTCATGTTGCAGGTCTTGGTCCGCAAAGTAAGCCTTCCCTGGTCAAAGTGGCTCCTCCGAAAAAGGGTTTCAAGAAACAGGCTCATATTCCTGTAGTGTTTTTCGATGTTCTCATATTCCCCGTCCAATCCCTGGTTGACCTCGCTCAGTTCCTTAAGAAGGATTTCCATGTTGACCTCATCATGCCGTCCCTCTTCCAAAGACTTGGAAAGAAGAGTTTCGATTTCCCTGTTTTTCTTTATCTTTCCCTTTAGTCTTCTGAAAAACAGTTTATATATCATATTCGGCACAACAACATTATGCTCAATATCTGCCACAAGGGTACTGATAAATTTAAGATGCTCGACATTTTTTGAGGCCAGAAGTCTGTTATGCATACTGAACCCGATGCGATTTGCAAATTTCTCGAAGAAGAGCTGGTTGTGCATGTTCATGTCGGCGATCGGATAGACCTCCAGCAGGCCAAGTATGTTGTCTTTGACCTGAGACGTCAGCTGATCGGTTTGTCTCCTCTTCCCGCGTATAGGCAAGACAAGACTGCTCGTGTTCGTATAATAAGGCAGCTTATGAGAATCCACATCGGACGTAAGGAGCGAACTATTTCCCTTATCAGTCGTTGCAACAAGCCGTATAGTTGCCGACTTGGACTCAACGAGATAGAGCCGGGCTTCAAGTTCAAAAAAACTCTTGGGGATTGCTACGCAGAGGTTGTAAAAATCTTCGACAACATCAAATTCCTGAGCAAGGTCGAAGAAAGTCATCAGGGCCACATTTTCAATCTGAGTAAAATCGTAGCGTCTGTAATCGATTTTCTTACCGTCGATTCTCTCGAGTATACTTGTCAATTCATGCACAGTTCTAACTCTCTAATGCTCCCGCAGTGTTTCGGGCTTCGACCTTTTTCAGGGGTAGGGTGATCCTGAACTCTGTCATGTCACCGCTCAATACGCAGATATTTCCTCCGTGACATCTGACTATGGACTGAACATTTGCCAGGGCCAGACCGGTCCCATTGATCTCCGCAGTTACAAAAGGGGAAAATATCTCCTTCATTATGTGGGGATTGATTTGTCTCCCGTTGTTAGACACTGAGATGACAACTTCCCGATGTTTCGGCTTCAACTTGGTTTTTATCACAATTTTTGTAGCAGAAGACCCCTCAGCATATCGAATAAGGTCAGCTATGCAAATCAGGAACATCTTCCTGTCAAAGACCATATTTACGCCGTCTAAGCGCTTGCTCAGTTTGAGTATTATTTTGTGAGCATCAATAAACATCTTCGGCAACTCTTCCCTGAGAAACTCATTTATATCGCAAGTCTCCAGAACAGGCCTTTTCAGGCTTGAATAAGTCAAAACATCATTGACGATCCCTTCGAGTTTCTTCGTCTCTTTGTCAATGATGCCTGCACTTTCCGAGACGTAATCAAAAAGCTCAGGGCCGAAAGCCGACTTTCCGGAATTCTTCTCCTCCCATAAATACTTTGCCAGCCTTTCTGAAAATCCTCCTATTACCATAAGGCTATTCCGGATGATATGAGCGATCTGCGAAGACTGTTCACCGAGAATGCGCATTTTTTCATCCTGCAAGATTCTCTCCTGTTCTTTCCGGCCTCTATATACCATCCCTATAGCTTTTCCCGTAAGGCGTCCGAAGAGCTTGATCCATTCAGAAACCTCTCTTGAAAACTTTCTTCCTCCAAGCCAGTCAAATACCAACATACCCACTGGTTCACGTTCAAAAAAGATCGGGAGAAACAATATCGAAGAAATACCGTGCGTCATCACCAGTTCTTTCATATAAGAAACTCGCTTGTCCTGTGAAGGGATTGTAACCAGGACAATGGATTCGTTGTTCATGACCTGCCTTAGAAAAGGCTCTCCTGTTTCAGGGGTTATGGTCACGCCGATTCCATGGGCATCGGAAGGAAACCCGGCCTCAATTATGAGCTGGTCTTTCTTGTTCCTGGCTATCAGGCACACCCTGTCGGCACCGGAAATCCCCAGAGCATTTTCAACAATTACATTGATTGTCTTCTGATATTCCCCACTTGATTCCAGTAAGAGTTCTGCTGTTTCGACAAGACTCTTTATGCTCGACAGTTCTTTGCTCTCTTCCATCAGTGTCTCCTCAATGGTAAAAAGTGACTGAAAATGAAACAGAAAAAGTATTCTTGCCGGATATTCAAAATGCTAATTTTATACCATAATTTCAGAATATAGTAAAATCAGCTGAGCTTGTCTCCAGGTGTATTCATAAGTATGTGAATCTCCGGATGAACATATCATTGAGGCAAGCACGAAGACTCCCCTGACGGCAAGAGGGCTTTTTTGTCACAACTCATGTTGACATATTGCAGTAATTGCTTTAGTTTATATACGAAACCATACATGCGGGTCCGTATTGTGAGAGTATAATTTATCAAATGAATGAAAACAGGCAGGAGCAAAGGAAGCACGAAAGATTTTCATTCAGGGAGGACATCCTGATAGACGGTTCAAGGATGTGCACCAGCATGGACATAAGCGAGGAAGGCCTCTATATTTCCTCAATACAATCGTATGTAGAAAATGATGTGATTGAATTGACTATTCCTTTCAGAGAAATGAAGTTGACGGTTAAAGCGCGGGTCAGGTATTGTCAGCCGGGCATCGGAATGGGTGTTATGTTTATTGATCTGAAAGATCAGCAGAGAGCCGGCATCAGGGAATTAATCGGTAGCTTGACAGGTAACCCTGCCCAGTTGGCAAAAGAATCAAGGAATATTCTTTTGGTTGAAGATAACAATACATCGCGCCAGGCGATTAAAAGCGCTCTATCCAAAGAAGGTTTCAATGTTATAGAGGCAAGTGACGGGATAGAAGCTATAAAATTACTCTCGGAACAGACCGCTGACCTCATAATCCTTGATCTGTATATGAAGGGAATGGATGGTCTGAAAGTCCTGTCGTTTCTGAAGTCGGACAAGAAATGGAAAGAGATTCCCGTAATCATCTGCTCTGCACACGATACTCAGGATGTGAAGGATAGGGTCATCAATGCAGGGGCTGATGAGTTTCTCCCAAAGAAGGGGACATCTCCGGCAAGACTGGTTGAGTCTGCTAAAGCTGTTTTGGAGCGGCGCGCCAAGGCTGGATAACAGGTCTTGCTTATCGATTCTGTAGGACAAACCATTACTCCAAAAAGAGCCTCCATCCTACATCAATTTGTTTCTTTTTTATCTAAAATAAGATTATGAAAACACTACAAAAGAGGAAAGCTTAATGATAAGAGTATTCATTGCAGATGACCATTCATTAATGCGTGAAGGGCTGAAGCTTATACTTTCCGAGACAGACGATGTGCATGTGGCCGGAGAAGCCACAAATGGAGAGGAAGTCCTGGATAAGCTGAAGAATAACAGCTTTGACGTCATTGTTCTGGATATTAATATGCCGAGGAAAACAGGGTTCGAGGTACTCGATGAATTGAGGGCAGTTGGCAATCAAATACCCGTTCTGATGTTAAGTACGTATTGTGCGGAAGACTACAGAGACCTGGCGGCAAAAAAGGGAGCAGCCGGTTACATTACCAAAGAGCAAGCCCCGGAAAAACTCATAGACGCCATAAGGAAGATTGTGAAATAGATCGCGATTTTCCACAGGCGGTTGGGATTATCAATTCCGGTTTTTTGCGGTCATAATGGCATGCAGTACGTGATGCGACATTGCCTCACTTCAAAGAGGAGAACCTCTTAGAATGAAATGGCTAACGGAGTGAGAAGTAACCACCGGGGACTCCTTTCTTTGAAAGAACGATCTGCCACACCTGGAGATAGCGGGACCTGAAAGAGCCTGCGGAACTCAGGAGATAATACTTCCACATCCGATAAAATCTGCCGTCATAATATCCCTTTAACCTGTCCCAGTTGTTATCAAAGTTCTTCACCCAGGACATTATAGTGGCATCATAATCAAAGCCTATATTATGAACATCTTCCACGATGAAGAGTCCCTCCGTCGCCGCGGTGATCTGTTTCATCGAGGGAATAAGCGAATTAGGGAATATGTATTTGCCGATCCATTGATCTACAGTAACAGACGAGAGGTCATCTCTCCCTATGGTATGCAATAAGAACAGACCGCCATCTTTCAGACAATTATAAGCCTTCTCCATATAGGTCCTGTAATTCTTGTGCCCCACGTGCTCGAACATCCCGACAGAGACGATATGGTCAAATTTGTCATCCATATCCCGGTAATCCAGAAGTCTTATCTCCACTGGCAATCCTTTGCACAGGTCCTCTGCGAGGGCAGCCTGCTCCTTCGAGACCGTTATGCCTGTGGCTTCAACCCCGTACTTTTCAGCGGCGTACTTCGCGAGACTTCCCCATCCACACCCTATATCAAGTATCCGCTGACCCGGCTTGAGCCCCAGTTTTCTGCAGATCAGGTCTAACTTGGCCTCCTGTGCGCCGTCCAGGTCCGTGGCGTCCTTCCAATAGGCGCAGCTGTATACCATTCTTTTGTCGAGCATGGCCTGAAATAGGTTATTTCCTTTGTCGTAATGTTTTTCTCCTATATGAAAGGCCTGCGATTTTCTACCCGGATTCAGAATTACTTCACCGAAGATATTGAGAAGCAGCCCCCAGTTCTTCTTAATCTTCTCCTCTGGTTGAGTCGGCAGGATTTTAGCGAAGAAATCATCGAGGCGCTCAGACTCCCACCATCCATCCATGTATGTTTCCCCAAGTCCCAGACTGCCGTCTCTCAGTACCCGTTGGTAGAATCTATCATCCTTTATCCGCATATCCCATGGCTTGTCTCCGTTGATCGCAACACCGGCCGGGGATAGTATTTCCTGCACGGCATCTCTTAATCCATTTGCGGACACTTTACCGTAACCTTCATTTCTTCGCGGACTGCGCGTTCAAAGGGACGCCACCGGGTTTCATATCAGGCCAGGTTCTGAAATAATTCCTTTTCGTATATTGATCAAAGGCGGGACACGAAAGATGATCTTTGAAACAGTACCCCTCCATATCGGCTATGCTCGGGAGATGATTTGATCCGGAGGCGGTGCAGACTGCAAAAGAACCGTTCTTAAAAAAGGGACAGAAGCTCATAAGACTTCCCTCCTTGAATAACTTACTAATAACAAATGCACGACTTGAACCCCAGGCATTCTCCTTTTTAGCTGATTCACGACTCAAGCTGAATATCGAGTTCGTCTTTAAAAATGCAAAATGGATGCCAATTGTAATGTGTTGATTTATCAGAATTTAAATCACGAGGGGGAGGTTATTTCCGGCAAATTGCCTCAGAGAATGGCAAAATGTCCCAAAAGGAGAGGAGGGGAGAAACTCAGACTCTCCTATCCCTGACGTAGTGCAACGAGTGAGTGCGCAGAGAGTCTCAGACCTTTTCGGAAAGGAGCTTCGGTTTGTCCCGCCTGGCATTCACGATACAGAAGAAACCGAAGGGTTGATCATATGGATTCCGCAACTGATGAGGCATCCCGGGTTCGATATAAAGAGTATCAAGAAACTCTACATGCAGTTTCTTCTTGCCCACAACACAAATGCCTCTGCCTCTGATGCCGATGACTACATGCTCGTGCTTGTGCATTTCAAAGCTGCTCTTGCCGCCGGACGCGATCTCGAAATACCGCAGGTGGAATCTGGCTCGTTTCTCCCCTGTTGCCGATCAGGGTCTGCCTCACAATATCAGCCCAGTCTTTGCCTGATGGTTTATACCGTTCGGGTCTTATACCTTCCCATCTAAAAGCTGCCTTTATGTTTGTAAAGCCTGGTTTTATTCCGTTTTTTCTTTGTCCGGATTCTTCCCGGAAATGAAGTCACAGTGAAGATGCTCTTCTTTCATATAATCCCCTATCGATTTATTCAAATACAATAATGCTCTTCAATGAATCCCTTGCATCTGCAGTCAGCCTGAAAGCCTCAGGAGTTTCTTCAATCGGAAACCTGTGAGTGACGAGTTTCTCTGCCCTGACAACTCCCTCTTCGATAATATCAAGCGCATCTGCTGTATCCGTAGGTCCGCACGAATAGCTGGTGATTATATTAATGTCCTTAAAATAAAGGTCATTTGGGTTTATGAGAAGCTGTTCTCCCGGTTTGGCCGGAGTAAACAATACGACTCTTCCGCCTGCGCCTGCAGCAGATATCCCCTGTCTCATCGCCTCAACACTGTTCGGCCCTACAATGACCACGTCCGCCATGATACCGTCAGAGAGGTCCTTGAGAGCATCGATGAGGTTTTCTCTTGATACGTCGATGACTGAATCGGCGCCGAGTTCCTTTGCCTTCTGAAGCCTGAACTGGACCATATCCGCCCCGATGATCTTTTCCGCTCCGTACTTTCTCGAAAGCAGGATATGCAATTGTCCCATTATGCCGAGTCCGATAACCAGAACGATATCGCCTTTCTTTAACTTTCCCTCTCTTCAAAGACTTGACAACGCAGGCAGTGGGTTCTATCAGTGTGCCATCTTCAAAACTCAGGTTTTCAGGGAGGTCCAGTGTATCGTTTTCAAGATTGATCTCCGGGATGACGATATACTCAGAAATACCTCCCGGCTCAAGCTTTGTATTTTTCCATGTCTCGCACTGGACATAATCTCCTCTGTTGCAATATCTGCATGTGAAACAAGGGGCGTGATGATGGGTGAAAACCCTGTCTCCGGGTTTAAAGGATGTGACTTCTTCGCCGACCTTTACAATTTCGCCGGCCGGTTCGTGCCCAAGAACCAGCGGAGCCTTCTTCTCTATGTACCACGGCATAACGTCCCCGGAACATATGCCGCACGCCTTCGTTTTGAGCAGTGCATCCCGCGGACCCATCATGAGGTATCGGAAGGTCTTCTATTCTTATATCGTTATAACTGTATAATTTTGCTACTTTCATATCGTATTAATGTACTGCGGCACAAATCTCTTTACTATAGAAACTCCTGAAAGAATCCATTTCTTGTCATTCCCGAGGTAGTAATCGGGAATCCATTCTCTTTAAAAACCAAAAAATCCTGGATTCCCGCCTATTCTCCCCGGCGAACCCGCTGGGGCGGGCACGGGAATGACGGCTGAAAACAAGATTTAGTCGACCGTCATTTTTTCTATTATATCTTTTTTCAGGTTCCTGATGACCATTGCCGCAACAAGACCATTGAGCGCCCCGGTCAATGTGCCGATAAGAGTGATTACCGGCATGATAAACAGTACTGCCTCTATTCTCTGTATAACAAGAAAATAGGCCAGAACCAATTGTGCCATATTATGAAAGAATGCGCCGATGATGCTCAAACCGACTGCACTGAACAGCCGCTGACCTACAGCTGCTGCCAGTCCCATTGCCAGAGTGCTGGATACTCCGCCGCCGAGACTGAGAATGAATGCCGGACCTGGAAATGTCCCTGTAAGCAGTGATGACAGAAGCACCCTGACGAGTGTTACCAGCATTGCTGTTCGGAAGCCGTACAGCATAAGAGCAATTACCGTGATAACATTTGCAAGTCCGAACCTCATCCATGGTATAGGCGATGGGAGGAGACTCTCAAGTGCGTGTATACCAATTGCATAGGCAGAGAGCAGGGCTATCCGGTATTTATCCTGTAATTGCATCAGGCCCTTTCTTCTTCGTCTTTATTACCTATTGTTACAACAACCCTGTTCGGCAGGCAGATGATTGAACCGCTGCCGACCCATCCCTGCTTTATACATAATTTGTTTCTGCAGGGAGAATCCGTTACCCTCACTTTCCGGTCTTTTATCTCGACCGTTGTATGTCCGACAGGGCCTTCGACCGAAAGCATGCGGTCCTTGTCAAGAGGGAGGATATAGGCGGGTTTTCCGTCAACTTCTATTGTGACCGACTGCCCCTGGGGCATTACATCTCTTATAAAAAAGATTCCGGCTACAGAAACAGCTACGAGCAGCGGAAAAAAGGACCCTGTCCGCCCAGGATGTATCACGAAGGAGCGCCTTGAAACTCAACTTTTCCTCTCATGTTTGGGGTCAGACGACTCTTCCCCTCGTTGTCCATTATTATCCCGCCGAAGCCCATGCCCTCAAGTACCTTCATTCCTTTGTCGGGACCGAGTATAAACGCCCCTGTGGCAAATGCATCCGTAAATACGCCTTCTTTTGCTATGACACTGACACTCCGGCAGGCTTCTGAAGGATACCCGGTTTTCGGATTAAGCAGATGATGGATTCTCTTGTTGTTTGCGAAAAAAAACCGTTCGTAATCACCTGAGGTGGATATGGCCATGTCTGTAAGTTCGACAGTTGCAAAGATTTCATCTTTATCGTTTGTTGCGTTTGGGTTCCTTATGCCGATCTTCCATGGTTTCCCGTCGGGTTTTAGTCCGAAAGTCCTTATGTCCCCGGCAACCGCGACAATTCCGGCTTGGATCCCCTGCTTCTTAAGAGTTTCCACAGCCCTGTCAGCGGCATATCCTTTTGCAATCCCGCCTGTATCAATAAGCATGCCTTTTCGCTTCAGATAGACTGTATATCCGGCATTGTCCAATAACAAATCCCTATAGTTTATGAGCGCAAGATTCTTCCGGATTGTCTTATCGTCAGGTCGTACGTGCTTGTGAAAGTCATAAAGAGAAGTGAGCGGTCCGATTGTAACATCAAAAGCCCCGTCGGTTTTTTCCGAGACGTAGAGGGCCTTATCAATCAGCTCTATGACATCATGGGAAACCTGCACGCCGGACACCCCGGCATTTCTGTTTATCAGGGAAACCTGGCTCTCCGGAGAATAGAAGTCAAGGAGACCTTCGAGTCTCTCGATCTCGGCAAAGGCGGCATTGGTAGCGATTTTCGGCACTGGATTCCGAGGATGATACAACTGTTATGATGACAAGCGTGTCCATCAGGACCTTGCTCTTCTGATAAATGTTATCTTTTTGGGGTGAACATGCAGACAATGACAGAACAATGATCAGAATGCAAAATACGGAGGATAAAGCAGAGACAACCCTCAAAAGTGTTTTCTCTTTGTTCATGCGACTGCCTTTCTATTGCCGGGCAGTTTGTCGCGCAGATATATTCCCGTATAAGATTTTGGGTTCATGGTGATTTCTTCGGGGGTGCCTTTTGCGATAACATCTCCGCCTTCGTCTCCGCCTTCGGGTCCAAGGTCTATGACATAATCAGCTGATTTGATGACATCAAGATTGTGCTCAATAACTATGACTGTATTGCCCGAATCGACAAGACTGTTGATGACCTGAAGTAGTTTCTGTATATCGGCGAAATGGAGTCCTGTCGTTGGTTCATCAAGTACATACAGCGTGTTTATTCTGGAGCTCTTGCCGAGTTCTCGTGAGAGCCTGACCCTCTGTGACTCGCCACCTGAAAGGGTCGAAGCAGGCTGCCCGAGCTGGAGATATCCCAGTCCGACGTCTTCAAGAACTTCCAATTTCTGACGCAACTGTGGAATATTGGAAAAGAACTGCAGCGCCTCGGATATGGTCATTTCGAGGACCTCGGCAATGTTCTTTCCTTTATATCGTATCTCAAGAGTCTCCTTGTTGTATCTTTTTCCCTTACACGCATCGCAAAGGATATAGGCATCGGGAAGAAAATGCATCTCCACTTTAATCAGCCCATCCCCCTTGCATGATTCACATCTTCC
The DNA here is from genome assembly GCA_963725545.1 of uncultured Nitrospiraceae bacterium. Taxonomy (GTDB): domain Bacteria; phylum Nitrospirota; class Thermodesulfovibrionia; order Thermodesulfovibrionales; family SM23-35; genus DYFC01. The sequence goes on along the minus strand of CAVRZG010000018.1, from coordinate 5,919 downwards.
TCCTGAGAGGTTAAAGCTGAATCTTGATGATTTATATCCGCGTATCTTCGAGTCCTGGACCTGGGAAAACAATTCTCTGATAAAGGTGAAGGACCCTGTGTATGTGGCAGGGTTGGACCTCGGTGTTCTTCCCAGCTGAGATTGATCGACACATATAACGCGGTCTATATTTTCCATTCCTGTAATATCCTTATATCTGCCGGGCGAAGGGGTGCGCACTGCAGCATCTCGGGAGAAATGTTTCGACAGGGCCTTGTAAAGTATCTCAAGAACGAGAGTGCTTTTACCCGAGCCCGAGACCCCGGTGACGCATGTAAATGTGCTGAGGGGAATGGCAATGTCAATATTCCTGAGGTTAAATTCCCTGGCGCCCGAGATTTTTATAAAGGCTTTTGGAATTCTCCTTGCTACAGGAATATCTATGGACAGAACACCGGTCAGATACTTCCCCGTCAGAGAGTTCTCGTCCTTTCTTATTTGTTCGGGTGTCCCCGAAGACACAACCCAGCCGCCCCTGTTCCCCGCGCCTGGTCCCATATCGACAATATAGTCAGCCCAGCGGATTGTCTCTTCATCATGCTCGACAACCACTACGGTATTGCCTGCATCTCTTATGACGGAGAGACTTTCAAGGAGTTTAGTGCAGTCCCTCGGATGCATGCCTATGCTCGGTTCATCAAGTATATAAAGCACACCCGTGAGCGAAGAGCCGAGTTGTGTTGCAAGTCTTATCCTCTGGGCCTCACCTCCTGAGAGTGTGAGTGAAGATCTGTCGAGGGTCAAATAAGAGAGTCCGACCTTTTCAAGAAATCGAAGTCGGTCTTTCACCTCCGTGAGAATGCGCGCAGCTATGGACTGCTCCCGTTCAGTCAGTATCAGACCGGAGAGAAAGGGAAGGGCATCTTTAACGGAAAGGGCGGCGAATTCAATTATGTTGATGCCCTGAATAGTGATGCTCAGGGCTTCCTTGCGCAACCTCGTTCCATTGCAAAGCCTGCACAATTTGAACCCTTCCTGCAGTTCACTTATATCCTCGTCGATATTTTCCACACCCAATCCGTTGCATCTGGGACAAGCGCCCTGTTTGCTGTTGAAGGAAAAAAACATCGGATTGATTTCAGGATAGCTGATACTGCATTTCGGACAGACTGCAGCCTTTGAAAAAAGGATGTCTTTGTCACCGGCGAGCAGATTGATCACCACAATATCCGAATATTTGAGGGCTGTTTCTATGCCTTCTTTTAGTTGACGGTCGACCCCCGGCTTAATGATCAGCCGGTCAATAATGATTTCTATCGTATGCCGTTTATGTTTGTTTAAGGAGATGTCCTCTGTAAGGTCTGTTATGGTACCGTCTATCCGCGCCCTGATGAACCCTTCACGCCGCATTTCCTGAAGTTCCTTCCGGTACTCGCCCTTTCTGTCCTTTACAATAGGCGCAAGTATCTGGATCTTGCTTCCGCGAGGCAGGGACATGACCGAACCGATGATGTCTGCCGAATCCTGTTTCCTGATCATGGAACCGCAGTTATAGCAGACCTGCTTGCCGATTCTCGTATAAAGCACCCGCATGTAATCATATATCTCTGTTATGGTCCCAACGGTGGAACGCGGGCTGCGGGTGACAGTTTTCTGGTCTATAGAGATCGAAGGGGACAATCCTTCAATATAATCGACGTCCGGCTTGCTGAGCTGATCGATAAACTGTCTTGCATAGGCAGAGAGGCTTTCAACATAGCGTCTCTGACCTTCCGCATAAATAGTATCGATGGCAAGAGACGATTTTCCTGAACCTGACGGGCCTGTGATAACGGTTATCGCTTCTCTTGGGATCGAAAGGTCTATGTTCTTGAGGTTATGCTCCCGTGCGCCCTTAATGACAATGAATTCCTGCATAAGCGTAATTTTTTAGTATAACATAGCGGATGGGACCTCCCGCAGGCCGGAACGAAATCTGCGGCTATTGATTTGATAGGTACTTTCCCGGCAGGATGTTGTAATATATTAATATGAAAAAGCTAATATGGCTTGCAGCGTTCATTCTGTTCCCGGCGATTGCATTTGCGCAGCCTTCCATTGTGTTTGATACGGAAATGCATGATTTTGGGATAGTCGAAAAAGGCGATGTACTTGAATATGATTTTGATTTCCGTAACGAAGGGACGAAAGACCTCGAAATAAGTAAGATCGTCCCGTCCTGAGGCTGTGCAGCAGTGATGGCCAGTTCGAGTCATCTTAAGCCGGGAGAAAAAAGCAAGATCAATGCCAAAGTTGATCTTCAGGGAAAACGAGGATTGGTTTCCAAGGGGATTAGTGTGTATTCCAATGATCCCAGGAGGCCTGTGGTTACCCTTTCTCTTAAAGCTGTTGTCAATTAGCGAAGTCTTCTGACGTTATCAAAAGAGCCGTCACCCTATTAATAACCATGATAATCCAGGCAATATGTTGACTGAAGAGACGTCAGTCGGTCTTGATTTATCTTTTGACGGTGGTATGATTTTAAAAAAGAGCAAGTGACGGTGGATTATGTTTAAGGAGAGCTGTCCGGGCAGCAAAGAAATCAGAACACCATTTCCGGAAGATATACAGTGTTTCTGGTGCGATACGGTAAATGAGATTTGGTCGGACGAAGTCGAGATTACATGTAAATCATGTAATAAGGCGATATCGCGCGATATGAAGCCGACATGCATCGAATGGTGTCCTTCAGCAAGGGAATGTATCGGCGCCGAGAAGTATGACAGGCTCATGAAACACAGAAAGAAGTGAGTGCTGTCTGCTTTATACCTTATTGTCGCGCCTGTCTCTGTGGTGGTGGGGTATTTATTTGATAAATCTTATCTTGAAAGGATAAGTGTAGGATTCCCCTTTGTAAGTTGTGAGAGATGCAATTATTACGAGCAGAGCATTGATCGGCGCCATGACAAAGATCAGTATCATCCCGAGGCCGAGTTTTGTAAGGTACAGAAAAGCTGCGGCTAAAGCAATATAGAGCGTCATCGAAAGCTGAAAATTCAGCGACTCAATCCCCTGCTCCCTGACAAAAGGATAGACATCTTTTTTGAGTATCCAGACAATGAACGGGCCTGCAAGATGTCCGAATGGTATTCCGATCAGCCCCAGGAGGGCTGTCAAATGACAGAGCATTCCCCAGACCCTGGACTGTTTGTCACTAATTTCCTACATCATGATCATGTTCTTCCATTGATCACTTGTCCTCCGGACAAAAACAGAGAGCGTCAGCCTCTTTCTTCAAGTTCTTTGCAGAATGTGCGTCGAGACCGCTTGTTTTCAGAAAGGTATCTTCGTCTATATCGGCAATTTCTTTGGCGAGGAAAATGCCATTTCTGAAGAGTATGTCAACAGAGTTTCTGGTTATGGAAGACAGGATGTTCACAGGATAGAGTCTCTTGTTTTCAATCATCCTCTCAAGGCTGTCCTTTCCCGGATATCTCCAGCTTATGATCCTGAGGCCCACGCATTCCGCATACCTTATGGCATCCGTCGAGCAGCGTGTATTTGTTACAAGCCAACCCTGATAAGTATTAATCTTGGCGGAAGGCTGCGAAAGAAATGCTCTTTGAATATCGGCGAATCGCGAATTGACATAAAGAGCAGTTTTAACGTCTGTCGAGTTTCCACTATTGCTGTGATATTTACACTCTATTACAGAGTAATGGTTGTCCTTCTGAGCAAAGACGTCTACTTCATGGGTTACGCAATATCCCTGGACGATCTTGTCGACTTCTGTTGAGTAGCCATATTCCTTTAGTATGCTTGCAAAATATTTCTCGAATTGATAGCCGGCGGGTCCAAGTGAATAGATTGCCTTTTTAATGGAGTATCTCATATCGGAAACCCGGCTATACTGCCGAAGGAGTCTTTTTGCAGTCCTGAAAATGTGTTTTGTATGAGATGCAGGTGTAATCTGGCTCTCGACTTTCAGAGCAATCTCGCGGGCAACATCTTCCGTGGCGCCTGAACGGACAAGGGAGTCGATAAGCTTGCGAATATTGAATTCCTCCAGCCGGCCCGATGCTTTAATTATGGTCACAGACATGAAATCATTCTATCATAAACTTTATTCAGGAGAGATATTTATTTCATAAATACTGAGCATAAGCTTAAGCTGATCAGACCGCTGAACTATTTGCATAAGCAATGGGGAAAGATATTAATGGCGGGGTGGACGGGACTTGAACCCGCGACCTCTGGCTTGACAGGCCAGCGTTCTAACCAGCTGAACTACCACCCCATGCAGGAGTAAAATGGTAGGCGGAACAGGGCTTGAACCTGTGACCCCAGCCTTGTAAGGGCTGTGCTCTCCCAACTGAGCTATCCGCCCGAAACTGAATCGTATATCTTTAGACGAATCAGATATTCAGAATAAATATAATATTCATTTTCGGAGAGATTTGTCAATGAAGAGATAATGAATTGCCGGTCTTATTTCTTCAGAGTGACTATCCCGGTTTCCGCGTTATAGTCATACTTTGATAGATCGAGACCGGAACCGATGAACTCCTTCGCCTCATCCAAGGTGTCGGGAAATTTGCCATTGGTTGCGTAGTAAGACTGAACAGCTTTTTTAACTGCATCGAGATTTGCGGTTTCCCCTGCCTGTTGGCCCCTTTTATAAGTATTAACAAGGGTATCACCGTATTCCGCTACAGGGTTTGAAGGTTTTTCGCTGCACGACAAAATGAAGAGAAAACAGATTAGCAAAGAAATGATCGCGTGTCCTTTATATTTCATCATGAAATTTTAACCAAGAACTGCTCCGTTGTCAAACAGACAGACAGCAATCTTGCCAACTATATGACCCGCATTACCTGTCCCGAAAAATGCTGTTTGCCTCTACGCGACAGGAAAGTGCTTCGAGTTGCAAATTTATGGTATTTTTGCAGAGTCAAGTATGCTGTAAACAGCCTTGATCGCCGTTGAAGTCTCAGGAAGCTGAAAGACTGCTTTTCCCTGAAGGTCAAGTCTGAATATTTCCTCATCCCGGGGAACCAGCCCGGCGATGACGAGGCCCTGTTCCTCAGCGATAGCTTTCAGGTCCTTCCCTTCTCTTCCTGAGGTCCTGTTAATGAGGAGAACACTTCTGTCAATCTCAAGCTTGAGTTCCCACACAAGATCATGAATTCTCTTTGCCGTATGTATGCCCTTTACCGATGGGTCACTTATAATGAGGAGGAGATTGACCCTGTGGGTCGTTCTTCTGCTGAGATGTTCCATGCCGGCCTCATTATCTATTACAACATAGGGATAGGTCTCCGAGAGTTTGTCCGTATATTTTCGTATGACATTGTTTGCGGCACAGTAACATCCCGGCCCCTCCGGCCTTCCCATTACCAGCAGGTCGAATCCCTTTGCTTCGATGATTGACTGCTGGACCTGGTAATCAAAAAGCTGCTCCATCGACATTCCGCCCGGGCGTTCAGCCCCGCTCCGTATGACTTCAAGCGAATCTTCCCGCAGTCTTCCGATGGTTGCATGAACGTCAACCCCAAGGGCCTCATTCAGGCAGTTGTTCGAATCCGCATCAACGGCAAGGACCGGCATTTTTCTTCTCTCAATTATATATCGGACGGCAAGACCTGCAATGGTTGTCTTTCCGGTTCCGCCTTTGCCTGCTAATGCAATCGTGTAAGCCATGTGATTATTATAACCGGTTCCGCTTCCATTTCTGTTGATAATAGAGCCGCAGCATAAAACCCGGAGATAGCAGACAAGATAGCAGCCGGTAGTTGAAATTTTTCAAACAATAAAGGAAAATAGTAGGCATATGGCAAATTTCAATTTGTCTCGTCTGTGTTGTGCTTCAGCCCTTTTTCCCCTGATAATCCTGTTGACTATGAATTCAAGCTTTGCCCAATCTCAAGGTGTTACTGCCAGATATGTCGGATATACTGTCTG
>CAVRZG010000017.1:0-33191 GCA_963725545.1 uncultured Nitrospiraceae bacterium | reverse complement strand
AGTGCGACAGTGAGGACTACAGGAAGACATAAACGATGTCAGTATATGGACTTTTTTAATCAGTAGTGATGGTGCGGTTAAATCGGACCCCTTTTAACTGGTGATAAACGGAAGGTTTCAACACTGGCATTATATCAACTTCTTTTGTCCTTTTTTACGTCATTTTTCGTGATGAAATCAATCACAGAAGTCCGGCTAATCATTATAACTCCCTTATGTTTTCTTCCCTCAAGTATTCCTGAATTGTGCCATTCATAAATTACCTTTGGTGAGACGGAGAAAAAATGTGCAACCTCACCAATTCTCAAAAGTGGCCTATCCGGTAGATCTTGATGAATTCTATGGTCATTCATTTGAACGCCATTCAATCCCTTTGAAGCCCGATCAACACTCTCTATCTCTCCTGTTTTGAGGTAGAAGCCTTCTAATCTGCTCCCTGATTTTACAAAATTCTAAAGTTAATCTTTTCCTCTCCCCTATATTCAGTTTTCTTTTACAACAATAGTTCCTCCCCATCCTCCAGAATCTACAAGAACACATTGGCTGGTTCCACCGTTAGTGCGTGCCCATAAACTTACCGTATGGGGCCCGGCTGATAAACCTTGAAAAACAGCATAAATCGACTGGAATACTCCCGTATTAGTCGAATTCACAGACCCCATGTTTTTAAAGTTTGGGAGAATTGTATCATCAATTCTTACCCCAAGTTGTACTCCAGTAGTCTCGCTATCGAAAGAACCTCCCCAGAATATCGAGTTGACATGGACCTCAATCGTTGTGTCATCTCGGCTTTTTGTAAATGAATGTGATGTTGTGGTTGTTTTGAGTTTGGTCCAGGTTGAGCTAACATTAACACAAGCTCCATTTGGATTAAGCATTCCAAACTCAACATAGTTCGATAACTCTGGCCCTTGATTTCCTGCGGTCAGTGTGACCAAATGTTCTGTCTTTTTGCATAGATTAGAAGATTTAACAAGACGAGGAGCCCCTGTCTTAATATTCTTACATACATATACTGCATCGTCGTCTGCTTGACATGGTAACCATATGACCAACAGAAAACAGATCATTGTCAAAAAGCCTATCACTGCTGTTTGTTTTTTCATCTTTCCACCCTCCCTGAAATTTAAGCTATGAAAAAGAAATTTTACTTATTATCTCCTCCTTGTGTTGATTTATTAGCAATATTAATATGCCGGCCATATTTTACACAATCTAAGGGATTGGCGTTCTCTAACCCATATTATTCATAAATTTCTTAACCAATCGGAGCAGATGCTGTATCAGAGCGGCTTTACAGAGTGTTCGACGCCTTAAAGCGGAGAACACTCTGTTCCTCGGAGGTCCGCAAAGCGGACCGAGAATGAGCGATGATACTGCATCTGCTCTGCTATTTCATGCATTATGAATAATATGGGCTAACAGTCCGAGCGTCGCGGCATCTCGCTCTCCATGGCAGTACCTGTCGAGGGCGCGCGAAAACACGGAGCCTGAGCCTGCTATCTTCTCAAACAGAGTCATCGATGATTTAAACTTCAGATCATCAGGATAGCCAAAGATTTCTGAAAGCGATACGTCCTTGAGAGCAATCACCGCTTCCGTGCATTCCAAGAGCCTTTTCCCGAGAACTGGATGGTTAAGGTACCGCCGGGCCTCTTCTATGCTCTTGATGGAGTATTCCTTCGCGGTTGGACTGTACCCCAATCCATCGAACTGCGGGAATATATACCACATCCAGTGAGTCCGCTTTTGACCACGCTTAAGCTCTGCGAGCGCTCTTTCATATACCCCTTCCTGAGCACTCAGAAACCGCTTCAAATTATATGGATCGTCACCATTCATATCGCACGCCTCAACCTGATTAGTCGTAACATGTAACTCTATCTACGCCCTCATGTCCCAGCGGCGTAAAGAAGGCACGCGCAGTTAGTCAGGCGGCGCCTCTATCCCCTCGTCAAATGCCTGTACTTGATGCGGTGGGGCTGGTCCGCTGCGGCGCCGAGTCTCGCCTTCCTGTCCGCCTCGTATTCCGAATAGTTCCCGTCGAACCAGAGTACTTTACTGTCACCTTCAAATGCAAGTATGTGAGTGGCGATGCGGTCCAGAAACCACCGGTCGTGGCTGATGACGACGGCGCATCCCGCAAAATTCTCCAGGGCCTCTTCAAGCGCACGCATGGTGTTGACGTCCAGGTCATTTGTGGGCTCGTCAAGGAGAAGTACATTGGCCTCTTCCTTCAGCATGCGGGCCAAATGGATACGGTTTCTCTCGCCGCCCGAAACCATCGAGACCTTCTTCTGCTGGTCCTGGCCGGAGAAATTGAAACGCGCAACATAGGCCCGCGAGTTGACCTGTCTCTTTCCAAGCTGAACAGTATCATCTCCGCCGGAGATAACCTCCCAGATGCTCTTGTTCTGATCAAGGTCATCCCTGCTCTGATCGACATATCCCAGTTTTACTGTCTCACCTACCCTGAAAGTGCCGGAGTCGGGCTTTTCCTGTCCCGTGATCATCCTGAAAAGTGTAGTCTTGCCCGCCCCATTCGGTCCTATAACGCCGATTATTCCACCCGGTGGGAGAGTAAAGCTCATTCCATCCATCAGGACATTGTCACCGTACGCCTTGCTTACGTTATCCGCTTCTATGACAATATCTCCGAGACGAGGTCCGGGTGGTATATATATTTCGAGCTCTTTCGAACTTTTTTCTATATCCTGACTAAGTAGTGACTCATAAGAATTGATGCGGGCCTTTGCTTTTGCATGCCGGCCTTTTGGAGACATATGTATCCACTCAAGCTCTCTCTGCAGTGTCTTTTGCCTCTCGCTCTCGGTCTTTTCCTCCTGCTGCAGACGGTTCTTCTTCTGTTCCAGCCAGGATGAGTAGTTCCCCTTCCACGGGATTCCCTGTCCCCGGTCGAGTTCAAGAATCCATCCTGCCACATTATCAAGAAAATACCGGTCGTGAGTCACTGCAATAATAGTTCCGGGATAATTTTTCAGATGATGCTCAAGCCAGGCAATCGTCTCCGCATCCAGATGGTTAGTCGGTTCGTCAAGGAGCAGGATGTCAGGTTTCTGCAAAAGCAGCCTGCACAAGGCCACACGCCGCCTCTCACCACCGGAGAGCACATCAACAGGTGTATCACCCTGAGGACAGCGCAAGGCATCCATTGCCATCTCGAGCTGCGAATCCAGGTCCCATGCGTCCATGGCATCCAGCTTCTCCTGCACATTGCCCTGCCTTTCAATGAGCTTGTTCATTTCATCGTCTGACATCGGTTCCGCAAATTTCTCATTTATGGCGTTATATTCATTTAGAGCGTCAACTATGTTCTGGACTCCCTCACGCACAATCTCAAGCACGGTCTTGCCGTCGTCCAGTTTCGGTTCCTGCTCAAGAAAGCCCACTGTATGGCCCGGCGAAAGGACTGTCTCACCACTAAACTCCTTGTCCACCCCTGCCAGGATGCGCAGAAGGGAGCTCTTTCCCGACCCGTTGAGACCGAGTACGCCGATCTTCGCCCCATAGAAATAAGACAAGATAGATGTCTTTCAAAACCGGCTTCTTGTCATAATATTTGCTTACTCCGATCATGGAGTAGATGACCTTGTTAGGTTCGTTGCCCATCTGATTTCAAATCCTTTCTTTGCTCATCATTTGCATAAAATAAACCATCAGAGAATAAGGGATATGGACAGATTTCTGAAGCAAAAATCACGGGTAATCTCGCTGAGGCTGAAGACGAAGCGGAAGCCTCACCTATGATTAATGCAAACATATGTACATCCCGGATAAACGCATGCATGTGCATAAAGGTAGTTTTTTTGCTTCAGAAATCTGTCCATATCCTTTTTGCCCAACAAATTTATATTATTCCCACCTAAAGAAATAAGTCTTCAGCCTCTCGATGCTTTTAATGACAGCTTCTTTTGTGTGGCCTTCAATTGTACAAATCAAGTCTTTATTGTCAAGAGTTTCAAACAGAGTGTCAAAATCGAATGTCCCGTCACCGATTGCAAGATGCGCATCAGATGACTTGTCATTGTCATGCAGATGCAGTTCAAGAATATAAGCTTTGAACTGCGCAAGCCACTCGTCAAGCGGAATTTTCGAGAAGAGATTGAAATGGCCCGTGTCAAAACAGAGCCCAAAATATTCCGAGGACATCTCTTCCATCAAGAGTCTGAGGTTCGTCGGCTCATCTTCGAAAATATTCTCAATAGCTATTTTTACTCCCAGATTCTTCGGCCCTTCTTGAAAAACATCTCCATGTCCTCAGACTGTTTTCAAGCCACACATCCACCTTCAGCGAGTACTTCCATTTTTCGTAACCCGAGTGAAATACTATTGCTTTGGGCTTCAGGATTTCAGCGATATCAAAAACACCCTTAAATCTTTCAATGGTAACATCTCTGACTTTACTGTCTACTGCGGCAGGGGACAGGTCCATAAAAGGCGCATGAATCGTCAAAGAGGGATTGTAGTCCAGTTTCTCCTTCAGTCCGATTAATTGAGAATTATCTATTGAGTCAAGCGAATCCGAAGAAATAAAAATCTCGAGGTTTATCCGCTTTGCTCTGATAAATGGCAGGAATTCCTCTATACGGTGAAATGGCACATGGACATGAGGCTGAAGCATCAGGTCTCTGTCAGGTTTTTGCAACAGCTTTGGGTTTCTTCTCTTTCTTTTTCGACGGCTTGGATTCTGCAACCGGGGCAGTTTTTCCTTCGGACTCCATGGCCTTCTTCCTGTCAGGAGAGGCGTAGTCCGTCACATACCAACCAGTGCCCTTCAGGATGAAAGAAGTCTGAGATATCAATTTATGCATGCGTCCCCCGCATTCCGGGCATTTCTTTAGAGGCTTATCATTAATCTTCTGTATTACTTCAGACTGTTTACCGCATTTTGTGCATTCGTATTCGTATATAGGCATATAAAAACAACCTCCCGTAAATCTCGCTTCAATATTATAACACAGACGACTCAATTGGAACCCGCTGGAATAGAACGATAATTCGCAGTTTCTAATTCAGAAACTCAATAGCAGTTTACCGCCCTCCGCAGTTGATAATAGTGAACGACCTATCGGGAACTATAGATAATGGATCAGGCAGCGGGTCATCACCACTCCAGTTTTCGCTGCATAAGCTTCTCATACATACCTTTGGGCATAAAGGACTGGAGGTGTATTTCATCGCTGTAATATTTTGTTTCAATCTGAAAGGGCTGTCTGACTTCCCTTGGAGAAGGTCCTTTTGTTGCCACGGCAAATACCCACCAGTTGCCCGGATATGTAGCAATATTGGCAGTATAGAGGTCGACGAGAGGGAAAACCTCTTTCAAGGCCTCCTGCAGTTCGATAACCATGTCCTTATGAAAATGCAATGATTCCGTATGAGTGACAAACATTCCTCCATCACTCAGACAGTTCTTGACAGCTGTAAAAAACTCCTCAGTAAAAAGACTGCGCGCAAAGCCTATAATGTCGGTCGAGTCGATAATCACCGCATCAATATCCGAGGTCTTTGCCTTCTTTACAAAATCAGCGCCATCCATGACCTTGATCTCAACGCGAGGGTCATCGACGCCGGAAGATACTGTCGGGAAAAACTTTCTGGAGACATTTATCACTTCTTCATCTATCTCAACAAAATAGACTTTTTCGATAGTCTTATGTTTCAAAACCTCTCTCACGACGCCGCCGTCTCCGCCGCCGATGACTATCACTTTTTTGGGATTCGGCTGCGCATGGAGAACTACATGTGTCAGCATTTCGTGATAGAAGAATTCGTCCCGTTCGGTGATCTGAACAACTTCATCAAGGATAAGCATCTTGCCGAAATGGGGATTCTTTATTACCATTATCTCCTGGAACTGACTCTTCCCCTTGTAGAGTATATCTTCGACATCATATAAATATTCAACCGGAGAATACGGTGCTTTTTCAGTAAATTTAATCATCTTCAATCCTTTCTTTATCTTAAGTATAGTCTCAAAACCTGACCGCAGAGAGAACAGTGGAAAAATTCCGGGTTCCCTGCGCTTATATTAAAATCGTCTTTGGTATCGAAAAACCGTTGAACTCAGACGCGTAAGAGATCGTATAAGCTCCGCTTGACAGGATAAGTATGAGCCTGCCTACTTCGGGTTCCGGCAGCAGAACATTTTTATCTATTACGTCAAAGCTGTCACAGCTTGGGCCTGCCAATAGTCCAGTAGTTTTTTCGACCTCGCCTGATTGGAATTCTCGACAATATAACTGTATTTAATACCCCCGACACTCTCCATGAGTCCGTTGAAAACGCCGACATCTATATAAAGCCATTCTTCATCTTCCCGCTTTGCTTTTCCAATGACTTTAGTCACGAATATACCGGCATCTCCGACAACAGACCTGCCGGGTTCTATGTATATATCTATGTCATGCGGGAAATCGCTCGTAGATGAGCTTGTTTATGTTCTTCTCGATGGCTTCAATGCCCACTACATTTTTTGTATAGTTTATTGGATAGCCTCCGCCGATATTCAGGAGTCTCAGCTTTAACCCCTTCTTTTCCGCCATATCCCAGAGGCTTTTTGCCTTATCAAGGGCAATGTTCCAGTTATATATATTCGTGCACTGTGAACCCACATGAAAGGTGATGCCGACAGGTCTCAGTCCCTTTTCCTGGGCGTATAAAAGAAGATCCAGAGCATCATCCAGTTCTACTCCGAATTTCTTGCTCAGTGGCCATTCACTGCCCTCATTGGGTACCGACAGCCTGACGTATACCCTGCAGCCCGGAATATATTCAACAAGCTTATCCACCTCGTCTGTCGAATCAAAAGCAAACTGGTCGACCCCGTATGAGGCAGACAGTTTAAGAAACTTGAAAGTCTTTACCGGATTACTTGATATGATCCTTGATGCATCCACACCGATGGATGACAGGAGTTCGAGTTCTCCCTCAGAGGCTATCTCAAATCCGGTCTTGAGTTTGTTCAGAAATTTGATGACCTTTATGTCAGGATTTGCCTTAACAGCGTAAAACAGCTTTGCATTTCTGATGTGGCGTCCTATCAGGGATGCCTTTTCCCTGACCTTTTCACTGTCAATGAGAAGAAAAGGCGTTTCTATCTTTGCACGATCAAGATATTGCAGGGTCTTAAATAACGTGGCCCTGGAAACTAATCCGGCATGATATTTTTCTACCTTAAAAGATTTCAGCATTTCACTCCCTGGGAAAAAAGATGTCAGTTTTTTATTAAAAGGTATTTGAAGATATTTTGCAATGTTTTTTACAATAGACTTTCTGATCTTGAGGAGCTTCTTTGCGGTGGAACGTATCCCTTCGGTTACATTCCTATTTTTTTCAAGCACCTGCAGGTCCCTCGTTTTCAACGTCGGTCACAAGGCGGAGGGCCGGGCCCTGGGGCGCTTTGGGATTATTCACCATGGCAAGGATTACATTGTAGCTTTTCATCCATTCTCTTTTTTTTGCTATGATCCTCAAGACTTCCTCCGGAACGGAACGCGACCTTGCGAGCAATTCAATCTCTGTTTCTGTTATTTTCGGGTTGTCGAGAACTGTCAGAGATACTTCTTTATTGGAGTCTCTCAATAAAATTGTCCTTATCTCCTTGCCGCCCTTCAGGGCAAGCTGTATGCGCTCTGAGACGCTCAGCTTCTGAATCCTCTGCAAGATTGTCTGGGCGCGGTCTTCAGGAGATTTCTGTTCCTGTTTGATCTCCGTTTTCGGCGCTACCGGAACATTCAACAAGGAAGAAATCTTCTGTCTCACCTCGTCAGGCGTATCCGGGCAGTCAAGCACCATTCGCAGGACCTCCGGTCTGTTCATATTTGCTTTTGCAATCTCATCATAAAGCGAAGGGTCATAAGCATCATCGAGAAGCAGTTCTATTGCCAGTGGCGATGCCGTCGAGAAATCTATTCCTATTAAAACTCTTTCCTCTTCCATAACTTTCCCCTTAATAGAATGCGGAACCTGTCCGCAGTATTAAACTCTAATTATTATTCGGACTGTTTCAGCTTTCAAATCTTCTCCCTCTTCTAGATACAGAAAATATTCGATGTTTCCTTTTTGTCCCGGTACAGGCGACTGATATATATCTGAAGGCAACAAGCCCAAGATTTTGCATAAATTTCTGAACATCGTGAACTGCCTTCATTCGTTTTGCTTCCTCTCTGACTATCCCGCCTTTGCCGACCTCACCCTTGCCCACCTCGAACTGCGGCTTAACAAGCGCCAGTATCTCGCCATTTTCGTTCAGGAACTTCAACACCGTCGGTACAACCTTTGTCAAAGAAATAAAGGAAACGTCTATCACAGCCATATCTATACCGGCATTTGTGAGGTCTTTAATTTTCTGAGTGTCGAGCTTGATTTCGTTATTTGCTAATATTGTATCAAGATACCGTATGTTTGTCCTTTCCAGGAGGACAACCCTCGGGTCATTTCTGAGAGACCATGCAAGCTGTCCGTATCCAACATCTATGCAATAGACCTTCCGGGCTCCTTTCTGAAGAAGACAATCCGTAAAACCTCCGGTCGATGACCCGACATCCATAATTACCTTGTTTTCTGCATTGATATTGAAGAAACTCAACGCGCCCTCAAGTTTCAGCCCGCCCCTGCTCACATAAGGAAGATCGACTTTCTCAAGGGTTATATCAGAATCTTCGTTGACAGGGGTGCCGGCCTTTGTGATTTTCTTGCCGTCGACAAAGACCTTCCCTTCGATAATGATAGGCGCCGGCTATCTCCCGGCTTCTTGCGAGTCCTTTTGAAACGAGGATCTTATCCAGTCTGTCTTTCAAAAGGTGTAAGTCGGCTCTTTGGATATAGACAGAACAGCCTGATGAATACCTTCTTCATCAAGTCCGTATTTCTTCCTTAATTCAGTCTGTTTGCCCTGCTCTATGAATATGTCGGGGATGCCTATGCGCCGCACGCGCACATGGGGCATGTCAAGCTCGTGAAGATATTCAAGGACCGCGCTTCCGAAACCACCCTGAAGGACATTTTCCTCAACAGTGACTATCCTGGGCACAGCAGATGCAACAGCAGCTATGAGATGTCTGTCCAGGGGTTTTGAAAACCGTGCATTAACGACCATTGCCGAAACGCCTTCTTTTTCAAGCCTTGCAGCTGCCGCAAGAGCTGTATATACAGTGTTTCCCAGCGCTATGACTGCGACATCTTTTCCTTGCCTGAGTATCTCTGCCTCACCGATCTTAAACGGCATGACGGTTTCGGCATGCTGTCTCTATCGCCTGTACCTTCCCCCTCGGATATCGTACCGCAACAGGACCGTCATGCTGCAGTGCAAGTTTCAGCATCATCTTCAGTTCTTCCTCATCCTTAGGTTCCATAATAACCATATTGGGAATATGCCTGAGAAAAGAGAGATCAAAAACTCCGTGATGTGTCGGCCCGTCTTCTCCCACTATGCCCTGCCCTGTCAATCGCAAAGACGACATGCAGGTTCTGCAGACAAACGTCGTGAATTATCTGGTCGTAAGCCCGTTGCAGAAAAGTTGAATAGATGGCAACCACAGGTTTCACTCCCTGCGTTGCCAGGCCTGCGGCAAAAGTAACGGCATGCTGCTCCGCTATCCCCACATCATAGAATCTCTCCGGAAATCTTTCTGCAAATTTCTCCAGTCCTGTGCCTTCCTTCATGGCAGCAGTAATGGCAACGATCCTGTAATCCCGGCCCGCCAGGTCAGTAAGAGTTTCGCCGAAGACCTCGCTGTAAGTCTTCTTATTTCCCTTGATGGGAGAGCCTGTATCGGGTTCAAAGGGACCTATGCCATGAAAGAGAGCGGGGTTCTTCTCGGAAAACTCATACCCCTTTCCCTTCTTTGTTATCACATGGACAAGGGTCGGGCCGGTTGCAGTCTTTATCCTTTTCAGTGTCCCTATCAGGACTTCAATATTGTGGCCGTCAATGGGACCGATATAGTTAAATCCAAGCTCCTCAAAAATGATCCCCGGGAGAAAGAGCATCTTCAGCATCTCTTCAGTTTTCTGAGCTATCTTTGACGCAGTGCCTCCCAATTTAGGTATGCTCTCAAGAAAGTATTTGGTGTCCCTCTTGAACTTCTGGTATAACTCGCCGGTCAGTATCCTGTTCAAATAGGCATGAAGCGCGCCGACGTTGGGGGATATAGACATCTCATTATCATTGAGGACAACTATGAGGTCTTTGTTGAGATGTCCCGCATTGTTGAGACCTTCGAACGCAAGGCCGCCACCCAGCGCGCCGTCTCCTATTACCGCAATTACCTTATGGTCCGCTAATCGCTTGTCCCGACCCTCGAGTATCCCCAGAGCAGCGGAGATCGAGGTGGAACTGTGGCCCGTGCCAAAGATATCATGCTCGCTTTCATCCCTCTTTGGAAAACCGGACAGGCCTCTGTATTGTCTGATTGTCGGAAACCGTTTAAACCGCCCCGTCAGAAGCTTGTGAGGATATGTCTGATGCCCGACATCCCAGATAATTTTATCTTCAGGAGATTTAAACACATAGTGCAGGGCTATGGTGAGTTCAATTACGCCGAGGTTCGACGCCAGATGGCCGCCGTTTATTGATACCCTTTCGATAATGGAATCTCTCATTTCGTCCGCAAGGGTTTTCAGGTCGGAAATGGAGAGAGTCCTCACATCAGCCGGTGATTCAATCTGTTCAAGATACATTAAGCCCTCCTCCTGAGGAGATATAAAGCCATCTCTCTGAGCGGGTCTGCATCAGAGGAAAAAGGTCTGAGACAATGGATTGCCTTTGATACAAGGTCCTCTGCCTTTTGCCGCGCCTTCTCCAGCGCCATAGAGAGCAGGATAAGTCAGTTTACTCCTTCTCAAATCAGAACCTGCCGTCTTACCGAGTTCTTCTGTGGTGCCTTCCACATCCAGGATGTCATCAATAATCTGAAAGACAAGCCCTATATGTCCTCCATAGTCCGACAATGCCTCTAATATACTCCTTTCACTCCCCGCAAGTACAGGCCCTATTATAACAGATGCTTTAATTAATGCCGCTGTCTTGTGGAGATGGATAAATTCAAGGGTCTCAACGTCCGGAACACCGTTTTCCGAAAGTATGTCCTGAGCCTGTCCCCCGACCATCCCATAGACTCCTGACGCAATGGAAACTCTGCGAATGACTTCCACAATTGAAGAATCCTGTATCTTGCGCGTTGAACTCTGAATTGAAGTTATCATGGAAAATGCTTCTGTCAGCAACGCATCTCCCGGCAAGTATAGCCATCGCCTCACCGAAAACCTTGTGATTAGTCGGCTTGCCCCGCCTCAGATCATCATTGTCCATCGCCGGCAGATCGTCATGGATAAGCGAATAGGTATGTATAAGTTCGAGAGCAGATGCTTGAGGAAGGATATCTACCGGATCGCCCCCGCATGCGCCGTACGACGCAAGCGCAAGTATGGGCCTTACCCTTTTGCCGCCTGCAAAGAGCGAGTATGTAATTGCTTCGTGAAGCAAGGAAGGTTTAAATGGATCTGAAAAATATATTTTCAGATAGGAATCGACAAGCTCACGCTTTTCATTGAAATAAGCCTTTATGTCCATCATGCCTCATGGTTACCAAGTTTATCGCTTCCAAACTGATTGCTGCAGAATCAATTCGTACGACTTTTACCTACTCCCATTCAATCGTACTGGGCGGTTTGGAGCTGATGTCGTAGACTACCCTGTTGACGCCTTTTACTTCGTTGATGATCCTGTTTGATATCGTTCCCAGCACATCATAGGGAATGCGCGACCAGTCGGCGGTCATTCCATCAAGACTGTTGACAGCCCTAACAGCAATAACGTTCTCATATGTCCGTTCATCACCCATCACGCCGACACTTTTTACAGGGAGCAGTACCGCAAAAGACTGCCAGACCTTCGTATAAAGCCCTGCCTTTCTTATCTCTTCCCATACGATCGTATCAGCCTTCCGCAAGATATCGCATCTTTCTTTCGTTACCTCGCCGATTATCCTTATTGCAAGGCCGGGCCCCGGGAATGGCTGCCTGTTGATTATATCTTCGGGTATATCAAGGTCTCTGCCGAGTACCCTGACTTCATCCTTGAATAATTCCCGCAGGGGTTCTATAAGCTTCAACTTCATCTTCTTCAAAAGACCGCCTACGTTATGGTGACTCTTAATAGTTGCTGAAGGGCCTTTAAAAGAGACGCTCTCAATCACGTCGGGATACAAAGTGCCCTGGGCAAGAAACTCGACTCCCCTGATCTTCTGTGCTTCTTCCTGAAATACCCTTATGAATTCATTGCCGATTATCTTTCTCTTTTTCTCCGGATCTGCAACGCCTTTCAGTTTTTTCAGGAACCTTTCAGAGGCGTCGACACAATCGATATTCATATGGAAATGCTTCCGGAGGGTCTGTTCGACCTTTTTTGCCTCCCCTTCCCTGAGGACCCCGTTATCGACAAAAATGCAGGTAAGCTGCTTGCCGACGGCCCGGTGCACGAGGACAGCTGCAACCGTTGAATCAACTCCTCCGCTGATGCCGCAGACCACCTTCTTCTTCCCTACTTTCTCCCTTATCTCCTCAGTAGTGGTATCGATAAAAGACTTCATCGTCCAGAGCGGCCTGCATCCGCATATCTCGAAGAGAAAATTCCTGATTATCTTCGAACCAAGTGGTGTATGCGCTACTTCCGGATGAAATTGCAGTGCATAGAATTTTCTGCCTTTATCTGCCATGACAGCTACCGGGGAGTTGTCCGTGTGCGCGACGGGGTAAAAATCAACGGGGTACTTCTCTATCCTGTCGCCGTGGCTCATCCAGACTACGGTCTTTTTCGGAATGTCCCTGAAAAGGCTTAGCTTCTTATCAATCATAAGTTCGGCCCTTCCGTACTCTCTCTTCTGCGCCTTCGCAACTTTACCTCCAAGCATATGCGCCATAAGCTGCATGCCATAACAAATGCCGAGGACAGGCAACCCGAGTTCGAATATCTTCATGTCAGGGATCGGAGCAGACGGATCATAAACACTCGAAGGGCCTCCGGAGAGGATTATCCCCTTCGGCCTGAAATCGATGATCTTCTCTATCGGGGCGTTATAGGGAAATATCTCTGAATACACCTTGCTCTCCCGGACGCGCCGGGCAATAAGCTGTGTATATTGAGAACCGAAATCGAGGACTAAGATCTTTTCGTTATGCATTTACCATTCAGGCCTGTAATTCGGGGCCTCTTTGGTTATGATAACGTCATGGACGTGGCTTTCCCTGAGACCGGCGCTCGTGATCCTGATAAATCTCGCCTTCTCTCTCAGTTCATCAAGGTTCCTGCAGCCGCAGTAGCCCATACCCGAACGCAATCCGCCGATGAGCTGAAGTATGCTTTGAGATACGGCGCCTTTATAAGGCACCCTTCCCTCAACACCTTCCGGGACAAGTTTCGCGGTCTTAACGCCTGCCTGGAAATACCTGTCCTTTGTCCCGTGTTCCATTGCGCCTATCGAGCCCATTCCTCGGTATACCTTATAGCTGCGACCCTGCAAAAGCACTATTTCTCCGGGAGATTCATCGGTGCCCGCAAAGAGGCTGCCGATCATAACCGAGTGCGCCCCTACTGCAAGGGCCTTCGTTATATCTCCAGAGTATTTTATTCCGCCGTCTGCGATGATGGGGACATTATATTTCTTTGCAACTTCATAACAGTTTCTGACTGCCGTTATCTGGGGCACACCTGCTCCTGCAATTATTCTGCGTAGTGCAGATCGACCCGGGTCCGATGCCGACCTTAATCCCATCGGCGCCTGCCTTGATCAGATCTTTTGCAGCTTCGGCAGTAGCAATATTCCCGGCGATGACATCAATATCGTATCTCTTTTTCAGCAGTTTGAGCATGTTCAGGACAGGCGTTGTATGGCCATGGGCCGTATCTATCACAATGACATCAACCCCGGCCTTGATAAGGAGATCAGCCCTGTGTATCGAGTCTTCACCCGTCCCGATGGCAGCGCCGGCACGAAGCCTTCCGATGGAGTCCTTGCAGGCGTGAGGATATTTCTTCCTCTTCTCGATATCCTTGATCGTAATCAGACCTTTGAGCCGTCCTGCCCTGTCCACAATGGGAAGTTTTTCTATCTTGTATTTGTGGAGGAGCTTCTGCGCCTTTTCGAGGGTCGTACCGACAGAAGCTGTTATAAGGTTTGCCTTTGTCATGACCTGCGATACTTTTCTGTTGAACTGTGTCTCGAAGCGGAGGTCCCTGTTAGTAATGATGCCGACAAGTTTTCCTTCGACGGTCACCGGGACCCCTGAAATCCTGAATTTCTGCATCAACGCCATCGCATCTGAAAGGGGCGAATCAGGTGATATCGTGATGGGATCTATGATCATTCCATATTCGGACTTCTTCACTTTATCAACTTCTATTTTCTGTCTTTCCGGACTCATAGCCCGGTGGATCATTCCTATGCCGCCTTCACGCGCAATGGCTATTGCCACGTCAGCCTCGGTAACCGTGTCCATTGCAGCGCTGACTATAGGTATATTTATTTCTATGTTGCGTGTGAGTCTTGTTGCTATATTGACCTCTTTTGGAAGCACATCCGACCTGGCGGGCAAAAGGAGTACATCATCAAATGTCAAACCGGTCTGAATACTGTCATCAAGCATTATTTTACCTCGATGTTTCCGATAAGTTTACCATGTTCAGACAGTCTAACGCAAACAGAACACCAGATGTTTCCCGTATTCATTTTGTCGATTTATGATAAAATAAATATTCCCTATTATCTTCTGAAGGAATTATGACTAAAAATATACGCAACTTCTCAATCATAGCCCATATTGACCACGGAAAGTCGACGCTGGCAGACCGCCTTCTCGAATATACCGGCGCCCTCAGTGCGCGGGAGATGACCGCGCAGGTTCTCGACTCCATGGACCTCGAAAAAGAGCGCGGCATCACTATCAAGGCCCATGCGGTAAGGCTCCTATATCAGGCAGACGACGGAAAGGAATATATCCTCAATCTCATAGATACACCCGGCCATGTTGACTTTTCCTATGAGGTCTCGCGAAGCCTTGCATCTTGTGAAGGCGCGCTCCTCGTTGTTGATGCGTCCCAGGGAGTTGAGGCCCAGACACTTGCAAATGCCTATCTTGCTGTTGAACATAACCTTGAAATCATTCCCGTAATCAACAAAATAGACCTTCCGAATGCAGACCCTGAAGAGACAAAGCGCGAGATAGAAGACGCAATCGGCATTGACTGCTCCGAGGCGATACTTGCCAGCGCAAAAGAAGGGATAGGAACAAAGGAGATTCTCGAAGCAATAGTGAAAAAGGTCCCGTCACCGGCGGAGATGACAACAAACCCTTAAAGGCATTAATGTTTGACTCCTGGTTTGATAACTATCAGGGCGTCATCGTTCTTGTACGAGTGTTTGAAGGCAAGGTTTCAGCCGGCGACAAGATACGGATGATGGCTGCAGGCGGTACCTTTGAAGTGGCACAGGTAGGAATATTCTCGCCGAAGATGGAGCCTGTCAATGAACTCACATCCGGAGAGGTCGGATATATAATAGCCGGCATAAAGCTCGTTACCGAGACCAAAATCGGCGATACGATAACCGGTGCGGACAACCCCGCGTCAGAGCCGTGTCCGGGATATAAAGATGTGAAACCGATGGTCTTCTGCGGGCTCTATCCGACGCAGGCCCATCAGTACGAAAACCTCAGAGACGCTCTGAATAAGCTCGTGCTGAATGATTCCTCCTTCAGATACGAGCCGGAGACGTCTCTGGCCCTCGGTTTCGGTTTCAGATGCGGTTTTCTGGGACTGCTCCATATGGAGATCATCAAGGAAAGGCTTGAGCGAGAGTTTGATCTTCTACTCCTAAGCACTGCGCCGACTGTCGTTTACAGGGTGACAAAAACAGACGGAGAGGTCATACATATCGAGAACCCGTCATTGCTGCCCGAACAATTTGAGACCATTGAAGAGCCTTTTGTCCTTGCGACCATCTTTGTTCCATCCGGATTTATAGGTCCCATTCTCGATCTCTGCCAGGAAAAAAGAGGGACCCAGAAGAGTTTTTCATACATAGGAAAAGACAGGATAAAGGTCGAATATGAACTGCCCTTAAATGAGATACTCTGGGATTTCTACGACAGCCTGAAATCCCTGTCAAAAGGCTATGCCTCGATGGATTATGAATTCATCGGTTACAGGGAATCAGACCTTATTAAACTGAATATCCTGCTCAACGGAGAAGAAGTCGATGCCCTTTCCCTGATAGTGCATGAGGACAAAGCATATTATAAAGGCCGCGAACTGACGGAGAAGCTCAGGCAGATCATCCCCCGCCAGATGTATGAGGTTGCCATTCAGGCCGCTATCGGCAACAAGATCATAGCAAGGGAAAGCGTAAAGGCCATGAGAAAAGACGTGCTTGCCAAATGCTATGGCGGTGATATTTCCCGCAAGAGAAAACTGCTCGAAAAACAGAAAGAGGGCAAGAAGAGGATGAAGCAGTTCGGCAAACTTGAACTCCCGCAGGAGGCATTTTTAGCGGTGCTGAAGGTGAAGTGAGAAGCCGAAATCTGATTTGTCTATCGTTCCAGTTGTTTGGAATCTTTTTAAAACAGTTTTGGGTCTTTCGTATTTAAGTTGAAGACACCTTGGATCCCCGGGTCAAGACCGAGGATGACAATCTTAAATGGTCGTCTTTGTTTGTCATTCGCTTAGGGCGCCTACTGTTGGCCCGCAGGTCTTAAGCGGGAATCCATTAGTCTGATGAGCATTTCAACTTCTTTACGAATGAACCAAATTATATATGCCTGATTACCTCTACATCCACATCCCTTTCTGCATCAAAGAAATGCCTCTACTGCGATTTCTTCTCAGTGCCTTATAGTCGATCAGTCAGCCGAGTCTTATGTTGACGCCCTGTGCAAAGAGTTAAGCCTTCAAAAGAAATTCTGCTCAATCGCTAAAGGCAATCTATATAGGTGGCGGCACACCGTCTCTCCTTTCTGATGAATGTTTCACGAAACTCTTTCAATGTCTCAGGGATAATTTTCTCTTTTCAACTGACACTGAAATAACTATCGAGGCAAATCCGGGAACATTGGATGAATCAAAAGTGAACAGCCCTGATTTCGACCGGAGTCAACAGATTAAGTGTGGGAATTCAGTCTTTCCATGACAACGAACTGAAGCTAATCGGCAGAATTCACAATGCCGATGACGCATTCAGATCAATTGACCTCATCAGAAAAACCGGCATTAAAAACTTTTCAATAGATCTGATGTATGGCCTGCCCGGGCAGACATCGGAGTCGTGGAGAGAGTCACTCGAAAAGGCAGTCGGACTTTCTCCGTCTCATATTTCCACATACGAGCTTACATTGGAGGAAAATACGCCGTTTTATGAATTAGTAAAGTCCTACTCCGCCCTAATGAAGACCTGATCCTTGAAATGTATAACCATGCAATTGATTATCTTGCAGGCCGCGGATACGTGCATTACGAAATATCCAACTTTGCCCTGCCCGGATTCAAATGCCTCCACAACATCAATTACTGGAACAGAGGTGAATATATCGGCGCAGGAGCGGGCGCGCATTCCTTTGTCAACGGAGTTCGAACAAAAAATATTGCGGATATCGGCAAATATATTGATAGCCTGAATACCGGATTAGTGCCTGAAACAGAATCGACCGTGATAACCCCGTCCGATGCTCTGAAAGAGACTATCTTTCTCGGCCTCAGGAAAATGGACGGCTTAAATGTAAAGAACCTTTACTCACCGGAGTTCGTGGAAAACGATAAAGACGGAAACCTCATCGATGCCTCGGCAGAATTGATTGATGAAGGATATCTTGACCTGAACGGAGATTACCTCAGGCTTACAAGAAAAGGCATCATTATTTCAAATACAATTATTGTAAAGCTGTTTGAGAAACTGGGGCTCTAACACAAAAAATGCAATTGATAAAAAAAGCAGGGAGGCATATGGGCAGAAAAAGCTTTACGGCAGCTCCTTAGTGAGACATTTGATTTACATTCACCGTCTACGTTCTTATGTGATACCATTTGGTATTTGCATAAAGTCAAATCCTGCGTTGTAAAGGTTTTTATGACCATATGCATTTCTGTAAATTCTCTGACTTGCATTTTTGGGCCAACAAATTACGAAATCTCCATCAGGTAGCGCCTGAGCTGAAGAAGGCGTCCCTCTCACGTGAAAAGATTTTTTACCTTTTCCAATGATTTCTTTCTTGTGGTAGTATAGAAAGAATAGGAGGTATTGAATGAAGAGGTTATTTCTCTCGGTTGTTTTGCTGTCCCTTTTCTGTTTTACAACAGTTTCATATGGATTCCCTCAGAAAGACCAGCCGTGTTCTAAATGCCACACACTAAAGAAGGATGAAGCCCAGGCATTGCTAAAAAAATTTGGCCAAAACATAAAGGTTTTGAATGTTCGACCAGGACCCGTTAAATATCTGTGGGAAGTAGACGTCGATACAAACGGCAAGAAAGGTATGGTTTATATCGACCTGCCAAAGAAGAACATCTTTACCGGATCGCTTATCACGATCCAGGGGAAAAAGAATCTTACACAGGACGCCTCTCGGAACTGAATAAAGTGAACGTCTCCCAAATACCCTTAGGGGATGCACTGATCCTTGGCGACAGGAATGCAAAGCACAGGTTCATTGTATTCGACGATCCTGATTGACCCTTCTGCGCCAAACTTCATCAGGAGATGAAGAAGGTCGTAAGAGAGAGAAAAGACATAGCATTCTATATCAAGATGGCGCCTCTGAAAATGCATCCCGGGGCCTATGAAAAGGCTAAAACCATCGTCTGTGAAAAAAATATCAAATTTCTCGATGACGCCTTTGAGAAAAAGTCCTTGCCTCCTGCAAAATGCAAGACATCCGCAGTTGACGAGAATATGAAACTGTCGGCGAACCTTGGTATAGCGAGCGCTCCCGCATTGATACTCCCTGACGGCAGGGTTGTTCCCGGTTACAGAGATGCGAATGAATTAAAGGCATTGATAGACAAAAAATAAGAGGTGCAGGACTATGAACTTGGACTGGATTATAGGGGCAGTTGTATTGGTGGCGTGGCTGGTCTTTATGTTTCTGATTTATCCGAAAATGGGAGTCCCTACGTGAAGAAGGAACTACAACGAGTCGGGAACTCGCAAGAAGAAATGTTAGTATATCCTGCCTTTGCCTTTCCTTCGTGCATATTTTCTTAGCGGATTACTTGAGATGTTTAAATAGTTGGGCAAATTTGCAGCTACGCATCTGGTGAGAGGATTATTCGATGAAAGTCATATCAGCTTTTTTGATCTCAGTCGCTCTTATCTGCTTTCTCTTTTCCTGCACACGCGAACCGGACATAAAGAACCCCAATGCCATAACAGTCGGCTCGCTCGCTGATGCGAAACGTCTTCTTCCGCTGCTGGCCTCTGATAGCGCATCAGGGGACATAAGCGGACTGATCTACAACGGCTTGACCAAATACGACAAGGACATTAAAATCACGGGCGACCTGGCCGAATCCTGGGAGATCTCACCCGACGGACTCAGGATAATATTTCACCTCAGGAAAGGTGTCCTGTGGCATGACGGAATTGAATTTTCAGCGGATGACGTTATTTACACTTACAACACTACTATCGATCCTAAGGTTCCTACTCCTTACAGCAGCATTTACGGTCCTGTCAAGACTGTTAAAGCCCTGGACAGATACACTGTGGAGGTTGTCTATAAAGAGCCGTTTGCGCCTGCCCTGGAGTCCTGGCAGATGGGTATTTTACCTAAACATATACTTTATGGTAAAGATATAACAAGCTGAATATTACAGCAGAAATCCAATAGGTACCGGTCCGTATAAACTGAAAGAATGGGTAACCGGTCAGAAGATAGTCCTGGAGTCGTTCGATAAGTATTTTGAAGGGAAACCTGGGATAGAGAAATATATCGCCCGCGTGATACCGGATAATGCAACAATGTTTCTGGAACTCAAATTCGGAGGGATAGATGTTATGTCCCTTACCCCTCCTCAGTACAAGCTTCAGGCGGACAAGGAAATCTTCAGGAAATACTTTCAGAAATTTCGCTATCCTTCTTTTGGATATACATATTTGGGATATAATCTTCTCGATCCGAGGTTCAGTGACATCAGGGTGAGACAGGCAATTGCTCATGCAATCAACAAGAGTGATATCATACAGGGCGTTTTACTTGGATATGGCACACCCTGCACAGGTCCCTTCCCTCCGGAATCCTGGGCATATAATCCAAACGTCAAAGACTTCGACTACAACCCTGAAAAAGCCATTGAAATGCTTGCAGAAGCAGGCTGGGTCAAAGGTAAAAGCGGCATTCTTGAGAAAGATGGAAAGCCGTTTGAGTTTACCGTACTCATCAACCAGGGCAACGATTCGAGGATGAAGGCGGCCCAGATCATTAAAGAGGACCTCAAAGAAGTCGGCATAACGATGAATATTAAGGTCCTTGAATGGCAGGCGATGCTCCACGAGTTTATCGACAAAAAGAGGTTTGAAGCGAGTCATCATGGGCTGGGGTTTGTCAAGAGACCCCGATCTGTATGACATATGGCATTCTTCAAAGACAAAAGAAGGGGAATTCAATTTCATCTCATACAAGAATTCAGAGGTTGACCGTCTTTTGCTCGAAGGGAGACGCACCTTCGACTTCGAAAGAAGAAAACAAATCTACCACAGAATCCATGAAATTCTCGCTGAAGAGCAACCGTGTGCCTTCCTATATGTCCCGGATGCACTTCCGATGCTCCATAAAAGGTTTAAGGGTGTCAGGAAAGCCCCAATCGGCATCTGGTATGACTTTATTCACTGGCATGTCCCGAAGAACAGGATTGAATGGTATGAATGATGCCATTATCAGGGTGGATCACCTTGTAAAGAAATATGGTCCGCTGACAGCCGTCGATGACATATCTCTGACAGTGGAAGAAGGAACAATCTTCGGTTTTCTAGGACCTAATGGCGCGGGAAAGACCACCACGATAAATATCCTCTGTACACTCCTGAAACCGTCATCAGGAACTGCTGCAATAGCCGGCCATGACTGCATGACAGAGCCATCTGAAGTAAGAAAGGCCATAGGCATCGTCTTTCAGGACACAACGCTCGACAAGGACCTGACCGCTTATGAAAACCTGTTGTTCCACGCATATCTGTACAATGTCCCAAAAAATGAGATGAAAGGTCGGATACATGAAGCGCTGATGTTTGTAGATCTTTATGACAGGAGAGACGATCTTGTCAAGAAATTCTCCGGTGGCATGAAGAGGAGGCTTGAGGTGGCAAGGGGGCTGATCCACAGGCCCAGGGTCCTGTTTCTTGATGAGCCTACCCTTGGGCTTGATCCGCAAAGCAGATCAAACCTCTGGGAATTCATAACAGAATTGCCGAAGAAGCATAATGTAACCATTTTCATGACCACTCATTACATGGAAGAAGCAGAAGTCTGCGACAGGATCGCTATCATTGACAACGGTAAGATCATCTCGTCCGGTACCCCTGATGAATTGAAGAAGATCATAGGAGGAGATGTGGTGTCGTTGACCACAACCGATAATATGGCTGCGAAGAGAGAGATACAGAATCTTCTGAAGCTGGAGGTTGCTGAAAAAGGGAGCGAACTCTACCTGACATGCAGCAGGGGAGATACCTGCATTCCCGAGCTGATACGGTCGCTAGGTGACAAAGTCCTTTCTGTCAGGATTCAGAGGCCTACCCTGAACGATGTTTTTTTGCAGTTGACAGGGAAGACGATAAGAGATGAGGAAACCACGTCGGGCGATTCTGTAAGAGAGTCGATACGGGCGTACAGGAGAAGAAAATGAACGAAATCCTCCCCTCCCCTCCCTTGCCAAAGGCGGGGATTTAAATTATGGAACTAAACGCAATCTACGTTATCGTCGCACGGGAATTCAAGAAATTCATCCGGGAGAAAAGCCGTCTTTTTTCAGCGATTGCCCGGCCGCTGCTCTGGCTTTTCATAGTCGGATCAGGCATGTCGCGCCTTGTTCCGCAGAGTACGGGAGTATCATATACGCAGTTTATTTTCCCGGGGATACTTGGCATGACTATTCTGTTCAGTTCTGTCTTTTCTTCCATCTCAATAATCTGGGACAAGGAATTCGGTTTCATGAAGGAGATCCTTGTAGCTCCTGTGTCGAGACTCTCGATAGTTATCGGCAAAGCCCTGAGCGGCACTATCGTCTCCACCATTCAGGCTGTAATCATCCTTTCCCTCTTTCCATTCCTTGGTCTTAAACTGGGTATTCTGCAGATAATTACTGCTATTTTCATCTGCGCCTCTCTGTCATTCTGCATATCCGCCTTCGGCATTGTGCTTGCAACTTTCTACGAAAGTTACGAGAGCTTCAGTGTAATCATGAACTTCATAATTATGCCTATGTTCTTCCTTTCAGGCGCGATGTATCCGGTAAAGCTCCTTCCGACGGTGCTTCAGGTGGCTGCAAAACTGAATCCGCTGACCTACGGCATAGACGCTATCAAACACGTGCTGCTGCCCGGGGAAATCGGGTATATGGGACCTGATTTTTCCCTCTTGACAAGCGTGATAGTAATAGCCGCCACCTCGATCGCATTTGTGCTCATCAGCGCCAGGGCATTTGAGAGGAAGGCATAATAGTTCATCTAATTTCGGGTCAGTTATATGCCGGTCTGGATAAAGAAAAGCCGTAAAGAGTAAAATATTAAACGTTAACGAAATCCTTCCCTCTTGAGGGGGATTTTGATGGGATGTGAATTCATAATCTTCATCCACTACACGTCCCTATTCTACGGTATTCAATAACAAAAGGAGATGTATGCAGCCATTTTTCCTTATAGCCAAGACAATATCAGATGCATGGTTTCAGCTGATTTTCAATCTCTTCGACAAAGCTTATTCACAAAATATTCAGAAGGGCTCATTCGAAAATGAACAATACCGTTTGCAGTATCCAGGCATTGCTGTATTTATAGAGCATCCCTACTATGACATGGTCCCCTGTATGCCGCCGGGACTGGGAATACCGTCACCCACTACAACGGAATATATCGAAGATTATTTTGCCAACTACCTTATGGACCCTGAACTTGCCGAGAATGAAACCTATACGTATGCAAGCAGGATACAGCACAGTATGCCCAGAGGCGGAACTCAGCTTGAGCGAGTTGTTGAGATGCTGAAGGAAACTCCTCTTACAAACCAGGCGGTGATAGAGGTCGGAACTCCTGACGATATAGATGTCTGCTATGGCAAAGACGGCAAGCTTGACCCTCCATGTTTAAGACTGATCGACTTTAAGGTAATACCGTCAGACAACGAGCTGTTTCTTACGGTGACTGTATATTTCAGGTCCTGGGACCTCTGGGCCGGCTTCCCCACAAACCTTGGTGGGATAGAACTCCTCAAGCAGTATGTTGCGTCTGAGGCAAACCTGAAAAACGGCCCGATGTATGCGTATAGCGCAGGTGCCCACATCTACGGTTATCAGGAAGAGATTGCCCGGTTGAGGACGCTGAGGACTGTGAAATAACGTGGGTTTCAATACAAAGCAGTCATAACTAAAGAAGTCCATTCGATAAAAACCCCGGCAGGCACATATGCAGAAAAAGCTTTGCGCAGCTCCTCAGTGGGACATTTGAATCTGGTTACACTGCATTTTTGTGGGATACTATCGAAATTGGTATGAAGACAAATCCTGCGTTGCAAAGTTTTTTCTGCATATGTGCCTGCCGGGGATGATGGGCCACATTTTTTCGATAGAGAATCTGAATAGTCTTCCTTACCCGACCGGGAAACTGATTGTAAAAGTCGTTCCCTTGCCGGGTTCGCTGTCTACGGAAATAGTCCCCTGATGGTCCTGGATTATTTTTGTGGCAAAGGTAAGACCTAATCCGGGACCGTAAACCTTTGATGTTACCAGCGGGTCGAAGATATTCTTTATCTTTTCCTTCTCAATGCCTTTCCCGTATCAGATATCTGAACATCCAGAGCTGTTACTGAAACTTGTCGTAATTTTAAGCCTCTTAACATCTGTTTCCATGGCCTCGATAGCATTCTTGACCAGATTGCAGAAAGCCCTTTTCAGAAGTTTTCTGTCCACAGTGATGCTGGGGAGATTATCCGACAGAACAGTCTCAACAGTCACACCCTTGTTCACAAAATCCTGTTCAAATACAGACAAGGAGTCCTTGATGACAGCGTTAATATCCGCCGGTTCCTTTCTCGATATCGAGAGGCTTTTCAGCTCTATAAGCTGCTTGATCATACTCTCGAGGACACCCACATCTTCTATGATCATCTGCATATACCTTTTGTTCGGATCGTCTTCCGGAAGCCTGCTGAAGACCTTGCGCGCAAACCCTCCGATGCACGTTAGCGGGTTTCTTATCTCATGCGCGACCTGTTCCATCATCTGTTCAAGGGCGCCGGATTTCTCTTCCACCACTTTCTTCTCATGTGTGGCCTTGATGGAGAGCAAGGACCTGATCCTCGCAGAGAGTTCTTTGTAATCAAAGGGCTTGGACATATAATCATCTGCGCCGATATTCAGACCTTTGACCTTGTGCTCAACCTCCCCTTTTGCAGTCAGCATAAGAACAGGAATATACTTTGTCTTTTCATCCGCCTTCAGCCTCTGGCATACCTCGTAGCCGTCAATCTTCGGCATCATGACATCCAGCACGACAAGGTCGGGATTGTACTCAGGCACCTTCTGCAAGGCTTCTTCCCCGTTATATGCCTCTGCCGTATCATACCCTTCAGAGCGGAACCTCTTCTTCAGGAGTTCAACAGTATCTTCAGCGTCATCAACGATTAAGATCTTCTTTGTTCTCTCCACCTAAAACGCTCTCCCTTTTGCCCCTTATATATAACCTTACCTGATCGGGAAACTCACGGACATTAATAGGCTTTGAGATATATCCTTCGAAACCCGCACTAATGACCTTCTCCCGGTCTCCCTTCATGGCGTGGGCCGTAAAAGCAACTATGGGAATCTCCTTGAATTCATCCATCTCCTTCAGCCTCTTAGCCACTTCATATCCGTCCAGCTTCGGCAGTGAGATATCCAGCAATATCAGATCGGGCTTTTCCGAGACAGCCTTTTCTATTGCCTGCTCTCCGTCCACAGCCTCAACAGTCTCATAGCCTTTATTTCTGAGAACCTTTACAGCAAGTTCCCGGTTGTCCTCATTGTCCTCAACGATCAATATCTTCCTTGGCATGGCAGTTTTTATCCTCTTTTATACTTCAGATGATTTTGACCTCCTCTATTATAAAGCATTAAGAAGCTTTCTCAAGTATTTCTCTTTTCACCGGCAGGGTAAAACAGAACTTGCTGCCCTCGCCATACTTACTACTTGCCCATATTGAACCCTTGTGAAGTTTCACCAGCCCTTTGGCTATACTCAGTCCAAGTCCGGTGCCTTCGTACTGGCGCACCAATGTAAAATCAATCTGAACAAATTTATCAAATATTTTTTCGAGGTCCTCGCTCTTTATTCCGATCCCTGTATCTGCTACGCATATCTCCAGAAAAAGTGGCGACTTTCCCGGACCGACACCTAAATTTGACGGCGCAGCACTTACGGTAATGCCGCCCTTTTGAGTGAATTTGACTGCATTGGAGAGCAGGCTTGCAAGGATCTGCCTGATCTTCTCTTCATCTCCAAACACGGTCGGTAAATCTTCCCCTACGTGTTCCACCAGACTCAACCCTTTCTGCTTCAGCAGCGGATCAAAAGACGATAGGACAGAATCAATCTGTTTTCTCACATCAAGCTCCCTGATGTCAAGCTTCACCTTTGCCGACTCTATCTTCGAAATATTCAGGACGTCGTCTATCAATTTGAGCAGATGCCTGGCACTGTTTCTTATCCTCGACAAGCTCTTTTCCTGTTCCTCGTTCAAAGGCCCGTCAATCTTATCAAGGAGCATCTCACTGTAACCTATGATGGTGTTCATCGGTGTACGGAGTTCATGAGACATGTTGGCCATAAAGGCAGATTTCATCTTGTCCAGTTCCTGGAGTTCTACTTTATCTCTTTCCAGTTTTCTCTTGTCCTCGGTTATCTCCATATAGGATTTATAGACGCGAATAAAAAAAAGACTTACCGACCCGACAAAGAAAAGAGCAAACGTATTGAAACTTCCGCTAAAGGGCTCAAAGATTTTCCATACATACTCATTACCTGTCGGAATAAGTATATGCCTCAGGACATGTCCGAAAGACCTTGAAATTGAGAAAAGGACCCATGAGAAGGAGAGCCAGATAAAATAATTCCTTAATACGTTGTTCCTTTCTCTCTTATAGAGTTCTATGCTGACATAAAAACTCATTATCGACAGCACAATAAAGATGATGTTTCCCGCCACGTCAGTCATAAGGATAGGCAGGAGGGGCAGGATCACGACTGAATACCCATCCCCTTTCTCCTTATCTGCAGCCAGAATCTCTCTCAGGCCCAGATAGTAGAGCAGCATCGCTATGTTCAGCAATACGAAATCAAGTCTGCCCAAATAATAGAGAAATTCAAGTCTCTCAATTTTTATGGATCGCATGAAATACTCCCACCCTACCGAACTGCCCATTGTTTCCGGGAGCATTACAAATTCTGCAATCCGCCCCATAAATACATCCAGGTCCCATATCGTAAAAAAAATCAAAGAGAGGAAGAGGAATCTCCAGCCATTTTGCTTATGCAGGCCGTAATGGACGATTGACCATATTACGACGAGGAATGAAAGAAAGAGAAAAATTCTGCCCAGTTGCTGTGTATAAATGGCAGGATATTCGTGGGGCACATACGCCCACGCGCTGGAGGGCAGAAAGGTGAATAGTAAGAACAACCAGCGGAACATCATCTGGTTTTCATTGCTCTTTGCTGATCCTGGTAATTGTATCCTTTAACTCCTGAAGGAGATCTTCCTTAGTAAGAACAACCTTGTTCAATATGCCTTGTATCCTGCCGTTCAGATCATCAGCCTCTTCTTCCGTAAGGTCTTTTTGCGTCAGCACGATCAACGGGATGTCCTTGTCTCTCCCTGCAGCCTTGATATATTCAATAACATCAAACCCTGTCTTCGGCATTGTAAGATTAAGAACTATAAGGTCTGGCCTGAAATTTTCGATCGACCTTACGGCATCTTCACTGTTAAAAGCCGTTGTTACCTGATATTCTGCCTCTTCAAGAACATTGCCGATTAATCTCACAGTGTTGGGATCATCATCTACAACAAGAATCCTCTTTATTTTCGTTCTCTTCTCGAGGGTCTTCAATTTCCTCAGAAGATCATTTTTTTCAACAGGCTTCACAATATATTCCGCTGCCCCGAGACTGAATCCCATCCTCTGGTCATCGACGATAGACATAATGATTACCGGGATATCCTGAGTATCAGGATCATGCTTCAGTTCTCTTAAGACCTGCCATCCGTCTTTTTTCGGCATCATAATATCCAGAGTAATAGCCATAGGTTTGATCTGCTTGGCCTTTTCGACAGCTGCCTCTCCCCCGAGCAGACCTACAACAGCATAATCGTCTCCAAGATATTTACAGACTATATCAATCGCCTCAGGATTGTCATCGATGACCATAATGATTTTCTTGTCCGACTGCCTTCTTATTTCCTGTTCGATGGGATACTGTTCTTCAGATTGTTGGACAATGCTTTTCATGAGTTCACAACCCTTGCAGAAATCTACCTTCTCCGGATAGGCAGCGACTTTCATTCCAGCGCAATGGGTACCCATAATCATCCAGCATCTTCCCTCTTTGCTCCCGTATGCAGGGCAGCTCGGCTGGCCGCAATGGACGTACTCCCAGCACCGTATCGGATTGCCGGCATAAACCGGATCCTTTAGGAAATCCTCTACAGGCCTGGCAAAATAGTCGGCAAGGGCCTCTGATATCCTCGTCTCAATAACCGGCTCAGAAGGTGTTTCAAGAATCTCCTTCTTCAGCGGAAGCGTAAAGCAGAACCTGCTTCCCTCGCCTAATTTGCTGGTCACCCAGATTATACCCTTATGCAAAGATACCAGTCCCCTGGCAATGCTAAGACCGAGGCCTGTGCCTTCATACTGACGTACGGTCGTAAGATCCGCCTGCACAAACTTATCGAATATCTTCCCGATGTCATCCTCTTTTATACCTATTCCTGTATCTTCAACACAAACCTCCATGAAGATGGGTGGGTCCCCGGGTTTTACGCCCCTTTCGGAAATGCGTGCAGATAGTGTAATTCCCCCCTTATGGGTAAACTTCATTGCATTCGACAACAGATTTATCAGGATTTCCTTCACCCTGTCCTCATCTCCATATGCATGGGGCAGTCCATCAGGGATATTGACTGTGAGTGTTATGCCTTTCGCTTTCATTTGGGGTTCAAAGGTCGGCATAGCGGATTCTACCAGCCATTTCAGGTCCAGTTCCTTGGGATTGATTTTCATCTTTCCTGCTTCTATTTTGGAGATATCAAGGACATCATTAATCAATTGGAGGAGATGTCTGGCATTCGCCGCAACTTTGTTCAGGCTCTTTTCCTGTTCTTCGTTGATCGGACCATCAACTCCGTCAATCAAAAGATCAGTATAGCCGATAATGGCATTCATGGGAGTACGAAGCTCATGAGACATGTTCGCAAGAAATGTCGACTTCATTTTGTCCAGTTCCCTGAGATCTTTATTGGCCCTTTCCAGCAATGCCAGCAAACGAGTCCTTTCATTTAGCAAAGCCGTCTTTCTCTTGTTTTCTTGTTCCAGCTTCTGGCTGAACGAGGAGACACTTTCAACCATATAATTAAAGGTCTTGCCGAGTATGCCTATCTCATCATCTGTCTTCACATCCACAACAACAGCCATATCACCCTCTGCAAACCTCTTTGCCTTCTCTGCGAGACTTTCAATAGGACGTCTTACCAGTCTGTTCACCATGAAATAGATGAGCACAATCGCAACTGGTATCAGGATTACAACTATCAGTATCGTCCTGTTCCTCTGGGCTACGACCTGAGCATAGGTCCTTTCTGCATCAAGCCTTACCACGATACCGCCCAGGACCTTTCTTGTGGAGCCATGGCAGTGATAACAGTCCTTTTCATTGAGGATAGGCCTTATTACCATCAGATGCCTTCTTCCATTGACTATATCTTCAAGAGGTTTCCTCGGTTGAAAAGCCGGCTCGATGCCTGATTTCAGTGTTTCCGCCAGGGTCTGTGATATGGAAGCGTTCCTGATGGAGTCAGAGAGTTTTGTTTTCAACTTGTCGGAATGGGTTGAATAAATGACCTCCTCGTCAAAGTCACAGATAAAGACTTCAACATCCTTCATCTTCTCCCTGATGTCAGAAAGTTCCCTTCTGATAGCCTCGCTGTCGCCCAGTTCCATGGGGTTTTTAATTCCGGCATAAATTGAATCAGCAAGTTCGCGGCTGATCGATGTAGCGATTTCCAGCCTGTCTTTCGTGCCGAAATATATCCTCATGTAAATCTCGGCAAGCAGAACCATCAGGATGATAACCAGCATCGCAAGCATTATCTTGTAGCCGAGTCTCTTCTTTATAAGTTCAATCATTGTCTCTCAGTGCGAACGCGCAGATCAATGTTCATAATTCATCCCTGTCTCTTAATGCGCCCCCCCGTGAATCAGGGGCTTATACCTGAAGGCCCTAACCCTTTCGGATATGTGACAACTTTCACAGTCCTTCATCGTCAAATGTCTCTTTATATAACGCGGGTCTTTAGTCCTGACATGGATCTCTCCCGGTCCATGGCAAACTTCGCACCCTGCATTTTTCAGTTCAGGGGTCTTTTCGAGGCTGACAAAACCGCCGGGCTTTCCATATCCCGTGGTATGACAGACATAGCACCCTTTCAGCTCTTCTTCCGTCAACCCTTTTCTGACTCTTTCAAGCTCTCAAACGACCTGCTCTTTTTCGCATACTTCACAAAACTGGTGTATTCCTTCTCGTGACAGTTCTTACAGACAGTATATCCGACATATCTGGCAGCAACACCTTGAGATTGGGCAAAGCTTGAATTCATAGTCAACAGGATTATCAGGGGAAAAAGGGCTGAAGCACAACACAGACGAGACAAATTGAAATTTGCCATATGCCTACTATTTTCCTTTATTGTTTGAAAAATTTCAACTACCGGCTGCTATCTTGTCTGCTATCTCCGGGTTTTATGCTGCGGCTCTATTATCAACAGAAATGGGGGCGGAACCGGTTATAATAATCACATGGCTTACACGATTGCATTAGCAGGCAAAGGCGGAACCGGAAAGACAACCATTGCAGGTCTTGCCGTCCGATATATCATTGAGAAAAGAAAAATGCCGGTCCTTGCCGTTGATGCGGATTCGAACAACTGCCTGAATGAGGCCCTTGGGGTTGACGTTCATGCAACCATCGGAAGACTGCGGGAAGATTCGCTTGAAGTCATACGGAGCGGGGCTGAACGCCCGGGCGGAATGTCGATGGAGCAGCTTTTTGATTACCAGGTCCAGCAGTCAATCATCGAAGCAAAGGGATTCGACCTGCTGGTAATGGGAAGGCCGGAGGGGCCGGGATGTTACTGTGCCGCAAACAATGTCATACGAAAATATACGGACAAACTCTCGGAGACCTATCCCTATGTTGTAATAGATAATGAGGCCGGCATGGAACATCTCAGCAGAAGAACGACCCACAGGGTCAATCTCCTCCTCATTATAAGTGACCCATCCGTAAAGGGCATACATACGGCAAAGAGAATTCATGATCTTGTGTGGGAACTCAAGCTTGAGATTGACAGAAGTGTTCTCCTCATTAACAGGACCTCAGGAAGAGAAGGGAAGGACCTGAAAGCTATCGCTGAGGAACAGGGCCTCGTCATCGCCGGGCTGGTTCCCCGGGATGAGGAAATATTCAGACTTGACCTTCAGGGAAAAGCAGTCTTTCAGCTTCCTGAGACTTCAACGGCGATCAAGGCTGTTTACAACATACTTGACTCTGCAAAAATACCATAAATTTGCAACTCGAAGCACTTTCCTGTCGCGTAGAGGCAAACAGCATTTTTCGGGACAGGTAATGCGGGTCATATAGTTGGCAAGATTGCTGTCTGTCTGTTTGACAACGGAGCAGTTCTTGGTTAAAATTTCATGATGAAATATAAAAGACACGCGATCATTTCTTTGCTAATCTGTTTTCTCTTCATTTTGTCGTGCAGCGAAAAACCTTCAAACCCTGTAGCGGAATACGGTGATACCCTGGTTAATACTTATAAAAGGGGCCAGCAGGCAGGGGAAACCGCAAATCTCGATGCAGTTAAAAAAGCTGTTCAGTCTTACTACGCAACCAATGGCAAATTTCCCGACACCTTGGATGAGGCGAAGGAGTTCATCGGTTCCGGTCTCGATCTATCAAAGTATGACTATAACGCGGAAACCGGGATAGTCACTCTGAAGAAATAAGACCGGCAATTCATTATCTCTTCATTGACAAATCTCTCCGAAAATGAATATTATATTTATTCTGAATATCTGATTCGTCTAAAGATATACGATTCAGTTTCGGGCGGATAGCTCAGTTGGGAGAGCACAGCCCTTACAAGGCTGGGGTCACAGGTTCAAGCCCTGTTCCGCCTACCATTTTACTCCTGCATGGGGTGGTAGTTCAGCTGGTTAGAACGCTGGCCTGTCAAGCCAGAGGTCGCGGGTTCAAGTCCCGTCCACCCCGCCATTAAAATCTTTTCCCCCTTCTTTATGCGTGTAAGCTCGTGGCCTGATCAGACTTAAGCTTATACTCAGTCTTCTGAAATAAATAGCTCTCCTGAATAACATTTATGATAGAATGATTTCATGTCCGTGACCATCACCAAAGCATCAGGCCAACTGGAGGAATTCAATATTCACAAACTTATCGACTCCCTCGTCCGTTCAGGGGCCACGGAAGATGTTGCCCGGGAGATTGCTCTGAAAGTCGAGAGCCAGATTACACCCGCATCGCATACAAAACACATTTTCAGAACTGCAAAAAGACTCCTTCGGCAGTATAGCCGGGTTTCCGACATGAGATACTCCATTAAAAAGGCAATCTATTCACTTGGACCCGCGGGCTATCAATTCGAGAAATATTTTGCAAGCATACTAAACGAATATGGCTACTCAACAGAAGTAGACAAGATCATGGAGGGATACTGCGTAACCCATGAAGTAGACGTCTTTGCACGGAAGGACAACCAGTATTCTGTAGTAGAGTGTAAATATCACAGCAACAGCGGAAACTCTACTGACGTCAAAACTGCTCTATATGTCAATTCGAGATTTGCCGATATTCAAAGAGCTTTTCTCTCACACTCTTCCGCCAAAATTAATACTTATCAGGGTTGGCTTGTAACAAACACACGCTGCTCGTCGGATGCCATAAGGTATGCGGAATGCGTGGGTCTCAGGATCATAAGCTGGAGATATCCGGGAAAGGACAGCCTTGAGAGGATGATTGAAAACAAGAGACTCTATCCTGTGAACATCCTGTCTTCCATAACCAGAAACTCCGTTGACATGCTCTTCAGAAATGGCATTTTTCTCGCCAAAGAAATCGCCGATATGGAAGAAGATACCTTTCTAAAAACAAGCGGTCTCGACGCACATTCCGCAAAAAACTTAAAGAAAGAGGCTGACGCTCTCTGTTTTTGTCAGCAGGACAGGTAATCCATGGAAGAACATAATGATGATGTAGAAAGTAATGACAAGCAGTCCCGGCTATGGGGAATGCTCTGTCATCTGACAGCCCTCCTCGGGCTGATCGGAATACCATTCGGACATCTTGCAGGCCCTTTCATTGTCTGGATACTCAAGAAAGATGTCTATCCTTTTGTCAGGGAACAGGGGATTGAGTCGCTGAATTTTCAGCTTTCGATGACGCTCTATATCGCTTTAGCCGGAGCTTTTTTGTACCTTACAAAACTCGGCCTCGGGATGATACTGATCTTTGTCATGGCGCCGATCAATGCTCTGCTCGTAATAATTGCATCTCTCACAACTTACAAAGGGGAATCCTACACTTATCCTTTCAAGATAAGATTTATCAAATAAATACCCCACCACCACAGAGACAGCGCGATAT
>CAVRZG010000016.1:0-23125 GCA_963725545.1 uncultured Nitrospiraceae bacterium | reverse complement strand
GCGACCTTCGGTCTGGAAACCGCAACTCCGGCGGTCAAGATCGATGAGACGACCTTGAAGGCGCTGAAAGACAGCAAAACATCGAACAACAACAAGGTGATCAATCTCATCAACAGTATCATCAAGACAGCGACGGATGAAGGCGACGACAGTCCCTACCTAAAACCCATCGGTGAAAGGGCGGAAGCCATTCAGGAGGCTTTCGATGATCGGCAGGTAACGGCGCTGGAGGCATTGAAGAAAGTAGAAGCACTGATCAGGGAGGTTCTCGAAGCCCGGAGGGAGCGGGGAAAGACCGGTTTCGACATCAACACCTTCACGATTTATGGCTCCTGAAATTGAAAAGGTGAAGGATTTCACAGCCTCGCCCCGATTGTCAATAACGCCTTTCTCCGCTTCCCGAATTTCAAGGACAATGTTGCCGAACTGCGGCAGCTCAAGGCGGAATTGCACAAGCTGACGCTTCCTGTCGTCGGCAAGGATTTGATGCTGGGCATTGTCGAGAAGCTCTTGAGGCTGGACCGCAAATGATGGACAGGTCAACAGCCAAGACGATAAGCTTGAGAACAAAAAAGCAATTAAAGGCCGAAATTGCCCGCTGGGCCGTTGTCATGAAGGTGAAACCGGTGCAGATCCGCATCCAGAGGATGACGAAAAAGTGGGCCTCCTGCTCAAGCAAGGGACGGGTCTGTTTCAGTGCCGATCTTCTTCAGGAACCGAGAACTTTTCAAGAATTCGTCATCGTCCACGAACTCCTCCACCTCCAGGTGCCCAATCACGGCAAACTCTTCAAAAGCCTGATGAACGCTTATCTGCCGGGCTGGGAGATGGTTTTAGCGGAAGGAAACGGAGTCGCGGCAAGAAATCTATGAATATGAGGACTGTCCAATTAATAAGTTTATGATTACTGGATGCTGTAAGAAATTTCGTTTAGACGGACAGTAACCATGCGAAATGAAACGACATG
Source organism: uncultured Nitrospiraceae bacterium (assembly GCA_963725545.1). Classification (GTDB taxonomy): domain Bacteria; phylum Nitrospirota; class Thermodesulfovibrionia; order Thermodesulfovibrionales; family SM23-35; genus DYFC01. The sequence continues at coordinate 22,158 of CAVRZG010000016.1, read as the reverse complement.
AAGCTTCTCCACACCTCCGACTGGCACCTTGGCCGCGCCCTGTATGGCCGCAAGCGATACGAAGAATACGAAGCCTTTCTTGACTGGCTGGCGGCTTTCATCGAGAGCGAAGACATCGATGTGCTGCTGGTGGCGGGGGATGTGTTTGACAACAGCACGCCCAGCAACTATGCCCAGGAATTGTATTACCGTTTTCTTTGCCGTGTGGCCGCATCGCCAAACCAGCCTGTGGTGGTGAAGGAGGGAAGCAAACATTCATTTGCTTGCGGGATCGATATAGATTATAATCATATAAAATTCCGGAGTTATTATAATGCCAAGCAAGATTGCCATTCCACAAGAGAAAGTTAGGGATTTCTGTCATCGGAACCATATACAGAAGCTCGCACTATTCGGCTCGGTGCTTCGGGATGATTTCGGCTCGGAGAGCGACATAGACGTGTTGGTTGAATTTGAGCCGGGCGCCGGAGTGGGTTTTTTTGAGCTATATGATATGGAGAAAGAGCTTTCTCGCCTGTTCGGAGGACGGAAGGTTGAGATTACAACCCCTCGTTCTTTGAGCAAATACTTTCGTGATTCAGTGTTAAAGAACGCAGAAGTTCAATATGCCAGAACATGACCCGACAATTCGCCTGCTGCACATGAGAGATTATGTGAGGAAGGCGATAGCTGTCATAGAAGGAAAAACAAGGGACGATCTTGAAAAAGACGAAATCCTTTGCCTCGCCCTCACGCACCTCGTCACACTGGTCGGGGAAGCGGCAAATAAATATCCCACGGAAAAACAAAAACAATACCCTTTAATTGCCTGGCCAAAAATAATAAGCATGCGTAACAGGTTGATTCACGGTTATGACGCTGTCGATTACGACATCCTGTGGGATGCGGTTACCAATAACTTCCCTCCGCTTCTTGTTGAACTTGAAAAGATTCTTCCCCCTGAAGAGCAATAAGCCTAAGTATAAAACAGCGTTTAGACGGACAGTAACCATGCGGAATGAAACGACATGAAGGTTCTCCACACCTCCGACTGGCACCTTGGCCGCGCCCTGTATGGCCGCAAGCGATACGAAGAATACGAAGCCTTTCTTGAACTGGCTGGCGGCGCTTCATCGAGAGCGAAGACATCGATGTGCTTCTGGTGGCGGGGGACGTGTTTGACAACAGCACGCCCAGCAACCATGCCCAGGAACTTGTATTACCGTTTTCTTTGCCGTGTGGCCGCCTCGCCCAGACCGCCATGTTGTGGTCACGGCGGGAAATCACGATTCGCCCTCTTTTTTGAACGCCCCCCGGGAACTCCTGAAATTTCTCAACATCCATGTCGTGGGGTGCGCATCCGCGTCACCCGAAGATGAAGTGATCGTGATTGCCGGGCCGGATCATGAGCCCCGGCTGATCGTCTGCGCCATTCCCTATCTCCGGGACCGTGACATCCGCACCGCCGAGGCGGGGGAGAGTGTCGAGGACAAGGAGCGAAAAATCATCGAAGGAATCCGGGCTCATTACCGGATGGTGTATGAAGCGGCCGAAGAGAAACGCGCCCGTTGAAAAAGCCCGTGCCTATTGTCGCCATGGGGCATCTCTTCGCGGCCGGCGGCCAGACCGTTGACGGCGACGGCGTGCGCGAATTGTATATCGGCTCCCTCCCGCAGGTCCGAACGGATGTCTTTCCTGAATCCATCGATTACCTTGCCCTGGGCCATCTTCATATCCCGCAGACGGTGGGCGGTTCGGATTTTATCCGCTATTCCGGTTCGCCTCTGCCGATTGGCTTCGGGGAAGCCGGGCAGGAGAAGAGCGTGGTCGTCGTCGAGTTTTCGGACGAGGCACCCTAAGGTGGCCAATATTCCCGTACCCCGTTTCCAGGAGCTGAAGACCCTGCGGGGGGATTGGCAGACCATTGCCCGCGACATCGATGAGATGAAGTCCCGGGAAGCAATGCCTGGCTGGAGATCATCTACGAAGGAGACGAGATCGCCGGTGATTTGCGCAAGCGCCTGGATGAGGCCGTCGAGGGACCGGCCTGGAGATCCTCCGCGTCAAGAACAACCGGGTACTGGAACGTGCCCTGAGCGCCATGGATACGGACGAGACCCTCGACGACCTGGACGTGACGGACGTATTCAAGCGCTGTCTCGAAGCGCATGAAATCCCCGAAGATCAGCGCCCGGCGCTCTTGAGCGCCTATCGGGAAATCATGGTCGCCCTGAATGAGCAGGACCCGATGGCGGAGTAGGAGAAAGCGGCATGAGGATACTCGGCGTGCGGTTCAAGAACCTGAATTCGCTCGCGGGCGAATGGCAGGTCGATTTCACCCACCCGGCCTATGCGTCCGATGGCATATTTGCCATCACCGGTCCCACGGGCGCAGGCAAGACGACCATCCTGGATGCCATCTGTCTCGGGCTCTACGGCAGGACGCCCCGTCTGGAGAAGGTGACGAAAAGCAGCAACGAGATCATGTCGCGCCAGACAGGTGAATGCTTTGCCGAGGTGACCTTCGAGACGCAGAAGGGTCGCTATCGTTGCCACTGGAGCCAGCACCGGGCCCGGAAACAGCCGGAAGGCGAGCTGCAGCCGGCCAGGCACGAGATAGCCGATGCCGATTCCGGGGTCCTGGAATCGAAGATCACCCAGGTTGGTGAATTGATCGAGAAGGTCACGGGGATGGACTTCGACCGCTTTACCCGTTCCATGCTTCTTGCCCAGGGTGGATTCACGGCCTTTCTCCAGGCCTCCCCCGATGAGCGGGCGCCCATCCTGGAGCAGATCACGGGCACGGAGATCTACAGCCACATATCGATGAAAGTTCACGAGCGCCGCACGGAAGGAACAACAGACTTGAGATCTTGCAGGCGGAACTGAAGGGCATCCAGGTCTTGAGTGAAGAGGAAGAGAAGGGATCTGCAGACCGGTCTGACAGAAAAGCAGCAACAGGAAAGCGTCACTGGCCGGGAAACTAAAGGATATGGGCAATGCCCTGGCCTGGCTTGAGGGGATGGGTGCCCTCGAGAAAGAATTGGGAGACCTGGATAAGAAACAGCAGGAATTCGAGCAGCGCTGCCAGGCCTTCGCCCCGAAATCCAAGAAGAATATAATGACCATGCTGAAGAATTTCTGCTATTACCTGCTGAGACGTGAGATTCTCGCGAGAATGCCTTATTTTCATGTCCTGTCACCTCCTGAGCCGCCGATTGTCTGGATAAGCAAAGAAGATCAAGGGAAAATCATAGAGCACATCCTGGCCCCCTTCAGGCCGATCTTTTATTTTCTCATGTACCACCCGGTAAGAATATCAGAGGCGACAGCCCTCAAGATCAAGGATTTCAATCTTCAGGATCGGTCGGTTCATATTTGCAGGGCATTCAGCGTCAACGAACTCAGACCGCGCAAAAACAAAAAGAGCTATTATCTTCCCTTATCCTCTCAATTTGATGTCAGCATCTTGAAAAATAAGCTCCCTGAAGCCTTTGCATTTAACAATTCGGTAGGCAAACCTTGCCAGGGCAATACCTTGCGCAAGACGTGGAACAGAGCCTGTAAAAGGGCCGGCATTAAAATACAACTGAAGAATGCTACGAGGCACTCAATAGCCTCTCAGGCTTTGAATGACGGCGTACCTCTTGAGGTTATCAGTAAGGCCTTAGGTCACAGCACCTTAGAAATAACCAGGCAGAGATATGCAAGTCTTGAAATTGAGAAAATGAGGGTTGTAGTAAACGGAAACAAGATTCAGGAAATAAATAGCTATTCAAAAAATGGTTAAAGATATTAATTTGCATCGTATGAATGACAATAAATACTTCCTACGGCATAATTGAATACAATAATGACCACTGCCCTCAAGTTTCTGCTAAAATAGTCATTAAATGAGTAAACATGATAAACTATTACTGAAAATACTAAGTGGCACTTCTGACGCAAATATTCCATTTGAAGACTTATGTCTTCTGTTGAAACAACTGGGGTTTGAAATGCGTGTTAGAGGAAGTCACCACATATTCAGAAAAGATGGAATCACAGAAAAGCTCAATCTACAACGTGATGGAAATATGGCAAAACCTTATCAGGTAAAGCAAGTAAGAATTGTTGTTGTAAAATATAAATTCGGAGGGATCAGTAATGTTTAAATATGAAATTATTATTTACTGGAGCAACGACGACAATGCATTTATAGCTGAAGTACCTGAACTGCCCGGTTGCCTTGCTCATGGAGAAACTCCTGAAAAAGCATTAAAGAGTGCAAAAGAAGCAATTCGTTTATGGATTGATACAGCTAAAGAATTTGGTGATCCGATACCGCAACCAAAAGGTGCTCGTTTAATCTATGCCTGATAAGAGACAATACTGATATATCATAAATTATTCCACTGAACCTGCTTTGCTCCCTGCATCATCAATTTTTCACTCCAAAATCCTTATTATCCCGGCTTTATAAAAACGGTTTATTTGTAGTCAACTTTTCAAGCAAGCAGAGAGGCCGGTGCGAGGACTTTCATACGAAAGTGAAAGTCAGTAATTCCGTTTACAAGAGCTATCAGAGCAAATACTGACTACAGCAACTTAGGATTTCGTAATGATGAATTCACTCCAGGCAACTCCTCTAAAAAACAGGCAAAAGATATCTATATGGTTCACAGGTGGTTCAAATATCGGGCAAAGATAAAAATAATTCCTTTATTAACGAAGGGTTAGCATATAGGGCCGGAGGTTCAAATCCTCTCGCCCCGACCACAATAGTCCTCTATTTACCCGCCTATTCTTGACATCGGCAAGAGTCTTATTTTAAAACGGATGAGCTTTTCTCATTCCCGGTTTCCGATCCTTATCTTCCTCTGGGCTTTACCTCTATAGAGAGTCTGATGAGTCGCTCAATCTCCTCATCAGGCGCTCCGCCGCGAAGGGCCGGTTTCATATCTATCTCCGTTTCGGAGAAGAGACATGGTCTTAATTTTCCGTCGGCAGTCAAGACGCAGCCTGCTGCATTCCCCGCAGAAATGATTACTCAGAGGGCTTATAAACCCGAGCATTCCCGGAGAGCCTTCAAACCTGAAATATCTTGCAGGGCCCTGCTTTCCCGTGTTTTGCGGCATTAAGAGGAGCGATTTCTTCGACGACGGACTTTATTTCATCGGATGAAATAAATCTTTCCGGACTCCATAACTCCGGTGAACCGAACGGCATGAATTCTATGAATCTTATCTGATACGGATAGCGCAAGGTCAACCTTGCGAAATTCCTGATCTCGTCATCATTGACGCCGCGAATCGGGACCATATTGATCTTTATCGGAGAAAGACCCGCTTTTTCGGCAGCCTCGATACCCTTAAGAACGGCCTCAAGATCTCCGCCCCTTGTAATCTCCCTGAACCTGTCAGGACGCAGCGAATCCAGACTGATATTCACTCTCTCCAGGCCTGCCGCAACCAGTTCTTCGGCGTAGCGCGCCAGCAGGATTCCGTTTGTTGTCAGGCTAAGGTCATTGATGCCGTCGATGCGTTTAAGCGGATTTATAAGACTGTGCAACATTTCTTCTGATAAGAGGTTCGCCGCCCGTTATCCGGATCTCCGACACCCATAAGAGCGGCAACTCCGGCAATCCTTAGTATCTCTTCATAACTGAGGATTTCCTTGTGCCTATCGGCCTCAGACCCTCCGGGGGCATGCAATAGATACATCGGAGGTTGCACCTGTCAGTGATGGAGATGCGCATGTAATCGATCGTGCGCTCGGTAACCATCCCTGAGGACTTTCATCTCTTTTTCTTCTTCACCGGCTTTTTGGCGGGCTGTTTTTCCAGTTCCTGCAATTTGCTTTTGGCTTTCTCGGCTTCGGGTGACTTAGGATACTTCTCGACCAACTGCTCAAGGATGACCTTCCCGCTCTTCTTGTCGCCTATTTCAATAAAGGAGAGCGCCTGTTTGTAAAGGGCGGTAGCGCTCTTCTGGCCTTGAGGGATATTTCTTCAGGAGAGTCTCATATGCGACAATAGCGCCTTCAAAGTCCTTTTCCCTATAGTAAGTCTCAGCAAGCCAGAAATAGGCATTATCAGCAAGCTGGTCCTTTGGGAATTCCTTGACAAACTGATCCAGTTTTTCACGCGCCTCTTTATATTTTTTGCTCTCTGAACATCTTTAAGGCAGCATCATATTTCGCCTTTGATGAACCGCCTGTCGTTGCCGCCGGTTTTACAGGCTGCTCCTTTGCAGGCGCCGGTTCGCTTTTTTACTCTCTTCCGGTTTCTTTTCAGGTCTGCTTCGGCTGCTCCTTCGAAGTCTCCTTTTGCTGTCTCGAACGATCTTCCATCGCGTTCATTCTGTTTTTTGCTTCCTTGAGCTGATTTTCAACAGATGTCATCTGCGTCCTCAGAAGGTCCAGTCTCAAGGCTTGTATCTCTAAGTTTCTTCTCCGTGTTGTCTTTGTTTTCTTCAAATTTTCCGCTCAGGACCTGTAATTCTTTTGTAATGCCGCCCAGTTCGGTCTGAACTTCCGCCTGACTCTGTCTGATGGCGTTAAATGATTCTTCGCCTGCGGTGTTGACTATAGACTTTTCCTTCAGTTTGTCCATATCGGCCCTTAACGCATTGGTCTCATTTTGCAGTCGGCCCACGTCGGCCCTGAGGCGCATCCATGACACACGCCGGGAGGAAACAACAGGCAGAGAGTAAAAAAAAGAAAAAGACAGCCGACGATTTCAGACCGCCTCTGGTTGACCGGACCTTCAATCTCTCTTTCACTATTTACCCGCCTCTTTCAATATCACAAAGTGCGCCCTTCTGTTTTTCGAAAAGCACGCCTCTGTTTTCTCAGAGCAAACAGGTTTTTCTTCTCCATAACTGATTGTCTCAATCCTTCCTGACGGAACGCCAAGTGCAACAAGATAGTCCCTGACAGATTTTGCCCTCCTGTCTCCGAGCGCCAGATTGTATTCGTTCGTGCCTCTTTCGTCACAATGACCCTCGACCGCGACCTTTGCTCCACGGTGTGACAGCAGCCAGTTTGATACCTTTTGCAGAACTGCTTTGGCAGAGGGCTTGATTTGATATTCGTCATAATCGAAATAAATATCCTCAAAAAGGTCTTTTAACTCTTTATATTGGGATGACAATGGTTCTTCTTTTGTCTCAATCCTGGCTAATTGCTTTTCACTTACATGTTCGGGCGGTTTAGTCCCTGGCAGTTTCTTTGCGGATTCCTGAGATTCCGTCCCGGCCGTGCTGCTCCTGCTGATCAGACGGCAGTCGGCTGCACGACCTTCTGCGGCAGAACATCCGGCAAATATGAATCCTGCCAATATCAAAGGCAAAATAAAAACAAATTCTTCTCATTATCAAACCTCCTGTTCTCAAGCTAATAGTCTTTCCGAAAAATCCGGAACCTTCGCACAAATACACATTATCGGACTGAGTATTAATGAAACTTCTTCGTTAAACCGGCGCCCAGCGCGGGCTAAAGGCCTTGACGCCCTTTGGCGAAATACGTTTCTGGGCCTCTCCGTTTGTCCTCATTATATAGATACCCTTCACACCATCTCTGTCGGAAGTAAACGTAATATACCTTCCGTCAGGAGAAAACGACGGGTCTTCATTATTACCCTGAGATGTCAGCTGTGTCAACCCTGTGCCGTCAGGGTTGATGATAAAGACCTGGTTTGTCCCTCTTCTCCCGGAATAGATTATCCTGTCGCCTTTCGGAGACCAGTTCGGAGAGGTATTATAAGAGCCGTCAAAGGTAAGCCTCCTTACTCCCGAACCGTCCCTCTTCATTATGTATATCTGCGGGCTGCCGCCCCTGTCCGAAACAAAGGCGACCTGTTTCCCGTCAGGTGAAACAGATGGTGAAACTTCTATGCCATGAGAGGACGACAATTTTATTACATTTTGCCGCTTATGATATCCATCGAATACAGTTCAGGCTTGCCGTCCTTGGAAGAAGACAAGAACACATCACTTCCATCAGGAGAAAAATCGCCGACTATGCTGGTTCCCCGTGCTGAAAAGATCTTCTTCTCAGACCTGTTTTTAAAGTCTAACAGATAAATACCCCATTGTCTATGTCTCTCAGCAGAATAAGCCAGTTTGGAACCGTCCCTCGCCCACCGTATTGAAAGTATGATATTACCGCCTGAGCTCAGCTTGCTCATCCTGCTGCCGTCCCAATCCATCTGATAAATGGCCCTTTCACCTTTTCCTTCGGCAATAAAAGCTATCTTTGTCTTGAAGACCCCTTTTTCACCCGTCAACAGGTAATAGACATCATTCGCTATGGTATGGGCAAGCAATCTTATGTATTCTTTGCTCGTGGTATAACCTTTTTGAAGTATAGCCTCCCCTTGATAAACATCGTAAAGAGATGCGCTCACCGAAATAGTCTTGCCTGTGTTGGAAGCCCCCTTAAGGACCGCCTCTGCTCCGAGGGAAGACCAGTTTTTGGCGTTGAACGGGCTTGAAGGACTTTCTAGAAAGGTTTCTTTGTCAATACAGGCAAAGAGGCCTGTAAAATCGAGGTCATTTCTTACGATATCAGATATCTCTTTACCGTACGGACCCGTAAAGTCCTGTATCGCTATGGGCAGTTTCCGGAATGCCGGCGATGTGATATCCACATAAACCTTCGCATCAGCCATAAATAACGACAAATTAAGAATGAGAACCGACGCAATACAAATGAAGACGGTCCTGAATTTCCTATTTTTCTTCATGGATAAAACCTCACTCCGATTTCCATTTCGTAAGGCGGCGGCGACAGCGGACTTGCCTTTGCAAGAGCTCTTAGCGCCGACTTGTCGAACACCGAATCTCCCGACTTCTTTTCCCACCTTCTGTATAATAGCAGTCCCGTCTCTTAAAATTCTTATCGACACTATTGCCTCGATATTTCTGCGCCCTGAATCCCTGGAGGCCCATACTCCATTGCTGCCTTATCTCATCAACGACTCTTGAATAATAATCGTCGGATTGTGCAACTCCTTTTGTTGCGACAGGAGAAGAAACCGCCTTTGAAGCGGCTTGCCTTTGCTGAACTGGAACTGCCTTTTGCCGAACGCATAAGCTTTTCCTTGCCCGCCTTAAGAGATATTATCTTGCGGGCGCCAAATTGTTTTTCAAGCCTTTTTTTTGCGGCCATAAGAGATATCTTCTTCTCGATCGACTCCCTTTCTCTTGCATCCTCTTTCTTGTTCTCCTTTATATTCTTCCGGTGTGCCTCCGATGCTGCAGCAGATTCTTTTTTCTGCCAGGGTTTCTCTTTTGTTGCTCGACTGTGCGCATTGTCCGCCCTGTCAACCCTCGGCAGCACATTCGCGGCTTACAAGATTCACCGTATAATGATCCGGCATGACCATATGACTGGATTGTCTGAAGTACAAGAAAAAACAACAGGAAAACAGTGAGGTGCAGAACGAACGAAAGCGCCGTCGTTTTCTGGAGGCTCGGTCCCCTCATTTGAGACTTATCTTCGGCTCAGTGATCATGCCGAGTTTTTCTATACCCGCCTCCTTTATCTCACCCATCACCTCAACAACAAATCCATAGGGCACATCCTTGTCCGCCTTCAGAAATACATTTGGATTCTGTGAGCTTAAGGCCCTCAGTCTTTTCCCCATTTCAGTCAGCGAAACAGGAGTCTCGTTCATATAAATCATACTGCCTTTTTTGATAATAAGGGTAACCCGCTCCTCAGACGGCAGTTCTTTCCCTTTGGCCTGAGGAAGATTCACGTCGATGCCCTGCTGAAGAAGAGGCGCCGTCACCATGAAGATGACAAGGAGGACGAGCATGACATCAACAAACGGCGTGACATTGATCTCTGAGAGGACCTGCTTGTCTCTCGTAAATTTCACTGCTTCTCCTCTGTGAAGAAATCAAGAAGCTCCTCTGAAAAATCCTCCATCTCCATAATCATCCTTTTGGCGACGCTGAGGTAGTAGTTATACGCAATAACTGCGGGGATTGCAGCAACCAGTCCGGCAGCAGTGGCTATCAGAGATTCTGCGATACCCGGAGCAACTACGGCAAGCGAGGCAGCCCCGGCAGAGCCGATGCCACGGAAAGAATTCATTATTCCCCAGACAGTGCCGAAGAGACCTATGAAGGGGGTCGTCGAACCGGTCGTCGCAAGAAAATTCAGATATTTTTCGAGCTTCGCGGATTCAAGTGCGCCATACCGCTTGAGCATGCGCCTGATCTCGGTCTTTTCTGTATGAACGGCATCGGTATAAACCGACCTGAAGAGATTTGCAATAGGGCTGATCATCAGGCTTCTCGTCGCCTGGTAAATCCCTTTTGAGTCCCTGCTCGTCCTGTACATCTTCATGAACTGCTCGGACTCCTTTTTGCCTCTTGAAAAGTACCGGTGTTTGAAAAATATTATGGCCCAGGATACAACGGAAAAAGACAAGAGTATCAAAAGGACAAATTTAACAACCAGTCCTGCCTGCAAAATGAGCTGAATTGCGGAATCTTTCATGATTTACCTCAAAACTTCAATATTTTACAATAAGTCTTATTTAAAAAAATTCAGACTAAAAAGTCAATAAACATCCTCAATTAGTCTCTTTAATTATAGCAGTATAATACATATTATCGGTATATCAGATTATTGCTGTCCAAAATATTGCCCGTGATTTTGCTTCAGAAATCGAACCATATCCCATATACTCCCGCGACTGGATTTCTGTTATAATAATACCACTTCATTCCAGGTGCTTTCTGTTTAGTATTAGCTCAATGCGCTGCTTATGCTTACTGCTTACTGTTTTGATGTTTGTCTTCATTAAGGAGGGGTTGCCGAGCGGTTTAAGGCGACGGTCTTGAAAATCGTTGTAGGGGTGACTCTACCGTGAGTTCGAATCTCACCCCCTCCGCCACTTCTTCCCGGTTCGTGATAACACCCGTATGCCATGCAGCCCTCGCACCGTCTTTCTAAACGATATTAATGCCGGCCGACTTGGAAATGTCGCCTGAACAGATCTTTATATGTGATCTCTTTATTTCACCTTGGAGATTCCCCGAAAATTCCTTTTTAAATCTTCAAGGGTCAGCAAAACACCGACAAGTTTGTCCAACGTCTTTATAAAGTCTTCGAGTTTCTTCAAGCGTTCTATGACCAGTGCTGTCTCCGGTTGCTTTAGTTGTTTATGTATATCCTCAGCTTTTTTGAGGCCATTTACTACTGAGGAGAGTGCCTGGTCAAATTCCTTTTTTTCACGTTCCTTTAAAACACCTTTCACGATCTTCCAGCAATCTATCTCGGCTTCATAATAATCTTTTCTGTCTCCCTTAACCCAGACAGGTCTGACCATGTTCCAGCGCTCCAGAGTCCTGATATTAATGCTTACATTCCCTTTGCTCACGGAAAGCTTTTCAGCCATATCGTCCAGAGTCAGAGGCTTGAATGATAGATACAACATTCCGTAGAGCTGTCCCATGATTTTACTAAATCCCCAAAAATCGCTGATTCTTCCCATAGCTTCCATGATGCTCTCAGATACTTCTTGAAGCGGTTCACGCATATGTTTTCCCTCCGTTCGCGGCTGCCGACATAAGTCCAAAACTGAGCACGCGATTCTCCTTCACAAAGGTCTGATAACAAAACCAAGAGTTTTTTATGGATAATCGCTATTATGACTGACACGATTATCATGCATGCGAAAAAACCTGTTAAAAAATAAACTGTTTCTGTCATTTTAGCCCTCCTTTTAAAATGTATTCACGCAGTCCCTTATCAAAAGGGGTCAACTCTATTTCAAAATCCTCTAACAAATCATTAACCGGATGATCATAGTTATCAAGAAGCATTGTAAGTTGGTCATTTGTAATTGGCGGATTAGGAACTATTCTCTCAAGAATATGAACAATCGGTCTGATAAATGATACCGGGATATGAACCTTTGTTCTTTTAATAGAAAGTATTTCCATCAAGATATCAAGCACCTCATTAAATGTAAAAACATCCGGGCCTCTGACCTCATACACCCTCTTTTCCGCTCTTTTATTTTCTATGGCGGAAACAAATAGCTCTGCAACATTTTCCACACTGACTGGCTGCCACTTATAGTTGCCATCCCCGATTACAGGGATAAGAGGTGATTTTCTAATCAAGTCTGAAAGAACATTGAAATTCTTATCCTCATCCCCAAAAAGCACTGACGGCCTGAAAATCGTGTAATTCAGTCCGGAAGATTTAAGATATTCTTCAGCTCTATATTTTGTTTTATGGTACTTGCTTTTTGCAGTGGGACCCGTGCCTTCCGCACTCATATGTATAAACCTCTTTATTCTTGACAACTTTGCTGCCTCAATCGCGTTCTTTGTCCCTCCATAGTGCACACTTTCAAAGGTATTCGAACCAATTTCTCTAATTATTCCAACAAGATGAATCACAGCATCGCATCCGGACATCCCCTTTTCGAGGGAATCAATATCCTGGATATTTCCATAAACGTATTTAAGCTTCTCAGCATGAGGAGCCGACTTTTTCAGGGAATTGTCATCTCTGGCTAAAATTGCAGTTTCGTATCCGCGTTCTAATAGTCTGCCGACAACTTTCTTACCAACGAACCCAGTCCCGCCGGTTACAAATACTTTCAAGGCATTCCTCCTTTGTCAACGTTTCGAATATTCTAAACAAATAATAAAACGTAAAACATCAGATGTCAAGTTATTTCTTAAAATAGTGTTTTTTGCATAGAGAGGCATTATGAGCCCATTTACGATCCTATTGCCAATTGAAATTGTGGGACATTATATGTAGAAGCGCAATAACAATTAAACCCGAATCGCGAAATGTCAATCATCTCTTCCTTGTGCGTGCTTGATAAAGAACTTTTCCACCCAGCCAGTATCTTCCTGCAATACTCCTTCCTTAAATCTGATATAATGGTGCTGAGTATAATTCAAATTCTTTATCAGATGTTATCTGAAAGGAATAAGAGTGGTCAATTTATCAGGGGCTTTGGTTATCATCTTTGGGTTTCTGAGTCCTTTTGTAGTCTACTTGCCAGTTGGTTCATCAATGCTATCCACAGTTCTCATTTACATTGGTTTTCTTCTTCTCCTCAAGCCGAACAAAAAATTAACAAAAGCAATTTGGTTAAAATGGGGGCAGGTTGGTGCATTAGTAAATATAATAGGTTTTGTTCTTCTACTCCTTATTACCGTGTTTGTGTTAAACACCTCTCTCGAAATCAGTAATCTTGGTTATAAGATTTTGGCGGGAACATATTGGACTCTTATGCCTATTACTGCGATTGACGAGTTATCTACCGCGCAATGATCAAAGTCGCGCCCTATTGGGATGGATTCGGTGATCTATGGGCCGTCACCAGCCACTGCTGCTTGCGGTCACGGCGAGAAGGGCAAACCGTGTATCTCTCGAAGTGGTCTACCAAGTCCATGCTGGACAGAGAGAAGGACATCAGGGACATCTTAAGGAATCTGGACGACAGTTACACCGAGAACGTCGTGGTGACAACCGAGCGCTTTACGATGAACTCCCGGTTTTCGGTTCGAGACCACCACGACTTGTACGTTCCCACGAAGGCAAGGTGGGTACGGAGGGACAGCAGGATCATATCCTCCCAGATCGAAACGCCGACGACACACAGGCCAGACAGATTCTGTCATCCAAGGCTGATCGAAGATCTGAGCGACCAATTGCCCGACTATGAATTTATCGAGTTGGGGAAGAAACATCAAGGCACGATGGGCGAGATCATCGAGATCCTGTCACAGTCCGAGCTCTTCGTGGGCATCGACAGTGGGATGTCACATGTGGCGCATAGCGTGGGAGTTCCTGTCTTCCTGAAGTACTACGCCGAGTTGGATCTGTGTCATCCGAACAAGGAATATGTCGCCTTCGGTGACGGGCAGGATCTGATGCTCAAGCTGTGTGAGCTTCCATCTTTGCTGCAGGCGATGAGTGCGAAAGCAAGGAAGAAGCTGACGATGTGGCAGCGGTTTAGCCGGTCGGTGCGGCTGTCGAACCTGTAGTGCGCTGGATGGAACAGGTTCGGTACTCATCAAGTCCTGCCTTGAGCACCGTCTCCGTAGCTGCCCATAGGTCGGCTCGGGAAGTGCCAGACTATATCACGGTCATCGAGTTAACGGTGTAGGGTCGGACTTGTTTATTGCATAATGCAAATTAATAAGCCCTTGAGCAGTCTAAAATGCGTTCTACATCCGCCTTGAAGTTCCCACCCTCTTTCAAATACTTGGACCAACCGATGGGTCTTTGTAAGCTACTTCCCTATACCCTTGCCCCTGCAGCCAAATTCACTTGCCGCATTGCCTGGCAGTTTCCTGGCTGCTAATGCAATGCTCAATTCTGACACTGGTTTCTACCCAATTGTTGCGTTGCGGGATTGGCTTCTACCGCAAGATTTCTAAATCAACGCTGCCCCTACTCGGTCCTGGGGGAAGGTGTCAAGGTTTATTATTACGAAGGGATATCTTTCATTGTCAGATTTTTCAACAATAATTCTTTGCGAAGGATACCATTCGGCAGTCTTTGCAGAATCATCCGGATTGATAGACCAGGTTGATCTATCAAAGAGTTCGACCTCAAGACCATTCTTACGGACGTCTACGACTGTGTTTTCCATAGTGGCAAATATAATACCACATGCTTTTCTTCAAAACAACGAAAGCAAATCTTCCGGATCTCCCCCTATGGGCTTCATCATCCTACCATCAAATCACAGCCTGCGGAGTTAGAAGGGACTGGGAGCGGCATATTTTCTGAGGAGACGGAGAAGGGCAGAGAATTAGGACATTTTTCTTAAGATATTGCGGGAGAGGGGCCAGCGGGACGTGTTTCAGGAATAGACTCATCAGTTGCATAAGAGAAAGGGCAGGCCGTCTCGCATGTCAGCACTCCGACCCAAAAAACATGATCCCCCTTTGCAAGGGGGATCGACTTTATAAATCCGGGTGCAAAAACAGAGAGGGTCAAACTATGGCATTAATCAGTATCCTGACCCCAATCGCGTCTTATTCAGGATATGTCATGGCACAGGCTGTCAAAGGCGGTTTGGACCTCAAACCCTAGAGCCCCATTGCCTCGGCGATCCTCTTTCTCTGTTTCTCTATGACCTTTTGCCCGTGCTCCAGGTTCCTCAGGACTTCCTTTTTTGCATCGTCCGAAAGTTCTTTGCCCCGGTCGATTACATCACTAACCTTATCCTTCACATCAGAAGCGAAATCGTTGATGCTGTCAACCGCGTCCTCAACGAGATGAACTGTCTCCTTCTTTATGCGCTTTGCAGTTTTTGCGATATCCTTTCTGGTTTCCCTGCCGGACTGAGGCGCATATAACAGTGCAATTCCCGCACCTACTGCTCCGCCTATTAAGAAGGCCAACGCTATTTTCTTATAATCTTCGTCCATGGTTTTCTCCTTTCGATAATTAATAAATTAACTTTAGCAGGGATAGACACAAGAGTCAACAGGCGCAGGGACTGTTCAGATTCGCCGGGCTGCAGCACCCCGGACAACTATTCCGGCAGCTCGCTCCAGAGAACGCTTCTGTTCCTGCCGCTTCGCTTGGCTTGATACAGGGCCTTATCAGCGCGTTCGATGAGCTCTTCCTTTGACTTGATGCCGTCCGGATATGTTGATATGCCTATGCTGAGGGTCACATTAAATGTCCGTTCTTCTGAACGGAAAACCGTCTCAGAGACCGCATTTCGGAGACGCTCAGCCATATTCAATGCGCCTTTTGCATCCGTATTAAGAAGGACGACTGCAAATTCCTCACCACCATATCGCGCGGGAATATCAATCGTCCTGATAGTCTTGCTTACCTTGCCGGCAACACCTTTCAAGACTGCATCGCCGACCGGATGACCGTACGTGTCATTCACTTTTTTGAAAAAATCTATGTCCAGGAGAAGCAGTGACATCGGTTCAGTGAATCTCCCGAGTCTCTGGAATTCCTGTGACAGCCGTTCCTGAAAGTGTCTGTGGTTGAACAGTCCGGTAAGGCCGTCTGTCACGGCAAGCCTTTCTATCTCAGCATGGAACCTGGCATTGGCCATGGATATCGAAGCCTGGTTCCCCAGTACTTCAAGGATCTCTTTCTGCTGGGGACTGAAGGCATGCGTCTCTTCTGAAAGAAGGACAAGTATTCCTAATATCTCTCTTTCATACAGCAATGGCACCACCACAACGGAACACACACTGCCGTCCTGAAAGGCATTACCGGCTGCCGGTAGTCCCTGACATCAGACAGGTTTATAGTCTCCATGTTTTTCACAGCCATGTCCAGCAGGGTTTTCTTCAGGCTGAAAGTCCTTTTCTCAGGAGGCTGGAGCCCTTTTTGATTCAGCAGTTCGAATTCCCTTGCCCTTCGCAGCAAAAAAAGCTATCCTGGCCGGAGCAATCCTGTAAGCGCCGTCAATCAGATTGCGGGCGATAATATCTATTTTCAGTGAAGAGAGGAGTCTTCGAGCTCTCTTCACTAAGTATCTTCAAGGTGGCATATGAGCGCTGCATCTGCGGATAAAAACGTTCCCTCCTGAGCACCCTCATGATCTGCGTTGAAAAGACCTTAAGCGTGTCCTTGTCGGCGCTTGAAAAAGCATGAAACCGAGCACTGTCGGCTGCAACAACACCCATCGGGAACTGGCCGTCCATAACAGGCACCGCAACGAGAGATGCAATGCTGTCTTTTTTCAAATATCCGGGTTCGATCTTTTTTTCGCTGAGATCAGATGAAACAATCGATCTTCTTTCTTTATAGCAGAGAGAGATTATTCCGTTGCCGGAGGGTATAATGCCTTCGACACCGTCCGTGGAACACCTGAATTTCAGCTCCCTGCCGGAACCGATGAAAAGATTGAGCGAATCTGCAAAAACAGCGTTTCTTGCCATATTGAGCAGTTCGTAGATCTCCTCATCGGGTTTGAATGTTGCCTCCAGGTAGTCCGATATCACTTTTTCATCATAGATGGGTTTTGTCTCTGTAACTGAATTTTTCAAGTCATCAATCTCTTTTCCCCTGTCGGTTGTCCGGTCTTCGGCCTTTTTCACATTCTTGCCCCGTAACATAAGCGAGACACCTACTGTGACCGCCAGAAAGGAGAGAAAACTGATTTCTTCAATTAGTCCTTGTCCGCTGAGCAGATTCTTCAGTTCAAGGAACGGGATGAGTATGAGGAGCGAAAGTATGGTCTTTCCTGCCGTAAAACGCAGTCAGCGCTAAAAAGAACGGGAAATATCCTGTCTTCAGCCAAGGGCTGTTTGATGTCTGAACAGCGCCTGCCAGCATAAGAGCAAGGGAAAAAAGGAACTCTGTGGAATACTTTTTTTCTTTGTCTCTGACATGGAAAAAAGCACAGATTGCAACGGTGGAAACTCCGAATATAAACCATTGGGCTTTGTATCTTAGCGGGAATTCAAAGAGCAGCCCGAGGTAGGTGAGGAAAAGGAGAAGAAACGGGAGGAGAGTCTCTACCCGGAAGCCCTTCCTCTCTTTATCTCCTCTTCTTTGTAAAACTTTTTGTACATTATTTCCCACTCAGGGCTTCCTTCAACTATTTTTCTGGCGTATGACTGGAGTTTCCTTTTGACAACGGCATCTATCTCCTCACCGATCTTAACTTCTGCAACTATGGTCCGCTTGATTTCAGCGCGTATTTTCGGCTCATCTCCTGCGGGTTCGATAAGCTTGCGTTTGGTGAGTCCTTTCAAAAGCACATGGGACAGGTGAGAGATCTTGTCGTCGGAGAGCATCATAGGACGAGATTTCTCTCCTTTACAAGCTTTTGTTTAGTGAGGTCAAAGAGTCTCCTGTAATCCATCCTTCCCTTCTCAATCTCAGTTGCATGGCTTTTCAGGATCTCCCTTACTTCTTCGTGTAATCTGTCCTCAACAGTCAGCTCCTCAAGGATGAGTTCCTCTGTTTCTGCGAGAAGCCTTTCCATGGGGACGGCGGGCTTTATAAGACTTTTGGAAATGATGTTCTCGACGACCTTTTTAGAGAGGATAGGGACCCAGGTCTTCGGGACCCGCATCCTACTTTTCCGCGAAGGCAAGCAGAGCTATATTCCTTGCCCGGTTTATGGATTCGGTAAGTTCCCTCTGGTGTTTTGCGCAGGTGCCGGTCATTCTTCTCGGCAGTATCTTTCCCCGTTCAGTAATATAGTTCTTAAGCAACTTGATATTCTTGTAATCTATATACTCAACTTTTTCCGAACAAAACCTGCAGAACTTCCTTCTCTGAAATTTCTTCTGCTGCATTGGTGCGCCTTTTTCAAATGGTTTTCTCATAATATAGTATACCGTCCTTTAAAATGGTTCTAAGTCAGTAGTCTCTTCAGGGGCTACAAAATCGGTTTCCCCTTCTCCGCCATACGAAGATGAAGTATCCTGTCCGGGTCCTTTTTTGGAGAGGAACCTGACCGATTGCGCGATGACTTCAAACTTGCTCTTCTGCTGCCCGTTGCTTTCCCATCTTCTTTCCTGAAGTCTGCCCTCAACCAGCACAGAACTCCCTTTATTGAGGAACTTACTGCAAGTCTCCGCCTGTTTGCCGAAAACAACATTGTCGATAAACATCGTGTCCTGTTTCATCTCATCACCCTGTTTGAACCGGTGATTGACGGCAAGCCTCAAGGTGGTTACAGGCGTACCCTGAGGCGTATATCTCAGCTCAGGGTCTTTTGTCAGATTTCCGATCAGGATGATCTTGTTGAACACTTAGGCTTCGCCCTTCTGCTCTGCGGGAGCCTCAACAGCAGGCTCGGCCTTTTCAAGGTCCTTTATCTGTTTCTTCTCCAGTTTCACTACCATGTATTTCAAAACAGTATCCGAGACCTTATAGAAATCTTCGAGTTTCTTGACTGTGGAAGCGGGTGTTTTATAATACAGAAGTACGTAAAGGCCCTTCTTCTGTTTCTTGATCTCAAAAGCCAGTTTTTTCCTGCCCCAGACGTCGACCTTCAGCACCTCCCCGCCCTGGCCTGTTACAAGATCCTTGATCTTTGCTACGGCGGCCTCTGCCTCTTCATCAGAGATGGCCGCATTCAGAATGATCATGTTTTCGTATATATTCATTCAAAATTCTCCTTGTAAAATATTTTCATCTGCCATTAAAGAAATCTAATTTTTATACCATAGAAAACAACATAAAATCAACTTCTTCAAGAATTGTCCCCTTTCCCGACCGGCTTTTATTATAATATCATCATGTCGCTGAGGGCGTCCATAGATGTCGGATCAAACACGCTCAGGTTATTGATCGCGGAAGTCAGCGGCAACAAGATTCTTGATGTATATTCCGACAGAAAGATTACGCGGCTCGGCAGCGGTATAGACCGGGATGGCAGACTGCCGGAGGCCAATATGGAAGACTCTTTGACCGCATTGAAAGAATTCTCTGCGGTCATATCAAAATATGGGGTCAGAAACATAAAGGCCGTAGCTACAAGCGCCATCCGTGAGGCGGCAAATTCAGACCTGTTTTTAACAAGGGCGCTGAGAGACACAGGGATAAACATCGAGGTCATAACAGGTGACAAAGAGGCTGCCCTTACCTTAAAGGGAGTGCTCCTTTCCTTTGGGGACGAAGTTGAACCGCCGCTCCTTCAGTATCCCCTTAGCCGGGGACTGGCATCCGGCGCGTGACTGTTCAAGGGAGGGATGCCGGAGGGGTATCCTTGCGAGGATGGAAAACCGAGCGGAAAGTTTGTTGTCGATATAGGCGGCGGAAGCACGGAATGGATACTCCTGAGAAGAGGCTCTCCTCCGATCATGGGCAGTATTCCCATAGGGGTCATAAAACTCTCAGGGAAATACCTGAAGAGCGACCCTGTGGTTCAGAAAGAAGTCGATGAACTGGAGAATGAAATAATGTCTGTGCTGGAAACCCTCCATATGAGAATCGGGAGATATTTTGACAATAACCTCCTTTTTATAGGAACAGCCGGAACATTTACCACCCTTGCATCGCTGGACCTTAAGCTTGAACGGTATGTAAGGGAGAAAATACATATGCACAGGATCCCTCTGGAGAGGCTGCTGTCAATATGCAAGAGACTTATTGCTCTTCCTCTTAAGGAAAGAAGAAAGACAAAAGGCCTTGAACCTGCGAGGGCGGACTTGATTATACCCGGCATCATATTTACAATTAATACGATGAAGTATTTCGGGTTTCATGAGATAACAATCAGTGACTACGGCCTTCTTGAAGGGGCCCTGCTGGATATTGAGGAGACGGATGAGAAAAGTATATCAAAGACCTGAAGCACTTAAAGATGAACCTTTCCGATACTGTCCCGGATGCGGTCACAGTCTGACGCACAAGCTGATAGCTGAGTGTATCGATGAGTTGGGCATCAGGGAACAGGTAGTCGGCATTGCGCCTGTAGGTTGCGCTGTTTTCGCCTATGACTATTTCAACTTCGACATGATCGAGTGCGCACACGGAAGACCTCCTGCAGTAGCCACCGGGCTAAAACGGGCCATGCCCGGCAAGGTGATTTTTTCTTATCAGGGAGACGGCGACCTCGCTGCGATCGGGACGGCAGAGATAATACATGCGGCCAACAGGGGTGAAAACATCTCTGTTTTCTTTGTAAATAATGCCATCTACGGCATGACAGGCGGACAGATGGCTCCCACTACGCTTCCCGGTCAGAAAACGTCCACAACCCGCGGCGGCAGGAATGTCCTGACTGAAGGGCATCCTCTGCACGTATCTGAACTGCTGGCAACAATCGAAGGCGCCTCATTCATAACCAGGACATCGGTCAATTCCTTCAAGAATCTGTTAACAACAAGAAAAGCGATAGAGAAGTCTTTCAGATACCAGATTGAAGGAAAAGGCTTCAGCCTCGTCGAGATTCTTCTCCCATGTCCTGTGGACTGGAGATTGTCCCCAAAGGATGCGCTTGCATGGATTGAAACTGAGATGACAACGGTTTTTCCGCTCGGCACATTCAAAGACAAGTTCGGGAGACGCGTAGACTTGGAGAACAGCATCATAATCGGTGGATTCGGCGGCCAGGGCATACTCTTCTTGGGAAAATACTTGCCCATGCGGGCATGCTGGAAGGGAAAGAAGTCACCTGGTTTCCATCTTACGGCGCTGAGATGAGGGGCGGAACGGCAAACTGCACAGTGATTATCTCTGATGAATTGATCGGATCTCCCGTGATTACAAACCCTGACATGCTGATCGCCATGAGTGATGCCTCGTTGAAAAAATTCCATCAGAAAATAAGAACCGGGGGCGCCCTCTTTCTTGGACTCTTCGCTCATCAACGACAGGAAGCCTTAAGGAAGGATATAAAATCTTCGCCGTTCCTGCAACAGAGATAGCAAGAAAACTTGGCAATACTAAATCGGCCAATATGGTATTGCTCGGAGCTCTCATCGCAAACACCGGGATATTGAGCAAAGCTGTCTGTTTTTAAGGCGCTGGACAGCTCGATGCCGGATAACAAAAAAGACCTGATCGCCGGCAATAAAAATGCTATTACCGAAGGGATGAAATACATTGAAAATAAGAAAAGCTAAGATATCCGACCTGAAGCAGGTGCACAAACTCGTGAATGACTTTGCAAAAAGAGAGCAGATGATCCCCAGGTCGCTCAACGAACTCTATGAAACCGTGAGGGATTTTGTTATATGCGAAGACAACGGAACGGTCTGCGGTGTCTGCGCACTGCACATCATGTGGGAAGACCTTGCAGAGATCCGTTCCCTCGCGGTTGACAATAAACTTCCAGAACAAGGGCATCGGCAGAAATCTTGTAAAACAATGCCTCAAAGAGGCAAAGGCATTGGGATTAAGAAGGGTCTTTGCACTCACCTATCATCCCGAATTCTTCAAGAAGCTGGGGTTTAACGATACTGATAAAGCAAGCCTCCCCCAAAAGATATGGGGAGACTGTCTCCGCTGCCCCAAGTTTCCGGAATGCGATGAAAACGCCGTAATGATAAACCTGTAGTTTTCCTTGAGCAACAAAAGCAAAAAACCTGTAAGCAGCCTGGCTGGAGTAAGCAACTTACGGCAACTCCTTAGTGAGCAGATGCTGCGAAATCAAGATACCCTGCGGCAAAGACCGCAGGGTATCTTAACGTATGGAATTATTTCTTTGTATTCGCTCGCTAACCCCGCGGCAAGCCGACGGGGAATGCACTCGCTATCCGT
>CAVRZG010000015.1:0-90041 GCA_963725545.1 uncultured Nitrospiraceae bacterium | reverse complement strand
AGAAAAAAGAATATATTGATGGAGCAGAGGGCACAGGAGTTCTATCTACAGCTGATTCAGAGGGCAGAGTGGATGCAGCAATCTACTCGGTCCCTCATGTTTTTAATGACGGAACATTAGCTTTTGTAATGAGAGAGCATCTGACCCATCTTAACCTGCAGTCAAATCCCTATGCCGCATTTCTTTTTATCGAGGACGGATCGGGTTATCGAGGAGTAAGGCTGTTTTTGAAAAAGCTGAAAGAAGAGACAGACTCAGCCCTGATAGTTAAAATGACCAGACGGAACCTGACTCCGGAAGAGGAAAATCAGAAGGGGCCGAAGTTTCTTGTATATTTTAAGGTTGAAAAAATACTACCATTGATTGGAAGCGGAGAAAGCCACCTTACCAAATCCTGACGAGTGGATATCTCCTTCTGATTTTTGGACATCGATGGGAAGGGTTAATAGAAGAGAGGACGCCAGAAGAGGCCTTCGGGTTGTCGCTGTTTTTGAAGGGGCAAAAGGACTGCTCGTCATCTTGCCTATGTCTTGTACCGGTCGAAGTCCGGTCGAAAGCATGCCGGAAAGTAATTGAATTGAATCATAGGAGAATGGTTATGACAAATGACTCTATGCGCAATCCCTCGGCCATATGGTGGATAGTGCCAATTACAGGATTACTGCTCTTTCTGATACTCAATATTGTTATGCCACTTAATGCAGACGATTTCAGCAACCGGGTCTTCTTTGCAAGTGGAAATCCTACCCTCATCACATCCTTTACTCATTTGATAATGCAGAAGGATTTATTCTCTCGCTATGCCCCGTTGGCAAACATATATTACAGTTTCTCCCTAAATTTTCTGCCCAAGTGGCTCAACGACTTGATTGTTACTCTCTGGGTAGGTGGCTTAATCTTTCTTATCCTGCGCATTGCCTTGCGGCGAGAGATTCAACCTACCGTTTTTGATATGACACTCTGGCTGGGGACCCTATCCGTTATCTTTCTGCCACTCCAAGCAGTGGAGAATTTTATTTCTTACACTTGCGGATTATACGCCTATATTCCGGGAGGGGTAGGAACCTTGCTCGTCCTCGACAAGATCAGCCGATGGTTCATCGAAGACGAAGGTGGCGCCCCTTCATGGTGGCTCTACATTGTAAGTTTTGTCTCAGGTGGATATAACGCGGTCTATGGATTCTTTATGATTCCTCTGTTTGGTTTAGTCTTTTTTTGGCGCGCCGTCATTAAGAAAGAGCCCTTTCATACTTTTACGCCCTGGGTATTCTATTTGATGTGCAGTTTTACGTTAGGGTTTTGCTTTTTGATATTCGCGCCCGGAACCCATGCGCGTATTGCTGTCCAGCCGGAATATGGTTCTTTTTTTGCCTTATTTATCATATCGGCGTTTCTGTACGTGAGTTTTGCATTGTTGACCGCACCTTTTTGCGTGGGGATAGTGCTCATGCTTTTATTGTTAATGCGCAAAGAGGATTTGATTTCCAATAGAGAAAAAGCTTTTTTTGCTCTGCTGTTCATCTCAACGGCGGGCATCGTACCCGCTGCATCGTTTGCAGGATTCCTGCCTTATGGGCGAGCTCTATGGGGCTCCCATCTTGTTCTTGGGATAATTCTGGTATGGGGAATTTCTCGCCTTATGCACGAGAAGATATGGTTCTTAACATTTCCTGTTGTATGTGGGTCTCTGGCCCTGTTTAGCACTCTTATCTGGAATACATATATTGTTCGCACTGAGTTCGAACGTGTTGAGCAGGCTTTTGTCGAAGCAGGTAAAAGAGGAGAGGAAGTCCTGCTCGTCGATTTCCCAGCATTGCGCAAAGAACCTCATTCTACTATAATGCGCCTTATCAATCGCGTGATGCTGGTTCAACGAGATCCAACACACTGGCTGAATAAAGGTCTAGTCAATTACTATAATGCACTTTATGGCGGGAAAGGCAGTTTTAAAGGTCCCTCATATATTGTCTTGGACAACCTTGTCCCTCCGTACCTTAACAGATACTCATTTGATACAGGGAACGATCCACTCAACCGGTATCCGGAAATTCGATCCCTCATTGATCAGCAAAAGCCAGGATACGCGGGTAAATAGGGTTGTTATGAGAAAGAAACCGTGCTGTGCGAAAACCTCGCCCCGTGAATTACTTCCTTCAAATGTAAAATAAAAGTTGCCGTTACATTGAAGATTGCTGCTGAGATCCACAAAAGTGAGTCCTCTTTTTGATTCCTCGTACATTTTCTTGTGAATTCGTAACCGGATTACTATAATGTGGATATGTATAAAAAGATCCTTGCTGCTGTAAACGAGTTTACTAATTCAGAAATAACAGCACGGTATGCCATAGCCCTTGCAAAATCATGCAAGGCAGCACTTTCCCTTGTTTTTGTTGCAGAGGACAAACTGGACAAAGAAGTATTCAGGCAGGTTGAATCAGCCATCGAGAGGCTTTTTATCGAAGCTGAAGAACATAATGTTGAGGTCAAGAGCATAATCGAAAAGGGGAATCCCCTGAAGAGAATAAGCGATATCGTGAATCAAAACAACATCGAGATTGCCTTTACAGCGACAAGAAGAGAAGATGTATCAAAACGATTTTTTGTAAGAACCTTTGCAAGAGAGCTCATGGTAAACCTGCCGTGTTCTGTTGCAATGGTGAGGGTAGTTAGCATGGGTAAAATACATCCTAAAAATATCCTTGTCCCGTTGAGAGGACATATGACATTCCTTGAAGAAAGGGCCTGTTTTGTGGCGAAGCTTTCGCAGGTGTTTAACGCTCAGGTCACACTTTTCCATCAGCACAGCCCCATAGCAAGTTTTTTCCACGGAGAGATACCCCTGAAGCCTGCAGAAAGAGAGGAATATATACCAAAGGACATAGAAGAATTTACAGGCTGCTTAAAGAGATACGATATCGGACATGAAAAAAGGATAGGTTATGGCACTATTTCAAGGGCAATAACCATAGAAGCTGCCCATAGACGGCATGACCTTATCGTAATGGGGGCGAGTGAAAGGAGTCTTTTCAAGAGCATCGCGAGCGGTAACCCTGTAGAGGAAGTCCTCAGGGAAACGCCATGCAATCTCATAATCCTGAGACCGAAGCATAAAACCGGGTGAAGATTCACAATCTTTCAAAGGAAGAGGTCTTACAAAGCCTTATCACTTCAGAGAAAGGGCTTTCTGAAGAAGATGCCGGAAGGCGCCTTCATGAATATGGTCTGAATGAGATAACGGAAGTCAGAAAAAAACCTTTATATCTAAAATTATTGTCCCAGTTTACACACTTTTTGGCTGTACTTCTCTGGATTGCTTCTGCCCTGAGTTTCTTGTCGGAATATCTGCACCCCGGTGAGGGGATGCTTACCCTTGGCATTGCCATTATAGCAGTAATATTCATAAATGCAGTTTTTACATTTATCCAGGAATACCGCGCGGAAAAAGCACTCGAAGCTCTGAAAAAACTCCTGCCTTTTTTTGTGAAGGTTCTGAGAGATGGCAAAGAAAAAGAGATTCATGCGCGAGAAGTTGTGCCTGGAGACATTATCATGCTTTCGGAAGGGGATAAAATCCCCGCAGACGCAAGACTAATAGAAACCTCTGAACTGAAGGTAAGCAATGCTCCTCTTACCGGCGAGTCCGAGCTAATGTTGAGGAATGAGGAGCTATTTGACGGTGAGTTTATTGAAAGCCCCAACATTGCCTTTGCGGGCACAACGGTTATAAGTGGTTCCGGTAGAGCTGCTGTATTTGCAACAGGAATGAGCACGGAGTTCGGCCGCATTGCACACCTCACAAGCGCTGTTGAGGCAGGGCTTAGTCCGCTTCAAAAAGAGATAGTCAGGGTAACAAGAATTTTGGCAACTATAGCTGCGGCAGTAGGTATATTCTTTTTTTCTTTAGGCTTTTTAATTGGACGAAGTTTCTGGGACAACTTCATCTTTGCTATCGGTATAACAGTTGCGCTTATTCCTGAAGGCATGCTCCCGACAATGACCCTCTCCCTTGCTATGGGAAGCCAGAGAATGGCAAAGAGAAAAGCATTAATAAAAACACTTGCATCTGTCGAGACACTCGGTGCCGTAACAGTAATATGCTCAGATAAAACAGGCACACTTACGCAGAACAAAATGACTGCGGTAAAGATGTGCTTTGATAGCATGGTTATTGATGTGAAGGATTTAAAAAAGGATGCAGCATCTGAGCTATTAAAGATAGCTTATCTCTGTAACAATGCCCGCTTTACAGATGAACAATATAAAGGAGATCCAACTGAGGTTGCTCTATTTAAAGTTGCAAGAGAAAACATGGGGGACTTAAAGACAGAGAGGATAAAAGAGATACCCTTTGATTCAGACAGGAAAAGAATGACCACGTTGAATGTCATTGAAGGAAAGATTATAGCTCTGTCAAAGGGTTCCACCGAGGGGCTTTTCCCTTTATGCAGCCACATTCTGATCAACGGCGAAAAAGTGCCTTTGGATGAAACACTAAGGAAAGAAACAATTGAGATCTACCACACTTTAATGGATACAGGGCTGAGAGTACTTTCATTTGCATACAAGGAAATGGAAAAACGTGAAGATGCCGGTATGAAACCTGAAGAAATTGAAAACAACATGATCTTTGCCGGATTGATAGGTCTTGAAGACCCTCCGAGGCCGGAGGTCCCGGAGGCGATCATAAAATGCCATGAAGCAGGGATAAAGGTAATAATGATAACCGGTGATGGAAGCAGAACTGCGATTGCCATTGCAAGACAAATAGGGCTTATAAAAGAAAATCCCGTTGTAATTGAAGGCCTTGAATTTAATCAGATGAGCGACGGGGAACTGAGAGAAAAACTATTGGGGAAAGAGGTCCTGTTTGCAAGGATGACGCCTAAGGACAAGTTAAGAGTTGTATCGATCTTGAAAGAAGAAGGCGAGGTAGTCGCTGTAACAGGTGATGGTGTAAATGACGCGCCCGCACTCAAGAAAGCAGATATCGGTTTGGCAATGGGAATCTCAGGGACTGACGTAGCGAAAGAGGCATCAGACATGATTCTGCTCGATGATAATTTTGCAACTATTGTTAATGCAGTTGAGGAAGGCAGGACAGTATATGAAAATATAAAGAAGTTTATAACATATATTTTTGCGTCGAATATACCGGAAGCTGTGCCCTATCTCGCCTATATCCTGCTCAGAATTCCGCTTCCTTTGACAATCATACAGATACTCGCTGTTGACCTTGGCACTGATATGCTGCCTGCGCTTGCACTCGGTGCAGAGAGGCCTGCCCACGGTATAATGAAACAGCCGCCGCGAAAATTAAAAGAACGGCTCTTGGACCTTCCCTTAATCGTCAGGTCTTATCTATTTCTCGGTCCTATGGAGGCTATCGCATGTATGTTCGGTTTTTTCTGGGTTTTGTATAATGGCGGATGGATATGGGGAGTAACGCTCCATCCAAATGACATGCTCTATCTTCAGGCAACAACAGCATGTCTTACAGCAATAATAATCACGCAGACAGGGAATGTCTTTGCATGTCGGTCGTCAAAAGACTCTATATTCAGTATAGGATTTTTCTCAAACAAGCTTATATTCGCTGCTATCTTGGCTGAAGTCCTGCTGCAGTTGTTTATCGTTTATCATCCTTTCGGAAATAAGATCTTTGGAACCGCACCTATCAACTTATCTGTGTGGCTGATTCTGATACCGTTTAGCGTGGGATTGCTGGCAGCGGAAGAATTGAGGAAGGCTTATGTAAGAAATCTTAACAAGCATATCAATGTAAAAGTCTGAATCTATTTAAACGAAACTTATATATTGCGACGTTATATCCGCACACCCCGCTTGCATTTCGGCAAAAACTTCAAAATATGTTTGAAAACCTATAGACAAATGAAATGGATTATGGTATAAACTCATCAAAAAACGTCAATCTAACCTTACGGAGCAAAAATGATAGACCATAAAAAAAGTAAAATACTCGTAGCGGATGACGATGCGATTTCAGCGACCTATTTAGGAATGTTACTGAAGAAAATGGGTTTTATTTCAATTCAGGCCGGCAATGGATTGGATGTCCTGAAGCTATTGAAATTTGAGCGACCTGATGCAGTATTGCTCGACATCGGAATGGAACCGATGGATGGTACAGTTGTATTAAAGCATATAAAGCAAGAGCAGAATCTTTCCTCAATACCAGTGATTATGGTATCCGGTGACGAGAGCGCTGAGACAATCGAAAAATGCAGAAAAAACGGGAGCGCGGACTATTTGAAAAAACCTGTCACAATCGCGCAACTGCACAAAGCCTTAGAGGGGTGTCTTTTCGCAAGAAGGAAGCACTGTCGGGTTTCTATAAATAAAGAGGTCTTCGTGATTTATAATGGAAAAACATATACGCTTATTGCCGAAACACTCTCTGAAGGAGGCGTATATTTAAGGAAAAAAGATCCTTTCCCTTTCGGCGCCGAAGTAGAAGTAATGTTGCCTTTTTTAGATAAAGGGTCATTTCGTTTGCAAGGAACCGTTGTGTATACAAAGAATCCTTTGGAAAATGATTCTGATATTTTGTCAGGCATGGGTATTCAATTCATGGGTTGCTCTGATTATGCGTCGGAGATATTGAAAGAGCATATAGAAACAATTATCGCGGAAGGTACTAACGTAGTCTAAGCATAAAGTACGCTCTGTATTCCCCGACTTTTCACAAACGAGCCTTTAGGAACCCTGAAAGCATTTGCCCGCAGGCGCTGGAAACAAAGAACCTGTGAAAATAGTGACGCATCCCAATTGATTTATATGAGCAAGATATTAAAAGTAATTCCGAAATTTAAGTCAGAGGCGGAAGAACGTCGTTTTTGGGAGACGCATGACACTACTGAATATTTTGATTTGCCCTTGAGGAAAGCATTGCCAAAAAGGCATTTACTGTAGCAAAGGGAAAACGTGTTTCTATTGAAACATTGGTCAATCTCTGGCTTAAAGAAAAACTTTCTGCTGTAAGATAATCCTTTCGCACTCTAAAATAAGAAATTGCAGAACGAGCTGAGAATCCTTTAAAATCAATCATGCGAGAGTGGCGGAACTGGCAGACGCGCTGGACTTAGGATCCAGTGGGGAAACCTGTGGGGGTTCAAATCCCCCCCCTCGCACCATCAATAAATCAGCATAAAGGATCCTCTCCGTGAGAAAGTATAAAAAAGAGATTAAGGACCAGGATGTCATCCATGGATTATTGAATTCTTCTCCTGTCGGCAGACTTGGGACTGTGACACATGACGGTTATCCTATGATAAAACCTCTCAACTTTGCTTATCGGGATGGAAAGGTATATTTCCATACTGCAAGGGAAGGGGAGAAGATTGATGATATCAAAAGAGACAACCGTGTCTGCTTCGAAGTCGATCTGCCGATTGCGTATGTCGCGGGCGATGAGAACCCGTGCAAGGCGGAATATCTCTATAGAAGTGTCATCATGAAGGGAAGGGCTGTTATTGTTGAAGACAAAGCCGAGAAGGTCCTGGCGCTCGGATATCTTATGGAAAAATATCAGCCTGAAGGCGGATACGGCGCATTCCCGGAAAAGAAGTTGATTATAACAGGCGTCGTCAGGATTGATATTGAAGAGATAACCGGGAAGGAAGACCTTGGCAAGGGTGAGACAAGAGAAGCTGTTCTCAGGGCTCTGGAAGAATCAGAGAACTTCCCTCTTCCCTGCGGTACCAGACTATCAGGAATATGATAAGGTTACATCAAAAAAGTGGCCCTTGATCTATGTATAGTAAACACATAAAATCAATGGCTTATAAGTAGTATCCTAAAGTGCTGATTTACCACTTTAGGACCCAGGGGGCTGCATAATACAGGACTCTTCTTGAGGTGGCAAGCAATCTCGCTTGTCTTATCTGCGGGTCCTCTAAGTCTGTCTGCAGACGTGCGGTCCTGCGGGTCTGTCAGAGCTATCATGAGACTGTCTTTTCTATGATATGCTTTCTCACTTCAATCGTTTCGTTTTCTGTCAGATCTCTGGCGTGGTGCTCTTTTGCATGGGCTTTTGCCTTTCCGAGCACCTCGTCAACATCCTGCCCCTCAATCATTTGATGGCACTCTGGAAACATCCCGGTGTCTTTGCATTTCAGGTACCTTACAAGTTGTATTTGATCCTCCTTTTTATTGGTTATATTGGGTGACTGAATTCTCTTAAGAGCAAAAGAGATGCCCTAAATTTAACTTCATGATATTAAAGCATATTTACATTAAGATGCGAGTTCACCAGTCGGGAAAAATGCCCTGCCCTCCAAGCAAAATGCCTGTAGCGCTTATGTATACCGACAAGCGTCGATCCGGAACGGCCTGATGCAAAAGGCCATGCCTTGTGATAGATTATTAATAAAGAGAGGTGATTCCGGTATGTTTACAAAAGCTTACAGCTTAAACTTAAAGTTACTCATTAGAAGTATCAGTATTCTCTCCAGCTCATCGGAACCGCGTAATCTATCGCATAGTTGTCAAGTTTTCTCATGAGCTTGTCAGCCTCGATGACCTGTTTGTCGGCAAAGTCTCTCAACCTTTTCAGCTTATTGTCAGGGTCTTTCAGCCCGTGTACGTGTGTTTTGAACTCTTCCCAGTCTTTTCTCGACATGGAAAACTGTCGATAATTAGTCCTCCACCATTCCTCGTCATGGCCGCCGAGCAGGTCCGGTTCCTCTGGCAGTTCCTCAAAAATTACCACGTGTCTCTTGGAATCGATCTGGACTGAATACCTGGACAGGAAGTTCATGCCCACGAGCCCCTCGAACATGCCTGACAGAGAATCCCCGATCGTTGTCGGCACGAATTGCTCGCCCGCACCCCCGATCTGGATATTGTCTATCACCGTCAATTTGGCCGGGACTCGTCCTCCTATTCCCTTTGCCTCCACCTGGAGCATGCCTTCTCCCTTGTCAAAAGCCCCGAGCTTTTCAGCCAGATAACGGGAAATATACATTCCGGGCGCCCCGGTGTCGAGGAGCATAAGAGCCTTGACTGAATTGTTAAAGGTGACCGGCACGATGATCCTGTTGGATGATCCTTCGCGGGAGATATAAGCTACTTCATAGCGCTTCGGTTTGATTTCGTCCTTTTTTATGAAGGCCGTGACAGGCTTTTTCAGAGGTTTATCGCTTTTGTTACTCTTGCTCTTGTTCTTGCTCTTCGACTGTGCAGGGGGCTGCTGTTTCTCGACTACGACGTTATCTTTTTCTTTATATTGTTCAAGGTCCTTGTTTGTATAGATATGATCATCAGCAAGGACAGGAGAAATCAGAATGAAAGATATTATTGAAAGAAGAAGTTTTTTCAGCATACGCCATTTCATTGTAGGTTTATACATTATCTCTCGCGTTGATACAAGAAGCATACCACATTATGATGGTTTTCTGAAGGTAATGCGGCAGGACCAGGAAGGAAAACCCACCAGAACTCTTTACGGCGCAGGCGCGCGCAGCGGGATCTACGTGTTTCCCAATACCTTGCGGAGCTTGCTGCTTACATCGGTTATCTTGTATGGCTTGGCCATGACTTCTTTGAATCCGTATTCCATGAATCTAGACATGATGGGATTATTTGAATAACCGCTCGATACTATTGCCTTCACATCCGGGTCGATTTCGAGAAGTCTCTGCATCGTCTCTTTTCCGCCCATACCGCCGGGGATGGTCAGATCCATGATAACCGCATCAAATGGACATCCCGTCTCTTTTGCTCTCGTGAAGAGCCTGAGAGCTTCTGATCCGTCTCTGCAGATCTTGACCTCATAGCCAAGGTTCCTCAGTATCTCACCCGCGGCATCCAGAACGATTTCCTGATCGTCCATCACAAGTATCCTGCCGCTTCCGGCTTCTATTGTCTCTGGTTTCGGCGTTCTCATAAGGAAATCTTTTTCTGACGCCGGGATATATATAGTGAAGGTTGTTCCGGAGCCTTCCATGGATTCGACAGTCAAATGTCCGCCGTGGTTTTTGACAATGGAATATGTTACAGCAAGTCCCAGTCCGCTGCCTTTCTCCTTTGTTGTGAAATAAGGGTCGAATATCCGGGGCAGGATTTCGTCCCGTATGCCATGGCCGTGGTCCCTGACAGTTATCTTCACATACTTGCCCTTTTCAAGCGGCAGGCCGCTATCTTCTTCGACAATAGAGTTCTGTCCGGAAATTTCAACTGTTCCCCCATCGGGCATGGCCTGGCCGGCATTTATAACAATATTATGTATTACCTGGCTCATCTGACCTTCATCCGCTTCAACTGCCCAGAGATCCTCAGGGATTGAGAATTCGGCCCTGACCTTTGATCCTCGCAGCACAAAACCTGCTGAATCTTTTATCAGCCCACTGAGAAATAACGTAGTCATGACAGGTTGTCCGCCCCTGGAAAATGTCAGAAGCTGTTGAGTGAGGTCGCGTGCGCGGAGGGTCGCTCTTTCCGCCTCTGTCAGTCTCTTTGACATCTTGCTGCCGCCAGGAGCGTCCATATTAGCCAGAGAGATATAAGTCAGTATCGCCGTCAGGATATTATTAAAGTCATGGGCTATGCCGCCGGCAAGTATCCCGATACTCTCCAGCTTCTGCGATTTAAGGAGCTCTTCCTCCAACTTCTTACGTTCGGTAACGTCCCGATCAATACCGCGATAGCCTTTGAAAGTCTGGTCCGTGTCAAAGACGGGAACGGCGCTCGTCTCAATCAGCACGACATGGCCGTCTTTATGCAGGTTTGCGTTCAGCAGCGACCTGATAGGTTCTCTTGAATCCATCATAGGCTGCAGCAATTGGGATATCCTCCAAGCTTCTTCAGGAGGCATGAAATCAAATGGTCTTTTTCCAATGACCTCCTCAGGCTTATACCCCAGAAGGTCCATTATTTTGGGACTTGAATATGTGTAAGTGCCGTACTCATTAATCGCCCATATCCAGTCACTCGTGCTTTCCGTGAGTCCGCGGAATGTTTCCTCACTATCCTTCAGTGCCTTTTCTGCATGTTTACGGTCATCGATTTCCCTGAGCAGGTTTTCATAGGCATCTCTGAGTTCGTGAGTCCGTTCTTCAACACGGCGTTCAAGAGCATCCTGCGAATGCATTATCCTGTCCGCCATTTTATTCAGGGAACGCGCAAGGTCTTCCACCTCGTCTCCGGTCGCAATGTCTGCACGCGCGGTAAGATCTCCACGCATGATCCGGTCCGTAGTCTCGCGGAGTGAGAGGATGGGGTAGGTCAACTGATTTGTAAAGACATAAGATAGCGCTATTGTAAAAATAAAACAGATTACACTCAGCACAAAGATGTCGCGATACATTGATGAGAGTTTGCTTTCAAAGTCAGAGACAGATAATCCGACATAGAGCATGCCCTGGTTGACGCCGGATAATTGGAGAGGATATGAATAGCGGTAGACTTTTCGGCTGACAAGTCTGCTGTAAACAATCTGCCCTGAAGGAGAGTTTCCGGAAACATTCCAAAGGGGATCAGGAGCGGAGCGTTGTTGCGAGAGATCAGGTGTATTGAGCAGGGACATTCCATCAGGCCGGACCACGATTATATAGAGTATTTCAGGGTTCAATTTTATTGCCTGACTGTTCCAATCGGAGACAGAACTCAAATCTCCTGTGGCAAGGGCATGTGAGCAGCCTTGAAAAAATGAAGCGGAAAAACCCTTTGCTTGTGACGCCATACAACTGAGGAGTGATTTTTTTTCTTCGGGCACTATGAGAAAACCGAAGAAGACAATCGTTATAACAGAAATTGTCATGAGCAGAACAAAGGTACGAGAAAAAATTCCCCGGTTGAACAGTCGCAACTTCATTTCGACTTAATCTCTCATGGTCATTAATCAGATCCTTAGCTGGTTTGACGGCTTTATGCGGACGCCTTTTTCACATCTTTTCATTTTGCACAACCCGCGATGAAAAAATGTAATCTGAAGTCCCCCGCTCCGTGGATATGGGTGGATCTCACTTAAAGCTTTGGTCTTCTGAAGGGAATATACCTTGCTCAACCTCCACCTTGTAAAGGGTTACCGCCCTCAGGGCTTCTTCTTTCAGGTTCACATATCTCTTGGCAAACTTCGGCAGAAAGCGTTCGAACAGGCCGAGGACATCGTGCAGCACGAGCACCTGTCCGTCACAGTGAGGTCCGGCGCCGATGCCGATCGTCGGGATGGAAAGCTCTCCGGTTATTTTCTCTGCTATCTCCATTGGAATGGCCTCAAGCACGATCGAGAAAGCTCCGGCCTCTTCAGCAACCCTGGCCTCTTCAATCAATCTTTGTGCGGCCTCTGCCGTCTTGCCCTGGACCTTGTATCCGCCCATCCTGTGAATGGCCTGAGGTGTGAGACCGATATGCGCCATGACTGGTATCTCAGACCTTGTCATCGCCCTGATCAGATCTGCAACCTCTGATCCCCCTTCTATTTTGACGGCTGTTGCTCCTGCCTCTTTCAGAAACCTGCCCGCGTTTCTGACGCCTTCCTTAACGCTCGCCTGGTAGGACATGAAAGGAAGGTCGCCGACAACAAGCGCGTTCTTCACAGCCCTTGAAACCATCCTGGTATGATAAATCATTTCGTCCATGGTCACCGGAAGAGTGTTTTCGAGACCCTGAACAACCATGCCCAGAGAATCGCCGACCAGGATAACATCGATGCCGGCCTCATCAACTATCTGTGCAAATGGAAAGTCGTATGCTGTAAGCATCGTGATCTTATGCTTTTCAGCCTTCTTTCTTAACAGATCCGGTATCGTAATCTTCGGCATATTCTCCCCCTGTATTTTCTTTAAGTCTTAACATAAGCCTGCCGGCGGAATTTGTCAAGTAACGGACGTCTGCCTTTTGAAACACTTTCATCTGTTCAACTGACTGCTTTCTTCCTTTGCTGCTTCATGAGCGCCCCGTATTATATTGAGTAGCAACTGATGCTCATTGGAAGTCAAATGCCACGATCCGGGTCTGAACGGATTATCAAGGTCGTCAATGACAATATAGATGGTATATGCCAGTACGGCGATGCTTATGGTAAAGAGATAATCAATAAAAGGGTTCCGGACCCCTATGAAGAGAGAAAGGACAATAACGAGGATGTCGGTAAAAATAAGCGTATTTTTTAGTATGTGTGGGATGTGGCTTGTGCTTTGGTCGATTCTCTTGTTTCTGTTTCGGATCAGTTCTTCGAAGAGATTGAGTTGTTGCGTCCTGCCCGTTCCCGGCGGCAGTTCCACTATGGTCTTGCGAAGCACGTCCAGGACCCTTTCTCCTGAGGCATCTCTCTCTCCCTGATTCGCTGTCTGCCATTCGGTGAGAACTGACACAATATAATTTTCAAGACAGTTGCAAATATCCCGACGGGCCTCTCTGAGGGGATGGTTGGACCAGTGCCATAATTCCCTGATTGTATCTAATTCCCCCTTTATCGCCCTGACCAGCTCATCCCAGTGTTCCCATTCTTTCTGGATCGTGAATGCAGCAAGGATGCTGAAAATAAGACATATGGCCGAATAAAGCCAGGGGATACCACCCAAATCCTGCAGATCCAGCAATAGCATCTTTCCATGGTCGGCGGTTCGAATCAACCAGAAGACCAAAGAAAAAGCTGAGAGGAAGAGAAATATCCTGGAAGTTAACCTGATTCTCATTAGAAGTTTCAACAGCGGATCCTTTTTCTAATAATAACAGAGTCAATTTCATTTTTGTAGCCATTCTTCGCTGAATACTTCTTCCGACTGCAGAATAAGAGCCGGTTCATTG
Source organism: uncultured Nitrospiraceae bacterium (assembly GCA_963725545.1). GTDB lineage: Bacteria > Nitrospirota > Thermodesulfovibrionia > Thermodesulfovibrionales > SM23-35 > DYFC01. The sequence continues at coordinate 76,274 of CAVRZG010000015.1, read as the reverse complement.
AAGGTGTGCCCTGGAATTGGTATTATTCAAAATGTGAAGCTATGCCGGGTATACGAGGAATAGAAAATACCTGTAGTGAGGGTATCCGAATGATAAGGGAACTTCTGCGCTCAGTCTTTCAGCGGATATGACTTCCTCGCAGATAGAGATTCCATGTTAGAACACTTTCCATATATCGGACTGTTTATAGTACTCATCCTCGGAGGGACGGGGTTTTTCTTTCCTGAGGACTTCACGCTTATCGGGTGCGGATTGCTTATCGCAACAAGTGTGATTAGGCCGATACCCGCTCTGCTTGTAGCCTATTCAGGGGTGTTGACAGGAGATTTCTTATCGTATTATCTGGGAAGGAAGTATGGCCGCGCAATTGTCGACAATAGAATTTTTCATAAGATTGTATCGCCTGAAAGACTCTCGGAGCTTGAAAAGAAGTTTAACCAATGGGGTATTCCTTTCGTATTCATAGGCGGACGTCTCATCGGAGGAATTTTTCTTGTTGCCGGCATTATGAGAATGCCGCTTCTGAAATTTTTGATTGTCGACTCGATTTCGTCACTATTTACCGTTGCGATATGGACTGCAATAGGCTATGCGGGAGGTCACAGCCTTGATGTTATTAAGAAGGATATCTCGAAGGTTGAACATATTGTCATTTTTCTGGTCGTCGTTTTGATTGCCGTATTTATACTATTGAGGTCTTATAAATACAGGCGAGGCAGGAGCGATAAGGATCATAGCGCATTATAACTTATGGAGGCATTTAACGCCTTTCGTGGAGAGATAAGAGGAGGCATGCATGAGCAAACAGAGGAAGGTCATTAGTCCTATACACGCTTTTCTGCCGACAGAGGTCGAAGGATTCGATTCTCTGGCGGAGATTGCCCTTGACATGAGATCGGCGTGGAACCATTCTGCAGACGAAGTATGGAGGCAGCTTGATCCGGTGCTGTGGAACTTCACCCGCAACCCCTGGGTTGTGCTGCAGACAGTCTCACGCGATCAACTTGAGCGCACATTTCGAGATCCTCTTTTCCGAAAAAAGATAGATCATCTGCTTCAGGTCAGGCGCGAATCTGAGAGCGCTGCCACCTGGTTTCAGGAAAAACACTCAGACGCTTCACTGACCTGCATTGCCTATTTCAGCATGGAGTTTATGCTGAGTGAGGCGCTTCCCATATATTCCGGAGGTCTTGGCAATGTGGCGGGAGACCAGCTTAAATCGGCCGGCGATCTGGGAGTGCCGGTAGTCGCCGTGGGACTACTCTATCAGCGGGGCTATTTTCGCCAGGTTATAGACCGCAATGGTGCACAGAAAGCCCTCTTCCCTTATAATGATCCCGGCCAATTGCCTGTCACACCTCTGAGAGAGGCAAATGGCGAGTGGCTGCGGGTGGAAGTCGAGTTCCCGGGCTACTCGGTTTGGCTCCGTGCCTGGCAGGTCCAGGTGGGAAGAGTGAAGCTCTATCTGCTCGACGGCAACGACCCTGCGAACTTTCCTGCCCACAGGGGTATTACCAGTGAGCTATACGGAGGCGGACCCGAGCTTCGCCTTATGCAGGAGATTGTGCTCGGCATTGGCGGATGGCGTTTGCTTGACAAACTGGGCATCAGGCCCGAGGTGTGCCACCTGAATGAAGGACATGCAGCATTTGCGGTGTTGGAGCGTTCACGCACTATAATGAGAGATACAGGTCAGCCTTTTGAGGTTGCCTTGGCTATTGCCCGGGCAGGCACACTTTTTACTACCCACACCCCGGTTGCTGCAGGATTCGACCTTTTCGATCCTTCACTTATTGAGCAATACCTCGGCGTATACGCCAAAGACAAGCTTGGCATCTCACTCGATAGACTGCTTGCGCTCGGACGCAGAAACCCTGAAGATTCCTCCGAACCACTTTAATATGGCATATCTTGCAGTACGGGGCAGCTCTTGCGTAAATGGTGTCAGCAGGCTTCACGGGGAGGTGAGCCGGAATATCTTTCAGCCGCTATTTCCAAACTGGCCTGAGGCAGGAGTGCCTATCGGACATATTACCAATGGGGTTCATACAGCGACATGGGATTCTGAAGAAGCCGATGAACTTTGGACAGGCGCCTGCGGAAAGGAGCGGTGGATGGGAACAGTGGAGACCCTTGGAGATAAGATACGAGGTCTTCCTGATTATGTATTCTGGGAATGCCGCTCTTCTGCACGCTCATCCTTTGTTGATTATATCCGTGAACGTCTTTCCTTGCAGCTTTCCTTTTCAGGCGCGACAACCGGAGAGATTGAAAATGCAAAGAATATTTTTGACAAGGACACGTTGACACTCGGCTTTGCCCGCCGTTTTGCAACCTATAAAAGGCCGAACCTGCTTTTACATGATACCGAGAGACTGCTTCGGATACTCTCGGATACTCAGCGACCTGTGCAGTTGGTCATCGCAGGCAAGGCCCACCCTTCCGATCAGGCAGGACAAGCCATGATTCAGCAATGGACGCAGTTCATCCGCAGACCCGAGGTAAGCACACATGTGGTCTTTCATCAGCGACTATGATATGCTTACGACCGAGCAATTGGTTCAGGGAGTGGATGTCTGGATAAATACGCCCCGGCGGCCATGGGAAGCGTGCGGGACAAGCGGCATGAAGGTTCTCGTCAACGGAGGGCTTAATCTCTCTGAATTGGATGGATGGTGGGCTGAGGCATATGCTCCGGAAGTGGGTTGGGCCCTGGGTGACGGCAAGGAGCATGGTGAGGACCCGAGCTGGGATGCGGCTGAGGCAGAAGCTCTCTACAGCATGCTTGAACAGGAAGTGGTAAGGGAATTCTATTCGCGGGATGAAAGCGGCATCCCCGTCCTCCTGGGTAGCGCGGATACGCGAGAGCATGGCCCGTTTGACTCCACTGTTTTCTGCGAACCGCTCGGTGCGCGAGTATACCGAGAAATACTATATCCCTGCTGCGGAAGCCTTTGTGAAACGCGCTGCAGAAAGAGGGTCAATCGGCGAACAGGTGGTGAATTGGCGGCGCCGCATAGATCAGAAATGGGCCGATCTGCGCTTTGGAGATGTGACGGTTGAGACCAGCGCGATGCAGCACCTGTTTTCAGTGCCGGTCTATCTCAACGGCCTGGACCCGGATGATTTGCGGGTAGAAATCTATGCGGACGGATTGAACGGCAAAGACCCTGTGAGGCAGGAGATGCTGCGCGTGCAGAAACTTGCAGATGCGGAGGACGGTTATATTTACAGAGCTCAGGTTCCGGCGACTCGTTCAGCTGCGGACTTTACTGCGAGAGTAATACCGCACCATCCCGGTGTTGCGGTGCCGCTTGAGGCTCCACAAATACTTTGGCAAAGATAATCCGACTACGGGTCAAGGATGCGGACAGTTAAGCGGCATGTTCCTTGCGAGGAGACTGCGAGCAACTATTTTGTGTCTATTTGTACCGAGACCTGGGTGATTTTCAGGGCGTGACTGATTGCTTCCTGCTGTTCCTTATGTGTCAGTGACTCCCAGAGGTTTGATTCCTTTACTATCTCGATAACTTCATTTTCGGTCATGTATATCTCAATCTTTCTAATATTACTTTGTCAGAAGAGGCATCTTTAATTCAATTTGGAATAGGTTTTAATTCTATCGAACTAAAGGTTTAAATAATGCTACAACTTTAGTTGCACTGGAAATTATGGTAAGGAGATGAGACTATTTCATTCAAAGAGAGGAAGTCTGATCTTGAAGGTTGTGCCGGCATCACTGCTGTCCACTGATATGCTGCCTCCGTGCGAGACAACGATCTTGTGGACAATCGCGAGGCCCAGACCAGTGCCTTTTTCCTTTGTCGTAAAGAACGGCAGGAATATCTTGTCCTTTATATCCTCCGGAATGCCGTGGCCGGTGTCTGAAAAGACCAGATCGATATAACTGCTTTCCGTGACTCTTGCTGCTGCAGCAGTTATTGTCAAAGTGCCGCCTTGCGGCATGGCTTCCGCAGAATTCTGTATCAGGTTTATAAAGGCCTGTCTCAAGAGAACCTCGTCCCCCCCGATAATTGGTGCCCCCTGAATCTGCACATTGCGGACAATATCGGTTCGTTCAGAGTAAGCTGAATTAAGGCATCTCTCGATGATCGTTCTCAGATTGACTTTGGATATAGCAAGTTCGACAGGTTTCGCAAAGGAGAGGAAGTCCGAGATGATCCTGTCCATAACAACTATCTCCCTTGAAATGGCATCGACAGTGGGCGCCAGGGAACTTTCGGCCTTTTTCGACAACAATTTTGTGTAACCTGCGATTACAGCCATAGGATTCCTCAATTCGTGCGCGATGCCTGCTGATATTTCTCCGAGGCTTGACAACCTGTCCCTTAACTGCATCTGGGATTCTATCGCCTTCAGGTGGGTCAGGTCCGTAAACACAAGTATCTGCCCGATTACAGTACCGGAGCTGTTCTTAAGGGGAGACAGAGTCATTCCCAGCCATATTCTCCTGCCGGATGTAGTCGCATAGACAATCTCTTTCCTCTCGATGACAAGTCTATCGTCCAAAAGATCTGTTATAGGCTTTTTCAGCACCTCTGAATGAGATCTTCCCAATACTGCTTCCGGCTTCAGTTCGAGTATCTTTTCAGCGGAATAATTCACTTTTGTGATTCTCAGTTCCTCATCAAAACTGATTACACCACTTGGAACACTCTGGAGTATGTTTTCGTTGTATCCTTCGATAGCAGCTGCCCTGTCTTCAGCTTTCTTCCTGAGAAGATCGAGTTCCTTCTCTTTTTCTTTGAGTTTGGCTACAAGATCATGGAAATGTGTCAACAACAAAACCTACCCTTGATGTGTCCTCCTGGTTCAGCGTCTTTTTTGTCTTGTAATACCTAGCGATCAAACGCAGGAGATAAAAGACTACGAAGCCTACAAAGAGGAAAAGGACTGAATACAGGAATATCAGCTCAGTGGTCATTACCGGGATCTATGTGACCGGATTCTTATCAATACAGGCCTCTCAGATACCATGAAAGGATCTCCTGGCCGTAAAACAGTGTGATCAACGAACCAAGCGCCAAAAAGGGGCCGAAGGGGATCAGGGAACCTTTTTCCCTGCCCCGGATCAGCACTGACAGGATGCCGATAACCGAGCCGGAGAGGCTGCCCAAAAATGTGGTCAATATAACACCTTTCCACCCGAGGATCGCGCCGATCATGGCCATCATCTTAATGTCCCCGCCGCCCATCGCATCTTTCCTGAAAATACGCCGTCCGAGAACTGCAATGAGCGCGTACAGGCCGAAACCCGCTGCCAGCTCCTATGAGAGAGGATTTCACGCCGAGTAAAGAGAATCGCATGAACGGGTCGGGCAGAAGAAAAGAGCCTGCAAGCAGTCCTGCCGGTATGCCCGGCAGCGTAATCCTGTCCGGGATTATCTGGAAATCAAGATCGATGAATGTTATAACGACAAGGGTCGAACAGAAGACGAAGTACGCGACTGTATGCCAGTCAAGTCCGTATTTCCAGAAGACCAGCACGTAGAGGACTGCGTTAACGAATTCTATCAATGGATATCTTGGAGATATCTTTGTTCCGCAACCCCTGCACCTGCCTCCGAGAAAGAGATAGCTCAGTAAAGGGATATTGTCATAGGGTTTTATCGGGGAGTTGCATGAGGGACAACGGGAAGAGGGCGTGACGATGGAAAGATTCCTCGGTATTCTGTATATGCAGACATTCAGAAATGAACCGATCACGGAACCCGTTATGAAAGAGATTATGTAAGGAATTAGTTCATTCATTATGAGAAACTATGTTGTATATCCTGTCCTGCTTATGTCCGAGGCCTGTTTTTTTGTCGTCTCTATTTCACTATTGAGGTGCTCTATTTCGCTCAGAGATTCCGATGATAATTCTATCCTTCAGGATATTCCTTTCAGGCTGGTCCTTCAGCTCCAAAAAACGCTTTCCTATGGTCTTTCACGAGTTCATCCTTTCTTCTCTCCATCCGGTCCGTCTCATACAGAAGTCTCATGACCGAAAACTCTACCTTAAGCCTGTCGGAAAACAGGGAAGCAAACCACTTAAATTTTCCTATGCCGTTTTCAAAATTGCTTCTGATCCTCGTCCACATAAAAACTCCTTGAAAATCCCTGCCGCAATCCCTTCACCTGCCGACAGTCACTTTTATTGTCAGGCTGTCTTAAACAGCTCCAGCTTTCCCTTCCAGAATGTTTCAACGGATTTTCTGAGAACAGGATATCCCTTCATTTCAGGATCGCCATCAATCATGGCGAATGCCTCTTTTCTGGCTTCACCCAGCAGCAACGAATCACGAACAATACTTGCAATCCTCAGGTCCGGCAAGCCGGATTGACGTGTCCCGAAGAAGTCTCCCGGACCTCTTATCTGAAGGTCTTCCTCTGCTATCCTGAACCCGTCGCTGCTCTCAGACATTATCCTTAGCCTCTTGCGGGCTTCTTCTCCGTAAGGCGCATACGCTAATAGTATACAATATGATTGATGTGAACCCCTACCAATTCTTCCCCTGAGCTGATGGAGTTGAGAAAGTCCGAACCTCTCCGCATGAATGATTATCATGAGTGTCGCATTAGGCACGTCCACTCCCACTTCTATAACAGTTGTGCTGACCAGAATGTCGATGGCCCCTTTTTTAAAGGATTCCATCATTTCTTCGCGTTCCTGCGTCTTCATCCTGCCGTGCAGAAGACCTATTCTGAATTCCGAAAAAATTTTCTCAAAGGCTGTTTTTCCCAAGGGTTGCCGACCTGCAGATCTGTTTTTTCCGATTCTTCGATTAAAGGATACACGACATAAACCTGTCTCCCCGAAAGGACTTGCTCCTTTATTATCCTGTATACGGATTCTTTCTGCGACGAAGGAATAACGCGTGTAGAGACGGGCCTCCTGTTCGGCGGCAGTTCGTCAATTACTGAATAGTCGAGGTCTCCATACAGAGTAAGCGCAAGCGTCCTCGGTATGGGGGTCGCCGTCATGACCATTACATCGGGACTCAATCCCTTTTTTCTGAACAACGCCCTTTGCATGACGCCGAACCGGTGCTGTTCATCGATAATAACCAGCCCCAGCTTATTGAATTGCACACCTTCCTGGATAAGCGCATGGGTCCCTACCACCATGTCGATCCCGCCGGCTGCAATTTGCTCCAGGGGCTTGTCCCTGACGCCCGCCGTGAGAAGACCTGTTTTCAACCCCAGGTCATGAACAAAGTGGGGAGAGATTTATGTAGTGCTGCTCGGCGAGTATCTCAGTGGGCGCCATCAGGGCGGACTGATAACCGCAATCTGCAGCCTTCACCATTGCCATCAATGCGACTATCGTCTTGCCGCAACCGACATCTCCCTGTATCAGACGGTTCATGGGATAGCTGCTCTCCATATCGCCGGCAATGTCTCCAAATACCCGCTGCTGGGCTTGTGTAAGTTTAAAAGGAAGCATCCTGATGAACTTGTTAAGAAGTGCGCCGTCCGACCGGAAGGAGATTCCCTTTTCAAATACATTTCTTTTCTTCATAACAGCCAGCCCGAGTTCGAGCATAAACAGTTCATCAAAAGACAGTCTCTTATGAAAAACGCTCTCCCCGCTGTTCAGCATTTCCACGTTTAAATGCGTGTCAGGGAAATGGATCTGTGAAAGGCTTTCTGAAAGCCCGGGAAGGGAATGCCGTTTCAATATCTCAGCAGGCATAGTATCGCGGACTTCCTCAATACATGTGGTTACTATCTGGAACATGATCGAGCGCATCTGCCTCACGCTCAGACCTTTGGTCACCCGGTACACGGGGACAATCCTGTTCAGATGGATACCCGGGTCCTCGCCGTCAGTCAATATCTCGTACTCAGGGTTGCCCATCTCAAATCCGATCCCCCGGTAAGAGTTTTTCTTGACAGTGCCGTAGAGAAGCACGTCATCCCCGATCTGAAACGTCTTTTTCATGTAAGTCTGATTGAACCACTTGGCTGTAAGGAGAGCAGCTTCCATCGTTTATGACGAGTTCAAATATCCTGAGATTTCTTCCGGGCAGCTTTATGATTTCAGAAGAAACAACTTTTCCGGAAACAGCCTCCTGGCTGCCCAGTCTCAGGTCGTATATCTTCTTTATATTCCGGCGGTCTTCATAACGGCAGGGGAGATAAAAAAGGGATTCTTTTACGGTTTTTATGCCAAGGCGGTCCAAGAGGTTTGCCCTGATCGGTCCTACGCCTTTTATGTATTGGATCGGAAATTCTGAGAGGTCTTTAGGCATCAGCAGAAGGCGGAGAAAATGTCCTGTCTGCTTCTTCTATTCTCATCTTGGAGTATTCGCTTTCGCTGATGATATCAATGTCCCATCCCGTGAGTTTCATGGCAAGCCTGACGTTCTGGCCCCTTTTGCCTATAGCTATGGAGAGCTGCTGATCATTGACAACGACCATCGCTGTCTTTGACTCTTCATTTATTCCTATTCTGTCCACGCTGGCGGGACTCAAAGCCTTTGCTATGAGCTGTCTGGCGTCATCGGTCCACGGTATTATGTCAATCCGTTCACCACGGAGTTCGCGCACTATCAACTGGACCCTTGTGCCTTTCATGCCGACGCATGCCCCTACAGGGTCGACAGAGGCATTTTTCGAAAAAACAGCCAACTTCGTCCTTTCGCCCGGCTCCCTTACGATACTCTTTATTATTACCAGTCCGTCATTGATTTCAGGCACCTCAAGTTTGAACAGTGAGGCAACAAACTGCGGGTTCGTCCTCGTCAGCATTATAGCCGGGCCTTTCGGGGCGATCCTGACATCGTCTATATAAGCCCGAATCATGTCGCCTCGCTTCAGGTTCTCATTCGGGAGTGTCTCCTTCACAGGCAGCAGGGCATCTGTCTTCCCGAGATTGAGATAATATATGCCTTTTTCTTTTCTCATGACTACGCCGCTGACGACATGTCCGACTTTATCTTTGAATTCATTGTAGATGGCGTCCCGCTCCGCCTCTCTCACTCTCTGGAAAATGACCTGCTTTGCGGTCTGGGCCGCTATCCTGCTGAAATCGTGCAAGTCAAGAGGGACATTGGCAATATTTCCTTCAATAGCTTCGGGAGGTATCTTTTTGGCGTCATCAACAGAGATTTCTTCATCCTTATTCACGACCTGCGTAACGATCTGTCTTTGTCTCATAGACCGAGATTGCACATGTTTTCGTGTCGATCGTAAGGTCTATATTAGTTCTGCCTCCGAATTTCTTTCGAACAGCAGAAAGAAGAGCAGACCGCAGTGTCTCGATCAGAACTTCACGTGATATCCCTTTTTCCCTGCTTATCTGGTCTATGACGTAACAGAGTTCTTTAGACATTATAATTCTATCTCCAGCCTCGCCTTTGATATGTCATCAAAAGGTATCTGTAATTCACGTTCCTTTATCACGAGTTTTATCATATTTCCGTCAGTGCCTGCTATCCTGCCTACAAAAAAGTTCTGATTATCTATCTTTTCCACCGTAATTATCCGCGCAAGTTTACCTATGTTCTTTTCAAAATCAATCATTTTCTTCAGAGGCCTGTCCATACCGGGAGATGAGACCTCGAGGGTATAGGATCCCTGGATGGGGTTTTCGACATCAAGAAGCGCGCTGAAGCTCTTGCTGAAATGCTCACAGTCGGCGAGAGTAACTCCACCGTCTTTATCGATCAGTACCCTGAGCAACAGTTTGCCTTTTCCAAGCAATTCGACATCGAATATCTCCACGCCCTGTCCTTCAGCAGCCTGTTCTGCAAATCGAACAACTTTTTGCCTGATATCTTTATCCATACGTCATATTGCCTCTGGTGAACCGCAGCAATCAAAGCCTCAAGAATCCCGGGTCGCAGCAGTCATGGCCTGCCGTTCAGCGACCTTGTTCCTAACGGCTTGTTTTGAATGATAATATGCCCAATAAAACAAAAGAGTGGGACTACCCACTCTTCAATAATAACAAATAAAATTAAATATATCAGTTTTGCGCCGAAAAAGCAAATTTAGGGGACAGGTGAAACAAATGCCTGTCCCCTAAAATGTAACACTCAAATTATTTCTGTGCTGGTTGCTCTGGTGCTCGGTGCTCCCGGCGCTCCCGGTGCTCCCGGCGCTCCCGGTGCTCCCGGTGCTCCCGGCGCTCCCGGCGCAGCCTGTTCGGCCGGTTTCGGCGCCTCAGGTTTCGGCTGTTCAGCCGGTTTGCAGCCTATTGTGAATGCTACCATTAACACTAATGATAAAACTAAAGCTATTACCTTTTTCATTAAGTTTTCACCTCCTTCCAATAATACTTGATTAATATCTTAAAAAGATATTATATCACAAAAAAAATTGTCAACATAAAAGTCATGAAATTGTATACTTTATTTTTTCAAAAAAGCAAGCTATTTTTTTAATGGGAAATAAAAGGGTGAGAGATTAAATAGAAAAAATTAACCAATGCTAAAAATAGTCTTTACTGTGAAGTTTTTTTTGTGTTATGATGAATAACTCTGTCGTCGGTGAAACGATTGAGCATTTGCAGAAAAATTTAGTAGGGGCGATCTTCGAAGAGATTCGAAGACCGCCCCTCATAGTCAGAAAGGAGTCCTGGAAAGATGCTGATAATCGGTGAGAAGTTAAGCATTATAGCCAAGCGTGTGAGGGAGTCCATGATGAAAAAGGACAAAACCCCCATACAGGATATCGCAACTGCTCAATGGAAATCGGGAGCCGGGATGATAGATGCCAACATCGGTCCTGCCGAGGACGGAGGAGAGGACCTGATGCAGTGGATGGTCACGACTATTCAGGAAGTAGTTCCGTTGCCGCTCTGTCTTGACACAACAAACTACAAGGCGATAGAAGCAGGACTTCAGGCGCACAACAACCAATGGGGAAGACCTTTGATAAATTCCACGTCAAATGACCCCGAACGTTTTGCGATGCTCGAACTGGCTGCCAAATATAATTCCCAGATCATCGGCCTTACAGTCGGAAAAGGCGGGTTGCCCGCAGATGCCGAGGAAAGGTCCGCGATTGCCGCGGAGATTATGGCCAGGGCCGCTGAATACGGCGTGCCCCTGGAAGACATATACCTTGATCCATTGGTATTGCAGGTCGCTACTTCCCAGGACCATGCTCTGAAAGTCATCCAGTCGGTCAGGATGTTCCAGGAACTTAACGATCCTCCGATGAAAACGGTAGTCGGTCTTAGCAATATCTCGAACGGCTGTCCGAAAAATCTCAGACCTATCATTAATAATCATTATCTTTCTCTCTTGATATATGAAGGCCTGACGGCTGCCATAGCGGACCCTCATGAAATAGCTCCTACCGTGAAGACTATTGATGTAATCATGGGCAGAACACTTTATGCCCATTCCTATATGGATATGTAATATAGACAGTTTTTGTAAAGAGCGTAGAGTACAAAGCAGGGTATTCACTCTGACTCACAGCTCCCGGCCCATGGCTCTTCGCTACTATTATAAGGAGGAGAAGAGATGGTTTTTGTCCCGCCGAAAGAGACTTATCCAGGTAAGGTTTATTCCGTCACAACAGGCTCCGCTCCAAACACCTTAACGTTCGGAGGTGAAAACGTACTGCCGTTTCACTCGTTTGAAGGCTCCACTCCAAACCGTCCGCTGATCGCATATGAAATCCAGGATGTTGAACCCAAAGAATGGCCGGAGACTGTTCAGAGACCGTTTAAGGATGTCTCGGGCAATCCTGCCTCATGGGCAAAGTTCTGTCAGGACACACTTAAGGCAAAGGCAATTGCCTTAAGATTGATCGGTACTCATCCGGACCGTGAAAACCGGTCACCCGAAGAAGCTGCCCGGACCGTCAGAGAAGTGCTGTCTTCTATTACTGTCCCGCTGATTATTCTTGGGAGCAACCACACTGAGAAAGACTCGCCCGTGCTGATAGCTGCGGCAGAGGCTGCTAAAGAAAGAAATTGCATAATAGGCAAGGCACAGGAAGCAAACTACAAGACAATCGCAGCAGCTGCTACAGCAAACAACCACACATTGATTGCGATGTCGGAACTCGACATTAACCTTTCAAAACAGTTGAATATCCTGATTACACAGATGGGCTTTGACAAAGAGAAGGTGATTATCGATCCAATGTGTTCAGCTCTCGGATACGGTCTTGAGTATACCTATTCCGTAATGGAGAGGATAAGGCTTGCAGCGCTGGCCCAGAATGATGCGACTATGCAGCAGCCGATACTCGGTGATGTTGGAATGTTCGTGTGGCGGGTAAAGGAGACCATGGCTGATGAGTCTGACGCCCCTCACTGGGGAAGTCTGGAGGAAAGGGGAATTGCCTGGGAAGCGGTAACTGCGACAGCTATGCTTGCCGCGGGTGCGGAACTGCTCATAATGAGGCACCCAAAGGCGATCGAGGCTGTTGAGAAGGTAATCGAAGAACTGGTTTAGTTCCATGTACAGATGCGGATTTCACAGTAATTTAATATTGTTGTCTTAAAATATATTGATACCAGTGGAGGTTTAGGATGGCTTTAACCGGCGTTGAGATATTTAAACTACTTCCGAAGACAAACTGCAAGAAATGCGGTTTCCCCACCTGCCTGGCCTTTGCGATGAAACTTGCGCAGAGACAGGCATCACTTGATTCCTGTCCCGATGTTTCCGAGGAGGCAAAGCAAAAACTCGGTGAAGCCTCTGCTCCGCCTGTCAGGCCTGTTACATTGGGAGCAGGTGACAGGGCGGTCAAAGATGGGGGAAGAGACGGTGCTTTTCCGGCATGACAAAAAGTTTGTGAACCCTTCTGTCTTTGCAATTGAGATAAAAGATACCCTTTCCACGGCTGATATGGAGCAAAGGATTAGTGAGGTACTGAACTCGGAGATGGAAAGGGTGGGACAGAAGCTGAAGGTTGATGCAATAGCCATTGTGAATGATTCACAGGATGCCTCGAAGTTCGAACTTGCTGCGAAACTTGTGGCTGAGAAGGCGAAGGACGTGCCGGTAATGCTCTGTACGACAAATCCGAATGCTGCTGAAGCTGCGGGAAAACTCTTCGCAGCAAAAAAACCCGTCATATTAGGGGCAAATGCGGACAATATTGACGCGATGGCTGCGATAGCCAAGACACACAAGGCGACGCTCGGCATCGTTGCGACGGAAGCAGGCGGACCCGGAGAACTCGCTGATCTTACTGAGAGAGCGAAAAAGCTCGGAGTTGAGGACATGGTGCTCGACTCAGGCGCGAGAAAGGCGAAGGAGATACTGGAGCATAATACAAATATGAGGAGAGCTGCAATCAAGAAGAATTTCAAATCCCTCGGGTATCCGATTGTTACCTTTGCCCAGCGTGAAGACAGTCTTGTGGAGGCATTGGTCGCCACAATAGGGGTTGCAAAGTATTCTTCAATCATTGTGCTTAGCAGCATCGAAAAATGGAAGAACCTTGCTCTCTTTACCTTGAGACAGAATATCTATACCGATCCCCAGGTGCCGATGCAGGTTGAGCAGAAGATATACAAAATAGGAGAACCTGTTCCTGAATCACCATTGCTTATTACAACTAACTTCTCCCTCACCTACTTTATAGTCTCCGGTGAAGTGGAAAACAGCAGGGTCCCGAGTTATCTTGCCGTCATGGACTGCGAAGGGCTTTCAGTCCTCACAGCCTGGGCAGCCGGAAAATTTACCGCGTCAAAGATCGCGCAGTTTATCAAGGAAAGCGGCGTGGAAAACAGTATTAAGCACAGGGAACTTATCATCCCCGGGTATGTGGCCATATTGAGCGGCGCAATCGAAGACAAACTGGAAGGATGGAAAGTCACTGTCGGACCGCGGGAGGCAAACGGCATCCAGGCTTTCATGAAAACAAGAACGGCATAACGACATTAAGCAATGCAAAATAGTAATTATCATGCAAAATGAGGATCATGAATGGTCCGGAACTGCCCGTTGTTATGCTGAAGTCTGTATCGAAGTGTTTACTGCACCATATTTTGAATTGTATTTTTATAGGAGGTACTGATGTCTAAGCTAATTGCCTCGGCAGCGATCAGAGGCGCCAACGTCCTCGTTAAAAAGGCTGAAGAGATGCTTGAAAAGGCCATCTCGGAAAATGGTGAGCGGTTCTCTTTTGAGTTTCCGGACACTGCTTATTATCTGCCCATGATATACGCTATTACCGGTTTTCCGGTAAAGACCCTCTCTGATATGAGAGTGGCGCTTGGAATGGCAAAGGAGCAGCTCCATGCGGAGCCTGATGAGCATTTATGGAAGCCCTATCTGGGTGAGGCCCTTGACTCCGGCATGGCATCACTATTTGCAGAAGAGATCATAATGGCTCTTCGGTATATCAGCGGGCTTGAACCTGTGACTGATCCTGAAACAGGCTATGTGTATAACGGATTCGTGACGGATACCATACAAAGGAATTTGGGAATACAGCTTGTTGACGGCACTATGCCGGGTTTTGCTGCGGTCATAGGCGCTGCTCCTGATGACGATACTGCGGTGAAGATTGTCAGAGAACTGCAGGAAAAGAATATCCTCATTTTTCTATCCGGCCAGGTTGACGGCAACAGCGTCACAAAGCAGCTTCTGAGAAAAGGGGTCGAACTCGGTTGGGACACAAGGATAGTCCCGGTCGGCCCTGATACGGAACACACTATTTACCCCCTTGACTGGTCCATAAGGGCGTCACTCATATATGGTGGAAAGAAACCGGGTGATTTCAAGGGGCATCTCAAATATACGAAGGACAGGGTATTTGCCTTTGCAATGGTCCTGGGCGGTCTCGATGACCTGAAATGGACGACCGGGGCCGGCGCCATCAATATGGGCTATCCTGCAGTCTGCGATACGGACGTGCCGGTTATCCATCCTTCAGGAGTCTGTCTCTATGAAGAAGTTGAAAAAGAGTTTGACCATAACAAGATAGTCCAGAAATCGATTGAAGTCAGGGGCTTGAAGATAACTGTTGAGAAACCTCCGATACCTGTTGCATACGGACCTGCGTTTGAAGGTGAGAGGATACGGAAAGAGGACATGTTCATGGAGTTTGGCGGTTCCCGCACGCCTTCATTTGAATGGGTCCGGATGAGGGAGATGGAGGAACTGGAAGATGGAAAGGTCACAATAATCGGCAACAACTGGCAGGAGAGATATGAGAAGGGCGGAAAGATGCCCCTTGCTATTGTCATAGATGTTGCCGGCAGAAAAATGCAAAAGGATTTTGAGTCGGTCATAGAGAGAAAAATCCATCACAATATCAACGAGGCCCAGGGCATATGGCACATGGGGCAGCGCGACATAAACTGGATCAGGATACACAATAATGCCAAGAAAGAAGGTTTTACCCTTGAACATTTGGGCGCGCTCAACGCAACTATGACCCATCACAGGTTCAGGTCTATCGTGGACAAGGTTCAGGTGACACTTTACACAGATGAAGAAGACGTATCTAAGGATACAGGAAGAAGCCAGACAGTCCTACAGGGAACGCGACCTGAGGCTCGGTGGACTTGTTGACGAGGCTGTCGATATATTCTATTCGTGCCTTCTCTGTCAGTCCTTTGCTCCGAGCCACGTCTGTGTAATCAGTCCCGAAAGGCTCGGTTTGTGCGGGGCCTATAACTGGCTCGACTGCAAAGCCGCTTTTGAGATAGACCCGACCGGCGGTAATCAGCCTATCCCAAAAGGTGAGATGCTCGATTCAAGATACGGCAGATATTCGGGCATAGACGAATACCTGATGAAGGCCTCGGGTGGCGCTGTGGAGACATTGAACCTTTATACGATTATGGAGAACCCGATGACATCCTGCGGGTGCTTTGAGTGTATTGTCGCGATCATCCCGGAGGCGAACGGAGTAATGATAGTCCAGCGCGGTCATACGAGTATGACTCCTGTGGGGATGAAATTCTCTTCACTGGCCGGCACAGTCGGCGGAGGAACGCAGAACCCAGGCTTTATGGGTATCGGAAGGAATTTTATCACCAGCAAGAAGTTTCTTGCCGGTGACGGAGGAATAAAACGGATTGTCTGGATGACAAAGAACCTGAAGGAGAGTCTGAGGGAGGCGTTGTCGAAACGCTCTGCCGAAGAAGGCGTGCCGGACCTTCTTGATAAGATAGCTGATGAAGATGTGTGCGAAGATTCGGAAAAGTTGCTGGAGTTCCTTGCAGGTGTCGGTCATCCCGCGCTTGAGATGGAGCCGATATTATAAAGCAAAATGAAGATTGCAGAAATGTTCAGAAGTCATAACCTGGGATTTTGCAATTGAACGAGGTGGAGGTTGTATGGATAAGGTCGTAAAGAGTGCTGATAAGGCTGCAGGTCAGATAATAGAATGGAGCGAATCACAGAAGATCGAGACGTGTTTCGACAGGGCGCAGAAGATGAAGCCCTGCCCGATCGGAGCACAGGGGGCATGCTGCAAGGTCTGCCATATGGGACCATGCCGGTTTTTGGGGAGCAACGCGGAGGAAGAGGCAAGGGGAGTTTGCGGAGCTACGCTTCCGACAGTTGCCTCCAGGAATTTCCTCAGGATGGCGGTTGCCGGTTCCGCGGCCCATTCCGACCATGCGAGAGATATGGCTTTTACTCTGCTCGCAGTGGCAAACGGCGAGGCGCCTGATTTCAGGATAACCGACGTAAGAAAGCTGTACAAGGTCGCCGGTATCCTTGAGATCGAATTTGAAGGTCGTTCAGTCACGGATGTTGCCAGAGATGTTGCGACGAAACTCATTGAAGATTTCGGACGACAGAGAGGCGAGCTGAATTACATAAAGCGCGCTCCGAAAAAGACCCAGGAAAGATGGAAAAAATGGGGTATCGTTCCGAGGGGTGTTGACCGCGAGATAGCTGAAGCCATGCACCGCACCCATATAGGCGTTGACCATGACCCTGACAGCCTTCTTCTGAGCGCTCTGAAAGTCTCTCTGGGTGACGGCTGGGGCGGCTCGATGATCTCAACGGACATTACCGACATCCTCTTTGGCACGCCAAGACCTGTCAAGGCGGAAGCGAGCTTGGGGATATTCAAGGAGGATGAGGTCAATCTCGTTGTTCACGGACATGAACCTTCTCTTGCGGAGACTATTGTCGATGTGGTGAATGAGCCGGAATTGATCGAGTATGCAAAATCGAAGGGAGCAAAGGGGATAAATCTGGGAGGTATGTGCTGCACTGCAAATGAGGTCCTCATGAGGCACGGAATACCGACTGCAGGCGGATTTACTAACCAGGAGCTTGCTATCCTGACGGGACTTGTTGATGCGATAACGGTGGATGTCCAGTGCATCATGCCTGCATTGACTGAGCTTTCAAAGAGGTTTCATACAAAGGTCATAACAACATCCCACAAGGCAAGAATACCCGGCGCGATGCATATTCAATATGACGAACACCATGCAAAAGATATAGCGCGCCAGATCATAAGAATTGCTATAGATAATTTTACAAACCGCAAGCAGGAAGGCAGTCATATCTCGGATAAATTTCCTGTTATCGCTGGTTTCTCTCATGAATACCTAGAGTACATGCAGGGAGGAAAATGGAGGGCTTCTTTCAGGCCCCTGAATGACGCGATCATGGCAGGCAGGATACGTGGAGTGGTAGGGCTGGCAGGGTGCGACAACCCGAGGGTCCCTTCCCAGGGACTGCACCGGTACCTGGCAACTGAACTGATCAAATCCGACGTGCTCATCGTGTCGACGGGCTGCGGTTCAGCGGCGTGCGCTACCACGGGTTTTCTGACTCCTGAAATGGCCATTGAAAACGCGGGACCCGGATTGAAGGAAGTCTGCGAGGCGATCGGTATCCCGCCGATCCTTCACCTCGGCTCATGTGTCGACAACTCAAGGATACTTACGATAGTCTCAGCCATGGCCGAAGAGGGGGGCCTCTCGGATGAGATAGGAGGCATGCCTGCAGTAGGGATTGCCCCTGAATGGATGTCTGAAAAAGCCGTTTCAATAGGGTGCTATCTTGCTGCATCGGGGTTCCCGGTAATATTCGGAGGCGAATCACCTGCTGAAGCCAGCAAGGAAGTAACGAGGATCATGACGGAAGTATGGTTCGAGAGGTTCAGGGGGGCGCTTCATTTTGAGCCGGACCCTGAAAAAATTCTGAGCATGACCCTTGACTATATAGACAAGGCAAGAGAGGCGCTGAAATTGAGAAAATATGAGCCCGGCAAGTTTGGCGCTGAGAGCGTATTGATGGATATGGCTGCGCGCACGGATATTGAAAGGGCTGCTAAGCCGCACTTGGGAATATATTGAGGTCCATGAATAAAGCACATAAATCATGAAATCTCCCCTTGCCCCTTTGCCAAAGAGGGGTTTATTCCCCCTCCCTTTTCCGCACTCGGTCCTGAAAGCATTCGAGGCGAGGCGAAGGCAAAGGGAGGGTAGGAGGGATTTTATGATAATGGTGTTCATTATTTGAGACTATTAATATTAGCGTCATCTGTTATCGGTAAAAGTCCGGGCGGATTAGAATGATGGGAGGAATAACGATGAAGGTTGAAGACATCGACGTTGACAGCGAGATCGGAGGCATTGGAAATGTGCTTACCATGCAGGACAGAAAGAGAGGCATCCTGATCCATGCGTTGCAGGAGATACAGGAAGACCAGGGATATCTGCCTGAAGATGCGCTCAGAACGCTTTCTGAAAAACTGAACATCGCGCTTTCCGAAATATACAGTGTTGCAAGTTTTTACAAGATGTTCCATTTCAAACCGAGAGGGAAAAAGGTCGTCAAAGTCTGCCTCGGGACGGCCTGCTATGTGAGAGGATCAAAAAAGGTTTTAATCGCTCTTGAAAACGAATTCGGAGTAAAGAGCGGGGAAACCACGGAAGACCTGGCCATGACGCTTGAAACAGTGGGATGTGTCGGATGCTGCGGTCTTGCCCCGGTGATGACAATAAATGATAATGTTGTAGGAGAAATTGTAGGGAACAAAAAATTGGAACGCCTGGTAAGATCTATCAAGGAAGAAAAATCGGAGCAATGAAGCAATGGCAATAT
This sequence comes from uncultured Nitrospiraceae bacterium, assembly GCA_963725545.1. Taxonomy (GTDB): domain Bacteria; phylum Nitrospirota; class Thermodesulfovibrionia; order Thermodesulfovibrionales; family SM23-35; genus DYFC01. The sequence continues at coordinate 57,267 of CAVRZG010000015.1, read as the reverse complement.
TGAAGGACATAGAGGAGTTGAAGAACCTCAGGGCTTCGCTGGTCCGGGATGCATACCGTCCCGGCCGGAATAAGATTAAGGTCTGCTGCGGGCTGCCCTGCAGCACCCTTGGTTCTCATGAGGTTGCGGAAGCTTTGGAAAATGAGATTTCGAAGGGCGGACATGACGCCGTTGTTGTGAAGACAGGATGTCAGGGCCTTTGTCAGAAGGGGCCGCTTGTTCATATTGAGCCGCACGGCTTTTTTTATCGAAAGGTCTATCCTGAAAAAGCGCATGATATTGTTTCGTCAACATGTACATCAGGACTTCCGGTAAGGGAATTGTTATACCGGGATTCCTTTCTTGATGAACCTGTGGAGTCCCTGAAACAGGTGCCTTTTTATGAGAAGCAGATGAAGGTCGCACTCAGGAATACAGGAAACATAGACCCTTTCAGCATTAATGATTATATTGCGGCAGGGGGCTACAGAGCTGTTGAGAAGATGTTTTCAGCCATGGGACCGGACCAGGTGATCGAGGAGGTTAAGAAAGCCAACCTCAGGGGCCGGGGAGGAGCAGGATTTCCCGCAGGGGTAAAATGGGCCCATTGTAAAAAAGCCCCCAACAGCATAAAGCTTGTTATCGCCAACGGAGACGAAGGCGATCCAGGTGCTTTCATGGACAGATCGGTCATGGAAGGAGATCCCCACAGCCTTCTTGAAGGTATGCTTATTTGCGCGTACGCTGTTGATGCGCACAACGGTTTCATATATGTGAGGCACGAATATCCTCTCGCGATCAAGACCCTGAAGGCAGCTATCGGACAGGCCGAAGAAGCAGGGCTCCTCGGTAAAAATATCCTCGGCACCGGGTTTGATTTTACTATACAGATCAGGGGAGGCGCAGGAGCATTTGTATGCGGAGAATCGACCTCCTTGGTAGCTTCTCTGGAAGGGCAGAGGGGGTTCCCGAACCCGAGGCCTCCGAGGCTCTCGGAAAACGGAGGAGGGGCATGGGGATATCCGTCTAATCTCAACAATATAGAAACTTATGCCTGTGTGCCTCCAATTATTGAAAACGGCTCCGAATGGTTTCTGAATATCGGGACTGACGGCTCGCCGGGGACAAAAGTGTTTTCCCTTGCGGGTAAAGTCAGGAACACCGGACTGGTTGAAGTGCCGATGGGCCTGACCCTAAGAGAGATTGTTTATGACATCGGCGGCGGCATAATCGGAGACAAGAAATTCAAGGCAGTCCAAACCGGTGGACCTTCCGGAGGCTGTATCCCTGAACAATATCTCGATCTGCCTGTGGATTTTGATTCCCTTTCCAAGGTGGGGTCCATTATGGGTTCGGGCGGCATGGTGGTTATGGATGAAGAGAACTGCATGGTGGACGTCGCAAAGTTCTTTCTCTCCTTTACGCAGGCCGAATCCTGCGGAAAGTGTCCGCCGTGCAGGGTCGGCACTTATCAGATGCTCCAACTGCTTGAAAAAATAACATCGGGGAACGGTGAACATGGAGATATAGAAAGGCTTGAACATCTGGCGCATCTTGTCAAGAGAGGCTCCCTCTGCGGCCTCGGCCAGAGCGCGCCGAACCCCGTTCTTACAACCATAAAGTATTTTCGCGACGAATACCGCGAGCATGTATATGATAAGTACTGCGGGGCGAGTGTCTGCAATATAGGCGCTTTCTGGATAGAGCAGGAAGAATGCATCCTCTGCGGTCTCTGCAAAGACGTATGCGCATTCGATGCTGTCAAGGAGACGAGCAGGAGCTTCTTCATCGATCGTGAATACTGCACAAAATGCAAAGCCTGCTACAACGTCTGCCCTGTGCATGCGGTAAAGGTAACAAAGCCGAAATACATAAGGCTTGAAGAGGAACTCAAGATACCTGCTGAAAGCCTGGAAGCTGTCGAAATGAAAAGCAAGATGAGGTTAAGGGATATTCTGGAGTCAAGACCTTATGAGATTATTACAATCCATAAAGACCGTAATATAACGGATGCCGTGGAAGTCATGAGCCAGAAGAATGTGAGCGGTTTGTTTGTGGTTGATGACGACGGGAAACTTGTCGGCATTTTCACTGAAAGGGACATCGTCAGGAGTCTGCACAGAGATATATCTTCCAGTGAAACACTCGATGGTTTTACCAACCGGGATATTACGATATTTGATCCCTCAACAGCTATAAGTACTGCCATAACTGTTGCTTCCAGGAAAAAGATCAGACATCTGCCGGTTGTTGAAGGAGACAGGATAATAGGGATGGTTACATTCAGGGATCTGATCTCATATCTTCTTCCGGAGATATCTTTAATGACGGTAAAAAAGGATCAATAAACGGGAAGGGATGATAATAATGGAGCGGACCGAGACAGGCAGATTCAATGATGTCCATGAACTTATCGCCTTTCAGGGAATTGCTCTCCAGGGAGGGCGTGCTCTCACCCCGGAAAAAATCGATAAAAGTATGCTGCGGTACGGCATGTACTGCAACAGGGTCAAAGGAGGTTGTTAAAGAATTCGAGTCTGAGATCTCAAAAATGGCCCTTGATGTCGAAATTGTTAAAACGGGCTGTCAGGGCCTGTGTCAGAAAGGCCCTGTTATGAAAGCGGACCCGTTCGGATATTTTTATCAAAAAGTCAAACCGTCTCATGTTGTCGAGGTCCTTTCCTCCACCTATGTTTCAGAGTGCGCTGTCAGAAAACTCCTTTACAGAAGCGCATTCTTGGATAAGCCTGTAGAAATGATGGGAGATGTGGCCTTCTACAAAAAACAGATGCGCATCGCTCTCAGGAACAATGGTAAGATTGACCCGACAAATATTATTCATTATATCGCTGTGGGCGGATACAAAGCCGCTGAAAAAGTGTTCTCGTCCATGAGCCCCGACCAGGTCATTGAAGAAGTGAAGAAAGCAAACCTAAGGGGCCGCGGCGGGGCGGGATTTCCGGCGGGTGTAAAATGGGGGCATACAAGAAGGGCCCCGGGCTCTGTCAAAATGGTGATTGCCAACGGAGATGAAGGCGATCCGGGCGCCTTTATGGACAGGTCGATAATGGAGGGCGACCCTCACAGTCTGCTGGAGGGGATGCTCATTTGCGCCTATGCGATAAACGCCAGATACGGCATCATTTATGTCCGCCATGAATATCCGCTCGCAGTGAAGAATTTGGGGATAGCAATCAAACAGGCCGAAGAAGCAGGGCTCCTCGGTAAAAATATCCTCGGCACCGGGTTTGATTTTAGTGTGCATATCCGGGAAGGCGCCGGCGCGTTTGTATGCGGCGAGGCCACCGCACTTGTTGCTTCCATCGAAGGCAAAAGAGGGTTTCCGCACGCGAGACCTCCAAGGGTTTCCGAACCCGGCGGCGGTCCATGGGGCTACCCTTCCAATCTCAATAATGTGGAGACATATGCCTGTGTTCCTATAATAATGGAGAAAGGCGCTGACTGGTTCCACACCATCGGCACCGAAAACTCACCCGGCACAAAGGTGTTTGCATTGACCGGAAAGGTGAAGAATACCGGGCTGGTTGAAGTGCCCATGGGGATTACCCTGAGAGAAATCATTTTCGACATCGGCGGGGGGATTCTCGGCAACAGGAAATTCAAGGCTATTCAGACGGGCGGACCTTCCGGCGGCTGTATCCCGGAGAAGTATCTCGACCTGCCGGTGGATTTCGATTCATTGACAAAGGTGGGGTCTATCATGGGTTCCGGCGGGATGGTTGTCATGGATGAAACCGACTGCATGGTGGACGTTGCCAAGTTTTTCCTTTCTTTTACACAGGCGGAGTCCTGCGGAAAATGTCCGCCGTGCAGGATAGGAACCTATCAGATGCTGCAAATACTCGAAGACATAACATCCGGAAGGGGCAGGGAAGGAGATATCGAAAGACTCGAACAGCTTGGCCGTCAAGTAAAGAAGGGCTCTCTCTGCGGCCTCGGCCAGAGCGCGCCGAACCCTGTTCTCACAACCATCAGATATTTCCGTGAGGAATATGAAGAACATATAAGAAATAAATACTGCAGGGCAGAGGTATGCAACCTCGGCTTCTTTGTCATAGACAGACATGAATGCATCCTGTGCGGACTGTGCAAACAGGCATGCGCTTTTGACGCGGTCAAGGAAACAAGGAGAAGTTACTTTATCGACAGCGAATATTGCAGGAAATGCAAGGCTTGTTATGCCGCATGTCCGGTAGGCGCGATAAAAATAAAAAAGGGGAGCTATGAGCTGCTTGAAAAGGAGTTTAATGTACCTGCGGAGAGTTTGGAGGATATCGAAAGGAGGCGGGCAATGACGTTAAAGGACATATTGGAATCAAGGCCGTATGAGATTATCAAAATTAACAGGTTCTGCTGCATCGCGGATGCGGTCAGGACGATGAGCGAGAAGAATGTCAGCGGCATCTTCGTGGTCGATGAAAACGACAAGCTGGTAAGTATTTTTACTGAAAGGGACATTGTGCGCTGCGTATTCAACGGCATTTCCACGGATGAAAACCTGGAGAATCTTATCATGCGCGACATAACCACCTTTGATCCTTCCACCAAGATAAGTTCTGCCATTTCCGTGGCCGCCAGAAAGAAGATAAGACATCTGCCGGTTGTCGAAGGAGACAAAATTATCGGTATGATCACATACAGGGACCTGGTCTCCTATCTGCTGCCTGAGGTTTGTTATATGGCGGAGACAATGTATTAATAGGGCTAAACAAACAGAAAGCGTCTGAGAATTCTGAACTTCCGGAGACAAAATGAGCGAAGAGAGCAAGAGTCAGGAAAAGACCAAGACAGTCGAAAATATCAGGAAAGAGGCTGAGGAAAAAGCGTGCGCCGTTCAGAAAGCGCTTTATTACATAAATGAATTTATCGCAGGGCCGATGTGCGGGAAATGCTTCCCGTGCGCGTTCGGTACCGCCGAAGTCAGGATTGTTCTGGACGGTCTTCAGCGAAAAGGAAACATTAGAGAAAAGGATATCGCGTCTTTGAAAAGGATCGGCTCGCAGATGCTTGAGGGATCATTCTGCAAAAAGGGCAAAGAAACCGGCAGATTTCTTGCTGAAATTCTTTCCCTTTCAGGTGATGAGTTCATGGAGCATCTTTCAGGGACCTGTCGTGAAAAGGAATGTGTCGATCTGGTGGAGTACGTAATCAGACCCGATCTGTGCATCATGTGCGGAAAGTGTTCTGAGGTTTGTAAACATGGCGCAATATTGGGCGAAAAGAAAGTGCAGTACCGTTCGGGCTTTCTTCCGTTTGAAATAAGGAAAAGAAGGTGTACGAAGTGCGGCGAGTGTGTCAAGGTCTGCCCTGAAGGAGCTATTGAGATTGTATCGGTTCCGGCGGCGGACTTGGTAAATAAATAGTTGTTATAGAAAAGCAGCAGCCGCAGACGGATTATAGCTAATAACAGGAGGTATTCATGAAAGATATGATTAGAGTCCAGATAGACGGGAAGGAAGTCAATGTGCCGGCAGGCGTCAATCTTATCGAGGCGGCTGAGCATGCAGGGGTACACATACCAAATCTCTGCTATCTCAAGGGCATGAAAGGGGTAGGCGCTTGCAGAATGTGCCTTGTCGAAGTGGAAGGACTGAAGGCGCCGGTCATTGCCTGCAATACAAAAGCAAGGGAAGGTATGGTCATAAATACCCGGACTGAAAGAGTGCAGGAAGTCAGAAAATTCGTCATAGACCTCCTCCTTTCGATGCATCCCCTTGACTGTATGACCTGCACAAAAGCAGGTCTCTGCAACCTCCAGAAATACGCATACGATTTTGAGTTGAAGGAATCCTCCTTTACGAGAAAGAAATTCGGATATCCGGTTGATGCGGCGAACCCGTTTATTAAAAGGGAACCAGATTACTGCATCCTGTGCGGAAAATGTGTCAGGGTTTGTAAAGAGCAGGGGACCAATGTGCTCGATTTTATGTCAAGAGGCATAGAATCAAAGGTTGTCACTGCAATGGACAAACCTCTCCAGGAATCTGAATGCACCTTCTGCGGCAGTTGTGTCGATGCTTGCCCCGTGAATGCCCTGCTTGAATCCGACAGATGGAGAAAAGGCAGGGAATGGGAATATGAGAAGCTTGGTTCAGTATGCCTCCTGTGCGGCAACGGGTGCGATATCACGGTGAGCACAAAAGACGGTCAGATACAGAAGATCAATGCCGGGGCAGCGGACGGTTCCTGCGATAAATATATATGCGCCTACGGCAGGTTCGGGTTCGATAGTGTGGACGGCGAGGGGCGTTTGAAGACTCCGTTGAAAAGGGTCGATGGAAACCTTACAGAAACCACATGGGAGGATGCCCTGAAGATCGTTGCCGGCAGGTTGAAGAGTGCGGGCGGGAAAGCCGGTTTTATCAGCACGGCAGGAATTTTAAACGAAGATGCTGTTGTCCTCCGGAGCCTTGCTAAGGATATAGTGAAGACTAAGAGCCTTGACACTACAATGAGCCTTTACGGAGATGCGGATACCTTCATCAATTCACAGACGGCAGATATCAATAAGTCTGACCTTATAGTTCTGGTCGGTCTGGCCCCTTCCCAGTGGGAGAGGGTCCTGCCTGCCCTTGATGCAGCTGTAAGAAGGAGAGTGGCGAGGGGTGCAAAACTTGTAGTAATCAATGAGAAAGATACAAGGATTGCTGAAGCGGCAACTATCAGTCTGACCGGGGACATAATAGCGGTCCTCAAAAGCATTGCAAAAACACTGATCGGCAAAGGAATAAAGCCTGACACAAATCTTGAGGCAGCTGTGAAAGATGCCGGAACTCCGACTGAGGATATTGAAAAGGCAGCGACCTTTATTTCTGAGGCGAATGAACCACTGATATTCTCTTCGCCTTCTTTTTTCAGCGCGGCAGCCAATATAGCGCTGCTCAAAGGAAAGGCGATATCCGTGGGTCTCGAGAGCAACACGCGGGGTGTTGCCCTTATCGGACTGAAAGCAGAAGGCAAGACGTATAGCCAAATGATTTCTCAGGGGACTGAAGCGCTCTATATTGTGGGTGAAATCCCGGTTGACAAAAGGCCTGATACAGGTTTTCTGATTGTGCAGAATTCCCACATGACGGAACTTGCGCGGCAGGCTGACGTAGTATTGCCCTCGGCAACTTACCTGGAATCCGCAGGAACCATTGTCGATTATATGGGCAAGGTGAAACACCTTACGCCGGGTGGTTGATCCTGCAGGGGAATCCAGGAGCCACGCTCGGATATTCATTGAACTTGCCAAAGAGATGGGATCAAAAATTGAAAAACCGACTGAGGCAGAGGTGAAGAAGGCAGTGCATAGAAAAGCAGAGCTTTCATTCCGTCCGTTCGAGAAGAAAGAGGGACTTGATATATCCCCCAAGGATTTCATCGAAGCCATCAATAAATCTGTTATCAGCGGATCAAGGCTTGTGTGGCTTACAATGGCGGTCAAGGAAGTATCGGCTTGATAGCCTCAGTGAAAGCACTATACTTTGATCAGGAATGTGCCAAGACCTGTCTTTGAATGAAATGCTTGCAGCAGCGGATTCTGAAGAAGGGCATGCTCGTGGTGTCGTTTGCTCTTTGCACTGAAGATAGATAAGACAATTGCCGACCGGCTTTTGTATAATATCTATTCAACGATGGAAGACGGCATCAACATAAAAATCCCTGTCTTTGAAGGCCCCTTTGACCTGCTGCTGCACCTTATCAGGGAAAGCAAGCTCGATATATATGATATCCCTATTGCGGTGATTACGAGCCAGTACCTGGAGTATATCGGGATAATGAAGGAGCTTAATCTTGAGGTCGCAGGGGAGTTTCTGGTTATGGCAGCGACCCTGATCCACATCAAATCGAGGATGCTGCTTCCTCCCGACGAACAGACGCCTCCCGAGGAACAGGAAGACCCAAGGACTGAACTTGTTCAAAGACTGCTCGAATACCAGAGGTACAAGGAAGCTGCAGGGACCCTGAAGATCCGTGAAGACGAGTGGCTGAGAATCTTTCAGAGAGAGCCGCTCTCATCCGACGAAGAAGAGGAACAGGGAGAACTCTGCCTCTTTGATCTGGGCCTTTTTGATCTGATCGAAGCCTTTAAGAAGATACTGGATAAGGCCCCGCCTGAAGTTGTATCTATCACGAGAGAGACTCTGACTGTAAAGGACAGAATGTCGGTGATCATGGAGATTATCGAGGGCCGGGAAGTTGCAAGATTTGAAGACCTGTTTAAAGAAGGCGTGACAAGAATCCAGTTAATAGTGACCTTTGTGGCTCTCCTCGAACTTATCAGGCTTGGACTTCTGAGGGTCTATCAGGAAAAGCAGTTCGGAAGTATATTTGTTATCAATCCGGCAAAACAGCTGGAAGTCGAAACCCCCGCAGTTGACCCGGTTTAACTCATTTGCTGTTTGCGGTTAATACAAGAGGTATTTTGCTCTCATGTCCTTGAATTGCGCCAGATCATCCTTCCAGTGATTTAATATGCTTACAGGATTTTCCCCGTCTTTGATCTCCCGGAGCACTTCACGGGAACCTATCAGGCCGAGTGTTTCATCGATCTGAAAGTCTCTGGGATGAAGCCTGTTCAGGGCGCTGATGATCTCAATACCCAAAAGCGTCGGGTCCAGGTCATCACGGTCATTCAGGACTATCCTGACCCCGCTGCACTTCTTATTTTTATAGATGTCACTGTCCGGAATGAACAATGCCGGTTTGAAGCTCACACCCTTAATTTTGCGATTGTTCAGATATGACGACAGTTCTTCAGCGTTTATCCAGGGCGCGCCGACCAGTTCAAAAGGAGTTGCGCGTGCCTCTGCCGACGCTGACATTTGATCCTTCAGACAGCGCAGTACCCGGATAGAGAATGGCCTCATTCAGAGACCTCAGGTTCGGAGAAGGGTTTACCCAGCGCAATCCGGTCTGGTCAAACCACTGTTCGCGTTTGTAACCTTTCATTTTCATTACATGCAGATTTACGCCGATCCGATTTTCAGAGTTGAACATCTCAGCCAGTTCACCGATCGTCATGCCATGCCTGACGGGCAGCGGGAAACAGCCGGTGAAAGACAACATGTCTTTATCGAGCACAGGTCCCTGCACTGATACGGCGTTCAGAGGATTGGGTCGGTCAAGGACATAAAATGGGATGCCCTTTCGGGATGCCGCTCTCATGGCATAGGCCATCGTTGATATATAGGTGTAAAAACGGACGCCTGCGTCCTGCACATCAAAGACAAGAGCATCGATGCCGTCAAGCATCTTTTCAGTGGGTGTCAGAGTATCTCCATAGAGGCTGTAAACGGGAAGCCCGGTCAAAGGCTCTGTGGTCGATCTGACTTTCTTATCCGCTTTCCCGGACAGGCCATGCTCAGGGCTGAAGATAGCTTTCAGAGTGATATGCGGAGCATTGTGCAGCAGATCAATAGTTCTCCTTCCGGTGCTGTCGATACCGGAGTGGTTTGTGATCAGGCCGACTCGAAGCCCTGAAAATTGTGAAAATCCGTTCTTCTCCAGGACATCTATTCCGGTTTGTACCCTCCTGGAGCCGCTATCAGATGCAATAATCTTCTTGTCAGGTTTATAGAATGCCGTCAAAGCCGGTCTGTGCGTCAGCACCTGATTTACCGACAGTGTTCCGGCAGCGCGAGATACAAGATTTATGATCTGTTTGCGGAGAGGCTCTGCATCACCTTTCCCATAAGGATGCACCCTGTTTGTCAAAAGAACTATATAGATGTTTGTTACCGGGTCAATCCAGATGAGGGTCCCGGTGTATCCCTTGTGACCATATGATCCGACAGGCAACAATGCCTCGCGGTTGGCAGCGAAGGGCGCGTCAATGCTCCATCCGAATCCTCGGAACGGCTTCGAATCAAGGGGTGACTGGGGCAGGGTCATTTCATCAACAGTTTGGGAATCCAGGATGCGGACGCCATTGAAGGCTCCGTCGTTAAGGAGCATCCTGGCGAATACCGAAAGATCATTCGCGGTTGAGAACAGACCTGCATGGCCTGCTACTCCACCCATCCTTTGGGCAGCGGGGTCGTGCACCTCGCCGCAAAGCATCCTGCCACTTTTCCCGTTGGTAAACTGAGTAGGCGCTATGCAGCTTTGAAATGACTTGTCGGGTTTAAAAAATGTCTTTTCCATGTTCAGCGGCCCGAAGATGTGTTCTGAACAATAGACGTCAAGCGGCTTGCCGGAGATCCTGCGGACAAGTTCGCCGAGCGCCTCAAAATTGATATCACTATAGAGAAATTTCGAACCGGGTGGAGAAACAGGCTGTTCGCCGACGATCATGTTCATTGCATTATCGTATCCGGACCAGTCGGGTCCGAGAGAAAGATCCGGCCTGAGCCCGGAATAATGGGTAAGGAGATGACGAACAGTTATATCTTCCTTACCGTTTGATCTAAACTCCGGCCAGTATTCAGCCACTTTGTCATCAATGCCCAACTTTCCGTCATCCTTCAGCTTCATGACGGCAGTAGTAGTTGCAATGACCTTTGTGAGAGAAGCAAGGTCAAAGATCGTATCAACTGTCATGGGCTGCTTTGTGGGTTTGATGGAACGGTAACCATAGGCCTTTCTGAGGATTATTCTGTCAGGACTGCCTACGATCAGAACTGCGCCCGGAATCCGGCCCGAGCGGATTTCCTTTTTGATAATATTTTCGGCGGGTTTAAGATCTTGCTTTGAGACGGCTGCCGCAGCTGTCGAAATACAAACAATTTGTGTGAGAAATAAGCAGAAGATCAGGGTAAAGACAAACGTAATGTGTGTGCAGTGCGGTGAAGTTCTGTTCCGGCGCGTATTCATCCTTTCTTTAAACCGTCCGAGGTGTATATATTGCGCGGGTTCCAGAGCATCCAGCCGTGAGACCCGAATTTCTCAGCCGCATCTATCTGGTCCCTGATTTCCTTTCCGGTAAACTGTCTTCTGTCAAAGGAATAGTCCCTGAATGCCTGTATCCATGGACGGAAACGGGTTGACTGGATGCGGGTGCGTTCCTGTGCCCTTTTGAGAGTCAGGTAAATGATTTCATAGGGGTGGCTTACCGGAATTCTGTAACCCGGAATACCGAACTGGAACCCGGAAGGATAAAGCATGGGAGAAAAGTAGTCAAGGACCGGCACAAGGTTCTCAAGTTTCTGCCCGATAAAGGTATCATTGAGGTTCCATGAGACGTATCCGAATATATCCGCGGCAAGAAAGGTGTTGTATGGTGAAAGCCTCTTCCTGGCTTCCATAAGGAAACCTGATATGGCATTTACCCTGTTTACCTCGGTATTTTCCATAGAAAAGACCAGCCCCTTGGTATCGGGGAACCTGACATAGTCGAATTGAATTTCATCAAATCCGTTCTGCGCAGCCTCTACAGCGATGCTGACATTATAGTCCCAGACCTCTTTTTTTGAGGGGTTGACCCAGGAAAGCTTTTCCCTGTCCCGCCATATCTGCCCCCCTGCGGTCCTGATGGCCAGGTCCGGTCTTGCCTCTGCCAGAAGGTTATCCTTGAATACGACTATCCTGGCAATAGTGTAGATGCCTTTGTCCTTAAAGGATTTTATGAGGCCCTTTATGTCTTTGACTGTAATTATTTTCTGGGCGCCTATTTGTGAGGCGAGTGGAACAGAGCTTTTATAAGGGATCATGCCCTTGTCGCCCTTGACGTCGATAACAAGGGCATTTAGCTCTGTATCCGCAATAAGGCGGAGCGCTGCATCCCTGATGACTTTTGAACCTGCGCCGTAAAACGAAAGATAGAGGGCCTTTGGCTTAAAAGGAACGAGCTTTATCGTCACCGGAGATGTATAAAAAGGTGAGATCAGGAGTGGAGTAGATGTAACGGTCTGCTCTGTCCTCAGATAACCATATGCCCTCACAGCCACTTTCTGCTCCTGAAGATTTTATCTTGAACATCCCCTTTTCATCGGTCTCGATAATACCGTCGTTAATCGTAACGACAGCCCCCTTGATAGGCTGCAACGTAACATTATCAATTACCCTCCCCGTTATATATCCAGTGAGCGAAGCATGCGCCATTACAAGCAGCAATATAGTAATGATGAAAACAGTCAAGATGGTTACGCGTATGAGTTTCTTATTCATTGTTTATCAACCTTTCAAATCGTATTCCCCTGTCGGCATTAGTCATAAGATATCGAGGAAGCGCCATTATATTATCGCGCAGGACGCGCATGACGCCTCACGATTGTGAAGGCGGCAATATATCCTGACTCTCTTGCTTTCTTTCTCAAGATCGTCATTGTGAAGGCCAAAAGGCCATGCCAGCATATCCACTCTGGTACCCAGTTCTTTTTCCAGCTTCTCCCGTGACTTTCTCAGCTGCATATCAACAAATTTATCGTATTCACGTGGGCTCAGTCTCTTTTTCTCTCTGTCGAAATTGGGATGCCAATACGTATGTGACTGCATGTCAAAAAAACCCGCTTTTTTCACTTCTCTGACCTGCTCCCATGTCATGGCATATGACGCGTTCGAGATTGCCGACGGATACAGGAATAGTGTCACCGGAATGCGGTACTTTTTTATTATGGGAAGCATGTCCGTATACACAGTCTTATGGCCGTCATCAACAACAATGACAACGGAACGGGGAGGGGGATGGAGGTCCTTTCCTGAGGTAGAAATTTACCAGCTGCCTGAGGGGGATAACTGTATAGCCATTGTCCCTGAGATATTTCAGGTGGGATTCAAAGACCGGTGTAGTTATTGTCATGCTGTCGGCAACAACAGGGCCGAAGCGGTGATAGAGTAAGATGGGGACTTTGAACACAGCGGAAGTCTCTTTATTGACAGCGGCCTTTACCTCGTTTAAAGGTAATGACACGACAATCAAAAGGAGAAGATAAGCCTAACGTTCTACTAATTACGACTAAAGACAAAGCCTATATATAGAGTGAAAAAATTTCATGTTTCATCTCTATTATATATGAAGACGAGCAAATAATATGACGGTTTTTTCAGCCTGAATAGTACTGTCGAACGGAGTGAAAAGAACACACCGCCCGCCTGGCGCTGATGCCCGAATCTTCTACGTCAGCGGACACAATGAAAGCGGGTGGACGCCCGAACGGAAGCTATGATTTGCGTTTGCGGACCCTCCCCACCCCCCCTCATGCGAGCGGCTGCGGTGATGAAACGATCATCCGGGTAGATAGTATTGACTGAATTTGCATGATCTCGTGATTGTGCGCGAAGGCATATTTCTGATGATAGTAACCTCTTGGCAAGATAGAATTCCCGATTAAGGAATTCGGGACATGACTGCCTTGACCAGGAGCTTTTTACGTGGTTGTCCCAATATATCATGAGGACGAGATGAATCAACCCATAGCAAAAGTGGCTGTCCCGACATGCGCCGGAATCCTATTATCTATCTCAGGAGTATTTGCAATTGTTTCAGACATATAAGGAATCCCCTAAACTAAATATTACTGGTCCGGGAGGGATTTTTCAAGAAGTGTGACTCGACTCTATTTTGTTATATGTTCGGAGCTTTTTAGGGTATAATTATGAGTATGAGAAAAGGGATATATGTTCTGCCCAATACCCTGACCCTTTGCAGTATGCTGCTGGGGTTCTATTCCATTCTTTCTTCTTTGCAAGGCAATTATGAGCATGCCGCAGGGGCGATACTCTTTGCAACGATATTCGACGGGCTCGACGGGTGGGTTGCGCGTCTCACCAACAGTACGACAAAGTTCGGGATAGAGCTGGACTCGCTTTCCGACCTGGTGTCCTTCGGAGTTGCTCCTGCTGTCATGATGTACAAATGGGCGCTTGCTCCTTTCGGAAGGATAGGGTGGGCAGCGGCCTTCTGGTTTATGGCCTGCGGCGCCCTGAGACTTGCCAGGTATAACGTCCAGATGGGGTCGACGGAATCCAAGTCATTTACCGGAATGCCGATTCCGGGCGCTGCGGGTATCGTTGCATCTCTGGTGCTCTTTTATCATGACGTGTCGGATGTTGCTTTGGGCAAGAATATATTTATCCTCGTCTTGACAATACTGCTCGCATTTCTCATGGTGAGTACTTTGAAGTACCATGGCGCAAAGGAGATAAATTTCAAACAGAGAAAGCCCTTCTGGATACTTGTTGCCTTTGTCCTCGTGGTTGCCATAGTAATAATACACCCGCAGATTTCGCTCTTTATATTTGCGATGATCTATCTGATAGGCGGGATAATTGAAAACATATTTCTCTTTATTAAGAGACGCAGGGCAAAACAGCGAGAAGTGTAGAAATACTGTTGTATCCTTTCCGCCCTTCAAGTCAAGAAAATAGTTTGCAGAGTTTGGTTTAACATTATTAAGAAGGAAGGTAGCGCGCTATGAGAATGATCAGGATATTCGATACTACTCTCCGCGACGGAGAACAGTCTCCGGGAGCGTCCATGAACACCAGGGAGAAGGTGATGCTTGCGAAGCAGCTCGCGAGGCTTGGCGTTGACATTATTGAGGCCGGTTTTGCCTACAGCTCGCCGGGTGATTTTGAGGCGATCAAGACAATAGGCAATGAGGTCGAAGGGCCTGTTATCTGCAGCCTTGCAAGGGCAAGGGAAGAGGACATCAGGAGCGCATGGGACGCACTGAAGGACGCGCCCAGGAGAAGGATACACACATTCCATTCGACTTCCGATATTCATCTCAAATATCAGTTCCGCGTAAGCCGGGAAGAGGCCCTGAAACGGTCTGTCGAGATGGTGGCGCTTCGCACGAAGTCTTACGGATGACGTTGAGTTTTCGCCGATGGACGCTACCAGAACGGACGTAAATTATCTCTGTGAAGTTGTTGAGGCCGTCATTGCCGCGGGCGCCTCTACGGTGAATATTCCTGATACAGTCGGATATATCATACCGGTTGAATTCGGCGCAATGATCAAGGAAATCTTCAACAGGGTCAAAAATATCGGCGATGCCGTGATATCTGTTCACTGTCATAACGATCTCGGGCTTGCAACTTCCAACTCATTGGCAGCGGTATTGAACGGAGCAGGCCAGATTGAATGCACGATTAACGGCATTGGAGAGCGCGCCGGGAATTGTTCTATGGAAGAAGTTGTCATGGCACTAAGAACAAGACATGATCTTTTCGATGCGGATACAAAGATCCATACCGAGGAAATCATGCGGAGCAGCAAGCTTGTGACCAAAATCACGGGGCTTTCAGTGCAGCCGAATAAGGCCATTGTGGGCGCAAATGCATTTGCGCATGAGTCCGGCATCCACCAGGACGGGCTCCTAAAGGAAAAGTCCACCTACGAGATTATGAGACCGGAGAGCATCGGTCTCTATTCGACAAAGCTTGTGCTCGGAAAACATTCCGGAAGACATGCCTTTAAGACGAGGCTGAAGGAACTTGGTTATGTTCTGGACGATGAAGAATTGAACAAAGTCTTTGAGCGCTTCAAGAGACTTGCGGACCAGAAGAAGGACATTTACGATGAGGATATTGAAGCCCTGATCTCGGAGGGCGTGGCAAAAGTGCCGGAGGTTTACAGTCTTGTTGATTTGTATATTGTCAGCGGCGTCAACCAGCGGCCGACGGCAGCTGTTAAACTTAAGGTGGGCGATGATATTATTCACAGAATGGAGCAGGGCGACGGGCCTGTCGATGCAATATTTAAGGCCATATCCGAAATCACCCATACCAAGAGTAAACTGACAAAGTTTGAGATAAAGAGCATTACAGGCGGCACTGACGCTCTGGGTGAAGTAGTTGCCTCGCTTGAAGAGGACGGCAAGAGCGCAAGGGGTCAGGGCGCTGATACTGACATCATTGTCGCTTCAGCAAAGGCCTATATTAATGCTCTAAACAAACTTGAAGCCCGCAAGCGCATAGTGTAGCCAAAAATGAATTTCGACGTGGTTGCACGACGTAATCACTACTGCATTTAAATTTTTGGAAGCTGTTCGGGGAGTTTTTATGGGTTCTGCCCCGTATTGCTACAGGGCAGAACCTCTTGGATTGCTTAGTTTTTGACTACGTTGATAGCTCTTGGGCCTTTGGGACTCTTTTCAGTTTCAAAGCTGACTGAATCGCCCTCTGCAAGAGATTTAAAGCCGTTGCCCTCGATAGAAGAATAATGCACGAAATAATCATGACCATCTTCACTCGTGATAAAGCCGAAACCCTTTGACTCATTAAACCACTTCACTGTTCCTTGCGCCATTTTGACTGTCTCCTTCTTTGCTTATTAAAGTTTCACAACTACCTAAAATAAAAAAGCCACAAAGCTAAAAGTCTTTGTGGCTTTCCGCGTGCTGACAAAAACTTCTAAAACCTTGCAACTATAATTGCATTTATCATACAGAAAAGTCAACGATTTCATTTTGTATCCGTCAATCCTGACAGACTGGGTTAAGAGGACGGGGTTACTTATTGATTTAGCTGCTTTCCCCAGGACTATTAACGGCATTTAACCCTACTGTTTCCCACTCCTCGTCCCGTTTTTTTCCCGTTTCCCATGTTACAATGGTTCATGACTTACGAAAGATGAACACTGCTCTGTTCATGTCATAAAACGACGTCCGATCAGGGATGCACGGGACAACGTATACCGAAGTGCGGATGTGTCCCTGATTCGATCTGATCGTGCAGATTCCTCCCTATCTTGTGAACGAACATTATGACGACCGCTATTTCGATGTGGTAAACGCAATTGAAGAAGCGAAGCACATCTTTTTTCGGGGCACCGGCATCATGGATATCCTTTCTGCCGCAGTGTCTGCGCGGGAAGAATTCAGAATAGGTGAAACAGGCTTCGGCGCAGGCCGTCTGCTCATCGCCCTGATGGATTCTCTGGACAATTGCGGCATCAAGGATATAGCGATTACTTACAATTCCGTTGAACTGCATCCAATTACTTTTGAGCGAATGACGTCTATTCTCAGTGGATTCAGAAGAGAGGTCGGTCCACTCATTGATCTGCTTGTCCGGGCATACAGCCGCATTGAAATTTCCAGACCCGGTTGGCATCAGGTACAGTTTCACACGGCCCTTTGGCATCCTGACCTTGAATCTCTGGATCGGCGAGGCCCTCGAAATGGTCCGTGCGCTCACAATTCCCTGTCACACATGGTTTCTGGATGGTCATGGACCAAAGAAGAACCCTGACATGTGGCGGCATGAGCTTCTTATGGCGATTGGGGAAAAGACAGTGACCGGCGGGACCTGTGCCACCTTTACTGTTGCCGGAGCCGTAAGACGGGGACTTATCGATGCGGGTTTTTCTGTTGAGCAGCGCCCTGGTTTTGGCGGGAAAAAAGCAGTGCTCAAGGGACTAAAACTGTAGAGCAGGTATTGCCTGGACATTGATTTAATGCATATGTGAAGAGCGGAGACCTGGCACTGAATGCCCCTGTATACACAAGAAGTTATCTGAGAAAGAGGATACTATCGCCATCCCTTTTTTGTAAACAAGAGATGTCTCAGCCACGATCAGTACTCACAGTAACAAACGTTTCCATTGATGTCAAAGTTGTATTTCTTTCTTCAGAAAATTATCCCCCCTGATGATCTCGATGCAGTGCAAAGCGACGCACAGAAATAAATACTTTGACCGGCGTAAGACTTGTGCCAAAATAGGGGACGGTGCCAGTACTTGCAATATATACGGTTTGCGAAATGGCCCGAATCCTATAATTTAATGAAGGTATTATAAGTTGTTTAAATTGGCAACGTACCCTTATTTTCCGTCCCCTTATCTTCTCTCAATAAGCGATATTCTTGTTGAAGTGAGAAAATTACTTGCATTTTTCTGAAATTATGATATATTTGTAAAAACTGATAAACAAATCGTTCTTTGAAGCTTTAAAGATGTAAAGTTTCCGAAAGGGTAAACTCTGGGGAACCAGGGGACACAAAGCCACGGGTCCTTTCTGCAGATCCATCTCTCTGAGAAAGGATAGCCGGGTTGCCGAAGAAACGGTGTTCCTCCAGAGTTACCTGGAGAATAATCGCCTGTTTCCTCGGTTGGAAACAGGCTTTTTTATTGGAGCGAAAAGATAGAGAGGAGGTCGCATTGATATGGAACATGAATGGGAGAATGTCCGAAATTCAGGGAAGGAGGTGAATAAGAAATGAAAAAAAGAATTGCTCTTTTGCCGTTATTAATTGCCGTGCATCTGCTGGCCGTCGCTGCCACATCTGCCGACCCACGTATGGAGACAAATAAGGATTTTTGCCATTTCATCCTTGATCCCAACAATACCGATAATGAGGTCTTTGTAGCGGACTGCGGCTCTGTGATCACTACCGTTGAGAAAATAGCAAAAGCCGGAACTGTACAAATTAAATGCGAAGAAAATAATAGGATCGCAAGTGGTTACGCAACTGTAACCAAGGTGATACGGCAGGCAGCATCTCCTATACCGCCAGGTACAACGGTACTCTTTACAAATGCTGATTCAGGAACTCCTTGCACCATGGTTGAAAGCAATGGCAGAGCATACACATCAACCAAATGGCAAAGTACCATCAAAGCAGGAACTGCTACCAGAAAGGGGTTGGTCACATTGCAGTATGAATTGTTTTGTCAGGAAGGAGAGCAGTTATAATGTGAACAGGGGGATGCAAGAGATGAAACGGTGATGAATTAGTTGACTGTTACACGCAATGGATTACAAAGCTTTCGATACATGTTTTAAATGGCATTCATCATTTTTCATCGTATTCCGGTTCTGAGAATATGCAGGCGAAGTGGCAAACGGCGAATGCAGCAACTGTGCAGAGTTGCATTCCGGCCAGGCATTTACTCCATTCTTCTGCGGAGTGATCCGGATTTTGATGATATCGCGAAAGTCTCTCAGTACCAAAGGTATTTAAATAGAAGCGTGTCGGCGCTTCCTGCGCTGGTTATCTTGTTTAGAGTTTCGGTCTGGGCCTGGAACAACGATCCTCTAACATTCAATGAACAACCCGTGGTATAATGAAACAATCAATGAAAAGACAGGGAGACGAAATTGGGTAAGCACGCAGGAATGTTTAAGAGTGAGAAGAGGAAGAAAGAGCTGAAGCGTCTTAAAAAACAGGAAGAGAAGAGACAGAGACGAGTCCAAAAAGACCTGAACCCCGGACAGGCAGATGAAGTAGTAGGCAGCGAACCTGAGATACCTGAGACCGGGACAGCGGAAAGCACTGAGCAACCTTAAACATTACAGACAAGTGTTGGCCGTGTTATTCTGCCGGCACTTGTCTTCGCGGAGCAGGGACCCGGTCGTGAAACGGATAGCGAGTGCATTCCCCGTCGGCTTGTCGCGGGTTAGCGAGCGAATACAGAGAAATAATTCCTTACGTTAAGATACCCTGCGGTCTCTGCCGCAGGGTTCTTCATTCCTGGATTGTTTAAGAAGACCTTTGCGGGCGGGCTTTTCATCACATCTGCGCATTGCCGGGATATCTTTAGCAATTCTTAAGTGATTCAGTCGGCATCCTGATCGACAAAAACATCCATTTTCTTATTTCCCGCTATTTCTTTCTAAAAAAGATAGGTTCATTCGTAAAAAAGTTGAAATGCTCGTCAGACTAATGGATTCCGCGCTTAAGCATCTTTGCGCGGAATGTACAAATAAGAATAACACATTTAAGATTGTCATCCTCGGGCTTGACCCGGGGATCCATGTTGTTTCAACTTAAATACGAAAGACCCAAAAGATATAACACCGCAGTCTGTCCTCGGTGTCCTTTCTTATTTTGATATAATTTCATCATGCAATTAAGCGAAAATGCTCAGACTGTTCTCAGGGCGCGCTATCTCATCAAGGATGACTCCGGCAGAGTGATTGAGACCCCTGATGAGATGTTCAGACGCGTGGCAAAGGCCATTGCTTCGGCTGAGAGGTTCTATGGCGGCGATCCCCTGGAATGGGAAGAGCAGTTCTATGCATTGATGACGGAACTCAGATTCCTCCCCAATTCTCCTACCCTCATGAATGCAGGAAGAGAGATCGGCCAGCTTGCCGCATGTTTTGTGCTTCCTGTCGACGATTCGATGAAAGGCATATTCGATACACTCAAGAATGCGGCATTAATCCTACAGAGCGGAGGCGGTACGGGTTTCTCTTTCTCAAGGTTAAGACCAAAGTCCGATATTGTTCGTTCAACCGGTGGCATAGCAAGCGGCCCGGTATCATTCATGAGGGTTTATAATACAGCGGCGGAGGTCATAAAGCAGGGTGGGGCACGAAGAGGCGCGAATATGGGCATCCTGAGGGTTGACCATCCCGACATACTTGAATTCATCCGGGTAAAAAGGTCGGCGAAAGAACTGACGAATTTCAATATCTCTGTGGCTGTAACAGATGCCTTTATGAAAGCCCTTAAGAATGATAGCGAATACGATCTTGTCAATCCCAGAAGCGGTTCGTTTACCGAAAGGGTGAAGGCGAAAGACGTTTTCGACGAGATTGTTGCGAGCTCATGGGAAACAGGAGACCCTGGAATTGTCTTCATCGACAGGATAAACAGCGCAAATCCGACTCCTCAGCTGGGGAATATGGAGTCTACGAATCCCTGCGGTGAACAGCCTCTGCTTCCCTACGAAGCATGTGTTCTTGGATCAATAAATATCTCGATGTATGTAAAGAAATCGGTTCTGGACAGCCAATCACTATTGAAGTCATCGGCCAAATCCCTTAAATCAATAGCATGCGGGCGGAGACATACTTGCCTATGACCGACGTCATCGACTGGGGCAAGCTGTCGGGCGACATAAGGACAGCCGTCAGATTTCTTGATAATGCTATTGATGTCAACATATATCCTGTACCGGAGATTGAAACCATGCATAAGGGTAACAGGAAGATAGGACTTGGCGTTATGGGATGGGCTGATATGCTGGTTCTCCTCGGCGTCCCCTATAACCGCAAGGACGCCTTCACGCTGGCGCGAGGAGTAATGAAGTTTATCCGGGATGCGGCCAGGGAAGCGTCTGTCGAACTCGCCCGGAAGAGGGGCGTATTCCCGAATTTCATAGGGTCCATATATGACTCACCGGATATGCCGCGTGTCAGAAATGCCACAACTACGACGATTGCTCCAACCGGAACACTCGCGACGATAGCCGACTGTTCAAGCGGCATAGAACCGCTTTTTGCCGTTGCGTACAAAAGGCTCGTTCTGGACACTGAATTGCAGGAAATGAACAAGTATTTCTTTGAGATTGCCCGGCAGCAGGGATTATACAGCGAAGCGCTAAGAGAAGAAGTGATCAGGAAAGGCGATCTGCGGGGCATAAAAGAAATCCCGAACAATATTAGAAGACTTTTTGTAACTGCCCACGAAATAAAGCCTGAAGATCATATTGAGATGCAGGCTTGTTTTCAGGAATTTACCGATAATGCCGTGTCAAAGACAATCAACATGCCGCACAGGTCCAGGAAGGAAGATGTTGCAAAGGCCTTACTCCTTGCTTATGAAAAGGGCTGCAAAGGCATTACCATATTCAGATACGGGACGCAAAAGAAAGGCACACTGGTCAGGTTCAGTGATGCTGACTGATTGTCTGCAAGATGTCCATACCCGGCGTTACACAGGCGTCTCTTACTGATAGACCATCGATGCTATCTTGACTGTGAGGTCTCCGAGCATATTGGTGTAACTTCCAAGCTCATTGTCGTACCAGCCGTAGATGACCGCCTGGGTGACAGGTATTTCGATCATCTGAGGAATTTTACCGGTAAATGATTCCGCCGGAATGTGGAACAAGTTTCCAAGGTCCAGTGTCATATTCGCCGTCCTTGTGTGAGTCTCGCTGCCTTCGATAATAGTAGCCGGTCCGTAATGTCCGACAATGTCGGAAGATACATTCTGTTCCTCTGTGTATTTGATGTAACCTCTTTTTTCTTTCAGGTCGGCATCGCGGTAAATGCCGTTCAACAGCTCCCTGGATATGACAGGGGGTTTGCCGGGGTCTTCGCATAATGCGACGACAAGGATTATCAGGGAGCCGGAGCTTATCGGAACACGCACTGACTCTGCGATGAACCCGATGCTCTGCATTTCAGGTATTACCAGTGCAAGAGTCTTCGCAGCCCCTGTCGTAGTCAGGATAATATTGTTGAGGATGCTACGGTTCTTTCTCAAATCAACGGCGCCTGCCGAGGGAAGCCTGTCCAGCACCTGCTGGGTGCCGGTTGAGGCGTGAACTGTTGCCATGGAGGCGCTGAGAATTTTTGCTACGCCGAAGTAATCCAGCAATGGCTTAATCATGTAAGAAAGGCATGTAGTAGTGCATGATGCCGCAGAAATTATATGGTGTTTTGCGTGGTCGTATTTATCGTCGTTAATTCCGATCACCGTCGTGGTGGCATCCTCAGGCATTTTGTGGCCCTTCTCCTTGATCTTGAACGGGGCGGAGACAATAACCTTTTCAGCGCCTGCATCGATGTGCCCCCGGGCGGCGCCTTCCTTTGCGTCGGGCAGACCCGTCGGATCTTTGAACTTGCCTGTTGCCTCAATTATGACCTTGGCGCCATGTTCCTTCCAGGCGATATACTTTGGATTTCTGGACTCCCTCAAGAAATGTCACAGGTATGCCGTCTATCGTCATCGAACCCTTTTCTTCATCCAGGTTCTCTATTATTCTTTGAGCTTTGTAACCATGAAGATAAGTATGCAATGAGCCATAGGTTGAATCCTTCTCTATGTAGAGGGCCACATCCCTCAGACTGGTCCCTGCCTTTCTGCCTAAATTGACTACAATCTCTGAAAAATATTTTCTCCCGATATGATTCCAGAGGGTTAATTTGCCGATTCTGCCAAAACCATTGATGCCGAGGACAGGTTTGTTGCCGGAAATCATGTGCGCCGCTCTCCTTTCAGTCATCTTAGCTCCTTTTTAAGTATTCATAAGAACATCAGTTTAAGACCATTATATCAAAAAAGATAAGAATCTACAGATAACCTTTCACTAGCGCGTAGCAATGTTCAAAAAATCCCTCTTTTGCAAAGAGGGGAAAGGTATATGACTCAATTTCTGAATCAAAAAACTACCTGCGTTCTTGTTCAAACCGAATGACTGTTGAGCTGAGCTTCCAGCTCTGAATCATCAAATTCTAAGTTGAGACCTCCGCATATCGTCTTCGGTCTCATCAAGGTTGCCCGTGATTTTGCTTCAGAAATCAAGTCATATACCTTGCTTTCCCGTGCTGTGAAACGACTTGTAACTGAATGATTACATCTAAACTTTTGTCGTTATTTCCGCCCTGATCTCCTGGACGGGATGTCTGCCCAAATACAAAGACCCGCTGCGTCCGTCAATGCTTATGAAGTCGCCGGACCTGAGGGTCCTCTTGTTTACCACACACTTCTTTTCCTGCTCGGAGACGGAAAGATTGTTGCACCCGACGACGCAGGTCTTGCCCAGGCGATTGGCTATAATGGATGCATGGGAAGTCGAACCGCCGAGTGCGGTGAGCAGTCCGTCAGCAGCGGAAATGTGCCTGATATCGTCAGGAACGGTATCAGATCTCACCAGGATCAGAGGTACATTTGGTTCACTGTTTCTGAATTCTCTTATCTCATCCAGGTCAAAAACGACCTTGCCGGTCAGGGCGCCGCCTCCGACTCCGATGCCCCTTGAAAGGTACTTGGAAGAGAGTTCCTCGGATGGCACAAAGGCCATAAAGCTCTCGCTTCGGGTGACGGCCATGTCTCTGGTCTGGAGTATATAGAGCTTTTGAGGGTCGTACCCTTCAAAGGTGAATTCGATCTCCTGTGGTCCCCACCTCTCCGTATAGATGAGGTCTTTTCCTATTTTTAAAAGGGTGTTATGGATTTCGGAAAAACTCTCTTCAAGGGAAATCTCGGACAGCCTGTCCTCAACCGGCTTCTGATCATTCGAGATGGGCAGAGTCCTCACCAGCCCGGAGACAATATCTTCGCCCTGTGCGCCGCGAGCATAGTCTCCCCAGAGCATGACCCTGTCTCCTGTCTCCAGCGGATTGCGTGTAAATAGCACACCTGTTCCGGAGTTCGTGTCGAGGTTTCCGTAGACCATGGACTGGACGATTACCGCCGTGCCCCAACTCTCCGAGACGCCCATAATCTCACGATATGCCTGGGCTTTTTTTGAACCCCAGGAACTGAAGACCTGTTCGATTGCCACCTGGAGCTGTTTCACGGGGTCCTCATGAATCTCTATGCCATTCTTCCGGACCATCTCGGAATAGGCCAGGGCAAGGTCCTTCATCTGTTCAGGCAGAAACTGGATTTTTTTCAGAACCCTGTATTTGTCCTTAAACGAATTCATGACGTCGTCGAACTGGTCCCTTTCTATGCCGTAGGACATACCCCAGCACTGAACAAAGCGGCGGTAACAGTCCCATGCAAACCATGGTCTCCCTGTCCGTTTTATCAGGCCGTTTACGATTTCAGATTGATCCCGACGTTCAGAAGCGATATCATCATGCCGGGCATCGAGATCGTGCTTCCGCTTCTCACCGAAACGAGTAGAGGATTGTTCGGGTCGCCGAAGACCTTTCCCGTCTGTTTTTCGAGTGACGCCAGATGTTTTCTCAGACCTTCTTCAAGATGCTCCCTCACATATCTGAATTTGTTGATTGCTTTTTCGCATCGGAACACCTCGGTGGTGATAATAAATCCCGGAGGTACCTGGACGCCGAGAGAGGCGAGTTTAAGCAGATTATGGCCTTTGTTCCCGAGATGTATCCTGTCTATGGTGACTTCATTCGGTATATGAATATCGGACAGTGCTTTCTTGGGATCGTAACTCATAAGCAGATCAAGGGTCTGCACATCGAGTCCCTCTGCCTGTTCAAACAAGGTCTTCAGTATCCTGCTTATGAAGTTGTCGAGTTGCTGGAGTCCGAAAGAGCTTGCGACTGTTTCCCTGAGAAATTGCTCCGACACCTGATGCACGAACTCGGATTCGTTCTGCGGAATGTCCGACTGGAGATACTTCGGGAGTATATGACTGTTTCCCATCTGCAGGATTACCTGTTTGAGATTGTTTTTGTAGACGTTGCTGTAATATGTAGTGAGTATGTCCTGAACAGCCTCGGAGAACCCCCTGAAGATGTCAATATATTGCGAGAACGAAAAGCGTCTGACCTCGAGTGAGACTGAGAGGAGTTCCAGGTTGTTTTCAAACCTGTTTGACGATATCCCGTCAACCTGCAGGGCCTTGAAAAACAGGTTCGCAATTTTATGTATCTTAAAGAGCGTGGCCCTTGTAATGAATCTGAGGTTGATCGAGTGGAGCAATTCTTCAAAGAGAATATTGGCAAGGTTTTCCAGGCGGAACGTCAAAGCCAGGGCATCGAATTTTCTCTCATGGTATTTCCCGTACACTGAGGGTATTCCGGCAGCGATATGTCTTTTGCTGAAGATGTTCTCCACTGCCTGGTACTGTTCGGGAGAGAGAATAATGTCCTTAAGAAGCCCGAGGTAATTAAGTACCCCTTCCAGCCGCTCTGAAATTTTGCCTTCCTCGATAACCCTTATTAATTCATCGGTGTTCGGAAGACCGAGGCTGTTGGCATAGACCAACTGGTCTATTATGTCCTTTGGGTCCAGACGGTATTTTTTGTACAGCAACTGGTAAAACCTGACTGCAAGATATGCCCTTCTTTTTTCCCTGTCAGAGACATCGGGCACACCCTGTGTGAGGATCAGGATCTCTTCCTCTGTCAGGACAAGGAGGTCAGGGATAATTCTTATGCCTTTGCCGTCAAATACCGATTGAAATATGCGGTGCAGTTCGTCAAAGAAAGGTCCGGATGGTTTGAGCCGCTCGATACAGGTCTTCATGCAGAAAGTCTTTCAGAAGGGACTTGTCTTCCGTGATCCAGAAATGGATAGCAGCCTCGATGAAATCCACTACACGGGCGCTGCTTTCCACATGACTCTGTTTTCTGAGGAAGTGAACAAGTTCATCGGTCCTGTGTGTAGCTTCATCGATCTCGGTCGATATCTGCCGCAACGGTCCCTCAGCTCCTATTTCGCTGAAATAGACAGGAAAGACCTTGGCCATCTGCTTCAATAAATGATAGACCGGCTTTATATCGCTGTTAAGGAGTTTTGTGATGTCTTTTTGAAAGATATCAGTATCGCTTATATGAATACCGCCGAGTATCAGGTTAATGATGGAAGACGAAATGAGAGACTTGGACCATTTCGGGTTATTCTCAATAAGTTCGAGCCAGATGCGGATGTTTTTCAGATGCGCCCTGTTGCCCTTTATCTGCCACTCGTCGGTGACGCCCTTTTATATCAGGATACTGAAAGCCGAGTGAGATGACCTTCTGGAGGTACCACTCCACAAGGTTGCTGTCGCCTTTGCCATACAGTTCATTACCAATGACCTGTACACAGTAGAGGGCTGTTTCAGGATAAGTGCCGAAAGTGTTTTTCAGTACCCTGAATATGTCCGAGACAGACATCTTTATCTGTTCAGGCTCTCCGATCTTGACCAGGCTTGATATGGTACGGTTCATTTCCCTGAGGGTGTTTTCATGTATGCTGGAAAGACCCTGTGTCTCCATGATCCGCAGAAGGTAAATCATTTTTATATTCAGGTCCCTGAGAGGCTCGTCGGTCACAGACAGATTCCCGTCCGATATCTTCACAAAACCTGGCCATCTGCATATAACCCGGAAATTTCAGGAGTTCCTTAAGTCGGACAAACGGATGATCAATCTGATCAAGCTCGCCCAGGTCGCGAAGCAACTCGTTCAGATTGGCGTGCGAGACAGGATAAAAGAGATCTTCAAGTTCCTTCTGTTTTTTGAGAAGAGCGTGAAAAATGAATAAATTCTTTCAGACATACCGAAGGGTCTTCTTCTTTCAGCCAGTACTCGTAAGTCGCGGTAAAAAATCTGAAAAGCAGCCTATTGAACACAGATATATCAAGCTGTTCAGGCATCTTGTCGAGAATGGCCTGCCCTATTTTTTTCAGCTGATGAGGATTCCTGACTACCAGGAAAAAACGGTTCTCCGGGAGGTCAAGCATGGCAGAAAAACAATGATCAAGCGTAGCCGTATATTTACCGAGGTTCTGATCTGAATCCATCAGGATTTTTTCGAGGTAGACAATGAGGCTTTCGACTGCCGCCTGCTGTATGCACTCTTCCGGATTGCTGAAGGCCTCAATAAAGATGTCGACAATTGTCCTTACGACATCCGGGCCCTTTTTCATGGTGGTCATGCAGGTAGAAATTCTTCAGTGCGTATGTACGGAGGTCCTTTATAATTACACCCCACGCAGGGGCAGGATGGTTGAGCTCAGCCAAAAGAGATTCAACGGATCCAATGAGACCGGGGTAGTCCTTCACGACTTCCTGCAGTATTCCATATCTCTCAATTGAGGTCTTCTCTGATATTTCGCTCATTCTTAGTCCTTTCTCTGTCTTTATAATATAATAGAATATATCGGTTTTTGCATGATTGTTCTTTAGGCTGAAGACTACTGAGACGTGGACTTGATAAGTGAGGGGCAATCCCCTTGTTCCCCTCAACGGAGATATGATTTCCTTCGTCGGGAAAAGAGGGTGTTACATGACCTTATTTGCCGTCGGAAACGGAACTAGATTGAAAATCTGCGAAATATTTGTGAGCATTCAAGGGGAATCGAGCTTATGCGGGGCTGCTGTGCACATTTGTGCGTCTGACCGGCTGCAATCTGAGGTGCTCTTATTGCGATACTGTTTATGCATATACGGAAGGCTCCGACATGACGGAAGACGACGTTATTGAAAGAGTGCGAAGTGCAGGGGTGAGACTTGTAGAAATAACCGGTGGAGAGCCATTGCTCCAGGAGAAGTTCACGGTCCCTTGCAGAAAGACTTCTCAATGAAGACTATACCGTGCTGATTGAAACCAACGGTTCAATCAACGTAGAGAATATTGACAGAAGAGCTGTTGTGATACTTGACGTCAAGACACCCGGCAGCGGCATGAGTGACAAGATGGACCTGCAGAATCTTGAGAG
The DNA here is from genome assembly GCA_963725545.1 of uncultured Nitrospiraceae bacterium. Lineage (GTDB taxonomy): Bacteria > Nitrospirota > Thermodesulfovibrionia > Thermodesulfovibrionales > SM23-35 > DYFC01. The sequence continues at coordinate 29,309 of CAVRZG010000015.1, read as the reverse complement.
GCTAAAACAGTCCGACGAGGTGAAGTTCGTAGTCACGAGCAGGCAGGATTATGAATGGACAAAGAATATCATGGGCAGCATATGACTCTCACAGGTAAATGTCATGTGCTCATTTCTCCTGCCTACGGTATTCTGAGCCCGGAGAGCCTTGCGGTGTGGATGGCCGATGACCGGCTTCAGGCCAGGTTCAATCTTCAGCTGCACAAATACATTTTTAATCCTGAAAGGAGAGGCGTGTGAGGGACAGACTGCCGAACGTGCCTGACAGGATTTCGGGTCTTGCGGACATTGCATATAACCTCTGGTGGAGCTGGCATCCGTATGCGAGGATGCTCTTCAAGATCCTTAACAGGAGTGCATGGAAAGAGAGCGGACACAATCCTGTTCAAATGCTTCGGGACTTCCCGCCGGACGGTTTCAAACCTTTTGCCGATGACCCGGACTATCTGCGGAAATATGACGCTGTTCTCTACGAAATTCAGGGAGGATATTCAGACAAAGATATGCTGGTTTGCTTCCAACATTGCTTCGTCAGGCTGCCACCCTATAGCATATTTCTCAGCGGAGTACGGCCTCCAGCATTCGCTCCCTTTTTATGCCGGCGGATTGGGGTTTCTCGCCGGGGACTATATCAAGGAATGCAGCGATCTCGGGATACCGATGGTCGCGGTCGGGTTCATGTATCCCGAGGGCTATCTGCGTCAGAAGATTCGTGTGGACGGATGGCAGGAAGACATAGACGAGGTCCTTGACAGGGATGCTACGCCGATTGTGCGTGTCCTGGACGAAAAGGGCGAACAGCTTGATTGTGAAGGTCCCTTTTGTCGATCCGCCTATCTCCGTAGCTGTCTGGAAGGTAGACATCGGAAGGGTGCCTCTGTATCTCATGGACACAGACATTGAGATCAATGACCCCTGGAACCGCAGGATAAGCGCCCATCTTTATATAAGCGACATCGAGCAGCGACTCCGTCAGGAGATGATACTCGGCATAGGGGGCATAGCATTATTGAATGCGCTCGGAATCAGGCATTCAGTTATTCATCTGAACGAAGGACACCCTGCCTTTGCGGCACTGGAGCGGATACGTGAGCGGATCGAAGAAGGCATGACTTTTGAAGAAGCCCTCGAATCCGTGCGTTCTACGACAATTTTTACTACTCATACGCCAATGCCCGCAGGCCACGACATATTTCCTTTTCATCTTATGGACAAGTATTTCAGCCACTGCTATCCCTTCCTCGGCCTGAGCCGTGAGAAATTCTTTCAACTCGGAATACATCCGCAAGAGCCTGTCTGCCGGCTTTAACATGACAGCCTTTTCCCTAAGAATGGCTAAATATGCCAATGCGGTGAGCATAAGACATGGTGAAGTGACCAGGTCGCATGTGGCAGGCCCTCTGGCCTGACAAAAAAGAAGAAGCCGTGCCCATCGATGCCATAACAAACGGAATCCATGTGCCGACCTGGATAGAGCCTAAAATGGAGCTGCTGCTGAACAAGTATCTCGGTCCGACCTGGGCGGAAGAGCATGACGATCCTGCTGTATGGGATACTATCGATCATATTCCCGACCAGGAGTTGTGGCAGGTCCATTACTGGCTCAAGATAAAATTATTGAATTTCATTCGCGAGCAGGCACGTCTCAGATGGACGGAGAACCTGGAGACCCCTATGAATATTATAGCCGGCGGGATACTGCTGGACCCGATGACCCTGACAATCGGCTTTGCGCGCAGGGTTCACGTCCTATAAGAGAGCGGACCTCATCTTTAAGAATCTGGAACGGCTCAAAAAGATCCTTAATGACCGCTGGCAGCCCGTGCAGTTCATTTTTGCCGGCAAGGCCCATCCTGCGGACAACGAGGGAAAGAGAATACTCCAGCGCGTATTCAATTTTGCCCAATCCCCTGAAATGGGCGGAAAGATTGCCTTTGTTGAAAACTACGATGAACAGCTTGCCCAGTACATGGTCCATGGTGTTGACTTATGGCTGAATAATCCGTCTGCCGCCATTGGAAGCATGCGGAACGAGCGGGATGAAGGCCTCGTTAAACGGTGTTCCCCATCTGAGCATTCTCGACGGCTGGTGGATAGAGGGTTACAATGGAAAGAACGGGTGGGCCTTTAAAGGTTCAGGAGATGAAGAGGACTCGACCGCTGTCTATGATCTGCTCGAAAAAGAGATAGTGCCGTTGTTTTACAGGACGGACGCCGTTGGAACGCCGGTTGAATGGGTCACGTGTCATGAAGGAGGCGATAAAGAGCACCGCTGCAAGGTTCAGCGCCAGGAGGATGGTAAAAGAGTACGCGCTGAAGTTCTATCAGAATGCATTGACGTCAACAGATAAGGAGAAAAATGTTTGAAACGTTGCGGGCTGTAATTTCAAAGACAGACGCGGATTATGCGGACATACGGTATGAGGTCAAGAAAGAGACAAGGATCGTTTTCAACGGAAACGAGCTTTTTAATATCGGTTCAAATTCGACGGATGGTTTTGTCATAAGGGTTCTGAAAGAAGGTGGGCTTTCTTCGGTGGCTTTTACGAGGCCGGCTGACGCTGATCAGGCGATACGTGTTGCGTCTGAGAACGCTTTACTCATGGCAAGGTTCGCCGAGAAGCCCGTGCTGTTGGCGAAGACTCCTGTTATCAAAGCTGAGTTTCTGCCCGGACTTGACGAAGACCCAAGGGATGTGCCGATGGATGAAAAACTTCGGCTGACCGGGAATTATAATGCACTGGCGCTAAGACATGAGAAGATTGTCACTACGAATATCATTTACAATGAGACCATTCGCGAAAAATATTTCCTGAGCAGTGAAGGGACTGAAATCAGGGAAGATCTTGTAACTACAGTACTGGGAGGCATGATCACGAGCAAAGACGGCGCCCTTACTCAGAATGTGAGGGTTGCCGCCGGGGGAAGCACAGGTTTTGCTTTATTACGTAACCGGGAAGAAGACTTCGAGAATAAGGCTGTTATAGCGATGGACCTCCTTAAAGCGAGGCCGGTCGAGAGCGGCGTTTATCACGCGGTCCTCAACCAGGACCTTGCAGGGGTTTTCACGCATGAGGCCTTCGGTCATTTCTCCGAGGCGGACCTCATAGAGGATTCTCCTACGATGAGAGAGAGAATGCAGATCGGGGCGAAACTCGGGAATGAGGCTCTGAGTATTACTGATGATCCGACCATGCCGGGACAGCTTGGCTTTTACCGGTATGACGACGAAGGGGTAAGCGCGAGGCCTGTGAGGCTGATGCAAAAAGGAGTGTTGTCGGGAAGACTGCACTCAAGGAGGACAGCCGCCGCCTTTGGCGAGGAGCTTACAGGCCACTGCGTTGCAGAGGACTACCGGTTTGCTCCCATAGTAAGGATGGGGAATATCTTTATCGAACCGGGCGAAAAGACATTGGATGATCTTATTGCATTGCTCGATGACGGCTTGTATATCCTCGATGCCAAGGGAGGTCAGACAAGCGGCGAAAACTTCACCTTTGGCGCTCAGTACGGGTATATCGTGAAGTCCGGGAAAATTGCAGAGATGGTCCGGGACATTAACATATCAGGCAACCTCTATCAGTACGTTGCAGAACATTTCTGCCGTGGGAAATGATCTGCGCCTGTGCGAGACAGGCGGCTGCGGCAAGGGACAGCTCAATATACGGTCCTGCCACGGGGCTCCCCACATTCTTATCGACGGCCTTGTTATAGGGGGCATATAATGGAACAAATCCTCAAAGCTGGCAAGCAAGGTTAGTGACAAGGCAGAGGTCTATTCCCTTGAGTACAGGACGGACGGCGTATCATTCGAGAATGCCCGGTTCAAGGATATTGACAGCAGGATCCAGTCCGGCATAAGTCTGAGGATCATAAAAGACGGCAAACAGGGATTTGCCTACACAAAGAATCCAGTCCGGAAAGAAGACCTGATCCGGAACGCGCTTGATTCCCTGAAAGGCGGGGTGGAAGGTTCCTTTGATTTTCCCCTGACAAAAGATCTGCCGGCCCTTAATACATACGATCCCGCAATTGAAACAATATCCAATACAGGGATGGTGGAAGAGTGCGAGCGGGTTTGCAGGATATTGTCCGGCAAGATAACCGGACAGATCAATGTTTCAGCTCACAGGGCAGCCAGCTCCAGTAAGGATAATTAACAGCTCGGGTTCGGATTTGTTCTGGAAGACTTCTTCTTATGTGTTTAATCCTGAACTTATCTATCCTTACTCGGCGTCTGCTTTGCAGCGGGCTCTGCTCTCGAAGTCGTTTGAGAAAGCAGGGGACGATTATTTGACTTTTCTTGCAGACATGTACAGTAAATCAATGAGAGAGGTGAACGTCGAAGGGGGACGGATGAAGGTCCTCTTCCTCCCTGAAACCATGTATGTGCTGTTGTGGAGGCTTCAGGCAGCGGCGAACGGGCAGAGTATATATCAGAATATATCTCCTCTGGCAGATAAGATCGGAGCGAAGATATTTGATAGGAGGCTTTCTGTCATGAATGATCCTTTGAATGATGACTTCCCCGGCGCGAGGGCGTGCGATGATGAAGGCGTACGGTGCCGAAAATATCCCATAATAGAAAACGGCGTCCTGAAAAATTTCTATTATGACCTGTATTTTGCGCAGAAGCTGAATGCCCTTCCTTCGGGCAATGGCTTCAGGGCGGGCGAGTCCTCAAAACCGGTCCCTGTCCTGAGACATGTCTCGATATTGCGCGGAGACAAGTCATTCTCTCAGCTTATTCAATCCATGGATCAGGGGATTATCATTGCCGGGGCATTGGGCGCTCACAGCGGCAACATACCTAATGGGGATTTCTCGATCGGATTGTCTCCCGCGCTTTATGTTGAGAATGGCGAGATAACAGGTCATGTTAAGGACGCCATGGCAGCGGGAAACGTATACGATACCTTCAACAGAATCGCAGGAATTGAAGATACCGCACACTTTTCCATGGGAGGCAGATATCCTTCGATGCTATTTGATGATGTGAGTATAACTTCAAAAAAAGGAGACTGAAACAGAGCATGGAGTTCCCTGGTCTTTTTCTCGACGCGTCTCTGTATGCGAAGGCAAGACGCCCTGAAAGCAGTACGGTCTATGATCTGCTGATAATAGGAGGAGGTCCTGCCTCCATGAGCGCTGCCATCTATGCTGCGAGGAAGGTGCTGAATCTTGCGATTCTTACCTCTGACATGGGCGGGCAAATGCGGGAGACGTCCGATGTTGAGAACTATCTGGGGTTTCAGAACGTAAATGCGATGGATCTTGTAAAGAGATTTGAAGAGCATGTTAGAAGCTTTGACATCGCCATAGGCACGGATATCAGGGTGAAAGAAATACGCAAGAATGGAAACCTCTTCGATGCTCATCTGGAGGATGGTACAATTTTCTCCGGCAAATCTGCTATTGTTGCTACAGGCGAAAGGCATAGACATCTTGCTGTACCGGGAGAAAAGGAATTCACCGGAAAAGGCGTATCATATTGTGCGACGTGCGACGCCCCTTTATACAAAGAGAAGAAAGTAATGATCATAGGTGGCGGGAATTCTGCATTTACTACTGCCCTTGATCTTTCCAGGGGCAATTCGGAGATCGTTATGGTTAATTTCGTGAAGGGATGGCAGGCTGATGCTGTTATGCAGGACAGGATACGGAAGTATGAAAAGGCCCAGATGCTTGATTTTCATGAGACTGTGCATATAGAGGGTAAAGAAAAGGCTGAATCTGCAGTTGTCAGGGACCGTGATACCGGGACTGAGAAGAGAATATCCGTTGATGGAATATTCGTAGAGATCGGCCTCCTGCCGAATTCAGAGCCCGTCAAAGACCTGCTTCGGTTGAATGACAGGGGCGAGGTCATTGTTGATTGTGCATGCGGCACGAGTGTTCCGGGAGTATTTGCAGCAGGAGATGTGACGTCCGTGCCTCACAAACAGATAATAATCTCGGCAGGAGAGGGCGCCAAGGCGGCATTATCGGCATATGATTATCTTGTGAACGCATCGTTGATATAAGTTGAAAAAAGAAGGATAGACATGACAAAAAAGCTTTTATACGCGACATAAAATGAGCCATATTCACCTGACGGCACTTTCAGCCGCAGGTGAAATCCTGATTAATGCATGGGAGCATGTGTTAAAGGTGCATTAAGGTGTCGCATAAAAGCTTTTCCATCATATCTATCCTTCCAATGGAAAAAAGTTTTGCAGCGTTTAGGTAAATGCAAAAGGGGGTTATGATATGGCAATGATCCAGGAGAAAGAGCGCAAGCAGCTCGACGTCATTATGAGTGTGCTTAAGAATGAGGTGAAGATAATAAACTTCAGCCAGGAGTTTGAGTGCAATATCTGTAAAATGACCAGAGAGCTGTTTGAAGAGGTTGCAGGACTATCCGACAAAATCTCGATTGAGGTGCGTGATTTTGTGAAGGACTCAGATATCGTCAAACAGTACGGTATCGACAAGATACCGGCCACCGTTCTTCTCGGAGATCGTGATTATGGTATCCGCTTCTACGGGGTACCGGCAGGATACGAATTTACCACGATCATTGAGGATATTCTCCTTCTCAGCAGCCGTAATACAGGTCTCTCCGCGGATGTCCTGACACAGCTTGGAAAGGTGGACAAGCCTGTCCATATACAGGTTATGATATACCCCACATGTCCCTATTGCGCTCTGGCTGTACGCATGGCGCACAGGTTTGCATTTGCCAATGACCACATTGTTTCGGACATGGTTGAGCTGACGGAGTTCCCGCATCTGGCGCTGAAATACCATGTTCACGGTGTGCCGAAAATAGTGATAAATGAAGATATATTTATAGACGGATTGCCGACTGAGGATGATTTTATCAAGGCTGTACTCAGATCTGCAGGAAAATAATGAAAAGGAGAAAGCCCGTGATTTCAAAATTACTAGTACCGACAGATGGTTCGAAGGCAGCTATGAGGTCAATTGAATATGCAGCAGAGTTTGCGCAGCAGGTGGGTGCTTCTATAACGCTTCTGAGCGTTGTCGACAAGAGTGTGCTGGTGCCCCAATCAGTGCCCGCGTTGTCCACATCAAAGTCCCTGATTGAACCGATAGAGGACTATCTGAAAATGGCTGCGGATTCCTATCTGGAGGAGGCTGAAAAGTTCTGCGCCAGTCGGGGGATCAAGACAAAAAAGATTGTAAGGTCAGGCCGTCCTGTTGATGAAATCGTCAAGGAAGCTGAAAAATCAAAGGTTGACGTCATCGTTATCGGGTCGCGGGGAAAGAGCGCACTGAAGGCTGCTGTGCTTGGCAGCGTTGCATTCGGTGTTATCAACAAGGAAACAAAAATCCCTGTATTGGTGGTAAGAAAGTAAGCAGTTATTCTATAATACCAACTTGCATATATAGCCATGCCGATACCGAATGACAAGGCTACCATCAATTCAAATATCAGGAGGTCAGAATGATTACGATTTACTACGACAAGGATGCTGATAAAAAGGTCCTCAAAGGGAAGAAGATAGCTGTGATGGGCTACGGCAGCCAGGGACATGCCCATGCGAACAATCTCAAAGAGAGCGGTATGGACGTTATCATCGGCGTAAAGAAGGGCGGTGCTGGATGGGGAAAGGCCGAAAATGCAGGATTCAAGGTCTATCTCCCGTCTGAGGCAGCCAAGAAAGCCGACGTCATAATGATGCTCGTGCCGGATGAGTATATGGCCGATATTTACAAGGCCGAGATAGCTCCTAATATCAAGAAAGGCGCCTATCTTGGTTTTGCTCATGGTTTCAATATCCACTTCGGACAGATTGTGCCTCCTGCTGATGTGAACGTATTCATGGCTGCGCCCAAAGGACCGGGCCATTTGGTGAGGGCCGAATATATAAAAGGGAGCGGTGTGCCCTGTCTGATAGCTATTGAGCAGGACCCTTCCAAAGATACAAAGAAAGTTGCCCTTGCATATGCTTCCGCAATAGGCGGAGGAAGGGCAGGAGTTATTGAGACAAGCTTCAGGGAAGAAACAGAGACGGATTTGTTCGGAGAACAGGTTGTGCTTTGCGGCGGCCTCACGTCCCTGATAACCGCCGGATTTGAGACCCTCACCGAGGCAGGTTATTCTCCTGAGATGGCATACTTCGAATGTCTTCATGAAGTCAAACTGATCGTGGATCTTATCTATGAAGGCGGGATATCGAACATGAGGTATTCAATAAGCAATACCGCGCAGTACGGGGACCTGACAAGAGGTCCGAGAATTATTCCCGAAGAGACGAAAAAAGAGATGAAGAAGATCCTGGATGAGATCCAGTCCGGCCAGTTTGCGAAAGAGTGGATACTTGAGTGCAAGGCAAACAAGCCTTCATTTAACGCCCTTACAAGGAGAGGCGAAGAACATCCTATCGAAGAAGTGGGCGCAAAACTCAGGTCCATGATGCCGTGGCTTAAGAAAGCAAAACTCGTAGACAAGACGAAGGCATAATGAAATTTGCGCCCGAGGGATACCCTTTCATATTTGCGTCCCTTGTTAGCTACGGTTATAGCCTCGGTATTTTTACTCTGGACTATGGAAGACAGGCGGCAATAACGGCATTCTTTATTCTGCAGTCTGTTGCTTCCTGTATCCTTTCTCCTGATTTCAGTCTTCATGGCTCTATTTCTTCAGAGACCCGGACAGAGGACTGTGCCTGAAGGAGCAGGCCTTTTTGTTTCTCCTGCCGACGGCAAGATCATTCTGATCAAAGACGTCACTCGAAAAGGACTATCTGCAGTCCGAGGCAAAAGAGATCAGCATTTTCATGTCGCCCTTCAACGTTCACGTCAATCGTGCTCCTTGTGACGGAAAAGTATTGACAGTAAAACACTCGCCGGGCATTTATATGGCCGCATATAAAGATGATGCATCCATGAAGAATGAAAATATCGTGATGGTACTTGAAGGCAAAGAAGGCAAAGGTTCTGGTGCGGCAGGTTGCGGGATTTCTTGCGCGCAGGGCTGTCTGCAGGGTAAATGTCGGGTGATATTGTGAAAACGCGGCGAACGCTACGGCATGATAAAATTCGGCTCACGGCTGGATGTATATCTGCCGAAGGACGCTGAAGATCGCCGTGAAGCTGGGGGACAAGGTCAAGGCCGGTGAAACGATTATAGCAAGGATAAAAAAGGATTAATAATCCCCCTCAATATAAGGTAGCGTCCTATGCTCTTCACGACCACGCAGTACAGGTGTTAGGCGCTCTTTTGATATCGCTGAAGTCAGAGTACAAATCTATCACCTGACGAATCATTTTTTGGAGTAAAATGTTAGCAGATTAATTTTTGGCTTCAATTAGTTTGCCGTTAACAAATTTATGAATTACGCTGGAAACATATGTCTGATAAGGTAGTCCCTCGATTATCGCTTTTCTCTGCAATTCATTCAGGTCTCTTTGGGAAATCCTTATGTTTAATCTTTTATCTTTTTTTAATGTGTTCCGGGCATATTGCATCAACTCTTCTTTCCTTTTAGAAAGGTTTTTTACCGGGACCCATTCATTTTTTTCAAAACTGTCAAGGATTTCTTTTTCTTCTTCCGTTAATCTGACTTTCATGTTTTTCCTCCAATATATTTCTCTGTAGCCTTTCTACTGGGAATAATTGTTTTCAGAAATATTTTCATCTTCATTTTCAATATAAGGGACAATGTACGCATAATTATTAATACCAACTACCATTATCCGTTGACCGGGATATTTCTGTTGGTTCGGATGCCGATAGTCATCTAACATATCACCTTTTTCAAGATAGAAAATCACATCTTCAAAGCTTATTCCCCTCGATTCTTTTAGCGCATGACTTTTCTCGGTATTCCAGTTAATATGCTTCATTACTATATATTATCACATTGTGTGCATTTTGGCTATTCAAAATGAATTATGTCTTTGTAAATATTCTCTTGCTGAAGGGCGGCAATTGAGTGTGCAATCACCCAAAAGTACGAGCCTAAAGCACAGGCGTCTCCGTGGCAATTAGCAAACCTTCAAAGGTGTATTCCGGTGAAACCTGCGGGCTAATCCGGCGAGAGTGCCGGCAATAGAAGAGATGGCTGATTATGTCCTTTGGAGTACAAAGCAGCGATATCAGGATGTTGGCGTGGAGTACTACGAAAGGAAATATAAAGAAAGGGTCATACGAAATCTGAAAAAAAAGGCACATGAATTAGGGTATAAAATTACCTTGCAGGAGGTGGGAGTTTCTTAGGAGGAGCGAAGCAATGTGGCAATCTAAGAAAGGCCGACTTTTGCAAGAGGCTCACAATGAAGATATATTAATTGTTTCTTAATAATGCATAGTCAAAGTCAATTTCGTATAATATAAAAACTATGTTTTCAACATAAATGGAGGAATAATTATGGAAGAAGGACCAAGGGGTGCGATATTACAGAGAGACAAAAAGACCTATGCTATTGTTCCCAGAATTCCAATGGGGGTTTTGACCCCTGAGATACTTGAATCCATTGCGAGGGTCGCGCGCAAGTTTAATGTGAGGATTGTCAAGATAACTTCCGGACAGCGTATAGCGCTCGTCGGTCTGAATGCTGAAGATGTCGAGCCTGCGTGGAAGGAACTTGAAATGGAAGTCGGTCCTGCAGAGGGATTGTGCGTACATTATGTCCAGGCGTGTCCTGGGACGGAAACCTGCAAGTTCGGTCAGGGAGATTCCCTCTCGCTTGCTGCGAGGATCGAAAAGATGTACGTTGGAAAGGATAACGTAATACCTGCGAAAACAAAATTTGGCATCTCCGGCTGCACGCTGAACTGTGCGGAGAGCTATGTCAGGGACTTTGGCGCATTCTGTACGCCAAAAGGCTGGAGTGTCATAGTTGGGGGGAACTCCGGCGGCAGACCAAGGATCGGAGATGTTATCGCCAAGGGTCTCACCGAAGATCAGGTAATAGAACTGTTCTCAAAGTGTCTCGATTTCTACGGCAAGAATGCGAACTCCAGAGAGAGAATGCCGAGATTCATAGAGAGGATCGGGATCGAGGAGTTTAAGAAGGCAGTGCTGTAACAATAGATTGTGCAAAACCCCTGCAACCTCCCCTTGCAAAGGGGAGGATCTTAAACATCCGTGACGAATAATTGCAGACTGTCCCGCATATGTCTTGTATTGTTTTCGTTCGAGTCAAAAAAGACTTCGGGAATCTATCAGGCGAAACAACTGCATCCCACGTTGGTCAAGCCTGAGGATGACAACTAAACGGCCGTCTATGTTTGTCATTCCCGCGGCTTGAACGGGAATCCAAGTGATGAACTTTAATAAATTCAATAACGCAACCTTTATGATGATGATTGACATGGAGATTGCATAATTGATAAATTAAGCGAAAGCTATAATGTTAGCTCTGGCACCGTTTGTGCTTAATATTATCAGGCATGCAACGTAAACAATTGTTAATAATATGTCTCCTTTGCCTTGGTATTGCCATGTCATTTGATACAAGCATGGCAACCATCGGCGGCGATTGTGACTCCTGCCATAACCTCTATCCCGGCATGATGGAGAAGACCCATACCGGGAAGGCCTTCCAATATGTATTGAAGAATGAATTTTGTGTAAATTGTCATTCAAGCGCTAACAGTGAAACCATCAAGTCCCTTGGGGGCAACAGGGTCCCTGTTGTGCATAACACTGTGAACCCTATACATCCTCTCGCCGGAGGGAATTTTCGATACGTAGCAAAGGATTTTGGAGACAGGAAAGGCCATAACGTAGATGGAATAACTTCAGTGGACAGAAAATTCAATGGATACCCTCCAGGGTACAGGAAAGCGTCTGATCCTTCCTTTATCGGATATGATCCGGCGAAGCCTTTGATGTGCGCCGGTTCCAACGGCTGCCATGGAGACAGAAATATTGAAGACCCTTTTGATGCGATCGTAAAGACACATCATGCTTTGGATAAGCCGATTGATGGAAGCACGACAGCGAAAAGTTACAGGTTCTTAAGGAATACAGGTGGCATGAGAGGCGTTCTCGGGGTTGAGGAAAAGGACTGGAACCAACGTGGAACTTCGGGAAGCCACAATGAGTATTCTCCTTCAATTGATGTCCTATGCAAGAGTTGTCATGGAGACTTTCACAGCGAGGGCAAAAAAGAAAACGATCACTGGTTCAGCCATCCATCAGATGTGCCGATTCCTATGAACGGCGAATATCTGAAATATAAGATATTCAACCTGGATGCGCCTGTCGCACGGGAGACCCTTGAGATGTCGTCTGGGGCGGTCGTAAATCACGGTAGGGACAGGGTGGTCTGCATTTCCTGTCATGTTGCCCACGCAAGTCCATATGATTCAATGCTGAGATGGGATTATGACGAACTCCTGACTGAACAAAAGTCAGGGTGCATGATTTGCCATTCCGAAAAATGAAAATAGTTGCGGCATGTTCTGGATAAGAAAACGTCCGACCTGAGAATCCGGGCAGAGAGAAAAAAAGTCTCGGTGATTTTCACTCTTCTTTTCATGTTTCTTATCTGTTTCTTGATTTTTATAGATAGCGCCGACGCCCGTGTGAAAGGGAGGTGCAAGGATTGTCATACCATGCATAACAGCAGGGGAGGCATGGAAGTGATTCGTGCCGGACGTGTCGGACCCTTTGCTTCCATGACGATAGGCGGCTGTCTGGGATGCCACGGACAGAACCCTAACGGAACTCAAAATATTATAGTTCAGGGCAATATGAGGATCCCTCAGGTGCTCCACTATTTTGAAAACGGCGACCTGGCAGGAGGGAATTACATCTATGTAGCTGAAGGCCACAACCCTGTTTACTCGCGGGGACACAATGTCGAAGGCATTTCCCTTCAGGAAAATCCGCCCATGAACGCGCCGCCGGGTTTTATGGCGGGAGTCAACATACCGGGCGGTACAGGTCCGGCCTTCTGGTCATCTCAGAAGCAGCTGACCTGCGCCGGCACATGGGGATGCCACGGAAACAGAACGATAGAGGACCAGTTTGCTTCAATGAGCAGGGCCCACCATGAAGACGACAGCGAGATCGATGGTTCCACTGTAGGGAAGAGTTATCGCTTTCTCTACGGAATCGTAGGAAAAGAGCACAGGAACTGGGAGTATCTTGCGTCTGTTAATGACCACAACGGCTACAAAGGAGATCAAACCCACAGCTCGACGAATACCATAAGTTATCTGTGCGGAGAGTGCCATGCAAAATTTCATCCCAGTACGAACCTCGGCGGGAGCGATGAGGGAGGTCACGCATACAATTCGGTGTGGCGGAGACATCCTTCCGATATATCCTTCAGTGGAGTGCATGCAGATTATTTAGATTCTGAATACCAGGATTATGTCCAGTACAGCCTTGAGTCCCCTGTGGCTTATCAAAACCCTACAGGTCACGAGTCCAAAGTCGATATGGAGAGTATCATCATGTGCCTGTCGTGCCACAGGGCGCATGCGAGTCCTTATCCTGATATATTGAGATGGGACTATTCGCAGGTATCTACCCAGAATAATAGAGTCGGGCAAAGGCTGCTTTGTCTGCCACACAAAAAAAGGTCAGTAGTATTCTGCCTCTGTTCTCATTCTCATTCTCATTCTCACGTTTGAGAATCGGCCTATAAATCCAATATAAAGCAAATGATAATTAATGCTTGACAACGAGCATGGTGAAAATTCTATATTATAGCAGACGCTTCTATGGATCATGAATTTTTAGAAGAATCAACTGGTTATTATAATGGTATAACTCTTGCGATATTCTGAAATTATGCGAAGTGTGAAATTAAGCTGATGATAAGTAGCACATGATTTAGTTTTACAATGGTTCAAATCTGGCAATTGTTTTGCTAAATAAACAAAGAAAGGAGGTGAAAGTATGAAAAAGAAACTTTCTGTATGTTTGATTATCCTTCTCTCTCTCGTTCTGGTATACGGGTTTGCTGACGCTAAAGTGAGCGGCAGATGCGATAACTGTCACACCATGCACAACAGTCAGAACGGGGCCAGAATGGCAGACCAGGACACTCCTTACGCTCATCTTACGAAATCATCCTGTCTTGGCTGTCACGGAGCAGCCGGTCCGGGAACAGAGGTAGGCGGAGCACCCGGTATCTTCGGCAACGCAGCCGCGAATTATACTGCGGGCGGCACATTTGCGCCAACCATTGTTGATTCCGGCACGACGCCTTACCACAAGGTCCACAACGTCAGGGATATCACCTGGACAAATGACGAATCAGAGTTGATGAGCAAGACCCCTGGTGCAGAAGCCAGTGGTTATACTGAGCCTGTCGGCGCTACACAGCTGACATGCGCCGGTACATTAGGCTGTCATGGTGAACACGGGGCCGGGCTCAACAGCGATGCCGGTATCAGAGGTTTCCACCACGGCAGTAAGACCGGTTACAGGTATCTTCAGTTTTTCGACGGAACTGCCACCCACACTCCCATTAAGGGATTGGGCTCGACCGACTGGGAGAAAGGCGGCGCGACTGCCACGAATCACAATGTCTACTTCGCAATGGCCGGCACGGGTGGAGCTACGAACGATTCTATCAATTCCCTCTGCGCGTTATGCCATGGGGATTTCCACGGCACGGATGACGTGAAGACAGGCAGCAACTGGATCAGACACCCCACAGAAAATCTGTTGTCCGATGCGTCGGGATGGACTATGTCGAGTGTCACTGTTGACTATCAGAATAACCCTTTCAGCTTTAATGATCTGACCGGAAAATCAACTACCGCAGCTTACGATACCACCGGAGCGCGGGTGGCCTGTGTTTCATGCCATAGGGCGCATGGCACGGCTTACAATGATATCCTGAGATGGGACTATGCAACCATGTTAGCAAGCGGTGGGGGAACAACCGGCTGTCTGGGATGCCACCATCTGCAGAGATGAGAGATCATTAATGGATGAAGAGAAAAATGGGTCAGTCAAGCACTGGCCCATTTTTCATAAAAGCAAATGAAGAGTGTAATACCATGAAATTATTGCGCAACAGCATGAAAATGAGATCGTTTTTAACACTTATAGTTGCAGCCATTATTTATTTCATATTATCTGTATCAGGCGGTTGGTGCGCTGAAACAGACCCGCCGGCCTGCTATTGCGATTGTATTACCGGTGACGAAGAAGATGCAAAGATACGCTATCCTGCTGCCGTATACTTCGAGCCTGTCAAGAAAGAAATCTATGTTATCGACAGCATGGCAAGGATATTGATATATACATCCGATCTGTTTCCAATACAAACCCTTGATAAAAGAAACGGCATTGACGCTCCGCAGGGACTGACTGTAGATGCCGACGGAAACCTGTACGTAGTTCAGGGTATAAGCAAAGAATATCCGAGGTGCAGGATTTCGGTCTACAATGCCTGTTTCAAATGGGTGAGGGACATTTATGTGCAGGGGTTTGACGGATGCGACAAGTTTACTCCATACCGCATCGCCGTTGACAAACAGGGGAAGATATATATTGCCGGACTCCAATATCCTGGTGTCATCGTTACAGACAATGGCGGTAAGTATTTGGAAACGATCTCTCCGGAGGAAAACGGCAAGAAGGCCGTGCTGAATTATGTGAGCATAGACAAAAGCGGGAAGATATATCTGGTTAGCGAGGAAGAAAGCAGGATTTATGTATACGACGAGAACAGGAAGTTTCTCTTCAAATTCGGTGAAAAAGGCGGTGGCTCGGGGAAATTAAGCCGTCCGATATCGGTGAGCGCTGATAATCGCAACGGGACGATCTATGTTGTGGATTATATGCGACACACGATTTCTGTCTACGACAGCAACGGCAGGTACCTTTCGGAATTCGGCGGGCTCGGCTGGGGTGAAGGATGGTTCCAGCATCCCAGAGATATAGCTGTCGATTCTTCGGGAAGAATACTGGTTGCCGACACATTCAATGACAGGATAGAAATTTTCAAGCCGAATGAAAAAAAGATGGAACAACTTCTTGCTAACGGGAAAAAATGAATCGATAATGCGGAAGATCAATGAAAGTGATCGAAACTCAAACGACAGTTGCCATTGTGGCTGAGGACCGGGGAACACAATTAATGAATTCGGGAAATAGCGAAAGCCGGAAAAAAGCACTCATTTTTCTACTCTGCTTCTCAATCCTGTCACTTATCGGCTGTGCATCAGTGCAGGAACGCGCATCTTCGTCCGGAGGCGGCAGCGGCCAGATTAGTTTGTATCTGAACGGGCCTGAGAAAGCTGCGACTGATATTTCTTTTGATCTTCAGGCAATCAATATTATTGCCGAGGATGGGACTGCAAAGGAGATAACGATAAAGCCGATGAAGGTGAATTCCCTCTCGATGGTCAAAAAGCAGATACTCCTGAGCGAGCAGGCTCTCCCGCAGGGAAGATATAAGAGGCTTCAGCTTGTTGTGAATCAGGCATCCGTGAGAAACCAGGAGCGGTCTGCAAACCTTGCATTGCGGCCTGAAGGCGTAGAGGTTCCGGTTGATCTCACCATCAGGAGAGATGCAAATACTTCCCTTTTCCTGACCTGGGACCCGGAAAACTCAATCAGGGAGGGCTATCTGTTTAACCCATCGCTGCTTGTCGCCGGACAGGTCCCTGAACTGAGCAATCTGCTTGTGTACGTTACGAATGAAGGATCGAACAGTGTCTCTGTATTGAACAGGCAGACCGATGAAGTTGTGGCTACCGTACTCGTGGGGAAGAAGCCCCGGGGTGTAGCAGTGGGGCAGGGCAGGGAACATCCGAGAGTCTACGTTGCAAACTCGGAATCCGACAGCATATCAGTTATCGATCCCACGACGAATAAGGTAGAACTTGAGATACCGATACGATTCGGCAGATCGCCTGAAGGCATAGTCGTTGTCAGGGTGTCTCCTGACAGGGAACTTATTTTCACTGCGAACTATGGGTCTGACAATGTCTCCATCATTGATGCATCAACCTATCAGGAGATTGACAAAGTCAACACGGGAGATGGACCTATAGCTATTGCTGCAGACCCCTGCGAAGATTTGATCGGGGGATCGAGGTTCCTGAATTTCGATGACCTGAATGTCCTCAGGACTTACCGGGAGAAGTTCTTCAATGTCTATGTGGCAAATAAGAACTCAAAGGATGTATCTGTAATAAAGATGTCTGTGACAAAGAACAGACCCGAGGAAGTCTTTCAGGTGAACGTTCAGTGGAGTCCGATTACTCTTGCCGTGGACGATCAAAGAGGAAAGCTCTATGTGGGAAATTACAACTACGATTCTCTCTCTGTCGTCGATATCGTACGGATTGCGAAGGGATTTACGACAGGTCTGACCAGCGAAATCTCGAATGTCGGCAATACAGTGACGGGTATCATTGCAGATCCCGACCTTGACAGGATATATCTCCTTAAAGAGGACTCCTCTGAAATTATGATTATCAGGCCGTTTTCAGAGTCTTTCAGCACGGTAAGGGCTTCCATGGGACCTGTGATCGGGACAGTGCTGGTCGGAAATTCTCCCAGGTCATTCGCAATGGACCCTGAGAGAAGAAAACTCTTTGTAGTAAACAGGGCGTCAGACTCGGTTTCAATTGTGGATAAAACAACATCACGGGAGGAAAGGGTCGTCCCTGTCGGAAAAAAGCCATATGGGATAGCGATGTTTCCTTTTTGAGATTTGAGTTGTCTGTGAACTGTCATCGGTCGGGCTTCATTAGTGCTGATCGGTGATGAAAGAATAGAAGAACAATGACAGGTGACAGCGGGAATTATGGAACATGCAGCAGGGAAAATTGTTATCGCGATTATACTCGTGTGCACGGTACAGACATCAGCTTTTGCAGAAGGTCCGAATGCATGGTTGAATGTGAACTACTCTGATACGAGACAATATGAGGACGGCAAGAAGACCGAATCCTCCAGCAGTTTCTTTCAGAATTATTATATACGCCTTGAAAGGCCGGTGACGCCTCTCCTTTACTATCAATTGTATTTGAGAACAACTCTCAATGACTCTCATACCACTGATGAAGCAGGCAAAAGAACGAGTGACTATCTTAGGGCCGTGGAACCATCTTTCGACCTGTTTTTGCATAACCCACTGTACAGGCTGGATATAGGCACGCGGCGGCTTGAACAGTGGTCTGCTGCTCACCTGTCGAACGAGAGCAGGAGAACGACGGAATTCTATTATTCCAGGTTTAACCTTCAGCCGTATGCTTTGCCTGCGTCTCTCTCTCCAGGCCGATTATCAGAAGGACTACGACCACCTTCCTCAGAGAATGACTGACAGCACGGATATGAGATATTCGGCAAGTTCCTGGTATGATCTGAACTACAGAGCAATCCGCCTGTCTTATAACATAACCTACATGAGGGATGAGATAAAGACGCCTGTTTCATCGACAACCAGGAGTATTAACAATAGTCTCAATGCATTATACAGCGTTGCTTTCAATAAGTCCTTCCTGGAAAACAGGGTCAACGTATCTGCAGGTTACCAGGGCAATTATGGGAAGAAACAAAAGTCAGTTGTTTGCCTCTCCGGGCAGTGAAATTCTCATTCAAAGACCGCCGCGCGAAGGTTTGTATGCTGTCGGCTCTCAGACACAACCATCCGCCGACGCCCTGACGCCGGCTGGCGCTCTTATAGACCTGAAGAAAGATGTGCCTGCTGCTGTTCCCGGGACCATAAACATCGGCCAGAACGGCTCCAAATATCAGAACATAGGCATCCATCTTGTTTCGAATACATCCGTGGATAAGATTTATGTTTATGTAAACAAAGACGTGAGAAGCGATACGAATCTTAAGGGAACCATGACCGGCCTGGAGGTGTACCACAGTGAGTTCAATACAGCGGGGACGTGGAAGAAAATAGACATTCGGCCGGTGGAGGCGGAAGTAGTTGATCCTGTCAACAATATATATCGTTATGTAATAACACTCATGACTTCCCAGAAGGATTTCTATTTCAAGGTCGTTAATCTTGACATCGCTTCTTTGAACGATGTCTTTGTAACAGAGATTGAGGCATACGGCACGAATACGGCATCGGAGACAGGTAAAGTGACTGATACAACGACCTTTCTTTCACACGGCATCAACCTTTACACGAATTTTCGGCCAACGAGAACATTGACCATGTCGCTGAATTACTTTCTGAACAGGGCGGACCAGAACCCGGAATCGGTCGTTGGTTCGACAGGCGGCGCCTTTTCCAGTCTTTTCAGCAATCCCAAGGTTGAGAAGGACAAGGCTCAGATGATCAATATCACAAGAAGCTATGGTGGAAATATCAACTGGCAGGTCCACAGGCTTCTTACAACCATAGCGCGTTTTCAGAGAAATGAGTCTCTGGATAACAAAGACGAATCAAACCTGAAGTCAAATACATATGCGCTCAGTATCGCCTCTGCGCCTTTGAAGACGCTGGATGCGACCCTTTCTCTTATACGCACTTACAGTTACAGTTTTAACGAGAAACAGTCGATCAATGATCTTTACATGCTGACCATCGGATCCAGGCTTCACAGGGACGTAAATATGATTACGGATATAGGATACACCCGGACACGGACATATGCGCTGGAGGAGCAGCCGTCAGATATTGCAGCATCAGGAGAGGGCTCCACATCCACCGTACAATATATAAGGGGAACACTGGATGCTCATCTGACAAATAAATTGTCGGCCAACCTTACCTACGGTATCAGCAATACCTCGGGGAGCGCGTCTTCCCATTCAAAAGACGGAAATCTTGTCCTTACATATCGTCCGGGAAGGTTTTTCAGCATCTCGGGAACTCTTAAGGTGACTGATACCGATGGCGATACGGATTCGCTGGAAGGAATTCTAATTGATTGGCTGTTCCTCCCGGCTGTGAGAATCAATGCAAATTATCAGCACAGCATAATGGAATCCGGTTCAGGGACCACGAACATTTTCAGTGGGTATCTATTGTGGTATATCACGAGATTTATGGAGCTGCAACTGAGTTATAACTACACTCGTGAAAATGAGGAGATAAAGCGGGAGATCTACAATTTCGGAGGGAATGTAACGTGCAGGTTCTGGTGATGGCACATGATTTGCAATATAAAGTTATGATGAACTAGTAAAAAGGCGTCATTCCCGCGCTTAATGCACCTACTGTTGGAGAAGACGGGAATCCATGTGTGCGCAACTTCTTAAAAGAATGGATTCCCGATTAAGGACTTCGGGAATGACAGCTATAAAAAGGACTTTTTGCGATGTTGTCAAGTGTAGATAAAGGACTTGGATATGCTTTGGTGTGCGAAAGTGTATGAGGTGGTGGTCTGAATAATATTGCCATATATCGGGCAGGGAAAGAGATTATGCGGGAACAATCCAGTTTGATCAAGAGAGCAAATTTCAAGGGCTCATCGAACCCGATATTTATTTGCATCCTTATTGTTTGCATGGTGATATTTGCGAGTAGCGGATGCGGGCCGAGGCACTACGTGCGTGAAAAAACAGATCCACACAATATCAAGAGACTGGCTGTGCTGCCTTTTGAGAACTTTACCTCTGATGAATATGCAGGCGAAAAGATCAGGAGGGCCGTTGTTGCAGATCTCTTATCCCGGAGTATTGATGTGATTGAACCTGGTGAGATAACAAGGGCCGTAAGGGAACTCAAGATTAAATCGCTGAGCGCAATGAAACTCTCTGAAGCGCAGGAACTTGGAAAGGCATCGGGAGCAGACACAATAATGATGGGATCGGTAGAGTGTTACGGTTTATCTAAAGGTGTTTCAGTAACTTATCCCGAAGTGACTATGAATCTTAAATTGATCGAAACATCTACCGGAAAGGTCCTCTGGTCCGTGCATCACACTTCAGGAGGGGCCGGCTTCTGGACAAGGCATTTCGGTTCGGAAGGAATGTCCCTAAGTGAAGTCTCTGAAAAAGTCGTCAGGGAAGCTTTGAATACGCTATTTTGAGAGATGAGTTTACTTGTAACTAAAGAGTTCATTAGAAAGCCACACACCCTCACCCTTGCCCTCTCCCCTCGATGGAGAGGGAACTTAAGAATTGCCCCTCCCTTGAGGGGAGGGGATAAAGGGGAGGGTGTTTAAATGTGGCTCTATTTACTATGTCACTAAATTTTACCTTGTACGAGCAGTAAAGATGCATAAAGATGGGAACAACGGAGCAAATAGAAGGAAGACACGGCAAGACCATGGCCGGACGTCAAATTCATAAAGAGGTTTAGGGATGAAAATGATAACTTGCAAATCGATTACGACTTTCCTGTGCATATTGTTTCTGATCTCAGGCTGTGGAGGTAGAGGAACCCCGGGTTTCTATATCAACCAGGATATTGACTTCAGCTATATCAAAAGGGTTGCAGTTCTTCCACTGGACAATCTCACCGGAGACAAATTTGCAGGTGACGCAGTCAGGCACGTTGTGATCAGTGAGCTTCTGGCAACCCGGCTTGTTGATGTTGCCTGCCCGGGTGATGCGATTGCCGCAATTGAGAGCATGAAGATAAAGCCCGGGACAGCTCTTAGTGCGGAACAGATAAAGGCCGTGGGAAAATCACTGAATGTGCAGGCAGTTATTCTTGGGGCTGTCAACAAATATGGAGAGGTCAGGGAAGGAAACATATCATCTCCCGAGGTCACTGTCACACTGATGATGGCAGATACCGGTTCGGGAAGCATTATCTGGTCTGTCACAAAGACACAGGGAGGCGCAGATTTCCTGGCGAGGCACTTCGGCGCAAGGTCCGATACGATGAGTGAAACTGTCCTTGCTGTGGTAAGGGGGGCGCTACAAACGCTATATAAATACTGAAATGGTTAGCTTCATAAGATGAAAAGGAGACATGATAGACTATCGATAGTATTGGTAGCATTGATGGTCGGACTCTTTTTTGTCGCTGTGGTATATGCCTCTGAGAGTAAGCCCGGACAGAAGATTGCTATCTTCCCTTTCGAAAACTTCAGTGGGGACAGGAATGCTCCTGCAGTCATAATGCCTAAGTTGAGGAGCAGGCTGGAAGAAAAGGGATATGAGGTGCTGAAAGAAGATCAAATGAATGGTTTTCTGCTAAAGGAAAGGGTCAGGACCGCCGGTTATATTTCCAAGGAGACGGCTAAGAAGATCGGAGAAGAGCTCAGGGTTCAGGTGATTCTTACAGGTTCAGTCAATTCATTTGTGGAGGGGGAGAATCCTCATGCCGGATTCACAGCTTTTGTCGTCAATGCGTCAGACGGATCACTGGCATGGGCGAACCACGCCGCTGCGACCGGAGAAGATTTTGAAAAAATCCTTGGTCTCGGAAAAATAGACGGGCTTGACAAGCTTTCAGAAAAAGTGCTTGACAGTCTGTTGAAAACGCTTCAGATATCATTGTCTAAAAGACCTTCTGAATCTGCATATATAGTTGCAGTGATGCCTTTCCAGAACAAGTGCAGGTCAGGAGACGCCGGGATGATGACTACCTATATGTTTATTGCAGAACTATTCAAAAGCAGAAAATTTACACCCCTGGAATACGGAGAAGTAAGAAGACTGGTTCTTGATCTGAGAATGAAAGACAAGGGCGAGATCAATTTGAAGAATGCGGAAGCTGTCGCCGGAGCGGCCGGAGTCGACGGAATTGTCGTAGGCTGCATCGATACCTACCGTGAAGGCTCAGGTATCTCGGTCCCTCCTGAAGTTGAGATATCTGCGCGGTTGATAAATGCAGGCAAGGGAAAAATTCTCTGGTCCCGCAGTTCCCAGGTCAAGGGTGATGACGGTGTTGTTATGCTTGACTGGGGAAGGATATGGTCTCCGGAGAATGTCGCATACAAGGCAATAACGGAACTGGTAAAGGACATGGAAAAAACGAAATGGCGTTAAACAGCAGCATGAATATTGCAGAGAGCATCAAGAAAATCACTAAAGGCAGAAAGCGGGGAGATAAACGGGCGACACGGAGCGGACTGCTTTTTTTGTGCTCTGCGCTCTATGCTCTGTGTTCAATGCTTTTTTTGATCGGTTGTGCGTCTGTAGCGCAAAAAGATGCGGTACTTGCACTGGTTGACGGGGACCCTGTGACAGAGGGGGACCTGAAGTATTCTCTGACAGTGAGGCACAGGAAAGAAGACCTTTCCTCAGCGGGAGCACTGGACCTGATGCATTACGTGAACAAGATGATTGACGACAGGCTTCTTGTCCATGAAGCAAGAAGCGCAGGTATGGACCAGTTGCCTGAGATAAGGCAGGCCGTTAAGGCATATGTTCTGAGGGAATCTGTTGTGAGACTTCACAAACAAGAGATAGTCAACCCGGTATACGTAACAGATGATGAAATGAGGGACTATTACAGAAAAAACTATGAGAAGTTCAATATGGGGATCATAGAGATAAAATCGGACGAGGAGGCAAGGGACATATTGAACCAGCTGAAAAACGGCGCCGACTTTACGGAGTTTGCTAAGAGATACCCTACTTCTCACCCTACAGAAAAACCCGGAGAGCTTACAATGAGGCGGCTTAGCATGTCTCCGCAGATCTTCACAGCCGTGTCCCTGTTAAGACCTGGTGAATACAGTGATGTTATAAAGCAATCAGACACCTGTTACCTCCTGAAATTATTAAGCAGAACAATGCCTCCGGAGAATGAATTTGATAAGGTAAAAGACAGCATACAGAAGACGATCAGAAAGAATAATGAGAGTGAACGGAGTGACGAATATCTGAAGTCCCTCCGCGCAAAAACAAAGGTCACAATACATGACAGACTACTTTCAGAGTTGAAGGAGAGTCTGCTCAAAAAGGAAATGGAAAAGGGTATTCCCGACAAACGCCCTTTGGTAGAAGTAGATGGAGATGCTTTGACAGTCGCTGAATTCATATCTATGATGAGCCAAGCCAGAAAAAAATCAGAGGAAGATATGATTAATGGCTGGATTGAACGGAAGCTAATAGATCAGGAGGCCCTTAGACGGCATTATGAAGAAGAACCGGATTTAAGAGACATGCTCAAGCGTTACGAAAGTGAACTGCTCAAACAAATATTTATTAACAGAATAATTCGGCCGCAAATCAATATGACGGATGAAGCAGTGGAGGAGTACTACAGATCCCATCAAAAGGACTATATGAAACCTGCGGGCTACAAGGTTCAAATGATCACTGCGGCCAATCATGAGCATGCAAAGGAGATTGTGAACAATCTCAAAAACGGCGCTGATTTTTCATGGGTGGCAGGGCAAATAGCCGCCGACCCTTCGGACCGGGGCAGCGTCGCGACAAACTGGATTACAAAAGATGAACTCCCTGTGCAGGCCCGGGAGATTATCGATGGCATTAATACCGGAGATATAAGTCAGATGATTGAAACAGATAATAATATGTTTATTATCTTTAGGTTGCAAGATAAACATAAAGAAGAAGTTGAGGCCTTTGATAATGTTCGGGATGCAGTCCGTCAGGCCTTTTTCGATGACCGGACCAGACTCTTGCTGCAACAGTACCTCGATCGGCTAAAGCAGGGGATAGAGATAAAGGTCTTCAGTAAAGAGATATCGTCGCTGGAGGCCAAATTGCAGAAGTAAGGGCAGACTTGTCATGCGGCAGATGTTTGATATTCAGGAAATCATTTAAAAAGGAATCTTAGAGCTATGAAAATCTTCGCGAAACTTGTATTGATCAGCATGATTTGTCTTGTTTACTGTTGTGCGCCTGAACAGACGGTAAAACGTAAGGGTTTTGAAGCTAAACCCTGCCTCGATTGTCATAAAAAGACGCTGAATGATTTTCAGAAAAAGTATATTCATGAGCCTATGGCCAAGAAAGATTGTGATGCATGTCACCTCAGGCATGGGAAGATTGCTGTTCTGAGTCTTAGAGAAAGAGAAGAACGAAAACTATGTCTACTTTGTCACGCTCAGTTCGCTGAATCCATGGGCAGGAAATCTCATGTGCATACGGCTCTGAGGCAGGGGAAATGTCTGCCCTGTCATTCAGCTCACTCGTCGGACAACAAGTATCTGCTGAAAAAAACCGGGAGCGAGCAGTGTTTTACATGCCATAAGAAAGATCCCTTCATGCGAGCTAAACAGCATAAACCATTATCGGACGGATGCCTTGTGTGCCACGATCCTCATGGTTCCCAATACGGGAATAACCTCATAAAGCAGGAGACAGATCTCTGCATATCCTGTCACGATTACGGCGCGTGCAAATTTTAAGAAAGCACATCAGGACTATCCTGTACAGAAAGGGAAATGCACTGGATGTCACACTGCTCATAGTTCGACAAATGACAAATTATTGAAGGAATCAATTCACAAACCCTTGCTGACGGGCAAGTGTGCTGCGTGTCATAAGGCAGCTTCAGAACCCGATGCCCTCACGGTTGTCAGGAAAGACGGCAGACTCTGCTATGCATGTCACAAGAAAGAGGAGAAAAGCTTCAGTGAATCACATAGACATCGTCCTGCAGAGGAGGGTAAATGCCTTGGATGCCATAACCCGCATGCAACTGATTTCCCAAAAGTCACGATAATGCCTGTCAATGATCTCTGCATCTCCTGTCATAAGAAGAAAGCCGAGACGTTGAAAGTAAGCACAGTGCACAAGCCGATAAAGGAAAAAGGATGCACTGCCTGCCACAATCCACATGCATCAAAAAACCCCTTTTCGCTCATAGCGCCCGAGAAAAAGATATGTATCACCTGCCACGGAGAAATAGAAAAGGAATTAAAGGAGGGCAACGTCCATATCCCGTTTTCAAAAATGGAATGTGGTAAATGCCATGATTCCCATGGCAGCAATGCCGAGTGGATGCTGAAGGTTGCTCTTTCGGATCTATGTTATACCTGTCATAAGAAAGAGGAAAAGGAATTTCTAAAGACTTATGTGCACACGCCTGTCAACAACAGGAAGTGCACTTCCTGCCACAGAGCGCACTCCGGTCCGAATAAGAAGCTGTTGAACGCGCCTGCGGACCAGCTCTGCATGAATTGCCACAGCAGTATGCTTTCCGATGTGAAGGAAGGGGTTTCGCACAAGCCTTTCAATGATAAATCCTGCCGGTCCTGCCATAATCCTCACGCAAGCGAGTATGTCGCTTGCACGGACAGGGCAATGCCGGAACTCTGCTATAACTGTCACAAAAAGATGGAGGGCGAGGCAAAATTACTCAGCGTCACACATTTGCCTGTGGAAGAAGGCAAGTGCACTTCGTGTCACAGTCCGCATACAAGCAAGATTAGCAGTCTTCTATTGAACAGGCCAAGGGAACTCTGCCTGTCATGTCATGAAAGAATAGTGACGACTAACATACGAAAGGGGCATATCACTATGGATAACGGGGACTGTACAAGCTGCCACAAATCACACTTTTCCGAAAGCCCACATCTGATAAAAGAGAAAGATCCTGCATTGTGTCTGAAATGCCATGGAACGGACACGGTGACACTTACAAAGATGCATCTGAGACCTCTGGAGCAGATAAAGAGATGTCTTTCGTGTCATGAGCCCCATGTAACAGAGAAGCCGGGAATGCTGAGAAATATAAAACACAGCCCCTTTGCCAAGGGAGATTGCAGGGATTGCCATGAATAATAAAACCTGCGTACTATTCCTAGCAGTAATGTGTATTCTTGTCTTTAGTATCGGTCCTGTTTGCGCTCATCAGGGAGATCTCAAGGAAAAAGTGCCTGATCTCTGCTACAGATGTCACATAAAGCTGAAAGACAGGCTTTTAAGCAGCAACGTGCATTTCCCATTCAAGGAGGGGAAATGCACTGCATGTCACAGTTCACATGCCTCCGGCACAAGAGGTCTGCTCAGGGAAGAGATAAAACCCCTGTGTCTTAGCTGTCATCAGGGAATAAAGAATGCCCTGAAACAGAAATTCGTGCACCGGGCTTTGAAGAATGGTGTTTGTACAGATTGTCATTATGCCCATGGTGGGGAAAACAAGTATCTGCTTGTAAAGGACCGGAAAGATTTATGCTGGATATGCCATGAGAATCTGAGAGATAAACTGAAGAATGTCTCTGTTCACCGCCCGTTTACGAATGGGGAATGTTCATCCTGTCATAGCCCTCATGCATCCAATGAGAGAAATCAGTTTACAGAGAATGCCAATAAGACCTGCAAGAAATGTCATCAGCCCCGCTGCAAGTCAGGCAACGTCTCCATAGTCAAGTCTGTGGAAAACATGGATTGCACATCATGCCACAGCGGGCATTCATCATCCAATAAAGCCCTGCTTGGACCGTTCGGACACAAGGCTTTTCTCGATCAGAAATGTCAGGAGTGTCACAATCCGATATTGAGTGATACAAAGATAACGACTAAAATGCCGGTCACTGAACTATGCCTTAGCTGTCACAAGAAGGATTCACTGTCACTAAGCGAAAACGATATTCACCTAACAGGTAAAAGAGGCGGATGTCTGATGTGCCACAGGCAGCATGCAGCGCAAAAGATGAATCTTACGATCACTGAGTCAGAGGCGTGCGCCGATTGTCACGAGAAGACTGAAAAAAAGACAATGCTCATGGAAAAAGCATTAAAGTCAATCAAATGCGTTCCGGTGAAAGAGAGAAAGTGCTTCGAATGTCATGTGCCTCCCCATTCCGACAGGCCCCTCTACTTGAAGGAGGACAAGATTAAGGCCTGTGCGCGCTGCCATGAGGGACAGCACAAGGTCACCCATCCGCTCGGGAAAGATATCAAGGATCCCCGCGATGGTCAACCAATGACATGTGTAACCTGTCACAGTATGCACTCCTCGAAAGCTGAATTCATGCTCTTATTACGACAGAAAGAGACAACTCTGTATCCAGTGCCATAAGAAATAGATATGTTTAATCGGCTTATTGAGCTTATGCATCTGAAATTGTTGACTGGGGTGATCCAGTTAAATCTCTTTCTTTCTGCTTTTTTTTCTCTGCTTTTACTTTCGTCTTTTGCTGAGGCCGGGCTAACAGGACCTTGCAGCAACTGCCATACCATGCACAATAGCCAGAACGGTCAGGCTGTAAATCGGGGACCCCCGCCAGCGGCAGGGTCACGCCCGGCGCCCCGCGCACGGCCGCCTGCAGCGCCGCGGTCCGCACCCGGTTCGCCTCGCCCAGCTCCCGCAGCCCGCTCCGCGCCGAGCAGCGCGAGGTAGACGCGTCGCGCGCAGCGCCATCAGCCCCTGGTTGGAGCAGATGTTGGAGGTGGCCTTCTCGCGGCGGATGTGCTGCTCGCGGGTCTGCAGCGTCAGCACGTAGGCGTCGCGCCCGTCGTGGTCGACGGTGCGCCCGACCACGCGGCCCGGGCATCAGGCGCTTCAGCTCGTCCGCGCAGGCCAGGAAGCCGAGCAGCGGGCCGCCGAAGGAGCACGGCAGGCCGAGCGGCTGCGCCTCGCCCACCGCCACGTGCGCGCCGTACTCGCCCGGCGCCTTCAGCAGCGAGAGCGAGACCGGGTTCACGCACGCCACCACGCAGGCGCCGCCGGCGGCGGCCGCCAGCTCGTCCGCCGGCTCGATCAGCCCGAGGTGGTTGGGATTCTGGATGACGACCGCGCCGACGTCGCCGACCGCGGTCAGCCGCGCGCAGCGCGACGAGATCGGTCAGCGCCGTCGGCGCGCCGCGGCGCCTCGACGATCGCCACGCCGTGCGCCGGCGCAGCGTCGTGGCCATCACGCGGCGATAGCGCGGGTTGAGGGTCGCCGGCACGACGACCTTCGGCTTGCGCCGCCGGCCACCCCCATCGCGCACCGCCTCGGCGAGCGCGGTGGCGCCGTCGTACATGCTGGCGTTGGCGACCGCCAGGCCGGTGAGCCGGCAGACGTAGGTCTGCCACTCGTAGATGACCTGCAGCGTGCCCTGCGACACCTCGGCCTGGTACGGCGTGTAGGCGGTCAGGAACTCGCTGCGCGAGGCGATCGCGCCGATCGCCGCCGGGATGATGCTGTCGTAGACGCCGCCGCCGAGGAAGGAGACGAGATCCTCCTGGCCGCGGTTCGCCGCGGCCAGCCGCTTCATGACGCGGCGGACCTCCTCCTCCGTGCGGCCCGGCGGCAGTTCGAGGTCGCCCCCGAAGCGCACGTTCGCCGGGATGGCCTTGAACAGCTCGTCCACGGAGGAGACGCCGATGCGCTCCAGCATGGCGGCGACATCCGCCGCGGTGTGCGGGGTGTAGGGCATGTCGGGCTCAGCCTCCCAGCAGCGTCTCGTACTCCGCCGCGGACAGCAGGTCGTCCAGCTCGCCCCGGCCCGCCAGGCGCACCTTCATCAGCCAGCCGGCCTCGAGCGGATCGTTGTTCACGATCTCAGCAATACGTAACGGCGCCCAGCACGTACACAACA
>CAVRZG010000014.1:0-71198 GCA_963725545.1 uncultured Nitrospiraceae bacterium | reverse complement strand
TAACGCCGGAGGTTCTCATCGAGAGGGGTCTCGTCAAGGATCTGAAGAACGGTCTTAAGGTCCTCGGTGAAGGCGAGATTCACAGACCCGTTACCGTAAAGGCGGATGCCTTCAGCGCTTCTGCAACAACCAAGATAGCTGCAGCAGGCGGCAAGGCAGAGGTAGTATAAAAGTTGGGCATCCTCTCAAGCTTCCAGAATATCTTCAAGATCCAGGAACTTAAAAGCAGGGTACTGTTTACACTTGCCCTGCTCGCTGTATACAGAGTCGGCGCCCATATTCCCACCCCTGGGATTAACGGTGAGGCACTGAGCAGGTTTCTCACTGAAAAAGGCGGGGCGCTCATGGGGTTTTTCGACATGTTTTCAGGCGGGGCGTTATCGAGGGTCACCATTTTTGCCCTCGGGATCATGCCCTATATCAGTGCATCTATTATCCTCCAGCTCCTGACAGTCGTCATCCCCGCTATCGGAAAGCTTGCAAAAGAAGGGGAGGCAGGAAGGAAAAAGATCGTCAGGTATACCCGATACGGCACGGTTGTCATTGCCGCCATTCAATCTTTCGGTATCGCAGCAGGTCTTGAAGGTATGGCAGGGGGCACGTTTGTTCAGAATCCCGGATGGTCATTCAGAATTCTCACGATGATTACCCTGACTTCCGGCACGGCTTTCATCATGTGGCTCGGAGAACAGATCACTGAAAGGGGAATCGGAAATGGAATATCGCTGATCATCTTTGCCGGTATTGTCGCAAGGTTTCCCAATGCGGTAATCAGCACCGTACAGACTGGTCCAGGCCGGTCGACTCTCCATATTTTTTGTCATATTTCCTTGTTAGTAATGATGATTGCAGTCATAGGCTGCAATCATATATATGGAAAGAGGGCAGAGAAAGATACCTGTTCAGTATGCAAAGAGAGTAGTCGGACGAAAGGTCTATGGCGGACAGGCCACGCATCTGCCTCTGAAGATAAATACCTCCGGAGTTATACCGCCGATATTTGCATCCTCCATTCTCATTTTCCCGGCCACGGTTGCGGGTTTTATCGCGATACCGTGGGTACAGTCGATGGCCAAACAGCTCTCTCCCGGTACGATACTGTATACATTGCTGTACGTCGGAATGATATTTTTCTTTGCCTATTTCTATACTGCGATAATTTTCAATCCTGTTGATATTGCGGACAACCTGAAAAAATACGGCGGGTATATACCCGGCATAAGGCCGGGGCAGAAGACCTCCGAATATATATATAAGGTGCTTTCCCGCCTGACCTTTGTGGGTGCTTTGTACCTCGGATTTGTGTGTATCATCCCGGAAATTTTGATCACAAGGTTCAATGTGCCTTTCTATTTCGGAGGGACTTCGCTCCTTATCGCAGTCGGCGTTGCCCTGGACACGGTATCTCAGATTGAGTCGCATCTGGTTACGAGGTCTTATGAGGGTTTTCTGAAGAAGGGCAGAATCAGGGGCAGGAAGTAATACGGCACAAGATGCAGCGGCAATTAATGATAAATGATTATCTTGAAGTCTCAGGAAGAAATAGAGAAGATGTGCCGGGCATGCCGTATTGTCGGCAGCACGCTGGCTTTTCTGAGGGATAAGATACAGCCCGGGCTTACTACACGACAGATAGACCGATTTGCCGACGAATATATAAGGTCCGCCGATGCAATACCCGCTTTTAAAGGGTACAGGGGATATCCCGCAACTATCTGCGCATCGGTAAACAGTGAGGTCATTCACGGTATCCCTTCTGACAGGATTTTGGAAGAGGGGGACATCCTCGGAGTGGATCTGGGCGCGTACAAGGACGGTTTCTATGGAGATGCCGCCTACACCTTTCCTTTGGGGCGGATTAGTTCGAAGGCGGAACGGTTGCTCAAGGTAGCTGAGGAGTCGCTTTACAAAGGGATACAGAAAGCGATACAGGGCAACAGAGTCTCGGATATTTCGCATTCGATACAGAGACATGCCGAGAACAACGGCTATTCTGTTGTCAGGGCATTTGTCGGGCATGGAATAGGCAGGGACCTGCATGAAGATCCGCAGATCCCTAATTTCGGTCCGCCCAACCGGGGCCCGAGGCTAAAAGCAGGTATGACCCTGGCAATAGAGCCCATGGTAAATGAAGGCGGATTCGAAGTGGTGATCATGGATGACGGTTGGACGGCTGTGACGATGGACGGCAGGCTTTCAGCTCACTTTGAGCATACCATACTTGTCACGAGTCAGATGAACCTAAGATATTGACTGAGATGAACTAAAAGTAGTATAATAACCAGCTAATGCCAAAAGAAGATAATATAGAGGTTGAAGGCAGGATTGTAGAAACCCTGCCGAATGCAATGTTTAAGGTCGAGCTTGAAAACGGCCAGGTAATTCTTGCATATGTATCCGGGAAAATGCGGATGCATTTTATAAAGATACTGCCGGGTGACAGGGTCACCGTAGAGCTTTCGCCGTATGACCTGACCAAGGGAAGAATTACATACAGATTCAAATAAATTGCAGTCTAATAAATACGAGGGGTTATCATGAAAGTTCGTTCTTCCGTAAAACCGATATGTGCAAAATGCAAGATCGTAAAGAGAAAGGGTGTCGTAAGAATACTCTGCGAGAACCCGAGACATAAACAAAGACAGGGATAATTAGTCAATAGCCGATAGTCAATAGTCATTACACTGAAAGATAATGACAAATGACTATTGACCGGTGACTCAAATGAGGAGAACAAATGGCGAGAATTGCTGGAGTTGATTTACCCAAAAATGAACGTGTCGAGATAGGTTTAACCAGGATTTTCGGTATAGGCAGATCTATATCACGGAAGATACTGACCGAGACAGGAGTCAACATGAACACGAGGGTCAAAGACCTTACGAATGACGAGCTCCTGAAGATAAGAGCAGTGATAGAGAGGGATTTCAGGGTTGAAGGTGATCTCAGGCGCGACATATCTATGGCTGTCAAGCGGCTTACCGACATCGGCAGCTACAGGGGCATGCGACATCGCTCGGGTCTTCCTTTAAGAGGACAGAGAACAAAAACAAATGCACGAACCCGTAAAGGTCCAAGAAAAGCTGTTATGGGCAAAAAGAAAGAGGCGTAACGAATGGCTCAGAGGAAAAAAGGCGTAAAGAAAGATAAAAAGAATATTGTATATGGCGCAGCTCACATACAGGCTACGTTTAACAATACCATAGTGACCATAACCGATCCCAACGGGGACGTAGTCACTTGGGCAAGTTCAGGCAACCTCGGGTTTAAGGGATCGAGGAAGGGTACTCCTTATGCTGCACAGATGGCAGCTGCGGCTGCAGCCAAGAAGGCAATCGATTCCGGCATGAAGCAGATTGATATTTACGTTAAAGGTCCAGGTGCTGGAAGAGAGTCTGCAATACGCGCACTTCAGGCAACGGGTCTGGAAATTAATCTCATAAAGGATGTAACTCCGGTACCTCATAACGGATGCAGACCTCCAAAGAGGAGGAGGGTGTAACGTGGCAAGATATATTGGAGCATTATGCAGGATTTGCCGCAGAGAAGGAGAAAAGCTATTTCTCAAAGGAGACAGGTGTTATACCGAGAAATGTGGCTGTTGAAAGGAGAAAATATCCGCCCGGGACAGCACGGACAGGGCTTTAAGAAACTCTCTGACTACGGAGTCCAGCTAAGGGAAAAGCAGAAAGTGAGAAAGATGTACGGACTTCTGGAACGGCAATTCAGAAAATATTTTCACGAAGCTGAAAGAAAAAAGGGAATTACGGGCGAAGTGCTTCTCCAACTGATAGAGTGCCGTCTTGATACGATGGTATTCCGCATGGGATTTGCTCCGAACAGGCGCAGGGCAAGACAAATTATCAGGCATGGTCATATCGTGGTGAACGGAAGAGAAGTCAATCTGCCTTCATTCGGTTCAAAAGGCGGAGATCTGATAGAAGTAAAAGAAGCCAGCAGGGACATGCCTGAAATAGCGGACAGCCTCGCAAAGAGTGAACATAGGGGAATACCCGGCATGGGTTGAAGTTGACAGTGCAAATTTTAAGGGTAAGGTGTTGCATATTCCCTCTCGCGACGAAATGCAGACTTCCTGTTCAGGAACAGCTCATAGTAGAACTCTATTCCAAGTAATATAATTAATTATCAAGAAGTGAGAAATAGGCATAAAAATGACGCATTTCTATTTCCTGCTTCCCATTGCTAATCGAATAGAAGTATAGGAGGCCTTATGGACCTTAGAAAAATAGGCTT
Organism: uncultured Nitrospiraceae bacterium; assembly: GCA_963725545.1. GTDB lineage: Bacteria > Nitrospirota > Thermodesulfovibrionia > Thermodesulfovibrionales > SM23-35 > DYFC01. The sequence continues at coordinate 66,944 of CAVRZG010000014.1, read as the reverse complement.
TCAGCTGCCTGAAACGATAAGGTTTGATGAAGAGACATTGACCGATACATACGGTAAACTGATGGCTGAGCCGTTAGAACGTGGTTTTGGAACAACCTTGGGCAATGCCCTCAGAAGGATTCTGCTTTCCTCTATTGAAGGCGCAGGTAGTGACGGCTGTAAAGATACCTGGCGCCCTCCATGAATTTTCGACGATAAAGGGCGTCAAGGAAGATGTTGTTGATGTCATACTGAACATTAAGAGACTCAGGTTTAAGCTCTACTCGAGCGGGAAGAAGATGGCATCGATAAAGACGAAAGGGCCCAAAGATTGTAACAGGCGCGGATATTCAATGTGATTCGTCCTTTGAGATACTCAATCCCGAGCAGCTTATTGCGACCCTGGATAAGGACTCGACTTTTGAGGCCGAAATGTATATAAAGAAAGGCAGGGGATACGTTGCTGCCGAATTGAACAAGGAAGAAGACCTTCCTATCAATATGATCGCTGTTGATTCGGTTTTTACGCCCTATTCAGAAGGTTAATTTTGTTGTTGAAAAAGCAAGGGTGGGAAGGGCGACGGACTATGACAGGCTGGTCATGGAGATATGGACTGACGGCAGTGTAACCCCTGAAAAGGCGATTTCGCAGGCTGCGTACATCCTTATAGAGCATCTGACTCTCTTCATTCTTGAGGAAGAAGACCTTGAAGAGGATAGTCTCCCCCTTGAAGAAGGCAGCTTTGTCGATGTGTCCAGCGAAGATCCTATATTCAATGCGAATCTCCTGAAGAGTGTCGATGAGTTGGAGCTTTCCGTCAGGTCCTACAATTGCCTGAAGAATGCAAACATAAAGACCATTGCTGATCTCGTCCAGAAGACCGAACAGGAGATGTTGAGAACAAAGAACTTCGGCCGCAAGTCCCTGAATGAGATAAAAGAGATACTTCACACCATGGGGCTTCGCCTTGGAATGAGAGTTGACCTTGAGGCCCTGAGCAGAGAAATGGTTACGCAAAGTGGAGGTGCAGACAAAGATGCGACACAAAGTTGATGGCAGATTATTCGGCAGGCCGGCCAATCAAAGAAAAGCTCTTTTACGGGGGTTGGTTGCCTCGTTGCTGGAGCACGAACGGATAGAGACAACAGTTGCAAAGGCGAAAGAAGTCAGGAAGATCGCTGAAAAGGTCATAACCCTCGGGATAAAGGGAGATCTTGCGGCAAAGAGACTTGCCCTGTCTTATGTCCCTAACAGGACGGTTGTGGCAAGACTCTTCAAGGAGATTGCTCCCAGGTTTACGGGCAGAAACGGCGGGTATCTGAGGGTAATCCATTCCAGGCAAAGGGTTAACGACTCAGCTCCTATGGCTGTGCTTGAGTTTGTCGATTACGAGGAACTGCAAAAGACAAGAGTGAAGACAAAAGAGGCAAAGGCCGAGAGAAAAGAGTCAGAGAAGAAAAGTTAGCTATTAATTCGATAAACCATGTAAAATGAGAAGCGAATAGATACTATTCCTTCTCATTTTTGTTTATGGGCTCATCAGTTTGCATAGAAGGAATTTGCGAGCTATAGAAAGGACAATCATGAAGGTTCTTGTCACTGGCGGTGCGGGGTATATAGGGAGCCATATTGTCAAGGCTCTTGGTGAAAAGGGGCATGATATCCTTGTATACGACAACCTTTCTTTTGGGCACGATTGGGCCGTCCTCTGCGGCAGGCTTATAAAAGGCGATCTTGCCGACAAAGAATTCCTCGATAGTGTTTTCCGGGACGAGCAGATTGATGCCGTCATACACATGTCCGCGCTGATAGTGGTCGATGAATCTGTAAGGGAACCTCTGAAATACTACAGGAACAATTTTGTAAATGCAGTCAATCTTGATCGAGACTTGTGTAAAGCACCGGGTAAAGAAGTTCATATTCTCTTCCACCGCGGCTGTCTATGGTATCCCGGAGATAGTGCCGGTAACAGAAGACATCGCCCCTTCTTCCCATAAACCCTTACGGCGCATCAAAGATGATGGTTGAACAGGCCCTTAGAGATGTCTCCTTTGCCGAAGATTTCAGATATGCCGCTCTCAGGTATTTCAATGTAGCCGGCGCAGACCCGCTTGTGCGAACCGGTCAGGCAAGAAGGGACGCTACCCATCTCATCACGGTGTCCCTGAGAACTGCCCTGGGGAAGAGAAGTCATCTTGATATTTTCGGGACAGACTATCCTACTCCGGATGGTACCTGCATCAGAGATTACATACATGTTGACGACCTTGCTGAGGCGCACATCCTGGCCCTGGAATACCTTCTGAGCGGGGGCGGGAGCAGGATCTACAATTGCGGATACGGGCACGGCTACACGGTAAAAGAGGTTGTCGATAAGGTAAAAGAGGTGACAAAAGTGGATTTCCCGGTCAGATATGCCGACCGAAGGCCAGGAGACCCGCCTTCACTCATTGCCGATTCAACGAGACTCAAAAACGAATTACGGCTGGGCGCCGAAGTTCGACGACCTCGGATATATTATCAAAACCGCCTGGGAATGGGAGAAGAAACTTCACTCCGATCCTTCTCTGTTTTAGCCGGAAGATAGTTGAATATGGCGAGAATATATCTTCCAACTGTTCAAGGCAGCAAGATTTCCATCACCTCTGAGAAAGCCCGGTATCTCACCACTGTGCTCAGGTGCCGAAGCGGAGATGAGCTTTTCGTCCTGGACGGCACGGGTAACTGCTATAGGACCGTCATTGCAAAAGCTGATAAGAAGGAAGTCATTGCGGAAGTCCTGGAGAAATTCCCATTCGATCTTGAGTCTCCGGTCAACATCATACTTGTGCAGAGTCTCCTGAAAGGCGAGAAGATGGATATGGTTATCCAAAAGACAACCGAACTCGGAGTGAAGGAGATAATCCCGGTCATCACTGAGAGAAGCCAGTTAAGAGAAACCAGAAAGACAAGCAGGTGGCAGAAGATAGCGGAAGAGGCATCCCGGCAATCAGGGAGGACTCTTGTGCCTCTCGTCAGGGAGCCTGCAGAGTTCCCGAGTTTCATTGAGAAGATTGGCCGGAATGGACCTGAGACAATGGAACAAAGGGAAGCGAGAGGATTCATCTTTTATGAAGAAGAAGGCGAGGGCCTGTCTCATGCGATTTCGAGCGCCTGCTCTCAGACTTCACCCTTGTTTGTCGTAATCGGTCCGGAAGGCGGTTTTACGAAATGGGAGGTGGCGGCAGCAAAAGAACAGGGCCTTAGCGTTACATCTCTGGGAAGAAGAATCCTCAGGGCTGAGACTGCAGCCATAGCCGCGGTAGCTCTGGTCCAGCATCTTCTCGGGGATTTAGGTTAACTATCTTTCTCCCGGATATCAGAGACCCTTTCAACCGGTATCACAATCCACCCCATCTCCGATTCAAGATGCACTTCTTCCTCTCCGATCTCGATAAGCTTCCCTGAATAGGTAATGCCGTCCACTGCCTCTACCGTTACCATCTTCCCGACAAGATCAAACACTTCCGCTCCTTTTGTTGCCTGTCAATCCTGCTGACTAAACATTATTCTTGTAATCATTGCTGTCCAAAATATTATTGGAAAGGCATATGACTCAATTTCTGAAGCAAAAAACTACCTGAGTTTTAGTGCAATCCTTTATCCGACATCAATGTCAATGCAAAATTCAGAGCTGAGACCTCCGCTTCGTCTTCGGTCTCTTCAAGGTTGCCCGTGATTTTGCTTCAGAAATCGAGCCATATACCTTGCTCTCCGGTGCTTTGAAATCTCTGTTTTGGACAGGTATGTCTTGTAATAATACCCGAATTTATCTTTTAAATCACCATATCCGTCAAATGATGTTGATTCCTCGCTGAGGTCTGGGCATGTCTGCGGTTTGCATATTTCGGATGCGTCAAAAAAAATGGCAAAATGCTTTTGATTGTTTTCTGCCGGATGGGCCGCATATAATATAGGTTGTTCATTTCATTTAAGAACAGGGAGGCTTAATGATAAAGAAACTGATTATACTGCTGTCGCTTCTTGCATTTCTGACAGTTGCGACAACGGAGTCGTTTGCGAGAATGGGAAGAGGTTCATCCTCGGGGTTCAGGAGCTACAATTCCCAAAGATACAGTCAACCGTCTCAGACTAACAACCAGCAATCCTACAACAGGTCGTCTCAGAACCAGCAGGCCCAGCCGGGACAGAGGCCGTCGTTCTTCAATGGCGGGATGTTCAAGGGACTGGTTGGCGGCATGCTGTTGGGCGGACTTCTTTCAATGTTCATGGGACACGGATTTCAGTTCGGCTCCCCGGGTCTGATTGAAATCCTTCTAATCGGAGGAATTATCTTTTTCCTTTTCAGGAGGTTTGCAAAAGCAAAACAGGCCATGAATTACCAGTATGCTTCGAATATGGGTTCCGTAAAGGAAATGGAGACATACGAGGGCGCCGTGGCGGGTACACAGTCAGTCAGTGTGGATGAACAATTCATCAGGGACCTGGCTCAGAGCACGTATAAGACCCTTCAGGGAGCATGGTCAAAAGGCGACCTCTCCACGGTGAAGAACCTCATAACTGCCAGGATGTATGAATATCTGGACAAACAGCTTCAGGAACTAAATTCTCAGGGATTGAAAAACACTGTTGAGATCGTTTACATCGGAGATGTGAACATAGTCGAGGTCGAAGGCGAAGGCGACAACAAGGTTGCCGTCGTCCGGATAGACACCATCCTCAGAGATTACACCGTAAATAAAGACAATAAGATCGTTGAGGGCTCAAAGGAGACCCCTGCTGATGCAAGGGAATACTGGGCATTTGTAGGCAGGGGCCTGGACTGGAAGCTGGATGATATAAGACAGGTCTGAAAAAAAAGATTTAGCCGCAAAAAGGAGTCATGACGGGAGGGGTGTATGCCCCTCTTTTTTGTTGTTTAGCAAGGACAGGGGAGAATATCCTGTATAACAGGAGTTCAAGGATAACCCTCTAGAGATTCAGAATAAAATTCAAAGCCCCGCCTACAAGCAATGCAAAGGGTATAATCAGCGCCATCATCAAGGCTGCTGTCTTCGCGCCGCGTTCCTTTATGATCATGAAGAAATTCGCCAGACATGGCACAAAGAGGGTCAGGGTCACGAGGCTAATGATTGCCTGGTTTTCGTTCAGCAGACCCTGTCTCGCAAGTTCGAACATCCCTGCGGCCCCGTAGTCCCTTCTGAGAAATCCCAGCAGAAACGCCTCTGTTGTCTTTGCGGGAAGTCCCAGAAAATGAACAATTACAGGAGATGCCATTGCCTCCAGCCGGCCTAACGCCTGCATTCTGTCAAGTACAAAAAGAATAAGGGTCCCGATCACAAAGAGAGGCACGGCCTCTTTTAGGTACCACTCGATCCTGCTAAGGGTCTTCATCAATATGTTGCCCATGGAGGGAATTCTTAGAGGGGGAAGTTCCATAAAGAAATCAGGCCTTTCACCGGGGACAAACCTTGATGCAAGATATCCTGCCAACATTAGCACGAGAATAATGCATCCCGACCACCACAATGCGGCCCTTACCGACATAAGCCCGAGCATGCCGAATACCACGCCCAGCTGGGCGGAACACGGAATTGCGAGCGCTATCAGGAATGTCGCAATGATCTTTTCTCTTTTGGTTTCGAGTATCCTTGTAGACATGGCAGCCATGGTGCCGCATCCGAGGCCGAGGATCATCGGCAGGATTGCCTTGCCGTTGAGCCCGAGATATCTGAATGCCTTGTCGGACATTACAGCAAGCCTGGGAAGATAGCCGCTGTCCTCAAGGAATCCAAAGGCGATGAAGAACGTTGTTGTAATGGGCAGTATGATACCCACAGCATAGGTCAGGGCCATAGTAAAAATGCCGTATTGGCTGATCAGCATGTCCCTTATGAGTCCTGCCGGAAGAAGAAAAGTCACGGATTTCTGAATTGCAGGAGCAAGGTATCTCCCGAAGATGACATTCTGGAAGAAGTCTACGAGGACACCCGCCCCGAACTTTCCGACAAAGGCATAAAAACAGACTACCGCAAGCAAAAACACCGGAATCCCCAGGACGGGATGCATTGTCCACTGGTCAAGTTTCCGGATGACGGCGCCTGCGCTGGTTTTGCTCTGCTTTTGGACCTGGGCCACGATATTCTCTGAAAACCTGATGCGGGTGTTGCTGATCTCATATGAGACAGGGCTTTTAAGCCTGGAAAAGGCTTCATCTCTGAGATCCTCGATCTTTTTTATGTTCTCCGCGCTTAGGTTTGTCACGAGCCAGTCTTTCAGGCTCTCGTCTCCGGAGAGGATCATCAGGGCTATGGACCGCGCGGCTATGGGAGCGTCCGGGAGAATAACCGAAATCTTTGAGGCATACTCCTCGATCACAGGGTGATATTTCATTTCAACAGAAGGAAACCGGGGTTTCAATATGGCTTCTTTTAAGCGGGATATACCTATTCTCTGAGGGGCCACAGTGCCGACAACCTCAATATTAAGGATGTCGCTGAGTTTATCGTAATCGATTTCAATGCCCCTCGCCTTTGCTTCGTCTTCCATGTTCAGATCGAGTATGCAGGGGAGTTCCATCTCTGAAAGCTGTACAAGCAGCATCAGTGCCCTCTTGAGGTTTTTTGCATCAGCGGTAAGTATAACGGCTGCCGGTTTCTCTTTGAGAAGGATGTCCCGAGTTACCTTTTCGTCTTCGCTCATGGGAGTGAGGTTGTTCACCCCCGGAGAATCAATCAGGGTATATCGTATCTCTCCCAGGGAAATGTTTCCATATGAGACTTCGACAGTTGTGCCGGGATAGTTTGAGACAGTGACATATTGTCCGGTGAGCAGTCCGAATATGACACTCTTGCCTACGTTCGGATTCCCGATAAGGATTACCTTCTCGTAGGACTGGCCTTTCCTTTGCCTGTGACGACGCCTTTTTACGTCTTTGTCTATTTCTTTTTCTTCCGGCATTTCCTGCAGAAACCCCTGATCTCAAGTGTGTGGCTTTTCCCCTGAAATCCCTGATTGATGCATATGGACTCCTGCAGTCGCTCAAGTTCTTCAGAATAAAACTCAATTACCTTTCCGCATTGAAGGCAGAGCATATGGTCGTGATGCTTATGCCCGAATGTGGACTCATAAATGGATCCTCTGTCGGTTGTTCTGACACGTTCAATGAGACCGCACTCATGCAGCAGGTTAAGAGTCCTGTATACGGAGGCCCTAGAAGCTTTAAGGCCTGTCTCCCTCATCTGCACATAGAGAGACTCCGGGTCGAAGTGCCCGTTGCCGGAACTTATTTTCTGCAGGATCAGGGTACGCTCCTTTGTTACGCGCTGTCCCCTATCCCTGAGAAAGCTGCTGAATAATTTTTTTCCAAGTGGCATGTTAGTCATGGTTGCTGTGGACCGCAATTTGATATTGAGTCTCAATAACAGTTTAGCACCGATCGGATGTCCATGTCAACCTCTGCGATTCTCCGGAGCCCTGCTTCGTCCGAGGATGAGGGTACTGGATACTCTGCTTATACTCGGCTTCCGGAGAGAATGTCGGAGGAACGCAGAAAAAGGACTGCCTCAAAGCAAAAAAAAAGGCAGTGAGACTTGCCACCACCTTTCAAAATAGGTATATGTAATGATGATTATTTTACTGCGGTCTTCAGTGCGCTGCCCGCTGAAAATTTTGCAATCTTCCTGGCAGGGATCTTGATTTTTGCCCCTGTTCTCGGGTTTCTTCCGACGCGGGCTTTTCTCTTCGCGGTGGAAAAGGTTCCAAACCCGACGAGGGTAAGTTTGTTGCCCTTCTTCAAGGACTTTGTGACTGCATCAATAAACGAATCCAGTGTTTTACCAGCTGCAGCCTTTGAGATGTCGGCGTCCTTTGCCATTTTTTCTACAAGCTCGGCTTTTGTCATAAGACCTCCTTGAAAATTTTATTACCTAACATTATACAGTATTCCATCAGTACACTGAAAGTAAATTGAACGATTCGGGCGGGTTAAGATCCTCCTTTGCAAGTCTGCGAGTCGCTGAGTGTATAGTAGATTGATAAAATGAAACGGATAGCGAGTGCATTCCCCGTCGGCTTGCCGCGGGGTTAGCGAGCGAATATAAAGAAAGACTTCCTTACGTTAAGAACCCTGCGGCCTCTGCCGCAGGGTTCTTCATTGGGAAGAATGTTATGCAATATTCGGGTGATCGGCCGGTTTTACATTTTTTCAGGTTTTATGCTATGGTTAATTTTTAGGAAGTGCAGGCTCTTTCCCTTTTGCAAATTCCGTATAATGGAGGATTGTATATGCTGAATAAGATTGTGCTTGCCTATTCAGGAGGGCTTGATACATCGGTAGCCATAAAATGGCTGCGGGAGAAATATAAAGCCAAGATCATCGCTTTCTGCGCTGATCTCGGCCAGGGCGAGGACCTTAAGGAGGTCAGGAAGAAGGCGATAAGGACGGGCGCTTCAAAGGTCTATGTTGAAGACCTGAGGGAATCTTTTGTTAAGGAATATATCTTCCCTATGCTCAGAGCGAATGCGGTATACGAAGGGTCGTATCTTCTCGGTACTTCGATCGCAAGACCGCTCATCGCAAAGAAGCAGATAGAGATTGCGCAGCTGGAAAAAGCAGAGGCTGTGGCACATGGAGCAACAGGCAAGGGCAATGACCAGGTGCGGTTTGAGCTTACCTATTATGCGCTCAAGCCCGATATAAAGGTCATTGCACCCTGGCGGGAATGGCCCTTTGATTCACGGAAGTCCTTGATCGAATACTCTGAAAAACATCGTATCCCCGTGACTGCAACAAAGGAAAAACCATACAGCATTGACCGAAACCTGTTGCACATCAGTTATGAAGGGGGCATCCTTGAAGACCCGTGGAAAGAGCCACCTTCAGACATGCATACGATGATCACACCTCCGGAGAAGGCGCCTGATAGGCCGTCATATATCGAAATCTCTTATGAAAAAGGCAACCCTGTTGCGATAAATAATAAGCGTTTGTCACCCGGGAAACTGCTTTATATTCTGAATGCCCTCGCCGGCGAGAACGGCATCGGCAGAATCGATATCGTAGAGAACAGATATGTTGGGATCAAATCGAGGGGAGTCTATGAGACGCCCGGCGGAACGGTCCTTCATGTTGCTCACCGGGCAGTTGAATCTCTGACCCTTGACCGTGAAGTAATGCATCTAAAGGATTCCGTCATAACCCGTTATGCGGAAATGGTATATTACGGGTACTGGTTTTCTCCTGAGCGGCTGGCTCTCCAGCATATGATAGACGACATACAGAAAGATGTCACCGGCACAGTGAGAATCAAACTCTATAAGGGCAACTGCTATGTGACCGGAAGAAAGTCCCCTCAGTCTCTATATAACCCGGAACTTGCGACATTTGAGAAGGAAGCAGTCTATAATCAGAAAGATGCCGAGGGGTTCATCAAGATCAATGCGTTAAGATTAAAGCTGGGAAAGCTGAAATAGAGTATCGGTTATCATTGCGGAATCAACAAGCCTGTATTTGAATCGATAAGTCGTGATTGATAATTTTACATTGAATCTGCTCATTGATTATGTCTGATATAAGGTACTGGATTGCATTGTCCATGGTGCCCGAAGTCGGACCCGTGCGCGCAAGAAAACTCATTTCTGTCTTCAAGGAGCCGGAAAGGGTCTTCAGCGCAGACACGGAAGAGCTGATTAGTCAGGCAGAAATGAGCGGGAGCGTTGCAAAAAACATACAGGACTTTTCATTGTGGAGCATAGCGGAACAATATGCGGAAGAACTGGAGCAGAAAGGGATGAAGGCCATCAGTTTGCGCGACCCTTTATATCCGGAAATGCTCAGGGAGACAATGGATGCGCCGGTTGTTCTCTATGCGAAGGGAGATATACAGCCTGACGACAGGTTTGCTGTAGCTGTTGTCGGATCGCGCAAGATGACTCATTATGGCGCAGCAGTGGCGGAGGAGGTCTCCGGGGACCTTGCCTCCATGGGATTTACTGTTGTCAGCGGCCTTGCCAGAGGGATTGATTCCCAGGCCCATCAAGGTGCTTTGAAATCAGGTGGAAGGACGATTGCTGTTCTCGGGTCGGGGATTGATGTTCCCTATCCTCCCGAAAACAATATGCTTATGCAGAAAATTTCCGAGTCGGGCTGCGTAATAAGTGAGTTTCCTCCGGGAACTACTCCTGAAAGAGAGAACTTCCCCCGGCGAAACAGACTGATAAGCGGACTTTCTCTCGGGGTGCTGATAATCGAGGCCACAGCCGACAGCGGTTCACTGATAACAGCGCGCCATGCCGCCGAATACGGAAGAGAGGTCTTTGCTGTGCCCGGAAGCATTCACTCGCGTAATTCCGACGGCACTCACACCCTGATTAGAGAAGGAGCTGTCCTTGTGCGAAATGCTCAGGACATTATTAGTGAACTTGCGCCGGTATTGAAGGGGTTTATAAAATCAAAGGACAAGGTAAAGGTTGAAGTAAATAGCGACGAAAAGATATTATGTAACCTGCTTACCCGCGAACCTAAGCAGATAGATATGATATCGCGTGAAAGCGGATGGCCGGCATCAAGAGTGCTCGGCGTCCTTCTTGGACTGGAGTTGAAAGGCGCCGTAAAACAAATTACAGGAAAGAGGTTTTATCTGGCATGAGCAATCTCGTAATCGTAGAATCACCTGCAAAGGCAAAAACGATTAATAAAATACTTGGTAAAGATTTTACTGTGAAGGCGTCTGTCGGTCATATACGAGACCTTCCGGCAAAAGACCTCGGGGTCGATATCGAGAACAATTTTGAACCCCAGTACGTTGTTATTCCAGGCAAGGAAAAGATCATCAAGGAACTGCAGAAGGCATCGAAGGACGCGGACACTATATTCCTTGCACCTGACCCTGACCGGGAGGGAGAAGCTATCGCGTGGCATATTGCCTATGAAATAACTGATAAAAAGAACCATGCCGCCAACGAAAAGATCTACCGGATAGTCTTTAATGAAATCACTGAGCGCGCTGTCCGTGAAGCGATCGGCAAGCCTGAAAAGATCGACATGGACAAGGTCGATGCGCAGCAGGCAAGAAGGGTGCTTGACAGGCTTGTCGGCTACGGACTAAGTCCGCTGCTCTGGAAAAAGATACGCAGGGGGCTCAGTGCCGGAAGGGTGCAATCAGTTGCGGTAAGACTGGTTGTAGAAAGAGAACGCGAAATCAGCGCCTTTAATTCAGAAGAATACTGGAGCATCAATGCAGAATTTGAGGGCTCCAAGCTGCCGGCGTTCTGGGCAAAACTCTCCAAGATGCAGCAGCCGGCTGAGGGAGAGCAGCAGAAGTTTCTCATTCGAAACGGGGACACGGCGGGCAAGGTAGTCTCTGATCTGAAGGAGCAGACCTTTACCCTTGGAAGGATTGAACGGAAGCACAGAAAGAGGATGCCGTATCCTCCTTTCATTACCAGCACTCTCCAGCAGGAGGCCGCACGGAAACTGAGATTCACGGCGAAAAAGACGATGATGATAGCCCAGCAGCTTTACGAAGGCATAGAACTCGGTCCGGAAGGTTCTGTAGGGCTTATTACTTACATGAGAACAGATTCCCACCGTCTTGCGCCTGAAGCACAGCAGTGGGCAAGAGAGTTTGTCGAAAAAACATACGGCAAAGATTATGTACCGGAAAAACCGCCTCTTTATAAAAGCAAGGCGTCTGCACAGGGAGCTCATGAGGCAATCAGGCCCACCTATGAGGACAAGAAACCTGAAACAGTCAAACCCTTTCTTTCGAAAGAACAGTACGGCCTGTATCTGCTTATATGGAACCGTTTTATAGCGAGTCAGATGTCGCCCGCACAGCTCGATCAGACGACATTTGTCGCTGAGGACAGCAAGAAGGTGTATGAATTCAGGGCTACAGGGACCATTATCCGTTTCGACGGTTTTATGGCCCTTTATACCGAGGGCAAGGACGAGATCGAAGAGGAGGAAGGCTTCACGCTGCCTGCCCTGAAAGAGGGTGAGTCCCTGAAACTGCTCAACCTCGAACCTAAACAGCATTTTACCCAGCCGCCGCCGCGTTTCACTGAGGCCACGCTGGTGAAAGCCCTTGAGGAAAAGGGCATCGGAAGACCGAGCACATATGCGACCATACTCTCGACTATCCAGGACAGAAAATATGTTCAGAAGGCCGAAGGAAGGTTTTCTCCTACTGAACTGGGCATGATCGTTAATGACTATCTTGTCGATAAGTTTGCAGAACTTATGGATGTAAATTTCACCGCAAAAATGGAGGACGAACTCGACAGTATAGAAGAAGGCAAGATAAAGTGGGTGAAGGTAATCGGCGATTTTTTTAAGCCCTTTAAGAGCCACCTTTCAGATGCCGTCAAAGCCACAGACGATGTGAGGCCAAAGGATATACCCACGGAGATCGCGTGCGAAAAATGCGGCCTGCCCATGGTAATCAGATGGGGCAGACACGGGAGATTCCTCGCCTGCACCGGATTTCCGAAGTGCAAGAATACCAAGCCCCTGGCTGAAAATGGTGAAAACGGTCAGGCCGCGGAACAGGTTCTGCAGCCTACGGATGAGAAATGTGAAAAATGCGGCTCTCCCATGGTCATAAGATCAGGCAGGTTCGGGAAGTTTCTTGCATGTTCAAAATACCCCGAATGCAAGAGCGCGCGGCCCCTGTCTACGGGCATAAAATGCCCCAAAGACGGCGGAGATATTGTAGAAAGGCGCTCCAAGAAGGGGAAACTTTTCTGGAGCTGCGGCAATTATCCCAAGTGCAAATTTGCTTCATGGTATAGACCCTTTCCGAAGCAATGCCCGAAGTGCGGCGCGGATTTCCTATTCGAGAAACGGAGCAAGAGCGGCGAAACAACCCTGTTCTGCCACAATAAAGAGTGCGGACATAAAGAAGTCATGAAGGCGGAAGAGACAGAAGAGGCAGGTTCAGAAACAAGTTAGATCTAACAGTTATCAATTGTCAGTAGAAACTGGTAATTGATAAACAGGCATCGATTCTCTTATGCGTCCCACAATAATTGGTATTGCCGGTTCCCATAGCGGTGTCGGGAAGACAACCGTGGCCTGTGAGATACTGAAACGGTTCAAAGGGTGGGGCGCCATGAAATATAGCAGGACCTCCTTTTTCAGTTCTATCACTGATGACCGTGAAGTGATCCTGACACAGGGCAAAGATACAAGAAGGATGGTGGATGCCGGAGCAGTACGGGTGCTCTGGGTGCAGTCTCCTCCCGACGAACTTCCTGATATCCTGCGGTCAGCGGTGGAAATGCTCTCTGGCCTTCCGGGCATTGTTATAGAAGGCAATAGCGCAGTCAATGCCATAAAACCTGATATAGTGGTCTTCGTATCCGGTGATCCGGACCTGTCTAAAGAAAGCGCCGGCCCGCTTCTCGATATGGCTGATATTGTCCTTTCTGACACAGGATCTCCGCAGCAATTACCCGAAGCCGGGCTATTCCGGATAGACGACTCCGGGGGTTACCTTCGTCGCATAAAAGAATTATTGAGGAAAAATCAATAAACAGGTAACATATGTGGAAAAATAAGTAACCCCCATTAACACTAATTAGGAGGAAATTATGAGAAGAAAAGCTGTTGCTCTTGCTCTTATCGTTTTTCTGATGGTCCCATTTTACGTCCATGCCGGTCCCCCTCTCGATGCTGTCAAATCGCAGATCAACAAGATACTCGATGTCCTGCGTAATCCATCTCTCAAAGGTGAGGCAGGCAAGAAAGTCAAAAGAGAGAAGATTCGTGGGGTCTCGGAAAACATGTTCGATTATTCCGAACTCTCCAGGAGGACGCTGGGTCAGAACTGGAACAAGCTTAATGCCGGACAGCAGAAGGAATTTATGGGACTGTACAAAAAATTGCTCGAAGATGCCTATGCTGACAAAATCATAAATTATACGGATGAGAAAGTGGTGTTCAACAAGGATTCCTCACTCACTGAAAAGACCGCAGAGGTCCAGACAACCATCATGACGAAGAAGGCGGACATCCCGATTAACTACAGGGTAATTCTGAAAGGGAGTGAGTGGAAGGTCTATGACGTCGTCATCGAAGGCGTGAGCCTGGTCAGCAACTACAGAAATCAATTCAGCGAGATCCTAGCAAGCAAGTCGCCTGACGGGCTGATTGATACGCTCAGAAAAAAGATTGCGAAGTCATAACAATAGATGAAGGATAATAGAATTGGAGGGGGACCATGAAACAACTTGCCTTTATATTCATAATGCTTTCTTTTATTTTCGTTGGATACAGTCAGACATTTGCAGATTCATCTTCCGGGAACTCGGTGGCCGGGAATGCTGTTCCCCAGCAGGAAACGGCGCCTGTTGCGGACGAGGCAAAACCGGCTGCTCCTGCGGCGCCTGCGCAGGCAGAACAGAAACCTGCTGAACAGCAACAGGTCGTCGCGGAACCTGAGAGCAGTGAGGCCGAAAAAGAGGAAGAAAAGGTTACAATAGCTGATCCTCTCTATCCATGGAACAAGGCCATGTATCATTTTAATGACAAGCTGTACTTTTGGGTATTAAAGCCTGCGTCCAAGGGCTATTCTGCGGTCATTCCCGAGGATATGAGAATAGCGGTCAGTAATTTCTTCGAGAACGTAATGACGCCTATACGTTTCGTGAGCGATATCCTGCAGTTGAAGATAAAGAGGGCGGGAAATGAACTCGTCCGCTTTGCGTATAATTCAACAGCGGGCGTCTGTGGTCTTGCCGACGCTGCAAAGGTCGATCTGAATGTGCCCCGTGTGGATGAGGACCTGGGGCAGACCTTTGGGCACTATGGTATCGGTCACGGGTTCTATATAGTATGGCCTTTTCTGGGACCGTCGTCTCTTCGGGATTCTGTTGGAAAGTTTGGAGACGGTTTTCTGAACCCTGTTAATTACATAAGCCCTATTGAAACATCTATAGGCATTACTGCCTATGACGAGGTTAACACAACGTCGCTGCATATCGGAGATTATGAAGATCTAAAGAAAGCAGCCGTCGATCCTTATATCTCCATCCGGGATGCATATCTGCAGTACAGGAAAAAGAAGGTAGAGGAATAAGACTTATGACCACCCGAAAAGAATTCTTTTCGGGTGGTATATCCAATTCAGGCTAGAAAATAGTTGTGAGCCTTTCGGTTGCCTTTCGCAGGCGGAGGGCGAGGATTCTGATTAAGGCCTTCAGGATCTTAATGCCTGTGTAAGGGTGCTGCTTAATCAGCGATTCCATTGCCTCGTTTCTGAGTATCATGAGGGTTGTCTCTTCAACTGCTTCAACTGTAGCCGACCTCTTATGCTGATCGAACATCGAGAGTTCGCCGACCATGGCGCCTTTGCTGAGGAGGGCTATTATAAGTTGGTTCCCTTTGAACTCTGTCTGTTTCTTCACCTCAAGCTTGCCCGAGAGAACGAATCCGATGAAATCACCCAGGTCTCCCTCTTTGAATATGACTTTATTGGCAGGGTAGACAATGACCTCGAAAAAAGGAGATATCTTTTCAATATCCTCACTATCGAGCATATCGAACATCATCTCTTTCCTAAGCGTGTTCAGATGTTCTTTAATGTCCGGACCATTCATGGTGTCTTACCCCTTCTACTGTTTCTTATCGAAAATATATTTACTGATCAACGATTCAATATCTATGGAGGATTCCGTCTCTGTCATCAGGCCGTTCGGCTTGATGTATTCAGACGCCCCGCCAGGTGAGATCTTGATATAATTATCCCCGATAATACCCTGTGTCCTTATGCTTGCGATAGAGTCTTCCTGTATCTTTACAGTGGGCGCAATCAGCATGTCTACCAATGCCTGATAATTATCGAGAGATATCTTTGAGACCTTCCCTATCTTGACCCCCGCAATCTCAACATCAGACCCTTCTTTCAGGCCGCCTATGTTTGAAAAGCGGGCTTTCACAACATAGTCTTTAGTCCCTGTCAGGTTGACATCCCCCAGCCTGACAGAAAGATAGGCCAGGCAGATGAGGCCGGCGATAATAAAAAGACCTACTCCTGTTTCAATGTTTATCTTGTTCATTTACTATCCCTCCACTTTTTCACTATCATAAATGCGTCCCATGGTCTTTTCAACGAAATCCCGGATGACAGGGTTCTCAGAGGTCTGAAAATCCTCCGGAGGCAGAGATTCCTCAAGCACCCCCTGATACATCAGGGTAACAAAGTCTGCCAGTTTAAAAATCTTCGGTACATCATGGCTTACGATTACAGCGGTATATCCGAGAGCTGACTGGGTCCTGAAAAAGACCCGGTACATATCATTGCTCTTTGCCACATCGAGTCCCGTTGTCGGCTCATCGAAGAATACTATCTTGGGATTCAGTACCAACGCCCTTGCAAGGCCGACCCGTTTCCGCATGCCGCCGCTCAGTTGAGCAGGATATTTATCATTGCTTCCCTCCAGGTCCATCATCTTCAGTTTTTCATTTACAATGGCGCTGATCTCTTCATCTTTTTTCTTGGTTCTTTCTCTCAGGGGAAGGGCAACATTCTCAAAGACTGTCATGGAGTCAAAGAGCGCTGCATTCTGGAAGAGGACGCCGAAATTCGTCCTTATCTCCTTCAGTTCTTTCTTGTTTATTTGGTTTATGTCCTTGCCGTATACCATAACCTTTCCGGAGTCAGGTTTTACCAGACCGAGGATATGCTTTATGACTGAACTTTTACCCTGGCCGCTCTCGCCGACGATGACGGTTGTTTTCCCCTGATAAATCGAAAGATTAATGCCTTTCAGGACATGTTGTGTCCCAAAGGTTTTATGGACGTCGATCAATTGTATTATCGGTTCGTTGTTCATAAAAGCAGAGAAGTAATAAAATAATCAACAAGAAGGATTGCGACTGAGGACAGCACTACAGCACTTGTTGTGACCCTGCTTACTCCCTCGGCGCCGAAACCGCCCTTTCTTTCCATATGGACAAAATAGCCTTTGGAGGAACATACCCATACAACTATAAGACCAAAACAAAGAGATTTAATGATCCCCATATAAATATCGTCAAATTCGACATCCTTATACATACCTGAAAAATAAGCCCCTTCATTCAGCCCCATCAGGCCGACGCCGATAACATAACCTCCAAAGATGCCGACGACATCAAAAATTGCCGTTAACAACGGCATCGATATGATCGTGGCAATAAATTTTGGCGCCAGGATATACTTGTGCGGGTCGATAGCCATGCATTCAAGCGCATCGATCTGTTCTGAGTTCCTCATTATGCCGATCTCTGCGCAGATTGCGGAACCTGCCCTGCCCGTGACCATGAGGGCTGTCAGAACAGGCCCCAGTTCTCTTATGAGACTCAGGGCCACTGCCGAGCCCAATAGTCCCTCAGACCCGAATTTGCGCAGGGTGTTGTACCCCTGGAGGGCGAGAACCATGCCTGTAAAGGCCCCGGTGAAGAAGATAACAAATATTGACAGTGTGCCTATTATATAAATCTGCTTGGTAATATGTGAAACTTTATAATACGGCAGTTTCAGGATATTGTAGATAACGCGAAGAAGAAAAATGCCCATCCTTCCAGCCTGGTTCACATAATACAGGAAGTGGCTGCCCAGGGACTCTGACACTTTCAGTAAAAACATAGATTTATTATATACATAAATGGGATGTTGTTCTACATTTTCTTTGGACGCCGGACATTTTGCGGAAAAAGAATGTTTTGCGATAGTGACGACAACTGATTTTTTCTTTCAGACATGTCCTCGTGTTTGATTCCCGCGAACCGCTGGAAGGTTGTTTCTTCGGAGGTCATTCAGTTTTGTTTTTTCCCACCCGCATATGATAGAATTTTTGCATCTTGGAACGTATGCGCGGAATCGTCATGAAATTACAAAGAGCTGAAGAGAAGACCCGAGGGGTTTCAGAGCATATCAATTTTGATCTGCATGATCTTGGTGATCTCTGCTTGTTCTGCTGCTTCCGCAGGAGAGGCGAAGTATTCGAAAACCAGGGACATATTGAAAGCTGGGGAGATCAAAGGGACCCTTCAATGCGATACCGGCAGTGTGATTGCCGACGCATGGGTATACACGCCGGGAGATTCCTTTACAGCTGTGACCGACAGCGCCGGGAGTTTCATTATGCGGTTCGTGCCGGAAGGCACATACACCCTTAAGATATCCTGGGACACAGGTGACGGTCAGATAACAAAAGTAATTGTGAAGCAGAAAATGACGACGGACCTCGGAGTGGTGAAGATAACCTGCCCGGTGCTCAACCCGTGTCTGGGAAAGATGGACGGGTTCCCCTGTGATGATGATGACATCTGCACTGTAAATGACTCCTGCGATAATGGCATGTGTGCGGGTAAGCCGGTAGACTGCAATGACTGGAACCAGTGCACCGAGGACGAATGTGTCCCGATAGTCGGTTGCACACATCAGCCTCTGACCGGGGCGATATGCAACGACGGGAATGCCTGCACCATTAATGACACATGCGACAATGGTTTCTGCACCGGCAAGGCACTGGATTGCAATGACTGGAACCACTGTACAAAGGATGAGTGTGATATGCAGACAGGATGCCTCCATAAGCCTCTGGACGGTATAATCTGCGACGATGGGACTGCCTGCACAGCACAGGATGTCTGCAAAAACGGGGCCTGCACGGGCACGCCCGTGGATTGCAATGACAAGAACCAGTGCACCGGAGACAAGTGTGATGCAATAGCGGGATGCATTCACCAGGTGCTTAACGGATCCCCATGCAATGACGGAAACGAATGCACTGCGAATGACACCTGTATTCAAGAAACCTGTGCCGGGACTCCGATAGACTGTGACGACCATAACCAGTGCACTCAGGACGGGTGTGATCCGACATCGGGCTGTACCCATCAACCTCTTAATGGAACGCCGTGTGACGATCATAATGCCTGCACAATCGTGGATTCCTGCAACAGAGGCATCTGCACGGGACAGCCGATAAACTGCAATGATAATGACCCTTGTACCGTGGATTCCTGTAACGCTGAAACGGGGTGTGTGCATTCGCCGATCAGCGACGTCCCCTGTGACGACTCTAACCGGTGCACTTCAAATGACACCTGTCATCTCGGTCTTTGCAGTGGCCGGCCGATAGACTGCAGCGACGGCGACGAATGCACTGATGACGTCTGCATGCCGGACAAAGGGTGTCTCCATACAAAAAAAAGAGATCCTGGCTGCTCAAACTGAACACTTCTGCTGTTTCATTGTGTTTTTGATTCCGATGTTGTAATATTTTTCTATAAGAGATGAACGCCAAAATTGTTGAAGAAATAAAGAAAAAAGCAGTGAACAACAGACTTCCCATGTGCCGCAGCGAGAAGAATCGCAGAGGAGTTGTCTGTCCCTTACAAAGAAATCGGAAAGACTGCCGATGAGCTGAAGGTCAAGATAACAGGCTGCGAGCTGGGTTGTTTCTGATGGGCGTACTTCCATTCGAACTTGCCCTTACCTTCTATTTTGCCGCCACGATAGTCAGCGTTACAGAACTTTTCAAGGAATCAAAGGTGACTTCGAGGATCACACTTCTTCTGGCGGGCGTTGGATTCCTCATCCATACCGTTAGCATTATTTATCGTTATGTAGCTGCCGGACACATACCTATTACAAATACGCACGAGGCAACGTCTTTCTTCGCCTGGTGCATTGTGCTCATCTTTTTCCTTCTGCAGTTCAGGTATAAAGAGTAAACCTCCTTTCGTCTTTCATTATGCCCGTGGCATTCGCCCTTATGCTCCTGTCTTCGATGCTTCCGAGGGAGATAAAGCCCTTGAGTCCTATTCTTCAAAGTCATTGGCTGGGGGTGCATACGGTCCTTGCCTTTCTGAGTAATGCAGCCTTTGCCCTAGCCTTCGGCATAGGTCTGATGTATCTTGTTCAAGAGCATCATGTGAAGTCCAAGCATCTTGGCGGGTTGTTCGAGAGGCTGCCGAGTCTTCAGACCCTTGATGATATTAATTACAGGCTGATAACATGGGGATTTCCCCTGCTGACACTGGCGATTATAACAGGGGCCTTATGGGCACAAAGTGCTCTGGGAAATTACTGGAACTGGGACCCGCGTGAGACAGTGTCGTTGGTCACATGGCTGATCTATGCGATCATTCTGCATGCGCGTCTTGTTGCCGGGTGGAGAGGAAGGAGGGCAGCCTTATTGTCCATATTGGCCTTTCTCATAATCCTTGCCGCCTTCTTCGGCATTAAAATGTTCCGGATAGGGTATCACGTCTTCAGATGAACGTTCTTGTCGTAGGTCTCAATCATAAGATTGCCGACGTTGATGTCAGGGAAAAGCTGGCCTTTAACGGCCCAAAGCTGGAAGAGGGGCTGATAAAATTCAGAGATGTCCCTGAAGTCCTGGAAGCCGTTATCCTGTCCGACATGCAACAGGGTGGAACTCTATGCAAACGTCAAGGACAGTCGGAAGGCGTCTGAAAATATCAAATCATTTCTCTCTGAATTTCATGGAATAAACAGAAGCTCCCTTGATTCAGGCCTTTATATTTATGACAGCGTAGATGCGGCAAGGCACATCTTCAGGGTAGCCTCCAGTCTTGATTCCATGGTTGTCGGAGAACCTCAGATACTCGGGCAGCTCAAGGCGGCCTTCGAACTTGCCCTCAATAAAAAAACTACCGGCATCCTCCTGAACAAGCTGATGAAGAAAGCGATCTCCGTTGCCAAGAGGGTGAGGACTGAAACGCGCATAGCTGAAAATGCCGTATCAATAAGCTTTGCGGCAGTTGAACTCGCAAAGAAGATATTTACCGACCTTTCGACACGGGTATTCATGCTACTCGGCGCCGGAGAAATGGCGGAGCTTGCTGCAAAGCACCTGATCGGCAGTGGCGTGAACGAAGTCCTCGTCTCCAACAGGACTTACAACCGGGCATGCGACCTTGCCCAGGAATTCAACGGAAAGCCTGTCAGGTTTGAAGAGTTCATAAATGAAATGTTCCATGCCGATATTGTCATCTGTTCAACCGGTGCTCCCTCATACATTGTCTCAAAGGCCCAGATGCAAAAGGTCATGAAGGAGAGAAAACAGAGACAGGTGTTCATCATCGACATCTCTGTGCCCAGAAACATAGACCCTGAAGTAAACGACCTCGAAAATGTATATCTTTACAACGTGGATGACCTGCAGGGGGTTGTTGATACGAATATATTTGAAAGGAAGAAGGAAGCGGAAAAGGCGGAGACTATCATAGATGAAGAGATGGAGACCTTTCTGAAATGGCAGTCCACCCTTGATTCTGTTCCCACGATTATCTCGATCAGGGAAAAGGCAGAGGAGATAAAGAAGGAGGAGCTTGATAAGCTCTTCCACAAAATGCCGGGATTGGGAGAAAAAGAGACAGAGGCCATCAAGTATATGGCAACAGCGCTTATGAATAAACTGATCCACCCTCCGACCGCAGCGTTGAAGGAGGATTCGGAAGACAAAGATATCCTGGTGGCTACTATCAGAAAACTCTACGGCATCGACGGAAAGAAGGAATGAAAAAGAAAAAGATAATCATTGGAACGCGAGGAAGCAAACTTGCACTCTGGCAGGCCGAGTTTGTCCGTGCGGAATTAGAGAGGCATCATCCGGATGTTGAGATAGAACTGAACAAGATAAAGACCACAGGTGACATGATTCTGGACGTCCCTCTTGCGCAAGTCGGAGGGAAGGGCCTTTTCGTCAAAGAGATAGAAGAGGCGCTTTTGCAGAATAAAGCTGATATCGCAGTGCACAGTATGAAAGATGTGCCTACGGAATTTCCTGAGGGCCTGCACCTTGCCGTAATATGTGAGACGGGAAGATCCGAGGGACGCATTGATTTCATCGATAGACGATGCAGGGTTCAGAATAAAGGATTTTCAATCTATTCCAAAAGGAGCGAAGATAGGCACAAGCAGCCTCAGAAGGGCGTCCCAGCTTCTTAGCCTGAGGCCGGATCTGAGGATCGAACAGTTGCGGGGCAACCTTGATACAAGGTTAAGAAAACTCGACGAAGGACTTTTCGACGCGATTATTCTGGCTGCCGCCGGGGTCAAACGGCTCGGCCTTGCCGGGAGGATAACGCAGATTCTGCCTTTTGAGATAAGCCTGCCTGCAATCGGACAAGGGGCAGTCGGCATAGAATGCAGGATTGACGACGAATTCATCAATAAAGCCATTGCGCCGTTGAATCATGCTGACACGGCAACATGCGTGAGAACTGAAAGGGCGCTTCTGAGAAGACTCGAAGGCGGGTGCCAGGTCCCTATCGCAGCTCATGCAATGGTCGGGAGAAAAGAGACCGCGGGTGGTCCGCTGACCATCACACTCCATGGCCTTGTAGGGAGCGTTTCCGGTGACAGGATTGTCAAGGGTCGGATGGAAGGCAAGCCTGAAGATTACGAAAAGATCGGAATTGCTCTGGCAGAAGATCTGTTAGGCCGGGGTGCGAAAGAAATACTCGACGAAGTGTATGCGGGATAACGGGATAAAGGAGAGCTTTCCGGAACTAAGACTGTTCAAGAATATGCTGCAACACCTCTCCGAGACTATTAAAAAGCTTACAACCGGTTGTGCGGCTTCTGTTCCAAGGAAAACTTAGTCCCGAAGCAAGAATGCTTTTTTCAGCTGCCTTTTCCAGAACAGAGGGTGAATCATCAATTACAATGCGGCAGTTTTCATCGAAGAGAACTGTCTTGTCAAAAGAGAGATATATCTCATCAAAAACGAGGTCATGCTTCAGGAGCCATCTCTTTGTCTGGGCAAAGCTTTCAGTTGTCCGGTGGCTCGCAATGACAATATGAAAATCATGCTCCTTCAGACCTGAAAGAAAGGACCCTGCTTGTGCATAGGGCTTGTGCAAGTCATCGTCCTGATTCAAGTGAATACTGTGAATGACGCCCATGAATTCCTCTTCAGAACAGTAATTCATCCAGAAGTCCCAGTGGACCCAATGCTCCGGAGGAGGAAAGGAGGGATTGATCCTTTTCAGTCCGTCATAAAGCACATCACAAAAGTGCCACAGGGTGTTGTCGATATCTACGACTGCTTTTTTTACCATAAATTATTCCTGCCCGATGTTATCTATTAATAGGATATCATAACCCGGATTTTTCCGGATTCATTGGGAAATTGCGGCAACTGGGATATAATATAACCCGAACTATATGTATAACATAATAAGCTTCTGCGGAATGTTTGTCCTTATGTTCATTGCCTGGGTGTTTTCCTCGGACAGAAGGGTCATCAACTGGCGGGTCATCATCTCGGGGACTGCGCTGCAGCTTCTGTTCGCTGTTTTTATTTTTGTCGTGCCGGTCGGCTCCCAAATTTTCCTCGTTGTCAATGATGCAGTAGTGAAAGTCCTTGACAGCGCAACGGCCGGGACCAGATTTCTCTTTGGCAGGCTCGCACTCCCGCCCGGGGCAGTGAGTGAATCCGGTGAAGAATCCCTGGGCTTCTTCCTTGCTTTTCAAGCGCTGCCCACCATCATTTTTTTTGCCAGCCTCATGGCGGCGCTCTATTATGCCGGTGTAATGCCCAGGCTCATAAAATTCTTCTCCAGGATATTTGCGGGCCTCATGAGAATAAGCGGGGCGGAATCCCTGAGTGTTTCGAGTAACATCTTTGTGGGAGTTGAGGCGAATATGACCGTGCTCCCATACCTGAGCTCTATGACTCGATCCGAGTTCTGCACTATCCTTGCGGCAGGGATGTCGACAACAGCGTCAAGCGTGCTTGCCCTATATGTATTCCTTCTCCAGAAACAATTCCCTACGATTGCGGGACATCTTGTGTCTGCGTCTTTCCTCTCCGCTGTTGCAGCCATAGTCATGTCAAAGATTATAATGCCTGAGACAGAAAAGCCCGATACCCTCGGGATGGACATAAAGCCACATTATGAAAAAGAGTCTTCACTGATGGAGGCTGTCATAAACGGCGCAAACGAAGGCGCTAAGATGGTGATCGGCATCATGGCCTTACTCCTTGCATTTCTGGGCCTCGTTGCACTGATGGATTTGATACTGTCCGGCATCGGGTTGAGGATAAATGACCTGACAGGATTGCATATGGACTGGTCTTTAAAAGGCATTCTGGGATATCTCTTCTATCCCCTGACACTTGTCATAGGCGTGCCGCCTTCTGACGCTGCAGAGATAGCAAAACTCATCGGTGAACGAGCCGTGCTTACAGAGGTGAAATCATATCAGGACCTATCGTCTCTCCTTGCAGCAGGCACGCTGAAAGACCCCAGGTCAGCTGTCATAGCAGCCTATGCGCTCTGCGGTTTTGCACATGTGGCCTCACTTGCGATATTTGTGGGCGGCACAGCAGCCCTTGTCCCGAACAGGACAAAAGACCTGTCAGCCGTTGGATTCAGGGCCCTCATTGCGGCAACTCTGGCCTGCCTTATGACCGCGGCAGTGGCAGGCACATTCTTCACGGAGGGCTCTATTCTGCTGGGGAAATAGGGAACTATCTGTTAAAATGAAGGGGCGGCAATCTATTGCATATTAAGGATTCATTAGAAAAGCCACACACCCTCACCCTTGCCCTCTCCCCTCAAGGGAGGGGACTTAAGAATCGTCCCTCCCTTGAGGGGAGGGGATAAAGGGAGGGTGTTTAAATGTGATTTTACTTATGAACGTATTAATAACTGGAAAGGAGAAGTCATGAAGCAGAACCGTTTCATATTGTTTCTCTGTATAGGTGCATTTTTATTGTCTTTGACTGTTGCTCAGGCGGAAGCGAAAAAACGGACAGTAGTTTTTGACCAGGGGCATGGCCAGAAATTTGTCATCGAAAAAGATGGCGAGCTCCAGCTTTCCGGCCTCTCAAAATTACTCAAGGGAAAAGGGTATGATGTGAAAGTGAATGCCGGACAGATAACTGACGCCGCGCTGAAGGCAGCGAATGTGCTGATTATCTCCGGGGCGTTTCAGCCTTTTTCTCCTGAAGAAACAAATGCAGTCATCCGATTTTTAGAGCGAGGGGGAACCCTCTGTGTTATGCTGCATATCCCTCAACCGCTGATAGGATTAATGAGCAGACTGAAGGTATATGCATCAAACGGTGTTATCGAGGAGCAGGAAAATACTATTAACAATGCTCCAAAAGAATTCTTCGTAACAAACATGGAAAAACATGCAATTACAAAAGGGCTGAAGAAAATCGGGGTCCACGGAGCCTGGGCTCTCATGACAGAGAGCACTACCGCACGGATAATCGCCCGAACAGGGCCGAAGGCATGGATAGACCTGAACAGAGACGGGAAATTCAATGAAACCGATGCCCGGCAGTCATTCGGAGTTGTAATCGCAGGCACTCTCGGCAAAGGGAGATATGCTATCTTCGGGGACGACGCCATCTTTCAAAACAAGTTCCTCGATCAGGAGAATATGTCACTCGGAAAGAATTTGGCAGATTGGATGAAGTGATTTCCGTCGAATGTCCGGACGTGATGTCAATATGGTGGATATGGAAAAATTAGATGCCATAATCTTGGCCGGTGGTCTCGGCGCCAGATTGAGAGAGATCATCAGTGATCTTCCGAAAGTGCTTGCTCCGGTCAACAACAGGCCATTTCTCGATATAATCTTGTCCTCTCTGAATAAATGCGGCTGCGTGCAAAGAGTGGTTGTCGCGGTGGGATATCTCGCAGACAAGGTAATTAAAGAATATACAAATCGTCATGAATATGATTTTGAAATTCTTTTCTCTGAGGAAAAAGAACTGTTAGGTACAGGAGGCGCCATAAGAAAGGCGCTGCCTTATACAAAAACAGAAGATGTTCTCATCCTCAATGGAGATTCCTATACGGATGTCGATATCGTTGACTTAATCGAAACTCACAGGAAAAAACATGCGGCCATAACCATCGTGCTGACAGAAGTTGAGAACACCGGCAGGTACGGCAGAGTGAGAATCAATGACGAGCAACGAATCGTCTCCTTCAAAGAGAAGACTCCCTGCCAGGCGGCTGGATATGTCAACGCGGGTATGTATCTGTTTAATAGAGAATTGCTTTATTGTATTGAGGAAAACAGGGTTATTTCACTTGAGAAAGAATTATTGCCCGTCTTTCTGAAGAAGGGGATATACGGTTACATCACCCGAGGGAAGTTCATGGATATAGGAGTTCCTGATACGTATAGGATAGCTGATACATATTTCCGGGAGACATTCTGATGGGGAAAGAAACGATTCTGGTAACAGGCGGAGCAGGTTATTTAGGTTCTATTCTTGTTCCTGAATTATTGAAATTGGGTCATGAAGTAACCGTGTTGGATAATTTTATGTTCGGACAGGCCTCTCTGCTTGAGTGTTGTGCTTATGAAAAATTTGATGTCATAAGAGGAGATGCAAGGGATGAAGGCACTTTGACCCCTCTTTTACAGAAAGCCGATTACATCATTCCTCTGGCTGCATTGGTAGGCGCTCCGCTGTGCAATAGAGATAAAATAGGAACTGTAACCACTAATAGAGATGCTATAGCTTCCCTGGTAAAGCTTGCCTCGAAAGATCAGAGAATAATTATACCTACTACAAACAGTGGATATGGTATCGGCCAAAAGGATGTTTACTGCACTGAGGAGACTCCATTGAATCCCATTTCTTTATATGGAAAGATGAAAGTGGAGGCGGAGAAGTTGGTGCTTGACAGGGGAAACTCTATAAGCCTGCGATTGGCTACTGTTTTTGGAATGTCTCCAAGAATGCGGATTGATTTGTTGGTGAATGACTTCACATACAGAGCTGTGAAGGATGGATTTCTGGTTGTCTTTGAAGGTCATTTTAAAAGAAACTATATCCATATCCGGGACGTTGCAAGAGCATTTATCCATTCAATCGATAATTTTGACACAATGAAAAATGAGGCATATAATGTGGGACTTTCCGACGCCAATCTTTCAAAGCTCGAACTCTGTGCAAAAATCAGGGAGCAAGTACGCAATTTTGTATATTTAGAGGCGACAGATTGGTGAAGATCCGGATAAAAGAGATTATATGGTTTCAAATGAAAAAATTGAAAGAACCGGCTTGAAACCCATACACTCGCTGGAAAAAGGTATCAGTGAACTTATCAAAGGCTACAGAATAGTAACGAACAGTAAATATAGTAATGTTTAAGTTGGCTTCAATTGTTTGCTCTTGAGAATATTACATGCTTGACAAAAAATTGGTTAAAAGCCTGAAAGATAAGGCATTATGGGTCAGACAGGAAACCCTGAAGATCCATAAAGCTGCACCGGAAACAAGGCTGGCTTCGTCATTATCTGCCGTTGAAATATTTGTGACTTTATACTATGGGAAGATTCTCGAATTCAAACCGGGTGAACCGGATTGGGAAGGAAGAGATCGATTTATTATCAGTAAGGGTCATGGCGCCATCTCATTATATCCCATACTTGCAGATCTTGGGTTATTTTCATAAAGAGGAGTTGAACAGAGTCTGCAAAGAGGGATCGCTCCTGGGAGGAATCCCAGACCCGATGATTCCAGGATTTGAAGTAGTCAACGGGTCCCTGGGGCATGGACTCGGCGTAGCCTGCGGTGTATCGCTTGCCCTGAAGAGAAAAAACCGAAGAGAAAAAGTATTTGTGCTGCTTGGCGACGGCGAATTATATGAAGGATCTGTATGGGAGGCAGTTATGTTTGCCGGAGAACACAAGCTGGATAATCTGATCGTCATAATTGATAACAATAAAGTCTGCATGCTTGATTACTGCAGGAATATCTTGGATTTAGGGCCACTTGATAAGAAATTCAAGGTCTTCAATTGGCATGTAAAGAGCGCGGACGGCCACAATATATCTCAATTATTCAGGACATTAATAAAGCTGAAGAACGGCAACGGCGATAAACCGAATTTGCTGATTGCAAATACTGTAAAAGGCAAGGGCGTCTCAAACCTTGAATCTGATCCTTTAAGCCATATAAGAAGTCTGAACGCGGCAGAAGTTGATAGAGCCATAGCAGAGTTAAAGTGAATAAGCCGCCAAAAAGAATGAGAGATGTTTTTCTCGATCAGATTTACAAGCATATGCGGGATGACGACAGGCTATTTCTTTTAACCGCTGATTTCGGATCACCTGTGCTCGATAAAATAAGAAGAGATTTTGCTGAAAGGATTGTAAATGTCGGCATAGCTGAACAAAATGCAATAAATATTTCAACCGGGTTGGCATTGGAAGGGTATATCGTATACGTGTATGCCATCGCGCCATTCCTGACAATGAGAGCTTATGAACAAATAAGGAATAATCTTTCACTATTGGCACAGATAAAAGAAATGAATATTAACCTTATCGGCGTTGGGGCCGGGTTGAGTTATGATATGTCGGGTCCGTCCCACTGTGCGCTTGAAGATATATGCATAATGAGGACTTTACCCAATATCTGCATTTTTTCTCCAAGCGACTGTGTTTTGACTAAGGCCTTTATCAATTACTCGATAGAAAATAAAGGGCCTAAATATATGAGATTGGACGGGAAACCAATGCCGGACATATATAAAGACGAAGAAATGGTAGATATTAATAAGGGTTTCTGCACATTAGTCGAGGGAAAAGAAGTCTGCATGGTTTCAACAGGATTTATGACTCATACAGCCTTGAAAGTAGCGAATAAACTCACGAAAGAAGGCATACATATCGGCCTCATTGATATTTTTATGATCAGACCGATTGATGAGAGCTATGCTCTTTGAAGAATTAAGTAAATATAGCTGTGTGGTAACTCTTGAAGAGGCTTTTATAAATAAAGGCGGCCTTGATAGTTTTATTGCAGGCATTTTAAACGATAATAAATCAGGGATTATTTTAAAAAGAATGGGCTTCGGAGACAAGTATGTATTCGATATCGGGAGCAGAGATTACCTGCATAAACTAAACGGTCTGGATGATGAGAGTATCATGAAAAATATTAAAGGCGAGCTATTGAAAAAATACAATGAAGGATAAAACAGACATTGTTTTTATCAATCCCGGAGACAGGAAGCAGGTCTACCAGGACCTCGCAGCAGACTTTTCGGCCATAGAGCCGCCTTTCTGGATTGCTGCGATGGCTTCTTATCTGAGGAACGATGGCTTTGCCGTGCAAATCATTGATGCCGGCGCAGAAAATATTACGCCGGAGGAAACGGCCCAAAGAGTAAACGAGCTTGATCCGCATTTGGCCGCTGTCATTGTTTATGGTTCTCAACCATCTGCTTCTACTCAGAATATGACCGTAGCCGGCAAAATTTGTTCTGCGTTAAAAGACAGGACTTCTTCGAAGGTTGCCATAGGCGGCCTCCATCCCTCAGCGCTTCCCAAAAGGACTTTGGAGGAAGAAAGTGTGGATTTCGTAATAGAAGGAGAAGGGCCATATACTCTGACAAGTCTGCTGAAGATTTTAAAGGCAGAGAAGAAAGATTATGCGGAAGTCCCAGGGCTCTGGTATTTTGACGATGGAACTGTAAAGAATAATCCGAGAGCCCCGCTAATAAAAGATTTAGATAAAATGTTGCCTATAGCTGCATGGGATCTCTTGCCGATGGAAAAATACAGGGCTCATAACTGGCATTGCTTTGACGACATGAATCATAGAATGCCTTACGGCGCTGTATATACAAGCCTTGGATGTCCTTATTCCTGTGTTTTTTGCTGTATAAATGCGCCGTTTGGAAAGCCCGGAATACGCTATAGAAGCCCCGAATTGGTCGTCGGGGAGATAGGCTTATTAGTGAACAAATACGGGATAAGAAATATAAAAATTATTGATGAACTATTTATTTTAGATGAAAAACATTATATGGCGGTAGTGGACTTAATTATCAAAAAAGGCTTTGACCTGAATATCTGGGCATATGCGAGAGTCGATACAGTCAAAGAGAAGAATCTGCAAAAGATGAAGAAAGCAGGAATTAACTGGCTTGCGTTAGGGATTGAATCCGGAAATCCCGAGGTGAGAGACGGCGCTTCAAAAAAAAGTGAGAACAAATGACATAAAAAAAGTTGTCGGAAATATTCAGGATGCCGGAATAAGGGTAATAGGCAATTATATCTTTGGACTTCCGGATGACACCGTTGAGACTATGCAGGAAACCCTTGATATGGCCATGGAATTGAATTGTGAATTTGCAAATTTCTATTCTGCCATGGCGTATCCAGGCTCAAAGTTATATGAAATTGCAGTTCGGGAGGGATGGAAATTGCCGGATGAATGGCACGGCTTCTCTCAACACTCTTATGAAATGCTGCCGCTTCCGACAAAATATTTAAGCGCACCGGAAGTTTTGAAGTTCAGGGATGACGCCTTTCACAAATATTTCAGAACTGCGAGTATATTTGAAAATGATTGAACGGAAGTTTGGAAAGAAGGTTAAAGAACACATTCAGGAAATGACAAGAACACGGCTGAAGAGAAAAGTCCTTGAAAATGATTCTTACATTTATAAAAGCACGCAACCAGTGTCTCCAAAATCGTCCAGTGGTCCTGAGAATGATTATCAGTAGAACTCCATTCCGCATCTCGTTCTTTGGTGGCGGGACAGATTTCCCCGCCTGGTACAAAGAGAATTGTGGAGCCGTTCTTTCCACGACCATCGATAAATATTGCTATATAAGCTGCAGGCGCCTTCCTCCTTTTTTTGAACATAAGCACAGAATTGTATATTCAAGGACCGAACAGGTAAGTGAAATTGATGAAATCATTCATCCTGCGGTAAGAGAGACATTCAGATTTATGGATATAAAGGAAGGCCTGGAAATACACCATGACGGTGACCTTCCTGCCAGGACGGGTCTTGGTTCGAGTTCGGCGTTTACAGTAGGGCTGCTTCATGCATTGTGTGCTTTAAGGGGGAATATGGCGCCTAAAAAGCAGCTGGCTCTTGAGGCTATTCACATTGAACAGGAAATGATCAAAGAGAGCGTGGGTTCACAGGATCAGGCAGCTGCTGCCTTTGGGGGATTCAACAAGATCAGTTTTTCGGGAGACCATAATATAGAAGTCAATACAGTTGTTACCGGTCAGGCAAGACTCCGGCGATTCCAGGATCATCTTATGCTGTTTTTCACCGGGTTCTCAAGAACTGCTTCAAAAATCGAAGCAGACAAATTGAAACAACTTTCAAAAAAGAGCAGCGAACTCAAAGCAATGCGTGAACTGGTAGATGAAGCCGTCAATATTTTGAGTGGAGCGGGTGACCTTCTCGATTTTGGAAGACTCCTCAATGAAACCTGGAAGCTCAAGAAAAGTCTGTCAGACAAGGTATCAAATACATTTATTGATAACATTTATGAGATTGCCTTAAAAAATGGTGTAACCGGGGGGAAGATTTTAGGGGCGGGAGGCGGAGGGTTTATTCTGCTTTTTGTCAAACCTGAATACCGGGATAGACTGAAAGAAGCTCTGGACTTTTTATTGCATGTGCCGTTCCGTTTTGATACATTGGGGAGTCAGATAATTTTCTGCAGCGAAAGTGGAGTGTAAAATATGAAGATACCGTTTGGAACAATATCGGTAACGGACAGATCCAAAGAGATAATACTGAAGATCCTGCAATCAAACAGGTTATCCAGCGGAAAATACGTGCGTGAATTTGAGAAACGGTTTGCAGAATTGATAGGCGCAAAGGAAGCCGTAGCGGTGAGCAGCGGGACTGACGCCGATACGCTTGCATTGGCACTGCTGTACGATTATGGCGCAAAACGCGGGGATGAAATTATAACTTCCGCCTTGTCTTTTGTAGCAACCGGAAATTCTGTTTTGCAGGCCGGTTTTACTCCTGTCTTTATAGATATCGACAGAAAAACTTTAAATATCGACCCTGCAAAGATAGAGGAAAAGATCACGGATAAGACCCGGGCTATTATGCCCGTTGATCTAATGGGCAAACCGGCAGATATGGACAGGATTAATGCCATAGCGGATAAATACGATCTTTGTGTTATCGAAGACGCAGCCGAGGCTCACGGAGCAACATATAAGGGCAGAAATGCGGGGACCCTGGGGGACATAGGTGCTTTCAGCCTGTATATTGCGCATATTATTACTACTGTGGAGGGTGGTATTATCGTTACCGATAATTCAGATCATGCTGAAATATTGAGATCGCTCAGGAGCCACGGCAGAGCGTGTAAATGTGAGAGTTGCGTGCTTAATCTGGCCTCTTCCTATTGCGCCAGGAGGTTCGAAAATGGTGATAATGCAGACATTAGATTTATGTTTGAGAGAATAGGTTTTTCGGCCAAGATGAACGAACTGGAAGCTGCCGTCGGCATAGGGAATCTTGATATTTATGATGATATTCTCAGGAAAAGAAGAGATAATCTGTATTACCTTATGGAAAATTTCAGGCAATTTAGCCCCTATCTTGTCACGATAGAAAAGGAGCCATATGAGGAGATCGGACCTCATGCCCTGCCCATAATAATCCAGGAACAGTCGCCATTTAGCCGTATCCAGCTGGTCAACTTCATGGAGGAAAAAGGAATTGATACGAGAAACCTTTTTTCTTCCATGCCCACACAATGCCCCGGATACAGTTTTCTTGGCCATAAAATCGGCGATTTCCCTCATGCTGAGTATATTGGTGATAACGGCATCCACATAGGAGTTCACCAGGACATCGGGAGGGAAGATTGTGATTATATCCTTAATACAACTGAGACTTTTTTAAAGGAGGTCACTTGATTGATCTGATTAAGGTTACGATCTATAAATTAACTCCCGTGAAGGCACGTTCGCTTCTGCGTGCGGCACAAAATGTGGCAGATATACTGCAGTCCTTGGTGCCGACAAAATTGATCGTGGTCCCTCATGAGGCCGGCTTTTTCTCCAACTTCAATAAAGTAATGAATCACCTTGTCTGCTCACTTCATCGTTGTGGAGTGAAGGCTGTTGAAGTTGATTGGAATATTAAAAGGGAAAGGAAATTGAATAACTTCTTCTATGGCACCTGCAAAGATGGGAATATTTGGGAACACTTCTTCGAGCAACTACCATTTCCCCCTCGGTCATTCATAGTGCGCAAAAAGACATCCTCCTATCGGGATTATTCAATAACCGGTAAACGCGCTTACAATTTATATAAATCTGGAGCGGGATGGAGGCAACAATATCACTCAGCATTCAAAAAGTATATTCGTATAAAGCCGCGTATTCTGGAAAAAGTCGAGCAGATATTTTCACGATATTTAGCGGGGAAATACTGCATAGGAGTTCACATCAGAAACGACGCACATATCCGCGAGCAGCCGGACAGTCAAATGCCGCCGCTGGAACATTATATGGCTGAGATTACAAATATTATCTCCTCGAAAGAAAGCGAAGCGAAAATTTTCCTTGCTACGGATGTAGAAGAGTATGTCGAGCGGTTTAAGAACGTCTTTGGTGAAAAAGTTATCACTCTGACAGACGTAACCAGGCTGCAGGAATCTCCCGGCAATCCCGAAGATCCACTGATTTACCCATTTGATCCGGATCTGAAATTGGCGGAAGATGTTCTGAAAGACTGTTTATTGTTGGCAAAATGCGACGTTCTTATTCACAGAGTGAGCAACATTGCCACGGCTGTGGGATATATCAACCCCTCGATATCTATGATATACTGCCAGTGATTAGAGAACAATTGCTGGTGCAGACCTAAACGAAGACCGTCTCTTCTTCACATGCTATAACCTTTATAGCGGCGCCAGAATTGAACCGTTCACTTATTCTTCTCTTTTACAGGATGTTTTTCCTCTTCATCTTCGGGAGAATAGGTTTTATAAGAGTATTCCCTTATCATGCGTTTAACTCTCTTCTTATCACGGGCGAGTTCACGGTTGGCAACGATACCGAGGATTATTATAATGATAAAAATGATGATAAGGTATTTCATTTAGTTTGAATGCCTTCTCACTTGACACGCGACACTGGTTCGAACCGGTTGCTATGCCGACTCTCGCGAGTTGTAGATCTTCCCGCCCTGCGAGGCGTAGTTAAGAAGAACCTGAGCTGCAGCTTCCCGACTGACATCGCATATGGTTGCAATTCCTCTCTTCTCCAACTCAATTCTCCAGTCCTTTATTTTTGGCCCTTCGTCAAAGCCGATGTTTCTTGCATCAGAATCGCGGGCCCCGGTAACAACCCTTCGCACTCCGGACCAGGGAATTGCACCGAAGCACATAGCGCAGGGTTCTATACTGGTGACGAGTTCGTGAAGAGCCAGGTCTTGTCTGCCGAGGTCGTAGCTGCCTATCTTCTTCTGTGCAAGGGCGAATGCGACCATTTCCGCGTGGAGGATCGATAGCCCCTGAGAGATAACCAGATTAACACCCAGTGAAATCAATTTTCCGGACTCAGCCTCAAATATTGCAGCTGCGAAAGGGCCTCCCGTACCTTCGGAAATATTACGTTGTGCGGCTTCGATGACGAACGACATGCGATCCTGGATTGACGGAATATATCCAGGGTATTCTGTTAAGAACCTATCAATCCACTCAGGGAGTTGAATTTCTATAATGCCCGGTTGAAATGACATCTCGATTTACTCTATCCTGCAAGTATTTCTTAATATATTTTTCATCTGCAAACCTCACCAGCATTTTCAAAATGATACCATGAGAGCAAAAAAATGGGTAACTTTCGTTGAACCAATTATTTGTTAGCAATCGGCAACCTCTGACATGCAAGGGCTGTTCTGTCTGCGCTTTTTGATGACCCCAACAGTCAATCTGACGAGCGACTAGTATTGCCTTCACCTGCAAATGCGCATGATCAGTACTCTATGAAACAAAATGAATGCCATTTGAAGTATTCAGCGGGTATTTAGCCACAAGACAAGGCCTGACACACTTATCTTGCTCTATATCTTGTTATGAAAAATTTCACACATTATTGTCCGGTTTCTCCCAAATCCTCTGCAATAGCCTGGAACTGGACTAAGGCAGCCTGGAGGTCTTCGACGATCTCGCGGGCGAGGATGTCGGGGTCGGGGAGGTTGTCGGAGTCTTCGAGGCTTTCGTCTCTGAGCCAGAATATGTCGAGGCTTGCCTTGTCACGGTTGATAAGTTCTTCGTAATCGAATGACCGCCAGCGGCCTTGAGGGTTTTTCTCTGACCATGTGGCTTTTCTGTTATGCCGATTCTCCGGGTTGTAGCATTTTACGAACTCATCAAGATCGCTGCGTTTAAGCGGGTTAGTCTTGAGGGTGAAATCCTTGTTTGTCCGGAAATCATAGATCCAGAGCTTCTTTGTCCACGGTGTTTCTGAGGCAGGCTTTTTGTCAAAGAAGAGCACATTTGCCTTAACTCCCTGAGCATAGAATAAGCCTGTCGGCAGTCTTAACAAAGTATGCACATCGCATTCATGAAGTAGCTTGCGCCGTACTGTCTCACCTGCTCCGCCTTCAAACAGCACATTATCAGGCACAACGATAGCAGCCCGGCCATGCTGTTTGAGCAATGTCTTCACATGCTGAAGAAAATTGAGCTGTTTGTTCGATGTCGTTGCCCAGAAGTCCTGACGCTCGTAATCAAAGTTTCTTTTTCCTGTCGGCTTTCCCTTCGCCATTTACGATCGTGATACTGCTTTTCTTTCCGAAAGGCGGATTGGTAAGCACTATCTCAAAGCGATCTCCGGGATCAGATCGCAAGAGAATCTGAAACTATTAAGGGTAGTGTATCACCGCCTATCCCATGAAGCATCATATTCATGGCACAGAGTCTGGCTGTACTCTGGACAAGTTCCCAGCCCCGAAAGGTCGTCTTCCTTCAGCAGACTTCTTTTCGCTCCTTCGTCATGGTCGGGATTGTGATTGACGATATAGTCATGAGAGATAAGGAAGAATCCTCCGGTGCCGCAGGCAGGGTCACAGATTGTCTCGCTCGGGTTTTGGAGCCATCGCATCGACCATGGCCCGAATGAGCGCACGCGGAGTGAAGTACTGTCCTGCGCCTGACTTTGTATCCTGAGCATTCTTTTCAAGAAGTCCTTCGTAGGCATCGCCTTTTACATCAGCGCTCATTGAAGACCAGTTTTCGTTGTCAATCAGATCAACAATAAGACGGCGGAGTTTTGCAGGGTCCTGGAATTTATTTTGTGCCTTGGCAAAGATAAGACTTAAAAGACCCTTTTCCTGTCCGAGCTTTTCGAGGGTATGCCGGTAATGATCAAAAAGCTCATCGCCGTCTTTTTTCAGAAGACTCTGCCAGTTGTATTTGGCGGGGATTTGATTCGGCTGATTATAAGGCGGCTTTGACCGCTCATCAGCCATCTTGAGGAAAAGCAGATAAGTAAGCTGCTCAACATAGTCGCCATAGCTCATCCCGTCGTCCCGGAGGACGTTACAGTAATTCCAGAGTTTTTGAACGATTGCTGATGATCCGTTAGGCATTTTGTTATATGATCCCTTTCATTTCCGGATTTTCTTCGTCTTCATTCCACTTTAGAGGATTGTATCTGATATATTCCCGAATTGCCTGCAATTCTTTGTCATCGCGGATGATATGTTCGTAATAATTTCGCTGCCAGACGAGAACACTGGGCTTATTTCGGAATTTGTTTATTTGTTTTGTTGTTGTGGATTTAAATAAACGAACAATTGTTGGTATCGAATTAGATACAGGTTTGCCGAATTGTTCTTCCGTAGGGGCACGTTGCAACGTGCCCCTACCATTATCGGTTATATTCAATATTCCGTGAATATGATTGGGCATTACAATAAATTCATCGATTTCGAGATTCTGACGAATTCTCCCTGTCCTCAACCATTCTTCCTTGACTATCCTCCCTAATTCATTTAAAAGCATTTCTCCATTCGCAATTTCTCCGAATATGACAATCTTTATTCCATGAACATATGGTCACAAAATACGCTCCTGCCTGTGAATAATCATATCCTTTCAAACGAATTGACCGGCGGTGATGAATTTCAGGCTTGTATATCATGCGTATTTCCATCCGACTTGTCTTTGTAAGGGCGAGGTGCCCTCCCTTTTATGTGTCATGGTTTTTGGTATAATAATACATGCCGAAAAAATCCTTAAAAGAAACTAACCCCTATTTGAAAGACCCCGAACTCGGCAAAGCCCTGCTCTATCAATCCGTCTCTTCCTCAACAGCAGTTGAAGGGGTTCTCACAAAGTATTCCAGACTGTCCAAAACAGCGAAGAAGAAGCTGAAAGCAGTTATTTCCGT
The DNA here is from genome assembly GCA_963725545.1 of uncultured Nitrospiraceae bacterium. Classification (GTDB taxonomy): domain Bacteria; phylum Nitrospirota; class Thermodesulfovibrionia; order Thermodesulfovibrionales; family SM23-35; genus DYFC01. The sequence goes on along the minus strand of CAVRZG010000014.1, from coordinate 29,770 downwards.
CCACGAGCCCTTAGCGTCTTACGAATAACAGATTCGAATATTTTTTCCATCGGCTTATATTTTCCCTGAAACCCTGCATGAATTGCTTCAATATATTCTTTTTTCTTCTTGCCGGTTATCCCGCTGAAATCCAAAGGCGGCAAACCTGCCTGCAGCGCCATTAAGATAGCCAACATTCTCGCCACCCGTCCATTGCCTTCCCTGAAAGGATGAATAAGCACCAATTCTGTATGGACTACGGCAAGAGCTTTTATCACTTCTTTGAGAGTTTTGAAACGGCAAGGAGTAAATTGACATAGCGGCCCTTTTTCAAATTCCGTCATCAATTTAGGAATCTGTTCCGGATATCCAAAAGGGAATCCATCTTTGTACATCTTTACCTGACGGTATCTACCACCCCATTCGTAAATGTCACCAAGCCAGATTTTATGAATATAACATATATCGGCAGAGGTAACCCGATGATCTCTTTGATAAACATGCTGTAAGCTTCTCAAGCACTTGCAGTTGCGCTTCGTTTTCTTGCTTGGCCATCACCCGTGCACTCGTGATGCAAAGCTTGTTCCTGAGCACCCTTCCTTGAGAACCGGGCTCAAACTGATCTTCGATCAGATGTGAAGTGTCGTATCTTTGTGATTTTTTCATACGAGCTTCCCTGAAAAAGCCTTTTTCAAAATCGACTGGCGCAGGCGTTCAGCACGATTGAGATTGATTTCGATAGATAGCTTCGATTTCTTCGGTAACAGAAAGACGGCTTTCGACTTCTTCCGCAATATCCTTTTTCGCTCTTTTAGCGACGGGAAAGGGATGACAATTGCTCTGTAGCCCTGAAAGTGGTAACCCAGTTTTTTGCGCTGTCCCAGTAGCACATTTAGTTGCCTTGAGCAAAAACAAAATTGGATTGCAGAATAAGTGATAAAGAAATATCCTATCAACAGATTTCGATGGCTTAAATATAGCAATATGACGCTTGAACAAGAAGTTCTTGTCAGTATCAACAAGCACGGGGATTCCAGAGTACCCACAACCGTGTATAGAATATCTCCCCTTTCAGGGATGCGATCTTCGAGAATATTTTCATAATACTCCTTCGAGACAAAGCGGGTATTTGAGAAATCAAGCTTTCCCGTACGAACATTTCCGATCACAAGAAATGGAATGCCCTCATTTGTTTGAGGTGGTGGCTGATGATCACCATCGGTAATTACATCACAAATATTTTGTAAGCTTGAACCCAAACCCATCCCTTCGGCAATTCGGGTAGTTTTGATGTATCTGGTGACGCAGGTTCCTTATATTTTTTCTTCCACGAATCATCTTTGGGCGCATGGCCATGCGCCCCTACATATTTTTTGATATAATCCTCTTCCCATTTTTTTCGTCTTTCGATGAGGATGCGTTTTAATAATTCCGCACCGGTTTCGTCTTTTGTAGGGGCACGTTGCAACGTGCCCCTACGGGAACGCCATTCTTCTGTCAATTTGCCTTCAACAGCAGCCTTGAGGACAGAGGCTTTATATCGCTTGAGATTTGCCTGTATGCGCTTGAGCGCTGCCACAGCTTCATCAAGACGGGAGAACTGCTTTTCGATTTCCGCGACGATTAGTTTTTGTTGGTCGAGAGGTGCTATGGGCACAGGAATCTGTCTCATAGCGGATTGATTAAGTTTCAATCGTGTTGTGCCCGCTACAAATTTATGATAATCGACAATATCAAGATAATATTTTATATAAGCAGTTTGGAATACCATTACGAGCCCGAAGCACATGCGCATGATTATTTATCCACGATTTGCCACGAATAATATAGCTTTTTGCTTTGCCGGTTCGAGAAAAGGCGCCCCATCTTCACCTAACAAAACAAGCTCTTCATCGAAAAGATAATCATCAATCCACCCGACTTGACCTGTTGCGCCATAATAAGGAATTGCTCCATGTCTCTTTTCCCTGTCTTTGGCATTAATAGGAACGTGACGACTATCTATGATATCGACCGCATCTTCAAGGTATATTTACCCATCCTTTCGGCAAATTGTTTTCGTAGGGGCGAACCTGCGTGTTCGCCCTGTTTTGTTTATGATTCTTTATGCAATTGTGGTTTTCCTCAGAAGGCCAGACACGCAGGTCTGCCCCTACGGTTGATATCGTCGTTGACGATTCATCCATCATGTTTGTCTTATGTCGGTTCAACATGTCCCTATATTTCTTCGAACCTCGGCAGAGACATCCAATACAGGGCAGACACATTGGTCTGCCCCTACATAGTTATCATTCTCACGCCGCCAGCACCTCATTCAATTCATCCAGCAACGGCCACAAGGCCTTCCCCGAAAAGCTGATAGGCTTTACCAATTCCGCCTTTTTCTTTAAAAGGAGTATATTCAAAATCTTCCCTGTCTATGCTCAGGCTTCCGACAATATGCTCCTTGATTTTCTCCAACCAGAACAATTGCTCCTCGCTGAACTTCTTCCCTGTCTTTTCCTGATTTACAATCCATGCGCTGAACCTCTCCTCTACATGTTCTGCATACGGTTCTAATTCATCCTCCTGATGCAGGGCAAAACGGATGAGCGAAACGAGATCGGTCAGAATCCGATGGCTGCCTGCTCCTCTAACCTTTGATTTCTCCAATGCCGCGTATGCTTCCCAGAGCCTGTCTATGCGCCAGAGATAAGGAGGCTTTTCGATAAGGTCTGCCAAGAGCCTTTATCTCCTCAAAGCGCAATCGCTCCTTGTATGGCCTGCTGTAGAGGATTTGCAGAGCGGTGATCTCGTCTTTATGGTCTTTGATGAATTGCTCAAATGAAGTAACCAGACCCTTTGCCTTCTCCAATGCATCGGCGCTGAATCCGGCTTCTATGACCTTATCTATACTGACTGTATCAATCGTCTGTTCTGTGGTTTTGTGTAGTTCGACCAGTTTTCTCCGAAGTTCAGCATTATGAAGTGGCTTTACTGATTCCTTAATGATCTTTGTCGCAGCCTGTTTGATCTGCTCAGGCTGAAGGCTCTGCAATCCTTGGATTATCTTTTTTCGCCACTTCTATATGCCTGTCAGGATCAATTGCCTGTACAAGATCACCTGTCAATGCCTTGAGGCTTTTTCCTCCGGCAAGTTTCTGAACTTCTGCCTTGTCTTCAGGATTTAATTTCTTATCCATGCGGGCTAAACGCCCCGCTATTGAAGATATCACATCTGATTCAGTATTCCCCAGAGCCACAGCCTGAAGAAGCTTTTCCAGGGATACAGAGGGTTTCCTTTCCATCGGCCTTGAGTCTGTCTTGTCCTGTTCGCAAACACCGGCTGCATCGACAATTACAAAATGAGTCTTGGCAGAAGCATCCGGCGTCACTGATTGCAGGTCGTTCGGATTGATCACACGAACTCCTCGGCCTTTCATCTGCTCAAAGTAAGACCGTGACTTTACCGTGCGAAGGAATAAAACGATTTCCAGTGGTTTGATGTCTGTGCCTGTTGCAATCATGTCCACCGTGACAGCGATCCTCGGGAAATAGCTGTTCCTGAATTCAGCAATGAGTTCATCGGGTTTTTTGCCTGTTGTTTTGTATGTTATCTTCTGGCAGAATTCGTTCCCTTTGCCGAACTCTTCCCTGATAATCTTTACAATGTCTTCAGCGTGAGAATCATCCTTTGCATAAATGAGGGTTTTCGGCACATCTTTGCGGCCGGGGAAGATATCGGTGAAAAGCTTGTCACGAAAGGTTTTGATAACTGTCCGGATCTGGTCAAGAGCCACCACATCTCTATCCAATTGATTAGCGGAATATTCCAGATCCTCATCCAGCCTTTCCCATCGTACAGCCCGCGTTTCGCGATCGCGTATATCGACATAATAACCTGCATCGACCTTTGAACCGTCCTTGGTAATCTTTGTGCGAATGCGATAGACATCATAATTGACATTTACTCCATCGGCAACCGCCTGCTCATGGGGATATTCCATGACAAGGTTCTGATTGAAGAAACCGAAGGTCTGCTTGTTTGGCGTAGCGGTAAGACCGATAATAAAGGCGTCGAAATATTCAAGGACCTGCCGCCAGAGATTATAGATGGAACGATGGCATTCATCGGTAATGATCACATCAAAAGTCTCGATAGGGATGGCAGGATTATATTCAACAGGCATCGGCTCTTTGAAAAGGTCCGAATGGTCAAAGAGAGATTCTTCCTCAAGCTCGGGATCTATCTCCTCGCCTTTCAGCATTGAATAGAGGCGCTGGATGGTGGAGATGCAAACCCGTGCGGTTTTATCGATCTGATTGGATTTCAGTTGCTGGACTATGTATTCCTCTGTGAACTTGTAAGGGCTATAGGGAGACACATACTGCTCAAATTCCTTGCGGGTCTGCCGTCCGAGGTTCGCACGGTCTACAAGAAACAAAACTCTTTTTGCTTTTGCAAATTTGATCATGCGGTAAATTGCGGTAACTGCGGTGAACGTCTTGCCGCTTCCCGTTGCCATCTGGATGAGTGCACGGGGCCGGTTCTCAGTAAGGGATTTTTCCAAATTCTGAATCGCCTTTATCTGCGCAGGCCACAAGCCCTCTTCTTTCAGAGATCGGCATGGTGCGAAGTCGTGCAGGTAACGTTGATGGAAATATGTAAAGCGGACTATTTTCAGCTGCCATTTTCAATGAGTCTTCGGTATCTTTATCAAGCCATTCAGCCAATGTTTCAGGACGGTGGAAAGAGAAGACATTCCTGGAGCGATAATCAGGTTCAAACCCATTCGTGAATCGGGTTTCTACTCCGGTGGACTGATAACAAAAAGGAAGGGGACGATACCAGGCAGGCAGAATATCAGGAAGGCCGTGCTTATATTTGTCAGACTGAATTTCGACGCCGGTTAATGTAGTCCCTGCCTTCTTTGCCTCAATAACCCCCGCAGCCTTGCCATCGATATATAAAATATAATCCGCAAAACCATGTCCGGGCTTTAATGGAAAATCTCTGATTGCAATGCCTTGTCGATCATGTATATTGATATGGTCGATGTCCTGGACACTCCAACCTGCTTTTTCAAGCATTCTGTCAATATCTTCACGTGCCCTGTCTTCAGGCTTTTTTGCCATATTTTTTATCCGCTATCATTTTAGTCTTATAACAAAAAACAGTCAATAAAATTGGGATCTTATGAAAGACAAAACACCGTGATGCATTGTTAGAAATGATAGATATAGTACAAGAACTAAGTCGGGGAGGAGATATTATAAGAATTTTGAAGCGTAGACAAGATTTCCAAAAGAAGTTAACAGTATAAAAAGATTAGGCAGAAACGTTTCTTTCTGTGAGAAGGGGATTCCGAGTTGTGTCACCCGCTGCTCTCCGACGAGTATATGATGAGGAATCTGAAACATGGCTGCGTCGATGGGGTCAGGTCTTTTATCTTGAATTCCGTGCTTTTGGTGACGTTTGTGCCACTGTAACAATTTCCGATTGTGCTCCACAGAATGGGAGTATTTGTATTTGTAAGGGTCAAATCTTCATTGTTGGCAAGTGACAAGTGATTTTCAAAAGAAACACGCATAGTTGTCGCGTTCAATAATTGTGAGGACTACTGTGAGTACTATGCACGATTAAGAAATTGGGATTTTAGTCCTTAGGAATCTTCTGCCGGCCTTGGGCACAAAGACATTCGCAAGTTGAATTCGCAATCTTGACAATGGTTAGCATAAGTGCTAACATGGAGAAGATGAAATATTCCGTCGAATACTTCCATGTCCGTGTTAAACATGACATCGAAAGCTGGCCTGATGGTATATTGGCGGATTATGCACGCTTGGTGGAGCTCTTGATGGAATTCGGGCCAAATCTGCGGATGCCGCACTCGCGTGCAATGGGCGACGGACTTTTTGAATTGCGGCCACGCGGCCGTGAAGGTATCGGACGCGCTTTATATTGTTATATTGATGCTCAACGCATTGTGATACTTCATGCTTTTGTGAAAAAATCAAGGAAACGCCGGAAAAAGACTTGCATCTTGCCCGGAAAAGATTGAAGGAGGTACGAAATGGCTGATATAAAGTACAAACCCGTTTCTCATGACCATGAGGCTTTCCTCAAAAAGGCATCAAAACGGAAAGAGTTCAGAAAAGCATACGAGGATCTGGAAGAAGAGTACCGTCTTACCCGTGAGATGCTGGCCGCTCGTTCCAAGTTCGGCTTGACTCAGGAAGCTGTTGCAGAGTTGATGGGCACGACAAAAAGTGCAATATCACGGTTGGAAGCTGCGGGTAAACATGCCCCGTCTCTGACTACGCTCAAGAAATATGCACGGGCAGTGGGCTGTCGCCTGGAGATCAAGCTCGTTCCAAATACTCGTCTAACCAAGCATTCGACACCGGCCGCCAAAAAACAGAAGGTCGGGTAACTTCGCATCGGGCCAGTGAGGTATAAAGATTCCATTATTAAAGTGGAATAGGGATCAACAATGGTCTACACTTTTGACAATTGAATGCCATATCCGTGCAATTGGCATCACAAGACATGGCGCGCCCATTAAGAAAAACCTCTTGATTTGCGAAATGTGTAGACTTGACCCTGAGGTCCCACCGAGATCCCCAAAGTAGGGCCTTATGCCTGCTTATGAGTACATTTGTAAAGATTGAAGAAAAGAGTTCATTGTTTTTCTATCGATCGTAGAATTTGAGGCTAACTCCGGGATAGAGTGTTCTCACTGCAGAAGCGATAGTGTTCGTTGAAAAATAACCAGGGTTTTTACAAAGACGAGCAAGAAATTACAGGTCCTATTTTACCGGAGGGTTTAGTTCGTTATTCAAGATTTTTTTTGCTAAAATGAATGCCCTTCCTATTGCCTTATCCATATCCAAATATCTGTATTCTCCCAGTCGGCCACAAAAGAGCACGTCTGGTATTGCGGAAGCCAGCTTCTTATATCGACGATAGAGTTTTTCATTGTGAAGATCGGGAAATGGATATTCATAATTTTCCGGATTTTCCGGTGTTACGGGTACTTCTTTGGTGAGGACCGTTCCTTTTATATGATCCGCTTCATGCAAAGGCATCATATGCTTCCACTCTATGGTACGAATGTGAGGACCGTTATTTATGTCAGGATTGTTAACCTGTGCGTACGGCAGCACAAAATTCACATCTTCTCTATATGAATGTTCCCTTGCCTGTCCCCGGTATTTCAATTTGCCTAATGTGTAGTTAAAGTATTCATCAATCGGACCTGTATAAATCAACAGGGTTTTGTGGGCGAAGTCATTTCTGTGTTTCAGATAATCCACGTCTAAGAAAACCGGTATCCTTTTCAGCATATTATCCATAAATGCGGCATATCCATGTATCGGTATCCCCTGATATTTGTGGTTTGGCATGAGTCGTGAATCATTGTCATTATGTATATCAAATCTCTTGATCAAGCTTACAGATAATGTTTTCGGGTCTACTCCCCACTGCTTTATGTTGTACCCCTTTACAAACTTCTCATAGACCGTTTCCGGCATGAGGGACAGGCAAGCCTCTTCAAAATTGGCAGGAGTACCTTCAAAGGATGGTTTCCAATGTCTGCCAACAGTCTTCTCAAGGTATGAGGCGGTTACCGGCCACGTTTCATATGTGCCATCAATGAAAGATTTTACGGATGCTTCATAGGGATGAAAACCGGAAAACCGATTCACAAATTGCCAGATTCTTTCATCCGAGGTCCTAAAATAATGCGGACCGTATGTATGAATGCGAACTCCGGACGGATGCAGATGGTCATGCACATTACCCCCCAGATGTGTGCGTCTTTCGAGCACGAGAACGTTATGGCCCGCATCGTGCAAACACCGGGCTATAACTGCACCGGTCAACCCGGATCCGACAATGAGGTAGTCAGGTGACATTGAAACCTTTCAAGTTCCAAACTCTTGCTAAACTTCCCATTTCCGTAATGTTTTCAGTGTAATTTTCCCCCTTTCCGTGATTCCTTTGAGAAAGAAATGTTTTTCGGTTCTTTAGTGGTCATATCCGTAATAATCTTTTTAACACCTTTTTTATAAATGGTTTCCGATTTACGAAACAGATGAACGGATTAACGAAATCGACCCTCATGAACAATGAAAGTTCTGTCAGATGAGAAATCATTCTGTTTTTCTTCCCTATGCGATTCCAGTGATCTTGCAGGGTGTCGATGTCACAACATAGCCCGAGGTCTCGGAGCCTCTGCACATTCTCAAGACAAAAATCTCTCAGGAGGTCCACTTGCTTCTTAAAATAATAGTCTTGATCCATCGTTACCGTAACAGACTTAAGGTGTTTCCGATAGTAGCCCAGACAGACTGGTATCGGAGAAAATCTGCCGGACAGGGAAAGCTTTACCCATGTCGAAAAATCATGAGGCAACCCTTCTACCTCAACAAAACCTTCGGCATCTGATAGGCTGCTTTTCCTATACATGACTGTTGTATTGCAGATAAAGCAATCGATGTCAACGAGAAGCCTTCTCAGGGCTGATCCTGCCGGATTATTATGGGCTATGCTTGAGTCCTCCGGAACTCCTATATGCCCGAGCTTCTCCCCTTTTGAGTTTATTAAAATACATTCACCATAACTAAGAACAACGTCTCGATCGTCAAAACTCTTAATTTGAATCTCACATTTGTTCTCCGGCCAGTAATCGTCGCCATCCAGCGTAGCAATAATATCACCGCGGCTTATCCTGAGAATTCTATTCATATTCTTCGCCAGGTGCCCTGTGTTTTCCTGAAAAATACATCTCACTCTTTCATCCCTGATACCCCTCAGAATTTCTCCCGTACCATCTGTTGATCCGTCATCTAAAATTATCCACTCCCAGTTCTCGTATGTCTGATTCAGGACGCTGCGGATCGTCTGCTCAATATATGAACGCTCATTATAGACCGATGACAATATACTTATAAATGGTTTATTATCCATAATCTGCCTCCGCCATTGTACCATATTCAAAGTAGCAATTAGTTTCCCGCAAACTGGCAATGTAGCCTTTGGAGTTGGGGGACGATATCTCAGACGGATCTCGTCGTATTCTCTTAGCCATCCCTCAGTCAGAACCGTTGCCTTAGCGAAGAAAGAAGCATTAGGGCTGAACTTCTTCCTTGAAATCTGCATGGAGAGTGTCGAGTTGATGGGTGTTTGGTACTCCCGAAAATTAATGTGGACAAATTTCCTGTGATATGCGTAGTTGGTCTATCATGGTAATGAGGAGCAAAAGCCAACCGCGCTTTTATCAGACATCTTGATTTTTATGCTAATTTTCTCTTTAAAGTAATCTCCTTATATGGTATATTCTGTCAGGAAATCGGGAAAAGCCAAGTTGGTCTCATAATTGTCAGGCACAAAAGTATCCATTGTTAACACTATGAAAATCTTCTGCTGTTACACCCAAGCACATAAGACACTTCTTGAGAACTATTTCTCACGATCACTTCCCGCAGGCTTTTCGGTGACTTCGATAGAGCTCGATATAGCTGGTCCCGGAGATTATCTCAGCCCCGAATTTCTCCAATGCATATCAAGAAAGGTCGACCTGATTTTGCAGAGCATCGAGGAGAACCCAGATCAGATAGTTATATGGTCCGATATTGATATTCAGTTTTTTGATCTGCAGCCGGAGATGCTGGTGAATCAGCTTGGCAACCATGACATCGCATTCCAGAGGGAGGGGCATAGAGTTACAGATGTAAATACGGGCTTCATTGTGTGCCGCTGCAACCGGGCTACTGCTGCTTTTTTCAAGAAAGCCAAGGATGGTCTCAAGCAAATACCAACCGCCAATGAACAGTTGATTATCAACGCATTGCTTAGACAAGAGAATTGTGAGGTTTCGTGGACCTATTTATCCCCCGGATTCTATGCGCGAAGCCACGGTTGGCCGCCGCCCCGTAATATTGTTCTGTACCATGCAAACAACACCGCAGGGAGTAACGGAGTCCGGCGTAAAATTGAACAGTTCGACGAGCTCTCCCTACTCAGACGGCACAGAGTTTTAGCACTCTTATTTTTATTTCCGAAGTATGCTTTAAGGAAATTTGTCCGACTTTCAAGAAAGTGCCTGACGATGCCATCCTGCCAACGCTAACGACATTCGCAAACTGAATTGCCTTGCTTATACGGCGGGGATGTGTTATGATTAAGTTTAGATTTTAGAAGTTTTTGCGTTCACGGAAGGCCACAGAGACTTTTAGCTTTGTGGTCTTTTTTATTGAGTCCTTCTGAGATTGAAGTTTTAAAGACAAGGGGGTAAAGAAAATGACACAAGGAACTGTGAAGTGGTTCAACGATAGCAAAGGTTTTGGCTTCATTACTGCTGAAGATAATCGTGACGTATTCGTCCATCATTCTTCTATTCAGGGCAGCGGCTTTAAGAGCCTTGCCGAAGGTGACAATGTCAGCTTTGATACTGAAGAAGGTCCGAAAGGGCCCAAAGCGATCAATGTAGTTAAACTCTAATTGCTCTGAGGAACGCCCCCTGCAGAAACGGGGGGCGTTCTTTTTTGAGAGAAATGAGTGGAAGATGAATAACAGTAAGCATGCGCAAATGATGGAGAGGAAGCAGGAATTGCTGCAGCAGAGACGTGATGCCGGCTCCGTAGCTACAAACTACCCTGAGGTTGCAAGCATAGTCATGAATATGACCTACAACCAGAAGGGCGCAAGATCAATACTCAGGACCTTTCATTTCAATCCGGACAGTTACGCTTTTTTCGTAGTGAATTGCCTAAGAAAAGAATGTGTTGACGGAGGGTTTGATCTGACCCAGGTTATAAACGGGATGATCAGAAACCACAAAGTGGAGGCAAAAGGTACGATTAGTTGCGAAGGGACCGATTCCTCCGACAACCACTCAGATATAGCATATGAAGTTGCCGTACAATACTCGTAAATCTCTGTCCTTAAATCTTACGACACACTTGAGATAACGGGACCTCTCATGCGGAGTCAGCCCCAACGGGGTTGTGAACGCCACATTCCTAAAGGGGGAAAGACTTCTGCTTAATTCTCTGCGCCAAGGTCGTTGTAATCCACAAAATCATCTGAAAAAATTGCAAACGGTCATGTCTGTGAAACATCAAAAAACTTTTGAAAATATGGCCTGTAAAGAACAGCCCGTATGCTTGTGGAGGTTGATATGAAAGAACTTGTTGAGCTGATGGTGAAATCCCTGGTGGATAATCCGGATGAGGTGACGGTAAACGAGGCTGGCGGAGAAAAAACCGCTCTGTTTGAATTGCGTGTTGCTGCAAGTGATCTTGGCAAGGTCATTGGAAAGCAGGGAAATACAGCGCGGGCAATGAGAACGATACTGAGTGCCGCCGGCGCCAAGCTGGAAAAACGTTGTGTGCTTGAAATATTAGATTAAACTGAATAATAGTTAAAAGGAGTTTATAGAATTTATGGAATTTCACGCTTTTAATTTTCACCCCCGGGTTGCAGCCGGGATAACTGCGGCGGGCTATGTCGCGCCTACCCCGATCCAGACACAGGCCATCCCGCCGGTCATGAAGGGTCATGACGTCATGGGCCTGGCACAGACAGGCACCGGAAAGACGGCGGCCTTTGTCCTTCCGATGCTGGAACGGCTGATGCAGGGGGAACGCGGCCACGTCAGGGCTCTTATAGTCGCGCCTACCCGCGAACTGTCGGAGCAGATCCACGAGGCAATTGTTACGATGGGGCGGCAGACCCGTCTCCGGAGCATAACTGTCTATGGCGGGGTAAGCATTAACCCGCAGATTCAGCAATTGCGGTCAGGTGTTGATATCGTTGTTGCATGTCCGGGCCGTCTGCTCGATCACATCACTCATAACACGATTGACCTGTCGCATGTTGAGCTGCTCGTCCTTGACGAAGCCGACCGGATGTTTGACATGGGCTTTCTGCCTGATATTCGGAAGATCATGAAGTATGTGCCCGCAAAGCGCCAGACGCTTTTGTTTTCCGCAACCATGCCGGATGATATCCGCAGACTTGCCGGTGAAGTTCTGCGCTCGCCGGTTACGGTGCAGGTTAACCCGTCTGCGCCTGCGAGTACGGTTGCCCACGCGCTGTTTCCTGTCAATCAGCACAGGAAGACCGCGCTGCTCCTCGAACTGCTGAGTCATACCGACACGGAGTCGGTCCTTATCTTTACCAGGACTAAGCACCGTGCAAAGCGTGTTGGGCAGCAACTCGAAAAGGCCGGCTTCCGGGCCGCATCTCTTCAGGGAAACCTGTCGCAGAACAGACGGCAGGAGGCGCTCGACGGATTCCGGAACGGCTCATATCAAATCCTTGTAGCCACAGACATTGCCGCCCGAGGCATCGATGTCTCATGCATATCCCATGTCATCAACTATGACATGCCCGATACTACTGATTCGTATACGCACCGGATAGGCCGCACAGGCAGGGCTGAAAAAACCGGCGATGCCTTCACATTCATTACACGTGAAGACGCGGACGCTGTGCGCAGCATCGAGAGTATCCTTGGAGAAAAGGTGGAGCGTCGCAAGATCGAGGGCTTTGATTATGAAAAAGCGGCTCCGGCGCGTGACACCGAGTTTGCCCGCCCGCCGAGGGAACCGCAGCGCAGTCGTAACCAGAACAATACAAGGCCATCCAGGTACGTCACTGCTGCATCTGCACCGCAGAAGGGCAGCCGGGACAGAACAGCGCAAACGCAGAAGTCCGGGAGCACAGCTGCACGACAGACGCCACAGCAGCCACAGCAGGTTTCTTCTCCGCGTCGTTCCTCAGCTGTACGCCAGTACCGGCCGCAGAACCACGTATACGGCCGCTGATTAACTACATATAGAGAGCGCGGGTGCTATGGGGATATGTCCCTTAGGCACCCGTCATCCGCATCTCAGAACCCTATCTCACGAGGTGCCCTCGGACAAGGAATCACATCACGGATATTTGCCATGCCTGTTATATACTGCACCATCCGTTCAAATCCCAATCCGAACCCTGCGTGCGGGGCTGAGCCGAACCTGCGAAGGTCGAGATACCATTGGAGGTTCTCCAGCGGTACACCTGTCTGCTTCATTCTGTCTTCAAGCACATCGAGGCGCTCTTCACGCTGGCTGCCGCCGATGATCTCACCGACCTTGGGGACAAGGACGTCCATTGCCGCGACTGTTTTTCCATCGGCATTCAGCCTCATGTAAAAGGCCTTGATCTCCTTTGGATAATCGGTAACGATCAAAGGTCCTTTTACGACCTTGTCCGTCAGATACCGCTCATGTTCCGACTGAAGGTCGGACCCCCATTTAACCTGGAACTCAAACTTTTCTCCGGAAGCTTCAAGTTCCCTTACTGCATCCGTGTAAGACATGCGCACAAAAGGCGTCTCAGCCAGTTTCTTCAGATCACTGACTGCAATCCTCTTGTACTGGCTTTCAAGAAAGGCAAGTTCCTTCTCCCCCTTAGCCAAAGCCTCTCTGCAAAGAAAGCGAAGAAAGTCCTCCGCAAGGAGCATATCATCGTCCAGGTCGGCAAAGGCCATCTCAGGTTCGATCATCCAGAACTCGGAGAGATGCCGCGTCGTATTTGAATTCTCAGCCCTGAAGGTCGGGCCGAAGGTGTAGACCCTGCCGAGGGACATTGCCAAAAATTCGGCTTCAAGCTGGCCGCTTACCGTCAAGAAGGCTCGCCTCCCGAAGAAATCCCCTGAGAAATCTATCCCGCCCAAATCTTTCTTCGGCAGGTTCTCAAGATCGAGAGTGGTCACTGTGAAAAGTTCGCCTGCCCCCTCACAGTCACTCGCTGTGATGATAGGGGTGTGGGCCCAGACAAATCCCCTGCTCTGGAAAAACTTATGCACTGAATCAGCGAGGATGTTCCGTATCCTTAATATTGCCCCAAAAGTATTCGTCCTTGGCCTTAGGTGACTAATCTCGCGTAGAAATTCAAGGGTGTGCCCTTTTTTCTGCAGAGGATATTTTTCAGGGTCGGCCTCGCCGAAGACCTCGATATCGGAGACTTCCATCTCATATCTCTGGCCCTTTGCAGGAGATTCTTTCATGATGCCTTTGACCCTGATTGCCGCGCCGGTGTTGCAACGGTGGAGCGCCTGATAGGCAGACGCCTGGCCTGAGATGACAAGCTGCAGTATTTCCTGGCTGGAGCCGTCACTTAAGGCAAGAAAGGCGAAGCCCTTTGACTCACGTTTGGTCCTCACCCATCCGCATACGGTGACCGGCTTTCCTATGTATTCGTCTGAAAGAACGTCCTTTATCAATGACCTTTCCACTTTTACCTCCACGATGAAGTTCCATTTTTTATAAATAACTTAATGTTAAGTTCTAATAAACCTAATTTCATAATACTATTTATAATCATTGCTGTCCAAAATATTGTGGGAACGGTATATGGTTCAATTTCTGAAGCAAAAAACTACCTATGTTCTTGTTCAAACCTTTATCTGACTTCAATGTTGTTGCAAGTTCAAAGCTGAGACCTCCGCTTCGTCTTCGGTCTCATCAAGGTTGCCCGTGATTTTGCTTCAGAAATTGAACCATATACCTGACTTTTGATCAGTTCTGAAACGGATAGCGAGTGCATTCCCCGTCGGCTTGCCGCGGGGTTAGCGAGCGAATATAAAGAAATAATTCCATACGTTAAGATACCCTGCGGTCTTTGCCGCAGGGTTCTTCATTTATTTTGGACAAATACTATTTAGAGTCTGTGTATAAATTAACAAACACCCTCACCCTTGCCCTCTCCCCTCAAGGGAGAGGATAGTAAATACGTCCCTCCCTTGAGGGGAGGGGTTGGGGAGGGTGTTTAAATATAGAGTTTATACACAGACTCTATTTATAATCAAAAAAGAGAAAAAATGAAACAGCTTTCAGCTGAGGGTTTCCCCTTCAGACAATTTCGAATACAATAATTATAAATGACTATAATCCCTGAACCGTCATGGCAGATACTGATCGATGAACTGACAGAATACAAAAGAGTCGTTCTGTTGCTTGGGGATACGGATTCAGGAAAATCGACGCTTGCAAGATATCTTACTGAACAGCTTGTATTAAAGGGGCTGACCGTAGCTTTTGTCGACTCTGATGTCGGGCAGACCAGCCTTGGCCTGCCTGGGACCGTATCCGCAAAATTATTCTCCGCTAAAGAAGACCTGGAGAGGTTCTATTTTGAGAAGATGTTCTTCATAGGTGATGTAAATCCGGCGAAGAAGTCCGATCTCATGGTCCATGGGACTAAGAAAATGGCTGGCCTTTACCGGGAGAGATCCGACATTACCATCGTTGACACCACGGGTCTAATTGCAGGTGATGCCGGTATATCCCTGAAGCTCGGCAAAATAAATTCAATAAAACCGGGACTTGTAATTGCCATCCAAAGAAGAGATGAGCTTGAGCATATTCTTGAACTCGCAAAGGAAACACGAATACTCCGCATAAAGACTTCAGCCATGGTCAGACAGAGGACACGGGCGGAACGAACAGAATACAGAAGGAAGAGATTCAGTGAGTATTTCAAAGAGCCGGGGATGAGCGAATATTCACTCGGAGATGTCGAATTCTTCCATAATAACAGGCCGCAGAGCGGGAGGCACAATATTTCTTCTCCCGGTGTCCTCATAGGCATTAACCATAAGGAAGATACACTGGCCCTCGGTATCCTGGGAGAGGCTGACGGGGATTCAATTACATTTCGGTCTCCGATGAAATCATTGAAAGGAATAAACAGGGTAGTCTTTGGAGACATTACCATCTAAGATCATTGCTGTTCTCCGGCCACAAAACAAAAGGTTCATCTGTAAAAAGGTTGAAATGCTCATCAGACTAATGGATTCCCGCTGCTTAATGCACCTACTTCTGGTTAAGACCTGCGGGCCAACAGTAGGCGCCTTAAGCGAATGACAAACAAAAACAACCATTTAAGATTGTCATCCTCGGGCTTGACCCGGGGATCTATTGTTTCAACTTACTATGAGAACATTAATAAAGCTTCTTGTTGTCATTCCGGCTTGTCCGGAATCTTTCTTGGTAATAACCTCTGCAAACCTGCACTGAAGAAGGATTCCGGACAAGCCGGAATGACAGAAGTCGGCCAATGTTCTTTATCTACAAATGTGGCTATTCCTATGAACTCCTTAGTAAATACGAAAGACTCAAAAAATACGCCACAAGAGACTACTCCATCGGGAGAGTTCCTGTGGCTTGAGTTATTACGTGTGAAATTTCCTCGGCAGGTTAGGCTACTTTTTTGCTGTTCATGCTTTTTGTGCTGAAAACAATGTTCGAATGCTTTGATTTTGAAGTCGATATCGCCTGGATCTCGGTGCAGGTCTGACAGGTATCATCTATATTGTTTTCAGCCCTTCTCTTGCAAAAATCAGGATCACTGAACTTGCATCCGTATTTTGTGCACAAGAAGCCTGAAGATGATTTTTCTCTGAATTTGTGTGCCATAGTCTCCTTCCTTTCAACGTATTTTATAAATTATAACATTTCTTTATTCGTTTATAAAGAGTCTCTGCCAAATATTTCATTTTACAGGCTTTTGTGTATTTGTCAGGTTCTATGTATAGAGCCGCCGGAGAACACCGGAGAATTGTTGGCGATCGGGTGTTTTGGATATGCGGTGCTTTCTGGTATACTTTTTCTTATGAAAAACCAGGAGATTGCCGGGATATTCAATGAGATTGCGGATCTTCTTGAAATCAAGGGAGAGAACCCTTTCAGGATAAGGGCTTACAGACGTGCTGCATTGAATATCGAGAGCCTCTCAAGGGATGTTGCAGAGACCCCGAAAGATGATCTTATGGAGGTCCCTGGTATAGGACGAGACCTTGCGGACAAGATAGAGGAGTATGTAAGAACAGGAAGCATCCACTCTTATGAAGAACTGAAGAAGGAGATCCCCGGAGGGCTCGGCATGCTTCTCTCTGTTCCGGGTCTCGGGCCGAAGACAGCCAAACTATTCTATGAGACCCTGCACATAAAAGACATTAATGAACTTGAGCGGTTTGCCAGGGAACATAAACTGAGCAAGCTGCCGGGGATCAGGGAAAAAACTGAAGAACACATACTGAAGGGGATAGAGATGCTGAAGCGAGGCAGGGAGAGGCAGCCCCTGGGAAAAGTGCTTCCCCTTGCAAACGATATCCTGGAACACCTCAGGAAAAAGGCGCCGGTTGACAAGCTGAGTATTGCCGGCAGCATCAGAAGGTGGAAAGACACCGTGAAGGACATAGATATCCTTGCCACATCAAAAGACCCGAAATCCGTAATGAATGCCTTTGTCCACCTGCCCCAGGCAAAGGAAGTAATCATGCACGGACCTACAAAATCCAGTGTGATCATAAACGAGGGACTCCAGGTTGATCTGCGGGTTGTTGAGGAAGACAGCTTCGGGGCAGCCCTTGCATATTTTACAGGGAGCAAGGCCCATAACATACGATTGAGGGAAATGGCGGTCAAGGCCGGACTCAAGATAAACGAGTACGGCATATTCAGGGAGAAGGAGAACGAGAAACTCGGGGGAAAAAGGAAGAGGACGTATATGGAGTACTCGGGCTCCCATATATCCCTCCCGAGCTGCGGGAAGATTCAGGAGAGATTGACGCAGCCATGGCAGGCGGATTGCCGCATCTTGTTGAACTTCACGATATAAAAGGCGATCTGCATGTTCATACCAGGAGAAGCGACGGAAGTCATGATTTTGATGAACTGATAGAGGCTGCAAGAAAACTGAATTATGAATATATCGCTATTACGGACCATTCAAAGGGCCTCGGCATTGCCCATGGTCTGGATGAGGACAGACTCCTTGAAGAAGTGAAGGAGATATCTGCAATTAACAAGAAGCTGAAAGGCTTCAGACTGCTTTCAGGCGTCGAGGTGGATATCCGGAGCGACGGTCATATGGATCTCCCTGACGATGTGCTGAAACAGCTGGATATTGTTGTCGCATCCATTCACTCGGGATTCAGACAAAGCGAAGAACAACTTACGAGGAGAATAGTATCTGCCATGAAGAACCCTTATGTCACGGTCATCGCACATCCGACCGGCAGGCTGATCGGGGAAAGAGACGCATATGCCGTCAATATGCAGGAGATTCTCAATGCGGCCAAAGAGACAGGAACGTTCATGGAGATAAATGCTTATCCGCTGAGACTGGACCTCTCGGATATTCATGTAAAAATGGCCGGGGAGATGGGTATCCGTGTTGCGATAAGTACCGATACTCATATCACGAACCAGTTTTCCTTCATGCCCTACGGTGTTTCAATAGCGAGGAGAGGGTGGCTTGAAAAGAAAGATGTTCTGAACGCATTGGACTATGGGTCACTGATGAAGCTGCTGCAAAAATCGAAAGGAGCAGCCTGACCAGATGCTGAAGCTTACTGATATACACACTTTTTATGGTCCGATAGAGGCGTTAAGAGGGATTGATCTGGAGATCCGTCAGGGTGAGATTGTCTGCCTTATCGGAAACAACGGCGCAGGGAAATCCACCGCGCTTATGACGATATCCGGCATTCTGAAACCGAAGGAAGGCCATATTCTCTTTGAGGGCGAAGAGATCAGCGGCATTCCGCCCCATGAGATAGTTCGGAAAGGTATAAGTCAGGCGCCTGAGGGCAGAAGGATCTTCCCAAAACTCACAGTAAGGGATAACCTCGAAATGGGCGGTTTCTCCGCCAAGGGTAATTTCCAGTCCTGCATTGATATGGTCTTTGGGCTCTTCCCTTTGCTGAAAGAAAGGCAGCAGCAGCCTGGCGGGACCCTGAGCGGCGGGGAACAGCAGATGCTTGCCATCGGCAGGGCATTGATGTCATCGCCTAAATTGCTTCTGCTTGACGAACCATCCCTCGGTCTTGCGCCTATAATCGTCCAAAAGATATTCAAGACCGTGAAGGAGATAAACAGAGAAGGTGTTACTGTCCTGCTCGTCGAACAGAATGCCCGGGCGGCACTGAGTCTGTCCAATAGAGGATATGTGCTTGAAAACGGAAGAATAGCCCTCGAAGGCAACGGCGAGGACTTGCTGCATAATGAACAGGTCAGAAAAGCGTATCTGGGAGAATGACTTCAACGCCGGATTTCCTGTTATTAGTATCGGTGAATTGCACGTGTTCGGCGGGCATGTCAGGCCACAAAGTGCCGGATTATGCTATAATTTTTCATTATGGAGAAGGTGAAGGCCCATCTGCATATTGACGGCAGGGTCCAGGGGGTCTTTTATCGTGGATTTGTCCAGGAACTTGCCGAACGACTCGGACTGAAAGGCTGGGTCAGGAATCTCAGGGACGGCAGGGTTGAGGCTGTTTTTGAAGGTGATAAAGAGGTCGTTGAGAAAGCGATCAGGCAGTGCCATGTCGGCCCGCCTGCTTCCCGTGTTACTAATATAGAAGTGCAGTGGGAAACACATACGGGAGACGAAGAAGAATTTAGCGTAAGACATACTCTTTGATTACCGGGATATACTTATTGTTGACCTTCCGTGCTCTGTCTTTATGTGAATGCTGAAAGAACTCTGGATAAAGAATCTTGCCATCATTGACGACCTGAAAGTCGGCTTCGAAGAAGGCCTCAATGTGCTTACGGGAGAAACAGGCACAGGGAAATCCATAATAGTCGATTCCCTCAATCTTGTTTTTGGAAGCAGGGCACAGTCGGACATCGTAAGGTCAGGAGAAAAGGAGGCCATAATTCAGGCGTTTTTTGAAGTGCCGGACCCTAAAGATCTCCCGGAAATCGGAATAGACGCGGCTGACGGTCTGATCATCAGGCGGTCGATCTCATCCGCAGGCAAGAGCAGGGCGTATGTTAACGATATACAGGTGAGCATGCAGGGCCTTTCAGAGATAGGGAAGTCCCTTATTGATATCCATGGCCAGCACGAACATCAGAGTCTTCTGTCTGTCGAGAAACACAGGTTCTTTCTTGATTCCTTCGGCAAACTCCACGAAGACAGGCGCTCTGTTGAAAAACTCTACCTGGACGTGTCCGAATTGAAGGAAAAATTACGGGCTCTGAAGCAGAAAGCAGGAGAGAGGGCCCAGAGGATGGACTTTCTGAGATTCCAGGTTGGTGAAATAGAGGCAGCTTCACTCAACCCCGGCGAAAAAGAGAGACTGCTTGAAGAGCGCGCAATACTTTCGAATCTGAGCAGGCTCAGGGAGCTTGCTGAAACAGCATATGCCATGATTTACGGGTCTGACGGCTCATGTGTTGAAAGGTTGTCATCCATACTGTCTGATGTAAAAGACATGTCTTCCATTGATCACGGGGCAGCTGAAATACAGAATCTGCTCGAGTCTGCTTTGCCTTTGGTAGAAGACGCATCTATAGTCCTCAGGAATCACAAGGACAAGTATGATGCTCGACCCAATGAAATTGGACAATGTGGAAGAACGACTTGAATTAATAAAGAAGCTTGAAAAGAAATACGGGGAAGGTATTGAGGCCATTCTTCGTCACAGGGATGAGGCTGTTCATGAGTTGGAGACTCTTGAGCAAATCGGTGAAGAACTCGACTCCCATGAAGCCCAATTGGCTTTAAAAGAAGAGCGGCTTTCGGATGCTGCAGGCTCGCTTTCCGGGAAAAGGAGAGGGGCTGCAAAAAAAATGGAAGCCCTCATCAAAAATGAGTTGAAGGAACTTGCATTCGGGCATACAGAATTCGTTATAGATATCAGGCCCGGCGGCATTGCTCCACACGGGTCTGATGTGGTCGAATTTCTTTTCTCGGCAAATCCGGGGGAGCAGCCCAAGCCGCTTATGAAGATCGCTTCGGGCGGCGAACTTTCGAGGGTCATGCTGGCTTTGAAGAGCATATTTGCAGAGTACGACAGCATTCCCGTCCTGATTTTTGACGAGGTGGATGCAGGAATAGGAGGAAAGACGGCAGAGCGTGTGGGAGAAAAACTGAGGAAGCTTTCTTCACAACACCAGGTGCTCTGCGCAACTCATCTGCCGCAGATAGCATCAATGGCTGATTTCCACCTGAAAGTCGAAAAAAGACAAAAAAACAACAGGGTATTCGTGGAAGTGAAAGAAGTCTCCGGAGATGACAGATTGTCCGAGATAGCGAGAATGCTCAGCGGCACAATAACCGAGGTCTCCCTGAAGCATGCAAAGGAATTGATCGGGAAATCATCAGACAATGTGAAAAGGCGCAAGGGCGCGAATCGAACTGCCCGGACATCTGAAAAAATCTCCGGACTGTTTTCATAATCATTTCTCTCCCTTTGGTGGAGAGGCGAACCAAAAGGTTGTACGGTATAGAAGATGAAAGGCAAGATTGTAATAAACAAGGAACTCTGCAAGGGGTGCTATTATTGCATTGATTCATGTCCTCTTGGGGTCATCGGAATTGAGGAGCGTTTCAACAAGAAGGGACTCTTTCCCGCGTCACCCTTATTTTTGGAGAAATGCACGGGCTGCTGCATATGCGCCCAGATGTGTCCCGAGATTGCGATAGAAGTCTACAGGGAAGAAGATGAATAAGAGATATGCAATAGGGATTGACCTGGGCGGGACTAATCTGAGGTGCGCCCTTATTTCCCGGGACGGGGAGATTGTCAGAAAAGTATCAGAGCCCACATCTGATGATGTCCAGGCTGCTGTCTTCAGGCTCATCGGCAATCTTTTTTCCGATGATGTGATAGGCGTCGGCCTCGGTGTGGCGGGATTGATAGACAGGAAGCAAGGCCGTGTGCTCATATCGCCTAACCTGCCCGGCATACAGGACATAGATTTTATTAACGGGATCCGGCAGCGGTTCAATCTGCCGGTCTTTATCGAAAATGATGCAAATGCCGCAGCGTTCGGAGAACTCATCTCCGGCGCAGGGAAGGGGCTGTCGAACTTTCGTGCTTTTTACACTCGGCACCGGCATCGGCGGAGGCTATTATCTATGATGGAAATATCCTGGGAGTCTCCGCAGAAATCGGTCATATGAGTATAGATGCGGAAGGCGAAAAATGTCCGTGCGGGAATAATGGCTGCCTGGAGTCGTATGCATCTGCCAGGGCCATCCTCTCGAAGGCAATCTCCTTACTTGAAAAGGGCAGAGAGAGCATCCTGGAAAGGTACTGCGACGGCAATTTTTATAAACTGACGGCAGAGGATATTTTCAGCGCGGCTTTGGACGGAGACATGCTGTCAAGGGAGATCCTGAAGACTGCCGGACGGTATCTCGGCGTAGGAATAGCAAATATGATAAATATTATGAGCCCTGAGGCTGTAATTCTCACCGGTGGTCTCACGGGCGCCTGGGACATTTATGTAACTGAAGCAATCAGAGAAGCATCGAGAAGGGCCTTTAAAGACCTTTTTGAGCGTACCCGTATTATCCCTTCAACCCTCATGGGTGATGCGGGCATTATCGGTTCGGCAGGACTCGTGTTTCGTTCTCAGGAAATGCCTGTAAGGAACTGATCGGAAGACCTTGGTATGAACGGTAATCTGTTCTGCTAATGCTTTGTTTTCACCTGTTCAGTTGGACTGCCCGTGAAAGATGTCCGGATCAGCCTTGTTTGCATTGACTCAGGAATCGCTAATTTTATGTTAAACAATATAAAATATATGCACATACACGTATTAAGGAGGAATTATTAGTGGAAAATAAGAAGAAACTGTTATGGGAATATGTAAAAGCCATCTTTACGGCGTTAGTTCTTGCTTTAGTAATAAGAGCTTTTGTAATACAGGCTTTTACCATACCGTCAGGGTCGATGATCCCAACCTTGCTTGTAGGAGACTATATACTGGTGAACAAATTTCTGCTTGGCTCTCCTATAGACATACCTTTTACCAATGTCAATCTTTTCAGGATGCCGGGATTCAGAGAGCCGCACAAGGGAGATGTCATAGTCTTCAAGTTTCCGGTGGACCCTTCAAAGGACTTCATCAAGAGGGTTATGGCTGTTGGGGGTGATACAATCGAGGGAATAAATAAAGTGATTTATGTCAATGGAGTCCCCCTGAATGAGCCTTATATCAGGCATGTTGACAACTTTGTCCTGCCGAACAGGGACAATTTCGGACCGATTGAAGTTCCTAAAGATAAATTCTTCTGTATGGGGGACAACCGCGACAACAGCCGGGACAGCAGGGAATGGGGCTTTGTCGACATACATGATGTCAAAGGAAAGGCCTGGATCATCTATTTCTCAAAAGACATAAGTTATCCTGCATGGAGACTGGACAAGGTCCGATATGACAGGATAGGGAGGTTGATACAGTGAAAGAGCTGAGGAACGAAAAAGGATTTGTAAAGGTTGTCCTGATACTCGCCCTTCTTGTTTTCTGTGTCTACGCGGGTCTCCAGTTCGGGGCCCCCTACTACAGATATTCTGCTTTCAAGTCTGATGCAAAAGAGATTGCCAGGATCGGACTTGGAGATGTGGCCCGGACAAAGACGATGCTTTTTGAGAGGGCAAAGGAACTGAAGCTCCCGCTCGAAGAGGAAGATATCTCGGTAAAAGTAACGGATAAAACGGTACATGTCAGCACTTCGTGGTCTGAAACAGTCGATCTTTTCGGTGTTTATCAGAAAGAACTCAATTTTACTGTAGATATAGAGGAGTGAGATGTTCACGGGGTTGATACTTGAGATGGGGGAGATGACCGCCCTTAAGAGACGCAGCGGCGGCGCCGTTCTTTCCCTGAAGGCAGACAAGACCGCATCTTCTGCCGGCCTCGGAGACAGCATTGCCGTGAACGGGGTCTGCCTTACTGTTGTTGCAAAAACCGGGAAAGAGATATCCTTTGACCTTTCGGACGAGACCCTCCGCGCAACAAACCTTGGCGGACTCAAGCCCGGCGATCGTCTTAATCTTGAGTCATCTCTGACGCCTGCTTCGAAGATGGGCGGCCATTTTGTGACGGGCCATGTCGATTCCGTAGGGAGAATCAGATCGAGAGAGAACTCGGGCGACATGCTGAAATATGAGATCGAGGCCCCTCCTGAAGTCATCCGTTTTCTTGTCGGGAAAGGTTCCGTTGCAGTAGATGGAATAAGCCTTACTGTTGTTGATATACTAAAAGACGGTTTTACGCTTATAATAATCCCCCATACGGCAAAGCTGACTACTTTGGGATTCAAAGGTCCGGGAGATACCGTGAACATCGAAACAGATATCCTCGGAAAGTACGTTGCAAAGTTTCTTAACAGAGAAGAAGATAAAATCAATAAAGATGCAAAGTTCATGGACAGCCTGGCGAAGGGCGGATACATTTGAAAATTATTAATTGTCATCAGCAGTCATCAATTATCAAATTCATACAAACACAGTAAGGGAGCTGCAGAATATGGAAAAGCATAAATTCAATACTATTGATGAAGCAATTGAAGATATAGAACGAGGCAGAATGGTCATCCTTGTCGATGATGAAGACAGGGAAAACGAGGGCGACCTCTGCATGGCGGCGGAAAAGGTTTCTCCTGAAGCGATTAACTTTATGGCGAAATACGGCCGCGGGCTTGTCTGTCTTTCTCTCACGCCTGAAAGGGTCGAAGAGCTGAAACTTCCGATGATGACCGATGATAATACATCGGCATTCGGGACTGCCTTTACCGTGTCCATCGAGGCCAAAAAAGGTGTAACCACCGGCATATCTGCCGCAGACAGGTCAAAGACGATATTGACGGCAATCGATCCCAAGGCCGGTCCTGACGACCTTGCCAGACCCGGCCATATCTTCCCGTTGCGGTGCAGGAGGGGAGGGGTGCTCCAGAGGGCAGGACAGACAGAAGGCTCTGTCGATCTGGCAAAGATGGCCCGGCTTTATCCCGCCGGCGTTATCTGTGAAATAATGAGTGATGACGGCACCATGGCGCGTGTGCCCGAGCTGATAGAATTTGCAAAAAAGCACGGACTGAAGATAGTCACCATAAAAGACCTCATCAAATACAGGATGAGGACGGAACTGTTTGTCAAGAGACTGGCGTCGGTAAAGATGCCGACTGTATACGGAGGCGAGTTTACCGCCATTGCATACGGGAATATCGTCGATGACAACGTCCACATAGCCCTTGTCAAAGGGGATATAAAACCTGGAGATGAAGTATTTGTGAGGGTCCATTCACAGTGCTTTACCGGAGATGTCTTCGGATCGAAGAGATGCGATTGCGGTGATCAGCTCCATAAGGCCATGGAAAAGATCAAGAAAGAGGGCAAAGGGGTAATCCTCTACATGAAACAGGAGGGCCGGGGCATCGGCCTGCTGAACAAATTAAAGGCATATGAACTTCAGGACAAAGGCCTTGACACGGTGGAAGCGAATATCAAGCTTGGGTTTAAACCCGACCTGAGGGATTATGGTATCGGCGCACAGATCCTCGTTGATCTTGGCGTGAGGAAGATGAAGCTCATGACCAATAATCCGAAGAAGATCATCGGGCTTGAAGGATACGGCCTGAAGGTTGTCGAAAGAGTACCCATAGAGACAAGTCCAAACGAAAGGAATATTGTCTATCTGAAGACGAAGAAGAAGAAAATGGGTCATATGCTGGAAAATGTGTAAGATTAACGGATGCGAAATCCTTGAACATCCTTAGGAGGAATATATGAGATCTTTTGAAGGTGAACTTCAGGCGAAAGGATTGAAATTCGGCATAGTCCTCAGCAGGTTTAATGATTTTATCACCGGTAAACTGCTCGACGGCGCAAAGGATGCACTGATCAGGCACGGGGCAAAGGAAGAAGATATAGCTGTTGCCAGGGTTCCGGGTGCTTTCGAGATACCGCTGATTGCCAAAAAGATGGCGGCGAAGGGTGTCTACGATGCAGTGATATGTCTCGGGACTGTAATACGGGGAGCAACACCCCATTTTGACTATATCTCTGCGGAGGTGTCAAAGGGAATAGCCTCAGCATCCATGGAGACAGGTGTCCCTGTGGCTTTCGGCGTTCTGACGTGCGATACAATCGAGCAGGCGGTCGAGAGAGCAGGCACCAAGAGCGGCAACAAAGGCTGGGATGCTGCGCTGACAGCCATCGAAATGGCGCAGCTCATGAAAAAGCTATGATATGAAGCGCCGCAAAGCCCGTGAATATGCGCTTCAGTTGCTCTTTCAGGTCGATTTTACAAGGAGAGAACTTGAACGAAAAGATCTGGAGGAATTCTGGTCAGGCAAGAAAGAACCAAGGGAGATCAGGGAATTCGCAGAGAGACTCGTCAAGGGCACACTGGACAATCTGGATGAGATAGACAGGATCATTGAGAAGTTCACTGAAAACTGGTTTCTGAAAAGGATGGCTGCAGTCGACAGAAATATTCTCAGATTTGCAGCCTATGAGATCCTTCACAGAAAGGACATACCTTCTGTTGTGACAATCAATGAGGCGTTAGAGATAGCGAAAAAGTATTCCTCTGCCGAAGCAGCCTCTTTTCTCAACGGGGTGCTCGACAAACTGGCCAGAGAAGCCGGTAAGGCTTGATGAGGTACGCGGTCATTTCCGATGTCCACGCAAATCTTGAGGCACTTATGGCAGTTTTAGCTGATATTGAAAACAGCGGGATTCAGGACGTCATATTCATTGGTGATGCTGTGGGATATGGGCCGAACCCGAATGAATGCACGGAAATACTCTCGGGAGGGTGCAAGCCCCTTGTTGCGGGGAATCATGACTGGGCGGTTATCGGGCTTTCCGATGCGTCCTTTTTTAATGAACATGCGCGCCGGGCTGTTGAATGGACTTCCGAAGTAATCGAAGAAAAGAACAGAGAGATTCTTAAATCCATGCCTCTCATAGAAGAAGATAAGCACAGAGACGCATTCTTTGTGCATGCAACTCCACGCAGGCCCGAAGAATGGAGCTATCTGCTTAATCTCTGGGATGCGGAACTGAATTTTTACAGCTTTGAGGAGAAAATCTGTTTTATCGGGCACAGCCATCAGCCGTTTATCATAGAGAAAGTCCCCTCCGGAGAAGTTCTTACCCATACAGGAAAGCGTGCGTATCAAAGCAGACAGCAGATACATTATCAACGCCGGAAGTGTCGGACAACCCAGGGACGGCGATCCGAGGGCGTGCTTTGCAGTTATCGAGGATGACCGGGTAAAGATAGTGAGGATACCTTATGATATAAAGAAGGTGCAGGAGAAGATGAGACAGGAGCTTCTTCCTTATCCTTTGATAGAAAGACTTGCAGTCGGGAGGTAATGAAAACAGGAAATGCATAATAAAGAATTCGAGGCGAACAATCTGCATATTTCGAAGCGTAACTCAGAATACAGTGTGCCGGGTGCAGGGAGGACGGGCATCCTCTGTTTGTTATGCCTGCTTTCCGTATCGTTTTGCCTGGCCCTTTTTGCTATGCATGGTGATTCATACGCTGAGGATAATCCCCTTGACAAGATGCGGGATGAAACACTGGCTTTTTTTAAACCTATGAGTGGAAAGATAACTGCTGTTGAAGGCGGCAGAGTCACTGTTGATATCGGCGCCAAGGATTCTGTAAGGGCAGGCATGCGGTTTACAATCCTCAGAGAAGAGGCCGCGTTCCGGCATCCTGTTACAAAGCAGCCTCTCGGAAACCTGGAGTCTCTAATCGGACAACTCGAGATCAAGGAGGCCGGAAAAGACAAATCATCCGGATATGTTGTCCAGGGCACGGCAAAGGAAGGCGACAAAATTAGGATATCGGAAGTCAGGGTCAATCTGTTGTTCTGTCAATCGAAGGATACCAACTGGCAAATGGCCGACTCTTATCACAGAAAACTTAAAGAGACGGACAGGTTCAATATCATTGACACTGATCTTGAGTCTGATAACCCGTCTGAAGTCCTGAACGAGGCAAAACGTCTGAAAGCAGATGTGGCGCTGAATCTGATCTCAAAACAGGGAGCAGCCGGCGCTGATCTGCTCCAGAGGCTTTTTTATGTCTCCGACGGCATGCAGTTTTCAGAGATAAAGACCGAGGTTAACGCCGCACTCGTAAAAGATCTGAGGTTCGGTGAGGAATACTTCAAGACGAATAAGAAGGATGCTTCGCTGGAGTTGGATCTCCCTGTGGATGCGAAGCTCATTGCCACGGGTGATATTGACGCTGACGGAAAGAAGGAGATAGTACTGAGCAACGGCAAGGAAATCCTGTTTTATAATCTTGGCTCGGACCTTCAGCCGGCACTGGGCGGGCTTACAATAAAGAGTTCCGGTCTTGATGATCACCTTTGGCTTGACACCATTGATTTGAACGGAAACGGCAAGGACGAAGTAGTCGTGACATCGATGAAAAGTGATGAAATCACCTCATACGTATATGAGTTGAAAGGCTCGGAATTTGTACTCCTATTTCAGGACAAAGGGTTTCTGAGGAGACTGGATAAGGGCTTGATATGGCAGGCATATTCCCGAGCCGACGGCTTTGACGGCGCTGTCTCGGAAATCTCTTGGGACGGGACATATAAAAAGGGCGCTCAATTGAAACTGCCGGTCGGGGTAAATATATATGACTTTGTTTACCTGGACGACGCAAGTCGGGGCAAGCTTACTGTTGCATATGATGAAAAGGGATATGTGAATATATATGACGGCGCCGGGTTAAGGCTTTGGAAGAGCGGGACCAGAACCGGGGGCTTTCTCACGTCGTTTTCCAGATATTCTCCATCGATAGGTTCCGACAAGGGGGATTGGACTGTGAAAGACAGGATGATCATTAAGGACTCACAGATCCTGTCGGTCGAAAGGACTCCTTTGCTGAAGATGGTGAAAGGTCTTGGCTACAGGAATTCCCGTATTAAAGACCTCCGGTGGATTGGTCTTTCTGCAGAGGAAAGTGTGCTTATAGACGACATACCAGGGGCCGTTGTTCGATTACACTGTTGCAGGCGATACTGTTATTGTATTGACGGGTCCCCTGTTCGGAATCAAGCCGGGCAACATAATGAAGGGCGAGAATCCTATAAAGACTGAACTTTATATCTATCCTTTAAAGAGGAAATAGTATCCAAATGCTGTTGAGCGGGCGCATACCAAGACATGTGGGCATTATCATGGACGGCAACGGCAGGTGGGCTGAATCCCGGGGCATCCCGAGAGTTGAAGGCCACAGACGGGGAGTGGAGCGTTCCAAGGAAGTAATTGAGGTTGCTGTCGAACTCGGACTTAAGGCCTTGACCCTCTACACCTTTTCTACTGAAAACTGGCGAAGACCCTACGCAGAAGTAAACACATTGATGAAACTCCTTGAGATATACCTGAAAAATGAGCTTGAAAAGCTCAGGAAAACCGGGGTCATTTTCAAGCCGATAGGTGATATCGCAAGGCTTCCTGATTCTATACAGGCCATCCTCAAAGAGGCGGAAGAAAAAACAGCCTCCAATAAAGGCATGGTCCTGACAACCGCCCTCAGTTACAGCGGCAGAAATGAGATCCTCAGGGCTGTAAAGAAGGTCATGGCTTCAGGGATAAAGCCCGAAGACCTGACTGAAGAAGTCTTTGAATCCTATCTTGACACTGCAGGCCATCTGCCTCCGGATCTCATTATCAGGACGAGCGGGGAGATGCGTATCAGCAACTTCCTGCTCTGGCAGTCTGCCTATTCTGAATTCTATTTTACCGACACTCTCTGGCCTGATTTCAATAAGGATGAATTCCTGCTGGCTATTCAGGACTACAAGAGAAGAGACCGCAGGTTTGGCTCGGTCTCAGCGAGGTCTGATGCATTCTAAAAGACTCGTGGTTGCGGCTATAGTCCTTCCGCTCATGTATCTTTATGTCATGCGTCTCCCGGCGGTATATTTTTTCTATCTTCTGGCAGCCGTGACACTGGCGGCCCAGTGGGA